>NZ_CP132480.1:2509161-3763741 GCF_030770395.1 Telluria beijingensis | reverse complement strand
CGAGCGCGCGCCGCACCTGCTCGAGGTCGTGGGCGGCGTTGGCCGTGGTGTAGGCGGCCAGCGGCTGCTTGTTGGCGGCGATGCAGGCGCGCAGTTCGGCCATCAGCTCGTCATCGGTCATGCGATCGTGTTCCGGCTTGCTTTCGCAATCGAGCTTGCCCGAGCGCCCGGTGCCGCGCTGGTCGATGAAGACGATGTCGCGGGTGGCGCGCACGCGGTCGAAGGCGAGCTTCAGCAGCGGCAGCACGTCGCTGCCGGCCTGGCCGGGGCCGCCGGCCAGCACGAACAGCGGGTCGCCGCGGGTGCCCTGGCGGTAGGCCGGGGCGACGGTCACGTGCAGCTTGAGGGTGCCGGACTGCGGTTTGGCATGCTCGAGCGGGACGTCGACCGTGATACAGCGCAGGCTTTCGACCACGCCGGGCAGGTGGCAGCTGCGTTCGGTCTTGGCTGGCGCGGCCGTGGACTGGGCGCTGGCGAAACCGGTTGCAAGCGCAAGCGGCAGGGACAGGATGGCGGGCAGAATCTTGGATCTCTTCACAACATCTCCTCAGGTTGTAACGATGATAAGTTCGCGCTATTTCCCCGGTCAACCGATTGTTTCAACTATGCATCAAGGCATGCGGAACGGGTAGCCCGCCATACCGTCCGCATGCAAGACGATGTCGATGGGGATTGACGTCAGTCCGGGAGGTCGGTTATGATTGCCGGCTTTCCGTTTGCTCAGGAAAGACAATAAGGACGAGTCCGCTGAAGTATTTGTGCGGAACCACCATTTGAGCAATTTTTTCTTTTGGAATAAACATGAAAACTTTTTCCGCTAAGGGCCATGAAGTCCAGCGCGACTGGTTTGTCATCGACGCGACGGACCTGGTCCTCGGACGTGTTGCCAGCGAAGTGGCACTCCGACTGCGTGGCAAGCACAAGCCTGAGTTCACCCCGCACGTCGACACCGGCGATTTCATCGTCGTGATCAACGCGGGCAAACTGCGCGTGACCGGCACCAAGGCCACCGCAAAAACGTACTACCGTCACTCGGGCTACCCGGGCGGTATCTACGAAACCAACTTCCTGAAAATGCAACAGCGTTTCCCAGGTCGCGCACTCGAGAAAGCGGTCAAGGGCATGCTGCCTAAAGGCCCACTCGGCTACGCCATGATCAAGAAGCTGAAAGTGTACGCGGAAGGTTCGCACCCGCACGCTGCTCAGCAACCACAAGCACTGACCCTCTAAGGAACTGACATGATCGGTAACTACAACTACGGCACCGGCCGTCGCAAGAGTGCAGTCGCTCGCGTGTTCATCAAAGCTGGCACCGGCCAGATCATCGTGAACGGTAAACCGGCATCGGAATACTTCTCGCGTGAAACCGGCCTGATGGTGATCCGTCAGCCGCTGGAACTGACCGGCAACGTCGAGCGTTTCGACATCAAGGTCAACGTGCACGGCGGCGGTGAGTCGGGCCAGGCTGGCGCCGTCCGTCACGGCATCACCCGCGCACTGATCGACTACGACGCAGGCCTCAAGGGCGACCTGGCACGTGCCGGTTTCGTCACCCGTGACGCCCGTGAAGTCGAGCGTAAGAAAGTTGGTCTGCGCAAAGCACGTCGCGCAAAGCAATTCTCGAAGCGTTAATCGTCTTCTCCAGCGCCTTCGGGTGCTGGCTCGAAAAAGCCGTCCGCCGCAAGGCTGGGCGGCTTTTTTGCTTTGGGGACAGGTACAACCTCGATGTTCCCGCGCTGTTAAAATGCAGCCTCGTCCCGTAACGGGGGCCTTTCTACCATTATCGAAGGAACAGACATGATTAAAGTTGGCATCGTCGGCGGAACCGGATACACGGGCGTGGAATTGCTGCGGCTGTTGGCCGTTCATCCGGATGTGCAACTGACCGCGATCACCTCGCGCAAGGAAGACGGCCTGCCGGTGGCCGATATGTTCCCTTCGCTGCGCGGGCGCGTCGATATCGCCTTCTCGAGCCCGGATAAAGCCGACCTGAAACAGTGCGACGTGGTGTTCTTCGCCACCCCGCACGGCGTGGCGATGGCCCAGGCGCCCGAGCTGCTGGCGGCCGGCGTCAAGGTGATCGACCTGGCGGCGGACTTCCGCATCAAGGACCGCGCCGTGTTCGAGAAATGGTACAAGATCGAGCACACCGCCCCCGAGCTGCTCGAAGAAGCCGTCTATGGCCTGCCGGAACTGAACCGCGACGACATCAAGAATGCGCGCCTGATCGCGAATCCAGGCTGCTATCCGACCACGATGCAGCTGGGCTACTACCCGCTGCTCAAGGCTGGCCTGATCGATGCCGGAAGCCTGATCGCCGACTGCAAGTCGGGCGTCTCCGGCGCCGGCCGCAAGGCCGAGATCGGCACGCTGTTCTCGGAGTCGAGCGACAACTTCAAGGCGTATGGTGTCCACGGGCATCGTCATACCCCGGAAACCTCGGCCCAGCTGGCGCGCTACACCGACCAGAAGGTCGGCCTGATCTTCACCCCGCACCTGGTGCCGATGATCCGCGGCATGCACGCGACCCTGTACGCGCGCCTGACGCAGGAAATCGACAACGCAGCGCTGCAGGCCTTGTTTGAAGAGCAATACAAGGACAGCGAATTCGTCGACGTCATGCCGTTCGGCTCGCACCCCGAGACGCGCTCGACCCGCGGCTCGAACATGCTGCGCCTGGCGCTGCACCGTCCGGAAGGCAGCGATACCGTCGTGATCCTGGTGGTGCAGGACAACCTGGTGAAGGGCGCCTCCGGCCAGGCCGTGCAGTGCATGAACCTGATGTTCGGCCTGGAAGAAAACAAGGGCCTGCAACAGATCGCGCTGTTGCCATAATCCTCAGGCTTGATCCGCGACCCGACGCAGATCAAAGCGAGCACCTTTGGGCCGGGTAAATTGACTGTTGGACACGTTCACATGAACAGTCAATCTTCCTCAGAGGTGCGCCATGTTTGGTCGACAAGTGAAAAGCGAGATAGACAGCCTGGTCGGGATCTCGGCCCGCATAGAGGGCGACCTGTGCTTCACCGGCGGGCTGCGCATCGACGGTGAAGTCCACGGCAATGTGGTGGCGGTGGACGGCGCCGACAGCATGCTGATCGTGTCCGAGCACGCGCGCATCGAAGGCGAGGTGCGTTGCGCCAGTCTTGTAGTCAATGGCTACATCGCTGGCGCGGTATATTCGTCGGAACTCCTTGAATTACAGCCGAAAGGCCGCATAAATGGGGATGTACACTACCGTTTGCTCGAGATGCACGGCGGGGCCCTGGTCACAGGGAAACTGACCCACCAGCCCGCGAGCGAGCCGGTGTTTCATCTAGCCGACGCTGTGGAAGGCTCGGCAGCATGACTTCCACCAACCGTCTATAATGGACGGTGTTTGATTTATTCAGGAGCTTTCCCATGACCGCAGTCGCCGAAGTAGTAGATTTCGACACGATTCCCGTACCAATCAACTTCACCGACAGCGCCGCACAGAAAGTTGCTCAGCTGATCGAAGAAGAAGGCAACCCAGACCTGAAACTGCGCGTGTTCGTGCAGGGTGGCGGCTGCTCGGGCTTCCAGTATGGTTTCACCTTCGACGAGATCGTCAACGACGACGACACGACGATGGAAAAGGCCGGCGTCCAGCTGTTGATCGACTCGATGAGCTACCAGTACCTGGTCGGCGCCGAGATCGACTACAAGGACGACCTCGAAGGCGCCCAGTTCGTGATCAAGAATCCGAACGCCACCTCGACCTGCGGCTGCGGTTCGTCGTTCTCGGCGTAATCGTTGCCAGCCTGTCCAGGCCAAGGCCTGGATCATCGACGGCCCGCTCCTGCGGGCCGTTTGTATTTATCGCCCCATGCAGCCCGGCGACGGTGCTAGGATGACGCTTTTTTCGACACAGAGGTAGCCATGACCGTATTCGCCATGCCCGTCTTCGACGCCACCGTCATCTATGAGGGCAAGGAATTGTTCAAGGGACAGGGCGCCGCCAAGGGCTGGGCCGAGAAACTGGCCAGGGAAATCGAGACCGACGTTACGGTGGAAAAGATCGGCACCGGCTGGGCGCTGTGCGGCGAGGTCGATGGCGTCCCCTGCCAGTGGGGCATTCTCGGCCAACGTCTCAAGCGTTTCGACTGACGCCGCAAGCATTCAATCCAATAGCAAAGTAAACCAATGAACAAGAACGAACTCGCGAAATTCGACGCGAAGAAGCTGATGAACAAGATGGGCCCGAAGGGCGCCGTCATCGGGAAAGCTGGCGATGCGCCTGCGCCGGACCGCCGCGAACAGCGCGAGCGCGACCGCGCGCTGGGACTGGTGCCGTTTGCCGTCAAGCTCAACGGCGACCTGGTCCAGCAACTGCAGGCGCTAAGCAAGGAGCAGGGCGTCGAGATGAATGAACTGGTGGCGCAGCTGCTGCAAAAAGGTCTGTCGGCCTGATATTCAGGCCGGATTCTCAGCCCTCATACTCAGGCCGGATAGAGCGCGCCGAGGATGCGCGGCCCGCGCGCGCCGGTGACGGCCGGCAGGTTGCCCGGTTCGCGGTTGGCAAAGCGCCAGCCCAGCCAGGCGAAGGCGAGCGCCTCGACCCGGTTCGGCGCCACGCCCAGCGCCGCCGTCGATTCGACGTTCACACCGTCCAGCCCGGCGCTGATGGCGCGCAGCAGCGCGCCGTTATAGGCGCCGCCGCCGCACACATACACCGCCTCCGGCGTCACACCCGCATCGACGATCGCGCGCGCGATCGTCACTGCCGTCAATTGCGTCAAGGTCGCCTGCACGTCCGCGGGTGCAACGTCGCCAAACCGCGCGAGCTTGGCGTTCAGCCATGGCTCATGGAACAGGTCGCGGCCCGTGCTCTTGGGCGCCGGCTGGCGGAAATAGGGCTCGTCGAGCAACTCGTCCAGCAGGGCCTGGTGCACAGCGCCACTGGCGGCCCAGGCGCCGTCTTCGTCATAGGCGCGGCCCTGGTGGCGCGCGATCCACAAATCCATCAATACATTGCCGGGACCGGTATCGAAGCCGGTCACGCGGCCGTCGCCATGCAGCACGCTGATATTGCCGATGCCCCCGATATTCACCACCACGCGCGCCGTGCCCGGCTTGCCGAAGGCCGCTTCGTGGAAGGCCGGCACCAGCGGCGCGCCCTGGCCGCCGGCGGCGATGTCGCGGCTGCGGAAGTCGGCGATCACGTCCAGGCCAGTGAGTTCGGCCAGCAGGGCGGGATTATTGGTCTGGCGGGTAAAACCCAGTTCGGGGCGGTGGCGGATGGTCTGGCCGTGGACGGCGACCGCGGCCACCGGGCCGGGGCTGGACGGCAGCAGCGCGCGCACGCAGTCGGCATAGGCCAGGGCCAGGCCATTGGCGGCCAGCGCCTCGCGCTCGAGTTCGTTCTCGCTGGCCGCTTGCAGCGCCATCAGCTCGCTGCGCAGTTCGGCGGGGAAGGGCGTGAAGGCAGCGGCCACGGTCTGGATGGCGCCGTTGGAAAAGTCGGCCAGCACGCCGTCGACGCCGTCGAGGCTGGTGCCGGACATCAGGCCGATGTAGAGAGAGGAAGTTGCGGTCATGGTGTACTCAATGCATATAAAAGAAAACGCCCCCTGGCATCGAAATGCGAGAGGGCGTTCTATATGGAGCTATGCGGCTTAGCGTGCTGCCATCGACGAGCCGCTTGGCGCCATCAGCGAGAAGCGGTGGTTCATCTCGGCAGCCGCCATGCGGAAGCGTGCCAGTTCGGCCTGGTTCAGCGGTTGCTGGGCCAGCGACTTGAACTTGTTCGGATCCTTGGCCACGCCAGCGACGCGGAACTCGTAGTGCAGGTGCGGGCCGGTCGACCAGCCGGTCGAGCCGACGTAGCCGATCACCTGGCCCTGGCTGATCTTGGTGCCCTTGCGCATGCCTGGCGCGATACGGCTCATGTGGGCGTAGGCGGTGCTGTAGTTCGACCAGTGCTTCAGGACGACCATATTGCCGTAGCCATTGCCATTGCCGGCGAAATCGACGGTGGCATCGGCCACGGCGCGGATCGGGGTGCCGGTGGCGGCGGCGAAGTCGACGCCTTTATGGGCCTTGAACTTGCCCGAGATCGGGTGCACGCGCATCGAGAAACCCGACGAAATACGCGAGTATTGCAACGGCGACTTGAGGAAGGCTTTCTTGAGCGACTTGCCGTCGAGCGAGTAGTAACCGCCTTGCTTGCTGACCGGATCTTCGTACCAGACCGACTGGTAGCTGGTGCCGCGGTTGACGAACTCGCCGGCCAGGATGCGGCCAGTCTTGATCAGTTCGCCGTCGAGCCAGAAGGTCTCGTACACGACATTGAAACGGTCGCCGCGCTTGACGTCGCTGCGGAAGTCGATATTGGTCGAGAACATCTCGATGATCTGGCCGACGACCGAATCCGGGATGCTGCCGCCGTCGACATTGGCGTCGGTGGCCGCGTACAGCGACGAGGTGATCTCGCGCGAACGCATTTCGACGCGGCGCTCGAGCTTGGCCGGCGCTTCGAGGGCGACGAATGCCTCGCCCTTGCGCTCGACGCTGATCGTGCGTGCTTCGCCATTCTTGCCGTCGGTGACGGTGGCGCGCATCGACAGCAGCAGGCCGTTCTCGTCGGTCTCGGCCTGGATGCGCTTGCCGGTCTGGAGCGACAGCAGGCGCTTGGCGAGTTTGTCGGAGCGAACGAATTTTTGCGCTTGCGCGTCTTCGATGCCAAGACGGGTGAAGAGCGAGCCGAGCGAATCGCCGCGGCGAATGCGTTCTTCGTGGATGAATTGCTGCTCGTCCTGCTGCAGCGCGGCGATCTGTTCGGCCAGGTTCGGCAGTTCCAGGTCTTGCGCAACGGAGGTGACGGGCAGGTCGGAGGGATCGGGAGCGATCGGGGCAACACCCACGGCGCCGAAGGCGCACACGCTGAGGAAGACGGCGCCGGCGCTCAGGACGCGGGCTTTGCGGGTCTTCGGCACTAGCGCTAGCAGGCTTTTACCAGTGATTTTCTGTATAGGGTTCATGCAATCAGTTAAAATTTGCGGCTGAACTTTCAAGGGCCATGTCTGCCGTTTCCGAAAAAGTTTTCTCTAGGAAACGAAAACAGGATCGTGAATTATACCAAAAGATGTGGTCCTACAACCGCTTTAGCCAATTTCCTACACGAATTTTATGACCTCAAACGCAGCCGGTGATGGCACTACGGCAACTTCCAATAAACCTTTGCCACTGACTGATAAGGTTCTTGAATCGCTGGCCATCGCCAAGCGCGGCGTCGACGAATTGCTGATCGAGAGCGACTTCGCGCAAAAGCTGGCGCGGTCGGAGCAAACCGGCAAGCCGCTGCGCATCAAACTGGGCCTCGATCCGACGGCGCCGGACTTGCATCTTGGACACACTGTAGTGCTGAACAAGTTGCGTCAATTGCAAGACCTGGGCCACCAGGTGATCTTTCTGATTGGCGACTTCACCTCCATGATTGGCGACCCGTCGGGCCGCAACGCCACCCGCCCGCCGCTGACCCGCGAGCAGGTCGAGGAAAACGCGATGACGTATTTCCGCCAGGCGTCGCTGGTGCTGGACGCCAGCCGCACGGAAATTCGCTACAACTCGGAATGGTGCGACCCATTGGGCGCGCGCGGCATGATCCAGCTTGCCTCGCGCTACACCGTGGCGCGCATGATGGAGCGCGACGACTTCACCAAGCGCTACAAGAGTGGGACTCCGATCGCCGTGCATGAGTTCCTGTATCCGCTGATGCAGGGCTACGATTCGGTCGCTTTGCAGTCGGATCTTGAGCTGGGTGGAACGGACCAGAAATTCAACTTGCTGGTTGGCCGCGAGCTGCAGAAGGACTATGGCCAGGAGCCGCAGTGCATCTTGACCATGCCGCTGCTGGAAGGCCTGGACGGCGTCGACAAGATGTCCAAGTCCAAGAACAACTATATTGGCATCACCGAAGCCCCGAACAGCATGTTCGGCAAGCTGATGAGCATCTCGGACGAGATGATGTGGAAGTATTTCAACCTGCTGTCGTTCCGCTCGCTGGACGATATCGCGGCGCTGAAGGCGACCATCGACGGCGGCGCCAACCCGCGCGATGCGAAAGTGGCGCTGGGCAAGGAGATCGTCACCCGCTTCCACTCGGCCCAGGCGGCCGACGATGCGCTGGCCGACTTCGTCAACCGCTCCAAGGGAGGCATCCCGGACGACGTGCCAGAAGTGACATTGTCCGGCGCGCCTATGGGCCTGCCGCAACTGCTGAAGGCGGCCGGCCTGTGCGCCTCGACTTCGGAAGCCATGCGCATGGTCGACCAGGGCGGCGTGCGCATCGACGGCGCCGTGGTCAGCGACAAGGGTTTGCAAGTGGCGGCCGGCACCGTCGTGGTGCAGGTCGGCAAGCGCAAGTTCGCCCGCGTGACCTTGTCTTCCGGTGCGACGGATCGATGATCGGGCTGCTGCAACGCGTGAGCGAGGCGGCGGTGCGCGTCGATGGCCAGACCGTCGGCGCCATCGGTCCCGGCCTGATGGTGCTGCTGTGCGCCGAGAAGGGCGATACCGAGCGCGAAGCCGACCTGCTGTTGACCAAATTGCTGGGCTACCGCGTGTTTTCCGACGAAGCCGGCAAGATGAACCGCAGCCTGGCCGATACCAAGGGCGGCCTGCTGCTGGTGCCGCAGTTCACGCTGGCGGCCGATACGAAATCGGGCACGCGGCCCTCGTTCACGCCGGCCGCCGCGCCGGAAGACGGGCGGCGCCTGTTCGACCATGCCGTGCGCCAGGCGCGGGAGCGCCATGGCATTGTCGAGACCGGTGTATTCGGCGCCGACATGAAAGTGTCGCTCATCAACGATGGCCCGGTCACATTCTGGCTGCGGTTTGATCCGGTCGTGGCGGCGCGCTGAAACCCGCGCCCGGCGCCACTGGTCCAACACATAGCCTGGGAGGTCATATGCGAATCTGGAGCGACTCATTCACCGACGGGGCAGACATCCCTGCCGCCTGCGCGTTCGCGGTCAGCGATCCCGACACCCACGTCAAGCTGTCGAGTAACCGCAATCCCCATATCGCCTGGGACGACGTGCCGGCCGGCACCCAGTCGCTGGTGCTGATCTGCCACGATCCCGACGTGCCGTCCGAAGGCGGCGACGTCAACCGCGAGGGGCGCACCGTGCCGGCATCCCTGCCGCGCGTCGACTTTTTCCACTGGACGCTGGCCGATATCCCGGTCTGCCTCAAATCGCTGGCCGAGGGCATGTTTTCCGACATGGTCACGCCGCATGGCAAGCCCGGTCCCGACGTCGCCTTCACGGTCAAGAACGGCACCGAGCACCAGTTGCGCCACGGCGTCAACGACTATACCGGCTGGTTCGCGGGCGACCCCGACATGGCGGGCGAATACCACGGCTACGATGGCCCATGCCCGCCGTGGAACGACGAGCGCGTGCACCACTATGTATTCACGCTGTATGCGCTCGACATCCCGCGCCTGCCGCTCGAAGGGCGGTTCACCGGCCAAGAGGCGCGCATGGCGATCCAGGGCCATATCCTCGACGAGGCGCGCATCTTCGGCACGTATTCGCTCAATCCACGGGTCACGGCCGACCTGTCCACCGACCAGTCCAAATAACCGGCTTCCCCACTTTTTCACCGCCCCGAGGTTCGGGTGCAAGAACCTCATGACCCAGAACGATGCCGCCGTGGGCGCGACCACGATCCTCCTGATCCGCCACGGCGAAACCGCCTGGAATGCCGAACGCCGGCTGCAGGGCCATCTCGATATCCCGCTCAATGCCGAAGGCGAACGCCAGGCCGCGGCGCTGGGCGCGGCGCTGGCGGGCGAACGCATCGATGCCGTCCTGTCCAGCGACCTGGCGCGGGCGCGGCAGACGGCCGAAGCGATCGTGCGCGCACGCGGCGCATCGGCTGACCGGGGCGTGCAATGCGATTCCCAGCTACGCGAGCGCTGCTATGGCGGTTTCGAGGGTTTGCTGTACAGCGAAATCGCCGCCCGCTTTCCGCTCGAGTTCGCAGCCTGGCAGGCGCGCAACGTCAATGCGGTCTTGCCGCCAGGTCAGAATCAGGGTGAAACTTTCCTCAGCTTCTATGAGAGGGCGACGCGCGCCATCCTGGGCCACGCGGCGCGCCATCCCGGCCAGGTGCTGGCGCTGGTCGCGCATGGCGGCGTGCTCGAATGCGCCTACCGGGCCGCGCTTGGCCTGCCGCTGGAAACCCCGCGCAACTTCAAGGTGCATAACGCCAGTATCAATCGCTTCGTGGTCGAGGATGGCAAGCTGCGGCTCGTCAGCTGGGGCGAAACCGACCATCTGCGCCAGGTGGCGCTGGACGATCTGCCGTGAGCGGCAGACGGCAAACGATCCGGTGCAACGCCGGTTTCAATGGCCTGCCAATAACGCACGCGCAACAATCAATGTAAATTTGCTGATAATTTGAGCAGCGCTTGGGGTAAAATAGCAGGTTCCCAAGAAACTTCTGAGTTTTTCTGCTGTGCAAATCGGTCCATATCACTTGCGTAATAACGTCTTTGTCGCCCCGATGGCCGGAGTGACGGACCGCCCGTTCCGGCAGCTGTGCAAGCAGCTCGGCGCGGGCTATGCGGTGTCCGAGATGGCGGCGTCGAACCCGCGCCTGTGGGCAAGCGAAAAGACGTCACGCCGCACCGACCACGCCGGCGAGATGGAGCCGAAGGCCGTGCAAATCGCCGGCGCCGATCCTAAAGACCTCGCCGATTGCGCGAAGTTCAATGTCGAGCGCGGCGCCCAGATCATCGACATCAATATGGGGTGTCCGGTCAAGAAAGTGTGCAATAGCTGGTGCGGTTCGGCCCTGCTGCAACACGAAGACCTGGTCGAGCGCATCCTGCACGCCGTGGTCGAGGCGGTCGACGTGCCGGTCACGCTGAAATTCCGCACCGGCTGGGACCGCGAGAACAGGAACGCCCTGCGCATCGCGCGCCTGGCCGAGCAGGCCGGCATCCAGATGCTGACCCTGCACGGCCGCACCCGCGCCGACGGCTACAAGGGCGATGCCGAGTACGACACCATCCGCGCCGTGAAGCAGGCAGTCAGCATTCCGCTGGTGGCCAATGGCGACATCACGACGCCCGAGAAGGCGAAGTTCGTGCTCGACTACACCGGCGCCGATGCGGTCATGATCGGCCGCGCGGCCCAGGGCCGGCCCTGGATCTGCCGCGAGATCGACCACTACCTGCGCACCGGCGAACACTTGCCGGCGCCGCTGGTGGACGAGGTGCGCGAATTGATGAACGAGCATTTGCCGGCCCATTACGCCTTCTATGGCGAATACGTCGGCGTGCGCACCGCGCGCAAGCACATCGGCTGGTATGTCCAGGACTTGCCGGGCGGCGAAGAATTTAGGCAGCGCATGAACTTGCTGGAATCGACTGCCGAGCAACTGGCGGCGGTCGACGCCTTTTTCAAATCGCAGCACCGGCATGGCGAGCGGTTACAATACCGCCCCTCGCATCCGGATGTCGACGCGATCGCGGCATAAGCATCAACAATCAGCACACCACAAGAAGAACACGGGGACGCGCTGTGCGTGAGCGCAGCAATCATTAAACCAGGATGAAGCAGCAGAAGACATGAGCAAAGAAAGTATCCAGGAAGTCGTCCAGAAGAGTCTCGAAGACTATTTCAACGATCTGGGCGAACAAAAGCCGACCAACATCTACGACATGATGGTGTTGACCGTCGAAAAGCCCGTCCTCGAGGTCGTCATGTCGCGCGCCGACGGCAACCAGTCGCACGCCGCGCAGATGCTGGGCATCAACCGGAACACTTTGCGCAAGAAACTGCAGGAGCACGGGCTGCTCTAAGCACGGCTCGACGTGGCCGCGCCTCGGGATGCGTAGCCGCGACATATCGCCCCGGCGCACGAATTACCAACCATAGGCCACACCATGATCAAACAAGCTCTCATTTCCGTATCCGACAAGACCGGCGTGCTCGATTTCGCGCGTGCGCTGTCCGCACTCGGCGTCAACATCCTGTCCACCGGCGGCACCGCCAAGCTGCTGCAGGATAACGGTGTGCCGGTGACCGAAGTCGCCGACTACACCGGTTTCCCGGAAATGCTGGATGGCCGCGTCAAGACCCTGCACCCGAAGGTCCACGGCGGCATCCTGGCGCGTCGCGATTTCCCGGAGCACGTCGCCAAGCTGGAAGAGCATCATATTCCGCAGATCGACATGGTCGTGGTCAACCTGTATCCGTTCCAGCAGACGGTTGCCAGGCAAGAGTGCTCGCTGGAAGACGCGATCGAGAACATCGACATCGGCGGCCCGACCATGCTGCGCTCGGCGGCCAAGAACCACCGCGACGTGGTCGTGATCGTCGACCCGGTGGACTATGGCGTGGTGCTGGCCGAAATGAAGGGCCAGGGCGAAGCCACCGGCCCGGTCAGCTATGAGACCAAGTTCCGCCTGGCGAAAAAAGTGTTCGCGCACACCGCGCAATACGACGGCGCCATCACGAATTACCTGACCAGCCTGGGCGAAGACCGCGCGCACGCGACCCGCTCGAGCTTCCCGCAGACCCTGAACATGGGCTTCGAAAAAGTCCAGGACATGCGCTACGGCGAGAACCCGCACCAGGGCGCCGCCTTCTACCGCGACCTGGTCACGGTCGACGGCGCGCTGGCCAACTACACCCAGTTGCAGGGCAAGGAACTGTCGTACAACAATATCGCCGATGCCGACGCGGCCTGGGAATGCGTCAAGTCGCTTGGCGGCCTGGGCCAGCCGGCCGGCTGCGTGATCGTCAAGCACGCCAACCCGTGCGGCGTGGCGATCGGTGTCGATGCGCTGGACGCCTACTCGCGCGCGCTGCAGACCGACCCGACCTCGGCCTTCGGCGGCATCATCGCCTTCAACGTCGAAGTCGACGGCAAGGCGGCCGAAGCCCTGTCGAAGCTGTTCGTCGAAGTGCTGATCGCGCCATCGTTCACGGCCGAGGCACGCCAGATCATGGCGGCCAAGCAGAACGTGCGCCTGCTCGAGATCGCACTGGGCGCCGGCCAGAACAACTACGACGTCAAGCGCGTCGGCGGCGGCCTGCTGGTGCAGTCGCCGGATGCGAAAAACGTCGGCCTGGGCGACCTGCGCGTGGTCACCAAGAAGCAACCGACCCAGCAGCAGCTGCAGGACATGATGTTCGCCTGGCGCGTGGCCAAGTTCGTCAAGTCGAACGCGATCGTGTTCTGCGCCAACGGCATGACGCTGGGCGTCGGCGCCGGCCAGATGAGCCGTATCGACTCGGCCCGCATCGCCTCGATCAAGGCGCAGAACGCCGGCCTGACGCTGGCCGGTTCGGCCGTAGCGTCGGATGCCTTCTTCCCGTTCCGCGACGGCCTGGATGTCGTCGTCGATGCCGGCGCGACCTGCGTCATCCACCCGGGCGGCTCGATGCGCGACCAGGAAGTGATCGACGCGGCCGACGAGCGCGGCGTGGTGATGCTGTACACCGGTACCCGTCACTTCCGTCACTGATCCGGCGACCCCATCGGGCCGGCGCAATGGGCCGGCCCGATGCGATCGAAGCGTGGTGAACTGTGTTTTTGCACAGTATTTTTCCCACGAACACCCCCAGCCGGGGTAACATTCCACCATGATTATTCTCGGCATCGACCCGGGCCTGCGCACGACGGGCTTCGGCGTCATTGAAAAACACGGCGCCCGGCTGCGCTACATTGCCTCCGGCACCATCAAGACCGGGCTGGAAGGCGCGTTG
Organism: Telluria beijingensis; assembly: GCF_030770395.1. Classification (GTDB taxonomy): domain Bacteria; phylum Pseudomonadota; class Gammaproteobacteria; order Burkholderiales; family Burkholderiaceae_D; genus Telluria; species Telluria beijingensis. The sequence continues at coordinate 3,749,993 of NZ_CP132480.1, read as the reverse complement.
CCGCCGCGCCTGAAGGTCATCCTGGCCGGCGTCAGCGAAATCATCGCCACTTACCAGCCGGCCTGTTCCGCCATCGAAAAAGTCTTCGTCAACGTGAATCCGCAATCCACGCTCTTGCTGGGCCAGGCGCGCGGTGCGGCGATCACGGCGCTGGTGAGCGCCGACCTGGACGTGGCCGAATACACGGCGGTGCAGGTCAAGCAGGCCGTGGTCGGCACCGGCAAGGCGGCCAAGCCGCAGGTGCAGGACATGGTCGCGCGCCTGCTCAAGCTGCCGGGCCTGCCGGGCACCGATGCCGCCGACGCCCTCGGCGTGGCGATCTGCCATGCCCACAGCATCGATACGCTGGCGCTGCTCAATGGCTTGTCGCCCGCCGGGCAGGCGCTGCGCATGAAGAACAGCCGCCTCGTTTCATAAAATATTCAAGGAAAACCGATGATCGGTCGCCTCTCTGGAATCCTGCTCGAAAAAGCGCCGCCGCACGTGCTGGTCGATTGCAATGGCGTCGGCTATGAAGTCGACGTGCCGATGAGCACTTTCTACAACCTGCCGCACACCGGCGAAAAAGTCGTGCTGTTCACCCATCTGGTGGTGCGCGAGGACGCCCACCTGCTGTTCGGCTTCGGCTCGGCGTCCGAACGCGCGCTTTTTCGCCAGCTGATCAAGATCACCGGCATCGGCGCGCGCATGGCCCTCGCCATCCTGTCCGGCATGACGGTGGCCGAGCTGTCGCAGGCCGTCACCTTGCAGGAGACCGGGCGCCTGGTGAAGGTGCCGGGCATCGGCAAGAAGACCGCCGAACGCCTGCTGCTCGAGCTGAAAGGCAAGCTGGGCGCCGACATCGGCATGGTCGCCGGCACGGCCCGCGACGACGCGCAGGCGGACGTGCTCAATGCGCTGGCCGCGCTGGGGTATTCTGACAAGGAAGCGCTCCTCGCGATCAAGAACATGCCGGCCGGCTCGAACGTCTCGGATGGCATCAAGTTCGCCCTGAAGGCGCTGTCCAAAGGCTAACGAGAAAAACGCGCCATGAGCATCCAGACCGACAGCTTTACCGAACAGCGCGTGATCGACGCCGCGCCAGCTTCCCCTAACGAAGAGGCGATCGAACGCGCCTTGCGTCCCAAGCAGCTGGACGAATACGTCGGCCAGGCCAAGATCCGCGACCAGCTCGAAATATTCATCAGCGCCGCGCGCAAGCGGCGCGAGGCGCTCGACCACACCCTGCTGTTCGGTCCACCGGGCCTGGGCAAGACCACGCTGGCCCACATCATCGCGCGCGAGATGGGCGTCAACCTGCGCCAGACCTCGGGCCCGGTGCTCGAGCGTCCGGGTGACCTGGCGGCGCTGCTCACCAATCTCGAGCCGAACGACGTGCTGTTCATCGACGAGATCCACCGCCTGTCGCCGGTGGTCGAAGAGATCCTGTACCCGGCGCTCGAGGACTACCAGATCGACATCATGATCGGCGAAGGCCCGGCCGCGCGCTCGGTCAAGCTCGACCTGCAGCCATTTACCCTGGTCGGCGCCACCACCCGCGCCGGCATGCTGACCAATCCGCTGCGCGACCGCTTCGGCATCGTGGCGCGCCTGGAGTTCTACAATGTCGACGAACTGACGAAAATCGTGCTGCGCAGCGCCGCGCTGCTCGGCGCGCCGATCGACGAGGACGGCGCCCGCGAAGTGGCCAAGCGCGCACGCGGCACGCCGCGTATCGCCAACCGCCTGCTGCGCCGCGTACGCGACTATGCCGAGGTGAAGGGCACCGGCGAGATCGTGCGCGACATCGCTGACCGTGCCTTGAAGATGCTCGACGTCGACACCGTCGGCTTCGACGTCATGGACCGCAAGCTGCTGGAGGCGGTGCTATTCAAATTCGCCGGCGGCCCGGTCGGCATCGGCAACCTGGCGGCGGCTATCGGCGAGGCCGCCGACACCATCGAGGACGTGCTCGAGCCGTATCTGATCCAGCAGGGCTACCTGCAGCGCACGCCGCGCGGACGGATCGCCACGCCGCTGGCCTATCAACACTTCGGCGTCACCGCGCCGCGCATCAGCCCGACGGGCGATTTGTGGGATAACCTGCCGCCGGCATAGCCGAGGGCGCCTCAGGCGCGCAGCGGCCGGTACACCAGGGTCAGGTACAGCAGTGCGCTCAGGCCGATCACGGCGCCGGCCAGCCACAGCACCGCCGGCGAACTGCCGCGCCACAGCAGGGCGGCGCTGGCCAGCACCGGCACCCCGAGCAGCACCGCCGCCAGCGTGCGCAGTACGGCCGAGCGGCGCAGGCGCTGGCCGGCCATCCCGACCAGGATAAAGCCGCTCGACGCCAGCACCACGCAGGCCAGGGCCGCGCCGGCCCGGCCCGTGTCCGGGGGCATGCCGTCGACGCGGATCAGGATCGCCGGCGCGATCAGCACCAGTACGCCGGCGATCAGGCTGACGAGTCGCAGCAGTATCATGCACATCCCCGAATAAGGTCCTGCCGGCTTGGCAGTGAAAGCAAGATATCACACGGGAAATGATGCCCATGGCGAATGTTTCTTCGTGCGCCAGCGCGACGTGACATCTCGTGATGACAGTTGTCATGCCGAATCGATGGCAAGCGCTCCTGTCGGCAAGGGCGGTACCTTGCCATACTGGTTTCACACTAACCCGTGAGGAAACCATGTCCTACTTCATCCTGAAAGCAGCCGCCGTCGCCACCGGCTTTACCCTGTCCAGCATGGCCCTGGCCGCCGCCACCCTGGTCCGGGACGTCCGCGTCTTCGACGGCAAGACCGTGCACGAACGCCGTTCGGTGCTGTTCGATGGTGACAAAATCCTCGACGCCGATTTCCGCGGCGCCGCGCCGAAAGACGCCCGCATCGTCGACGGCGCCGGCCGCACGCTGCTGCCGGGCCTGATCGACGCCCACACCCATGCCTACCGCCAGAGCGAGGCGCCGCTGCTGTTCGGCGTGACCACCCAGATCGACATGTTCACCGCCGTGCCCCTGATGCAGGAAGTAAAACGCGCGATGGCGGCCGGGCAGAACACGCAGCGCGCCGACATGTTCTCCGCCGGCACCCTGGCCACGGCGCCGAAGGGCCACGGCACCCAGTTCGGCATGCCGATCCCGACCCTGACCCAGCCCAGCGAAGCGCAGGCCTTCGTCGATGCGCGCATCGCCGAAGGGTCGGACTTCATCAAGATTGTGCTGATCGGCGGCGGCCAGAAGGCGGGCGGCATGAACACGCTCGACCTGCCGACCGCCAGGGCCCTGGTGGAGGCGGCCCACCGGCGCGGCAAGCTGGCGGTGGTCCACGTCAGCACCGAAGCCGATGCACGCGCCATGCTGGAGGCGGGCGTCGATGGCCTGGTCCACCTGTTCCTCGGTGCGCCGCTGGCGCAGGAACGCATCGACAGCCTGGCGCAGCTGGCCAAGCGCAAGGGGGCGTTCGTGATCCCGACCTTCGCGGTGCTGGAAAGCGAGGCCGGCGGCGCAAGCGAACAATTGCTGAACGATGCGACTCTGGCCGCCCTGGTCGATCGCGAGAGCGCCGCCATTCTCAAGGGCAGCATCGGCGCGCGTCCACGCCAGCAACTGGCCTTGCCGAAGGCGATGACCGCCGCGCTGCGCCGCCACGACGTGCCGGTGCTGGCCGGGAGCGATGCCGGCAATCCCGGCACCCATTACGGCCTGAGCATGCACCGCGAAATGGCGGCCCTCGTCGAAGCCGGGCTGAGCCCGGTCGACGCCCTGGCCGCGGCCACCAGCGTGCCGGCCACCGTGTTCAAGCTGGGCCGGCGCGGCTGTATCGCGGCCGGCTGCAAGGCCGACCTGCTGCTGGTCGACGGCAATCCGGCCGCCGACATCAAGGCCACGCGCCGCATCGTCGAAGTGTGGAAGGATGGCCAGAGCGCCAATCCGCTGCGCGAGGCGCGGCGCGAACTGGTGGCCAAGGAGAACAGCGGCGCCGTGCGCCAGGCCTTGCCGGCCGATGGCCGCATCAGCCAGTTCAGCAAGGGCAAGCTGGGCAGTCCATTCGGCGCCGGCTGGATTGCGTCGACCGACCAGTTCGCCGGCGGCAAGTCGACCGTCAAGCTCGATGTGTTGCCTGCGCTGCCCGACGGCCAGGTGCCGCTGGCGGTGCAGGCCACCGTGGCCCCCGGCCTGCCGTTCGCCTGGTCCAGCGTGGCCTTCATGCCGGGCGCGCAGCCGATGCAGTCGGCCGACCTGAGCGCGGCAAAGGTATTGCGCTTCAAGGTGCGCGGCGACGGCAAGACCTACCAGGTCATGATGATGGGCGCCGGCGACCGCACGCCGCGCCTGCAGCCGTTCACCGCCGGGGCCGAATGGCAGGAAGTGAGCATGCCGCTGAGCGCCTTCGCCGGCATCGATCCGGCCGCCGTCGCCATGCTAGCATTCAGTGCCGGACCGAAACCGGGCGACTACCGCTTCGAACTTGCCGACGTGCGCCTGCTGGAACGCTAGGAACGATAGGAACGATGGAGCCGATGATGACGACTTTGCGGCAGGCGCTGGCACGGCCCTGGATCCCGCCCGAATACGGCAAGCGCCAATACCTGTGGCTGCTGTCGCTGGGCTACCTGTTCTGGAAGTTCGCCTACGTGACGCCTAGCGCGCTGGAAGTAGTCCTGCTGGCGCTGACGCTGGTGGCCTTCTTCGCGCTGTACTGCTGCAGTTACTGGGCGCGCGGCTGGCAGGTCCACGCCTGCGTGGCGGCCGGCTGCGTGATCGGCGCCCTGTGGGCGCGCTGGAATCCGGGCGCCGCCAGCTTCTTCATCTTCGCCTGCGCCATGTGCGCCCGCATCCCGCTGGCGCGGCGCGCCGTCGGCGGCATGCTGGCGGTGGTCGGCGCCGGGGTGGCGGCGTCGTTTGTGATCGAGGGCCCGATGCAGATGATGTTCCTGATGCCGCTGATGCTGGTCGGCCTGCCGGTGGGCCTGTCGACGCTGATGGACGAGCGCCAGCGCGCGGCCCGCGCCCAGTTGCTGCGCAAGCAGGAAGAAGTCGAGCACATGGCGCGCATCGCCGAGCGCGAACGCATCTCGCGCGACCTGCACGACCTGCTCGGCCATTCGCTGTCGCTGATCGCCCTCAAGGCCGAGCTGGCGCGCAAGCTGGCCGGGCGCGATCCCGAGGCCTGCGCGCGCGAAATCGCCGACATCGAGACCAGTGCGCGCACCGCCCTGGCCGAGGTGCGCACGGCCGTCACCGGCTACCGCGAAAGCGGCCTGGCCCAGGCCCTGGCCAGCGCCCGCGCCAGCCTGCAGGCGGCCGACGTCGTGCTTGACGAACGGGTCGAGCGCATCGACCTGGCCCCGGCGGTGGAACACGTAGTGGCGCTGGCGGTGCGTGAAGCGGTGACGAATATCGTGCGTCACGCCCGGGCGTCGCGCTGCACGCTGTCGCTGAGCCGCGAGCAAGGCAATGCGGTCTTGCGCGTGCATGACGATGGCCGGCTGCGCAATACGGATGAACTGCGGCACGGTAACGGCCTGGCCGGCATGCAGGAACGGGTGGCGGCGCTCGGCGGCCGTCTCAAGCTCGCGGCCGGCGACGGCCTGGCGCTCGAATTGCAGGTGCCGGCATGATCCGCGTCCTGATCGCCGAAGACCAGAAACTGGTGCTGGGGGCCCTGAGCGCGCTGCTGCGGCTGGAGCCGGACGTCGAGGTGGTCGGCGCGGCCCTCGATGGCCGCGAGGCGCTGGCCCTGTGCGAGCGGCTCATGCCCGACATCGTGCTGACCGATATCGAGATGCCGCACATGACCGGGATCGAACTGGCGCAGGCACTGGCCGAGCGCAGGCTGGCCTGCAAGGTGGTGGTGGTGACCACCTTCGCCCGCAGCGGCTACCTGCGGCGCGCCATGGAGGCCGGCGTGCGCGGCTACCTGCTCAAGGATGCGCCGGTCGAGGCGCTGGCCGACGCCATCCGCGCGGTGCATGGCGGCGGCCGGGCGATCGCGCCCGAACTGGCGCTGGAAAGCTGGAACGGCGGCAGCGACCCGCTGACCGAGCGCGAACGCCAGGTACTGCGGCTGGCGGGCGAGGGCCGCTCGAGCGGCGAGATCGCGCGCCAGGTCCACCTGTCGGAGGGCACGGTGCGCAACTACCTGTCGGAGGCGATCAGCAAGCTGGGTGCCGGCAACCGGGTGGAAGCGTACCGGATGGCGCGCGATGCCGGGTGGCTGTAGCAACCGCTTACAGCGTCTGCGTGGGGGTGCGCTCGCGCTGGGCGGTGCGCCGCAGCGGCGTCCACTGGATCGGCTTCGGCCCGCGCTTCGATGGCGTCCTGGGCACGATCTGCTGTTGCGGCACGTGGGTCAGCGGATAGATGAAGCTGAAATAGATCAGGATCGTCAGCATCAGCAGGAAGGTGCACAGGTAGACCATCAGCATATTGCTGGCATGCCAGATCACGATGCCGCTGGCGCTGAACGGCAGCATCAGGAGCAGGGCCGCGAACGAGCGCAGCATCGGATCGCGGTTCATGCGGTAGCCGGCCATCGCCACCAAAAAGAAGCCGCCCGAGCCGAGCGCCACGCCGACCAGCACGATGTACGGCTCGACCCAGTCCGGGATGCCGTGCGCGGTCGAGGCCAGCAGCGCGGCCGGCAACAGGATGCCGAACACGCCGCCGGCCAGGCTGAGCAGGCGAATCACGCGCATGGCCCGTCCGCGGAAGACGGGGCGTGCGGCACGCGATACGGAAGTCGGTTTCATGGCGCCAGTGGTCGATGGTGGGCTGGAAGTAACGCTCGGCAACACGTCGCGGTTGACGTGATTCTTGCGTAAGCATAGCCCACATTGCGCGGGGCGTGAATCAAGCGTGCGCTAGTGCCCGACGCTCTTCGAAAACAGGTTAATCACCAGCACTCCGGCGATGATCAGGGCCAGGCCGGCGATGGCGGCCAGGTCCAGGCTCTGCCTGAAATACAGCCAGCTGACCAGCGAGATGAGCACGATGCCGACGCCGGACCAGATCGCATAGGCGATGCCGGTCGGGAGCACGCGCAGGCTGAAGGTGAGCAGGTAGAACGACAGTGCGTAGCAGCCGACCGTGACCAGACTCGGCAAGGGACGGGTGAAGCTGTCGGACGCCTTGAGGGCGGTGGTGCCGATCACTTCGGCGACGATGGCAAAGCCAAGAAAGATATAGGCTTGATTGAGGGTCATCAGGAAGAAAAACGGCCCGTCGCCGGGCCGTGGTAACGATTATTGTTCGCGCTGCCAGGTCTGGGTGCGGCCGAACATCGGCGCCCCGATATAGCCGCGCACTTCGAGCTTGCTGCCGTTGTCGGCCAGGCTGGCCTTGCTCTTGTAGGTCTTGCCGGCGGCCGGGTCGAGGATCTCGCCGCCGGTGTATTCATTGCCATCCTTCTTGAGGCCCGAGAGGATCGTCATGCCGATCATCGGCTGGTCCTTGCGCGCGTCGGTGCATTTCACGCATTTCGGGTTCTGGTCTTCGGACGGATCGCGGTACAGCTTTTCGATCTTGCCGGTGAGCACGCCACCTTCTTCGGTGATGCGCACCAGCGCCTTCGGCTTGCCGGTCTTGTCGTCGATGGTCTTCCAGGCGCCGACCGGGGAGGCGTTCTGCGCGATGGCGGCGACGGGCAGGGCGAACAGGGCGGCGGCGATCAGGCCGGCTGGCATCAGGTGTCGCATGGGGTATCTCCAGTGTTGTTGTTGGTACGGCAGAGTGTAGCAAAGCCGCTTGCGCACTGGATGGGCCTGAATCAGAGGATTCCTTCCAAAACCGGTATTGACGTCTACGGCGCGTTGCGCACGTCTTCAGGCGTGACCTGGTGGCGCCGCTCGGCCGGGCGGGTCAGCACGCGCATCGTGACGTCGAGCGGCACCCCGAGCTCGGCAAGCTGGCGTGCGGCCGTTGCGCGCTGCTCCAGCGGCGCCTCGTGCAGCACGGCGTCGATGCGCAGGGAGGTCTTGTAATCGCTTCGTCGGTCCATGGGGCGATCTTAGCACGACTTAACGTAGCGCTATTTCCTGCATCGGTAGCATGGCGTGTTGCAACCACTCTATTTTTTTCCATGCAAGTTTTCTATTAATTGCTGTATCTTGTGGCATCTTTTCGCCACAAGGACATCGCATGCTCGATCTGGTCAACGCCGTCAACGGCATCATCTGGAGCCCCATCATGATTGCCCTGTGCCTGGGGGCCGGGCTGTATTTCTCGCTGCGTTCGCGCTTCCTGCAACTGCGCCACGTGCGCGAGATGGTGCGCCTGATGCGCGAAGGGAAAAGCTCGGAGCAGGGCGTGTCCTCGTTCCAGGCCCTGGCCATGACCCTGGCCGGCCGGGTCGGCACCGGCAATATCGCCGGCGTGGCCACCGCGATCACCTTCGGCGGCCCGGGCGCGGTGTTCTGGATGTGGATGATGGCCTTCCTCGGCGCCAGCTCGGCCTTCGTCGAGTCGACCCTGGGCCAGGTCTACAAGGAGCCGGTCGGCAACCAGTACCGCGGCGGCCCCGCCTTCTATATCGAGAAGGGCCTGGGCATGAAGCGCTATGCCTGGACCTTCGCCATCGCGACCCTGTTCGCGACCGGGCTGCTGCTGCCGGGCGTGCAGGCCAACTCGATCGCCGAGGGCCTGAGGACCGCCGCCGGCATCGACCCGCTCTACACCGGCATCGGCCTGGCCGTGGTGCTGGCCATCATCATCTTCGGCGGCGTGCGCCGCATCGCCAGCTTCGCCGAAGTCGTGGTGCCGTTCATGGCCGCCGCCTATATCCTGGTGGCGATCGTGATCGTGGCGATGAACATCGGCGAGCTACCGGCCGTGCTGCAACTGATCTTCAGCTCGGCCTTCGGCCTGGACGCCGGCTTCGGCGCCATGCTCGGCCTGGCGATCCAGTGGGGCGTCAAGCGCGGCATCTATTCGAACGAGGCCGGCCAGGGCACCGGCCCGCACGCTTCCTCGGCGGCCGAAGTGAGCCACCCTGCCGCGCAGGGCCTGGTGCAGGGCTTCTCGATCTATATCGACACCCTGCTGGTGTGCTCGGCGACCGCCTTCATGCTCCTGATGACGGGCCAGTACAACGTCGAGACGCCGGATGGCGCGCCGGTGTTCGTCGGCGTGCAGGGCGTGGCCTCGGGGCCGGGCTATGTCCAGACCGCGCTCGAGAACACGCTGCCGGGCTTCGGCGCGCTGTTCGTGGCGATCGCGCTGCTGTTCTTCGCCTTCACCACCATCGTCGCCTACTACTACATCGCCGAGACCAATATCGCCTACATGGACCGCCACGGCCGCCATCCATGGCTGCCCTTCGTGCTCAAGCTGTGCATCGTCTCGGCCACCATCTACGGCGCGGTCAAGACCGCCGACGTGGCCTGGGGCCTGGGCGATATCGGCGTCGGCCTGATGGCCTGGCTGAACATCGTCGCCATCGTCATGCTGCACAAGGTGGCCTTCAAGTGCCTGCGCGACTACGAGGCCCAGAAGAAGGCCGGCAAGGACCCGGAATTCGATCCGGCGCCGCTCGGGATCGAGAACGCGCACTACTGGGAACAGCGCGCCGCCGCCAGGCGCAAGCTGCAGGCCGGCGTGCGCGACGACGCCCCGGTCAAATAAGCTATTCCCTCAGCGCCTGCGCCGGCCGCAGGCGCATCGCCGCCAGCGCGTGGCGCACGGTGGCCGCCAGCGCCACCGCGCAGGCCAGCAACAGTCCCAGCGCCAGCATCCAGCCGCCGACCGGCGCCTGGGTGGCGAATCCGTTCATGTAGTGCTGGATCGCCAGCCAGGCCAGCGGCAGGCCGAGCGCGGCGCCGCCCGCCACCAGCAGGCCGATATCGCGCGCCACCAGGCGCCCGATGGCGCCGCGGCTGGCGCCGTACAGCTTGCGCAGCACGATTTCCTTTTCCCTTCTTTGCACGCTGTAGGCGGCCAGCACATAGATGCCGAAGGCCGCGATGGCGCTGGCGATGACGCTCGATGCCGCCAGCAGTTGCGACAGGCGCAGGTCGTCGGCGTAGAACAGGTCCGAGCTGACCTTCTGCATGCGCACCACGCCGATGGTCTCGTTCGGGAAGTGGCGTGGCCACAGCGTCTCGATGTCGCGCGCAGTTGCGTCCGGATTGGCGCGGGTGCGTACGGTGAACATGCCGACCCGGTCGTTCAGGATGTAGGCGACGGGCGACTGTTCATCGCGCGCCGAACGATGGCGGATGTCGGGCGCAATGCCCACGATTTGCAGGGCGTCCCGGGTCTTCCCGGGCCTGAGAAGCGTCTTGCCGATCGCGTCATGCGGGCTGGCGAAACCGAGTCGGCGCGCGGCACTGGCATTGATCACGACCCGGTCGGGCTGCTTCGGTTTGTCCAGCGATGGATCGAACAGGCGCCCGGCCAGCGGCCTGACGCCGAGCACGGCGAAGAATTCCGGGCTGACGGCATAGTTTTCCAGATCGAGTACCTCGCCGCCTTCGCGCCGCAAGCTGGTGATATTGTGTCCGACGCTGAACGGCATATGCGACAACGCCACGCCGGCCACGTCGGGCAAGCGGGCGATCTCGTCGCGCAGGGCGCGGATGCGCGCATCGCGTGCATCGTTGATCGATGGGAACATCAACAGCGGCGCCATGTCGAAGCCGGGATCCAGCGAGCTGGCATGGCGCGTCTGCCAGCTCACCGCCAGGGTGGTGGCCGTCAGCCCCATGGCGGTCGCCAGTTGCACGATGGTCAGCGCACGCCGCAGCCACAAACCGCGCGCGGTCTCGCTGGCGCCGCGTCCCGCCAGGGCGGCGCCGGGACGCACCCGCAGCGCCGACCAGCCTGGATAGGCGCCGGCGGCCAGCCCGAGCAGCACGCCGAGCGCCAGCGTGGCGGCCAGCGCGTCGGGGCTGAACATGGCGTCGAACTGGCGCTGCACGAGATCGGAAAACACCGGCAGCAGCAGCCACGCCAGCAGCAGCCCGAGCAGGGTTGCGAGCAGGCAGATCAGCACTGACTCGGCCAGGAACTGGCGCGCCACCGCGCTCGCCGAGGCCCCCAGCACCTTGCGCATCGCGATCTCTCGCTGGCGCGCCAGCGTGCGCACGGTGGCCAGGTTGACGTAATTGGTGGCTGCCAGCAGCAGGATCAGGCCGGCAACGACGGCCAGGCCCAGCATGCCTTGGCGGTTGCCGTGCACGATCATCGCGCCGTCCACATCGGGCGCCAGGTAGGCATCGGCGAGCGGGTCGAGCCGGTAGTCGATCAGGTTGCGCCCGCCCAGGGCCGCCACCTGTTCAGGAAAATGGCTGCGCACCAGGCTCGATGCGCGCAACTGGCGCTGGATGGCATCGAGTACCGCTTCCCGGTCGGCGCCGGGCAGCAGTTTCAGGTACACACTGCCGCCGCTGAAGCCCCAGGAGCGCGCCAGTTCACGGCGCACTTCGTCGGGCAGGAACGGTCCATCGAAACCGGCCAGGGCCTCATAGGGCGTGGTCGTGGCCGCAGGCTGGTCTTCCAGCACTGCCGCCACGCTATAGGCGGCGCCATCGCCCTGCAGCGTGGCGCCGATCACGTCGATGCGGCCGAACAGCTTGAGCGCGGTGGCGCGGCTGAGCGCCAGGGCCCCGGGGCGGGTGAGCGCCGCCTGCAGGTCGCCGGCCACGACCACGGGCGAAAAGATCTGCTGGAATGCCGGGTCGACCAGGGTCAGGTTGAACGCCTTCACCTGGTTGCCGACGCGCGCATCCAGGGGGCGCTGGACAAAGGCCGTGGCAAGCAGCGGCTGGCCGCTGGCGAGGGCGGCGTCGCGCGCGGGCAGGCTGGTCATGGGATCCCATTTGGTCCCGAGCAGCTCCAGGTTCCAGCGTGACAGCAGCCGGAATACCTGTTCATGCTCCGGCACGTGGCGGTCATAAGAAAAGGCATGGCGCACCAGGCCGAGCAGCAGGAAGCAGGCGGCGATACCGGTCGCCAGCCCGAGGATCACGACCGCCGAGTACGAGCGGTCCTTGGCCAGCAGTCGCCAGCCGATACGGAAATCGCGCAGCAGCATACCGGCCTCCTCAAGCTGCCTGCAGCGCGTCGACCACGATGCGGCCATCGAGCAGGCGCACGGTGCGCGAAGCCTGGGCCGCGTGCGCGGCCGAGTGGGTGACCATCACCACCGTCGTGCCTTCGGCATTGATGGTGCGCAGCAGGCGCATCACCTCGTCGCCATGGGCGGTGTCGAGATTGCCGGTCGGTTCGTCGGCCAGCAGGACGGCCGGACCGGCCACCAGCGCGCGCGCGATCGCCACCCGCTGCTGCTGGCCGCCCGACAGCTGCGATGGCCGGTGCCTGCTGCGGTGGGCCACGCCCAGGCGGTCCAGCATGGCCTGCACGCGGCGGCGGCGTTCGGCGCCTGGGACGCCCGTATATTCGAGCGCCAGTTCGACGTTCTCGAACACGCTCAATTCCTCGATCAGGTTGAAGCTTTGGAAGATGAAGCCGACCATGCCGCGCCGCAGCCCGTTCAGGCGCGCCTCGCTCCAGCCGCCGACGTCATGGCCGTCGAACAGGAAGGTGCCGGAGGTCGGCACGTCGAGCAGGCCAAGCAGGCCCAGGAGGGTCGACTTGCCGCAGCCCGAAGGGCCGGTGATGGCGACGTATTCGCCGGCGCCGATCTCGAGGTCGATGCGGTCGAGGGCCGTGGTCCGGACGTCGCCGGCCACGTGGATCTTGCTGACGCCTGAAAGCTTGAGCATGGTGTTTTCCTGTTCGATGTGATGATGATAAACCGCCGGTTCAATCGGTCAGCCGCAGCCGTTCGGCCTTGCCGAAGGAGGCATAGCCGGAGACGATGACTTTCTCGCCGGCGGCGAGGCCTGCCAGCACCTCGACCTGGGTGCTGCTGCGCCGTCCGAGCTTGATGTCGCGCCTGACCGCGTGGCCGCCGTCGCCGGCGACGACGAAGGCCCAGGCGCCGCCGCCGTCGTTGGCGAAGGCGCCGTTCGGCAGCAGCAGGGCGCGCGCGCTCTGGCCGAGGGTCAGCCGCACGTCCATGCCCTGGCCGGGGCTGATCACGTCCGGCTGGCGCTCGGTGAACACCAGTTCGGCGAGAAAACGCCCCTCCTTGATCTGCGGGTAGACGGTGCCCACCCGCAGCGGATACGTTTCGCCGTCCTGGGCGACGCGGCCTTCGCGGCCCGGGTTGACGCGGCTCAGGTAGAACTCGTCGACCTGGGCGCTGAGCTTGAAACGGTTCGGATCGTCGATGCGGCCGATGGGCTGGTCCTGGCGCACCGCCTGGCCGACCAGCAGCCGGAAGTCGGTCAGCACGCCGTCGCTGGGCGCGCGCACCGCCAGCGCGTCGACCGCGGCGGCCACGAGCTCCAGGCCGGAGGCCAGGCCGCGGATCGCCTGGTCCATCTGGTTCAACGCGCGCTGCCTGACCCCCTGTTCGAGCGCCATGCCGCGCCGTTCCTGGTCCAGGGCACGGCGCGCCTGGGCCAGCTTGTCCTGCGATTCTTCGAGCGCCACTGTGGAGATGAAACCGTCCCGCGCCAGGCGGGCATTGCGGGCGTGCTGCTTCTCGTTTTGCTCGAGCGCGAAGGCGAGGTCGCCCAAGCGGCGCTGGTGGTCGGTCCGCACGGCTTCTTGCGCCACTTGCAGGTTGGCCAGGTTCGAGATCTGCTGCGCGTGTTCGGCCTGGCGCGCCAGCAGCTCGAGGTTGCGCTGCGGGTTCGACAGGCGAAACAGCAGGTCGCCTTTCTTCACCGTTTGCCCATCGCGGGCGAAGACTTCCTCGACGCGGCCGGATTCGACCGCATCGAGCATGATCGAATTGAGCGGCTCTGCCAGCGCGCGCACCACGATCTCGTCGCGGAACACGCCGGCTTCGACGCCGGCGATGCGCACGTCACGCAGTTCGACGGCGAGGCCGCGCGGCAGCATCTGCCACAGCAGCAGGCTGCCTGCGACGAGGGTGGTGAGCGACAAGGCGATGCGCAAGAAGCGCCGGCCGCGCCGTGGCGGCAGCGTCTCGTCCATGGCGGCGCCGGTGACGGCGGGTGGGGGTATCTGGTCCATGCCTGGACTCATTGCAAGCGGCGTGCCATGGGCTTTTTCGGGGCGGTGGACGGGTTTTTCGGCGCGAAGTGTCCGCTTCCGGACAGGTCGGGTGTGCGACTCCGAACAGGTGTGCGGCGGGTGTTCGCAAGCGCCTGTTTGCGCTGCTAGAATGCCTGCTGACCTGTCCACCCCGACCGCAATGCCTGACTCCACCGCGCGCATCCTGATCCTCGACGACGACCCCGACGTCGCCTGCGCCGCGCAGATACTGCTGCGCCGGCGCCACGGCGCGGTGGCGACCGAGGGCGATCCGGCGCGGCTCGCGTCCATGCTGGAAGCCGGCGTGCCGGACGTCGTCCTGCTCGACCTGAACTTCACGCCGGGCCGCATCGATGGCGCCGAGGGACTCGCGGTGCTCGATCGCCTGCGCGCCTTGCCGCAAGCGCCGGCGGTGATCGTGCTGACCGCCTACGCCGACGTGCCGCTGGCGGTGGAAGCGCTCAAGCGCGGCGCCGGCGACTTCATCACCAAGCCCTGGGACAATGCGCGCCTGCTGGCCGCGGTCGATGCCGCGCTGGCGCGGCGCAGCACCCGGGCCGCCAGCGTCGACGCCAGCCTGATGGGAGAGTCGGCCGCCATGCAGGAGGTAAAAGCGATGATCGCCAGCGTGGCGCCGACCGCGGCCAATGTGATGGTGCTGGGCGAGAACGGCGTGGGCAAGGAACTGGTCGCGCGCGCCATCCATTCAGCGTCGGCGCTTGCCGACGCCGCCTTCCTGGCGGTCGACATGGGCGCCGTGCCGGAGGCGACCTTCGAGAGCGAGATGTTCGGCCACCGGCGCGGCGCCTTCACCGACGCCCGGACCGACCGCGCGGGCCGCTTCCAGGCGGCCCACGGCGGCACCCTGTTTCTCGACGAGATCGGCAACCTGCCGCTGGCGGCGCAAGCCAAGCTGCTGACGGTGCTGGAGCGCCGGCAGGTGACGCCGGTGGGCGCCGACCGCGCCGAGCCGGTCGACGTGCGCATCGTCAGCGCCACCAATCTCGACGAAGCCAGCCTGTTCGATGCCTCGGTGTTCCGCACCGACCTGCTGTTTCGCTTGAACACCATCGTGATCCGCGTGCCGCCGCTGCGCGAACGGCGCGACGACATCCCGGCGCTGCTGCACCACTACCTGTCGCTGTACGAAGGGCAGTATGGCCGGCCGGTGCGCGAGCTCGCGCCCGGGGCGCTGGACCGCCTGTGCGCCTGGGACTGGCCGGGCAATGTGCGCGCGCTGCGCCACGCCTGCGAGCGCGCCGTCATCCTCGGGCGTCAATCCGACTACCAGGTCGACGATTTCGGCCTGGCGGCGCCAGCCCCGTTGGCAGCACCGGCGCCGGTGGGCGAAGAATTCAAGCTCGGCGCCCTGGAACGCGACACCATCGCCGCCGCCATGGAGCAGGCCAAGGGCAATATCAGCCTGGCCGCGCGCCTACTCGGCCTGAGCCGCGCGGCCCTGTACCGCAAGCTGGGCAAGCATGGCATCTAGGGTCGGCATCTGGCTGGCCTTGGCCGGCATGCTCGCGCTGGCCTTCGGCGCCGGTGCGCTGCGCGAGTCGCCGCGCATGCTGGTCCTGTGCGCCCTGGTTGCCTTGCCCTTGCTGGCGTTGATGTGGTGGTGCGTGGAGCGGCTGGCCCGATCGCAGCCGGCTATGCTGGTCGAAGCGGCGCCCAGCATCGACCAGCGTTCACTGGTCGAGAATGCGTTGGCCTTTGAAGCGCGCCTCGAACATGCGCCGATCGCCCTGTTTTGCGTCGATGGTGATGGCGAGGTGGCGCCGCTCAACGCCAGTGCGCGCAAGCTGGTGGCGCCCGGCCGCGCCGTCGATCCCGGCGCGCTGTATCGCCAGCTGGCCACGCTGGAAGACCGGCGCCGGCTGATCGAGTTCGATACCGAGCGCGGCGTCGAACGGGCACTGGTTGCCGTCTCGATGCTGACTCTGCACGGCGCGCCGCAGCGCCTGGTCGCGCTGATGCCGGTCGAGAGCGAGCTGGAAGCCGAGGCCCTGAAATCATGGCGCCAGCTGGTGCACGTGCTGACCCACGAGATCATGAATTCGCTGACGCCGGTGGCCTCGCTGTCGCGCACCGCGCACGATTTACTGATCGAATTCCAGGCCGACCTGCCGCTTGATGTCGGCGCCGACCTCCAGACCGCCCTCGGCGCGATCAACCGCCGCGCCGACAGCCTGGTCGACTTCGTCGCCAGCTACCGCAGCCTGTCGAACGTGCCGCCCGCGCGGCCCGAGCGCGTGGCGCTGGCCGCCTTGTTCGGACGGGTGGATGCGCTGGTCGGGCCGGCCTGGCGCGCGCGCGGAGGGGAGCTCGCGTTCGCGGTCGAGCCGGCGTCGCTGGAATTGATGGCCGATCCCGGCCAACTGGAACAGGCGCTGATCAACCTGCTCAAGAATGCCTTCGAGGCCACGCAGGCTGGCGGTTGCGCCCGGGTCGAGGCGCGCCTGGTGCGCGGCAGCCGCCTGCGCATCGAGGTCGTCGACGACGGCGCAGGCATTCTTGAAGCGCAGGTCGCCCATATCTTCACGCCGTTCTACACGACGAAGAAGCAGGGCGGCGGCATCGGCCTGGCGATGGTGCGCCAGCTGGTCCACGCCAACGGCGGCACCGTGCGCTACGCGAAATCGGTGGGCAAGGGCGCCCGCTTCGTGATCGGTTTCTAGTCGGCGATCGCGAAGTAGGACAGGAACATCGACACCGCCGCATCGATGACGCGCTCCTGGTCCGCGCTCGCCAGCGGCGCGGCGCCCATTGCGATCTGCGGCCAGAAGGCGAAGGTCTTGACCTGGCCCTGCAGCAGCGTGGCGGCGAACGAAGGATCGCCGGGCTTGAGCCTGCCGTCGGCCTGGGCCGCGCGGATCCAGGCCGTGACGCCTTCCTCGCGCTCTCCCAGCCGGGCGATCACCGGCAGGGTGCGCTCGGGTGCGTGGATCGCTTCGCCGATCGCTACCCGCGCCAGTGCGATGAATTCAGGATCGGCCAGCGTGCGCATCTTGAGCGTCATTAGTTCGACCAGCTGCTCGCGCAGGCTGCGCTCGGCCTGGTAGCCCAGCTCGAGCTGGCCGGCGCTGCTCTCGAACATCTGCATCACCGTCTCGGCGAACAGTTCTTCCTTGCTGGCGAAGTGGTTGTAGATGGTGCGCTTGGACACTTCAGCCAGGGCCGCAATCGCATCCATGCTGGCGGTTTCATAGCCGTGGACGCGGAACTGCTCGGCAGCGGCGGCCAGGATGGCGCTGCGTTTGCGGTCGGTCAAGCGAATGGGCGGCGTGTGCATACGCGAATTTTACACTCAGTAGTTTACTTTCTCAAATGCAGATACTACACTGTGTAGTGTACTTCATGACTTCCTATCGATACCATGCGCCTACTACTCGGCACTATCCTACTTGGAGCACTCGCTATCATGGCTTCCTGCACCTCCATCGCCAGCACCGCCACCGCACCGGCCTCGCCCCAATTCCACGACGGGAAATACCGCAACCCGGTCGAGATGCACAAGATGAGCTTTGGCGAGATGGCCAGGCTGTGGTGGATTTTCCTGTTCGACAAGCCGAAGGGCACGATCCCCGAAGGCGCGGTGCCGGTCCGCAGCCTGAGCCAGGCCGCGCTGCTGGCCGCGCCCGACCATACCCTGTACCGCCTCGGCCACTCGACCATGCTGATCAAGCTGGGCGGCGAGTTCTACCTGACCGATCCGGTGTTCTCGGAACGCGCCTCACCCGTGCAATGGGCCGGTCCGGCGCGCTTCCATGCGCCGCCGATCACGATCGACGAACTGCCGCCGATCAAGGCCGTGATCCTGTCGCACGACCATTACGATCACCTCGACCATGGATCGGTGAAGGCACTGGCCGCCAAGACCACGGTATTCCTGACGCCGCTGGGCGTGGGTGACCGCCTGATCGACTGGGGCGTCGACCCGGCCAAGGTGCGCCAGTTTGACTGGTGGCAGGGCACGGACGTCGGCGGCGTGCGCATCACCGCCACCCCGGCCCAGCACTTCTCGGGCCGCGGCCTGCACGATGCTGGCAAGACGCTGTGGGCCTCGTGGGTGATCCAGCACGACGACCTGCGCCTGTTCTTCAGCGGCGACACCGGCTACTTCAAGGGCTTCAAGGAGATCGGCGCCAGGTTCGGCCCGTTCGACGTGGCGCTGCTGGAAACCGGCGCCTACGACAAGCGCTGGCCCGACGTGCACATGCAGCCGGAGGAAACCATGCAGGCCTTCCTCGACCTGAACGCGGGCTGGCTGTTCCCGGTGCATAACGGGACCTTCGACCTGGGCATGCATCGCTGGCAGGATCCGTTCGACCGCATCGCCAGGCTGGCCGACGACAAGGGCGTCAAGCTGACCACGCCGGAGATGGGGGAGGCGCTGGACTTGAAACAGCCGCATGCGGGTGGGCGGTGGTGGCAGAACCTGAAGTAGATGATTATTTGCTAGTTCAAAAACGTCGTCCCCGCGCAGGCGGGGACCCAAGTTTGCAAGCGTTGCCACCATGCTGGTGCTAGTGGCTGCTCAGATTACTTGGGTCCCCGCCTGCGCGGGGACGACGTGCTTAAGCTAACTCAGGGAAGTAAGCAGCAGCCGATCAAGCCGCCGGCAACTTCGCCAGCTGCTCCTGCATTTTGACCAAGGTGGCCGAGAAGTTCGCGACCCGTTCCTTCTCTTGCGCCACCACGGCCGCCGGCGCGCGGGCGACAAAGCTTTCGTTCGACAGCTTGCCTTCGGCCTTGGCGATCTCGCCTGAAACGCGGGCGATCTCCTTCGACAGGCGCTCGCGCTCGGCGGCGACGTCGATCTCGACCTTCAGCATCAGCTTGGTGGTGCCGACGATCGACACCGCGGCCGGCGATTCCGGCAGCGCGTCGACGATCTGCACCTCGGCCAGCTTGCCCAGCAGCTGGATGTAGGGCGCAAAGCCTTCCATGCGTGCGCGGTCGGCTTCGTTGCCCGGTTCGACGATCAGCGGCACGCGCACCGACGGCGACAGCGACATCTCGCCGCGCAGGTTGCGGGTGGCGTCGGTCAGCGCCTTGAACTGCTCCATCCAGGCTTCGGCTTCTTCGTCGACCAGCGAGGTGTCGGCCAGCGGATACGGTTGCAGCATGATCGTTTCGCCGGTCTTGCCGGCCAGCGGCGCGATGCTCTGCCACAGCGCTTCGGTCACGAACGGGATGATCGGGTGCGCCATGCGCAGGATCACTTCCAGCACCCGCAGCAGGGTGTGGCGGGTGGCGCGCTGCTGCGCCTCCGTGCCTTGCTGGACACGGACCTTCGCGACTTCGAGGTACCAGTCGCAGTATTCGTCCCAGACGAACTTGTAGATGCTGCTGGCGATATTGTCGAAGCGGTAGTCGGCGAAGCCCTTGGCCACGTCGAGTTCGACGCGGTTCATCAGCGAGATGATCCAGCGATCCGCCGGCGACAAATCTTCCGCGGCTGGTGCGCTGCAGTCCTTGCCCTCGGTGTTCATCATCACGAAGCGGGTCGCGTTCCACAGTTTATTGCAGAAGTTGCGGTAACCCTCGGCGCGGCCCAGGTCGAAGTTGATGTTGCGGCCCAGCGAAGCGTAGCTGGCCATGGTGAAGCGCACGGCGTCGGTGCCGAACGCCGGGATTCCTTCCGGGAACTCCTTGCGGGTCGCCTTGCCGATCTTCTCGGCGGCGCGCGGGTCCATCAGGCCGGTGGTGCGCTTGGCGACCAGGGTTTCGACGTCGATGCCGTCGATCAGGTCGATCGGGTCGAGCGTATTGCCCTTCGACTTCGACATCTTCTGGCCCTGCGAGTCGCGCACCAGGCCGTGCACGTACACGGTCTCGAACGGCACCTTGCCGGTGAAGTGGGCGGTCATCATGACCATGCGCGCCACCCAGAAGAAGATGATGTCGAAGCCGGTGACCAGCACCGACGACGGCAGGAACATCTTCATGTCCGGGGTCTCTTCGGGCCAGCCCATGGTCGAGAAGGGGACGAGGGCCGACGAGAACCAGGTGTCGAGCACGTCGTCGTCGCGGCGCAGGGCGCCGGTGATGCCTTGCGCCGCGGCCTTGGCCTGGGCTTCTTCTTCATCGCGTGCGACGACGATCGAACCGTCTTTGGCGAACCAGGCCGGGATGCGGTGGCCCCACCACAGCTGGCGCGAGATGCACCAGTCCTGGATATTGCCCAGCCATTGGTTATAGGTTGTGCTCCAGTTCTCGGGCACGAACTTGATCTCGCCGTTGGCGACTTTTTCCAGCGCCACGTCGGTGATCGACTTGCCCGGGTTGAAAGTGCCTTCGGGCGCGGGCTTGGTCATGGCGACGAACCACTGGTCGGTCAGCATCGGCTCGATGACGACATTGGTGCGGTCGCCGCGCGGGACCATCAGCTTGTGCGGCTTGATCGCTTCCATCAGGCCCAGCGCTTCGAGATCGGCCACGATCTGCTTGCGCGCGGCAAAGCGGTCCAGGCCCTGGTACTGGCTCGGGGCGTTCTCGTTGATCTTCGCGTCCAGCGTGAAGATATTGATCGGCTCGAGGCCGGCGCGCTGGCCGACTGCGTAGTCGTTGAAGTCGTGGGCCGGGGTGATCTTGACGCAGCCGGTGCCGAATTCCTTGTCGACGTAGCTGTCGGCGACGATCGGGATCTCGCGGCCCGTCAGCGGCAGCTTGATCAGCTTGCCGTGCAGGTGCAGATAGCGCTCGTCGGTCGGGTCGACCGCGACCGCGACGTCGCCCAGCATCGTCTCGGGACGGGTGGTGGCGACCGTCAGGTGGCCGCTGCCGTCAGCCAATGGGTACTGGATGTACCACATCGAGCCGTCTTCTTCCTGCGAATCGACTTCGAGGTCCGACACCGCCGTTCCCAGCACCGGATCCCAGTTGACCAGGCGCTTGCCGCGGTAGATCAGGCCCTGCTCGTACAGGCGCACGAAGACTTCGACCACCGACTTCGAGCGGGTGTCGTCCATCGTGAAGTATTCGCGCTGCCAGTCGGCCGAGGCGCCCAGGCGGCGCATCTGGCCGGTGATGGTATTGCCCGATTTTTCCTTCCACTCCCAGACTTTTTCCAGGAAGGCCTCGCGGCCGAGGTCGTGGCGCGAGATCTTCTGGGCGTCGAGCTGGCGCTCGACCACGATCTGGGTCGCGATGCCGGCGTGGTCGGTGCCCGGCACCCAGGCCGTGTTGTAGCCGCGCATGCGGTAGTAGCGGCTCAAGCCATCCATGATGGTCTGGTTGAACGCGTGGCCCATGTGCAGGGTGCCGGTCACGTTCGGCGGCGGCAGCTGGATGCTGAACGACGGCTTGCCCTCGTCCATGGTGGCGGTGAAGTAACCGCGCTGTTCCCACTCGGCGCGCCAGAACTGTTCAATATCGGCTGGCTCGAAAGACTTGGCTAATTCCATGATGTGCTGGTAAGTGAAATTTTTTGCGAAAGAACCATTATAGGTCACCTTGAATCGCCAGCCTATCCCGGCGGCATCGGCGGAAAACGGGCATCCGGCGCCTTCGCATTCATGCCCTTGCCGACTTACTGAAGTTCCTTTGATTTTCCTCTAGACGCGACACCGATCACGCCGAATCCCGGCGGACTCGACGAATCGATCGGCGTATCCCGACGGTCCAAGCACCACATCCGCCTGCAAAGGAAGATGACTTGTACCGACCAGGGCCGCGGCTGCTTTGCTGACTGCGCACGCGATGAATGGGCATCAAGGAGAACAACCATGTCACAAATTGATCCAACTGGGGTTGAAAACGCCGGTGAAGAGGCGTTGCTGGAAGACAGGGGGCAGATGAGCTATGAAGAGATTTCCGGGCTGACCAATGGCGAACTGGGGCTCCATGAACCCCATGATACGGCCCCGACCGGCGCCTTGCCCGAGGCGCCGCCGATCCCGCATGTGCCGCCTGCGCCGATCCCGAAATTCCCGATACCGCCTATCCCGCTGCCGATCAAGAAGGCGGTCAGCGGCTGCTATGCCGGGACGCTGGGCGCCTTCCAGGTCGACTTGCGGGTCGACGTCGACCGCAGCCGCCCCATGAAGCGGGTGAGCGGCGACTTCTACCAGACCGTCGGCAAGACCACCTCGTACTTCGGTTCCTTCGTGGTGGACAGCCCGACGATCACGGTCAGCAGTTCCAAGGTCGTGGTCAAGGGCATGGGCCGCTTTACCTTCGCGGCCGGTGCGCCGGTGGTGCAGGTCACGATCCCGCGGGTCAACATCCTGCAGCCGCAGGCGGCCGCCACCCTGCAATTCTTCACCGTGACCAATGCACCGGGCGCCTCCTATCATTGCCCGTTCTCGTCGCTGCATTTCCGCACCGTCAGGATCGAGACAGACAGCGTGTCCGACCTGGTCGGCTCGACCTTCGCCAGCTATGACACCGGCTCGCTGCCGTCGGGCGGCAGTGCGCGCAACCTCAGCGTGGTGAGCGCCTTCGGCGAAGCCGGCATCGGCATGGTGCCGACCGGCGGCAATAACGTGATCAATATCTCCGAAGCGCAGGCGAACGCCGCCTGGAGCAATGCCGAGCTGCACGCCTCGATGCAGACCCATTTCACCCTCTGGAGCGATGTGCAGCAATGGTGCGTGTGGCAACTGGTCGCCCAGCAGCACGACTATGGCAGCGGCCTGTACGGCATCATGTTCGACCAGCAGGGCAAGCAGCGCCAGGGCTGCGCCGTGTTCAACGCGGGCATCGGCGGCGCCTCGGCCGAGCAGCAGCGGCTGCAGCTCTACACCTATGTGCACGAGCTCGGGCATTGCTTCAACCTCCTGCACTCATGGCAGAAGTCGCTCGCATCGCCGCCCAAGCCAGACCGGCCGGATGCGCTGTCGTGGATGAACTACCCGTGGTACTACCCGAAAGGCGGGCCGGCCGGTTTCTGGAGCAGTTTCGATTTCCGCTTCGACGACGAGGAACTGATCCACCTGCGCCATGGCTTCCGCAACGACGTCATCATGGGCGGCAACAACTTCATCGTCGGCTCGTCGCTGGGCCGTGAGGTACTGGCCGATCCGATCGCGGACGAGTCGGGGCTGGTGCTGGGGATCTCGACCCACCAGCGCAGTTTCGCGCTGGGCGAACCGGTCGTGCTCGAGCTCAAGCTCAAGGCCACCACCACCCGCGGGCGGCGTGCCCACACCTGGCTGCATCCCGATTTCGGCATGGTCAGGATCGTCATCAGCAAGCCGAGCGGCCAAGTGGTTGCCTACGAGCCGATGATCGACCACCTGGTCGGCGAGCGCCAGCAAGTGCTCGGCGTCGACGACGAGGTGCGCGACAGCGCCTATATCGGCTACGGCAAGGGCGGCTTCTACTTCGACCAGCCGGGGCAATACCGGGTGCGTGCGGCCTATGCGGCGCTCGACGGCTCGCAGGTGCTGTCCGACATCCTGACGATCCGGGTGCGCTACCCGGTCACGCGCGACGAAGACACGCTGGCCGACCTGTTCATGGGCGACGACCAGGGCGTGCTGCTCTACCTGCAAGGTTCGGACAACGTGACGCTCCGCTCCGGCAATGCCGCCTTCGACGAGGTGATCGACCGCTTCGGCGCCCATCCGATGGCCACCTATGCGCGCATGATCAAGGGCATCAACGCCGGGCGCGTGTTCAAGACCGTCAATGCGGGCAAGGGCCGGCCGGTCACCGTGCGCGCCGCCAACAAGGAGGAAAGCATCGCCTTGCTCGCGAGCGTGGCCGGTACCCACGTGCTCGATCCGGTGTCCGAGGACGAAGTGCGGTACACCCTGTCCTGTGTCCAGATGGCGAGCGGGGACGAGCGTGCCGCGCAAGATACACTGAACCAGATCACGACCCAGGTTTTCGGGAGGCCTGAGAAAGAATGAGGCGCCTGGCCTGGATTGCTGTCTTGCTGGTGCTGGGATTGTCCGGACAGGCATGCGGGGAGCGCAGCCTGTCCGGCGCTCCCGCGTCGATATCTGAGGAGGGGCGGGTCATGACATTACGCGTGAGGTTAGGCGAAGGCTTCCAGAACAATACCGTGAGCGTGCTGGTCGATGGCAAGCAGGTGTACCAGCGTTCCGGCGTCAGCACCGACTGGACGATCTCGCGTGCGGACTCGGTCGACGTCAAGACCAGCGCCGACAGCGTGCGGCTCGAAGTCGCGGTCGATGACGGGCCGCCCGTCGTGCGCGCCATCGAGCCGGCGCGCACGCCCTTCGTCGAGGTGCGCTTCGTGAACGGAGAACTGCAGCTGCACGCGCTGGAACAGGAGCCGCCCATGATGTAATCGCTCCGCATCGATTCTAGGGAAGCACTGATTTATTCATGGCGGCGGCCTCGGCCACGAGAAAATGCGCCCTGCGGCGTTGCAAATCCTCGCGATACCACTGGGTATCGCTCCGGTTTGCGCCTTGCCGGGCACATTTTTCGTGACCGATTCCTGCGCGCCAGAATAAATCAGTGCTTCCCTAGTCCACCGAAAAACGATTGGGCTATAATCGGCCGGCTGCCAGGAGCTCACGCTCCTTGGCGGCAGACGCTAGGGGTCCTGCGCGGCCTTGCATGTGAGTGCAAGGTCGCGTGGGTGAGAAATACCCTCCGAACCTGATCTGGATAATGCCAGCGAAGGGAAGCAGCCGAGTTCATGCGGCCGTGCGCATATTTGCGCCCGCCTTGCCGTACCCGGTACCTCCTTTGCTGGCTCCGCAAGCAAGGGAGCCAAATGAATGCACCTCTGAAGTTCGACGCCGCCACCGCCACCGTGGACCACGCGGCCGTCAATCCGTTACCCAACTCCCGCAAGGTCTATATCGAAGGCAGCCGGCCCGACATCCGCGTGCCGATGCGCGAGATCACCCAGTCGCCCACGCCGGACAGCTTCGGCGGCGAACCGAATCCGCCGCTGTTCGTCTACGACACGTCCGGTCCCTACACCGAGCCGGCGGCGGCGATCGATATCCGCAGCGGCCTGGCGCCGTTGCGCCAGGGCTGGATCGCCGAGCGGGGCGACACCGAGCAACTGGCTGGCCCTTCCTCGCGCTATGGCCAGGCGCGGCTGAACGATCCCCAACTGGCCGCCTTGCGCTTCAACCTGCAGCGCGCGCCGCGCCGCGCGACCCCGATCGGCGATGGCAGCGCCAACGTCACCCAGATGCATTACGCGCGCCAGGGGATCGTCACGCCCGAGATGGAATTCATCGCCTTGCGCGAGAACATGCAGCGCAAGGAATACATCGCTTCGCTCGAGTCGTCCGGCCCGATGGGCCAGCGCGTGGCGGCGCTGCTCGGCCGCCAGCATCCGGGCCAGTCGTTCGGCGCCAGCATCCCGCCGGAGATCACCCCCGAATTCGTGCGCTCGGAAGTCGCGCGCGGGCGCGCTGTGATCCCGGCCAATATCAACCACCCGGAACTGGAGCCGATGATCATCGGCCGCAACTTCCTGGTGAAGGTCAATGCCAATATCGGCAATTCGGCCGTGACCTCGTCGATCGGCGAGGAAGTGGAAAAGATGACCTGGGCCATCCGCTGGGGCGCCGACACCGTGATGGACCTGTCGACCGGCAAGCACATCCACGAGACGCGCGAATGGATCATCCGTAACAGCCCGGTGCCGATCGGCACGGTGCCGATCTACCAGGCGCTGGAAAAGGTCAATGGCAAGGCCGAAGACCTGACGTGGGAGATCTTCCGCGACACCTTGATCGAACAGGCCGAGCAGGGCGTCGACTATTTCACCATCCATGCCGGCGTGCTGCTGCGCTATGTGCCCATGACGGCGAACCGCCTGACCGGCATCGTCTCGCGCGGCGGCTCGATCATGGCCAAGTGGTGCCTGGCCCACCATCGCGAATCCTTCCTGTACACGCATTTCGAAGACATCTGCGACATCATGAAGGCCTATGACGTGTCGTTCAGCCTGGGCGACGGCCTGCGGCCCGGCTCCATCTACGACGCCAACGACGAAGCCCAACTGGCCGAGCTCAAGACCCTGGGCGAGCTGACCCAGATCGCCTGGAAGCACGACGTGCAGACCATCATCGAGGGCCCCGGCCACGTGCCGCTGCACCTGATCAAGGAAAACATGGACCTGCAGCTGGAGCAGTGCCACGAGGCGCCGTTCTACACGCTCGGGCCGCTCACCACCGATATCGCACCGGGCTACGACCACATCACCTCGGGCATCGGCGCCGCCAATATCGGCTGGTATGGCACCGCCATGCTGTGCTACGTGACGCCCAAGGAGCACCTGGGCCTGCCCGACAAGAACGATGTCAAGGACGGCATCATCACCTATAAAATCGCGGCGCATGCGGCCGACCTGGCCAAGGGTCATCCGGGCGCCCAGCTGCGCGACAACGCCTTGTCGAAGGCGCGCTTCGAGTTCCGCTGGGAAGACCAGTTCAACCTGGGTCTCGATCCGGATAAAGCGCGCGAATTCCACGACGAGACCTTGCCGAAGGATTCGGCCAAGGTCGCCCATTTCTGCTCGATGTGCGGGCCGCATTTCTGTTCGATGAAGATCACCCAGGAAGTGCGCGAATATGCCGCCGCCAAGGGCGTGCAGGGCGAGAGTGCGCTGGCCCAGGGCATGCAGGAAAAGGCGATCGAGTTCGTCCGGAACGGCGCCCAGCTGTACCGGGAGGTGTGAATGACGCCGATCGAAGTGAACGGCGCCCCATGCCAGGTGCCGCCGGGACAGACCCTGTTCGGCCTGCTGGAACAGCTGGGCTTGACGGGGCAGGGGATGGCGCTCGCGGTCAACCGCGAAGTGGTGCCGCGCCAGCAATGGCTGCACCGGCGCCTGCAGGAACAGGATCGGGTGGATATCGTGCGCGCCATCGGTGGCGGCTGACAGGAGACAGACTATGAATGCAATGAACGACATGAACCGCGACGACGTGCTGACCATCGCCGGCCGCGCTTATCGATCCCGCCTGCTGGTCGGCAGCGGCAAGTACCGCGACCTGGACCAGACCCGGGAAGCGACCCTGGCCGCCGGCGCCGAGATCGTCACGGTGGCGATCCGCCGCGTGAACATCGGCCAGGACCCGAACGCCCCGAGCCTGCTGGACGTGCTGCCGCCAAGCGACTTCACCATCCTGCCGAATACGGCCGGCTGCTACAACGCCAAGGACGCGATCTATACACTGCAGATGGCGCGCGAGCTGCTGGGCGGGCACAAGCTGGTCAAGCTGGAAGTGCTGGGCGAAGAGAAGACGCTGTTCCCGCACATGCCCGAGACCCTGGTCGCGGCCGAGGCTTTGGTAAAAGATGGCTTCGACGTCATGGTCTATTGCAGCGACGATCCGATCCAGGCCCGCATCCTGCAGGAGATCGGCTGCGTGGCGGTGATGCCGCTGGCCTCGCTGATCGGCTCCGGCATGGGCATCCTCAATCCGTGGAACCTGTCGCTCATCATCGAGCAGGCCACGGTGCCGGTGCTGGTCGATGCCGGCGTCGGCACGGCGTCGGACGCCGCGATCGCGATGGAGCTGGGCTGCGACGGCGTATTGATGAACACCGCCATCGCCGCCGCGCGCGACCCGGTGCGCATGGCGCGCGCGATGAAGCACGCGGTGCTGGCGGGGCGCGACGCGCATCTCGCCGGCCGGATGCCGAAGCGCTTCGCGGCCTCGCCGTCCTCGCCCCGCGAAGGAAAGATCACGGGATGACCGCCTGCGTGCTGGTGTTCGCCGGGCTCGACCCCGGCGCCGGCGCCGGCCTGGCGGCCGACATCCTGGCGATCGCGGCTCAAGGCGCGCACCCGCTGCCGGTGGCCACCGCCCTGACCAGCCAGGACAATAACCGGGTCTTCGATGCGCAGCCGGTCGCGGCCAGCCTGGTCGAGCGCCAGGCGGCGCCGCTGCTGGACGCCTTCGAGATAGCGGCGGTCAAGCTCGGCATCCCCGGCAATGCCGCCAATGCGGCGGCGATCGCCGGCATCGTCGGCAAGTTGCGCGCACGCCGGCCGGCGCTGCCGGTGGTGCTCGACCCGGTGCTGGCCAGCGGCCATGGCGACGCGCTGGGGCAGGGCGATGCCGCCGAGGCGCTGCGTGCACTGATGCCGCTGGCGACCATCGTGCTGCCCAACCTGCCCGAGCGGGACGCGCTCGGACCGGATGCCTGCGCGCAGATGCTGGTGACCGGCGGCCATGCCGTGGGCGACCTCGTCGTCAACCGCTGGCTGCAGGGAGACGCCGAACTGCGCAGCTGGCACTGGCCTCGCCTGCCGCACGGCTACCACGGCAGCGGCTGCACGCTGGCCGCTGCGCTCGCCGCCCGGCTGGCGCTCGGCGACGACATGGAAGCCGCGCTCGACGCGGCCCAGACCTATACCCACCACACGCTGGCGCAGTCGTATGCGCTGGCGCCGGGGCAGCGCATCCCGCGCCGCCTGCTGAAACCCCACCACTGAAAGGAGTCCGCATGCGCGGCCTGTACCTCGTCACCCCCAACTGGGACGATACCGAGCGATTGATCGCCACCACCGATGCGGCGCTGGGAGCCGGCGCCGCCCTGGTCCAGTACCGCCACAAGGAGGCGGTGCCTGCCCTGCGCAAGGAACAGGCGACGGCGCTGCTGGCGCTGTGCCGTCGCCACGGCCGGCCGCTGGTGATCAACGACCACCTCGACCTGTGCCAGGACATCGACGCCGACGGCGTACACCTGGGCCATACCGACCAGGGCGTGCGCGCGGCGCGCGCGCTGCTGGGGCCTGGCAAGATCGTCGGCGCCTCGTGCTATGGCGAGCTGGCCCTGGCGCGCGCGGCAGTGCAGGACGGCGCCAGCTACATCGCCTTCGGCGGCTTCTATCCCTCGCCGGTCAAGAAATACACGTTCGTGACGCCGCCCGAGCTGCTGGACCAGGCGCGCGCCGAGTTCAGCTTGCCGATCGTGATCATCGGCGGCATGACGCCCGCCAATGCGGCGCCGCTGGTGGCGCGCGGCATCGACCTGGTGGCGGCCATCACGAGCGTCTATGGCGCGCGCGATCCCGCCGGCGCGGCGCGCGCGTTCGGCGCGCTGTTCCCGCCCGCCTGAACCTACAATGGGCGCACCGCGATCACCGCCGCCAGCCCATGCGCCCCTTGCTCCTGTTCACGCACACCCGCCGCCACCCGTCCGCCATCCTGCTGCTGGTCCAGCTGGCCGGCATGCTGACCTATCCCTTCATCGAGGGCACGCGGGCCGGCCAGGTGGCCTTCAATGCCTTCGGCATCGTGGTGCTGGCCTTTACCATCCGCATGGTGCGGCGCACGCCGGGCGAGGTGCGGGTCAGCTGGGCGCTGGCGGTGCCGATCATCGTGCTGCTGCTGGCGCAGATCCTGTTCGGACTAAAACAGTTGCTGGCCTGGTCGTCCGGCCTCGAGGCGCTGTTCTATTTCTATGCGGCGGGCAGCCTGATCGCCTACATGATGGACGACGAACTGGCCACCACCGACGAGCTGTTCGCGGCCGGCGCTACCTTCACCCTGCTGGCATGGGCCTTTACCCACCTGTACGTGCTGCTGCAGGAAGTCCATCCCGGCACCTTCGCGGCCGCGGTCAACCCCGCCGCGCCGCGCACGTGGACCGAACTGAACTACCTGAGCTTCGCGCTGCTGTCGAGCACCGGCATCGGCGACGTGATCCCCCTGACCGTGCATGCGCGGGCGCTGGCCAGCGTCGAGATGCTGATCGGCCTGATGTACCTGGCGGTGGTGGTGGCGCGCCTGATCGCTTTCACCACGCGCAACCGGATCGCCGTCGGGCGGGCGCGCAAGCGCCGGATGGAGGACGGGGAAGACTAGGCGCCCGCCGAGCCGACCGGGATGACGAAGGCGCGCAGCTCGGCCATCTTGCCATCACGAAAGCGCCAGACGTCGC
Organism: Telluria beijingensis; assembly: GCF_030770395.1. Taxonomy (GTDB): domain Bacteria; phylum Pseudomonadota; class Gammaproteobacteria; order Burkholderiales; family Burkholderiaceae_D; genus Telluria; species Telluria beijingensis. The sequence goes on along the minus strand of NZ_CP132480.1, from coordinate 3,720,100 downwards.
TATAGGCATTCTGCACCGGGCTGCCTTTCTCGTCCTTTGATTCGATGTCGCCCAGGGCAACCACGAAGTCGCCTTCGGCCACCAGTTCGCGCACCGTGAACGTCGGCGGCTCGGCGTAGCCGTCCACCATCCAGGCGCGCACCGCCTCCTTGCCGCGCAGGGTCTCGCCACCGACCGTCGACCAGACGAGGTCGTCGGTGCAGAAGGACAGGAAACCTTCGTTGTCGCCCCGGCTCACTGCGGCGTTTGCCTGTTGCAATACGTTCTTGTTCGATTCCGACATGGCGCTCTCCTTGGTCAATGCGCGCAATGTACCAATTGTGGGCGGCGCATGGCGCTCGGCAGTGGCGCGAATGCCGCCTGCTAAAATTACTATCCAACAATAAGCAGGAGTTCGCCATGGCGCACGCCGCCACCGCTTTCACCGTCAGGCCATTCACGGTTGAGGAATGGCCGGCCTACCGCGCGATCCGCCTGCGCGCGCTGGCCGATGCGCCGGACGCCTTCGGCAGCACGCTGGCCGCCGAGGAGGCGCTGGCGCCCGAGACCTGGGCCGCGCGGCTGGCGTGCTCGACCACGTCCGGCATCGACCGCGCGCTGGCGGCCGAGGCAAACGGCATGCTCGTCGGGCTGGCCTGGGCCAAGGAGGATGCGGCGGATGCGTCCATCGTCAACCTGTTCCAGATGTGGGTGGCGCCGCAAGCGCGCGGCCACGGCGTGGCCGCCGCCTTGCTGGACGAGGCGGTGCGCTGGGCAACAGAGCGTGGCGCGCAGGCAGTCCAGCTGGGCGTGACCTGCACCAATGTCGAGGCCTTGCGCCTGTACGAGCGCGCCGGTTTCGTCGACGCCGGCGTGCGCGAACCCTTGCGGCCCGGCTCGGAATTGATGGAGCAGCGGATGCGGCTCACGCTTCCCGGCCCAGCGCCCGCAGCAAGGCGATGACACGCTTGCCCGCATAGCTTGCCGACGCCGCGCAGCCATAGGGCCGATAGCTGATGGTGCGGCGCTCGATCGTGTCCAGGTAGCGCGGATTCTCGCGCACGAAGGCGGCGAGGGCGGCCCGCATGTCCGGCGCGAAGCCCGGCAGCGCCGTCTCGATGCGCTGCACGATCTCGTCCACGTATTCGCCGACCAGGTGCACGATGAAGGGCGCCATCCAGCCTTGCGGCGCGGCCAGCAGCCGCTCCAGGCAAGCGTCGCGCACATAGCCGTCATGGTGGCGGGTGCCGAGGCACCTGGCGATGCCGCTTGCTGTCGCGTCGCGGCCGGCATCGTCCCACAGCAGGCCGCGGTCGATGTAGAGCCGTCGGGGAATGCTCAAGGTGTCGCCGCCGGACACGACCTGGTAAGTATAGTGGCGTATTTCGGGACGCCAGCCTGCACTGTCGGTAAGTGCGGCAACCGTAGGCCGCAACGCGGCCGGAAAGGCGAGGGACAGGTCGAGCGCGAGCAGTTCGTAGCGCGGGATCGCGGGCGCGGCGCGCACCTTCGCGGGATCGGGCATGGTGTTCTCCAATAGGCCCTGCAAAGGTGCAGGGGACGATGGTAACCGATCGGATGCGCCTGCGCCAGCGCCCGGGTGGCGAACGATTGCGGCCGTTGCCGCACGCGATCGCGCAAGCTTGTTATCATGTCACCTTTGCGGCGCGCTCATGGACGCGCTTTTCTTCAAGCAACGGGAATACGATATGAAAACCAAGGCAGCAATTGCATGGAAGGCGGGCCATCCGCTCACGATCGAAGAGGTCGAACTCGAAGGTCCGAAGGCCGGCGAGGTGCTGGTCGAGGTCAAGGCCACCGGCATCTGCCATACCGACTACTACACCCTGTCGGGCGCTGACCCCGAAGGCATCTTCCCGGCCATCCTGGGCCATGAAGGCGCCGGCGTGGTGGTCGACGTCGGCCCTGGCGTGACGAGCCTGCGCAAGGACGACCACGTGATCCCGCTGTACACGCCGGAATGCCGCCAGTGCAAATTCTGCCTGTCGCAAAAGACCAATCTGTGCCAGGCGATCCGCTCGACGCAAGGCCGCGGCCTGATGCCCGATGCGACGTCCCGTTTCTCGATCGACGGCCAGCCGATCTACCACTACATGGGCACCTCGACCTTCTCGAACTACATCGTGGTTCCCGAGATCGCCCTGGCCAAGGTGCGCAATGACGCGCCGTTCGACAAGATCTGCTACATCGGTTGCGGCGTCACCACCGGCATTGGCGCCGTAATCTTTACCGCCAAGGTCGAAGCGGGCGCCAACGTGGTCGTGTTCGGCCTGGGCGGCATCGGCCTGAACGTGATCCAGGCGGCGAAGATGGTGGGCGCCGACAAGATCATCGGCGTCGACCTGAACCCGGAACGCGAAGCGATGGCGCGCAAGTTCGGCATGACCCATTTCATCAACCCGACCAAGGTCGAGAACGTGGTCGACAGCGTCATCCAGCTGACCGACGGCGGCGCCGACTACAGCTTCGAGTGCGTCGGCAACGTCAACACCATGCGCCAGGCGCTGGAGTGCTGCCACAAGGGTTGGGGCCAGTCGATCATCATCGGCGTGGCGGCGGCCGGGCAGGAGATCTCCACCCGTCCGTTCCAGCTGGTGACCGGCCGCGAGTGGAAGGGTTCGGCCTTCGGCGGCGCCCGCGGCCGTACCGACGTGCCGAAGATCGTCGACTGGTATATGGAAAACAAGATCAATATCGACGACCTGATCACCCATCACCTGCCGCTCGACCGCATCAACGAAGGCTTCGACCTGATGAAGTCGGGCGAGTCGATCCGTTCGGTCGTCGTCTACTAACGTTCTCTCGCGGTCGGCCGTCCGGCCCGCCGCATATGCATCGTCTTGCGCGGCCTTTCAGGCCGCGTTGTCGTCCTGGCGCCGGTTTTGCCGCCTGTTCCCCGTTTTCGACCGTCTGTCGCAGCGTGCTGGGCGACGCACGCCGGATTGTCTACCCTGTTTCCATCGCCGGCTACGTCCGGCCTATCACTGGAGACCGCCCATGTCACGCACCGCCTCGATCCACTGGAAGCTGGCGCTTCCGCTCCTCGGCCTGGCCACCCTGGCGGCCTTCACCATGCCGACCCATGCGGCGGCCGAGAGCAAGGCGCGGGTGGTGCGCGTGGCGGCGGCGGACGAGCCGTATGCACTGGTGCGCGACACCGCCGGCCGCTTCGACATCAGCGGCAGCAGCGACGACTGGGACGAGGTGCGCGCCGCCCAGCGCGCGATCAAGGGCGAATTCATCTGGTTCCGCGCCGATGGTCACGGCTATGTGATCGAGGACCCGGACACGATCAGGAAGGCGCGCGCCGCCTGGGCGCCGCTCGACCGCCTGGGCGAGATGATGAAAGTCCACGGCAAGGAAATGGAAAAGCACGGCAAGAAGATGGAAGCGCTCGGCCGTGACATGGAGCGCGCCGCGGCCAAGCCCGCCAATATGCCGAGCGCGCGCGACATGCGCGAAGTCGACGACGGCATGCAGGCGCTCAGCAAGCACATGGATATGCTGAGCCGGCAGATGGCGGCGGCGGGCGACGATGCGGAGCGCCGCATCATCCAGCAGAAGATGGCCGAGACCGGCAAGCGCATGTCCGATGCCGGCGAGCGCATCGGCGAAGCCTACAACGGCCCGCAGGCGCGCCAGCAGCGCGCCTCGATGGAAGACATCGGCCGCCAGATGGAGATCGCCAACCAGCCGATGGAAAAGCTGGGCAAGCGCATGGGCGAGCTGGGCAAGGAAATGGAGCGCGAGAGCAAGGCCGCCGACAGGACGGTGCGCGCCTTGATCAAGGATGCGCGCGCGAAAGGATTGGCCAAGCCGGTGCCGACGGTGGGTTGAATTCCGGTGGACGGCGGGGCCGTCCACACCCCGCGCATGTCGGCCATCGTCAATGCGATGACGCGGCCGGCAGCATCGATCCGGTGTCGCGATACCGCACGTGCCAAGAGAACGCCTTCTCCAGCACATGCGGGGTGTGGCCGCCACCGCGGTTGGCTTCTTCCACATAATCGCGCAGCATCTGTTTATATGGCTCGGCCACGCAGTTGTCGATGATGCGCTGCGCCCGTTCGCGCGGCGCCAGTCCGCGCAGGTCGGCCAGGCCGACCTCGGTCACCACGACGTCGACGTCATGCTCGGTATGGTCGACATGCGAGACCATCGGCACGATGCTCGAGATCCTGCCGCCCTTGGCGACCGACTTGGTCGCGAACACCGACAGATAGGCATTGCGGGCGAAGTCGCCCGAGCCGCCGATGCCGTTCATCATGTGGGTGCCGCCGACGTGGGTCGAGTTGATATTGCCGTAGATATCGAATTCGAGCGCCGTATTGATGGCGATAATGCCGAGCCGGCGCACCACTTCGGGATGGTTGCTCACTTCCTGCGGGCGCAGGACGAGGCGGTCCTTGTAGCGCGCCAGGTCGGCGAACACCTGGCGGCCTTTTTCTTCCGACAGGGTGATCGAGGAACCCGAGGCGAAATCGAGCTTGCCGGCGTCGAACAGGTCGAAGGTCGAATCCTGCAGCACTTCGGAATACATGCTCAGGCCCGTAAACGGGCCGTCGATCAGGCCGGCCAGCACCGCGTTGGCGATGGTGCCGATGCCGGCCTGGATCGGCATCAGCCGTTCGGTCAGGCGGCCGGCGGCGATTTCGGCATTGAAGAAGCCGGTCAGGTGGCCGGCGATCGCGGCGGTGTCGTCGTCCGGCGGCAGGATGGTCGAGGCGCTGTCGTGCTTCTCGGTCATGACGATGGCCACGATCTTCTCGGGCGGGATGACGATGGCCGTGGTGCCGATACGGTCGCTGACGGTCTTCAAGGGCATCGGTTCGCGCTGCGGCCGCAGCTTCGGAATGAAGATGTCGTGCAGTCCCTCGAGCGCCGGCGACTGGTTCAGGTTGATCTCGACGATCACCTTGTCGGCCAGGATCGCGAAGCTGGCGCTGTTGCCGACCGAGGTGGTCGGGATGATGGCGCCGTCCTCGGTGATCGCCACCGCCTCGATGATGGCGACGTCGACCGGCGCAAGCTGGCGCGTACGCAGCAGTTCGACCGTCTCGGACAGGTGCTGGTCGGTGAACATGACCTCGCCGCGGTTGATCGCGGCGCGCAGCGTGGGATCGGTCTGGAAGGGCATGCGGCGCGCCAGTGCGCCGGTCTGCGTCAGCATGGCGTCGGTGTCGCCGCCGAGCGAGGCGCCGGTGATCAGGGTAATCGCCAGCGGCGTCGTGCGTGCACGCTCGGCCAGCGCCAGCGGCACCGCCTTGGCGTCGCCGGCGCGGGTGAACCCGCTGGTGCCGACGGTCATGCCGTCGTGGATCCATTCGGCCGCGGCGGCAGCGCTGGTGATGCGTTCGCGCAGCTGCGGCAGGCGGACGCGGTCGTGGACTAAGTGATGGTCGTGGTGCATGGTGGCTCCTAGGTCAGGCAGTAGTCGACCGGCTGCAGCGGCGGCGGCACGTGGTCGTCGCGCAGGGCGGTGCGCAGGTCGATCTCGATGGCGCGGCAGATGGCGTCCAGCGGCAGGTCGTTGGGTTCGATGCCGAATGGCTCTTCCAGCTCGTCACCCAGCGCATCGAGGCCGAAGAAGGTATAGGCCACGATGGCGACCACGAACGGCGTCATGAAGCCGATCGAATCGACCAGGCCGAAGGGCAGCAGGAAGCAGTAGATATAGGCGGTGCGGTGCAGCAGCAGCGTGTACGAATAGGGGATCGGCGTATTCTTGATGCGCTCGCACGACGCGGCGGCGGCGGTCAGGCTCGAGAGGGTATTGTCGATATTGGCGGCCAGGCACGCTTCGATGCGTCCTTCCCGGATGCAGCGCTGCAGGTCGGCGCCCATATGGCGCATCAGGCAGTCCGGCTTGTTACGGGCGCGCGCCATGTCGTCGGCTTCGTCCGGCAGCAGCAAAGTCGCCACTTGCGGCGAGCTCGGCTGGTCGCGCAGGTGGTCGCGCAGCGCGTGGACGAACGCAATCGCGCGGTAGATCATGCGTACCCGTGTATCCTGCAAACCATTGCTTGCAAGCGCGGGCTGTGGATCGTCGATCAGGCTCGTCGCCTGGCGCGCCAGGTTACGGCAGCGCAGCACCAGCTCGCCCCACAGCTTGCGGCCTTCCCAGAAGCGGTCGTAGGCGGAGTTGTTGCGAAAGCCGAGGAAGATCGCGATCGGCAAGCCGATCAGGGTGAAGGGAATCGTGGTGAGGGTAATCTTGAGGTCCCACAGGTCGCCGTGCGACCAGGTGACCAGCGTTGCCACCGCAATATTGACCAGCAGGGTGGGCAGGATGCGGGGCAGGACCGAGCCGCGCAGCAGAAGGAACAGCTTGAGCCCGGAAGGACGCTCTCGGATAATCACGGTTTCGACCGCATTCGCAAAAAATAGACGGAGTCAAGAAAACTCACTAATATATTCGTAGTTAATCACTAATATCTTAGTCAGTCAAGTGCTAGTGCTTGCCCGATATTTCTTGATGTAGACACATTTAACACGGAGCACGCATTGGCCCGCCGTATCACTCACCGCAATTTGCCCCAGCTTTTCCTCAAGGCGCGCGATTCGCTGATGTCGCATTTTCGTCCAATCCTCAACCATTTCGGCGTGACAGAGCAGCAGTGGCGGATCTTGCGCGTGCTGGACGAACACGGGCAACTGGAACCGCGCGAGATGTGCGACCTGTGCCAGATCCTCAGTCCCAGCATGACCGGCGTGCTGTCGCGCATGGAAGAACTGGGCCTGGTCGAACGGCAGCGGGTGGCGGCCGACCAGCGGCGGATCTGGGTGCGGCTGGCGCCGAAAGGGGACAAGCTGATCGACGAGATCGCGCCGTTGATCGAGCAGCAATACAGGTTGATCGAGGAGTCGTATGGCAGCCAGGTGGTTGCCGACCTGTCGCAGGCGCTGGAGGGATTCATCGCGGCGCAGGCGATGCCGGTGAAGCGGGTGGAGTTGCCGGCGACGACGAAGGCGGTCAATAGCCGTCGGCCGTAAGAGGACGTCGTTCCCGCGAAGGCGGGAACCCAAGTGTGCAAGCGAATTGGTAGCGCAAGCAGTACCTGGTTGCTAGCAGAACTTGGGCCCCCGCCTTCGCGGGGGCGACGTGCTGGCGCTAACGGAGGCGTTAGCGCCAGCAGCCCGGTGACTGCATGCGTGACCGATCAATGCTGATCGATCTTCCCGCGCCAGCCGCCGGTTTCGCTGCCGCGTTTTTCCAGCAACTCCTTGAAGTTGGCCAGATTCGAACGCGCTTCCATGCGCACCGCGCCCAGGGCGTCGCCCAGGGTTTCGAGCGGGCCTTCCGGCTCGTAGTCCATCTGCAGCGCGATGCGGGTGACGGTGTCCGAGATCTTGTGGAAGGTGACCACGCCGCCGTTCTTGACGCCGGTGACGCTGCGCCAGGCGATGCGGTTGTCCGGGATCTGCTCGGTGATCTCGGCATCCCATTCCTTGTCTTCGCCGGCCACGTTGGCCTTCCAGTGCAGGTGCTTGTCGTCCAGCTGGCGAATTTCCTTCACGCTCTTCATGAACTGCGGGAAGTCTTCGAACTGGGTGAACTGGTTGTAGGCAGTACGTACAGGCACATTGATTTCAATCGTCTCGACGATCGACGAGCTGGCGCCAAAGCCACGGTTTTGCTTGAGTTTCTTCGACAGCATTGCGCCGCCAACGGCCAGTGCGGCCACGGTAACAACACGACCCAACATAGTGTTCTCCTTAGGTTTGTCCCCTGGCGCGGCGCGGACACCAGGCCCGCACCGTGCGCCTGGGCACGAATGAATGCACATGCGACGGGGTTCGCGACCATGTCGCGAATCTGTCATTAAAATAAGCGAAAAGATAACGAGGCGGCGCGCGGCTGAGAATTGCGTTTGCAAGAAGTTGCGCGATGTTAATGTGATTTCCTTTGTGAAATCGCCGACGATTCAAGGAAGGAGAAACGGATGAGCTTGCAGGGAGGATGCTTCTGCGGGGCGGTGCGCTACGAGGCGCATGGCCAGCCATTCAACAGTACCTTGTGCCATTGCACGGATTGCCGCAGGGCGTCCGGCGCGCCGGCCATCGCCTGGTTCAGTGTCAAGACCGTCAGCCTGCACTGGACTGCCAGCGCGCCGCAGCGCTTCCGGTCCAGCGAACATGCGGTGCGCAGCTTTTGCCCATCGTGCGGCACAACGCTCACCTGGCACGACGAACGCTGGCCTGACGAGATCGACCTCGCCACCGCCAGCCTCGACGATCCGGAGCAGGTGCCGCCGGCCGACCATACCTTCGTGCGCAGCCGCCTGAACTGGGTAAAATGCGACGACGGCCTGCCGCAATACCAGACGACGCGCTCGGCCGGCCAGTAAAGTAGCATTTCATGCGCGGCGCATTGCACTTGCCGTTCTGCCATGCGACGATGGGGCAACCACCACCACTTCGAGGCAAGCATGCGTTCATCTTCCATCAGCGGCCTGCGCCGCCGTCTTTGCCTGACCCTGCCATTCGGCGCACTGGCCGCCACGCTGGGCGGCGCCGCACAGGCCTTGCCGCGGCCGCCGTACCAGGTGGCGATGAGTCTCGACCTGCTGGGCGAGACCAGCAAGCCGGTGGCCCATGTCTTCCGCGGCGAGCGCGCGATGATCAGCGGGATGCATGGCGACACGCCATGGCGCCTCGAATTCACTATCAAGCACTACGATCGGCGCGAGCCGATGCAGGTGTTTACCAGGCTGACTGTCGCCGATGACATCGTCGCGGCGAAAACGCGCCACGTGAATCCCGGCCAGCGCGTCGTGGTGCGCGCGGACGACACCATGGACGTGGGACTGATCATCAAGATCGTCTAGAACGTCCGGGGGGATTGACCAAACTGGATGGGCATACAGTAAAACGCGGCGGTATAATGGCCGGATGCAGACCCTCCTTCACAACCTCAATCCCGAACAACTTGCCGCGGTTACACTGCCTTCGCAGAGCGCGCTGATCCTGGCCGGTGCCGGTTCCGGCAAGACGCGCGTGCTGACCACGCGCATCGCCTGGCTGATCCAGACCAACCAGGTGTCGCCGGCCGGCATCATGGCGGTGACGTTCACCAACAAGGCGGCGAAGGAGATGCTCACCCGCCTGTCGGCCATGCTGCCGATCAATACGCGGGGCATGTGGATCGGCACCTTCCACGGCCTGTGCAACCGCCTGCTGCGCACCCATTACCGCGACGCCGCGCTGCCGCAGACCTTCCAGATCCTCGACTCGCAAGACCAGCTGTCGCTGATCAAGCGCATGCTCAAGGCGCACAACGTCGACGACGAGAAGTACCCGGCCAAGAACCTGATGTACTTCATCAACAACGCCAAGGACCAGGGCCTGCGCGCCTCGCAGGTCGAGGCGTACGATCCGATCGAACGCCGCATGGTCGAGCTGTACGAGCTGTACGACCAGCAGTGCCAGCGCGAGGGCGTGGTCGATTTCGCCGAACTGCTGCTGCGTTCCTATGAACTGCTGGCGCGCAACGGCCCGCTCCGTCATCACTACCAGATGCGCTTCCGCCACATCCTGGTCGACGAGTTCCAGGATACCAATGACCTGCAATACAACCTGCTGAAACTGCTGGCGGGGCAGGGCGAGAGCGGCGGCGGCGCCATCTTCGCCGTGGGCGACGACGACCAGAGCATCTATGCCTTCCGCGGCGCCAACGTCGGCAATATGTCGGCCTTCGAGCGCGACTACCAGGTCAAGAACCTGATCAAGCTGGAGCAGAACTACCGCTCGCACGGCCACATCCTGGACAGCGCCAACTACCTGATCGCCAATAACACGAAGCGCCTGGGCAAGAACCTGCGCACGGATGCGGGCCAGGGCGAACCGGTGCGCGTGTACGAGGCCTCGTCCGACCTCGAAGAAGCGCAGTGGATCATCGACGAGGCGAAAAGCCTCATGAACGAGGGCATGCCGCGCAACGAGATCGCGGTGCTGTACCGCTCCAATGCGCAAAGCCGCGTGATCGAGCATGCGCTGTTCGCGGCCGGCATTCCCTACACGGTCTACGGCGGCCTGCGCTACTTCCAGCGCGCCGAGGTCAAGCACGCCATCGCCTACCTGCAGCTGATGGACAATCCGCACAACGATTCGGCCTTCCTGCGCGTGGTGAACTTCCCCACCCGCGGCATCGGCGCGCGCTCGATCGAGCAACTGCAGATGGCGGCCGACAGCTACGGCATCTCGCTGTACGCAGCCGTGCCCTACATGACCGGCAAGGCCGGCAACTCGCTCGGCGGCTTCGTCAAGCTGATCGAAGGCGCGCGCTTCGAGACCCAGCAACTGCCGTTGCCCGAACTGGTGCGCGTGGTGCTCGAACGCAGCACGCTGCTTACACACTACGCCAACGAGAAGGAAGGCGCCGACCGCATCGAAAACCTGGAACAGATGGTCAACGCCGCGACCCAGTTCGTGCAGGAAGAAGGTTTCGGTATCGGCGCGCCGGCCCACCTCGGACCGCCGTCGCAGGCCCAGGCCGGCGAGGCCGTGGTCTACCAGGACGGCATCGAGGTCATCGACGGCGGCGCGCCGCTGCCGACCGTGATGTCGCCCTTGTCGGCTTTCCTGTCGCACGCCTCGCTCGAGGCCGGCGACGCCCAGGCCCAGGCCGGGCAAGAGGCGCTGCAACTGATGACGGTGCACTCGGCCAAGGGCCTCGAATTCGACGCGGTCTTCATCACCGGCCTCGAGGAAGGCCTGTTCCCGCACGAGAGCAGCGCGCGCGAGGCCGAGGGCGTGGACGAAGAACGGCGCCTGATGTACGTGGCCATCACGCGCGCGCGCCGTCGCCTCTACATGAGCTTCACCCAGCAGCGCATGTTGCACGGCCAGACCCGCTTCAACATGAAGTCGCGCTTCTTCGACGAATTGCCCGAAGAAGCGCTCAAGTGGCTGTCGCCGCGCGTGCAGACCGCCTGGTTCGCGGGGCGCAAGCAGACGACGGCCTGGGACGACGCCAAGTTCCGCGAAGGCGGCAGCGACAACAAGATCGCGCAGCAGATCACGCAGAAGTCCGGCAATGGCACCGGCTGGCGGGTGGGCGAATCGGTATCGCACGCCAAGTTCGGCGAGGGTGTGATCGTCAATATCGAAGGCGGCGCCGGCGCGGCGCGGGCCCAGATCAATTTCGGGTCGGCCGGCATGAAGGTGCTGGACCTGTCGATCGCCAAGCTCGAAAAGCTCGGCCGTTGATCGATGCGCGCCGCTCATGGCGCGCACCTTTGCCAACGTTGGTCAACGCAAATGCAGTCGGAATTCAAACCGTCGACGTTAATCCGAATTCAATCTATCCCTACATTAGGCTTTAAAACCTGTCTATTCACCAACTGGTGAATAAAGCGATTTAACGTTGTCGCACGGCGACAGGAAACGGTATCGGTTGAATTTTCTTTAATCGAATTCTAGACTCGTGGTTTCTATAAAGGAAACCATCATGGACAAGAAATCGTATCCTGTACTAGTGCTGACTTTGTCTTTAGCCATGACAGGATGCGGCGGCTCCGATCCGGTAACTGAAGGTGTCATGTCACGTTCAGCGGCAAGCGTTACCGTTGCGCCAGCCACGGATTACAACGAGCTGATCCAGCGCATTTATGTGGCTTATTTCGGTAGGCCTGCCGATGCGGAAGGACTTGCATTTTGGTCTAATGCTTATAGACAGGCTAATATACCTTTGGATATTGGGAGCCTCCTCACTGCATATGATAGTTCGCCGACGGTCAAATATTTAGTCGACATTTTCGGGAGAAGCCTCGAGTCCCAGGATCTTTATGATGACAACGATCATGCTGCGTTCGTAAATTCTGTTTATCGAAACTTGTATAATCGCGACGCAGAGCCTCAAGGCAGGGATTTTTGGACAAAAGCAATCACTGACGGGGTATTGACCAAACCGGTGGTTGCGCTGGCCATTATGGGTGGCGCACAAGGAACTGATTCCGAGTCGATTAGTAAGAAAGTCGCCGCGGCTTCTCATTTCACGAGCCTTTTTACGCCAGCCGATCTTGCCTCCGCATATAGCGGTAATGCTGCGATCAGCGTCGCGCGACGGACGTTAAACAAGATTACTGGCAGCACCACGGCGATTGATCTCGAAGAAATCGTTCGCTTATCGGTGCCGGAGGTCATAAGGGTGCCGACGCTTCCTGCCTACAAACTCGCCACTTATGCAGCAGGAGCAGGACGCGGGACGGTCACGCCTGTTTCTGGAACATTCCGTGAGGGCGAGCAGATAACGGTGCGCGCGCAGCCAGACTACTTTTCCGAATTTGCCGGCTGGAGCCAGCGATCGGTCTGTGCGGGTGGGCTGGGGGGATGCCGGGTCACGATCGAATCCGATACCGTCGCCGAGGCGCGTTTCGACCCCACGGAAGTATTCTTCGGTGGCGAGATGACGTTGAACGCATCGCGAGAAACCGACGACGGGCGCATATGTCGGTGGAACGTTGTGTGGGAGAAAATAGATGTTGTCATCCGCACTGCCTATACGGCTTCGGGCCGAACGAATACGCTGCGAGTGACCGGAAAGTTCGATGCGGCTCCTCTCACCGAGGATTGCGATCCTTCTTCGCAAACAATTGACAAGACATTCAATATTCCTCCAATCGGAAGAAGCTTCAATGAGACGGTGATGGTTGTGGATGGCGCTGGCGACCAATTGCTGACGGTCGCGGGCGAAGTGCCTGGTCCCGGTTACGGCAACATTCTTCCGGCCGGTCTTGTGACCATGAGCCTGAGGTATGCCAATGCCAAGAATGCCAAGGGTGAAGCCCACATCCCGATGTCCTTGCTCCACCGTCGGCGTGCTCGCTGAATGTCCACTCCCCGCTGGCCATGAGGGCATGTGCAGAATGGCCCTCGCGAAAGCTCGGCCGGGCCAGGTTAAAGGCCTCGGGCGGACGGCAGCTTATTTCTCGAGGCTGACCCTATTGTCCGGGCCGCCATCCTGCGGCTTGCCAAAGATCTCCCGATACCCCGCATACATCGCGCACTGCAGCAGCAGGATGAACAAAAAGATCACCCACATGATCACCACCCGCGCCAGGTTGTTCCCGCCCAGCAGCATGGCGATCACCATGCACACCGCGAAGAAGATCGCGAACCACGCCAGCAGCAGCACCAGGAACACGCCGGCGCTGCGTTTCACCGCAAAGAAGCTGTAGAACACGGCCTTGAACGGCGGCATCTTTTGCCAATAGGTGAGCGGGGCGGCAAAGCACAGCGACACCAGCGCCGCCACGTCGATCGCGAAGATCAGGAACATCGCCATCACATCCGATCCCGCCAGCACCGCCGGGGTGCCGGTCGAGCCTTGGGCCCGCACCTGTTCCCAGAACCCAGGATCGACGGCGAAGCGCGTGATCAGCGCCAGCACCAGCGAGACGCCCAGGTAGACCACACCGACCTTGCACAATTCGCGAAACACCGGCTTGCGAAAGCCCGTCAACAGCACCGCGGGCGAGACCCGCTGCCCGCTCTCGATCATCGAGCAGGCCATCATGAAGGCCATCGAGAACGCCGGAATCAAGACCACCGCCACCATCGGCCCCAGCAAAGGCACCGCGCTGATCAGGATGCTGATCAGGATATTGGCGAACAGCAGCGTGGTCAGGGCCGCGGGTTGTTGACGGAACAGGCTGGCGCCGCGTTTAAGCCAGATCCAGCCGGTGATAGCAGGCAAATTGTTCATTTAGGGCAAATTAGGCGCCGGGCAAGCGATGCGTTCGCGCAGGATGCGTTCGAAATGGGTCGGATCGTGCGGGGTCAGTAGCTCGGCCGCACGGGGAAGATGCAGATCATACAGGCGCGACAGCCAGAAGCGAAGCGCCCCGGCGCGCAGCATCGGCTGCCAGGCGGCGCGCTCGTCCGGCGTGAACGGCCGCACCGCATGGTAGGCATCCAGCAGCGCATGCACGCGCGCCTCGTCGAGCTTGCCGGTGGCCAGGTCGATGCACCAGTCGTTGACGGTCACGGCGACGTCGTACAGCCAGGTATCGACGCCGGCAAAATAGAAGTCGAAGCAGCCACTCAGGCGTTCGCCTTCGAACATCACATTGTTGCGGAACAGGTCGGCGTGCACCGGCCCGCGCGCCAGCTTCGGATAGACCGGGCCGGCCGCGAACGCCGCCTGGTAGTCGACTTCAGCGCGCAGCAGCGCCGCTTCGTCCCCGTCCAGGAAGGGCAGGACGGCCGGGGCGGTCGCCACCCACCAGTCCAGGCCACGCAGGTTGGGCTGGTGCAGGGTAAAGTCTTGCGCCGCCAGGTGCATGCGTGCCAGCATGCGGCCCACTTCGGCGCAATGCACCGGTTGCGGATCAAGCTGGGAACTGCCTTGCAGGCGGCTGACGACGATGGCCGGCTTGCCCTGCAGCGTGACGACCAGTTCGCCGTCCGCATTGGCGACAGGCGCCGGCACCGGAATGCCGCGTTCGGCCAGGTGGGCCATCAGCTTGACGTAGAAGGGGAGCTGGTCGAAGCGCAGGTTCTCGAAGATCGTGAGCACGTACTCGCCGCGCTCCGTGCTCAAGAAGAAATTGCTGTTATCGATGCCGGAGGAAATGCCTTCGAGCCCGACGGCGTTGCCGAGCGGGTACTGCTTGATCCACTGGTGAAGGTCATCCAGCGAGACCGCGGTAAATACTGCCATGTGCTAGCAAAAGAGTAGGTGAGGACCCGCTGCCGCGGCGCGGGGCCGCGGCGGGCGCGATCATTGTTTGGTGGTCGGCTCCAGCGCGGGCGGCGGCGGCACGTCGGCGCGGGCGGGAACGCCCGGACGTGCGGGTGCCGGCGCGACCGGCTGCTCGGCTGTGTCCTGCTTTTTGGGATTGCCAAAGTCGAATTCCATCACCGTCCATTGTGGGGCACGGATATTGTTGCTGGTGGCATCGCCGGGTTGGGCATTGCCTGGAGCAACGTTGGGCTTCATGGTGTAGCGGCTCGGGCCGCTTTCAACGTCGACCTGGGTGACCGTGCCGTCGTTGCTGCGGCGCTCGGTAATCTTGGTACGCTCGCGCGGCGGAATCGTGGTGGCCGGCACGTCGCTGCCCGGCTCGATGCGTTCGAGCTGGGGCGGCGCTTCGCTGGGGCGCGTCTGCGTTTGCGGTGGGGTCGGTTGCGTCTGCGGCAGCGTTGCCTGCTGGGCCGCGGCGAAGCCGGCGTGGGCGAACAGGCAGAGCGTCAGGAGGGCAAAGCGGGGTGTCGAGCGCAGCATGATGGTCACCTAATGTCGTTTAGTCCATTGTAGCAAACAGCGCCACTTCCCTGTGAAAAGTGTACCGATCCCCATGATTGCAGGAAGGAATTTTGCCAGGGCAGAAGCGCGGCCATTCATGCGGATTCTGCGATAATGACGCTTACCCTGGCGCCACGGTTGGCGCCGCCTGCCGAATCCTGAATACCACCCCCTTATGGACAATACCCTGCTGCTCGTCGACGGTTCCAGTTATCTCTATCGCGCCTACCACGCGCTGCCCGACCTGCGCAGCCCGGACGGGTTCCCGACCGGCGCGATGCACGGCATGGTCAATATGCTGCGCCGCCTGCGCGCCGATTTCCCGGCGGCCTACATCGCCTGCGTTTTCGACGCCAAGGGCAAGACTTTCCGCGACGACCTGTATCCGGAGTACAAGGCGACGCGCGCCTCGATGCCGGAAGACCTGGGCAAGCAGATCGAACCGATCCACGAAGTGGTGCGCCACATGGGCTGGCCGATCCTGATGGTGGATGGGGTGGAAGCGGATGACGTGATCGGCACCCTGGCGGTGCAGGCGACGGCGCGCGGCATGAAGACCGTGGTCTCGACCGGCGACAAGGACCTGGCCCAGCTGGTCAACGACAAGGTCATGCTGATCAATACCATGACCAACGAGCGCATGGACGAAGCCGGCGTGCTGGCCAAGTTCGGCGTCGCGCCGAACCGCATCATCGACTACCTGACCCTGGTCGGCGACACCGTCGACAACGTGCCGGGCGTGGCCAAGTGCGGCCCCAAGACGGCGGTCAAGTGGCTCACCCTGCACGGCTCGCTCGACGGCGTGATCGAGAATGCCGCCAGCATCGGCGGCGCGGTCGGCGCCAACCTGCAGGCGGCCCTGGAGTGGTTGCCGAAGGGCCGCGAGCTGATCACCGTCAAGACCGACTGCGACCTGGTCAAGCACGTGATCTCGTTCGAAGAGTCGCTCGTCGGCCGTCCGGAAGACGCCGAGGCCTTGCGCGATTTCTTCCAGCGCTACGGTTTCAAGACCATGCTGCGCGACCTCGGCGGCGCCAAGGCCGGCGATGGCAGCGTGCGGCCGGCGGCGGGCGCGGCGCCGGGCGGCGGCCCGCTCAATTCGCCGGAAGGCGCGGCGACCCTGGCCGGCATGCCGGTCATCAAGGGCGAATACGAGACCATCCTGACGGATGAACAGTTGGATCAATGGCTGGCGCTGGTCGACGCGGCCGCATTGACCTCGGTCGATACCGAAACCACTTCGCTCGACCCGATGACGGCCGAGATGGTCGGCATCTCGCTGTCGGTCGAGGCAGGCAAGGGCGCCTACATCCCGGTGGCGCACCGCTATGCCGGCGCGCCGGACCAGCTGGGACGCGAGCATGTGCTGGAAAAGATGCGCGCCTGGCTGGAGAATCCGGCCAAGCCGAAAGTCGGCCAGAACCTCAAGTACGATATGCACATCTTCGCCAACCATGGCGTGACCCTGAAAGGCATCGTGCACGACACGCTGCTGCAATCGTATGTGTTCGAGTCGCACAAGCCGCACGATATGGACACGATGGCGATGCGCCACCTGGGCTACACCACGATTCCGTATGTGGACGTCTGCGGCAAGGGCGCCAAGCAGATCTGCTTCGACCAGGTCGAGCTGGCGCGCGCCACCGAGTACGCCGGCGAGGATTCCGACATTACCCTGCGCCTGCACCAGAGCATGCTGCCGGAAGTCGAAAAGGATGCCGGCCTGACCCGCATCTACCGCGAGATCGAAATGCCGACCATGGAAGTGCTGCACAAGATCGAGCGCAACGGCGTGCTGATCGACGGCGCCCTGCTCGACGTGCAATCGGCCGAACTGGGCAAGCGCATGCTGGAGCTGGAGCAGCAGGCCTATGAGGCGGCCGGCGGCCCGTTCAACCTGGGTTCGCCGAAGCAGATCGGCGAGATCTTCTTCGGCAAGCTCGGCCTGCCGGTGATCAAGAAGACCGCGACCGGCGCGCCATCGACCGACGAAGAGGTGCTGCAGAAGCTGGCCGAGGATTATCCGCTGCCGAAGATCCTGCTCGAGCACCGCGGCATGTCGAAGCTGAAGTCGACCTATACCGACAAGCTGCCGAAGATGGTCAATGCGAAAACCGGCCGCGTGCACACCAATTATGCGCAGGCAGTGGCCATCACCGGCCGCCTGTCGTCGAACGAACCGAACCTGCAGAACATCCCGGTGCGCACCGCCGAAGGCCGCCGCATCCGCGAAGCCTTCATCGCGCCGCCGGGCAGCGTGATCGTGTCGGCCGACTATTCGCAGATCGAGCTGCGCATCATGGCGCACATCTCGGGCGACGCGGCGATGCTGAAGGCCTTCGCCGACGGCGAGGACATCCACCGCGCCACCGCCGCCGAGATCTTCGGCATTCCGCCAGCCGATGTGCAGAGCGAGCAGCGGCGCTACGCCAAGGTCATCAACTTCGGCCTGATCTACGGCATGAGCGCCTTCGGCCTGGCCGGCAACCTGGGCATCGAACGCGCGGCGGCCGCCAACTACATCGAACGCTATTTCGCGCGCTTCTCGGGCGTGAAGCAGTACATGGACAATACGCGCCTGGAAGCGAAGGCGCGCGGCTACGTCGAGACGGTGTTCGGCCGCCGCCTGTGGCTGCCCGAGATCAACTCGCCGAATGGCCCGCGCCGCGCCGGCGCCGAACGCGCGGCGATCAATGCGCCGATGCAGGGCACGGCGGCGGATTTGATCAAGCTGGCGATGATCGCGGTGCAAAACTGGATCGACAGCGATGGACTGGCCACGCGCATGATCATGCAGGTGCACGACGAACTGGTGCTCGAGGTGCCGGAAGGCGAGCTGGAGCTGGTGCGCGTGAAACTGCCGGAGCTGATGGCGGGCGTGGCGAAGCTCGATGTGCCGCTGCTGGCGGAGACCGGCGTCGGCAAGAACTGGGAAGAAGCGCACTAAGGGCGCACCGAGGTCGCCGGCCCGCTGTTATGCAAGCACTCCCTGTTCGCCTTCATCCGCAACAAGACCTGCGTAGCGCGCTCGATGCGATCCTGCGCGATGCCGGGCTTGGCGCGGCATTCGTCGTCCAGGGGATCGGCAGCCTGGGCGTCGCGCGGATACGGTTGGCAGGCATGAGCGATGCGCTCGAACTGCGCGGCGACCTCGAGATCCTGACGCTTGCGGGGTCCTTGTCTCCCGATGGGTCGCATTTGCATATCTCGGTCGCCGATGCGCAGGGGCGCGTTATCGGCGGGCATGTCGCCCCCGGCTGCATCGTGCGCACGACCGCCGAGATCCTGCTGGCGCTATTGCCCGGTTTTCGCTTCGCGCGCGAGCCCGATGCCGCATCGGGCTGGAACGAGCTGGCGATCCACGCGTCGGACGACGGCGATCCGGCGGCGAGGTAGGCTGGGTTGCCCGGCAGGGCGCTATAGCGCGTGTGTCAGAAAATGATCAGCCAAGTATTGCAGCCAGAATGCCTTCGATATTGGACTGCGCCGCTTCGCAATTCGCCAGCTGGATGATCGATATGCGGCGCGCCGGAATCCTGAGGATCAGCGTATCGAACCCCCATAGCCCGCCGCTGTGGAACACGACATC
Organism: Telluria beijingensis; assembly: GCF_030770395.1. Classification (GTDB taxonomy): domain Bacteria; phylum Pseudomonadota; class Gammaproteobacteria; order Burkholderiales; family Burkholderiaceae_D; genus Telluria; species Telluria beijingensis. Next base: position 3,701,264 of record NZ_CP132480.1, on the reverse strand, counting down.
GTGGCCTGCGCGCTGGATCAGCTCCAGGCCAAAGCGGTAGGGCGGCACCGTCCCATCCAGCAGGGGCGATGGCTGCAGCATCGCGTGCAGCAGGCTCGATGGATCGGTCCACTGGCGGTGCCATTCTCTTTCCCACAGCATCAGTTCGCGCACGCTGCCGTACACACCGCCGTCGCCCACGGTGTTGGCATTGCCCAGGTGCTGCTTGTAGCCAAACGGGCGCGCAGGATCGGCTTCATAGCTGAACACCCGGTGCTCGATGATGCTGAAGCGATCCTCATCGAATGCGATGCGGCGCATGCCCAGCGGCGCGAACAGCTTCTCCCTTGCAAATCGCGCGAGCGGCATGCCGCCCAGGCGCTCGACCAGGGTGGCGAGCAGGATGTAGTTGCTGTTGCTGTAGCCGTATTCGGTCGAGGTCGGAAAGACCACCGTATCGAGACGGGCGATCAGCGCCAGGATCATCCGGTTGTCGAAGTAGTCGGCTTCGTGGCGCCCCAGCTGGCATGCGATGAACTGGAAATAGTCGGGGATGCCGCTGCTGTGATTGAGCAGGCTGCGCAGGGGGAACGGTTGCTCGAACTTCGCCAGTTCGGGCAGGTGGACACACACATCGTCGTCGAGCCCGATGACGCCCTCGCGCACCAGCATCATGACGCAGGCCGCGGTGAACTGCTTGGACTCGGAAGCGAGATAGTAGGCCGAATCGGCGGACAACGGCACCTTGAGTTCGAGCGACGCCATGCCGTGATGAAGCTCGAATACGGTCTCGCCGTCGCGAAGGACCGCGGCACTGAATCCCGGACCGTCCGGCGGCAAGGTCGATTGCAACTGCTTGAAATGATTGGCCAGCTTGTCCACGCAATCCCCTGTATCGTTCAAGATCAAAGGAAGAGTATAAGCCGCGCCGATGGAAAACCACCGTCGCGGCTTGCGTCTGGCGGCCGGCCCGTCAGAACGACGCGCGCAGCGTGGCCGATGCGGTGCGCGGCTCCGCGTAGTGCAGGCCGTTATAGAAGCCGACCCGGTTGTAGTAGATTTTGTCGAACACATTGCTCACATTGACGCTGGCCGTCAGGTGCTCGTTGATGCGGTAGCTCGCCATCAGGTTGGCGAGCCAGATCGAACCCTGTTCGATGCGCCCGGTCGCGGTGACGGGCGTGCCGTTGGCATTGAAGCTGCCGGTCGGTTTCTGCGCCGTGTTCCACAGATTGCTCTGCCAGTTCACGCCGCCGCCGACCGTGTAGCGGTCGTTGTCGCCGAAGCGGTAGCTGGTGAACACGCGCAGCAGGTTGCGCGGGATGACGGTATTGATCGGCGCGCCCGCCGCATTGCGTGGGCGGGTGTGGCTGTAGCCGGCCGACAGGTTCCACTGGCGCACGATCTGGCCAGAGGCTTCCACCTCGACGCCGTCGATCACATTGCCCTTGCCGGTGCTGCGGTAGGCCTGGACCGCGCCGGGCAGCGAATTCGGCGGCACGCTGTCGTCGATCTCGGCCACATTGTCCTTCTTGCTGCGGAAGACCGCCGCCGAGAAGTTCATGCGCCGGTCGAACAGCTCGGCCTTCACGCCGGCCTCGATATTATTGCCCTCGACCGGATCCAGGAACTCGTTATTCGCGTCGCGGAAGTTCTGCGGCTGGAAGATGCTGGTGTAGGCGGTATAGGCGGTCCACTGCTGGTTCAGGTCGAACAGCAGGCCGACGTAGGGCGTGACGATGTCGTCGTTGGTGAAGCCGGTGGTGGTGGTGGGGGCGCCCGCTTCGCTGAAGTTGCGGGTGCGGGTCGTGTACTTGCCATGGCGCGCGCCGACCACCGCCTTCAGTGCGTCGGACAGGTTCAGGCGGGTGGCCAGGAAGGCCGCCTTCTGGTCGACGTTGTTGATGCTGGTGGGGTGGGCACCGACCGTGCTCGGGAATTCGGGCACGTCGCCGGTCCAGGTCTGCCAGTTCGGGATTGCGCCGTAGCCCGCGGGCACCGCGCCGAGCGTGATGCGCGGCGAGATGGTTTCGCGGTCGGCCTTGCCCCAGCCGAAGACCAGGTCGTGGCGGCGGCCGAACAGGGTGAACTTGCCGTCGATGTTCAACTCGAGCACGTCCATCGTCTCGTCGGCCGGGAAGCGGCCGTAGGCGACCGTGATGCCGCTGCCGTCGGCGCGCGGATAGCCGCCATAGCCGAAGTACAGGCTGCCGTCCTGCACGCGGTCGGCCGTGGTCCAGCCGGCGCGCAGGCGCCAGTCGGCGTTGATGCGATGGTCGACGGTGGCGAAGGTCTTCTTCTCGTCCATATTCCACGAAGCCCAGGGCGTCGACAGGTTCAGGTCGTGCGGCATATTGGCCAGCGAGCCGTCGGCATTCCAGTAGGGGACCGTGCCCCAGGTCGAGCCGCGCGGGTCGGACTTCTGGCGCTCGTGGCCGAAGGCCACCGTGGTGCTTGAACCCAGGTCGGCCTCCAGGATGCCGTACAGGGCGCCCAGGTCCTGCTCGTACAGCGGGCGGAACGACTTTGCCTCTTGCTTGGCGGTGACGAAGCGGCCGCGCAGCTTGCCCTCGTAGGCGATCGGACCCGACACATCCAGTTCGGCGCGGCGCAGGTCATGCGTGCCGACGCGCACGGCCACGTTGCCCTGGAAGGTTTTGGTGGGGCGCTTGCGCACCTGGTTGATGGTGGCCGACGGATCGCCGGCGCCGGTGGTGAGCCCGGTCGCGCCGCGCACCACTTCGATGCGGTCGTAGACGACGTTGTCGCCATTGGCCTTGAGCGAGCTGCCGAACAGGTTCAGCATGCCGTCGACCTGGAAGTTGTTGACCGCATAGCCGCGCGCGTTATAGGTGACGCGCTCGGTGTCGTTGTAGTTGACGTAGATGCCGGTCACCTGCTGCATGGTCTCGGCCAGCGTCTGCAGGCCCTGTTCTTCCATGCGCTCGCGGGTCATGATCGACAGCGATTGCGGCGTTTCGCGCGGCGTGAGGTTCAGGCGCGCGCCGGTCGCCAGCGGGCCGGTGGTGGTGTACGAACCAGTGCCTTCGGTGGTGGCGTCGCGGGCGCCGGTGATCTTCACCTCGGGGACGGCGGATGGCACTTCGGGTGCTTCTTCTGCCATCGCATGCCAGGCGGGCAGGATGCCGAGGATGGCGGTGCTGAGTGTGTGGAGGGTGAGGGTGCGAGCGGTGCTGCGGGCGTGGCTGGTCATGGGCAAAGGTTTCTTGAAGTGAGAAGCAGTCATTATTTTTCAAATGAGAATTATAATGCGAATCATTCTCATTCATGAAGTATCCTTTATGCATATGTATCATTTCAACCACGATCTGGACTCATCCGTGCGCACGCGCACGCGGTTGCAGCGATGCTAAACTGGCAAGCCTGTCCAACTTGTCCAGAAGGGGATGTCCATGAAAGATCTCGTCAACGACGGTAACAGCCTGCTCGGCGCCAGCGCCTACGACGATGGCGTGAAGCGGCGCGACTTCCTGAAAGCCGCGGTCGGCACCGGCTTCGCCGCGGCCGCGCTGCCGGTGGTCGCGCAGACCCAGGTCCAGACCGATGCCGAAGGCCTCGACGCGGCCGACAGCATCCTCGTCATCGAGGGCCAGGACGTTCCGGTCTATCGCGCCCAGCCGCGCGGCAAGACCAATGTGCCGGTGATCCTGGTGATTTCCGAGATCTTCGGCGTGCACGAGCACATCAAGGACGTGGCGCGCCGCTTCGCCAAGCAGGGCTATATGGCGATTGCGCCCGACCTGTTCGTGCGCCAGGGCGATGCGACCAAGGCGCCCAATACCGCCGACTTGATCAAGAACATCGTCTCCCGGACGCCGGATGCGCAAGTCATGTCCGACCTCGACACCGTGGTCGACTGGGCCAGGCAGCGCGGCGGCGATACCAAGAAGCTGGGCATCACCGGCTTTTGCTGGGGCGGGCGCATCACCTGGCTGTACGCGGCGCACAACCTGGACGTCAAGGCCGGCGTGGCCTGGTATGGCCGCCTGGTGGGCGAGTCGACGTCGTTCACGCCCAAGCACCCGGTCGACGTGGCCCAGAACCTGAAGGTGCCGGTCCTGGGCCTGTATGGCGCGAAGGACACCGGCATCCCGCTGGACACGGTCCAGCGCATGCAGGCCGCGCTCGACAAGGGCAACAGCCGCTCGACGATCCACGTGTATCCGGATTCGGGGCATGCCTTCCATGCCGATTACCGCCCGAGCTTCAATGCGGCCGACGCCGCGGATGGCTGGAACCGCGCGCTGGCCTGGTTCCGCAAGAACGGCGTCGCCTGAAGGGTGTCACTTAAGGGTCTTGGACGAGGGCGGGCCGGGGGCGGTACAATGTCCGGTTTGCGGATCGCCGCAAGAACAGAACAAGAGGCTTTCAAATCGACCCGCTTTTCGACCCGACCCTGAGTTCCATCCTGCTGGCGACCGTGATCGCCGGCGTCGTCAGCATTTCCGGGGCTGCACTGTTCTCGTTCGCCCTGCTGTCGAAAGTGGTCGAGAAGATGGTCAGCCTGTCGGTCGGCATCATGCTGGCGACCTCGCTGCTGCACGCGCTGCCCGAGGCCTTCGAATCGGGCGCCGACATCAAGAGCCTGTTCGCGACCCTGCTGGCGGGCCTGCTGGCGTTCTTCCTGCTCGAGAAAGTGGCGCTGCTGCGCCATTCGCACCACCACGAGGGCGACGGCCACCACCACGCCCACGGCCACGACAAGCGCGAGGCCGGCAAGTCGGGCTGGATGATCCTGCTCGGCGACGGCATGCACAACTTCACCGACGGCATCCTGATCGCGGCGGCCTTCCTGGCCGACCCCGAAGTGGGCATCGTGACCGCGCTGGCCATCGTCGCCCACGAGATCCCGCAGGAGATCGGCGACTTCATCGTGCTGCTCAACGCCGGCTTCTCGCGCCTGCGCGCCTATGTGTTCAACCTGCTGTGCAGCCTGCTGGCGGTGGCGGGCGGCCTGCTGGGCTACTTCACGCTGGACCAGGCCAGCGGCCTGATTCCGTATGTGCTGGTGTTCGCGTCGTCGGGCTTCATCTATATCGCGGTGAGCGACCTGATGCCGCAGATGCAGCGCCGGGCGACGTTCAGGGAGACGGTGCCGCAGGTGTTCCTGATCGGCCTGGGCGTGGCGCTGGTGGTCGCGCTGCACGCGTTTTGAGGTGGGGGGCTGCGGTGAAGACTTGGGTTCCCGCCTTCGCGGGAACGACGGTTCATCGGTAATTGGCAAGCGACGGTTGACGTGGTGCGCGGCCTCCGCACGTCGTTCCCGCGAAGGCGGGAACCTGAGTTCCAACGATTAATCCGCGCCTTTGGCGACCGGCCGTGTCGGATCGCCGACCCACTCGCTCCACGACCCCGGATACAGGCTGGCGCCCGGCATGCCGGCCACTTCCAGCGCCAGCAGGTTGTGGCAGGCGGTCACGCCCGAGCCGCACTGCATGATGGCTTGTTGTGGATCGTCGATCAGGGCGCCGAACTCCGCGCGCAGTTGTCCTGCATCCTTGAACCGGCCATCCGCCTGCAGATTGTCCTTGAAGAAGCGGTTCTTCGCCCCCGGGATGTGACCGCCGACCGGATCGATGGTCTCGTTCTCGCCGCGGAAGCGGTCCGCCGCGCGCGCATCGATCACGATCCGCTGGCCGCTCTCCAGGTTGTCCATCACCTCGCGCACCGTCACGGTCGGCACGAAGGGCGCGCGCATGGTGAGCGAACCGTGGGCCTTGACCGGAACCTCGCTTGATAAGGACAGCCCCAGCGCCTGCCAGGCCGCCATGCCGCCATCGAGCACCGCCACCGCCTCGTGCCCCAGCCAGCGCAGCAGCCACCACAGGCGCGCCGCGAACATGCCGCCGTGGGCGTCGTAGGCAACCACCTGCGTGTCGTCGCCGATGCCGAAAGCGCGCAGGGCGTCGGCCAGCGCTTCTTTCTCCGGCAGCGGATGGCGGCCAAGGAACACGCTGTCAGGCCCGCGCCTGGCGCCCGACAGCACGGTCTCGATGTCGGCGAACACCGCGTTCGGCAGGTGGCCGGCGGCATAGCCTTCGCGGCCAGCCGCGAGATTCACCAGGTCGTGGCGGCAATCCACCACTACCCACTGCGGGTCGTCGATATGGGCGGCCAGTTCGCTGGCCGAAATCAGGGTCTTGTACATGGGATGAACACGCTCCTTCTACGATTCGCTGACCACGGGGTCCTGGTCCTTGACGACAGCGCCGCGCGCCGTCTTGCGGGTATTGTAGAACGTCGCGGCCAATCCCGAGACCAGGATCACGCCGATGCCCAGCCACACATGCCAGTCGAAGGCGTCGCCCCACAGGATCAGGCCCCACAGGGTGGAGAACACGATGCCGGTGTACTGCAGGTTGGCCACCACCAGCACCTTGCCGACGCGGTAGGCGCGGGTCATGCACATCTGGGCGATCAGGGCGGCGCCGCCGATCCCCAGCAGCAGCAGGAAGCCGTACGGCGTGTGCGCGTGGAACACGGCGCCTTGCGGCCCGTCCCCGGCCACGGTGGCGAACAGCCCGACCAGGGTCGTGGTCAGCGAGAAGTAGAACACCACCCGGTACTCGGGCTCCCCCAGTTGGCCGAGCCGGCGCACCTGCATATAGGCCATGGCCGAGATGATCGACGAGCACACGCCCGCCAGGCCGCCCAGCCACTGGTTGCTCTCGACCGCCGGCTGCAGCACCATGGTCACGCCGAAGAAGCTGGCCGCGATTGCCAGCACCAGCGGCCATTCGGCATGCTTCGACCCGGTCCACCAGCCCATGGCGAACATCCAGGCCGCGATCCAGATCGGCGCCATGTAGTTGAGCGTCATGGCAGTGGCCAGCGGCAGGCGGCCGATCGCGAAGAACCACAGCCACAGCGAAGTCACGCCGACCAGGCTGCGCCACAGGTGGGCCTTGCCGAACGGGGTCTTGAAGGTGCCGCCCTGGCGGCGCACCATGAACAGCAGGATGACGGTGCCGACCAGGCCCCGGTACATCAGCAATTCGGACGTGGAATAGAACTCGGAAGCCAGCTTCACGCCCGCGCCCATGGCGGCGAATGCGAAGCTGGCGTACAACATCCAGAGGGAGGCCATCGGATTTCCAGTGAAAGGCCGCGGCGCGAAAGCCGCGCGGCCGGTGGCGCCACGGGGAGGTGGCGCCGGTTTGCTTACAACGCGGGGTTACAACGCGATCTTGCTGCGATACCACTCATGGAAGTGCTGCATGCCGTCTTCCATCGGCGACTGGTAGGGTCCTACCTCGTTGACGCCGCGCGCCAGCAGGATCTTGCGGCCGGCGTCCATGCGCAGGCCGATCTCGTCGTCTTCGACCGCCGTCTCCATATAGGCGGCGCGCTCGGCCTCGACGAACTCGCGCTCGAACAGCACGATCTCTTCAGGATAGTAGAACTCGACCACGTTGCGGGTCTTGCCCGGGCCGTCGGGCCACAGGGTCGACACCACCAGCACGTTCGGGTACCACTCGACCATGATGTTCGGGTACAGGGTCAGCCAGATCGCGCCATACTTGGGCGGCTGGCCGTTGTTGAACTTCAGCACCTGCTCCTGCCAGCGCTTGTAGGCCGGCGAACCGGCCTTCTGCAGCGCGCGGTTCACGCCCACGGTCTGCACGCTGTAGTCGCTGCCGAATTCCCATTTCAGGTCGTCGCACGAGACGAAGTTGCCCAGGCCCGGGTGGAACGGCTCGACGTGGTAATCCTCCAGGTAGACCTCGATGAAGGTCTTCCAGTTGTAGTCGCACTGGTGGACTTCGACGTGGTCCAGCATGTAGCCGGTGAAGTCCAGGTCTTTCGTCACCGACAGCTTGCCCAGTTTCTCCATCACGTCGTAGCCGTTCTGTTCGAACAGCAGGCCGTTCCAGTTCTGCAGCGGGGTCCTGGACAGGTTCAGGCACGGCGTGTCCGCGAAATGCGGTGCGCCGATCAATTCGCCCTTCAGGTCATAGGTCCAGCGGTGCAGCGGGCACACGATGTTCTTCGCATTGCCGCGGCCATTGAACATCAGCGCCTGGCGGTGGCGGCAGACGTTGGACAGCACTTCGATGCCGCCCGCGTTACGCACCAGCATGCGGCCTTCGTGTTCGGAGGCGAGCGTCGCGAAATCGCCGGTTTCCGGCACCATCAATTCATGGCCGATATAGCGCGGGCCATTGCGGAACAGTTGCTGCATTTCGCGCTCGAGCAGCGCGTCGTCAAAGTACACATTTACCGGAAGCTGTGCGTTCGAGCGCGCCAGCTTGGCGTGGGTAGCCAGATCGGACATCCCAACCCCCCTTTAAGTAAGCTTCCAAAGAAGAGAAAGAATCCAAAGACCAGTATTTAAGTAGAGGAATACGGTATTTCGGACAGAACCGGAGATTATACTGTGGAACGGGCTCTACCGTCTTGGGCCGGCGCGAGATTGCGGTGCGCAGCGCTTGGTATGTTGCCGATGAGGCATCGTTTTCATGATGAGATTGGGAGGTCTGCCCGATTCTTGACGAGCTTGCTAGTTATGAATGCTGCAATGTGCACCCCCCGTGGGGTGGGATTGATCTAAAATACGCGATTGGATTGACCCACGGCGCACAAAGCGCGCGCTCACGATACAGACTTATTTATGGCAAAGAATATGACAGCGGACAGCGCGCCGGCGGCGACGGCGACCGCACCGCAATCCTTCGAGCAGGCGATGGCCGAACTGGCCCAGCTCGTGACACAGATGGAATCCGGCGCGCTGCCGCTGGAAGCCTCGGTCGCGGCCTATGCGCGCGGCTCGGAACTGGTCAAGTATTGCGCGGCCCAGCTCGAAAAAGTCGAATCCCAGGTCAAGGTGCTCGAAGGCGACATGCTCAAGCCGTTCAGCGACGACGAGGCCGCGCAATGACGGTCCAGGACTTCAGCGCCTGGACCCGCGACGTCCAGGCCCGGGCCGAAGAAGCGCTCGACGCCTTCCTGCCGCCCGCCGAACGGGTGCCGCACAAGCTGCACGAAGCGATGCGCTACACCACGCTGGGCGGCGGCAAGCGCGTGCGTCCGCTGCTGGCCTATGCCGCCGGCGTGCTGTTCGAGGCCGATCCCGCGGCGCTGGCCCGGGTCGCGAGCGCGGTCGAGATGATCCACGTGTATTCGCTGGTGCACGACGACATGCCATGCATGGACGACGACGCCCTGCGCCGGGGCAAGCCAACGGTGCATGTGGCCTACGACGAAGCCACCGCGCTGCTGGTCGGCGATACCCTGCAGGCGCAAGCCTTCGAGGTGCTGGCGCAGATCGACGCCGCCACCGTGCCGCCGGCGCGCCTGCTGGCGATGGTGCGCCTGCTGGCGCAGGCCGCGGGCTCCGCCGGCATGTGCGGCGGCCAGGCGATCGACCTCGATAGCGTCGGCCTGGCGCTCACCCGCGAACAGCTCGAACGCATGCACCAGCTGAAAACCGGCGCCATGCTGCGCGTGTCGGTGCTGCTCGGCGCGCTCGCCGGCCGCGAACTGGCGGCGCACGAACTGGAAGCGCTGGATGCCTATTCGAGCGCCGTGGGCCTGGCATTCCAGGTGGTCGACGACGTGCTGGACGCCACTGCCGATTCGGCCACGCTGGGCAAGACCGCCGGCAAGGACGCGGCCGACAACAAACCGACCTATGTGTCGATCCTCGGACTGGAGCCATCGCGCGCGCTGGCCGAGCAACTGCGGCGCGACGCGCACGACGCGCTGGCGCCATTCGGAGACAAAGCTCAGCGTCTGCGTGAACTCGCGGACCTGATCGTGCAGCGGAAGGCCTAAATGAACCTGCTAGAAAAAATCAACGACCCATCCGACCTGCGCAAGCTGCAGCGCACCCAGCTCACGCCGCTGGCCCACGAGCTGCGCCAGTTCCTGCTCGAATCTGTGTCCAAAACGGGCGGCCACCTGTCGTCCAACCTGGGCACGGTGGAACTGACGATCGCGCTGCACTATGTGTACGACACGCCGCGCGACCGCATCGTGTGGGACGTCGGCCACCAGACCTATTCGCACAAGATCCTGACCGGGCGCCGCGGCCGCATGCCCACCTTGCGCCAGCTGAACGGCCTGTCGGGCTTCCCCAAGCGCGACGAGAGCGAATACGACACCTTCGGCACCGCCCACTCGTCGACCTCGATCTCGGCGGCGCTGGGCATGGCCGCCGCGGCCAAGATCAAGGGCGAGGACCGCCACGCGATCGCCGTCATCGGCGACGGCTCCATGACGGCCGGCATGGCGTTCGAAGCCCTGAACAATGCGGGCGTCGAGGATGACGTCAACCTGCTGGTCATCCTGAACGACAACGACATGTCGATCTCGCCGCCGGTGGGCGCCCTGAACCGCTACCTGGCGCGCCTGCTGTCTGGCCAGTTCTATGCCGCCGCCAAGAACGTCGGCAAGAGCGTGCTGCCGACGCCGGTGCTCGACCTGGCGCGCAAGCTCGAAGAGCACGCGAAAGGCATGGTGGTCCCGGCCACGATGTTCGAGGAATTCGGCTTCAACTACATCGGCCCGATCGACGGCCACGACCTCGACTCGCTGATCCCGACGCTGGAAAACATCAAGAAGCTCAAGGGCCCGCAATTCCTGCACGTGGTGACCAAGAAGGGGCAAGGCTACAAGCTGGCCGAGGCCGAGCCGATCCTGTACCACGGCACCGGCAAGTTCAACCACCTCGAAGGCATCAAGCCGTCGACCGCACCGAGCAAGATCACCTACACCGAGGTGTTCGGCAACTGGCTGTGCGATATGGCGGCGGCGGATAAACGCCTGGTCGGCATCACGCCCGCCATGCGCGAAGGCTCGGGCATGGTGCGCTTCCACCAGGAATACCCGCAGCGCTACTTCGACGTCGGCATCGCCGAGCAGCATTCGGTGACGTTCGCGGCCGGCATGGCCACCGAGGGCGTGAAACCGGTGGTGGCGATCTATTCGACCTTCCTGCAGCGCGCCTACGACCAGCTGATCCACGACGTGGCGCTGCAGAACCTGGACGTGACCTTCGCGCTCGACCGCGCCGGCCTGGTCGGCGCCGATGGCGCAACCCACGCCGGCAACTACGACCTGGCCTACCTGCGCTGCATCCCGAACATGGTGGTGATGGCCGCGTCGGACGAGAACGAATGCCGCCAGATGCTGACCACGGCCTACCACTATCCCGGCCCGGCCGCGGTGCGTTATCCGCGCGGCGCCGGCGTCGGCGCGCCGTTGGTCGAGGCCTTGACCTCGATCGAGATCGGCAAGGGCGAAGTGCGCCGCACCGGCAAGGAGATCGCGATCCTGGCCTTCGGCTCGATGGTGGCGCCAAGCATGAAGGCGGGCGAGGAACTCGACGCGACGGTGGCGAACATGCGCTTCGTGAAGCCGCTCGACGTCGACCTGGTCAAGCGCCTGGCGCAGGACCACGACCTGATCGTGACGGTGGAAGAGGGCTGCATCATGGGCGGCGCCGGCGCCGCGGTGATGGAAGCGCTGGCCGAAGCCGGCGTTGCCAAACCGGTGCTGAACCTGGGCCTGCCCGACAACTTCATCGACCAGGGCGATCCGGCGCTGCTGCTGGCGTCGGTCGGCCTGGATGCCAAGGGCATCGCGGCATCGATCCGCGCGCGCCTGGTGGCGCAGGGCGAGCCGCGGCTGGTGGTCAATAACGGTTGAGCGCTACGGTCGTGAAATGAAAAAACCCGCTTTCGCGAGAAAGCGGGTTTTTTATCGGCCCTGCCAGGAGATCAGCCGCCCAGGATGCCGCCGCCGATGGCGGTCTCGGTGACGCCTGCCGGGGTGTAGACCACGTTGCCGAAGCCGTTGAGCGCGATGCTGCCCGAGCCGACGACCTGGATCGCGATGTCGTCGCTGGTGATGACGCTGTCGCCATCGTCGACGATCAGGTACTGGTCGCCCTCGATCGTCATCAGCACCGCGTCGCCGGCCGAGCTTGCGGCCGTGTTGTAGGCCGCCGTGATGGCGGCGAACAGGGCTTCGAAGCCGCTGTCCTCTGGCTGCTGCATCACGCCGTGGCCTACGCCGTTCACCACACGGCCGAAGTCGAAGGTGAACGCGTCGCCGCTGGTGGTGTCCACGATGTCGAAGCTGCGCGGGGTCTCGTCGCTGAACCACGAGCCGATGTTCGAGTCCATGCTGGACGCGATCACCAGGGTGTCGGCGCCGCCGGACAGGTGGATGTCGTCGCCGCCGATGCCGCCGTTGAGGATATCGGCCAGCGCGCTGTCGCTGATGGTGTCGTTGCCTTCCTGCCCGCGCAGGTAGACGGCATGCAGCGGATCGGCCGCCGCCAGCACATTGTCGCCATACGGATCGTCGGCCACCGTGCCGTTGCCGCTGTAGAGCACTTCGCCGGTGAGGCCGGTGAATTGCGCAGGGGTCAGGTCCAGCACCGCGGTGTTTTCCAGTTTCAGCAGCGAGATGCCGTCGCCGCCGGTGGACGCCACATAGGCATCGCGGCCCACCTGGCCGGCGAATACCGCGCCGTCTTTCAGGTAGTTTTCCAGGTGGTTGCCGGCGTCGCGCAGCAGGTCCTCGACCGAGGCGTAGTACGTCGTGCTGGTGGTCAGGCCAAGCGTGCTGTCGAGCAGCGTGCCTTCGGCGAAACCGAGCTTGTCGCCTTCGGCCACGCTGAAGTCGGTGATGGTGTCGAAGCCGCCGTTCACTGCCTTGCCGTCGAGGTCGTACTGCACCACCGCGTCGCCGGCCTGGAGCAGCATGAAGGTGTCGGCGCCCGCGCCGCCGGTGAACAGGTCGGCGCCGGCGCCGCCGGCCAGCAGGTCGTCGCCCTCGAAGCCGAGCAGGGTGTCGTCGCCCGCGCCGCCGTACAGGGTGTTGACGCCGGTGTCGCCGGTCAGGATATCGTTACCGTCGAAGCCCCAGGCCACCGCGCCCGTTACCTCGTCATCGCCATCGGTGCCGAGCGTGTAGACCATGCCTTCGCTGTCGGTCACGCTATCGCCCTTGGTCGGGACCACTTCGAGGATGCCGCTGGCGGCCTTCGACTGGGCGCCGATCGATACCGTGCCGACGGTCGCGCCGTGGCTGGCGTCAAGGGATTCCACCGCGGCCTGGCCGCCCGGCGAGGCCAGGTAGATCGCGCCGGCGACGGTGCTGCCCAGCGAGATGCCATCCGCGGTCGCGCTCACGGTCAGGCTGTCGCTGGCCTCGGGGGCGATGGTGAAGGTGAGTCCCGATTCCAGGCTGGTATTGCCGGCCGCGTCGATCTGGCGCACCAGCACGGTGTGGGTGCCGTCTTTTAGTTCGGGCGCCTTGTCACTCCAGCCGTCGCCGCTCGTCGGCTGACTGGTTTCCGACGTGGTCGCCAGCAGCGAGATGGCCGGCAGCGCGACCTGGGTCAGGACCTTGTACTGTACCAGGGCGTCGGTTTCCACACCGGTCACCAGCAGGCTGTCGTCTGCAGCCAGCGCCACGATCGGCGCGGCGGCGAAATGGTCGTACACGATCGCCTGGCTCACCGGGGTGGTGGTGGCGCCGCTGGCGTCGGCCGCGCGCAGTTGCACGATGGTGACGACATTGGCGTTATTCTGCGCTGCCATCGGGGTCGGCAGCAGCAATGACGGCAGGGCCGCCTCGACCGGGGCGGCCAGCGCCAGGTCCTTGATGACCACCTGGTTGGTCGCGGCCGAGACGTCGATGCCGGTCTTGATCCACTTGACGCCGTCGACGCTGTATTCGAAGTGCTGGCCTGCCTTCAGGTCGGCGCCCTTGTAGCTGAAGGTGACGTCGGCGACGCTCTTGTTGGTGACGTTGTCGTCGTGGCTGTCGAGCGCGCCCTGGCCGACGCCTTCGAAGGCGAGGGTCAGCGAGAACACCGGGCCCGGTTCCGGGATCGGCTTGGTCGGGTACACCACTTCCACCGCGGCCGGCAGGCCGCCAGTGGCCAGCGCATCGACCACGTCCTGCAGGGTGGCCTCGGACGGCATCACCTTGAGGACCTTGTCCATGCCGCCGCCGCGCAGCAGCGAATCGAGCGTGACCGGGTCGCCGGCGGCTGCCTTGGCGGTGTCGGCCAGGGCCTGCGCCAGTTCGACTGGCTCGGCGACGCCGCGCGGGGTGTCGAACAGGGCCAGCAGGGTGGTATTGACGGCGATTGCCTCGACCACTTGCGGGGTCTTGGTGGCGGTATCGGCGAACGAGACGGCGGCTTTCACCAGTTTGTCCAGGTCGGCGGCGGTGNGTATTGACGGCGATTGCCTCGACCACTTGCGGGGTCTTGGTGGCGGTATCGGCGAACGAGACGGCGGCTTTCACCAGTTTGTCCAGGTCGGCGGCGGTGGCGTCCGGGGTCACGGCGCGCACCAGGATGCGGGCCGCTTCGATCGAGGCGTAGCCGTCGTACTGGCTGCCGGTCGCCTCGACCTGGGCGGTGAAGGCGTCGACCGCCTGCTGGCGCAGCACCGACAGGGTCGCGTCGCTGCCCTGGGCGCCTTTCAGGATCGAGATGGCGACGTCGGCCAGCGAGGCGTGGCCCTGTTCGATCGCATTGGTCCAGAAGGCCAGGCCAGCAGGCTCGGGGGCGCGGTTGAACAGTTGCTGGTAGATCTCGGCGATGCGCTCGACCACGCTGTCGTCGCCGAAGCGCACTTGCGCTTCCTGCGAGGTCGAGAAGGCTTGCGTGATGGCGCCCAGGTCGCCGTTGTTGTCGGCGAGCTGCCCGGACCAGAACGCGAGGCCGGCCACGTCGGCCGGACGGCCGTAGAAGGCCAGGTAGAAGGAATTGACGGTGGATTCGTTGGTGCTGAAAATGCGCATGATAGGCCAAGGTAGACGAGCGGAATCGAAATGTTTCCGCTTGGAATTAGTCTAAGGCCAATCCAGTAAAAGTGAAATATTGTTCCGTATCTTTACTGGTTCCCCATCAAAAATATAGGGATAATGAACGATCTATAGATGAAAGTTCGGTAACAGTGCAACGTAGGCTAGCCCGGTTGACCGAACAGGGTCTCGGCGCGCTGGTACAGGATCCACGAGGTGGCGATGTATTTATCGCCGCTGATCGGCACATTGCCGCGGTGGGTGTGGGTAAAACCGGCCGGCGCGATCACCAGCCGCCCCTTTCGTGGCGCGATCTTGCGGCCCTGGTACAGGAATTCGGTCTCGCCGCCTTCGTCCACGTCGTTGAGGTAGAACATCCACAGCAGCACCCGGTGCAGCGAATCGCAGCTGGCGTTCTGCGGATAGATCTCGGAATGCCAGTGGTGGTAGCCGCCGCTCGCCTGCCGGTACTTTTGCAGATTGATGGTGCCGGGGCGGTACAGCGTGCGCAGCAGGGTGTCGATGTAGGGGATGCCCACTTCGTCGAAATTATCCATCGACAGCACGGTGGGCGCGCCGGTCTGCGGATGCTTCAGGGTGGGGGACAGTGAGCCCATCAACAACATGCGGTAGCGCCGGGCGTAGTCGGCCAGGTGGCGGCTCATCGTCTCGAGCAGCAGCTGGGTGACGTCGTCCCATTCGCGGTGCAGGTTGATGGTGATGTCGTAGCTGTCCTTCTTCTCGACGTCGACGCCGTTGCCGGTGCGCCCGCGCACCACCTTGTCGCTGGCGTCGAAGCGGGCGATGAGCGCATCGCACTGCTGTGCAGTGAGCACGTCGTCGTAGACGCCGATGAAGTCTTCCACCCGGTCGTCCATGGGATCAGCCCCGTTTGCGCTCGTGCTGCCACAGCACGTCGCTGCCGCCGGCATGGCGGTTCAGCACGCGCGCCAGCACGAACATCAGGTCGGACAGGCGGTTCACGTACTGGCGCGGATGGGCGTGGATCTGCTCGGCCTTCGACAAGGCCACGATCGCGCGCTCGGCGCGCCGGCACACGGTGCGGCACACATGGGCAGTGGAGGCCGCGCGCGAGCCGGCCGGCAGGATGAATTCCTTCAGGATCGGCAGGTCGGCATTGTATTTCTCGAGCAGGCCGTCGAGGCGCGCCACGTGTTCTTCCTTGATCATCTGGAAGCCGGGGATGCACAGCTCGCCGCCCAGGTCGAACAGGTCGTGCTGGATCGTGACCAGCTCTTCGCGCAATGCGGCCGGCATGTCTTCGCACAGCAGCAGGCCGACGAAGGAATTGAGTTCGTCGACTTCGCCCAGGGCGTGGATGCGCGCGCTGTCCTTGCCGGTGCGGCTGCCGTCGCCCAGGCCGGTGCTGCCGTCGTCCCCGGTGCGGGTCGCGATTTTAGAGAGTCGGTTGCCCATGATGTTGTCTTATGCGTTGGTGAGAAAAAACGATGGGACGAGCATACGACAAAACGTGGCGATTGTGCTTACAATCGAAGCATGCCTCACCTCGTTTCCGAATCCGCCCACGATCCAGCAGCGCGCCGTGCGCAGGTGGCGGCGGCCCTGCGCGCGCGGCTGCCCGCATCCTGCGTCCTGTCCGACCCCGAAGATACCCGGCCCTATGAATGCGACGGCCTGGCCGCCTATCGCCAGCTGCCGCTGGCGGTCACGCTGCCGACCGACGAGCAGCAGGTGCTGGCGATCCTGGACGTCTGCCGCGAACTGAAGGTGCCGGTGGTGCCGCGCGGCGCCGGCACCGGCCTGTCGGGCGGCGCGCTGCCGATCAGCGATGGCGTCGTGCTGTCGACCGCGCGCATGAGCCAGATCAAGCAGGTCGACCCGTTGGCGCGCACCGCCGTCGTGCAGCCCGGCGTGCGCAACCTGGCGATCTCCGAGGCCGCCGCGCCGTTCGGCCTGTACTACGCGCCCGACCCGTCGTCGCAGATCGCCTGCACCATCGGCGGCAACGTGGCCGAGAACGCGGGCGGGGTGCATTGCCTCAAGTACGGCCTGACGGTGCATAACGTGCTGCGGGTGCGGGTGGCGACCATCGAGGGCGACATCGTCGAACTGGGCGGCGCGGCGCTCGATGCGCCGGGGCTGGACCTGCTGGCCGTGTTCATCGGCTCCGAGGGCATGCTGGGCATCGTGCTTGAAGTAACCGTCAAGCTGGTGCCGAAGCCGGCGCTGGCCCAGGTCATCATGGCCTCGTTCAACGACGTGGTCACGGCCGGCAATGCGGTGGCCGATGTGATCGCGGCCGGCATCATCCCGGCCGGGCTCGAGATGATGGACCGCACCTCGGTGCGCATGGTCGAACCCTTCGTGAAGGCCGGCTACGACCTCGACGCCGCCGCCATCCTGCTGTGCGAGGCCGATGGCACGGCGCTCGAAGTGGCCGAGGAGATTGCGCGCATGAGCGCGGTGCTCGAGCGCGCCGGCGCGACCGCGATCGCGGTGTCGCAGAGCGAGGCGGAGCGGGTGCGCTTCTGGTCGGGCCGCAAGAACGCCTTCCCGGCGGCGGGCCGCATCTCTCCCGATTATTACTGCATGGACGGCACCATTCCGCGCAAGCAGCTGGCGCGGGTGCTAAGCGGCATCGCCGCCATGGAACACACGTATGGCCTGCGCTGCTCGAACGTGTTCCATGCGGGCGACGGCAATATGCATCCGCTGATCCTGTTCGATGCCAGCGCGCCGGGCGAATTCGAACGCGCCGAGGCCTTCGGCGCCGCGATCCTGGCGCTGTGCGTCGAGGTGGGCGGCACCATCACCGGCGAGCATGGCGTGGGCAAGGAGAAGATCGATTCGATGTGCGTGCAGTTCGGCCGCAAGGAGCTCGACGCCTTCTTCGCGGTCAAGCATGCCTTCGATCCGGTGGCGCTGCTCAATCCGGACAAGGCGATTCCCACTCCGCACCGCTGCGCCGAATTCGGCAAGCTGCACGTGCACCATGGCCAGGTTCCGTTCCCCGACCTGCCGCGATTTTGAACGAGAGCCAGATGGGAACGATCGATTATTTCCAGGAGCGGGTGCGGGCCGCAGTGGCCAGCGGCCAGCCGCTGTGCATCCGCGGCGGCGGCAGCAAGGACTGGTATGGCGGAGCGCCGCGCGGCGACATCCTCGATACCAGAGATCACGCCGGCATCGTCGACTACGAGCCGACCGAACTGGTGATCACGGCGCGCTGCGGCACGCCGCTGGCCGAGATCGAGGCCGTGCTCGCCCGGCACGGGCAGAAGCTGGCCTTCGAGCCGCCGCATTTCGGGCACGGCGCCACGCTGGGCGGCACGGTCGCGGCCGGGCTGTGCGGCCCGCGGCGCGCCACCAGCGGCGCCACGCGCGACTTCGTGCTCGGCGCCCAGCTGATGGACGGGAAGGGCGACGTGCTGTCCTTCGGCGGCCGGGTGATGAAGAACGTGGCCGGTTATGACGTCTCGCGCATGCTGGCCGGTTCGCTGGGCACGCTCGGCCTGCTGCTCGAGGTGTCGCTCAAGGTGCTGCCGCGGCCCTTCGCCGAGACCACGCTGAGTTTCGCCATGAGCGAGACCGACGCGATCCGCCGCCTCAACGAATGGGGCGGCCAGCCGCTGCCGCTGTCGGGCAGCATCTGGTGCGACGGCATGCTGGCGCTGCGCCTGTCCGGCGCCGAGGCGGCGGTCGACGCCGCGGTCCGTTCGCTCGGCGGCGAGGCATTGCCGGACGCCGCCGCGTTCTGGACCGGCGTGCGCGAGCAGCGGCATGCCTTCTTCGCCGGGGATGCGCCCCTGTGGCGCCTGTCGCTGCCGTCGACCACCGGCGCACTGGCGGCACAAGGCGCCACGATGATCGAATGGGGCGGCGCCCAGCGCTGGCTGCGCGCCGATGGCGACCCGGCCACGGCGGCCGCGATCCGGCGCGCGGCGCAAGCCTGCGGCGGCCATGCGACCCTGTTCCGCGGCGGCGACAAGAGCGTCGGCGTGTTCCAGCCGCTGGCGCCGGCGCTCGCGCGCATCCATGCGCGCATGCAGGACGCCTTCGATCCCGCGCGCGTCTATAATCCGGGCCGCCTGTATCCGGGCAGCGAGACCTGAACCATGCAAACCCAACTTGCCGACTTCATCAAGGGCACGCGCGAAGGCGCCGAGGCCGAAGCGATCCTGCGCGCCTGCGTGCACTGCGGCTTCTGCACCGCCACCTGTCCCACTTACCAGTTGCTGGGCGACGAACTCGATGGCCCGCGCGGCCGCATTTACCTGATCAAGCAGGTGCTCGAAGGCGCCACACCGACCCGCAAGACCCAGCTGCACCTGGACCGCTGCCTCACCTGCCGCAATTGCGAGACCACCTGTCCCTCGGGCGTCAAATATGGCCGCCTGGTCGACATCGGCCGCAAGCTGGTCGACGAACGGGTTCCGCGGCCTTTGGGAGAACGCATCAAGCGCACCACGCTCAAGGAATGCCTGCCGCGCGGCGCGCTGTTCAAGCCGGCTTATCAAGTGGGGCAGGCGCTGCGGCCCCTGCTGCCCGCGGCCCTGCAGGACAAGCTGCAGCCGGCGCGCGCCGCCGGCCGCTGGCCGACGCGGGTCCATGCGCGCAAGATGCTCCTGCTGGATGGCTGCGTGCAGCCGGCGATGGCGCCGAACATCAATGCCAGCGCCGCGCGCGTGCTCGACGCGCTGGGCGTGCAACTGCTGGTGGCGCCGAAGGCCGGCTGCTGCGGCGCGCTGCGCTACCACATGAACGACCAGGACGGCGGCCTGGACGATATGCGGCGCAACGTCGATGCCTGGTGGCCCTATGTGGAACAGGGCCAGGTCGAGGCGATCGTGATGACCACCTCCGGTTGCGGCGTCACGGTCAAGGAATACGGCCACCTGCTGGCGCACGATCCCGGCTACGCCGACAAGGCGCACCGCATCAGCGAGCTGACGCGCGACCTGTCCGAGATCCTGCCGCAGTTCGAGGAGCAGATCAGGGCGCGCGTGCAGGGCAGGGCCGCGCCGCGCGTCGCGTATCACCCTCCTTGCACGCTGCAGCACGGCCAGCAGATCCGCGGCAAGGTTGAAGGCGTGCTGCACGCGGCCGGCGTGGACGTGGTGCTGTGCGCCGACAACCACCTGTGCTGCGGCTCGGCCGGCGCCTATTCGGTGCTGCAGCCAGAGATTGCACATGCGCTGCGCGACCGCAAGCTGGCCAGCCTGGCCGCGACCGGCGCGGAGGACATCGTGTCGGCCAATATTGGCTGCATCGGCCACCTGCAGTCGGGAACGGACAAGCCGGTCGGGCACTGGATCGAGCTGCTCGAACGGGTTCTCGGCTGATGGCATGGCGGACGCGCATATGACAGCCGGTGATGTCGCCGCCGCCATCGAAGCACGGCTGCGATCGCTGGCCAATCCTGAACGTGCGGCGCCGATGCGGGCCTATTTGCTGGACCAGTTCGACTTCCTCGGCATCCCGACGCCGGCACGCCGCGCGGCCATCAAGGACCTGGTCGCCCAGCCGCTGGCGGACGCCGACACCGTGCTCGCGGCGGCCGACCTGCTGTGGCGCTTGCCGGAGCGCGAATTCCGTTACGCCGCTATCGACCTGCTCCGGCGCCAGCAGCGCCATCTCGTTCCATTGCACCTGCCCGCGATCCAGGCCTTGCTGCTGCGCGAGCCGTGGTGGGAAACCGTCGACGGGCTGGTGGCGGTCATCGGCGCGATCCTGCGCGCGGCAAGCAAGAACGGCAACGGCGCGCAGGCCAGGATGGACGACTGGATCGGGCATGGCAGTTTCTGGGTGCGGCGCGCGGCGCTGCTGCACCAACTGGGCTGGCGCCTGGAGACCGACGAGCAGCTGCTCGGCGCATACTGCCTGCGGCTGGCGGACGAACGCGAATTTTTCATTCGCAAGGCCATCGGCTGGGCCTTGCGCGATTATGCGCGCTGGAATCCGGATTTTGTGCGCGCCTTCGTCGCCGACCACGGCGCGCGCCTGTCCGGGCTGACGCTGCGCGAAGCGTGCCGGCGCTTGCCGACAGAATAAACGTGTTAGCATCGCGCCGAACCCGGCCATCGGCCGGTGACCGGTGCAACACTACAGGAACGATCTTGAGCTTCACCTTCCAACTCGTGCGCGACGACGAGGGCGGCCCGGCCGCCGTGGTCTTCGAAGACAGCAGCAGCCCCGGCCTGGTCCCGGTGTGGGAAGCGGCCGGCGTCTACGACGCGCTGTACAACAGCGACGGCCGCATCGCGCGCGACGTTTCGCGCGCGCTCGCCTTCGGCCTCGATCGGTTGAACGAAGACGCCTCGCTGGCCAGCCTGCTGCCGCCCGGCGTCTCGATGAGCGAGGCGATCCGCTTCCTCGACAACGTCGACCGCGGCTGCACCATCCACGGCGTGGCGCGCATCCACACACGCTGACGCCGATTTTTTGCGCTTTTGGCAAGGGAGGGCGACGGCGCTATGGTCTTCGGGCGCCAAGGCTTGTACCATGTGAGCGTTTTGCTCGACAATGAAGGCTTGCATATGACCGCTCCACTCCTCTCCCGTACGCTGTGCCTGGCCGTGTTCGCGGCCGCCTGCGCCATTCCCGCACAGGCCGAAAGCTTCGCTTCGTCCGCATCCAGCGCCGGCTCGGCCTCCTCGGCCAGCATCTCCGATTCGATCAGCGATTCCAGCACCAGTTCCAGCGGCGACAACAAGGTGGCCGCCGGCGACTACCGCGTGATCGACATCGCCCAGGCGCCGAACAAGAAGGACACTATCCGCCTGACCCTGCGCGCCGAAGCGGGCCAGGCCAGGACCTTCTTCCTCGACGTGCCCAACCGCGCCATGGACCAGCGCCAGGTGAACGCGGGCGAGGTGGTGCGCGTCAGCGAGCGCGTCTACGGCTACGAGTTCGCCCATGCCGATACCCAGCGTCCGTTCTTCCTGGCGCTGCAGGACGCGTGGCACAACGACCTGGCCTCGCGCAAAGTCACCATCTGATGCTGCGCCGCGCCGTCGCCGCGGCCGCCCTGGCGCTCGGCCTCGGCGCCGTCGCCAGCGGCGAAGCCCGGGCCGGCCTGCCGACGTTCTGCGAGCGCGAACAGGACATCACCGCCCTCGAGCAGGACCGCGTGCTGCGCTTCGCCGGCGTGGTGCGGCAGGAGCTCGAACGCTCCGGCGGCAAGGTCGCGCTGATCTCTCGCGCCGGCACCGACCTGAGCCGCTTCGGCCTGCTGTATTCGCATGCCGGCGTCGCGCTGCGCGACGATGCCGATGGCGCCTGGGCCGTGCGCCAGCTGTACTACGCCTGCGACGACGCACGCCCGCACCTGTTCGACCAGGGCATCTCGGGCTTCGCCCTCGGCGCCGACGCGCCGTCCAGCGGCCATGTGTCGCTGCTGTTCCTGCCCGACGACGATAGCGCGTCGCTTGAGCGCGCCGCGCGCGACAAGGCGCTGGCGCTGGCCCTCCTGGCCGGGAAGTACAGCGCCAATGCCTACGCCTACGGCACTGAATACCAGAACTGCAACCAGTGGGTGGCCGAGCTGCTGGCGGGCGCCTGGGGTGGGGTGGCTGCGACGACCGGACAGGTACGCACGCGGGCGCAGGAGTGGCTGCGCGCGCAGGGCTATGTCCCCGGTCCGGTCAGGGTGCCGGGACACTTGCTGATGTTCGCCGGCCAGTTCGTGCCGCTGGTGCACGTGAACGACCATCCGGTCGACGACATCCACGCGCTCGCGCTGCAGGTGAGCGTGCCGGCCTCGATCGAGGCCTTCGTGCGCCAGCGCGCGCCGCAGACGCGGCGCGTGGAGATCTGTCACGATGAAGGACGGATCGTCGTGCGGCGCGGCTGGGAGCCGCTCGGCACCGGCTGCGAGCCGGGACCGGACGACGAGGTCACGCTGCTGGCCCCGTGAGCGGTCTCACGCCGCCAGCAGCTTCTCGATATCCCCCTTCAGGTCTTCGGGCTTGGTGGCCGGCGCGTAGCGCTTGACCACGGCGCCGTGGCGGTCGACCAGGAATTTGGTGAAGTTCCACTTGATTCCCTCGGTCCCCAGCACGCCCGGCGCCTCGCCCTTCAGGAAGCGGAACAGCGGATGGGCGTCGTCGCCATTGACGTCGATCTTGGCGAACATCGGGAAGGTGACGCCGTAGTTCTTTTCGCAGAAGGCGCCGATCTCGGCCTCGCTTCCCGGTTCCTGGTGGCCGAACTGGTTGCAGGGGAAGCCCAGCACCACCAGGCCGCGCTCGGCGTACTGGCGCTGCAGTTCCTCGAGGCCCTGGTATTGCGGGGTGAAGCCGCAGGCGCTGGCGGTATTGACGATCAGGAGCGCCTTGCCGCGATAGCGGTCCAGGTCGACCGGCTGGCCGTCGAGGGCGGTGGCGTTGAAATCGTAGGCGTTCATCGTGCTCTCCCGGATGGTAAAGACGCCAGTGTAGAGCAATGCGCGGCAGCCTGTGGTTTTGTCGCCCTTTGCATTTCTTAACGTCTTGCGGGCGTATCGCGTGCGACAATCACGCTCGTTCAATTGTCCAGCTTCCCGGGTTGTCATGCCACGTCACCGTTCTTCCGTCCTGCTGCTCGCGCCGATCGTGGCCGGCACGCTGCTCGCTCCCGCCCACGCCACCGTCCAGCAGGCGCCTGCCGCCACGCCGGCCGCCACCGTGCCGGCGCCGGAAGCCGAAGTCCCGGTGCAATCGACGGTCGCGGTCAGCGCCGCACGTTCGTCGAACCGCATCGACCGCCAGGCCTACGACGTCAAGAGCGATTCGGCCTCGACCAACGACACCATCGCCGACACCCTGAACAAGGTGCCGTCGGTCGCGGTCGACCCGGACGGCAACGTGACCCTGCGCGGGCGCAGCAATGTGCAGATCCTCATCGACGGTAAACCGTCGGCCATGATGCAGGGCGAGAACCGCGCCGCCGCCCTGAACGCGCTGCCGGCCGCCGACCTCGAGTCGGTGGAAGTGATCAACAACCCCGGCGCGCAGTTCGGCAACGAAGGCGGCGGCGGGCCGATCATCAACCTGGTGATGCGGCGCGAGCGCACGCCGGGCAGCTTCGGCGTCGTCAACGCCAACGCCGGCCAGGAAGGCCGCTTCAATGCCTCGACCTTCGGCAGCTACACGGGCGGCCGCCTGAGCGTGCAGGGCGCGCTGTTCGGCCGCCGCGACAGCCGCGGCTCCACCGGCGAGACGACCCGCGACCGCATCGACCCGGCGACCGGCGCCGTGGCCAGCAGCGTACAGACGTCGACCAGCGAAAACGACACCGACGCCGCCGGCTTCAACGGCTCGCTCAACTACAACCTGGGCGAGAAGGATGTCATCTCGCTCAAGGCCAACTTCAGCGCCACCAGCCAGGAGGGCCTGTCGTCGGAGCGTTACCGCGGCACTGACGCGAGCGGGGCGGTCGAGAGCGAATACCCGCGTTCGACCGCGCGCGACACCAATGGCCGCAACTACACCCTGAGCGCGGGCCTGGACCACAAGGGCGAGGCGCCGGGCGAAATCTTCAAGACCGACCTGCGCCTGTCCGGTACCCGCAACGAGGCCGACGTCCGCTTCGCCAACGATTACTCGGTGCGCCCGATCAACGCGCCCGAGCCGCTGACCCGCCAGGACAACCTGAACCAGACCCGCATCGTCGACTTCACCGGCGACTACGAGCGGCCGGGCGAGTCGGGTGTGCTCAGGCTGGGCTACAAGGTCGCCCGTAACAGCAGCGTGATCGATACCCGCTTCCTGGACATCGATCCGGGCACCCTGTTCGAAAGCGTGAACGGTGCGCGCACCAACCGTTTCGAGCTGGTCGACACCACGCTGGCGCTGTACGGTACTTACCAGATGCGACTGGGCGAGAAATGGGGCGTGCTGGGCGGCCTGCGCACCGAATACACCGATCTCGACATCGACCAGGTCACCACCGGCATCAAGGCCGGCAACCACTACCTGGAAGCGATCCCCAGCGCCTTCCTCACCTATGACCTGTCGGACCAGACCGCGCTGCGCCTGAGCTACGCGCACCGCATCCGCCGTCCCGGCGCCTCGGACCTGAATCCTTTCGTGATCTACCGCGACGAACTGAATGTCTCGTCGGGCAATCCGGACCTGATGCCGACCGAGTCCGACTCGCTCGAACTCGGCGTCGAGACGAAGCTGGGCAATGTCGAGACCAATGTGCGCCTGTATGCGCGCCGCGATACGGACCTGATCTCGGAGCGCCGCTACTTCATCTCCGACACCGTCCTGCTCACCACGCGCGAGAACGCCGGCAGCAGCAATTCGGGCGGCCTCGAATTCTCGTTCAGCGGCCGCGCCACGCCGAAGCTGACGATCAATGCCAGCGGCAATATCGGCTATTCCGAGCAGTCGGTGCTGGGCAACGTCAACGACGACAAGCGCAGCGCGACCTCGATCGCCGGCCGCGCGCGTTTCAGCTACCAGTTCGACCCGGCCAACAGCCTGCAACTGGTGCTCAATGCCCAGGGCAAGACGCTGTTCGGCGAGGGTTACCGCCAGCCGACCCGCACCGCGGACCTCAACTACCGGCGCAACCTGAGCCAGGCCCTGAGCCTGGTCGTCAACATCAACGACATCTTCGATTCGCAGAAAACCGAATCGATCACCGAGACCGACCGCCTGCGCGAATACAGCATCCGCCGCCAGGATGGGCGCCTGGTCTATGTGGGACTGTCGTACCGCTTCGGCAGCTTCGGCAGCGGCCGTGGTCCGCGCGGGCCGGGCTTCGGGCCGCCGGGTGGCGGCATGGGACCGGGACCCCGGTAAATACGGGCGCCATGCCACGCGAATAATTGCGGCAAGTAGGCGTGGGCGCGGCAAGCTGTGACAGAATACGGGGATTGCCGTCCACTCCGTTCCCGATTCCGATGCTCCGACCGACGCCCATCGCGCTGATCCTCGCCGCCCTGTTCGCGCTGCCCGCCGCCGCTCAAACAAGCCCACCCTCCGCCCCGCCATCCGACCCGCCGCCGCTCGCCGAAGAGACCATGCAGCAGGTCGAAGTCAAGGCCGACGCCAACTCCTACGACCCGCGCCGCGACGACACCGCCAGCCGCATGGTGGTGTCGAACGAAGAGATCAAGCGCTATGGCGACACCTCGGTGCTCGATGTCTTCAAGCGCCTGCCCGGCATCACCGTCGGTGGCGGCGGTGGTCGCGGCGCGGGCGAGATCCGCATGCGCGGCCTGGGCAGCGGCTACACGCAAATCCTGATCAATGGCGAGCGCGCGCCGGCAGGCTTCGATATCGACCAGCTGTCGCCCGACGTCATCGAACGGATCGAGATCCTGCGTGCGGCCAGCGCCGAGTTCTCGACCCAGTCGATCGCCGGCACCATCAATATCGTGCTTAAGCGGGTGGTGCGCAAGGCGCAGCGCGAGCTGCGCGTCGGCTACGGCAAGAGCGAGGACGCCAGCAATCCGAGCGCCAGCCTGAACATGTCGGACCGTCTCGACGGCCTGTCGTACTCGCTCGGCGCGAGCGTCTGGCGCTACACCTTCGACCGCCCGCAACCCTATGAGGAAACGCAGACCGACCCGGAAGGCCGCCTGACGCAACTGCGCCGCACCGCGCAGACCGACAGCGGCAGCCCGCAGGGCTTCAACCTCACGCCGCGCCTGAACTGGACGCTCGAGAACGGCGACACGGTCAGCTGGCAGACCATGGTCTCGTACAACCAGAACGACTACCACGGCGATGCCGTGACCACGACCGCGCTGGGCGCGCCGCCGCCGTACGACGTGCGCGACATGAACAGCGAGGGCAGCCACACGATGCTGCGCTCCGACCTGAACTGGGTGCACAACCTCGAAGAAGGCGCGAAGCTCGACCTCAAGCTGGGCGTGAACGGCACCCGCAACCGCGGCGACTGGCGCGAGTTCGACTACAACCTGGACCGGCTGGCGCGCGACTCCACGGTCCTGAGCGCGACCGATGAACGCGGCGTGACCTCGGTGGGCAAGTACACCACGCCGTGGCTGAAGGACCACGCGCTGGCGATGGGCTGGGATGCCGGCTACACGCGGCGCGAGGACGAACGCGGCGAGGTCGAGGTGTTCCCGCTGCTCGGGCGCGACGTGCTGTCGAACGAAGGCTACGACGCCACCATCAAGCGCCTGGCGCTGTATGTCCAGGACGAGTGGAACCTGAGCAAGCAATGGTCGATGTATGCCGGCCTGCGCTGGGAAGGGCTGGAGACCACCAGCGAGGGCAATACCTTCGAGACCAGCACCAACCGCGCCAGCGTGTTCTCGCCGCTGGCCCAGACGCTGTATAAAATCCCGGACAGCCGCGACCAGGTGCGCCTGGCGCTGACCCGCACCTTCAAGGCGCCGTCGGCCAGCAACCTGATCCCGCGCCGCTTCACGACGCCCAACAACAGCCAGACCGAACCTGACTACCGCGGCAACCCCGACCTGCAGCCGGAACTGGCGACCGGCATCGACGCCGCCTACGAGCACTGGTGGGCCGACAAGGCGCTGCTCAGCGCCAGCGTGTCGGTGCGCCGCATCGAGGACTACACGCGCCAGGGGCTGATCCTGGAAGACGGGCGCTGGATCCAGACCCCGGTCAACGACGGCGACGCGCTCACGCGCAGCCTGGAGCTGGAGGCGAAATTCCCGCTGTCGGCCGTGCTGGCCGATGTACCCGAAATCGACCTGCGCGCGAGCCTGTCACGCAACTGGTCCGAGGTGGACGCCGTGCCGGGGCCGGACAACCACCTGGACCAGCAAGTGCCGCTGTCGGCCACGCTGGGCCTCGACTACAAGACCCGCGACGGCAAGCTGACCACTGGCGCGAGCTTCGCGTTCAAGAACGGCGGCCCGGTGCGGGTCAACGAGGAACAGTCGCGCTACCAGAGCGTGCGGCGCGATCTCGATGTGTATGCGTTGTGGAAGTTCAATCCGAAGTACCAGCTGCGGCTGGCGGCGTCGAATCTGTTGCGTCAGGATGGCATTTCGGATTCGCGCTACACCGATGAATTCGGAACCTTGCGCCGGACTAGTTTCAGTGAAGGGCAGACCATGGCGAGGGTGACGCTGGAGTCGCGCTTCTAAGTTGGATTGCGAATGGCGGCGTCATTCCATTGTTAGCCTCTGATACGTCGTTCCCGCGAAGGCGGGAACCCAAGCTTGCATGCTTGGCCACTGACGTTCGTGCTGGTGGCTGTGCAAAGGGCTTGGGTTCCCGCCTGCGCGGGAACGACGGGTCGGCGATGATGGTGAGGGGGGCGGTGGCTATATGCCAACCGTCAAATTAACCCCAGCTTCTCGGTCCCGCTCGAAAAATCGCGATTCTTCGCGTGCTTGCTATTGAGCTTGATGTTCAACCGCAAATCGTTCACCGAATCCGCATTGCGCAACGCATCTTCATAGGTGATCTTGTCCGTCTCGTAAAGGTCGAACAGCGCCTGATCAAACGTCTGCATGCCCAGCTCGCGCGACTTCTTCATGATCTCCTTGATTTCGTGCACCTCGCCCTTGAAGATCAGGTCTGAAATCAAGGGAGAGTTCAACAGGATCTCGATCGCCACCACCCGTCCCTTGGCTTCCTTCTTCGGAATCAGCCGCTGCGAGATCAGCCCTTTCAGATTGAGTGACAGATCCATCAGCAACTGCTGGCGGCGTTCTTCGGGGAAGAAGTTGATGATCCGGTCCAGCGCCTGGTTGGCGCTGTTGGCATGCAGGGTGGCCAGGCACAGGTGGCCGGTCTCGGCGAAGGCGATCGCGTGCTCCATCGTCTCGCGGTCGCGGATCTCGCCGATCTGGATCACGTCCGGCGCCTGGCGCAGCGAATTCTTGAGCGCCGCCTCGAAACTGTCGGTGTCGACGCCCACCTCGCGCTGCGTGATCACGCAATTGCGGTGCGGGTGGACGAATTCCACGGGGTCCTCGACCGTAATGATGTGGCCGTAGCTGTTCTCGTTGCGGTAGCCGACCATCGCCGCCAGCGTCGTCGACTTGCCCGAGCCGGTGGCGCCGACCATGATCACCAGGCCGCGCTTGGTCATCACGACGTCTTTCAGGGTGTCGGGCAGGTCGAGGTCTTCGAATTTGGGGATCGCGGTGGTGATGACGCGCAGCACCATGCCCACGCAACCCATCTGCATGAAGCTCGATACCCGGAAGCGACCCAGCTCGCCCGGCGTGATCGCGAAATTCGCTTCGCGCGTCAGTTCGAAGCCGGCCGCCTGCTTGTCGTTCATGATCGCGCGCGCCAGGTCGGCCGTGTGGCCGGCGGTAAGCGCCTGGCTCGACACCGGCGTCATGCGGCCGTCGATCTTGATCGCCGGCGGGAAGCCAGCGGTGATGAACAGGTCGGAGCCGCCCTTGCTGACCATCAGGCGCAGCAGGTCGAACATGAACTTGGATGCCTGGTCGCGTTCCATCGCGTTGTCCTTAGCCGAGGAAGTTTTCCGGGATCTTGGCCGCGGCGCGCGCGGCGCCGGTCGAGATCACGTTGCGGCGCACCAGCTCCGTCAGATTCTGGTCCAGCGTCTGCATGCCGACGTTGCTGCCGGTCTGGATCGCCGAATACATCTGGGCGATCTTGGCTTCGCGGATCAGGTTACGGATCGCCGGCGTGCCGATCATGATCTCGTGCGCCGCCACGCGCCCCGAGCCGTCCTTGGTCTTGAGCAGGGTTTGCGAGATCACGGCCTGCAGCGACTCGGACAGCATCGCGCGCACCATCTCTTTTTCTTCGGCCGGGAACACGTCCACGATACGGTCGATGGTCTTGGCCGCCGACGAGGTGTGCAGGGTGCCGAACACCAGGTGGCCGGTCTCGGCCGCCGACAGCGCCAGGCGGATGGTTTCCAGGTCGCGCAATTCGCCGACCAGGATCGCGTCCGGGTCTTCGCGCAGCGCCGAGCGCAGCGCGTTATTGAACGACAGCGTGTGCGGACCCACTTCGCGCTGGTTGATCAGGCATTTCTTGGAGTCGTGCACGAACTCGATCGGGTCCTCGATGGTGAGGATGTGGCCGTATTCGTTCTCGTTCAGGTGGTTGACCATCGCCGCCAGCGTGGTCGACTTGCCGGAGCCGGTCGGGCCGGTCACCAGCACCAGGCCGCGCGGCTTCATCGCCAGTTCGGCGAAGATCTTCGGCGCGTTCAGTTCCTCGAGCGTCAGGATCTTGGAGGGAATCGTACGCAGCACGGCCGAGGCGCCGCGTTCCTGGTTGAAGGCGTTGACGCGAAAACGCGCCAGGCCGGGAATCGCGAACGAGAAGTCGCACTCGAGCACTTCTTCGTACTGCTTGCGCTGGCCGTCGTTCATGATGTCATAGATCATGCCGTGCACGTCCTTGTGCTCGAGCGGCGGCAGGTTAATGCGGCGCACGTCGCCATGCACGCGGATCATCGGCGGCAGGCCGGCCGACAGGTGCAGGTCAGAGGCCTTGTTCTTGACCGAGAAGGCGAGTAGTTCCGAAATGTCCATTTATAATCCCTGTGCCGTCCGTAGCGCGTTTGTCATCATTGGCGCGCCACTCGAAAATATTTCCTATAGAAAATCATTATGTCCATAATCGCCGCTAACTTGCAAGCTGTCGAAGCGACAATCGGGGAGGCCGTCCAGGCCGCCGGACGCGCCCGGAGCGAGGTGCAATTGCTGGCTGTTTCCAAGACGTTTCCTGCGCAGGCGGTGCTCGAGGCGATGGCATCCGGGCAGACCGCCTTCGGCGAAAACTATCTGCAGGAAGCGCTCGACAAGATCGTGAACGTCGCGCAGGCGCAACCAGAAGCGCCGGTCGAATGGCATTTCATCGGCCCGATCCAGAGCAACAAGACGCGGCCGATTGCGGCAAACTTTCACTGGGTGCACACGGTCGAG
Organism: Telluria beijingensis; assembly: GCF_030770395.1. Classification (GTDB taxonomy): domain Bacteria; phylum Pseudomonadota; class Gammaproteobacteria; order Burkholderiales; family Burkholderiaceae_D; genus Telluria; species Telluria beijingensis. The sequence continues at coordinate 3,670,651 of NZ_CP132480.1, read as the reverse complement.
CGCCTCAAGATCGCCCAGCGGCTGTCCGAACAGCGCCCGCCCGAGCTCGGCCCGCTGAATATCTGCCTGCAGGTGAACATCAGCGGCGAGGCCAGCAAGAGCGGCGCCACCGAGGCGGAGTTGCCCGAACTGGCGCGCGCCGTGGCGCAGTTGCCGAACCTGCGCCTGCGCGGCCTGATGGCGATTCCCGAACAGGCGACCGACCCCGCGCAGCAGCGCGCCGCCTTCGCCCGCCTGCGCCAGCTGCACGACGCCTTGCGCGCCGATGGCCTGGCGCTCGATACGCTATCGATGGGCATGTCGGGCGATACGACCGCGGCGATCGCGGAAGGCGCAACCATCGTGCGCATCGGCAGCGCCATCTTCGGCGCCCGCAATTACGATTAAAAACAAAGGGACAACATGCAGATCACCTTCATCGGCGGCGGCAATATGGCCGCGGCGCTCATCTCCGGCATCGTCAGGCAGGCCGGTTCGGGAACCAGTATCCACGTGGTCGACCGCAACTTGGAAGCGCTGGAACGCCTGTCGCAACAGTATGGCGTGCGCACGTCGACGGCGATCGACGACCAGGTGATGGAGAGCGAAGTCGTGGTGCTGGCGATCAAGCCGCAGCAGATGCGCGAGGTGGCGGCCGAGCTGGCGCCGCACCTGTCGCGCCAGCTGGTGCTGTCGATCGCGGCCGGCATCCGTAGCGCCGACCTGTCGCGCTGGTTGAACGGCTACGGCGCCATCGTGCGCACGATGCCGAACACGCCGGCCCTGATCGGCATGGGCGTGACCGGCCTGGCCGCCCAGCCGGGCGTCAGCGAGTCCCAGCGCCAGCAGGCCGACACGGTCATGCGCGCGGTCGGCAAGACCGTGTGGCTGGACGACGAGTCGCAGATCGATCCGGTGACGGCGGTGTCGGGCAGCGGGCCGGCCTACGTGTTCTTCTTCCTGGAAGCGATGCAGGAGGCGGCCAGCCAGATGGGCTTGAGCGCGGAACAGGGCAGGGAACTGGCGCTGGCCACGTTCACCGGCGCGGCGCAGCTGGCGGCGCAGTCGGATGAACCGGTCGAGGTGCTGCGCCAGCGCGTGACGTCGAAGGGCGGCACGACGCATGCGGCGATCAGCAGCATGGAGGCGGCTGGAGTAAAGGAAGCGATCGTCGCCGCGATGCAGGCGGCGGCGGCGCGCGGGAAAGAACTGGGCGAAGAGCTGGGAAGGGATTGAGCACTGCGTTCGCCGGTAGGGTGGACGGCTCCGCCGTCCACGCGGTGATGGTTATATGCTCCGCTCTCGCGCCGGATGATCTGGCGGCCAACCATCACCGCGTGGACGGGGAACCCGTCCACTCTACGACATTGCCGATCAAGGCTACTTTTCTTTACTAGAACGAAGAAAATCTTATTTTTCTTCATTCTGGCGCAGTTTTTTTTACAAAAATCCGCAGGTATGCCGCCGCTCAGTGAACCTCGAACTTCCTCCACCCCAGCACCGGCAACACCTGCTGCGCCAGTTTGTAGGCCGAGATGGCGCCGGTCACGGCGCCGACCACCCACTTCGGCTTGGTGACCAGGAAACCCAGTCCCAGGCCGGCAGCGGTCAGGAAAGCCGTCTTGTGCTGCGCCACGTAGCCCGTGGCGCCGCCCATCTCGGCCGGATGGCGCAGCAGCGCCACGTCGTGCGCCATCATGGCGCGCTGTTCGGCGCATTGCGCGGCCAGCAGCCGGCGCCGCGCTTCCAGTTCAAGCTTGCTGCTCATCGATCGGTTCTCCCTTGACGGCTTGCGCATCCTTGCGCAGTTCGGCCAGCGTGGCGGCCATGAGCGGCGGACGGGTCGCCAGGTCGCCGCGCACCTTGAAGTAGGCGAGCAGGCCGAGCAGGGCGAACAATCCGGTCATGCCGCCGATCGCCAGCAGGCGATGGGTGTCCCAGAACAGGACCAGCACGAACAGGATCGCCAGCAGCACCGCGACCACCGCGAAGAAGGCGGCTGCGACGCCCCAGGCCAGGTAGCCGACCAGGCGATGCGTTTCCTCCTGCAGCTCGATCGCTGCCAGTTCCAACCGTGTCCGCACCATGGCGAGCAGGTTGGCCCCGATTCTTCCGACGGTCGCGGAAAGCGTCATTGTCGTCCTTTGGTCTTATTTACGGGCGATCAGCATGCCGATCACGACGCCGATCGCGGCGCCCAGGCCGACCGACTTCCATGGATTGTCCTTGACGTACTCGTCGGTGGCCTTGGCGGCGACCTTGGTGCGCTCGACCACGGTTTCTTCGGCGTGGATCAGGCTGGTCTTGGCCGACGCCAGGGTCTGTTCGAACTTGACCTTCGCCGCCTTCAGCTCTTCGCCGGTCAGCTGGCCGCCGTTGCGCAGCCAGGATTCGGCGTCGTGGATCACGGTCTTCAGGTCGCTGACCAGTTGGTCGCGGGTGCCGGTCTGGGTCGGGATTTTTTCGATCATCGTGGGCCTCTTGTGTGTGGTGGGTGAATGCCTTTTGGACAATATTAACCTAATGCATAGTCGAGCGCGACACCAATGAACAGTGCGGCCCCCAGCCAGTTGTTGTGACGGAAGGCCTTGAAGCACTTCATGCGGTCGCGATCGCGGATCAGGGTGTAGTGGTACAGGGCGATGCAACCCGCCGCCACGATGCCGCCGACGAACCACCAGCGCAGGCCCAGCGACCAGCCGCACAGCAGCAGGATCGCCAGCGAGGCGCCGTAGCACAGCATGATCGCGGCCACGTCGAAGCGGCCGAAGGTGATGGCCGAGGTACGCATGCCGAGCTTGAGGTCGTCGTCGCGGTCGACCATGGCGTAGGCGGTGTCGTAGGCCACGGCCCAGAACACATTCGCCACCAGCAGCCACCAGGCCACGGCCGGCACCTGGCCCTGCACGGCGGCAAAGCCCATCGGGATGCCGAAGCCGAAGGCGATGCCGAGATAGGCCTGCGGGATCGCGAAGAAGCGTTTGAAATAGGGATAGGTGCCGGCCACCACCACCGCCACCACCGACAGCTGCTTGGTCAGCGTGTTCAGCGGCAGGATCAACAGGAACGAGACGATGGCCAGCACCGCCGCTACCATCACCGCTTCCTTGCCGCTGATCTTGCCGCTGGTGAGCGGGCGGTCGACGGTGCGCTTGACGTGGCGGTCGAAGTCGCGGTCGGCATAGTCGTTGATGGCGCAGCCGGCGGACCGCATCAGGGCCGTGCCGATGATAAAGATCGCCAGGATCTGCAGGTCCGGCACGCCGCCGGAAGCCATCCAGAGTGCCCACAGGGTAGGCCACAGCAGCAGGAGGATGCCGATCGGCTTGTCGGCCCGGACCAGGCGGAAATAGAGCGCCAGCTTGTTCATGGTGAATCGCGTCTTGTCATGCAAGAACTGTTGAGCAGGAAGCAGCGATTCTAGCCCCTTTGGCGCGGCGGCGGCTACGGCGTCCCGTGCATACGGCTCACATCCATGGTGCATGACATCGCGGCGTATTTATCGTATCGCGAATACATGATTATTGTCTTTTTGTCGTCATGGATTTGACATTTTTGTTTGTTTTAATGCATCAGTCCATGCCGGGGGTGGCAGGGACCAGGCGGGCCCATTTCCCCAGTTTCACGGGCGCCAGCCAACGACACCAGACGCCGGACCACCGGCCCGATCCTACTCTTCGAGGAACTCAGCATGAACGAACACGATATGTCGCCGTCGCGGCGCAACCTGCTCAAGAGCATGTCCGCACTGCCTTTCGTCGGCGCCTTCGCCGCCCTGCACGCGCGCGAGGCGGCCGCCGCCAACGGCAATACCGCCCTGGTCGACAGCCCGTATGGCCCGATCGCCCCGGTGAACGACCTGAGCACCGGCTTGCCGCTGCTGCAACTGCCGCCCGGCTTCAGCTACAAGAGCTACGGCTGGCGCGGCGACACGATGAGCGATGGCCGTCCCTGCCCGGGCGGCCACGACGGCATGGGCGTGATCGTCACCCGCAAGGTCGGCCGCAGCACCGAGCAGGTGTTGGTGCGCAATCATGAAATCAGCGGTAGTGCCGCTAGCAATTTCATCAACGCCTTTGGCCTCTACGACACCGGCAATGTGAGCAACAGCTCGGTCAACCGTTCCTGCGGCGGCACCACCAATCTGGTGTTCCGCGACGGTAACTGGATTAGCATGACCCCGAGCCTGGGCGGTACCCAGCAGAACTGTGCCGGCGGCATCACGCCCTGGGGCACCTGGCTGACCTGCGAAGAGATCGGCTCCGACACCGTCAGCGCCGGCGGCAAGAAGCACGGCTATGTGTTCGAGGTGACGGCCGATCCGCAACAGGTCAGCGGCCAGCCGATCGTCAATATGGGCCGCTACGCGCACGAGGCTGCCGCCGTCGATCCGACCAACTGCAACGTCTACCTGACCGAGGATTCGTCGGGCAAGTCGGGCTTCTATCGCTATATCCCGGACATCAAGACCGGCGCGCCAGGTTCGCTGGCCATGGGCGGCGTGCTCGAGATGGCCAAGGTCAAGGGCCGCAACAACGTCAACCTGGCGGTCGCGTCGGTCGACGACACCTATGAGCTGGAGTGGGTATCGATCGCCAACCCGGACGCCAATCGCGGCAACGCCACCGGCCCCAACGGCCAGACGATCACGGGCGCCGCCGGGCCTTTCGTGCAGGGCTGGACCAAGGGCGCGCTGCGCATGAACCGCGGCGAAGGCATCTGGTATGCCCAGGGCAAGATGTACGTGATGGACACCTCGGGCGGTCCGGTCAGCCGCGGCGCGATCTGGGAACTCGACCTGGCCAGCCAGGTCCTCACATGCATCTACTCGAGCCCGAGCCAATTGGTGGGCAATATGGGCGACAACCTGACCGTCAGCCCGCGCAACGCGATCCTGATCTGCGAGGATTCGTCGAGCGCCATCACCGACCACTTCGGCTACGGCCAGCGCCTGATGGGCCTGACGAGCGCCGGCGATGCCTACATCTTCGCCAAGAACAATATCAACGTCACCGCGGCGCAATTGCAGGGGGCCGGCAAGCTGGCCTCGCTCGCCGGCGACCAGCGCGGCAACGAATTCGCCGGCGCCTGCTTCGACCCGACCGGCCGCCACCTGTTCGTCAACATCCAGACCCCGGGCGTGACGTTCGCGATCACCGGTCCGTGGGCCAAGGGACCGCTGTAACCGTCAATCCAATAAGGGAAACCAATCATGAGCATGAATAAATTCGCCGTCGCCGCCGCCATCGCCATCAGCGCGCTGGCCTTTTCGGGCTCCGCCAATGCCGTCATCCTGACCGGCAGCACGGGCGCCAATAGCGTGACCGACTACAGCGAGGCCGGCCTCGTGTCGTTCGACCTCGACCTGCACGATTTCAGCACCACCACCCTGAACTTCGTGCTGGAAGAAGGCGACCTGGCCGGCCCGCTGAGCTTCAACGCCATCGTGCGCAACCTGGTGGGCCTGTCGATGTACCAGTTCAGCTTCGTCCTGCAAGGCATCGGCTATGCGGCGCCGGGCAGCGTGGACTCGTTCTCGGGCGCCCAGGCCAGCCATACGAGCAACACCGCCGTCGTCAAGTTCCCCCTGGGCGAAACGACCGATCTGTTGTTCGGCAATCCGACCCTGGTCGACGGCAGCAGCGACTGGCTGCTCGACACCACCGGGCTGTCGGCCGGCGACAGCTTCTCGATCGTGGCGCAGGTGCCGGAACCGTCGACCGTGGCCATGATGCTGCCGCTGATGGCCGGCCTGCTGCTGGCGCGCCGCCGCAAGCGCGACTGAGCACGATAGCCTGGTCATTTGACAGCGCTGGCACTAAGTGACATATTTAACGTCACTTAGTGATAGGAGGTTCGATGCAGCAGGCAGCAAGACTGGACGTATCGCGCCACGCGGCCCGGCTGTTCGTGGAGCGTGGCGTGGCCGGCGCCAGCGGCGACGACATCGCCGCCGCGGCAGGCCTGTCGAAGCGCACGGTGTGGCGTTATTTTCGCAACAAGGAAAGCTGCGTCGAGCCGCTGTTCGACGCGACCTCGCTCCGGTTCATCGCGCTGCTGCGGGACTGGCCGCGCACCGTTTCGATCGAGGCGTGGCTGCAGGCCTGCCTGGGCGCCGAACGGCGCTCGGCGCAAGAGCTGGCCGACGACGTGCTGGCCGTGCGCCTGCTGGCCCTGCTGCCGGACGAGCCGGACCTGCGCTGCGCCTGGTTGATGTCCGTCCAGCGCGCCGAAGAGGCGTTGGCCGCGGTCGTCGCCGAACGCCTGGAGCGTTCCAGCAAGGACGCCGAGGTGCGGCTGTGCGCCGCCACCGTCATGGCCGCGATCCGCGTGGTCGACGAGACCATCAGCATCGCCGCCGTGCGGCACCGCCAGGCCTTCACCATCCAGGACGTGATCGAACGCCTGGCCCGCGCCATCCGCGCGGCCAGCACGCTGCCGATCTGCGATCCGGTCACCACCTGAAAGGAGAGCAGCCATGCATGTACCCGTCTATCCCGCCACCCGCCGCGTCGACGTCGTCGATACCATGTTCGGCCACCGGGTCGCCGACCCCTATCGCTGGCTGGAAGCCGATGCCCGTAGCGACCGCGAGGTCGCGGCCTGGATCGTGGAGCAAAACGCCGCAACCCAGACCTGCCTGGCGAACCTGCCCGGCCGCGAGGTCTTTCGCGCGCGCCTGAAGGCGCTGCAGGACCACGAGAAATTCACGGTCCCGCGCGAGCGCGGCGGCCGCTATTTCTATACCCGCAATCCCGGCCTCGAGAACCAGGCCGCGCTGCTGGTGCGCGATGGCGTCGACGGCCGCGACCAGGTGCTGATCGACCCGAATGCCTGGTCCGAGCATGGCACGCTTGCCCTGGCCGAGTGGGCGCCATCGGATGACGGCGCCTTGCTGGCCTATGCGGTGCAGCAGGATGGCGCCGACTGGCGCACGATTCGCGTGATCGATGTCGCCAGCGGCGATGTGCTCGGCGACGAACTCGCCTGGGCGCGCTTCACGACGATCGCCTGGGCGGCGGACGGCGCCGGCTTCTTCTATACGCGCTATCCCGAGCCGACGGCGGGCGATGCCGCGCTGGCCGGCCACGCCGTCTATTTCCACCGACTGGGCACGCCGCAAGAGAGCGACCGGCTGCTGTATGCGACGCCGGATCGACCCGAGCTGTTGCACTTCATCGAAGTGACGAGGGACGGGCGCTACGCGCTGATTACGTCCACCCCCGGCGTCCAGGCCAACAGCCTGGTCGTCATCGACCTCGCGGATGAACGCTGGCCGGCGCGCACCGTGGTCGATCACTTCGACGCCGAGTGGTCGCCGCTCGACGTCGCCGGCGATACGCTCTACCTGCTGACCAGCGACGGCGCCGAGCGGCGCCGGATCGCGACCCTCGACCTGGCCGACCCCGAGGCCGCGCCGCGCCCACTGGTGCCCGAAGACAGCGCCGTGCTGGGCGATGCACGCCTGGTCGGCGGCCGCCTGGTTGGTACCTACCTGGCCGACGTCAAGACCGAGCTGCGACGCTTTACGCTCGATGGCAGGCCGGATGGCGTCGTCCCGCTGCCCGGCATCGGCAGCGCGGGCGGCTTCCAGGGGCATCCGGACGTCAATGAAGCCTTCTTCGTGTTCACCAGCTTCAATGCGCCGACCACGATTCTTCGCTACGACGTTGCCGCCAATACGGCCGCCGTGTGGGCGGCGCCGACCGTCGACGCCGACCTGGCGCACATCGCGGTCGAACAGCGCTTCTATGCGTCGAAGGACGGCACCCGGGTGCCGATGTTCCTGATCCGGCGCAGCGACGTGACTGGTCCGGCGCCGACCCTGCTGCACGGCTACGGCGCCTTCGGCATCAGCATGGTCTCGTTCTACGAGCCGACCCTGCTGGCCTGGATCGAGCAGGGCGGGGTGGTGGCGATCGCCAATATCCGCGGCGGGGGTGAATACGGCAAGGCCTGGCATGCCGCAGCGCGCGGGGACAACAAGCAGGCCACCTTCGACGACTTTATTGCCGCCGCCGAGTATCTGCACGCCGAGCGGATCGTGACCCCGGACGGCCTGGCGATCCACGGCGAATCGGGCGGCGGCCTGCTGGTGGGCGCGGTCGTCAACCAGCGTCCCGAGCTGTTCGCGGCGGCCTTGCCGGGCGTCGGCGTGATGGACATGCTGCGCTTCGCCCGATTCACGGGCGGACGCCTGTGGATGGGCGAGTTCGGCGACCCGGCTGTCGAGGCGCCGTTCCGCACCCTGCTGGCCTACTCGCCCTACCACAATGTGGCGGCCGGCAAGCGCTATCCGGCCATCCTCGCCACCACGGCCGATACCGACGACCGGGTCGTGCCGGCCCATACCTTCAAGTACATCGCGGCGCTGCAGGAGGCCGACCCCGCCACGCGTCCGCACCTGGTGCGCATCGACATCCAGGCCGGCCATGGCGCCGGCAAGCCGACTGCCAAGGCCATCGAGGAGATGGCCGACAAATGGGCGTTTGCCGCCCATTGGACCGGCTTGAAGGTGGAGGCAAGGCAATAGTGTGGGGGCGGCCCCGGCCGGATGCTAGACTTTGCTGAACGGACATCAGGTGTCCGTTTTCAATTTCTGCTTCTACCATTTTGTACCGCATCAGCCAGATGCCCAGTCAGAGGAGTCGACTTGCTTATGCGTCTTCACTTACGTTTCCTGATCCTGTTGCTCGTCGCCTTGGCGACGCCACTTTCACTCACGGCCTATGCCGCCGGCCAGGCCGAAGAAGCGGCCCCGGCCGAAGAGGTCATCCCCGACGCGCTCAAGCGCGAGACGCCGCGTTCGATGGTGTCGGGCCTGATTTCCGCCCTGGCCGAACCTGATTACGACCGCGCCGCCCAGTACCTCGACGTGCCGGCCGGGACCAATCGCCAGCGCACGAATGCCATCACCCAGGCCCGCAACTTCCACGCGCTGCTCGACAACGGCGGTTCGCTGCAGTCCTTCGTCGTGCTGTCGAACGAGGCCATCGGCAAGATCGACGACGACCTGCCGGCCGAGCAAGAGAACGTCGGCGTGCTGACCATCCAGGACCGCAAGGTGCCGATCCTGCTGACCCGCGGCCAGGACGGCGACCACCAGGTCTGGCGCGTGGCGCGCGAGACGATCGACCAGGTCGCGCAGGCGGCGCGCCAGGAACCGGTGGTGCAGGAGCCCGACAAGAACGAATTCAGCGTTGCCGGCGCGCCGCTCAAGGACTGGGCGATGCTGATCGGCCTGGGCATCCTGATCTTCGGCGGCCTGTGGACGGTGGCGGCGCTGATCGTCGCCGCCATGCGCCGGCTGGTGCCCGACGCCGCCGCCAACGGGCTGGTGCGTTTCATGGAAGCGGCGCTGCCTCCGGCCAGCCTGTTGATCGCGGTCGGCCTGTTCTACAGCTGGGCCGAACGGCTGCCGGTGTCGATCGTCGCCCGCACGACCCTGCTGCGCTATACCGGCATCGTGTCGGTCATCGCGCTGGTGTGGTTCGGCCTGCGCCTGATCGACGCGGTGGCCGAACTGGCCACCGCGCGCATGCAGCGCAGCCAGCGGCGCCAGGTGGTGGCCGTGATCACGCTGGCGCGGCGCGCGGCCAAGATCCTGTTGCTGATATTCTCGGGCATCGCCATCCTCGGCACTTTCGGCATCGACGTCACCACCGGGATCGCGGCCCTCGGTATCGGCGGTATCGCGCTGGCGCTGGGCGCCCAGAAGACGGTGGAAAACCTGGTCGGCAGCGTCACCGTGATCGCCGACAAGCCGCTGCAGGTGGGCGACTTCATCAAGGTCGGCGACGTGGTCGGCACCGTGGAAGACGTGGGCATCCGCTCGACCCGCATCCGCACCGGCGAGCGCACCGTCGTCACGATCCCCAACGGCGACCTGTCGGCGCGCCAGATCGAGAACTTCGCGGCGCGCGACCGCTTCCTGTTCAATCCGACCATCGCGGTGCCGCTCGGTACCTCGTCGGCCAAGCTGAAGGAAGCGATCAGCATCGTCCAGCAGGTGCTGACCGAGCAGAAGAACATGGCCGAGGGCCATCGCGCGCGGCTGGGCAGCATCAACGATCGCGCCTTCAATATCGACGTGTTCTCGTACATCGACGTGCGCGAGTTCGATACCCAGGTCATCATCCGCGAAAACCTGCTGCTGACGATCCACGAGCGGCTGGAAGCGGCCGGCATCGACTTCGCGTTCCCGACCCAGAAGATCGTGTTCACGCGCGAGCAATCGGCCGGGGCCAGGGAGCAGCAGGGCGGTCCCGGCGAGGGGGCCGCGAACGACACCGGACTGGTGACGCTGGATAAGACTATGCCGCCGCCTCGAGCGTGACCATCTCCACCCCCGGCAGGTGGCATTCGCCCACCGCGCGCACCACCGCGTCGATCGCGGCGCGGCGGGTGAAGCTCTTGCGCCAGGCGATCACCACGCGGCGTGACGGCGCTGGCGGCAGGAAGGGCACATAGGTCAGCAGGCCGTTCGGGTCTTTCATGTCGGCCACCGAGGCGCGCGGAAGCACGGTCAGGCCGATGCCGCTGGCGACCATGTGGCGGATCGTCTCGAGCGACGAGCCTTCGAAGGTGCGCTGCATGCCGTTGCCGGCCGCCGGCGCCGAGAAGCGCGCCATCTCCGGACACACTTCGAGCACCTGGTCGCGGAAGCAGTGGCCGGCGCCGAGCAGCAGCATGGTTTCGCTTTTCAGGTCTTCGGCCGAGATTTCCTTGCGATTCGCCCACGGGTGGCTGCGCGGCATGGCCACGATGAAGGGTTCGTCGTACAGCGGCTGCACCGACATGCCATGGTCGGGCAGCGGCAGCGCCATGATGGCGGCATCGAGCTCGCCCTGGCGCAGCAGTTCCAGCAGTTTATGGGTGTAGTTCTCTTGCAGCACCAGCGGCATTTGCGGCACGGTGTCGATCAGGTTCTTGACCAGCGGCGGCAGCAGGTAGGGCCCGATCGTATAGATCACGCCCAGGCGCAGCGGACCGGCCAGTGGATCCTTGTTCTGCTTGGCGAGCTCCTTGATGGCGGCGGTCTGTTCCAGCACGCGCTCGGCCTGGGCCACGATCTGGGCACCCAGCGGCGTCACGGAGACTTCGGAGCCGCCGCGCTCGAACAAGGTCACGCCCAGCTCGTCCTCGAGCTTCTTGATGGCGACGGACAGGGTAGGCTGGGCCACGAAGCAGGCCTCGGCCGCATGGCCGAAGTGTTTGGCGCGGGCGACGGCGACAATGTATTTCAGCTCGGTCAGTGTCATGTTATGTGTCTCGGGTAGGCGCACCGACAGTCTCGCCCCAGTCGGGCAGACCGGGCGGCAGACCCGTATTAGCCATGAAATAATAGTTTAACGAGAATCATAGTCGATATAATTGCCTCGCAGGCTACAAGCCTGCAATTATTGAAAGGCCCGCATGTCTGCGACGTTCGGCCCGGCGGAAGCCCAGGCCTATATCCACAAGCTTCTTACCGTGATGCACCACCAGGGCGGCTCCGATCTCTTCATCTCGGCTGACTTTCCTCCGAGCATCAAGCACCAGGGGGCGATGAAGGCGCTCAGCCAGCAGCGCCTGTCGGGCGAGGTCACGCGCGCGCTCGCGCTGTCGATCATGAACGAACGCCAGCGCGCGGAGTTCGAGACCGAGATGGAGTGCAATTTCGCGATCTCGCTGCCGGGCGTGTGCCGTTTTCGCGTCAACGTCTATGTGCAGCAGCAGAGTGTGGGCATGGTGGTGCGTACGATTGCGTCCGAGATCCCCAACTTCGAGAAGCTCGACCTGCCCGAGGTGCTGAAGGACGTGGTGATGACCAAGCGCGGCCTGGTGCTGGTGGTTGGCGGCACCGGGTCCGGCAAGTCGACTACCTTGGCGGCGATGATCGACTACCGCAACAGCAATTCGGCTGGCCATATCATCACGGTGGAAGATCCGGTGGAGTATGTCCACAAGAACAAGAACTGCCTGGTGACGCACCGCGAAGTCGGCGTCGATACGCTGTCTTGGCACCATGCGCTGAAGAACACGCTACGTCAGGCGCCGGACGTGATCCTGATCGGCGAGATCCGCGATACCGAGACCATGGAACATGCGATCGCCTTTGCCGAGACTGGGCACCTGTGCCTTGGCACGCTGCACGCGAATAATGCGAACCAGACGATGGATAGGATCATCAACTTCTTCCCGGAAGAGCGGCGCAACCAGCTGCTGATGGATTTGTCGTCGAACCTGCGCGCCATCGTTTCGCAGCGACTGGTGCGCACCGAGGATGGCAAGGGCCGCAAGGCGGCCATCGAAATCCTGCTGAACACGCCGACTATCGGCGAGATGATCCTCAAAGGGAACTTCCATAGCATCAAGGAGATCATGCACAAGTCGCGCGAGCTTGGCATGTGCACCTTTGATCAGGCCTTGTTCGAGCTGTATAACAAGGGGTTGATCAGCTACGACGAGGCGATCCGCAATGCGGATTCGGCCAATGGTCTGCGACTGCAGATCAAGTTGTCGGGTGAGCGCAGGGAGCCCAGCGCTGGCGTCGCGGCGCGGCCGGCCGAGCTGTCGATGGCGATCGAGGAAGAGCCCGACGAAGAACCTCCAAAACACTGACATTCGTTTTATTTAATTTCATGCCTTCATTTGAAAATAAGATATGCACGCGCGCCGAGCTGGCTGCGCGTATCGCTGCATTGCCGCAACCGGTCGTGCTGACCAATGGCGTGTTCGACATCCTGCACCGAGGTCACGTGACTTACCTGGCGCAGGCGCGTGAGCTGGGTGGTTCGCTGGTAGTGGCGGTGAATACCGATGCGTCGGTCAAGCGCCTGGGCAAGGGCGACGACCGTCCGCATAACACGCTGGCCGACCGCATGGCGGTGCTGGCGGCGCTTGAATCGGTGGCGCTGGTAGTTGAGTTCGACGAGGATACGGCGCTGGAAGTGGTGCAGGAGGGACGGCCCGATATCTATGCCAAGGGCGGTGATTACGTCATGGATCAGATCCCGGAGGGGCAGGCGGTGCTGGCCTATGGGGGCAGGGCGGTGGCGATCGATTTCGAGCATGATCGGTCTACGACCAAGCTGGTGGCGCGCATTCGGGGTTAAGGGCGCCTGACAAAACCTCTGTCCGTCATGATTAGAACATCTGGCTACACTGAACTGTGCCGATGGTCCGCACTCGGCCAAGAGCAGACCTTGGCACATCCAATCCTACTTATTGAGAAATTCCCTTGAGTTCACTTGAAGAAGTTTGGGCGTACAGAGAAGAGACCTTGTATCCGGCGCTCTTTGGTGAGATGTGTAGAGGTATTTTCCCGTTGAATGCCGAGCTGTTCTCAAACACCTTTGGGCAAGAAGAAGTCGATCCGCGCTGGTTGCACCTTGGGGTCCTGGAGTACGGACCGACTCCCAATAGATCTTCCTGGCTGTATGTATCTTCAGGAGGGTCTACGCCGTGGGAGACCGAGCCTGACGAATACGATGTCGATGCCTATTCCTGGCTAGGTGTCGAGTTTGTCATTGAAGCGCCGTCACAGGCGGATTGGCCTATCCGCGTGTTACAACGCGTACTGGCTTACCAAGTGCTGTTGGCACATGGGCGGCTTGGCGACTATTCCCCTTTGGATTACGGTCATCGTCTCCCGGTTGGCGGAACGGTAGACGGCAGTACAAGTTCAGAATTAACCTGTCTGGCTATCGCAAAGCCAACACATTATCCCTCTTTAGCCCAGCTACCATCCGGGAAATTCGATTTCTTGCACGTCGTTGGCATCACCGAGCAAGAGCGCGATTTCGCGAAAGCGACATCTACTGCGGAGTTGATTGCACAGCTGATGTCAAATAAGGCTTTCCCAGTTACAGACCCGGCCCGACCCGGAACGTCGTTGTCGACAGACGGCTAACGGCCAGAAGCGGACATTCGTCAGGGTAGCGCCAAAATGTTACGTACAATCTAAAGCCGTGAACTATGAAACTCGATCTCTCTCGAATTCCGCCTGAGTTGCACCACTTGATCAGTCTCGTTGAAAAGTATGCAGTTTTCGATGACTGGATACGCGAAGACCTCGTCAGAAATTTATCGCCCGAAGAGAAAAGAGCATTACAAAGAGCTGTGAACGAATGCGACGACGCATTTGATCTATGGTTGGCTGGTCCGGAAGCTTCAGGTCCGAGCTACTCGCAGGAATACATTGCATTCAGTATTCTTCGCATGGTTGCGGATTCTATGTAAATCCTTCGCTGCAATCTACGTCCGACTAGCTACGTCTGCTTTGGGTCGGTTGCGGACGTTCGTGACACTCCGCGAGATTTTTACCGCGGCAACATGCTTAGCTGGCCCAATCGTCCGCAATCAGTCAAAATCAGTCGTCAACATAGCTCCTTTTATTGTCAGCCGAGCTACGACCCACAGCTTTGTCCCTGTGTGTTGCAAAAATGAAATACTTGTGTCAGCCTTATTGGCTATTACACCGTTTCCCGCTTTTGAGGAAAGCCTAGTTGTGAAAAAGATCGTTCAAGAAGCAACGTTGTATTACAAGACGCTCCCGTTGTCCTGCCGCGTGCTGGTCCACGGCACAATCATCGTTGCAGTGCTAAATTTGGCAGTCAAAGTTGGCGAAACAATTGGACGCGCGTTTTATTATTTCACACACTAAAACCCGAAGCAGTGACACGTGCTCACATGACTTAGCTTCAGGACCGGATGTCGGCTTTGGGTCGATAGCGGAAGTACACGGCTGTAGTTTGATGGTTAAGCAAGCATCAGGCATCACAGCCGATGCCTGGTATGCGCAATCCCCATCTCCTCATAAATCTCATAAATCACCTCCAGCATATTCGTCAACTCCGGCGACCGATCCATCTGCCGCACACTGAACATGATCGGCGACACCGCGCCCGGCTCATCCAGCGCCTTGTACACCACATCGGTCCTAATCATGCCCTGTAGGCTCTTGGGCACGATCGCCACCCCCTGGCCCGCACCAACCAGCCCAATCGCAATCTGCAGCTCCCTCACCTCGATCACCTTTTGCGGCAGCAGCATGCGTTCGCGAAAAATCGCCAGCACCTGGTCGGCATAACTAGGCCGCGGCTGCTTCGGATAGACGAGCAGGGCTTCCTGGCTCACATCCGCCAACCTGACCGGACCGTCCACGCCCGCGAGGCGATGCCCCACCGGAAGCGCCACGATCAGCGGCTCCTCGCGCAACAGGATGCGCCGGATGGCGTGGTCCTCGATCCTGAGGCGGCCGAAGCCGACATCGATCCGCCCATCCTTCAGCGCCGCGATCTGCTCGATCGTGGCCAGTTCATGGAAGCTGATGTCCAGCGTCTGGTAGCGGGCACGAAAGCGCCGCACGATCTCCGGTAGCAAGCCATACAAGGTCGAGGCAACGAACCCGATCGCGAACTTGCGGTCGATCTTGCCGACGCGCTGCGTCATCGCCTTCAGGTTGGCTGCCTGCTCCAGCAATTCCTGCGCATGCGCATGGAAGAACTTGCCGGCCTCGGTCAGGCGCACCGGGCGCGACCCCTTTTCGATCAGCACCACGCCGAGTTCTTCTTCCAGCTGCTGGATCTGCCTGCTCAACGGCGGCTGCGCGATGTTCAGCCGCTCGGCCGCCCGCGTGAAATTGCGCTCGTCGGCGACAGCGACGAAGTAACGCAAATGGCGCAATTCCATGATACCTCCAGGGTATGAAAACAATACTAAATCGGTGTTGGACTGCCAAGTTTTGAAGGGATATTGTATTCGAACATAACCAATATATGGATCGCATATGATTCGAGAGATCGAAACAAGCCTGGTCGATGTCCCGACCATTCGTCCCCACAAGCTGTCGGTGGCGACGATGAATACGCAGACGCTGGTGCTGGTGCGCATCCGCTGCGAGGACGGTATCGAGGGCTGGGGCGAGGCCACCACGATCGGTGGCCTGAACTACGGCGAGGAAAGCCCGGACAGTATCAAGGTCAATATCGATCGTCACATCGCCCCGCTGCTCAAGGGCATGGACGCCAGCAGCCCGGCCCATGCCATGGCGCTGCTGCGCAAGACCATCCAGGGCAACCGCTTCGCCAAGTGCGCGATCGAGACCGCGCTGCTGGACGCCCAGGGCCAGCGCCTGGGCGTGCCGGTCAGCGAGCTGCTCGGCGGCAGGGTGCGCGACGCGCTGCCAGTAGCCTGGACCCTGGCCAGCGGCGACACGGCAAAGGATATCGCCGAGGCCGAGCACATGCTCGACATCCGGCGCCACCGCATCTTCAAGCTCAAGATCGGCGCGCGCAGCGTCAGGGAAGACGTGGACCACGTGCTGGCCATCAAGCGCGCGCTGGGCGAGCGCGCCAGCGTGCGGGTCGACGTCAACCAGGCCTGGTCCGAACTGGATGCGGTGCGCGGCATCGCCGCGCTCGAAGCCGGCGGCATCGACCTGGTCGAGCAGCCGGTGCGCGCCGACAACCGCGCCGCGCTGCGCCGCCTGGCCGCCCGCTTCGACGTGGCGGTCATGGCCGACGAAGCCCTGCACGGGCCGGTGGATGCCTTCGACATCGCACGCACCGATGGCGCCGATGTCTACGCGGTCAAGATCGCCCAGAGCGGCGGCCTGTTCCCCGCCCAGCAGGTCGCCAGCGTGGCCCAGCTGGCCGGCATCGGCCTGTATGGCGGCACCATGCTCGAAGGCGGCGTCGGCACCGCCGCCAGCGCCCACCTGTGCTCGACCTGGACCGACCTGTCCTGGGGCACCGAATTGTTCGGCCCCTTGCTGCTCACCGAAGAACTGCTGCAGGAGCCGCTGGTCTACCGCGACTTCACGCTGCAGGTGCCGACCGGGCCGGGCCTGGGCGTACGGATCGATACCGAGAAGCTGCACCACCTGCGCCGCAAGTCATAAAGGAGATTCCCATGCTGTTCCACGTCACCATGGAAGTACAGCTTCCGGCCACCATGCCGGTGCATGAAGCCGACCAGCTGAAGGCCGACGAAAAAGCCCTGGCCAGCCGTCTGCAGGAGCAGGGCAAATGGCGCCACCTGTGGCGCATCGCCGGCCAGTACGCCAACGTCAGCATCTTCGACGTCGCCGACAACGACGAGCTGCACGCGCTGTTGCTGTCGCTGCCGCTGTTCCCCTATATGCGCATCGCGGTGACCCCGCTGTGCCGCCACCCATCCTCGATCCGCGCCGACGACCGTTGAGCGCCACCCATACCACAAGGAGACAAGCATGACGCACCAAGACATCGACCGACTCGTGAAAAGCTGGATCGTCGACTCGGCCATCCGCCCGGCCAACCCCCGCGTGCAGGAAATCGTCCTGCGCCTGGTCGGCGACCTGTGCAAGGCGATGGAAGACCTGGACATCCAGCCGAGCGAATTCTGGACCGGCCTCGAATACCTGACCGCAGCTGGCAAGGCCAATGAACTGGGCCTGCTGACGCCGGGCCTGGGCCTGGAACGCTTCATGGACATCCGCGCCGATGAAGCCGAAGCGCGCGCTGGCCTCGAAGGCGGCACGCCGCGCACCATCGAAGGCCCGCTGTACGTGGCCGGCGCGCCCGAGAGCACGGGCTTCGCGCGCCTGGACGACGGCACCGAGAGCGAAGAGGCCGAAGTGGTCTTCATGCAGGGCACGGTATTCGACGCGCAGGGCAAGCCGCTGCCGGGCGCAAAGGTGGAAGTGTGGCACGCCAACCTGCTGGGCAACTACTCGTTCTTCGACGCCAGCCAGTCGCACTTCAACCTGCGCCGCACCATCATCACCGACGATAATGGCCGCTACGGGTTCCGCACCATCATGCCGAAGGGTTACGGCTGTCCGCCGTGCGGCAGCACCCAGAAGCTGCTCGACCTGCTGGGCCGCCACGGCCAGCGTCCGGCCCACATCCACTTCTTCGTGAGCGCCGAGGGCCAGCGCAAGCTGACCACCCAGATCAATATCGACGGCGACGAATACCTGTGGGACGACTTCGCCTTCGCCAGCCGCGAGGGCCTGGTGCCGCCGATCGTGCGCGTCGGCGACGCCGCCGCGCTGGCCGACAAGGGCCTGGACAAGCCGTATGCCTCGATCGACTTCGATTTCCACCTGCACCAGGACATCGCCGCGGCGCCGAGCGCCGAGGTCGAGCGCCTGCGCGCCGCCGCCTGAGGAAGCCATCATGATTCCGATCATTCCCGTACCGAACCGCAGCGCCGCGGACCTCGCCGCGCTGCTGGTCGAAGACCATGCCAGCGGCGACCATCGCGTTCATCGCAGCGCCTTTACCGATCCCGAGCTGTTCGAACTCGAGATGAAGCACATCTTCGAAGGCAACTGGATCTACCTGGCGCACGAAAGCCAGATCCCGAACAACAACGACTACTACACGACCCATATGGGGCGCCAGCCGGTGTTCATCGCGCGCAACCGCCAGGGCGAGCTGAATGCCTTCATCAATGCCTGCAGCCACCGCGGCGCCCAGTTGTGCCGCCACAAGCGCGGCAACAAGGCGACCTATACCTGCCCGTTCCACGGCTGGACCTTCAACAACAACGGCAAGCTGCTCAAGGTGAAGGACCCGGAAGACGCCGGCTATCCGGACTGCTTCAACAAGGAAGGCTCGCACGACCTGAAAAAGGTGGCGCGCTTCGCCAGCTACCGCGGCTTCCTGTTCGGCAGCCTGAACCCGGATGTGCTGCCGCTCGAGGAATTCCTGGGCGAGGCCGGCAAGATCATCGACATGATCGTCGACCAGTCGCCAGACGGCCTGGAAGTGCTGCGCGGTTCGTCGACCTATACCTTCGCCGGCAACTGGAAGCTGCAGGCCGAGAACGGCGCCGACGGGTACCATGTCTCGGCCGTGCACTGGAACTACGCGGCCACCACCAACCGCCGCAAGGAGCAGGAAGCCCAGCGCGAAGACAAGATTCGCGCCATGGATGCGGGAAAATGGGGGCGCCAGGGCGGCGGCTTCTACTCGTTCGAGCACGGCCACCTGCTGCTGTGGACCCAGTGGGCCAATCCGGAAGACCGTCCCAACTACCCGCGCCACGCCGACTACACGGAAAAATTCGGCAAGCCGGTGGCCGACTGGATGGTGGGCCGCTCGCGCAACCTGTGCCTGTACCCGAACGTCTACCTGATGGACCAGTTCGGATCGCAGATCCGCCTGCTGCGCCCGATCTCGGTCGACAAGACCGAGGTCACGATCTACTGCATCGCACCCAAGGGAGAGTCGGACGAGGCGCGCGCCCGCCGCATCCGCCAGTACGAAGACTTCTTCAACGTCAGCGGCATGGCGACGCCCGACGATCTCGAGGAGTTCCGCGCCTGCCAGCAGGGCTATGCGGGCAGCGCCATGCAGTGGAACGATATGTGCCGCGGCGCTACCCACTGGATCCAGGGGCCTGACGCAGCGGCGAAGGAAATCGGCCTGGCGCCGGTGTTGAGCGGCAAGCGTACCGAAGACGAAGGCTTGTATACGGTCCAGCACCGCTACTGGCTGGACGTGATGCAGAAGGCCCTGGGCGGCAAGAAGGAGGCGGCATGAGCGCGATCGCCATGGCGGACATCGCCGCCTTTTTATACCGCGAAGCGCGGCTGCTGGACGATGAACAATGGGATGACTGGCTTGCCTGTTACGACCCGGAGGCGCAGTTCTGGATGCCGGCCTGGGACGACGACGACACCCTGGTCACCGATCCGCAGCGCGAGATCTCGCTGATCTTCTACCCGAACCGCGCCGGCCTCGAAGACCGCGTATTCCGGATCAAGACCGAGCGCTCCAGCGCGACCATGCCGGACACCCGCACCAGCCACAACATCGGGAACATCGAACTGCTGGAGCAGGAAGGGCAGCGAGTGACGGTGCGTTTCAACTGGCACACGCTGAGCCACCGCTACAAGACCGATTTCAGCTTCTTCGGCATGTCGCGCTACACGATCGATTTCGGCGGCGAACAGCCGCGCATCCTCGATAAATACGTGGTGCTCAAGAACGACTACATCCACCAGGTCATCGACGTGTACCACATCTGAGTATTTCAAAGAGTTAGGAGACAGACGATGAGCCATCACATCGCCCTGCAGTTCGAAGACGGGATCACCCGCTTCATTTCGTGCAACGACAACGAGAAGCTGGCCGATGCCGCTTACCGCCAGCGGATCAACATCCCGCTCGACTGCCGCGACGGCGCCTGCGGCACCTGCCGCGCGCACTGCGAATCGGGCCGCTACGACATGCCGGAATCGAGCTATATCGAGGATGCGCTCGAACCCGAGGATGCGGCCCGCGGCTTCGTGCTGACCTGCCAGATGAAGCCGACCTCGGACTGCGTGGTGAAGATCCTGGCGACCTCGGAAGCCTGTAAATCGGGCGCCCACAGCTACCACGGCCAGATCGCCGCGGTCGAGCAACTGTCCCCATCGACCATCCGCTTCGGCATCGACCTGGACGCCGAGGCCGCGCCGGGCTTCCTGCCGGGCCAGTACGTCAATGTCGGCATTCCCGGCACCGCGCTGACCCGTTCCTATTCCTTCAGCTCGGCCCCCGGCAGCCGGCGCGCCGAATTCGTCGTGCGCAACGTGCCGGGTGGGCAGATGAGCGGCTACCTGACAGGCCAGGCGCAAGCGGGAAGCCCGATGACCTTCCTCGGCCCGTTCGGCAGCTTCTACCTGCGGCCCCTGCAGCGTCCGGCGCTGTTCCTGGCCGGCGGCACCGGCATCGCGCCCTTCCTGTCGATGCTGGCGGTGCTGGCGGGCCAGGGTTTCGCGCATCCGGTGCGCCTAGTGTATGCGGTGACCAACGACGCCGACCTGGTCGGCATCGAGGAACTCGACCGCATCGCCGCCGCCCACCCGCAATTCACCTACGTGACCTGCGTGGTGGCGCCCGAGAGCACCCACCCGCGCAAGGGCTATGCCACCGCCCACGTCGAGCCAGGCTGGATGAACGACGGCGATGTCGACCTCTACCTGTGCGGCCCGCCGCCGATGGTGGATGCGGTGCGCACCTGGCTGGATGGCGTCGGCGTCGTGCCAGCCAACTTCTATTTCGAGAAATTCTCGGCCAGCAGCGGAGCATAAGACCATGACGAACCGTGAACGTTTCAGCGACAAGGTCATCGTGGTCACCGGCGCCGCGCAAGGCATCGGACGCGGCGTGGCGCTGCGCGCGGCGCGCGAAGGCGCGCGGCTGGTGTTGGCCGACCGCAGCGACCTGGTCGACCAGGTCGCGGCCGAGGCGCGCGACCTGCAGGCGCAGGTGACGGTGGCCAAGGTCGATCTGGAGACCTATGCCGGCGCGCGCCGCCTAGTCGAGGCGGCCCTGCGCGACTTTGGACGGATCGATGTGCTGGTCAATAACGTCGGCGGCACCATCTGGGCCAAGCCCTATGAGGCCTATGACGAAGAGCAGATCGAAGCCGAGATCCGCCGCTCCCTGTTCCCGACCCTGTGGTGCTGCCGCGCGGTGCTGCCGGCCATGATCGAGCGGGGCAGGGGAAGCATCGTCAATGTGTCGTCGATCGCCACCCGCGGGATCTACCGGATTCCGTACTCGGCGGCCAAGGGCGGCGTGAACGCGCTGACGGCCAGCCTGGCGCTGGAACACGCGCACGACGGCATCCGCGTGAACGCGGTCGCCACCGGCGGCACCGAGGCGCCACCGCGCGCGATCCCGCGCAATCCCAAGCCGCTCAGCGCACAGGAGCAGGTGTGGTACCAGGGCATCGTCGACCAGACGCTCGCCTCGAGCCCGATGCACCGCTATGGCACGATCGACGAGCAGGTCGGGGCGATCCTGTTCCTGGCGTCCGACGAAGCGTCGTACATCACCGGCAGCGTGCTGCCGGTCGGTGGCGGCGACCAGGGGTGAGCATGGCCATTGCGACCGTCAACGGCACGCTGCTGCATTACCGCTTGCAGGGCAGCGCCGACCGTCCCACGGTGGTGCTGTCGAATTCCCTCGGCACCGACATGAGCATGTGGGACGACCTGGCCTACAGCCTGGCGTCGCGGTTCCAGGTGCTACGCTACGACACCCGCGGTCATGGCGCGTCAAAGAGCCCGGCCGGGCCGTACACGCTCAAACTGCTGGGCCGCGACGTGCTGGCGCTGCTCGACACGCTCGGCATCGGGCGCGCCCACTTCGTGGGCCTGTCGATGGGCGGCGCGATCGGCCAGTGGCTCGGGGTGCATGCCCCGCAGCGGCTGGAACGGCTGGTGCTGGCCAATACCGCCGCCCGCATCGGCAGCCTCGATGGCTGGCGCGCACGCGCCGCGGCGGTGCGCGCCAGCGGCATGGAAGAGATCGCGGCCGGTTCGCCGGGCCGCTGGTTTACGCCCGCTTTCGTGGGCGCGCAGCCGGAGCTGGTGCGGGCCATGCAGGCCGTACTCCTGCGCACCGACCCGGAAGGCTATGCGGCCTGCTGCGACGCGCTGGCCGGGGCCGACCTGCGCGCCGCGGTGGCCGCCATTCCCGTGCCCACCCTGGTCATCGCCGGCGCCTTCGACCCGGTCACCACCGCGGACGACGCCCGCTTCCTGCAGCAGGCGATTCCCGGGTCCACACTGGCCGAGGTGCCGGCTTCGCACCTGTCGAACCTCGAGGCGCCGGAACTGTTCGCGGAAACAGTCCATGCCTTCCTGGACGCCTGATGTCGGCGGCATCCCGTTCGCTGGCATCGGACTGGTCGGTCACCGCGATCACGGCCGGCTTCCTGGCAGTGCTCGTGTCGCTGGCCGGGCCGCTCGCGATCTTCTACCAGGCGGCGCAGGCGGCCCAGGTCGACCACGCCATGTTCGCCTCCTGGGTGTGGGGCATCTCGATTGGCGCCGCGGTATCCGGCATCGTCCTGAGCTGGACCTTGCGGGCGCCGGTGATCACCGCCTGGTCCGCGCCCGGCACGGCGCTCCTGATCACGCTGTTCCCGGCGCTGTCGCTGGGCGAGGCGGTGGGCGCCTACCTGACCGCCGCGGCGGTGTTGCTGGCGATCGGCCTGTCGGGCAGCTTCGAGCGCGTGATGGCCTGGGTGCCGAAGGGCGTCGCCAGCGGCATGATGGCCGGGATCCTGCTGCCGTTCGGCCTGCAGGCCTTCGCTTCGACCAGCACCTTCCCGCTGCTCGCCTTCGGCATGATCGGCGCCTATCTGCTGTTCAAGCGCGTGCTGCCGCGCTACAGCGTGCTGCTGTTGCTGGCGGCCGGCGTGCTGCTGGCCGTGGCGAGCGGCGCCAGCCGGCTGTCGGGCATCGCGCTGGAATTCGTCACGCCGCAGTTCATTGCGCCGGCATGGTCGTGGGAGAGCACCTTCAGCCTCGCGCTGCCGCTGGTGCTGGTGACGCTGACCGGGCAATACCTGCCGGGGATGGCGGTGCTGTCGACCTCGGGCTACCAGACCGGGGCGCGCCCGATCATCGCCGTCAACAGCATCGTCTCGGCGGCAGTGGCCTTCACCGGCGGCATCACGATCGCCATCGCGGCGATCACTGCCGCCATGTGCACCGGGCGCGACGCCCACGAGGATCCGCGCCGGCGCTACGTCGCGGGGCTGGCCAACGGCGCCTTCTACCTGGCCGCAGGGCTGTGCGGCGGCTCGATCGTGATGCTGTTCGGCGCACTCCCGCGCGAACTGATCGCCACGCTGGCCGGCCTGGCGCTGCTTGGGCCGATCACGGCCAACCTGGCCGGCGTGATCGCCGCCGACGACCACCGCGAGGCGTCCATCATCGCTTTCCTGGCTACCGCCTCGGGCATGCGCTTCCTGGGCCTGGGCGCGGCGTTCTGGGGCGTCGTCATCGGCATGCTGGCCTGGTGGATCCTGCACGGCGGGCGGAAGGAGGGGCACGACAACAAGAAGTAGACAGGAAATCAGGCAGGCATGTGCGACACAACATTACAATCAAGGAGACACACATCATGCGACACATCGACGTACACAAGATGGCCGATACGGCCAGGTTCAACGGGTTCCACGCCTCGCTCCTGCTGTGGTGCGCGGTCATCATCATCTGCGACGGCTATGACCTGGCCGTGGCCGGCATCGCGCTCCCCTCGATCATGAGCGAGATGGGCGTGACCGCCCAGGATGCCGGCTTCATGGTCAGCTCGGCGCTGTTCGGGATGATGTTCGGCGCGATCTTCCTCGGCACCCTGGCCGACCGCATCGGCCGGCGCTGGACGATCGTGATCTGCCTGTTCCTGTTCAGCGTATTCACAGCCGCTGCCGGGTTCACCAGCGATCCCTATATGTTCGGCGTGATGCGCTTCCTGGCCGGGCTCGGGATCGGCGGCGTGATGCCGAACGTGGTGGCCCAGATGACCGAATATTCACCCCGCAAGATCCGCGCCACGATGGTGACGCTGATGTTCAGCGGCTATGCGGTGGGCGGCATGCTTGCGGCCGTGCTGGGCAAGGGCCTGATCGAGCAACACGGCTGGCAGTCGGTGTTCCTGGCCGCCGGCGTGCCGGTGCTGCTGATCCCCTTCATCCTCAAGTCGATGCCCGAATCGATGCCGTTCCTGATCAAGCAGGGACGGATCGATGAACTCAAAGGCATCCTGGCGCGCATGGAGCCGGGTTATCGTCCGGGTGCGGCCGACGATTTCCAGATTCCGGCCACCGAGCGCGCAACCGGCGCGCCGATCGGCAAGCTGTTCCAGGAAGGCCGCGGCTTCAGCACCATCATGTTCTGGATCGCCTTCTTCATGTGCCTGTTCATGGTGTATGCGCTGAGTTCCTGGCTGGCCAAGCTGATGGCCGGCGCCGGCTACAGCCTGGGTTCGGCGCTGACCTTCGTGCTGGTGCTGAACTTTGGCGCCGTCATCGGCGCCGTCGGCGGCGGCTGGCTGGCGGACCGCTTCCACATCAAGTACGTGCTGGTCGGGATGTATGCGCTGGCCGCGGTGTCGATCGCGCTGCTCGGCTATCCGATGCCAGGCCCGTTGCTGTTCCTGGTGGTCGGCCTGGCCGGCGCCTCGACCATCGGCACCCAGATCGTCACCTATGCCTATGCCGGCCAGTTCTATCCGAGCGCGGTGCGCTCGACCGGCATCGGCTGGGCTTCGGGCGTGGGCCGCAGCGGCGCGATCCTGGCGCCGATCGTGATCGGCACCCTGGTCGGGATGTCGCTGCCGCTGCAGCAGAACTTCCTGGCGATCTCGGTCCCGGCGGTCATCGCGACCATCGCCGTGGCGCTGATCAGGCACGAGCACTCGGCCACCACGAAGATCGCCGCCGTGGGCGCCACCGAGCCGGCTTGACCCGGCGCCACCGGCCCGGCATTCGCCGGGCCATCCCGCATCACACCCATAACTAGCAGGAGACATCATGCAACCATTTCACGGCGCGCTCGCGCTGGCGTGCGGCCTTGCCGCGTCCGCGGCTTGCGCCCAAACCTCGGTCCAGGTCTATGGCCTGGTCGATAGCGGCCTGGCCCACATCACCAATGCCGATGCCGACGGCAATGGCGTCACCAAGGTGCCATCGCTGACCGGTTCGCTGCCGTCGCGGATCGGCTTTCGCGGCACCGAAGACCTGGGCAACGGCCTGCAGGCCTTCTTTGTGCTCGAAAACGGCATCTCGATGGATACCGGCGCTGCGGGCCAGGGCGGCCGCCTGTTCGGCCGCGCCGCCAACGTCGGCCTGAAGGGCAGCTGGGGCACGCTGACCGTCGGGCGCCAGGTGAACATGACCTTCATCTCGTCGATGAAATCGGACGTGATGGGGCCGCAGCTGTTCTCGATCAGCAGCATCGACCTGTATATCCCCAACGCTCGCAGCGACAACGCGATCGGCTACCTGGGCAACTTCAACGGTGTCATGGTGGGCGCCACCTACAGCTTCGGACGCGACGGCGTCGCCACCGGCGGCCCGGCGGCGACCAACTGTCCGGGGGAGGTGGCGGGCAACTCACAGGCCTGCCGCCAGTACACGGCGCTGCTGGGTTACGAAAGCAGAAACTGGGGCCTGAACGCGAGCTACGATCGCATGAACGGCAATACCGGCGCGGGCGGTGGATTGACCAGCAGCGGAAATACCGATATCCGCACCACGGTCAATGGCTACCTGAT
Organism: Telluria beijingensis; assembly: GCF_030770395.1. Lineage (GTDB taxonomy): Bacteria > Pseudomonadota > Gammaproteobacteria > Burkholderiales > Burkholderiaceae_D > Telluria > Telluria beijingensis. The sequence continues at coordinate 3,644,636 of NZ_CP132480.1, read as the reverse complement.
GCTGGGCGGTACAAAGATCGGCGCCGGCGCCATGGATCGCGAGACGAATGCCGCCACTGGCTTGAGCGAATCGCTGCTGTTCTACGTTGGCGCCAGCCGGCCGTTCGGCGCCTTCACGCTGGACGCGCAGTTCGCGCGGCGTAACGCGAAGCGCTCGAACGACGACGTGACGCTGTACGTGGCGCGCCTGAGCTACGCGCTGTCGAAGCGCACCGCCGTCTATGCCTCGGTGGGCCGGATGGACAACGACGGCGCATCGGCAGTGGCGCTGGACGCCGGCGGCACGGTGGCGCCGGGCATGGCGCAGAACGGAGTGATGGCGGGCTTGCGGCACAGTTTCTGAGGGCGCGGGTGGGGGCTGGTGGGCTGGCGGCGGTGCGCTTCTCTATAATGGGCGCCGCTGCAACCCTCCATCTGTTCAAGGAATATCGTCATGACGCTGGCCTTCCACTCGCCGGTCACGCCCGACCTGATCCATGGCGCCGTCGAGCTCGAGCGCACGGAAGCGGGCCTGCTGCCGCACCGCCTGCCCGCCTGGGCGCGCGCGCAGTATCCCGATCCGCAATTGGCGATGGCCGAGGCCCAGCCGTCCGGCGTGCGCCTGGCTTTCAGCACCGCGGCCACGGTCGTGGAACTGGTCGCGCTGCCGACCAAGCGCCGCTACGGCGACATGGCGCCGCGCCCGGACGGCAACTATGACGTGCTGGTCGACGGCCAACTGGTGCAACGGGCGAGTGCGGCCGGCGGCAAGGTGATGGACATCGATATGTTGTCGGGTACAGGCAAGCTGCGGCCCGGCGAGCCGCAAACATTGCGCTTCGCCGGCCTGCCGCCGGGCGACAAGACCGTCGAGATCTGGCTGCCGCATGACGAGACGACGGAGCTGGTGGCGCTGCATGCCGATGCGCCGTTTTCTCCGCTGGCTGCGGGCGGCAAACGTCGCTGGCTGCACCATGGCAGCTCCATCAGCCAGGGCTCCAATGCGACCAACCCGGCCGGCATCTGGCCGGTGGTGGCTGCGCGGCTGGCCGGTGTCGACCTGATGAATCTCGGCTTTGGGGGGAGTGCTTTACTGGACCCGTTCACGGCGCGCACGATCCGCGATCTGCCCGCCGACGTGATCAGCCTCAAGCTCGGGATCAATATCGTCAATACCGACCTGATGCGGCTGCGGGCCTTCGGGCCGGTCGTGCATGGTTTTCTCGACACGATCCGCGAAGGGCATCCGGCGACGCCCTTGCTGGTGATCTCGCCGACCTTCTGCCCGATCCACGAGACGATACCCGGCCCAACCATGTTCGATGGCAAGGAACTGAAAAAGGGCAGGCTGCTATACCGGGCGATGGGCAACGACGCCGAGCGTCGGCAGGGCAAGCTGACCCTCGGCGTGATTCGCGAGCAGCTGCAGAAGATCGTCCAGCAGCGGGCGCTGGCCGATGCGAATCTCCACTACCTCGACGGCCGGGAGCTGTACGGCCCCGAGGACTATGCGCGTTATCCTCTATCCGACGAGCTCCATCCCGGGGCAGAAGCGCATCGCTTGATCGGCGAACGATTCTGCACGCTGGCGTTTCGGGCCGGGGCCTTTATCTCCTGAACCGTGAAACTCCTGATTTTCTATCTTGCATTGCACGCCCACGCCGCGCTTGCATCGCCCGCCGCCGAGTGCCAGGCCGACCTGTCGCGGATTGCCCACTTCATTGAAGCGAACGATGCCGGCGCCGGCACGCACCTGGCCAGCCATGGCGCGAGCATCGCCGCAGCCCTGGCGTCGGCGCACACTGCAGCCGGCCAGACGCTTGAGGTGGCCGCTTGCGACAGCATCCTGCAAACCTATCTGAAAGCCTGGAGACCAACTCACCTCCAACTGATTCCTGCGGCCGGCACCAAGCCCGGCAAATCCCAAGCACTTGCCAATTCGCGCGCTCCGCAGTTCAGCGTCCTTGGCAAGGACACTGCAATGCTCGTGCTGCCGAGCTTCAACCAGGGACATGGCGCCGCCCTTGCCAATCTGCTGGCCAAACACCGCAGCGAACTCGCATCGCGCAAGAACTGGATCGTCGATGTGCGCGACAACGACGGCGGCGAGGATGCCGGGTTCGCACCGCTGCGACCGTGGCTGCTGGATGCCTATCTGCCGCGCCAGGGCGTCGAGTATCGTGTGACGCCGGCGAATATCCAGTCGCAGCGCGATGTCTGCAGCTACACCGGCGATCCCGCCGCCTGCCTCGAGCAGATGACCCCACTGGTCGAGCGGATGCGCATGGCGCCAGCCGGCAGCTTCATGCTCTTCGGCGGCGAGCGCTTCGGTTCCGTCCCGGTGGACCTGGAAGCGCGCCGTCCCGAGCGTGTTGCGATCTTGACCGACCGGCCCTGCGGCAGCAGTTGCGAGCAGTTCGTGCTCGAGGCGCGGACCAGCTTTCGCGTCAAGATCGTCGGCCGCCCGACCATGGGCGCACTCGACTATTCGAACCTGCGACCCTACCGGCTCGACTCGGGCCGTATCCTGTTCTATGCGACGACGCGCTCGACCCGACTGCCGGACCTGCACATCGACGCTGCCGGTATTGCACCGGACATCCTCCTGCCGGCGCCGGCCGACCAGACTGCGCGCGAGGCGGAGGTGAAGCAAGTGCAGCGCTGGCTCGAAGGCGGTCCGCTTCAGGCGCCGCCCAGATAACCGTTCTGGCGCCAGGCCTCGTAGACGACGATCGCCACGGTGTTCGACAGGTTCAGGCTGCGGTTGTCGGGCCGCATCGGCAGGCGAATGCGCTGGGCCGGCGGGAAGGTTTCGCGAAACGCCGGCGCCAGTCCGCGCGACTCTGGCCCGAACACGAACACGTCGCCCGGCTGGAACTGGGCATCGGCAAACGGCGAGGAGCCATGCGTGGTGAGCGCGAACATGCGCGCCGGGTCGGGTTGCGTATCCGCGATGAACGCATCCCAGTCCTTGTGCACCTTCATGTTCGCGTACTCGTGGTAATCCAGTCCGGCGCGGCGCATCTTGGCATCGTCCAGCGGAAAGCCGAGCGGTTCGATCAGGTGCAGCTGGGCCCCGGCATTGGCGCACAGGCGGATCACATTGCCGGTATTCGGCGGGATTTCTGGTTCGACCAGGACGACGTGGAACAAGGTTTTCTCCTAATAGATATCTGATGCCTCATGCATGCGGCGGGGTGCGCGCGAATACGATATTCGTCACGCGCGCGGCGCCAGCCCGCTTCAGCGTGACGGCGATCTCGTCCAGCGTGTGGCCGCTCGACATGACGTCGTCGACCACGCCCACGTGGCGCCCGCGCACATCGCAGGCGACGTTCACGCCGAACGCCCCGCGCACATTCTTCTTGCGCTCGCCCGGCGCGGCGCCCGACTGCGCGCTCGTTTCGCGCACCCGCTGCAATAGCTGCGGCATGACCGGTAATGCCAGCGCCGCAGCCAGCGGCTTTGCCACCTCGAGCGCCTGGTTATAGCCGCGCTCGACCAGGCGGCGCGGCCCTAGCGGCACCGGGCACAGCAGATCGGGCAAGTCCGGCGCCCGGACTGCAATGGCAGCGCGCAGCACGCGCGCCATCCACGGCGCCAGCGCCAGCTGGGCCCCGAATTTCAGTTGCAGCACCAGGCTGTCGAGCGGCGCCGTGTAGTCGCAGGCGGCCACGGTGGCATCGAACGCCGGCGCATCGGCCAGGCAGGCGCCGCAATGCCGGCCCGCGTCCAGCGCGCCAACCGGATTGGCGCAGCACCGACAGCGCGCGACGGGCAGCACATAGGCCTGTTCGCAGGCGGCGCAGACGGCCTCGTCGCCGTAGCCACCGCACAGGGCGCAGGCGGAAGGCAGCATGGCGCGCAGCAGGCGCCCGGGCAAGGCGCGAAGGTCTGGCATCGGCTCGACTTCCCACAAGTGCTGACACAAGCGGTTAAACTGCCGACATTATCTCATCTTGCATTCCTTCTTATGGCTTCTCCTCAATCCCCGTCCAGGCTGAGCGCCCCGATCGACCTGGCTCGCGTGCGCGAACTGTTCGCGCAGCCCGAACGCGTCGCGCCATCGGATTTCCTGCGCCGCGAGATCGCCGAACGCATGCATGAGCGCCTGAGCCTCGTCAAGATCGTGCCCAAGCAGGTGCTGGACGCCGGCTGCGGCGCCGGCGCCGACCTTGCCTTGCTGCAAAAAACCTATCCGGCGGCCCAAATCCTGGGCATCGACGGGGCAGCGGCCATGGCGCGCGCGGCGAAGGCGCCGGCCGCCACTGGCCGCTCGCTGAACCAGTTGCTCACGCGCCTGATGCCGTCCAAGGCCGGCGTCGACGTGTTGTGCGGCGACTACGGCAACCTGCCGTTCGGGCCGAACTCGCTCGACCTGCTGTGGTCGAACCTGGCTCTGCACTGGCATCCGCTGCCCGACCGGGTGTTCGCCGAATGGCGCCGCGTGCTGCGCGTGGAAGGGCTGCTGATGTTTTCCTGCTTCGGCCCCGATACCTTCACCGAGTTGCGCAGCGCCTTTGCCGTGCTCGACGCCCACCCGCACACCTTGCCTTTCGTCGACATGCACGATTTCGGCGACCAACTGGTCGAGGCCGGCTTCTCGACGCCGGTCATGGACATGGAACGCATCACCGTCACCTACGACACGCCGCAGGCGCTGCTGCTCGACGTGCAGGCGCTGGGCGGCAATCCGCTCGAATCGCGCCGGCGCGGCCTGATTGGCCGCGCGGCATGGCGGCGCGTGCTGGACGCCTTCGAGGAGCAGCGCCGCCCGGACGGCAAGCTGGGCCTGACCTTCGAAGTCATCTATGGCCACGCCTTCCGCCCGGCGCCGCGCACCACGGCGTCCGGCGAATCGATCGTGCGCTTCCAGCCCCGCAAACCCTGATATCCGCCTTGCATGGTAGAAATTACAACCCGGCCGATTTTCCTTGAATAAAAATTAGTGCTTTAGATATAATCAATTGCTATTTTTTTCGTCTGGTCGATAGAAACGCTTAAAAAAGCGGCACTTCCAGGCGAAAAGTAGAAAAAAGAATTGCAGCAGTCGCAGAGTCATCCAAACCCGGCAGCAACGTATTGCCAGGTGGATGAGATGGTTTCCTACCATTCCGCAGCGCAATTTCGCGGGACGACCCGGCAACCCTGTGCGACCAGTACGGAGCGGGCGCGGTTCGTTCACGAAATTGCTGGGCCCGTTTAAAAATATTCTTATTTTTAGGGTGGTTGGGGACATACATGACATATGCAACGCGACTTCAGGCCGTGCTGTACGGCTTTGCCGTACTCGCAGCAGCTACCGCCACGCCAGTCCTGGCGCAGCAGCAGCAGCCGATCACGGGCCGGCCTCTCGAGCACCAGCTCAATATGCAGGCCCCCGTCACACAGGTCGGCGCCGACATCTATTCCTTGCACAACTGGATGATGATCGTCTGCCTGGTGATCTTCGTCGGCGTATTCGGCGTCATGTTCTATTCGGTGTTCAAGCACCGCAAATCCCTGGGCCACAAACCGGCCACCTTCCATGAGTCCACCGCCGTCGAGATCGCCTGGACGGTGGTGCCGTTCCTGATCGTCATCGGCATGGCGCTGCCCGCCACCAAGACCGTGGTGGCGCTGAAGGACACCTCGAATGCCGACCTCACCATCAAGGCCACCGGCATGCAGTGGAAATGGGGCTACGATTACCTGAAGGGCGAGGGCGAAGGAATCTCCTTCCTGTCGAACCTGGCCACCCCGCGTTCCCAGATCGGCGAGCCGGGCGTGAAGCCGACCGAGGCGCGCACCGAGAATTACCTGCTCGAAGTCGACAACGAGATGGTGGTGCCGGTGAACAAGAAGATTCGCATGGTGTTCACCGCCAATGACGTGATCCACGCCTGGACCATTCCCGCGTTCGCGATCAAGCAGGACGCCATCCCCGGCTTCGTGCGCGACGGCTGGTTCCGCGCCGAGAAGACCGGCGTCTACCGCGGCAACTGCGTCGAGCTGTGCGGCAAGGACCACGCCTTCATGCCGATCGTCGTGCGCGTGGTGACCGATGCCGAGTACACGGCCTGGGTCGAGGGCAAGAAGAAGGAAATGGCGGCCCTGGCCGACGATCCGACCAAGACCTGGACCATCGACGAGCTGAAGACCCGCGGCGAGCAGGTCTATGCCGCCAACTGCGTGGCCTGCCACCAGGCCAATGGCAAGGGCGTGCCGAGCGCCTTCGCCGCGCTGGACGGTTCGCCGAACGTGCTGGGCGACAAGGCGCACCAGATCGATATCCTGCTCAACGGCCAGAAGACCGGCAGGTTCCCGACCGAGATGCCGGCCTGGAAACAGTTGTCCGATACCGAGATCGCTGCCGTGATCACCTATACCCGTAATTCCTGGTCGAACAAGGCTGCGGAAAATATCGTACAACCGGCCGAAGTCCTGGCCGCACGCAAATAATGCAGGGGTAATGACATGAGCACCACGACTCTCGATCACGATCACGGCCACGACCACGCCCACGACGAACACCACGATCATCCACACGGCTGGCGCCGCTGGCTGTTCGCCACCAACCACAAGGACATCGGCAGCCTGTATCTCTGGTTCTCGTTCATCATGCTGCTCTCGGGCGGCGTGCTGGCGCTGATGATCCGCGCCGAGCTGTTCCAGCCCGGCCTGCAGTACGTGCGTCCCGAATTCTTCAACCAACTGACCACCATGCACGGCCTGGTAATGGTGTTCGGCGCCATCATGCCGGCCTTCGTCGGCTTCGCCAACTGGATGCTGCCGCTGCAGGTCGGCGCATCGGACATGGCGTTCGCGCGCATGAACAACTTCTCGTTCTGGCTGCTGCCGCCGGCCGCGCTGCTGCTGGCAGGTTCCTTCCTGGTGCCGGGTGGCGCGACCGCCGCCGGCTGGACGCTGTATGCGCCGCTGTCGACCCAGATGGGCGTCGGCATGGACATGGCGATCTTCGCCATGCACATCATGGGGGCCTCGTCGATCATGGGTTCCATTAACATCATCGTCACCATCCTGAACATGCGCGCGCCGGGCATGACCCTGATGAAGATGCCGATGTTCTGCTGGACCTGGCTGATCACCGCCTACCTCTTGATCGCCGTGATGCCGGTGCTGGCCGGCGCCATCACCATGACCCTGACCGACCGCCACTTCGGCACCTCGTTCTTCAATGCCGCCGGCGGCGGCGACCCGGTGATGTACCAGCACATCTTCTGGTTCTTCGGCCACCCCGAGGTCTACATCATGATCCTACCGGCCTTCGGCATCGTCTCGCAGATCATCCCGGCCTTCGCCCGCAAACCGCTGTTCGGCTACGCCTCGATGGTGTATGCGACAGCCTCGATCGCGATCCTGTCGTTCGTGGTCTGGGCCCACCACATGTTCACCACCGGCATGCCGGTGACCTCGCAGCTGTTCTTCATGTACGCCACCATGCTGATCTCGGTGCCGACCGGCGTGAAGGTGTTCAACTGGGTCGCCACCATGTGGAAGGGCTCGATGACCTTCGAGACCCCGATGCTGTTCTCGGTCGGCTTCATTTTTGTCTTCACCATGGGCGGCTTCACCGGCCTGATCCTGGCCGTGACCCCGATCGACATCCAGGTGCATGACACGTATTACGTGGTGGCCCACTTCCACTACGTGCTGGTAGCCGGTTCGCTGTTCGCGCTGTTCGCCGGTTTCTACTACTGGGTGCCGAAGTGGACCGGGCATATGTATCCCGAAGGCCGCGGCAAGATCCACTTCTGGCTGTCGCTGATCACCTTCAATATCACCTTCTTCCCGATGCACTTCCTGGGACTGGCCGGCATGCCGCGTCGCTACGCCGACTACGCGGTGCAGTTCACCGACTTCAACATGATCGTGTCGATCGGCGCCTTCGGCTTCGGCTTCAGCCAGGTGTACTTCCTGTTCGCGGTGGTGCTGCCGACGATCCGCGGCGGCGCCAAGGCGCCGGCGAAGCCATGGGAAGGCGCGGAAGGCCTGGAGTGGACCGTGCCGAGCCCGGCGCCATTCCACACCTTCGAGAACCCGCCGCTGGTGAAATGATGAGCGCGCGCAAACCGAATAATTTGAGGACCGCCCTGTTGGTGGGCGGCCTGGCGCTGTTCTTCTTTGTCAGCGTGTTCGTCAAGTTCACCTTGCTGAGCTGAGGCCCGCCATGAGCAACCGTCTGCTCCGCCTCAACCGCACCATGCTCGGCAAGCTGGTGGTGGTGGCGATCGGGATGTTCGGCTTCGGCTATGCGCTGATCCCGGTGTACCGCCAGGTCTGCGAAGTGCTCGGCATTAACGTGCTGACCCAGAAGGGGGAGTTCGTCGCCGCGCCGACCAATACCCAGGTCGACAAGTCGCGCACCATCACCATCGAGCTGGACGGCAACTCGCAGGGCCCGTGGCGCTTCCGCCCGACTACCCGCAGCATCGACGTGCACCCGGGCGAACTGGCCACCGTCATGTACGAGGTGGTCAATACCCAGGGCCGGGCGGTCAAGGCGCAGGCGATCCCGAGCTATGCGCCGCAGTCGGCCACGCCGCACTTCATGAAAGTGGAGTGCTTCTGCTTCCAGGAGCAGACCATGGGACCGAACGAGGCGCGCCAGATGCCGGTGGTATTCTTCATCGACCCCAAGCTGCCGCGCGAAGTGAAGAACATCACCCTGTCGTACACCTTCTTCGAGATCGGCGGCGCCTTCAAGGCGGCCGCCGCGCCGAAAGCGGGCAATGGAAACGGATAAGCCGCACCTGCGCAAGGCGAGTTTCCTTGCCACCATGAAGGCCGTGTTCTGGTCCTTCTTTGGAGTGCGCAAGCGCAAGGATTACGATAGCGATGCCGCCAACCTGAATCCGGTGCACGTGATCATCGCCGGCTTGATCGGGGTGATGATTTTTATTGGCCTGATCATGCTGGCGGTCAGGTTTGCAGTCTCCGCATCATAGCTACACCCAAACAACGTCGTCCCCGCGCAGGCGGGGACCCAAGGTTACACGCAAGACGCAACAATCATAAGAATCGCAAGAGGAGATAAAGATGAGTTCGTCACCAGTGACTTCCCCAGGCACCGCGCCTTACTATTACGTCCCGGGTCCATCGCGCTGGCCGCTGCTGGCCGGCATCTCGATGCTGGTGACAATGGCCGGCGCCTCCGGCTGGGTCAACAGCATGTCGTGGGCGCCGGCCGTCTGCCTGGCCGGCATCGTCGCCATGCTGGTGGTGCTGTATTTCTGGTTCGGCGACGCGATCCGCGAATCCGAATCGGGCCTGTACGGCAAGCGCATCGACCTGTCCTACCGCTGGTCGATGAGCTGGTTTATCTTCTCCGAGGTGATGTTCTTCGGCGCCTTCTTCGGCGCGCTGTTCTATGCGCGTGCGATCTCGATGCCCTGGCTGGCCGACCTCGACCACCAGATCCTGTGGCCCGACTTCTCGGCGCAGTGGGGCAATACCGGGCCGGCCGAGATCGTCGACGGCTTCCGCACCATGGGACCGTTCCCGATCCCGACCATCAATACCGCGCTGCTGCTGCTGTCGGGCGTGACGCTCACCATCGCCCACCACGCGCTGCGCGCCGGCCACCGCAACAAGACCGCGATCTGGCTGGCGGCCACCATCCTGCTGGGCGCCGTGTTCATGGGCTTCCAGGTATACGAATACATCCACGCCTACCGCGACCTGAACCTCAAGCTGACTTCGGGCATCTATGGTTCGACCTTCTTCATGCTGACCGGGTTCCACGGTTTCCACGTGACCATGGGGGCGATCATGCTGGCGGTGATCCTGTACCGTGTGATGAAAGGGCACTTTACGGCGGAGAACCACTTCGGCTTCGAAGGCGCCGCATGGTACTGGCACTTCGTCGACGTGGTGTGGCTGGGGCTGTACGTGGTCGTGTATTGGCTGTAAGGTTCAGCGCAGGCCGGTCGGCGCGATCCACCCCATCTGGTGCGCCGCCAGCAGGCACAGGAACAACGCGATCGACAAGCCCACCCGCATCGCCAGCGCATTGACGGTGCGGTTGCTGCGCCCCTTGTCGCGCATCAGGAAGAACAGGGCCGAACCGAGGCTGGCCAGGATCAGGACGAAGGCGATGGCGACGAAGATTTTCATGGTGGGCACCCGAAAGCGTGAGGCTTCATTGTAATGCGGTTTGCCTTCCGGTTTCGCCCCATCGTTTTCGCTGCTGCCATGGTCGTGGCCACCATCGGCATTCTGCTCGGCAACTGGCAGCAGGGCCGGGCCGCCTACAAGACCGAATTGCAGGCGCGCCAGCAGGCGCGCGCCGCCGAGCCGCCGCTCGATCTTGCCCCCTCCACGCCGGCCAGCCCGGACCTCGAATTCCGCAATGTGCGCCTGCAGGGCGAGTTCGTCGCCGACTGGCCGGTATTCCTCGCCAATCGCCCGATGGGGGCGCAGTCCGGGTTCTATCTCGCAATGCCGTTTAGAATAGCGGGTTCGGACACCCACGTGCTGGTGCTGCGCGGCTGGTTGCCGCGACCGGCGGGGGCCGAATACGGCAAGCTGCCCGCGTTCGCCACGCCGGCTGGCCAGCTCATGCTCAAGGGCAGGGTGGTCCAGGGCGCGGGTAAAGTGATGGAGCTGGGCGAGGGGCCGCCGCTGGCGCCCGGCGCCCTGGTCCAGAACCTGACGCCGGAGGCCTTGGCCCAGGCCAGCGGCCTGAAGCTGCTGCCCTTCCTGGTGCAGCAGACCCAGGCCGCGGGCCGGCGCGATGCGCTTGCCCGCGACTGGCCGGCGCCTGACGCCGGCATCGACAAACATCGCGGCTACGCCTTCCAGTGGTATGCACTGGCGGCGCTGGCCCTTCTTTTTTATGTGATTACGGGATTCCGACGTGGCTCAAGAACAAATCGCTGACCCCAGCACCGCCAACCCCGCGCGCCGTCGCGGCCGCATGAAACTGCTGCTGGTGCTGCTGGTCTGCGCCTTGCCGATCATCGCTTCCTACATCACCTTCTATATCGTCAAGCCGGACGGCCGCACCAATTACGGCACCATCCTCGATGCGCGGACCCTGCCGATTCCCGAGATGGCCACCACCACGCTCGACGGCAAGCCGCGCACGCTGGAAGACCTGAAGGGCAAGTGGATCATGGTGCGGGTAGGCGGCGGCGTTTGCGACGACGAGTGCCAGCGCCAGCTGTATGCGATGCGCCAGTGGCGAACCATGCAGGGCAAGAACATGGAGCGCATGGAGCGCGTCTGGCTGATCACCGACGACGAGCCGCTCGATACCGTGCTCATGCGCGAATACGACGGCATGGAACTGCTGCGCGCGCCTGCCGCGACGGTGGCGAAGTGGCTGCCGGTCGAAGCCGGCCAGAAGCTGGGCGACCACATCTACCTGATCGACCCGCTGGGCAACCTCATGATGCGTTTCCCGTACCAACCGGAACCGGGCCGCGTCTACAAGGACATCGCCAAGCTGCTCAAGGCCTCGGCCATCGGCTGAACCACCACGTAACAGAATAAGCACTACATGGAACTGTCTTCACTGCTTCACCTGCTCCTGATGGGCGTACTGGTCGCGAGCCTGCCGCTGTCCATCGTCTGGATGTCGGCCGACCCCAATAAATACCGCAAGCTGGTCTGGGTGATGGTCTTCCTCACCTTCGACCTGATCGTGTTCGGCGGCTTCACCCGCCTGACCGATTCGGGCCTGGGCTGCCCGGACTGGCCGGGCTGCTATGGCGAAGCCAATCCCTTCCTGGCCCACGAACACATCGCCGCCGCCGAGGCGGCGATGCCGACCGGCCCGGTCACGGTGGCCAAGGCCTGGATCGAGATGATCCACCGCTACCTGGCGATGGGCATCGGCGCCCTGATCCTGGCGCTGCTGTTCACCTCGATCAAGCAATGGCGCCGGACCCACAACGAAGTGTTCAAGCCGGCCATGCCGCTGGCGCTGCTGGTGTCGGTGCTGGTGCAGGGCGCTTTCGGCGCCTGGACCGTCACCCTCAAGCTGCAGCCGGTGATCGTCACCATCCACCTGTTGCTGGGCATGATGCTGCTGGCGATGCTGGTCTGGATGGGTTGCCGCGAAGACTATCTATTGAAACCGCCGCTGCTGGCGCGCGGGCTGGACCTGGTGCGGCGCCTGCGCGGCCTGCGCATCCTGTCGCTGCTGGCGGCCGTGGTGCTGGTGGCGCAGATCGCGCTCGGCGGGTGGGTAAGCACCAACTACGCCACCATGGCCTGCGATACCTTCCCGCTGTGCCAGGGGGCGCTGGTGCCGGACCTCGACTTCGAGCACGGTTTCCACCTGTGGCGCGAGCTGGGCATGACGAAGGAAGGCCATTATTTGCCGTTCTCGGCCCTGGTGGCGATCCACTGGGTGCACCGGGCGTTCGCACTGGCGGTGGTACTGGTGCTGGGCCTGGCGGCCTGGCGCGCCTGGCATTTGCCTGAAGTGGGCAAGACCGCGCGCCTGCTGCTGCTGGTGATGGTCGTGCAGCTGTTCACCGGTATCGCCACCGTGTACTTCGACTTCCCGCTGGCGATCGCGGTCATGCATAACGCCGGGGCGGCCCTGCTGGTCATCCTGGTGACCATGTTAAACTACCGGGTGAAGTTCCAACTCGACGCGGCCCGCGCCGTTCCTGCGCCGGCGGCCGCGTCGCCAGAGTCCACCCCCAGATGACAACCCAGACCGCCATCCATAAACCCCCGAGCCGGTTCTCGCAATACTGGACCCTGACCAAGCCGCGCGTGACGCAGCTGGCGGTGTTCTGCGCCGTGATCGGGATGTTCCTCGCCACCGACGGCTTCCCGGGATGGCAGACCCTGGTCGCCGGCACGGCCGGCATCTGGCTGCTGGCCGCCGCCGCCTTCGCGGTCAACTGCCTGGTCGAGGCCGAGATCGATGCGCGTATGGCCCGCACCGCGCGCCGCGCCACCGCCTCCGGCGAACTGAGCACCACGCAGACGGTGACCTTCTCGATCCTGCTCGGCGGCCTCGGCATGTACATCCTGTACGCCTTCGTCAATCCGCTGACCATGTGGCTGACCTTCGTCACCTTCGTCGGCTATGCCTTCATCTATACCTTACTGCTCAAGCCGAACACGTCGCAGAACATCGTGATCGGCGGCCTGTCGGGCGCCATGCCGCCGGCCCTGGGCTGGGCGGCCGTCGCCAACGAGGTGCCGATGGAAGCCTGGCTGCTGGTCCTGATCATCTTCATGTGGACCCCGCCGCATTTCTGGGTGCTGGCCATGTACCGGCGCGACGACTACGCCCGCTCCGGCCTGCCGATGCTGCCGGTCACCCACGGCATGCAGTTCACCGGCCTGCAGGTGTGGCTGTACACGATCGGCCTGGCCGCGACCACCCTGCTGCCGTTCGCGGTCGGCATGAGCGGCCTGATCTACCTGGCGGCGGCGATTCCGCTCAACGCCGTCTTCCTGCGCCACTCGTGGCGGGTGCACCGCCACTACAGCGACATGGCGGCGCGCAAGACCTTCACCTGGTCGATTGTCTACCTGTCGCTGCTGTTCGCGGCCCTGTTGATCGACCATTACTTCAGGTTCTGACATGAAAAAGCTCTTGGGTGTGTTGGGGTTCTCCGCCGTGGCGCTGCTGGCTGCCGGTTGCGACAAGCTGGGCGAGAAGCCGCTGGCCTTCCACAACACCGACGTCACCGGTGTCGACTACGCCAAGGGCTTCGCGCTGACCGACCATACCGGCAAGCCGCGCACCCTGGCCGACTACAAGGGCAAGGTGGTGGTGATCTTCTTCGGCTACACCCAGTGCCCCGACGTGTGCCCGACCACGATGTCCGAGATGGCCACCGTGATGAAGGAGCTGGGGCCGTCGAGCAGCGACGTGCAGGTACTGTTCATCACGGTCGACCCCGAGCGCGACACGCAAGAGCTGCTGTCGCACTACGTGCCGGCCTTCGACCAGCGCTTCGTCGGCCTGTACGGCGATGCTGCCGCGACCGCGAAGGTGGCCAAGGAATTCAAGGTCTACTATGCCAAGGTGCCGGGCGCCGACCCGGCCAGCTACACGGTGGACCACACCGCCGGCAGCTTCGTGTTCGACAAGCAGGGCCACCTGCGCCTGTTCGTGCGCCACGGACAGGGGCCGGCGCTGATCGCGCACGACCTGCGCCAGCTGCTATGAACGTTCGGCTCGGATGTCCTTCAGCCGCTGGATGACGTCCGTCCGGTACTGCTGATGGCCTCGCAGCGCCCGCGGGTGGGCGATGCGGAAGCAGGTTATCTGTCCTGCCCGGAATTCCCACATCTTGCCGGGCTCCCTGCTGACAGTCTGGTAGCCGTCGAAATACGTTTCAAATAATTGTTTGAGACGATGGTCGATGCCGTGCCGACCTGTCGAAAACACGATGGCGTCGGGTTTGAAAAATCGAATTTGCGTTGCAAGCAACTCCAAGGAGACGGCGCTGACAGGCGCCAGTTCCTGCGCCGGACGATCAAGCGGCGATTTGCCAGCGTAATCCCATGCGAATACGTTGGCATAGATGAGCGAGGTGGGCGTTACGCCCAATTCCTTTGCGAGCCGAAAATAGTATTGCTTGAAACGGCTCCTGGTCGTCATCGTCACCTTGCCATCAGGCTGAATTGGCAGATGCTGGCGATATCTGGTCACCGCTTCCTCGACAATGTGCCGCGTATCGCCAGCCTGGTTGGCGGCGAAGATGCGCTCGAGCCTGTTGCGGCCGGTCCTGGTATTCCATCCTGCGGTCTCTCGCCCCACGTGCATCACCCGGAAGTCACTCGTCCAGTAGTCGCCGAAAGCAACAGGCAAGAAAACGCCCGAGTAGCGATCGTCTTCCAGTGGAAAGCTTTCTCGGTTCATCCTGCCAAGGATGTGGGTATATTGTTCCAAAAGTCGGTGCAAGAACTTCTCCGATATTTATCGTGGTAGGAAGGATGAGCAGTATGTATCCTTTATTAGCGGAAAGTCTATTCGGGTCGGCGACAAGGCATGTCGCATAGCGGCTGTCTGGTCATTGCATTGCAGGGACGCGACGTGCCTTGTGTAGCTGCTAAGATGGCGTAAACATTATCCGCTCATGAACCGCATGGAAGCACGCCCTGGCAGGAACTACACCCGCATCGCGATCGTCGTCCTGCTGACGCTGGGCTGTCTCTACGTCCTGCGCCCCTTCCTGCCGGCGATCCTGTTCGCCGCCGCGGTCGCCATCTCGACCTGGCCCCTGTACCTGCGCCTGCTGGAGCGATGCCGTGGCCAGCGCACCGTTGCGGCGCTGACGATGACGCTCACCCTGACCCTGCTGTTCATCATCCCGCTGTCGATGGTGGCCTACAACCTGGCCGACGACGTGGCGCGCGGATTCGGGGAACTGCGCCTCCTGATCGAGCACCGCGAACTGGCGCCGCCGGCCTGGCTGGCCAACATCCCCCTGATCGGGTCCACGCTGGTCGACTACCTGAACGAGCTGATCGCCAGCCGCGAACAGATGCTGGCCCTGGCCCAGCGCATGCTGGAACCGGCGCGCCACTGGCTGGTGGCAGGCGGGATCATGCTCGGCACCGGCGTCGTGCAGATGAGCCTGGCGGCCTTCGTCAGCTTCTTCCTGTACCGCGACGGCAATGCGCTGCTGGCCGTGATCGCGGTGACGATGCGCAAGGTGATGGGCGAGGGCGCCGAATCGATCCAGGCCACGGTTGGGCAGACCGTGCGCGGCGTGATGTATGGCTTATTGGGCACTGCCCTGGCCCAGGCGCTGGTGGCGGCGGTCGGGTTTGCGATTGCTGGGGTGCCGGCAGTGCCATTGTTGTCGGTGCTGGTGTTTTTAACTTCGTTGATCCCGCTTGGGCCGCCGCTGGTGTGGGGTGGGGCGACTATCTGGCTGTTCGCCCATGGCGAGACTGGGTGGGCGATTTTCATGGCGATCTGGGGCACGGTCCTGATCAGCGGTGTCGACAATGTAGTGCGGCCGATGCTGATCAGCCGCGGTAGCAGCTTGCCGTTTTTGCTTACCCTGCTTGGGGTGTTGGGTGGGGTGATTGCCTTTGGGTTTGTCGGGATGTTCATCGGGCCGGTGTTGCTGGCGGTTGGCTATTCCCTGATGAGCGAGTGGACCGGGACTGAAGATCCGATCGTCAAGCATGACGAGGATGTCGCGTCGGGACATATTCCTTAATCGACGCATCACGACTTCAGAAGGTCTTCAGTCCGCCGTTGCAGGCATGCTGCCGATCAGCGCGCACCCGCATTCCGTCATGCATCCCTCTACTGCAACAGGAACTCCGTTAACCGTGAGTGTGTCGTGGCCCGTAATGATTTTATTTACGCCGTGCGGTTTGCCGCCGGGATAGGGCTGCGGACAGTCAACTTTGTCACCTAGTCGAGCGACTGCTTTTCCCCTGATGTCGTGGTCGGGCGAGCCGCTGATAACTATACCGCCATGGTTGGTTTTGTCTCCGACTGTAATAATCTTCAATGACATTTCTCTCTCCAATGGAATTGATGATGTGCGTAGATCAGTAGCCGTCTGGTTCGGATGCAACTGGGTACTCTGTCACTAACGGCAGTTGGACTGGTGGGAGGAACCGCCGGTTTTGGTCTTCGCTATTTTCAATAAAGCGCAAGATTTTTATTGCCAGTGCTTGCTGAATACTAAATTCTCCCCAACCTTTCTGTCGAGCGCCCGTGCTTGGACTTCAAAAAGGTACTAAGTGCACCTCTTCGGCGAGAGAGCTTATGTCTTCATAACAAGAATAAGTGAGTATTATTTTGATGCTAAGATTGATTCATTTTTCCGCAAGTCCAATTAGGGATATTAGTTTATGTTTATTACGCTTTAGGTACTAATTGGATTCCTTTGAGTTTTATGGAAAGTAATATCCAAGCTCAGATCTCCTTGCTTGGCATCATAAAAAAACGTTAGCTTCCCCCATTCGTAGATGTCAAGAAAAGCAGTGCTTGGATGATTGCTAATAAAACTAGCATTTAAAGATTTCTCACATGCTTTTAATATCTTTGATTCTAGAACGCTGGATTCGAAGAACTCGATCAGATCAAATAAGAAAGCTATGGCACATACTCTTCCAGCGCCGATTTCGATCACGACACTGGCGGGTTTTCCGAAAATACTTACTTTTCTCAGCAAGCGATATTGTGTGCTTCCCGTGTCGGTATCAATTGGTGGTGAACATAATCCTAAGATAGATCCAGCGAGAATTCCGTCTTCGTCAACTTTTATAGGTAATGAATCAACAAAAACCGATCCATGTTCCAAGTCTAATTTAATGGTTTGCATTCTTAACTTCCATAAGCAATAATTCGTCCTGTATCTAAAAGGTTAGGCTTATCTCTATTTTCTATGAAATATTGTTTGGCGCCACCCTTTCCTAGTTTTGGATTGTTTTTTGCAATACTAACTGCCATGCAGGTATCCTTGGTAAGAGCATAACCGTGAACTTTGGTGCGCATAGGCCTCGCGTCGCGGCTTTTCCAATTTTCCTTGTGAGCAACCTGCACAGCGTCATTGTACTGCCTAGCAGTGTGGGCGCCTCGCACTACATTGGATTTCACCAAGTAATTTCCTGGTGCGTCTCCGTGTGGATAAAGCGTGTAGAGTACAGTTCCCTCTTTCACGACGACATTGATATAACTATCGACGCCATCGTAAGGTTCACGGCCTTGCCAAGACCGCGCGATTGCGGCGGGATTACGACCTTGGCATGGATCGCAGTTGGCACAGCCATTATTAATAGAATCTTTTTTCTTTGGGGCCAATCCCAGCGGGTCAACCCATTGAACGGGGTTCGGCGCATATGCATGAGTATTAAAACCGCCTAACAATCCGATCGGATCCTTGCATATAAAGCGGCCGCTAACTGGGTCGTAATATCGATGGCGGTTATAATGTAGTTCCGTTTCCTCGTCAAAGTATTGCCCTTGAAACCGAATTGGATTACGTTTCCCGGTCTTGAGTGCCGTCTCGCTGATTGCCTCTTTTGCCTCCCCCCAAGCTTTATACTGAGCCGACCATGCTACCTTTCCATTGCAATCTGTTACCTCCTGCGGCGTACCCAGATGATCACACTGAAAAAAAGAGATCTCATCTTTACCAAACGGCTCAGCTTTCTGCTCGCGCTCACCGTTCCATAGCGGATCGAGCGCAGGATCATACTTGCCGCCGTTGCCCACCATTAGCGCCTTAACGTCGGTAGTGGGCGCCAACTGGATCATGCGGCTTTGGGTGGCCTGAATTAGCGGCACAAAGCTATTGCGTTCGTATACATAGTGCACCGCCCGTTCCATCGCAGCATGGCCCCCGTGCACGCTGCTTTCCCACGCTAGCGTGTCGCCATCCCAGCCGTACATGGTCTGGGTTGTGTTCCTCAGTAGAGTTTCTCCATCTGCTTTGCTGTGTTTGACGATTCGTCGCCCCAGTGGATCGTAGGCAAAGGTGGTGAAGCCCTGCCAAGTCGTTGCACGGGTCATCCGATTGAACGCATCCCATTCATACTCGGAATGTAAGCCGTCTTGGCTACGTTTCACGACATTGCCGCGGTCATCGTAGCTGTAGCTGACACCGGCATACTCCTTGAGCAGGTTGTTCAGCAGCTTTGGCAGCTGTACACGAGAGGTAGTAGGCTCGTACTGCGTGGTCGCGGCTACCTGGATGTTGCCGGCTGGATCGAAGGCGAAGGTTTCATGGCCCAGTACGCTGCTCGCCGCCAGCAGCCGTCCAATCGGGTCGTAACGGTATTCGATGCGGCCGCGCCGGTTGTCTTCGACGCTGGTTAGTTGGCCGGACGGGTCATAGCTGTAGCGCCGCAGGATCGCGGCTCGCATGCCGACCTGAAGGTCGGGACGGTAGGTGTCGCGTTGAACCTGTCGGTTCGTCTGGCCTGTCTGCGCGATGGCGCCAAGTTGTTGTTCAATCAGGCGGCCAGCCGGATCGTACTTCATCGTTTGCAACAGGCCGTTGGCCTGAGTGCGGCCGGTTTCCCGATACAGCGCGTCACGCTCGAAGGAAACAAGCTCTTGCCCGTCGAGCAGCAGCCGACTTGCATGTGTAAAGCATGCCGCCAGCGTTCAATCTGAGCCAGGATCAAACTCTTCAGTTCAATCTCTGTTTGTTGACTCTTTCGAGTCATCGACTATTGCTAGCCGAGTCGCTCACTCAAAATACTGACCGTCACTTCATTGCTGAAGCAACGTTAATACTTTTTGTGAACATTTGATATTTTAAGTAATCAAGAACCGAAGTTCTTGGCACCTTCATCAAACGCCCACACTTATCGACTGTTAATTTTTAAAGAACTTTATTCGGCACTGCTTCATCTGCTGCGTTGCTTCGAATCGTTTTGTTCGTCAGCAGCAGAGGAATGAGATTATGCCGGTGCTGCTGAGCTTCGTCAACACCTTATTTTTCATTTGTGTGACGAATCCGTCGCAACCTGCCCCTCGTTGCGGATGAAATCCACAAAAGCCCGCAGCGGCGCCGGCACCAGCCTGTGACCTGGGTAATACAGGAAGGGACCTGAAAACTGCGGCCACCACAGCTGCAGCACCGGCTGCAACAGCCCTCGCTCGAAGTACGGCGTCAGCCAGTCCTCAAACAGATAGATGACGCCGAGTCCCTGCACCGCAGCATCGAGAGCCAAGTCCAGTGCGGCGCCCACCTGCACCAGCAACTGCCCATTCGGCTCGATGGTGATCGCCTCGCCATCCCGCTCGAACTGCCAGTGGATCATCGCGCCGCTCGCAAAGCGCGCCCGGATACAGGCACCCAGCGGCAGGTCACGCGGATGTTCCAGCGCGCCGCACCTGGCGAGAAACGCCGGCGAAGCCGCCGCCGCCATGCGCTGGACGCGCGGACCGATCGGCACCGCGATCATGTCCTGCTCCAGACGCTCTTCATAGCGAATGCCCGCATCGCACCCGGCCGCCAGCACATCGACAAAGGTCTCATCCGCCACGACTTCCAGCCGAATCTCCGGATACGCGGCAAGAAAACGCGGCACGATGGACGGCAGGACGAGCCGCGCCGCACTCATGGATACATTCAGGCGCAAGGTTCCTGTGGGCTTGTCCCGGAACCCATTGACCACATCGAGAGCATTATCGATCTCGCTCAATACCGGATCGAGGCGCAGCAGCAGGCTGCGCCCGGCCTCCGTCGGCACGACACTGCGCGTCGTTCGATTGAGCAAACGCACGCCCAGGCGCGTTTCCAGCCGCCGCACTGCTTCGCTCAGGCCGGAAGCGCTGCTATCGGTCGCGCGCGCCGCTTCGCGAAATCCTCCTGCGCGCGCCACCGCGACAAACGCAGATAAATCACCCAGCTCAACTTTCATTGTTCGCCTTTTCGCACAACCCGTGTGGATTTACCTGGATTGTCACACAGACGGCCGCGCCTTATCTTGATTGCTCAACCAAATCCCAGGAGAACAAGCATGTCCACCATCGATCAAGCCGGTACCTATTCCCTCGGCAGCCGCACGGTACACCGCCTCGGCTACGGCGCCATGCAACTGGCCGGCCCCAACGCCTTCGGCCCGCCCAAGGATGCGGCGACCGCGCATAAGGTGCTGCGCGAAGCGCTGGAACTTGGCGTGAACCATATCGACACCTCGGATTTCTATGGCCCGCACATCACCAACCAGTTGATCCGCGAAGCACTCCACCCTTACAACGAAGAACTCGTGATCGTGACCAAGGTCAGCGCGCGGCGCGGCGCCGATGGCAGCTGGCTGCCCGCCTTCTCGGCGCCCGAACTCGAACAGGCCGTGCACGACAACCTGCGCAACCTGGGACTGGAGACATTGGAAGTAGTAAATCTGCGCGCCATGTTCGACCCCTACAAACCGGCGGAAGGCTCGCTCGAACCGCAACTGGCGACCCTTGCCGAACTGCGCCAGCGCGGCCTGATCCAGCACATCGGCCTGAGCAACGTGACGCCGCGCCAGCTCGAGGAAGCGCAACGCATCCTGCCAATCGCCTGCGTCCAGAATATGTATAACCTGGTCCACCGCGCTGACGACGCGATGATCGATGCGCTGGCACGCCAGGGCATCCCCTATGTGCCCTTCTTCCCGCTCGGTGGATTCACGCCGCTGCAGTCGAACGCCCTGTCGGCCGTCGCAGCCCGGCTCGACGCCACGCCGATGCAGGTCGCGATCGCCTGGCTGCTGCAGCGCTCGCCGAACATCCTGCTCATTCCCGGCACCTCCTCGCCGGTCCACCTGCGCGAGAACATCGCCGCGGCAGCACTCGTGCTGCCGAAAGACGCCCTGGCGGAACTGGACGCGATCGCGGCCTGAACCCCAATTCCAGGCCCGGAAAACAAAAAAGCCCACCAGGCAATCTGGTGGGCTTTCTCTCTATTGAATAGCCTGACGATAAACTACTTTCACACTGGTTGCAGCACTATCATCGTCGCAATGTCGTTTCACGGTCCTGTTCGGGATGGGAAGGGGTGGTACCGACTTGCTATGGTCATCAGGCATAACTTGCTGGAAAACTGTTCCTCAACTGGGCAACAGGCTTCCTGAATTCCGGCGTGCATTCTAACAAGCAATCCAGACAAATACCAGCGCCATCGGCAAAAAAGATCTCGCCAGCCACGCCATCAATAACGGCAAGTGCTTGTAATCACAGTAAAATACCGCCTTTCCCGCCGCCGCACGCCCCATCCATCATGACGATCCTGCTCTCGACCCTCAACGCCCGCTATACGCACGCCTCCCTGGGCCTGCGGTACCTGCTGGCCAATATGGGCCTCTTGCAGGACCAGACAACGATCCAGGAATTCGTCATCGGCGCCAAGACCACCGACCTGGTCGAACGCATCCTGGCCCATGAGCCGCGCATCGTCGGCTTCGGCGTCTATATCTGGAATGTGGAAGAAACCACCCGCCTGGTGGCCATGCTCAAGCGCGTGGCGCCGCAGGTGACCGTCATCCTGGGCGGCCCCGAAGTCTCGCACGAGACCGGCGAACAGGAGATCGTGAAACTGGCCGACTACGTCGTCACCGGCTGGGGCGACGTCACCTTCCCCAAGCTGTGCCGCGAGATCCTCGATGGTCCCAAGCCGATCATGAAGGTGCACGCCGGCGTGCAGCCGCCGATGGAAGACATCGTCCTGCCCTACTCTCTATATAGTGAAGACGACATCGCCCACCGCACCCTGTACGTGGAAGCCTCGCGCGGCTGCCCGTTCAAGTGCGAATTCTGCCTGTCCTCGCTCGACAAGACCGCCTGGCCCTTCCCGCTCGACACCTTCCTGGCCGAGATGGAGACCATGTATGCCAAGGGTGCGCGCCTGTTCAAGTTCGTCGACCGCACCTTCAACCTGAACGTCAAGACCAGCCTGCGCATCATGCAGTTCTTCCTCGATAAGATCGAGGCCTACCCGAACGACCCGGTCTATGCCCACTTCGAGCTGGTGCCCGACCACCTGCCCGAGGCGCTGAAGGAGACCATCGCCAAATTTCCGGCCGGCGCGCTACAGTTCGAAATCGGCATCCAGAGCTTCAACCCCGAGGTGCAGACCCTGGTCAGCCGCCGCCAGAACAATGAAAAAGCGGCCGAGAACATCCGCTGGCTGACGCAGC
Organism: Telluria beijingensis; assembly: GCF_030770395.1. Taxonomy (GTDB): domain Bacteria; phylum Pseudomonadota; class Gammaproteobacteria; order Burkholderiales; family Burkholderiaceae_D; genus Telluria; species Telluria beijingensis. The sequence goes on along the minus strand of NZ_CP132480.1, from coordinate 3,622,073 downwards.
ACTCCACCGCCCACCTGCACGTCGACCTGATCGCCGGCCTGCCGGGCGAGGACGTGGCCAGCTTCGCGCGCGGCTTCGACCACCTGGTGAGCCTGGGCGCCGAAGAGATCCAGTTCGGCATCCTCAAGCGCCTGCGCGGCACGCCGATCATCCGCCACACCCAGGAATTCGGCATGGTCTACGATCCCTACCCGCCCTATACGGTGCTGGCGACAAATAAAATCGACTTCGCCACCATGCAGCGCCTGGTGCGCTTCGCGCGCTACTGGGACCTGGTGGCCAACTCGGGCCGCTTCGCCAACACCATCCCGGTCCTGCTGGGAGAGACGCCATTCGACAACTTCATGGCCTTCTCGGACTGGATCTACGCCCATACCGACGCCACCCACCGCATCGCCCTCGACCGCCTGGCCAAGCTCGTCGCCCAGTGGCTGCAGCTGCGCGGCATGGCGGCGGATGACGCGGCGGCGCTGCTGGCCAGCGACTACGCCGGCAAGGTCGACGCCCCGAGCCGCAACGTGAAGCCGATCGACGCCGCGCGCGCCGTGGCCCCCGCCCGCCAGGCGCGCCACCTGGCGGCCTAACGTCCTACAATTTCCATACCGTATCGTGGCTGGCAACTGCCTCGATTCTCTTTTACACTGGCGTAATGCAGATTGAAAATGCGCCAACATTAATCATTCAACAGTCCGGCCAGGGGCCCGGCCAATCTGTCGTTGCCGAGGGTGTGTGGCAAGTCCACGGCCTGTCGCAGCGCGGCGTCCTCAAGGGCATCACGCGCCAGCTGGCCGGCCTGAAGGACAAGGGCGCCTGCGAATGGGACCTGTCCGGCATCGAAAGCCTCGACCATATCGGCGCCCAGATGTTCTGGAATACCTGGAACAAGGAGCGTCCCAAGCGCCTCAAACTCGACCCGCGCCAGGAAGACCTGTTCAAGCGCATCGAAGAGGCCAGCCACATCAAGCTGCCGCGCCACCGGGTGAGCCCCTTCCATTGGGTGATCAAGCTGGGCGCCGGCATCCTGGACTTCTTCGAGCACCTGCGCAGCTTCATCGGCCTGATCGGGATCGTGATCCAGGACCTGGGCCGCTTCCTGCGCCGCCCGCAGACCGGGCCATGGCGCGAGATCTCGGCCAATATCTATCACTCCGGCTTCCAGGCGCTGGGCATCACGGCCATGGTCGGCTTCCTGATCGGGATCGTGCTCTCCTACCTGTCGTCGCAGCAGCTGCGCATGTTCGGCGGCGACGCCTACCTGGTCAACATCCTTGGCATGGCGGTGATCCGCGAACTGGGGCCGCTGCTGGCCGCAATCCTGGTCGCCGGCCGCTCCGGCTCCTCGATCACCGCCCAGCTGGGCGTGATGCGGGTGACGGAAGAACTCGACGCCATGCTGGTGATGGGCGTCTCGCACGGCTACCGCCTGATCATGCCCAAGGTGATCGCGCTGGCGATCTCGATGCCGCTGCTGGTGGTCTGGACCGATGCCATGGCCCTGCTGGGCGGCATGGTCTCGGCCAAGATCGAGATGGGCATGTCGTTCCGCTACTTCCTGCAAAAGCTGCCGGACGCGGTCCCCTTCGTCAACTACACCATCGGCCTGCTCAAGGGCGCCACGTTCGGGGTGCTGATCGCCCTGATCGCCTGCCATTTCGGCCTGCGCATCAAGCCCAATACCGAGAGCCTGGGCCGCGGCACCACGACGTCGGTGGTCACCGCGATCACGGTGGTGATCCTGGCCGACGCGGTGTACGCCATCATCTTCAGCGGGACGGGCTTCTGATGGTGGACTCGAAAAAAGCGCGCAAGCAGGAACTGAACCTGCGTCCCGAGGAGGAAGTCGGCGCGCCGGTGGTCCAGATCCGCAACCTGTGGACGAAATTCGGTCGCACCGTGGTGCACCAGGACCTGAACCTCGAGATCTACGGCGGCGAGATCCTCACCATCGTCGGCGGCTCCGGCACCGGCAAGACCGTGCTGCTGCGCCAGATGCTGGGCCTCGAACGCCCGGCGCAGGGCAGCGTGCACGTGTTCGGCGAGGACATCAGCGCGGCCTCGCCCCAGCAGCTGCAACGCATGCGCAACCACTGGGGCATGCTGTTCCAGCAGGGCGCCCTGTACTCGGCGCTGAGCGTGTTCGATAACATCGCCCTGCCGATGCGCGAACTGCGCTCGCTGCCCGAGGACGTGATCCGCGACGCCGTGCTGCTCAAGATGAATATGGTGGGCCTGGGCCCCGAGCACGCCAACAAGATGCCGGCCGACCTGTCGGGCGGGATGGTCAAGCGCGCCGCCCTGGCGCGCGCGCTGGCCCTCGAGCCGCAGCTGCTGTTCCTGGACGAACCGACGGCCGGGCTGGACCCCGACCTGTCGGACGCCTTCGTCGCCCTGATCCAGACCCTGCACCGCGAACTGAAACTCACGGTGGTGATGGTCACGCACGACCTGGACACCCTGTTCGCGCTGTCCTCGCGCATCGCGGTGCTGGCCGAGAAGCACGTGCTGGCGGTGGGACCGTCATGCGACGTGCTGCAGGTCGAGCACCCCTTCATCAAACACTTTTTCCTGGGCCCGCGCGGCCAGCGGGCGCTGGAAGTGCTCGACGAGCGCCACGCCCAGCATGAACCGGAGAATCGATAGTTATGGAAAACAGGTCGCATGCCCTGATGACCGGCATCTTCACGATCGCGCTGCTGGTGGCCACCGTCCTGATCGGCCTCTGGTTCAACCGCGACAAGACCGAGCTGGTGCCCTACGAGATCGTCACCACCCAGTCGATCCCAGGCCTCAATCCGCAAGCCACAGTGCGCTACCGCGGCCTCGAGATCGGCCGCGTCGACGAGATCGTCTTCGACCCGCGCGTCACCGGCCAGATCCTGATCCGCCTGTCGGTCGACGAAGCCTCGCCGATCACGTCCACCACCTATGCCTCGCTCGGCTACCAGGGCGTGACCGGGATCGCCTTCATCCAGCTCGACGACGACCGCACCGGTTCGCCGCGCCTGGCCACCGGCGGCGACCGCATTGCCCGCATCCCGCTGCGTCCGGGCCTGCTCGACCAGCTCGAAGACCGCGGCCTGGCGATCCTGGAAAAGGCCGAGAAGGTCACCGCCAGCCTCGACGAGCTGCTGAGCGAGGACAACCGCGCCCGGATGATCGGCGCCTTCGACAGCGTCGACCGCGCCGCCGAAGCCTATGCAGCTATCCCGCCGCGCCTCGACCCGGTGCTCGACCAGTTGCCCGGCCTGGTGAACAAGGTCAACCGCAGCATGGATTCGATCGACACCCTGGCCAACAGCGCCACCTCGATGACCCGCAACTACGACCAGCTGGCGACGCGCCTGCAGGCGGCCGACGGCCCGATCGAGCGCCTGAACACCACCATCGGCGCGCTTGGCGCGGCCACCAGCCACCTCGAACTGGAGACGCTGCCGCACGTGGTGCAGATGACCGACGAGGCGCGCGCGTCGCTGCGCGCGGTCAGGCGCACCGCCAACTCGTTCTCCGATCGCCCGCAAAGCATCCTGTTCGGCACCCCGGGCGACGCGCCCGGCCCCGGCGAGGCGGGCTTCGCGCCACCGACCAAATGAGGATCACCGTGAACCGCTACTTCTTCCACCTCCCGGCCGCCGTCGCCATCGCCTGTTCCTTGTTGTTGGCCGGCTGCGGCAGCACCGAGCGTGCCTCGAACACCATCTTCGACTTCGGCCCCGTCACGCCTGCCGTGCAGGCGGCAGCAAGCCCGAAACCGGCCGCCATCGTGGTCATGGACGTCACCGGCCCGGCCACCCTCGACACCGAGCGCATGTTCTATCGCCTGAACTACGCCGATGCGCAGCAGGCGCGCACCTACGCCACCAGCCGCTGGAGCGCGACCCCGGTCAACCTGGTCACCCAGCGCGTCAAGGCGCGCCTGGCGCAGTCGGGCGTCAAGGTGCTGTCGGCCACCGACGCCGCCACCGGCGTGCCGATCCTGCGCATCGAGATCGACGACTTCGTTCATGCCTTCGCTAGCGCGGGCCAGAGCGAAGGCCAGGTCATGCTGCGCGCCTCGGTGTTCCAGGAACACCGCCTGGTCGACCAGCGCAGCTTCGGGCGCAACGTGCCCGCGCGTAGCCAGGACGCCGCCGGCGGCGTGGCGGCGCTGGCCGCCGGCACCGACGGGGTGGCGTCCGACCTGATGGCCTGGCTGGCGTCGCTGGACACCCAAGGCAAATGACCGAAGCGGAAGTCCCGGCAGAGGTGGCCGCCGGCCGCTCGCGCGGCTCGCCGATCGTGCGCGCCGCGCTGCTGGCCTACCTGCTCCTGATCGTCTACGCCAGCTGGTTCCCGTTCACCGGCTGGCGCGACAACGGCGTGTCCATGTTCGCCTTCCTGAACCTGGTCAAGCAGCGCTACTGGACCGGCTTCGACGCCGGCGTCAACATTGCCGGCTACATCCCGTTCGGCATGCTGCTGGTGCTGTCGATGTACCCGCGCGTGCGCGGCGTGTGGGCGGTGCTGCTGGCGGCGCTGGCCGGCCTGCTCACCACCGGCACCATGGAGGCGGTGCAGACGTATTTACCGAGCCGCGTGCCGTCGAACCTCGACTTCGCCACCAATGCCGGCGGCTGCCTGCTCGGCGCCATCCTCGGCGCGCTGTGGGCGCCGGGCCTGCTCGACCGCAGCCGCCTGTTCAAGCTGCGCCAGCGCTGGTTCGCGCCGCACGCCAGCCAGGGCCTGGTGCTGGTGGCCATCTGGCCGCTGGCCCAGATCTACCCCCAGAGCTACCTGTTCGGCCACGGCCAGGTGCTGCCCATCCTGTCCGGCTGGATGTCGTCCTGGTTCGATACCGAGATCGACCTGGTGGCCCTGCTGCGGCCCGGCAGCGACATCATGAGCGTGGAACAGTACTGGCTGTCCGAAACCATCATCACCGCGTGCGGCATGACCGGCGCCGCCCTCACCCTGATGTGCCTGGTGCGGCGCGGCGCCCCGCGCTTCTGGCTGATGCTGGCCTTGCTGGCCAGCGCACTGGTGGTGAAGGCCTTCGCCAGCTCGCTGCTGTTCCGGCCCGATAACGCCCTGGTCTGGGTCACGCCGGGCGCCGAAGGGGGCTTCCTGATCGGCCTGATCATGCTGTCCGGCCTGGTGTTCGCGCCGCAGGTGGCGCAGCGCCGGCTGGCGGTGGTGACGCTGATCCTGGCCCTGGTGGTGGTCAATACGATTCCCGTGAACCCGTATTTCTCGTCCACGCTGCAGGGCTGGGTGCAAGGCAAGTTCCTCAACTTTAATGGCGCGGCCCAGTTCCTGGCCCTGGCCTGGCCCTTCGTCGCCCTGTGGTTCCTCTTGCTCCCCTCGCATAAACTCAATCGCTAGCGGGTATCATGGCGTTTTGGCGCGATGCCATGCCACTCTTTCCAGCGAGAACGACATGACCGACCATGTAAACGCAGAACAGTTTTATAAATACCATGTGTTTTTCTGCATGAACGAGCGCGAAGGCAAGGATGCACGCCAAAGCTGCGGCAAGTGCGGCGCCGAAAAGGCGCAAAAACACGCCAAGAAACGCATCAAGGAACTGGAACTGAGCGGCCAGGGCAAGGTGCGCATCAACCAGTCCGGCTGCCTCGACCGCTGCGAGGAAGGCCCGGTGCTCGTGGTCTACCCCGAGGGCACCTGGTACACCTATGTCGACAGCGACGACATCGACGACATCATCGATACCCACCTGGTCGGCGGCAAGGTCGTCGACCGCCTCAAGATCTGACCCTGGAACACGAAGGCCCATGAATATCCATTCGCACAAGTTCACCCTCGACGGCCACGCCGGCAAGATGCAGTGCCTGCTCGACCTGCCGGAAGGCGCGCCGCGCGGCGTCGCCCTGGTCGCCCACCCGCACCCGCTGTATGGCGGCACCATGGAAAACAAGGTGGCCCAGACCCTGGCGCGCACCTTCGTGACGCTCGGCTATGCGGCGGCGCGCTTCAATTTCAGGGGCGTGGGCGAATCCGAAGGCGTGCACGACGAGGGCCGCGGCGAAGTCGACGACATGGCCGTCATGTACGCCCACATGCGCGAAAAATTCCCGGACCTGCCGATCACCTTGACCGGTTTCTCGTTCGGCACCTTCGTGCAGGCGCAGTTCGCGCTGCGCCTGGCGGCCGAGGGCCGGCCGGCCGAGCGCCTGGTGCTGGTCGGTACTGCGGCCGGCAAATGGCCGATGCCGCAAGTGCCTGAAGACACTATTTTGATCCATGGCGAGCTGGACGACACAATTACTCTGAAGGAAGTTTTCGACTGGGCGCGGCCGCTCGACCTGCCCGTGACCGTCATTACAGGCGCCGACCACTTCTTCCATCGCAAGCTCGGTCACATTAAAAATCTCGTGATTCAACTGTGGCGACGTGACATTTAGTCGCGACACTCCCCTATAATAATTCCCTTCTCTTGAGGCAATGCTCCCTACGGGACATTGCCTTGCGCTCTACCACCGCCCTATGTAAGGACGAAATTTTTCCCATGAAAAAACTGTTAGCGGCCTTTGCCGCCAGCCTGGTGATGGTCTCGGCCAGCGCGCAAACCGTGCCCGCGCCCGCCATCGCCGCCAAATCGTGGTTGCTGCTCGACGCGACGAGCGGCCAGGTCATCGCTTCGCAAGAACAGAATATGCGCATCGAACCGGCATCGCTGACCAAGGTCATGACGGCCTACGTCGCTTTCGCCGCGATCCGCGACAAGCGCATTACCCTGGACCAGATGGTGAACGTGTCCGAGCGCGCCTGGAAGGTCGACGCCAGCAGCTCGAAGATGTTCATCGACCCGCGCGTGCCGGTCTCGATCAACGACCTGCTGCACGGCCTGATGATCCAGTCGGGTAACGACGCCGCCGTGGCCATCGCCGAGGCGGTCGCCGGCGACGAAGCCACCTTCGTCACCCTGATGAACCGCGAAGCGCAGCGCATGGGCCTGAAAGGCACGCGCTTCGCCAATCCGCACGGCCTGCCGGACGCGAACAACTACTCGACCGCGGCCGACCTGGCGCAGCTGGCGAAGCACGTGATCATCGACTTCCCCGAGCTGTACAAGATCGACTCGATCAAGCAGTTCACCTATAACAAGATCACCCAGCAGAACCGCAACCGCCTGCTGTGGCTGGACCCGACCGTGGACGGCATGAAGACCGGCCACACCACGTCGTCGGGCTACAGCATGATCACCTCGGCGCGCCGCCCGAACGGCAGCACCGGCGAACGCCGCCTGATCTCGGTGGTGCTGGGCACCAGCTCGACCGACGTGCGCACGCAGGAGAGCCAGAAGCTGCTGAACTGGGGCTTCCAGAACTTCGACACCGTCAAGCTGTACTCGAAGGGCCAGGCGATCCAGACCCCGTCGATCTGGAAGGGTTCGCAGTCGACCGTCAAGATCGGCTTCACGCGCGACATCCTGGTGACCGTGCCGAAGGGCGTGGCGGGCAAGCTCAAGCCGGTGCTGGAGCGCCGCGATCCGCTGGTCGCGCCGCTGGCGCTGAACGGCCAGGTCGGCACCCTCAAGATGACCGTCGACGGCAAGCCGCTGCTGGTGCTGCCGGTGGTGGCGCTGGAAGAAGTGCAGGAAGCGAGCATTTTTGGGCGCGCCTGGGATTCGATGCGTCTCTGGTTGCAGTAATACCGTCTCCCGAGTCTTTCGACAGAGCCCGCCCGCGTCACGCCGGGCGGGCTTTTTTCATGCAGGACGGCTGACGCAAGGCGCGGCGCCGGCCGCTATAATCATGCGATCCTGTCATGACGAAAGAACCGCGATGCCACAAGCGCCTGTCGAACTCACTTTCCCCCGCATTCCGACGCGCGCGGGAGGCCCCGAGCTGTCGCGCATCGTCGCCGGCATGTGGCGCATGACCGAATGGGACATGCCGGCCGCGGCCCGGGTCGACTTCATCGAGCAGTGCATCGCCATGGGCGTGACTTCGTTCGACCACGCCGACATCTATGGCAACTACGGCGTCGAGGAACTGTTCGGCGAAGCCTTGCGCCTGCAACCGTCGCTGCGCGACCGCATCGAACTGGTGAGCAAGTGCGGCATCAAGCTGCTGTCGAACAAGCACCCGAACCACACGATCCAGCACTACGACACCAGCGCCAGCCACATCATGGCGTCGGCCGAAGCGTCGCTGCGCAAGCTGGGCACCGACCGCCTCGACCTGTTGCTGATCCACCGTCCGGACCCGCTGATGGAGTTCGACGAGATCGCCGCCGCCTTCACGCGCCTGAAGCAGGATGGCAAGGTGTTGCACTTCGGCGTCTCGAATTTCACGCGCCACCAGTTCGAGTCGCTCGATCGCCGCATTCCGCTCGCCACGAACCAGGTCGAGTTCTCGCCGCTGCACACGGCGCCGCTGTTCGACGAAACCTTCGACGGCCTGCAAGACCTGGGCGTCGCGCCGATGATCTGGTCGCCGCTGGGTGGCGGCCGCCTGTTCGACGCGCTGGACGAACGCGGCGCCACGCTGCACCAGGCGATCCAGGAGATCGCCGACCGCATCGGCAAACCGTTCTGCAGCGTGGTATTCGCATGGATCATGCGCCTGCCCTGCCGCCCGATCCCGCTCACCGGGAGCGGGCGCATCGCGGCGATCCGCGAAGCGGTGCTGGGCGCCACTTTCGAACTGGAGCGCGAGGACTGGTTCCGCATCCTGCGCGCCGCGCGCGGACACGAGGTGGCCTGAGATGGTCGAGGGCCCGCTCCGGATCGTCGAGGGCAAGGCCCTCAGCGCGCAGCAGAAGAAGGACTTGCTGAACCGGCTGGCGCGGATCGAAGGCCAGCTGCGCGGGGTGCAGAAACTGATCGCGCTGGCCGACTCGCCGTCGGACTGCGACGCGGTCGCGCAGCAGATGGCAGCGGCGCGCAAGGCGCTCGACCGCTCCTTCGTGCAGCTGTTGACTTCATCGATCCTGACCCAGACCGGCGACGCCGAAGACCTGGAAGACGCGCAGGCCCGCGCCGCTCACCTGGCGGCGATGCTCGACAAGTTCGCTTAAAACCCCCTCGTCAATCTTCGAACACCTTCGGCGGCGCTACACCGCGCCAGCCCAGCTTCCAGCCGATATTAAGCAGCAGCGTCGCGCACACATACACCAGGAAGAACAGCACGAAGAAACGCTCCTGCAACAGCACCAGCAACACCACGCTCACGCCCAGCAGCGCCAGCATGACCTTGCCCTTGGGGTGCTTGGAGCTGGGGAAGCGAATGGTCGACACCATCAGCGCGCCGACGCAGACCATCAGCGCGCACACCATGAAGGCCGGCGCCACCGCGATCACGGGGTCGGGCCAGGCCACCACCACCGAGGCCACGCAGGCCGCGCCGGCGGTGATCGGCATGCCGACGAAGTAGCGCGGGTCGGTGCGGCCATGGCTGATATTGAAACGCGCCAGGCGCAGCGCGCCGCAGGTGACGAACACGAAACAGGCCAGGCCGCCCATGCGTTCGAGGGTCGGATGCACATCGCCCAGCTGGGTGAAGCCGTAGCAATACAGCAGCAGGCCGGGCGCGCAGCCGAAGTTCATCACGTCGGCGATCGAGTCGAGCTGCACGCCGAAGCTGGACTGGGTATTGGTGGCGCGCGCCACGAAGCCGTCGAGCGCGTCGAACACGCCGGCCAGCACCAGCAGGATCGCCGCCAGGCGGAAGTCGCCGGGGTCGCCGATGCGCGCGTTATCGACCGAGATCACGATGCTGCCGAAGCCGCAGGCGATCGACAGCAGCGTCACGAAACTGGGCAGGGCGAACTTGGCGCGCGCGAGGCGTTGCTGGTTAGTGAGCTTCAATGGTCGACTCGACAAGGGAAAGGTTGGCTTATTCTACAGGGTGGCATACAAGGGTGTTGCGCGATGGTCGCAGGTCACGTCACGACCGCCTTTTTTGGCCTAGAATGACGCTCCACGAATACGTATTGACAGGAGTTGTTAAATGAGCTATATGCCACGCTGGCGCATGATCGCCGCGATGCTGGGAGCCGCCCTGGCCCTGGCGGCATGCGGCGGCGGCGGCGGCGACAGCCCCATGGCCGAGGTGGGCGGCGGCACGGCCGTGACGCCCAACCCGGCCGTGCCGGATCCCGCCCCTACCCCTGGTACCGTTGCGCCCACCCTGAGCGGCAATATCGCCGTCGATGGCCGCAACTGGATCAATTACCGGCGCGCCCAGGCCGGCGTGCCGGCCGTCGTCCAGAACGCGCAAATCGACAATGCCGCGCTCGGACACTCCGAATACCAGCGCATCAACAACCTGATGAGCCATGACCAGGAACCGGGCCGCCCGGGCTTTACCGGCGCCAGCCTGGCCGACCGCCTGAACGCGGCCGGGTACACGCTGGACCTGAACGGCGGTTATGCCTTCGGCGAGGTCATCTCGGGCACCAACAACGGTTCCGGCTTCTTCATGGTGGAAGAACTGATCACCGCGATCTACCACCGCTTCGTGATCTTCGAGCCCAGGTTCCGCGAGCTCGGCACCGGCGCCGCCAGCTCCGCCAGGGGCTACCACTACTTCACCGCCGATTTCGCGAGCCGCAACGGCTATGGTCCCGGCATCGCGCGCGGCACGGTCGTCACCTGGCCGTTCAATGGCCAGACCGGGGTCGCGCCCAACTTCTTCAGCAATACCGAGCAGCCCGATCCGGTCCCGGACCGCAACGAAGTCGGTTATCCGATCAGCGTGCACGCCAACCTCGATGCGCCGCTGGCGGTCAGCAGCTTCACCGTGCGTCCGCGCGGCGGCGTCACGCTGCAGGTGCTGCGCGTCGATCCGCTCGGGACCAGGACCGCGGCGTCCATCGTCCCGCTGCTTCCGCTGCACGCGGCCACGACCTACGAGGTCGAATTCACGGGTACGGTCAATGGCGCGGCGGTCTCGCGCGCCTGGTCGTTCACGACGCGGTGAGCGGCGCGACCGCGATGCGCGGCGGGCCGGCCATCGACCTGGCTGCGGGCCTGGAACGGGTGATGGATGACCGCAAACTCTTCCTGCGCGTGCTGGGACGCTTCGCCGGCGACTACCGCAACCTGGCGGCGCGCCTGCACGCGGCGCTGGCGGCCGGCGACGCCGATCTGGCCAGGCTCATTGCCCACACGCTCAAGGGCGCGGCCGGGATGATCGAGGCGGCGCGCCTGCGCCAGCTGGCGCTCGAGGTCGAACTGGCGCTGAAGGATGGCGGACCAGTGGCGCCGACGCTGCCCGCCGCGCTGGACGACGAGCTGGCGCGGGTATTGGCGGAGGTCGATGCCTTGCTGGCCGCGCAAGAGGAGACCGTGGTGGATGCGGCGGCGGCGCCCGCCGATCCGGACGAACTGGCGCGCCTGCGCGATATGCTCGACATCGGCGACGGCCGCGCCCTCGACCTGGCCGCCGCGCTGCGCCCACGCCTGCTGGCGGCCATCGGCAGCGAGAACATGGCGGTGTTCGACGCGGCGATCAAGCGCTTCGACTTCGAGAGTGCGCTGGCGCTGCTGGCGCCGCGCTAGCGTGCGTGAAACCGCGTCCTAGCGCGTAAACTCGGCTTCTTCGTCGAAGGAATCGGCGCAGGTCTTGCCGCAGAAACGCCGCACGCTGTCGAGCGGCTTTTCGCAGTACCAGCACGAGCCCTTGGCCGGAAGACTGGCGCGGGCAGGCATGGCGCCTGTGGTGGCAACTGAGACGGCCACGGGCGGCTCGGCGGGCAGCCCACTGTCCGGAAAACTCTCGTGTGTCGTTTCCAAGATCCCCCCCCTAACACGGCAGCCTGAAGTCAGAGCAAGATTACTTCAGTGGAACTCCGTGTGCATGAGAAAGCGCAAGCCGGACCGCGACAGGCGAACCCATCACGACTTTCATTGCGTATCAGTGTGCGCCCAATGCCAGGCGGGTGCAATCCCCTGCCTGGCCCCCGCGGACCGATTTGACATGTGTGCAACGTTTGTCGCTGCATGCGCCATGGTGCACCGTCAAAAATCGTAGTGTAAAGCCAACTGTCAGCACGCACGCTTGTGTGCGGCACTTATTTACCGGCTCATTTCACCGGTTCGAGCGTCACCAACAGGCCGCTGCGCGTGGTCTGGATCCGGGTCGGCACGAATTGCACGCCCGCATAGCGCAAATCCTTCTGGTCGAAGGTATATACCGGCATGTCGCGCGCGACGGTATCGATCAGCCCGTTGGCCACCCGGGTCAGCTGGCGTTCGGCTTCGGGATTGCCCAGCCTTAGATGGTCGACGCGCGGTTCGGCCATCATGACGGCCGCGCGGCCGGGGTCGACGTACAGGCGGCCCGAGAAAGCGATATTGCCGGTCCAGGCGCGCGCGACCGAGGCCTGGACGGCCAGCGCCACCCGGTCCTGCTCGGGCTGGATCGCCAGCTGCGGCTGCGTGAGCTGGACGTCGAACAATTCCAGCAGGCGCTGGTTGATGGGGAAACGCTGATCCAGGCCGGCTTGCAGTTTATGCAGCGGCAGCTCGACCTGGCGCGGGCCGATCAGGCTGGAACAGGAGGCGAGCAGGCCGGCCAGCCCGGCGCCCGCCACGATCCTGGCGAATGCGCGGCGGCGATTGGTAAGGTGGTGCGGTTTCATGCGGTCTCGTCGAGGATCGGGCAGGCCAGCGTAGCACAGGCGCGCCCGATCGTCATTTCCGGCCCGGCGGCGGCACGCCCAGGCTGTCGAACAGCGAGCGCAGCGCCTCCTGCGCCTGCGGACCCAGGCGGCTCGGATCGGGATTGGACTCGAGATTCAATTGCAGCAGGTCGAGCCGCGCGCGTGGATAGTCGGCGGCGGCCGCCTGCTCCAGCCAGTGGCGGCTGGCGGCCAGGTCGCGCTCGACGCCGTGCGCGCCGTAGTACATCTCGCCGATCTCGGCCTGGGCCACCGGGAAGCCAGCGGCGGCGGCCTTGTTGAGCCACGACCAGGCGACGGTATTGTTGGCGCGCAGGCGGATCGTCTTGCCGCCGCTGTTCGCGCGTTCGATCCCTTCGCGGTAGGCCAGGCCCAGCACCGTCTGGGCCACCACGCTGCCGGCGCCGGCCTTGTGCTTGAGCGCCGGGATCTCGTCCGGCGTCAGGTTCTTCACGCGCTGCTGGATCTCCCAGTCCACCCGGCTCCATTCGGCGGCGCCGACCTCGCGGTACCAGGCTGGCTGGGTTTCTACCGGCGCCGCAGTTGCCATACTGCGGCTGGGCTGCTGCGCGCCAGGACGACCGCCGCCGGCGCGCGCAGGCAGCACGGCCAGCGGCGCGCCTTCGGACAGCAGCAGGCGGCCGGCCAGCGACGACTCGTACCACGGCATCTGGTCGTCCAGCGTGGCGCGCCTGACCAGCTCGGCGGTGCGCTTGAACACCGACTCGAGGTCGCGCCCCGGTTCGCGCATCACGCTGGCCAGTGTCCGGGTATAGACGCTGTTACCCTCCTTGCCGTCCAGCGCCAGCTGTCCCGGCGCGGTGGAATACGCGATGAAGGTGCCGCGCGGCGCCGCCACCTGCGACAGGCCCAGGTCGCGAAAGCTCCGATAGCGCTCGCCCGAGGGGCGGAAGGGATTGTTGCGGCAGGCGTCCAGCACCACGATATTGACCGCCGAACGGGAGCGCGCCAGCCGATCGAGCATGCCCTTGAGCGAGTACGAATGCACCTGGGCCGCGGCCGGGCTGCTCAGCACCATATCGACCGGCGTCAGGTAATTGGTGCCTTCGATCTGCATGCCGTGGCCGGCGAAGTAGACGAAGGCGGTGGCGCCCTGCGGCAGGCCGTTGGCGAAGCGCGTCACCGCGTCGTCGAGCTGCTTGCGATCGAGGTCATGCCGCTCGGTCACCGTATAGCCCAGCGCCGCCAGCGTTCTGGCCATCAGGCGCGCATCGTTACCGGCGTTCGGCAAGGCCGACGGCGGCGCATAGCTCCCGTTACCGATCACCAGCGCCATCCTGGCGCCGACGGCGGGCGCCGCCTGCGCCAGGCCGGCCGCCAGCAGCAGCGCCAGCACGGCCAGCGCCTTCAGGGCTGCGAACGGCGTCATTGGCGGCACAGGCGCGGATCGGGTTCGATCAGGTCGACCTGCTCCACCAGGCGGCTCTGGCGCAGCATCGCGGCCAGTTCCTGCGGCGCCTGGTCGCGCGCCGGCGCGATCCATACTTCGCCGGTCTCGGACGGGCCGTCGACCAGGCTCGCGTCGACGCGGCGCAGGGTCACGATCACGTCGGCATATACCGAATCGGGCCTGAACATGACGCGCAATCGCGGCGCGCACGCCTGGGCCAGCGGCGGCGTGACGCTGCGATAGACCAGGGCGTCGTCCGGCTGCGGGCCGTGCAGGCCCAGCATCCAGGCGCCCTGCAGCGCGACCACGGCCAGCGCGCCGAAGGTCCAGGCCGGCCGCACGAAGGTGTCCTGCAGCCAGTGCAGCCAGCCCGTGCGGCGCGGTGTTGTTTGAGCCGGCGCCGGCTTGGCCTTGGCCGCGGCGCTCACTTCCTGCGCCAGTGCGCGGTACAGCGCCTGGTAGCCATGGCGCGGGTCGTCCTGCTCGCCCAGCGGCGTGCCGGTGACGACCGTGGTGTCGCGGTCCAGGTCCCAGGCGCCGATGCGGCCCGGGCGCGGCAAGACGACGTCGTCCGGCACGAAGCCGGGGTCGCCCAGGCGCACGACCGCACCAAGAGTGGCAGCCGGCAGCTTGCCGACGATGGCTTCGTCGCCGCGCAGCACGACTTCGACCGGGTTCCAGGCCTGGACCATCGCCGCCACCGGATCGGCGACGCCGTCTTCGTCCTGCAGCACCAGGTCGCGCTCGCCCGCATACTCGCCCTCTTGCGCGACCAGCCAGCCCGACCAGCGGCGTCCACCCAGGCTCGCGCCCAGCAGCACGCCGAAGCTGCGGCCCACGGCGCGGCCAGCGCCCTCGAGGCCCGGCACCGCATCCAGGCGCCGCACCTGGCCGACCGCCGGCGGCGCAGATGGATAGGCGGCGTCGGCCTCGACCCGGCGCCGTACCAGCTCGCGCAGGTGGGCGGGCATGTCGTGGTCGGCGGACGGCATTGCCGGCGCCGCGTCCAGGTCTGGCTGTTGCTGGGACGCCTGCGCCGTCGCGTCGGCGCCGAACAGGTCCGCCTCCAGCAGCGGCAGCGGTGGATACAGATCGTGTTTCATGGGGCCTCCCGGCGATGCATGCGGACCCGCTGGCACAGCAGCAGCAGCAAGGCCGCCACCTCTTCGCGCCAGTCGGGGTGGAGCTCGGCGCCGTTCGACACCAGCCAGCGGCCGATCTTGGTGCGCTCGTAGCCGCGATAGGTGTCGCCCTTGCTGCGGGTGACGCCGAGCGCCTTGGCGCGGTTGAACCACGCGGTCGGCATGCCGGTCCGCGCGGCGATCGACGACATCGGCTCGGGCTTGTCGTCGTCGGCACAGGAATGGCTGCGCAGCAGCGCGACCTCGCCCGCATCGAGCGTCTCGACGAAGCGGTCGGCGCTGTGCATGACGGCATGCGGATCGATGCCGGCTTCGTCCAGCAGGCGCGTATGCCCCGTGGGGGCATCGGCAGCGGCCAGTTCCCCAGCTTCTTCGGGCGGCTGCGGATCGGGCGTGCGCATGCGCTGCAACGCGTAGTTCTTCAGGTAGGCGTGCAGTGCATGCACATTCTGCAGTGCGCCGGCGGTGGACGTGGCGGCATTGACCAGCACCTTGTCCTGGAAGAAGTCATTGACCAGTTCCAGGCGCTTGCGGTCGTCGTTGAAGTCGCTCGGCAGCCTGGTGCGCATCAGGACCGGCATGATCAGCCGATAGAAGTCTTCCCATTCCTTCTTGTCGAGGCCCTGGCGCCTGCGGTTCCAGTATTCGACGATCCGGGCATTGCCGTAGTCGAACCCATTGTTGTTATCCATAGCGTGGTGCGTCCCTGCTCCTGTGAATTCTGGCAACTTTATCCTCGTCCGTGGCATCCAGATGCACGGAGGGATCATTTCATGCAGGCTGCATCGATTCCGGCTGTTCCTGCATGGCGCCGGCGAAGAATTTGGCCGCGTTGACCACCATGGCCAGATAACGGAGCAGGGTCGCGGGACGCATCTGGTCGCCCTGGTCCAGGAATTCGACCGCGGCGATGGTGTCGTCGCCGCGCGCGTTCAGGTGCACCTTGGCGCACTTGCACTTCTTGTTGGCCAGGTCGAGGGCGGCCAGCGCCGCTGGCAGCGCCTCCGGTTCGACGGTCCAGAAATTGGGCATCAGGATGCGCACGAAGCCGGCGTCGTCGACGTCGAACACGAGCAGCAGGGTGGCGCCTTCGTACTTGACGTGGACGTCCCAGGTGTCGGCCTGGTCGTCCCATACGGGATCGCGGGCGCGGTAGCCCTCCTCGCACATCCACTCCTGGTATTGCTGCGCCCGCGCTTCGAGCCTCGCCCTCGTGTCGCTCATCGTTCTTCTCCCGTCCGGCGCCCCCACCGTGGCGGCGCGTCTGACTCCATAACGCGGCGCCGGACGGTTTTTTGGGTCTTTTTGGCGGGACAGGGGCTATTTGCCGATACAGAAGCGGCTGAAGATCACCCCGAGCAGATCATCCGGCGTGAACTGCCCGGTGATGCTCGAGAGCTGATCCTGCGCCAGGCGTAGTTCCTCAGCGAACAGGTCGAGCGACTGGTCGTCCTGCATCGCGTGCTGGCGCGCCAGCTCCAGGTGCTCGCGCGCGGCGCGCAGCGCGATCAGGTGGCGTTCGCGCGCCAGGTACAGCGATTCGCCAGTCTGCTGCCAGCCGGCGATGCGCAGCAGCTCGGCGCGCAGCAGGTCGATGCCGAGCTTCTCGTGCGCCGACAGGTAGAGGTGGACCGCATCCAGGCTCTCGTCCTTCGACGGCGTGTGGCCCGACAGGTCGATCTTGTTCCAGATGCGCACCACCGGCACATTGGCCGGGAAAGCCGCGACGATGGCCTCGTCGGCCGCGCTCGGGCCCAGGTTGGCGTCCAGCAGGTGCAGGATCACGTCGGCCTTGCCGACCTCGCCCCAGGTGCGCTCGATGCCGATGCGTTCCACCACGTCGATCTCGTCGCTTACTGCGCGGATGCCGGCGGTGTCGATGATGTTGAGCGGGATGCCCTCGATCTGGATCGTCTCGCTCACCTTGTCGCGCGTGGTGCCGGCGATCGGCGTGACGATCGCGACCTCGGCCCCGGCCAGCGCATTCAGTAGCGAGGACTTGCCCACGTTGGGCTGGCCGACCAGCACCACGTTCAGGCCTTCGCGCAGCAGCGCGCCCTGCGCCGCCTGGCGGAACACGTTTTCCAACGACTCGATGATGCCGGCCAGCTGGCCGCGCGCGTTCGACTTTTCGAGGAAGTCGATTTCTTCTTCGGGGAAGTCGAGCGTGGCCTCGACCAGCATGCGCAGATTGATCGTGCCGTCGACCAGCGTGTGCACCACTTGCGAGAACGCGCCCGACAGCGATTGCGAGGCCGATTTCGCCGCGGCTTCGGTGGAGGCGTCGATCAGGTCGGCCACCGCCTCGGCCTGGGCCAGGTCGAGCTTGTCGTTCAGAAAAGCGCGGCGCGTGAATTCGCCCGGTTCGGCCAGGCGCAGGCCGGACGGTGCGCCCGCTTCCAGCACCCGCGCCAGGAGCATCTTCAGCACCACCGGACCGCCGTGCCCCTGCAGCTCGAGCACGTCCTCGCCGGTGTACGAATGCGGGCCCTTGAAGTACAGGGCCAGGCCCTCGTCGATGATGTCGCCGTTGGCGGCCTTGAACGGGATGTAGGTGGCGTGGCGCGGCGCCAGGGTCACGCCGGGGAACAGGGCGTCGACGAGGAAGGCGAGCGACTTGCCGGAGGCGCGCACGACGCCGATGCCGCCGCGGCCCGGGGCGGTGGCGATGGCGGCGATGGGGGATGTATCGAGTTTCATGAGGGCGATTGTAAGGTATTGGGGTGGGTGCGGGGGCTGATGGTTTGCTGACTCACTTGGGTTCCCGCCTTCGCGGGAACGACGTGCGACTGTAGCTGGCTACAAGTATCTGCCGCATGCCGCAGCTCATTCACGTCGTTCCCGCGCAGGCGGGAACCCAAGTACTGAGTGGATCGCATACGCAAAAAAAAGCCCGCGCACACGGCGCGGGCTTTTAGTGAGAAAGCTGCGGAATTACTTGGCGGCGCCGCTCTCGAACTTGCGGGTGATGACCCACTGCTGGGCGATCGACAGGATGTTATTGACCACCCAGTACAGCACCAGGCCGGACGGGAAGAAGAAGAACACCACCGAGAACGCGATCGGCATGAACAGCATCATCTTGGCCTGCACCGGGTCGGTCGGCTGCGGATTGAGCTTGGTCGTGATGTACATCGACACCGCGTAGATCACCGGCAGGATGTAGTACGGGTCGGGCTGGGTCAGGTCCTGGATCCAGCCGATCCATGGCGCGCCGCGCATCTCGACCGAGGCCTGCAGCACCCAGTACAGGGCGAAGAACACCGGCATCTGCACCAGGATCGGCAGGCAGCCGCCCAGCGGGTTGATCTTCTCGGTCTTGTACAGCTCCATGGTGGCCTGCTGCATCTTGGCCGGATCGCTCTTGTAGCGTTCGCGGATCGCCTGCATCTTCGGCGTCACCACGCGCATCTTCGCCATGCTGCGGTAGCCGGCGGCCGACAGTGGGAAGAAGGCCAGCTTGATCAGGATGGTCAGGGCGACGATGGTCCAGCCCCAGTTGCCCAGCATCGCGTGCAGCTGGGTCATCACCCAGAAGATCGGTTTGGCGATCACGGTCAGCATGCCGTAGTCCTTCACCAGCTCCAGGCCCGGGGTGATGGTTTCCAGGATCTGCTCGTCCTGCGGACCCGAATACAGGCGGGTGTCGTTCGACACGGTCGCGCCAGGCGCCACGGTGCCCAGCGACTGCACGGTGCCGATCGCATACAGGTTGTTGGCGATCTTCTTGGTGAAGATGTCGCGCGCCGCCTTGTCGGCCGGGATGAAGGCCGAGACGAAGAAGTGCTGCGAGATCGCGACCCAACCGTTATCGGCCTTGGTCGAGTGATCCACTTTACCCTTTTCGATCTCTTCGAAGGTCAGCTTCTGGTACTTGTCGGCGTCGGTGTACAGGGTCGGGCCGGTGTAGCTCGGCATGAACCAGGAATCGGTGGCCGGCTTGTTGCCGTCGTGCTGCAGCTGCAGGTAGAGCGATGGCTGGACCGGCGCGGCGCTGATATTGGTCACGTCATGACGCACGCCGACCAGGTAGTCGCCCTTGCGGAAGGTCAGCGTCTTGGTCAGGCGCACGCCCCCCTGCTCGGCTTCCAGGACGACCTGCGCCTGGTTGTTGCCATTAAGCGTGGTCTGGGCCGACTTGACGGTGAACGGCGTGGTGTGGTTCGGCAGCACGCCGGCGGCGCTGGTGCCGATCAGGCCGGTCTGGCCCAGGTAGACGTTCGGGCCGTTCACATTGAACAGGACCTGGTTCTTCGTCTTGTCGAAGTGATCCGGATAGTGCAGCAGCTCGAGGCGCTTGATGACGCCGCCGACCGAGTCGATGTCGACTTTCACCACGTCGGTGGTGACGGTGACGATCTGGCTGACTGGTGCAGCCGGCGCGGCTGGGGCGCCCGGCACCGCGGTAGCGGCGGCTGCAGGAGTACCCGGCACGGCGGTGCTGCCCGGCTGCGGCGCGGCTGGGACATCTGTCGGCTTGTTCTGCTGGGCGACTTGCGCCGGTGGTTGCGCCGAGAACAGCGACTGCTTGCCGTTAGCCACCATCCAGTTGTTCCAGAGAACAATCAGGGAGATGGCGAACACGATCCACAGGACAGTACGTTTATTGAATTCCATTGGAGTCTTCAGGAGTGGTTGCAACCGCAAGCGGCTGAATGGGATTCCTTGGGGCCGCCGTCTTTGGGCGGCACCGGGTCGACGCCACCCGCGTTCCACGGATGGCAGCGGCCCACGCGGCGCGCGGCCAGCCAGGAACCGCGTGCGGCGCCATGGACGCGCAGCGCTTCGATGGCGTAATTGGAACAGCTGGGATAGAACCGGCAACGCGGCCCGAGCATCGGGGACAGCAGCAACTGGTAGCCGCGAAGCAACCAGACGAGCAGCGTCTTCATGGCGGGTTCACGGGCGCCGGACGCGGCCGCTGTTGCGATGCGAACAGGCGCGCCAGTTCCACCTTCAGCGCAGCCTTCAGGGCGCGCGTGGTGGCCGGACCGTCCTTGGTATTGACGGGACGCGACAGGCGGACGATGCAATCGACCGGCGCCAGGCTGCTGGTACGGAACAGCTCGCGCGTCATGCGCTTGATCGTATTGCGGGTTACCGCGCGCGGCGCGAACCGCTTGGCCGCAACGACGCCCAGCCGCGCATGCGGCAAGGAATTCGGACGCGTGTAGAGCACGAAATGCGCCGTTTTTTGCGTCGGCCGCAAACGAAAAACGGATGAAAATTCATCCGTTTTAACGATGCGCCGAGCGCGCGCGAAGTCGTGCGAACCTTCGCCTGTCATCACCGACCGCAATCGATCTGCGGTGCGTGACTTAGACAGCCAGACGCTTGCGGCCCTTGGCGCGGCGAGCGTTCAGGACTTGACGGCCACCACGGGTAGCCATACGTGCGCGGAAGCCGTGCGTGCGCTTGCGACGGACGACGGAAGGTTGGTAAGTACGTTTCATGGTGGTCTCGCTTAAAGCAAAATAAGATGCAAAATCGGGTCTGGCGTCATCGCCAGATTCGGCGCCGATGACAATTTCGCTCGAGGTTAAGCCAGCGTCATGCCACAGCAAGTCTCTCTTCGCCCAACCACCAGCCGCTGAAAAAAGACAGCCTGGCCTGGCGCACGGACGGGGAACCCTGAATTAGACTCTATTTCGCCCGCCACTGTCAAGGCGGCTGTTGTTTCGGCAAGCACTGCCGGCGGGCGTTTCCAGCTTGGCAAGGGTCCGGTGGGGACGCCCATTTCGGTGGAAAATATGTGCAGCGCCTGTGGATAACTTCGGCCGAGACAGGTAAAATAGCGTGTTACGAATCAAAAGCGAAGTATGGAAAATTTTTGGCAGACCGCATCCGCGCAGCTAGAGCTTGAGCTCACGCCGCAGCAATTCAGCGCGTGGATCAAACCGCTGGTCGCCCTCGACTACGAAGACGGCAAGCTACGCATCGCTGCGCCTAACCGCTTCAAGCTCGACTGGGTCAAGACGCAGTTCGCCACCCGCATCACGGAGCTGGCGGCCCAGTATTGGGAAGCGCCGGTCGAGGTGCAGTTCGTGCTCGACCCCAAGACTCATCCTGCCCGCAAGCCGGCAGGCGCAGCCGCGACCACGTCCGCCGCCACGCCAGATTTCAACGCGCCGCGTCCGGCGCCTGGGCAAGAAAACCCGGCGCCAAGCCCGACCCAGAACCTGAACATCGCCAACTCGCCGAAACGCGAGCAGAGCCGCATCAACACCGAGCTCACCTTCGACAGCTTCGTGACCGGTAAGGCCAACCAGCTGGCGCGCGCCGCCGCGATCCAGGTCGCCAACAATCCGGGCGTGTCGTACAACCCGCTGTTCTTCTACGGCGGCGTCGGCTTGGGTAAAACCCACTTGATCCATGCGATCGGCAACCAGGTCATGGCCGACCAGCCGAACGCGCGCATCCGCTACATCCACGCCGAGCAGTACGTGCGCGACGTCGTCACCGCCTATCAACGCAAGGGCTTCGACGACTTCAAGCACTACTATCATTCGCTCGACATGCTGCTCATCGATGATATTCAATTCTTCGGTGGCAAGAGCCGGACGCAGGAAGAGTTCTTCTATGCCTTCGAGGCGCTGATCGCGGCCAAGAAGCAGATCATCATCACCTCGGATACTTATCCGAAGGAGATCACCGGCATGGACGACCGCCTGATCTCGCGCTTCGACTCTGGCCTGACGGTGGCGATCGAGCCGCCCGAGCTCGAGATGCGGGTGGCGATTCTCTTGAAAAAGGCGCAGTCCGAGGACGTGACCCTGTCGGACGACGTCGCCTTCTTCGTGGCCAAGCATCTGCGTTCCAACGTCCGCGAGCTCGAAGGCGCGCTGCGCAAGATCCTGGCCTACTCGCGCTTCCACGGCAAGGACATCACCATCGATGTCGTGAAAGAGGCGCTCAAGGATTTGCTGTCGGTGCAGAACCGCCAGATCTCGGTGGAAAACATCCAGAAGACGGTGGCCGACTTCTTCAACATCAAGGTCGCGGACATGTACTCGAAGCGCCGGCCGGCGAATATCGCCCGCCCGCGCCAGATCGCCATGTACCTGGCAAAAGAGCTCACGCAAAAGAGCTTGCCGGAGATCGGCGAACTGTTCGGCGGCCGCGACCACACGACGGTGCTGCATGCGGTGCGCAAGATCGCCGGCGACCGCCAGAAAAATCCAGAGTGCAACCACGAGCTGCACGTGCTGGAACAGACGCTCAAGGGCTGATCGCCCGCCTTTGAGCAGTTTTTTTGTGTTTGCCTCAGGCAATGGCACAATATCGCTTTAGTAACACATCACCTTTCAAACGTACTGAGGATAACTATGCAATTGGTCAAAACCACCCGAGACACGCTTCTCCGGCCACTGCAGATTGTGAGCGGTATTGTCGAGCGTCGGCACACCATGCCGATTCTGGCCAATATCCTCATTCGCAAGAACGGCGAGAGCGTGTCCTTCCTGTCGACCGACACCGAAGTGCAAATCACCACGCACGCCAATATCGGCTCGGGCGACGACGTGACCGGCACCACGGTGGCCGCACGTAAGCTGCTCGACATCCTGCGTGCGCTGCCGGAATCCGGCGACGTCACCATGACCCTGCAGAACAAGCGCCTGGCCGTCCAGAGCGGCAAGTCGCGCTTCGCGCTGCAAACCCTGGCGGCAGAGGAATTCCCGACCGTCTCGGTGGCCGAGACCCACAACGCCTCGGTGACCCTGCCGCAGAAAACGCTGAAGCACCTGTTCAATATGGTGTACTTCTCGATGGCCCAGCAGGACATCCGTTACTACCTGAACGGCCTGCTGCTGGTGCTGGACGGCAGCAATATCATTGCCGTGGCGACCGACGGCCACCGCCTGGCGTTCTGCCAAGTCGAGACCGAGCAGCAGTTCGAGCGCCAGGAAGTGATCATCCCGCGCAAGACCATCATCGAGCTGCAGCGCCTGCTGGAAGAAAGCGACGAGACCGTGCGCCTGGACATCGCGGCTTCGCAAGTCAAACTGACTTTTGCCGACATCGAGCTGGTGTCGAAACTGGTCGAGGGTAAATTCCCTGACTACACCCGCGTGATCCCGAAGGGTTACAAGAACGATTTCACGATCAGCCGCGATGAACTGCTGCGTTCGCTGCAGCGCGCCGCGATCATGACCAGCGATAAATTCAAGGGCGTGCGCTGCATCATCGAGCCGGGCGTCATGAAGATCAGCTCGACCAATGCCGACCAGGAAGAAGCGGTCGAAGAACTCGAGATCGACTACGGCGGCGACGCCATCGATATCGGTTTCAACGTCACCTACCTGCTCGACGTGCTCAACAACCTGAAATGCGACCAGGTGAACATCGCCCTGGGCGATTCGAACTCGTCGGCGCTGATCTCGATTCCCGACAATGGCGACTTCAAGTATGTCGTCATGCCGATGCGTATTTAAGAACTTGGTAAGCAGACGGCGCGCCAACAATAGTTAGCCTCAAGACCGTCGTCCCCGCGCAGGTGGGGACCCAAGTTTGCTTGAACGCCAACGAACTTGGGTTCCCGCCTGCGCGGGAACGACGTTTCCGGGCTGCAGGCCGAAGCAAGCATATCGGACTGCATCTACCGGATCCACCCGTTTTATAGAAAGCAGTCCATGTCCGAGAATATCCCAGCAGAAAATCCCGCCCCAAACGCGGATGAATACGGCGCCGCCTCGATCCAGATCCTGGAAGGCCTCGAAGCGGTGCGCAAGCGCCCGGGCATGTATATCGGCGACACCTCGGACGGCACCGGCCTGCACCACCTGGTGTTCGAAGTGCTGGACAACTCGATCGACGAAGCGCTGGCCGGCTACTGCACCGAAATCCACGTCACGATCCACTCCGACAATTCGATCTCGATCACCGACAATGGCCGCGGCATCCCGACCGGCGTCAAGATGGACGACAAGCACGAGCCGAAACGCTCGGCGACCGAGATCGCCCTGACCGAGCTGCACGCCGGCGGCAAGTTCAACCAGAACTCCTACAAGGTGTCGGGCGGCCTGCACGGCGTCGGCGTGTCTTGCGTGAACGCCTTGTCGAAGCTGCTGCGCGTGACCGTGCGCCAGAACGGCAAGGTGCACCAGCTGGAATTTACCCGCGGCGTGCCGGTTGACCGCCTGATCGAGATCCGCGACGGCTTCGAGGTCTCTCCGATGAAGGTGATCGGCGAGACCGACAAGCGCGGCACCGAGGTGCATTTCTGGGCCGATGAAGAAATCTTCACGCTGGTCGAGTTCCACTACGAGATCCTGAGCAAGCGTATCCGCGAACTGTCGTTCCTGAACAATGGCGTGAGCATCAAGCTGACCGACCAGCGCACCGGCAAGGAAGAGCTGTTCGCCTTCGAGGGCGGCACCCGCGGCTTCGTCGAGTACATCAACAAGGCCAAGACCGTGCTGCACCCGACCGTGTTCCAGGCGACCGGCGACCGCATGTCGGACCAGGGCACGAATATCTCGGTCGACGTGTCGATGCAGTGGAACGACTCGTTCAACGAGCAGGTGCTGTGCTTCACCAACAACATCCCGCAGCGCGACGGCGGCACCCACCTGACCGGCCTGCGCGCGGCGATGACGCGCGTGATCAACAAGTACATCGACGAGAACGACTTCGCCAAGAAGGCGAAGGTGGAGATCTCGGGCGACGATATGCGCGAAGGCCTGACCTGCGTGCTGTCGGTGAAGGTGCCTGAGCCGAAGTTCTCGTCGCAGACCAAGGACAAGCTGGTGTCGTCCGAGGTGCGCGGCCCGGTAGAGGAAATCGTCGCCAAGACGCTGACCGACTTCCTGATGGAAAAGCCGAACGATGCCAAGATCATCTGCGGCAAGATCGTCGAAGCTGCCCGCGCGCGCGAAGCGGCGCGCAAGGCGCGCGACCTGACCCGCCGCAAGGGCGTGATGGATGGCCTCGGCCTGTCGTCGAAACTGGCCGACTGCCAGGAACGCGACCCGGCGCTGGCCGAGCTGTACATCGTCGAGGGTGACTCGGCAGGCGGTTCGGCCAAGCAGGGCCGCGACCGTAAATTCCAGGCGATCCTGCCGCTGCGCGGCAAGGTGCTGAACGTGGAAAAGGCGCGCTTCGAGAAGATGCTGTCGTCGGAGCAGATCACGACCCTGATCGCGACGCTCGGCACCTCGATCGGCCCGGACGAGTTCAACGTCGACAAGCTGCGCTACCACCGCATCATCATCATGACCGATGCGGACGTCGACGGCGCCCACATCCGTACCCTGCTGCTGACGCTGTTCTACCGCCAGATGCCGCAGTTGGTCGAGCGTGGTCACATCTATATCGCTCAGCCGCCGCTGTACAAGGTCAAGGCGGGTCGTGACGAGCGTTACCTGAAGGATGACGTCGAAGAGGCCAGCTACATGATGACCTTCGCGCTGAATACCGCGTCGATGATTCCGCGCGAAGGTGCGGAGCCGGTCAACGGCGAAGCGCTGGGCGAACTGGCGCGCAAGTACAACCTGGCCAACGCCATCATGCTGCGCCTGGCGCGCGTGATCGACCGCGCTTCACTGACCGCGATCTTCAGCGGTGGCGTGGCGCTGGACCTGACCACGCTCGAGAGCGCCGAAGCATCGGCCAAGGCGATGGAGAGCGCGATCAACGACAAGGCGGTGCAGGTCAAGGTGCGTTCGGACGAGCTGTCCGAGAAGCATGCCCTGCGTATCGAGCGCATCTACCACGGCAATGTGCAGGTGACGTCGATCGACGCCGACTTCGTCGCGGGTTCGGATTACGCGCTGCTGGCCGATTCGGCTGCGACCTTCCAGGGGCTGATGGGCGAAGGCGCCATCGTGCGCCGCGGCGAAGGCGATCGCATGAAGGAGTTCGCGGTGCGCGACTTCCATCAGGCGATGGAGTGGTTGCGTGAAGAAGCTGAACGTGGCGTGTCCAAGCAGCGTTATAAAGGTCTGGGCGAGATGAATCCGGAGCAGTTGTGGGAGACGACGATGGATCCGACCGTGCGTCGTTTGCTTAAAGTGCAGATCGAGGATGCCATTGCGGCGGATCAGATCTTTACGACGCTGATGGGGGATGAAGTCGAACCGCGTCGTAATTTCATCGAGACCAATGCGCTGCGCGCTGGCAATATCGACGTCTGATCGCTAAGCGATGAAAGTCAAACGGCCTCTTTATGAGGCCGTTTGTATTTGTGCTGGTTGAATCAAGGAATGCGAGCCTGGGCCGGTTCGTCTTATGGCCGGCTCGTTGATGCCGAACTCTCGATATTGTCCTCAAACTCATTCAGGCGCTTCATTACTGCCTGGTCTTCGGCGTACTTGCGCTTCAACTTGCTGAGCTTGTTATCGGTGCCCGTGCAGAGCTTGCGGATTTCGCGCTCTATCTCTTTCATCCGCCGCGCATCCGGTGGATCTGGAACCTCACCGCGAAAGTGGTCACAGCCTTCGCGCTGTTGCACGTACTTGGCGACATCAGCAGGAAGCTTTTCTGCTGCAGCATTTGCTGAACCCAGATTCAAGCAAGAGAGGATGACTACAGCTTTCAATAGTAGATTCATCATTGAATATCAGTCCTGTTCTGGAATCGGCCGCACTACCAGGAACTGATACGACATCGCACCAAGGAAGGCGATGCCTGCACCGGTCAACAAGGCCGGCACGAACGACCAGCTCTGCGCGATATACCCGGTAAAGATCGGCGCCAGCGCGCCACCGATAAAACCGCCGAAGTTCTGGATTGCCCCAAGCGAGGCAATGCGGCTGCGGGGCGCCACCGCTGTCACGAGCGACCACGAACAGGCCGACGCCGCATTGGCCAGGAAGATCACCACCGAGATGCAGGCGATGGCCGCAGTATTGCTTTCAACCAGCGCTGCGGGAATCGTGAACGCCACCATGCCCAGCATCGACAGCACCACCGCCGTGCGACGCCCCGCCACCACAGATTTCGCACGGCGGGTGATCTGGTCGGACGCCCAACCAGCCGACAAGGCGCCCAGGAACCCGCACAGGAAGGGGATCGTGGCCGCCACGCCGACGTAGGCGACATCCATGTGGCGCTCGGTCCGCAGATAGCCCGGCAGCCAGGTGAGGAAGACCCAGTTCAGGTAGACCGAACCGAAGAAGCCGAGCAGCATGCCCCAGGTGGCGCGCTGGCGGAACAGTGCGCGCCACGAAGCGAAGCCGGTCGCTGGCGCGGCCTCCACGTTCTGGCCTTCATCCAGATAGGCGCGTTCGGCCTCGGTCAACTGCTCGCGTACCGGGTCGCGATATAACATCACCCAGACGATGGCCGCGACGATGCCCAGGGCGCCCGTAATAAAAAAGGCCCAGTGCCAGCTGGTCGCAGCGATCAGCGGCGACAGGCACAGAGGGGCCAGCGCAAAGCCCAGCGGCGACGCCGAGTTGTAGATGCCGGTCGGCGTGCCACGCGCGCGCAATGGAAACCAGTTGCTCACGACCCGCGCCGCGGCCGGAAATTGCGGCGCCTCGCCGATGCCAAGCACGACGCGCGCCAGCACGAACCAGCCGAAGGTCGAAACGAGCCCGCCCGCCGCTTGCGCCAGCGACCACACCACCAACCCCGCACCAAGCAGCCAGCGCGGCCCGATCTTGTCGACCAGGGCGCCGACCGGCAGTTGGCACAGCGCATAGCTCCACGAGAATGCCGACAGCAGCACGCCCATCTCGCCCAGCGACAGCCCGAGGTCGGCACGAATGAATTCGTTGGCGACGGCGAGCGTGGCGCGGTCCAGGTAATTGATGACGCCGGTAACGACCAGCAGGATCAGCGCCAGATTCTGGCGGTAACGGATGCGCGGCGTGGCAACCAGGTGAGAGTGGGTAACGTTCATTTCGGGATGGTATCAAACAGTATCACTCATGGGTTGCGCCTTTTTTGCCATGGCATGTTCGCAACACAGCCACTACAAGACACAAGACTCGTGCTACCATCCGCTCCGGGCTGTGCAGGACGCCCACTCTCGCGAAAGCCAGCGCACCTGCCAACGTCCACGACGTGATCTTTTTCAGGACTTCATCCCTGTTCATTCACCGATGCCGTAGCGAGAGCGGCCTAATCCATGTGAAAGGAACTGGCATGCACCTGCATCCACACCGAACTGCAACGCCCGACACCCATACCGATTTCCTGCGCCGCTACGCCCGCGGCATGCTGCGCTGCGTCCATTCTGACCAGCCGAGCAAGGCCTTGCCCATCGTGCGCCGTGTGCATGCCGCCGCGGCGACAGGCTCGCGCGTTACCGAGCTCTATCACGCACGCACCACGCTGCAGCTCAAGCACATGTTCCGCACCCTGGCCAGGGAGCTGGGTTACGTCAGCTGGGATGCCTGCAAGCGCGATATCGACCGCCGCCCGCCGGAGGTGCTGGACCGGTTCCGCTTCGACCTCGGCGCGTTCAACGACCATGAGCACATCTGGTTTGCCGACAAGCCGACCGCCGCGGCCTGGCAACGTGAACATGGTGGGCGGATGGTCGTGTACGGACCCCAGGCTGTTGTGATGCCGGCCTGAATACAAGCGTGTTCATATTGTTGCCAAGATATTGAACAATAGATAGACTGGGTGAACTGCTTATGTCCGCCCAGTCATGTCCGATCTCTTCGAGACCCCATCTGCTCTCAGCAATAGTCCTTGGACCGACGAAGAGCTTACGAGCGCCATTCTGGCCTACCTCGACATGCTACGCGCTGAGCTCAACAGCCGGCCATATAGCAAGGCTGAGGTAAATCGGCAGCTTCGGGCCGGTGTGCTATCCACCCGCACAAAGGGCTCCATCGAATTCCGCATGCAGAATATCTCCGCAGCGCTCTATGAACTGAAAATGCCATGGATCGCGGGATATCTCCCAGCCAAAAATATCGGCAGCACCGTCAAGGAAAAGATGGTCGCGCTATTGCGCACCTGCGGTATTGAATTCCTCGAGTCTTACGTTCCAACGTCGGATCACATGGCGCTAGCGGCCAAGGTGACCTCGCTAAGAGTACAAAAGGTAGGTATGCGGCCGGTCGGAAACTTCCAACCGGCTATGGTGTCGACGATTACGACATCGTATGTTCGCGACCCCGCCGTCAAAGCCTGGGTACTCCAAGCTGCAAACGGTCGATGTGAGGGATGCGATAGCCAGGCACCCTTTGTCGGCAATGACGGCTTGCCCTATCTCGAAGTCCACCACGTCATGCCACTAGCGAGCCACGGCTCCGATACGACGACGAATGCCGTGGCCCTTTGTCCAAACTGTCATCGTCGCTGCCATTCGTCGATCGACCGCGATGACTTCAAGCTCGCCTTGTATCAGAAGATACCGCGGCTAATCGTCGAGGCGCCTACAGCGGATTAACTGCACACGATGTCGTTGCTCAGGCTCTATCCTTTACCGAGATAGCAGCCACCTAATCGATCAGCGCGAGACCGGCACCCGCCGCAGCACGTCGTCATAAGCCGCCAGATCGAGATAAGCCGTCACCTCGGTCGCGCGGCCATCTTGCATGCGGAAGATCCACATATAGCTGTTGCGATAGGGTTTGCCATCCTTCGCCACCGCCTCGCCATCCCACTCGATGATGACGTGATCTCCATCGGTCCACAGGTTGCGGATCGTGGGCCGGATCTGGCGTTGCAAGCGGGTCGACAGCGGCTTGACCGCCTTGTCGATCAAGGCCTGCTTGCCGCGGTGGACACCGGCGCTCAAGCTGCTGCCCTTGATGGTCCAGACCACATCCGGCGCCAGCATGTCGTCAAAGAAGGTCTGCCCGCCGGCGGCCCAGGCGGCGAATGCCTTGCCCACCGCTTCCTTGTTAATTTGCGCTTGCGCCGAGCCGCTGTCGGCATGCGCCGGGGACCCGGACCACATCAGCACAGCCACCAATAAGCAGGCAATCGTCCACCGTGACGAACCATCCGAACCGGATCGAAAGAATTCCATAGCGCGCTCCCTGATGATCGTTGAATGGGAAGGCCATCCCGGCGCTTCCGCTTACAGCTAGTGTGCAGCGCATGCGCTGACGCACGTTAGCGCGATCCTCCGCGAAGCTTGCACGATCATCCGAAGCTGGCGATCAACGCGACTCCGGCAACCTGATCTTGACCACCGCATTCCCCGACGTCACATACAGATTGCCCTTGCCATCCGCAACGACGCCGCGCACGTCCGCCAGGCTGCCCGGCAAATCTCCGGTGCGCAGGGTCATCGAGCGCGTGGTGCCCGCGACCGTGGTGACCACGCCGGCCGGCGTGATCTTGCGCACCAGGTTATTGATCGCATCCGCCGCATAAACATTGCCTTGCGGGTCGACCGTCAAGCCCACCACCTGCTCGAAGCGCGCCGCGTTGCCGGTGCCGTTGGCCGCGCCCCGGACGTTCGGCGCCCCTGCCAGCGTGATCAAGGGATTGGTGCCGATCAGGCCGTTCTGGTTCCAGCGGCTGATCTCGCGTTCCAGGTCGAACACGAACACATTGTTGTTACTGTCCACTGCCACGCCACGCGGTTCAAACAGGCTGACGCCGCTCAGATCGTTCACGACCGATTGGCCTTCCAGCATGAAAGTAGTGCCGTTTGAGATCCTGCGCGTACCGTAGCCATTGGTGACAAACAGGTTGTCGTTGGCATCGACCGCGATCCCGCCCGGCGTCACCGTGGCCACGCGGCCTCCGCTGACGTTGCTCCCGATCGGGATCAGCGCCGTCGTGCTGACACGTCCGTTGGTGGTAATGCTGCGGATACGCAGGTTATCGGTGACATAAATCGTCCCGCTACGGTTCACCGCCACCGCGACCGGATTGCCGAAGCGGGCATTGCCGGTATTGCCGTCGACGTGGTCGCTGGTGCCGGCCGCACCGGCCACAGTGGTCACCACACCCGCCGGCGTGATCTTGCGGATGACGAAGTTGCCGGTATCCGCGACGTACAGATTGCCATCGCTATCGATCGCAATACCCTGCGGCCACTTGAAGCGGGCGGCCGTACCGGTGCCGTCCATCGTGCCCTCGATCGTCGCATCACCCGCCAGGATCGAGAGCGCAGCCTGCGGCGGCGGCGATTCGCCATCGTCCTCGTCGTCCTTGTCCTTCGGGATGCCGTCGCCGCAGGCGGAGCACAGCAGCATCAGGGCGGCGGCGCCACACAGCTTCAGTCGAAGTCGGGCAGCGTCAAGGGCGGTATCGGTCACGGCACGGCGGGTCATGAATCTCTCCAGAAAGTTCCGTCTTCGATGCTACCACGCAGCAAACTAACTGCTGCTGTTCTCAGCCATGACAGGAGCATAAACTGCCGCGCACGCCCTCTAGCACTGCGTCGAAACGACACTTTCGCTGCGCAATCCAGCCTCGAAAACAGCGCCAATTTCCCGTACTTTCTTTTCCACAAGTGGCAATTTCCCGCTTGACATACGGCCAAGAGTTCCTTAAAGTCGAAATTATGTCTTTCACCCTGCATCTGTCGACCACCCTACCAGCCGCCGGCGCACTACCGCTGGCTGCCCTGCTACTACGCGCGTAACTCCGCCGTACGTCCCGGCCTCGCCGGCCCCAACAGCAGCAGCAGGATTCGACCGATGTCTACCACGCCATTTTTCGCACCATCGACTTTTTCCACCGGGTTCGTCCTGGCGGCTGGCTCGCGCGCAGGCATTCGCCTGCTGCTAAAGCTACCGATCGGTTGCCGGGCCTAGCGTTTTTCGTGGCCCGTCCGGCAGCCTCCGCCACCTCACAGACCCATGAGGTCGCCCAGTGACCAACCCATCAGGAGCCCCGATCATGCTGACCAATCCCGCCACCAAATACCGTCCCTTCCCTGCCGTCCCCCTGGCCGACCGCCAGTGGCCGAGCCGCACCATCACCACGCCGCCGATCTGGATGAGCACCGACCTGCGTGACGGTAACCAGGCATTGATCGAGCCGATGAGCGTCGAGAAGAAGCTGCGCTTCTTCAAGATGCTGGTCCAGGTCGGCATCAAGGAAATCGAGGTCGGCTTCCCGTCCGCCTCGCAGACCGACTTCGATTTCGTGCGCATGCTGGTGGACGACAAGCACATTCCGGACGACGTCACCATCATCGTGCTGACCCAGGCACGCGACGAGCTGATTCGCCGCACCGTGGAATCGGCGATCGGCGCCAAACGCGCCATCGTCCACATCTACAACTCGGTGGCGCCGGTGTTCCGCCGCGTGGTGTTCGGCATGGAGCGCGACGAGATCGTGCAGATCGCCGTCAAGGGTACGCAGCTGATCAAGGAACTCACCAGCCAGCATCCGCAGACCCAATGGGGCCTGGAATATTCGCCGGAATCGTTCTCGACTACCGAACTCGATTTCTCGAAGCAGATCACCGATGCGGTCAGCGCCGTGTGGCAGCCGACGCCCGACAACAAGATGATCGTCAACCTGCCATCGACGGTCGAAGCGGCCACGCCGAACGTGTATGCCGACCAGATCGAATGGATGTGCCGCAACCTGAACAACCGCGACTCGCTGGTCATCAGCATCCACCCGCACAATGACCGCGGCACCGCGGTGGCCGCCGCCGAACTGGCGGTGATGGCCGGCGCCGACCGCGTCGAAGGCTGCCTGTTCGGCAATGGCGAACGCACCGGCAACGTCGACCTGGTCACCCTGGCGATGAACCTCTACACGCAAGGCGTCAACCCTGGCCTGGACTTCTCGGACATCGACGCCGTGCGCCAACTGGTGGAAGACTGCAACCAACTGCCGGTGCACCCACGCCATCCGTATGCGGGCGACCTGGTGTTCACCGCGTTCTCGGGCTCGCACCAGGACGCGATCAAGAAGGGCTTCGCCAAGCAGCAGGCCGACGCGATCTGGGAAGTGCCGTATCTGCCGATCGACCCGGCCGACCTGGGCCGCAGCTACGACGCCGTCATCCGCGTCAATAGCCAGTCGGGCAAGGGCGGCATGGCCTACCTGCTGGAGCAGGAATACGGCCTGCAGCTGCCCCGTCGTTTGCAGATCGAGTTTTCGCGCGCCGTGCAGCGCGTGGCCGACGAGAGCGGCCGCGAGATCAACGCCGGCGACCTGCATGCGCTGTTCGCGCGCGAGTACCTGGAGCAGGACGAGCCATATCACTACATCTCGCACCGCATGGTCGAGGACAGCGAACACGAAGTCCAGCTCGACGTGAACGTGGCGCGCCACCATGCGCCGCAGACCTTCGCCGGCACCGGCAACGGCCCGATCGACGCCTTCGTCAACGCGCTGGGGCTCGAGATTCGCCTGATGGACTACCACGAGCACGCGATCGGCTCGGGCGCCGATGCGCGCGCGGCCTGCTACGTCGAACTGCGCGTGGGGAATGGACCGACCCTGTTCGGCGTGGGCATCGACAGCAATATCGTGACGGCGTCGTTCAAGTCGGTGTTGTCGGCGGTGAACCGGCATGTGGCGGCAAGCGGCGCTGAAGCCGGCGAACTGGCCGCGTAATCATCGCTGCCTGCGATGTGGCGTGAGAACTTGGGCTCCCGCCTTCGCGGGAGCGACGGTTTTACATCTAGCGGTTACTACACACACCGCTAGCGGTTACTACATTCACAGTTAGCGGTTACTACATTCACAGCTAGCAGTTACCGCATACATAGCTAGCAGTTACCGCATACATAGCTAGCACTTACCGCATACACAGCTAGCAGTTACCGCATACACAGCTAGCACTTACCGCATACACAGCTAGCACTTACCCCATACGGCACCGTACCACCACGTCGTCCCCGCGAAGGCGGGGACCCAAGTTTGCCCGCACCACCACCACACCCACCATCACCCCCCACTCATCCTATCGAGCATCTGCACCGAAGCCCGTTCGCTCATCACCAGCACCAGCTTCAAGCGCGCGCGCGTCATTCCCACGAAGAGTTTACGCAGCGCGCGCTCATCGAGTTCCTCGAAATCGATCTCGGTAAAGATCAACGCTGGCGCCGACTGCCCCTTGAACCGGTACACCGACTCCGCCAATAATCCCCCTTCGCGAAACACCGGATTGCCGAACAAATCATAGGCTCCGGTGAACGAGCGCAGCGTGTGCGCATCGCTCAAGCGATCGAGCTTCAGGATGGCCGACTTCTCGCGCCCGCGGAACGAGCAGATCGCGATATCCTGCCGCCCGAACCCCGCCGCCAGGCACGACGTCACGGCGCGCCTGGTCTGCGCCAGCATCGCTTCCACATCCCCTTCCGGATACGTCATCTCCTCGATATCCGCCCCCTTGAACGGACTACCCGCCTCCACCGGCTGGCGCGCGGCGCCGAGCTTGGTCAGCATGTCGACGATCTGGCGCGGGCTGCGGTAGTTGGTGTGCGAATGCAGCGTCACCCAGCCCGGCAGCGGCACCATCGCGCGGCCGTACAGGTTCTGGTCCGGGTCTTCCATCCAGATCGCGCGGCCGCCTTCCTTCAGCATGCGCAGCACGATGTCGCGCCAGGCCACCGAGAAATCCTGGCCCTCGTCGACGATCACCACGTCGAACTGCCAGGTCTCGGGCAGCGCGGCGCCCGTCATCGAGGTCTCGATGCGATCCCACACATCCGCCGCGCCGTAGTCGGGCGTGACGTCCTGCGCGCGCAGCCAGGCGTCGGACAGCATGTGGAAGGTCGCCACCCGCCCGCCGGCCGGGACCAGGCGTTCGATGTGGTCGGCCAGCGGCCGGTTGAAGCAGACATATAGCGGACGCAGGCCGGCGTCGATCGCGGCCGTGTATTCGGCCAGCGCCAGCTGGGTCTTGCCGCTGCCGGCGGTGCCGATCACGTGCAGGCGGAATGGAGAGAATTCGAGCCGCCGCGCCCAGGTCGCCAGGCCGCCCGACAGCCGCGTCACCATCTTGACCGCGTTGCCGATCATGGCGCTGGGGTCGGGCCGCAGGTTCAGCGTGTCGCCCAAAAAGCGCGTGACCTTGTCGAACTCGTCGCTGCGGTCGGTGATCGGCAGCGCTTCGCGGATCACCCGCGCCAGCTTGGGCTTGTTGGTGGCATCGATGATGTGGTCGGGGTCGATCCCGGCCAACTGCTGGTCGCGCACGATGTAGTCGGGGCAATAGAGAAGATAATCAACTGACAGCGTGCCGTGGTAGCGCTTGGCCAGGCCCTCGATGGTCGCCAGGATCTGGCTGCGGATCTTGCGCGGCTTGCCCTGGTAGCTCTTCACCAGGCCTTCCGGAGTCTCGTTCAGGAAGCCGGCGACCTGCTCGATCACCAGGATGCGGCCATTCGGGGCCAGCACGATGAAGTCGACATCGCCATACACCGAATACCCCTGCTCCACATTGGTCCAGTGCACGCCGTGGTAGATGACGTAGGGCGTGTCGGCCAGGCGCTGGTCGAGGTAGGCCAGGGTTTCGATCTCGCGCGCGGCGGCGCCGGTGACGGCCATCTCGCGCCAGCCGGCTGGTTGGATATGGGCCATGGTGTCTGCAAGCCTTAGTAGAGTGGAAACTATTGTAAGACTGTTTCCATCATAGTCACACACCGTTGTCGGGGGAACGCACTTGTGGACAGGAACGTCGCATAATCGTTGCCGAAGTGAAAAACTTATTGTCGCCTGGCGGCAATCCAGTGCACACTTTCGGGCATTACGCTCAGCAGCAGGGCCCTCGTGCGCTTACCGTCCATTCTTACCGCGATTCGAACTCCAGCGCTGCGCCTGTGGGCGTGGCTGCTGCTGTGCGCGCTGTACCTGGCGCAGGCGCCTGCCTACGCCGGTGAGGTGCATAAATTCGATGGCAACAAGGTCAAGGGTTGCCAGCTCGACGGCAAGGCCTATACCTGCGCCAATCTGCCATCGACCAACTGGGACGATTCGATGTCGATCTCCAGTGGCTACAGCGTCCACGTCAAATCCAACGTTGTTCCGGGCTGGGACTATGGATTGACGATGTCGGGGAGCGCGCGCCTGACCAGTGCCGGCGCCATCGATCTCAGCCAGATCAATCCCGCCAAGATCAGCATCGCTGGCGGCTCGTTCGACGCGGTCGGCGAGTTCAAAGTGGGCGGCCCGGTCAATGTGACCGCCAACGTCAGTGCCGGGTCGCTGGTCCTGGGCACCGGCCCGCAAATCCAGATTACCGGAAGCATGGTGTCGCGCGGCGCGGTGTCGATCGCTTCCGCCGTCACCATCAACGGTTCGGTCAGCGGGACCCAGGTCACCACCAATTCGTCGGTCAGGATCAGCGGCAGCATCACCTCGACCGGGACCGTGTATATCGGTTCCGCCAGCACCATCGGCGCCGGGGTCAGCGGCGCCTCGATCACCACCGATTCCTCGGTCACGATCGTCGGCGCGGTCACCTCGACCGGGCCGGTATCGATCGGATCGCATGCCAATATCGATGGCGCCATCAAGGGCACCGTCGTCACCACCAATTCGCCGGTCGTGCTGAAAGGCGATATCGCCGCCACCAGCCGCTTCACGCTGGCCTCGGGCAGCACGGTCAACGGCAACATTACCTCGCCCGAAGTCGACATGTATGCGGCCAGCAGCATCGTCACCGGCAAGGTCACGGCATCGAAATACCTCACCATGGGGTCGGCGGTGCGCATCAACGGCGACGTCGATACCGGCCAGCTCAGGCTCGAAGCGTCGGAGACGATCATCAACGGCAATGCGGCGGTCGACTTCGCGACCCTGTTCTGGCATGGCCGCGTCAGCCAGAAGATTTTCTGCAAGAGCGGCACGCGGCCAGGCTACTGCGACTGCGTCGACAACCAGAGCGGCTACGAGGTCAATACCGCCAACGGCCCACGCTGCGAAGCCGTCAAGCCGCCGGCCACCGGCCTGCATCACTTCCTGATCACGCATGATGGCAGCGCCGGCACCTGCGCCGTCGAATACGTGAAGGTCAGCGCCTGCGCCAATGCCGACTGCTCGACGCTGTACAACGGCGGCGCCACGGTGACGATGGCGCCGGGCGGCAAGCAGGTCACGATCGATGCGAGCGGCGTCAACACCGCCGCCGAGGTGTCGAACATCGCCACCGGCAAGGTCAATCTGTCTCTCACCCAGGGCAGCACCAAGCCGACGGTCGCCTGCTTCAACGGCAAGTCGAACAGCTGCGAGATGGAGTTCACCGGCGGCGCGAACTTCAGTATCTCGGAACTCCCCGATCACAAGGCGGGCCACAGCGTCACGGCCATCATCAAGGCGCTCAAGGCCAACGATAGCCAGAGCGCCTGCGTACCCGCGTTCGTCGACGTCAAGGCGGTCCAGTACAGCTGCGACTACGTGAGTCCTTCCACCGGCAGCGGCGAGATGACCGTGACCTCGAACGAGGGGGCGACCGGCTCGTTCGCCTGCAAGGCTTCCGCTTCGCTGAATACCAGGTTCAACGAAAAAGGCGAGGCTAGCGTCAACCTGAGCTACCTTGACGCCGGCAAGGTAGCGCTCAAGGCCACCCTCGCGGATGTCGAGACGGTCAAGGGCAGGAAGGAATTCATCGTGGCGCCGGACCGTTTCGAACTCAGCGCCATCAAGCCGCTGCGGGCCGGCGCAGACTTCAAGGTCGCGCTCACGGCCGTGAACAAGAGCGGCGCCACGACACCCAATTTCAACGCCGCCACATTGACCGCGCTGGCGACGCAGACCGAGGTCGCGCTGGATTGCGTCGCGTCCGGCGTGCAAGGCAGCCTCACGGCCGTCAAGACCGAGTTCGCCGCTGGCAAGGCCAGCGCCACGCTCAACTACAGCGAAGCCGGCTACCTCGACCTGCGGGCGACGCACACCAAATTCCTCGCCAGTAAACTCGACACGACCGGCACCACCGGCGGCAGCGCCAACGGCCCGTGCCAGGCCAAGGCGGGCCCCTTCGTACCGGCCTATTTCCAGGTCGAGCTGAAAGACGATAATCGCAAGAAGACCAATTTCTTCTACTCGGGCGAACCGATCCCGCTCAAGCTGAGCGCCCGGAACGCACAGGGTCAGGTCACCAAGAACTACCCGTCCGGCCACGGCAGCGGCGACACCATCAGGTTCAGCGCCATCAAGGTAGACGGCACGGCGTTCGCCCCTGCAGAGGGCGTCATTACTGGCGAGTTCGAGGCCAAGCATTTCATCTCCGGCGAGACGGTGAACACCGCTCCACAGCCGCGCTTCACCTTCAACAATGCGCAGCACGCACCGCTCCAGATCCGCCTGCGCGCCGACAACCAGGCCGCCGACGCCAACCTGCGCATCGACTCCGCCTACGCGCCAACCGATCCGGCGATTGCCAAGCCCGAACAGGCCCTACCCTTCATCCGCACCGGCCGCCTGCGCCTCGGCAAGCGTTTCGGCCGGGTCGGCACGCAGCCGCTCCAATTGCCGGTCACGGTCGAATTCTGGAGCGGCAAGAGCTGGGTAGTGAACACCCAGGATAGCTACACCGTCATTCCCGGCAGCGCCTTCGCGCAGACGCCCGGCAGCGCCGGCGGAGCCACACCCGCCGCCAACAACCTGCCCGAGGTGAAAATCGTGAATGGCTCGGGCATTCTCTCGGTCTTGGGCAATGTGCCGGGCTGGATCGACATCGCCATCAACCTGGGGCCAGATCAGCAGGACACCTCCTGCCTGACGGTGCACCCCGCCAGCACCGGCGCCAAGCAGGCCTGGCTGCGCTCGCCCCTGGCCTGCAACGGCCAATGGGGCAGCCCTGCCATCGATCCTTCCGCGCGCGCCACCTTCGGCGTCTTCCCGGTCGACAACCGCCGCATCATCCACGTGCGCGAGGTGTTCAATTGAGGCGCGAGAAAGGGTTCACGATGGTGGAACTGATCACGGTGATGATCCTGCTCGGCGTGCTGGCCGCGATCGGCATCCCGCGGCTGATGGGCGACAACACCACGGCGGCGGTCGTATTCGGCGACCAGGTCGCCAGTGCGCTGCGCCATGCGCAAACGTCGGCGGTGGCGCACCGGCGCCTGGTGTGTGCATCGCTGGGCGAGCGTTCGGTCGGCTTGACCATCCGCACCGCCACCAGCCTTCCCGCCGCGAATGCCGGCGCCGGCGCCTGCACCGCGGCGCTGCAGGGCATCGAGGCCGGCGCCTACGACAGCAGCGACAGCAAGGTCGCGCTGGCGAACGCGCCGCTGCTGCTGTTCTTCCGGCCGGACGGCACGGTGGCGGCCAGCGCCAACGGCGCGCCGCTCGGCCGGCTCGCCCTCGACGTCAAGCTCGGCACAGTGGTCCAGCGCAGCATCCGGCTCGAAGGAAGCACCGGCTATGTCAAATAAAAGGCGCATGGCCGGGGTCACCCTGGTCGAACTGATCGTCGCCATCGTCATCGTCGGCGCCGCCCTGGCCGGCCTGGTCGCGGCCTACAATCGCGCCAGCGTCGCCAGCGCCGATCCCCTGGTCACCCAGCAGATGCTGGCGATCGCCGAGAGCATGATGGAAGAAGTAATGCTCAAGCCTTATGCCGGCGACGGCACGAAAGGCGCCACCCGCGCCAGCTACGACGAGATCGGCGACTATGCCAACTACGCGGCGCAGGCCGTGACCGATGCCGACGGCGTTGCCATCGCCGGCCTGGGACGCTACAAGGTCAGCGTTGCGGTCGATCCGCTGGCCACCGCCCTTCCGGGCGTGCCGGCGGCGCAGGCGCGGCGCATCAACGTCACCGTCACCCATGGCGGCGAGAGCCTGACGCTGAGCGGATGGAGGACCCAGCCATGAGACGGCAGTCAGGGTTTTCGCTGGTCGAGCTGATCGTCGTCATCGTCCTGATCGGGATCATCGGCGGCGTGCTGTCCATGCAGCTGGCGCCGGCGATCCGCGCCTACCTGGCGGTGGCCGAGCGCGCCGCCCTGACCCACCAGGCCGATACCGCGCTGCGCCGCATCGTCGGCGACGTGCGCCGCGCCGTGCCCAATTCGCTGCGCCTCGGCTCCAATCAATGCCTGGAACTGGTGCCGAGCAGCGATGGCGGCCGCTATCGCAATGACCAGGATTACCAGAACGGCGCACAAGCGGCCGCCTTCCTCGACGATACGGCAGTGCGCCACGTGTTCGACGTGCTCACGCCATTCAACCGGGAGCCCGTGCAGGGCGACGCCATCGTCATCGGCAACCAGAATCCGGCAGACGTCCACGGCGGCGTCAATGTCGCCCTGGTCGATGCGATCGGCGCGCCACCCGCCGCCAGCATGGGCGAACGGCGCATCACGCTGCAGGCGGCGACTGGCTTGCGCGTCCCGGAAGGCTATACCGGCGCCCGCTTCATGGTCGTGCCGGCTGCCGAGCGCACCGTTTCCTATGTGTGCGACAGCGGCAACCTGTACCGGATCGCCCGCACCGACGCCAGCCTGGCGCCGCGCTGCACGGTCCCGGCCAATGCGCCGCTGCTCGCCAGCGGCGTTTCTAGCTGCGATTTCGTGTATTCCGCCAACCAGGGCGCCACCCAGGAAAGCGGCTACGCCCGGCTCCACCTCACCCTGAGCGGCAAGGACGAAGCGGTCTCGCTCACGCTCGGCGCCCATGTGGACAACGTGCCATGAATCGCATCCACCTCCGCATCCGTCGACAGACCGGTTTTGCCTATATCGCGGCGGTGGTGCTGCTGGTGGTTGTCGCCGGGCTGGCGGTTGCGCTGCTGCGCCTGACCGCGACCCAGCAGGCCACCGTCAACCAGGCGCTGCTCGGCGCCAGGGCCAGCCTGGCCGCGCGCGGCGGCGTCGAATGGGCGTTCAACGTGCTGGGCACGCAGTGCCAGCCGGCGCCGACGTCGACCACACTGACGCAGTTCCAGGCCGAGTCGGGCTTCCAGGTCACCATCACCTGCTCGTACAGCACCTATTTCGAGGGCGAACGGATTCGCCTGCCGGGGCCGGGTGGCGATCCCGAACAGGTCGCCGATCCCCTGGCCAAGCGCATCTACCGGATCAGCGCCGTCGCCTGCAACGGCGGCGGCGCCAGCTGCCCGGAACAGGGCGCCGCCGCCGCGGCGGCGGACTACGTGGAACGCGCACGCGTGGCCACCGTTTGCGTGGTCATGGATCCGTCCAATACCCTCATTCCCTGCGAAACCTGAACTCGCCGGAGGATCGTGCAATCCTGGCGGACCATCTCACCCGCGTTTTGCGGTGTAATGGCAGCATCGAACCCCGACCGCCAGGAGATGCCCCTCATGCAAGCGATCCGTGAACTCGCCGCCCTGATCGACCGCCACGCGCCGGAGGAAGGCATGCACCGGCGCCCCGTGCCCGGCATGTGGCTGATCCGCAGCGACCGCACCACCGAGCCGCTGCACGTGGTGCATGCGCCGGCGGTCTGCATCATCGCCCAGGGCGCCAAGCTGGTGTCGCTGGGCGGCAGCGATTTTCATTACGACCCGGCCAAGTACCTGGTGGTGTCGGTCGACCTGCCGGTGACCGGCTGCGTGACCCAGGCCAGCGCGGCGCAGCCGTACCTGTGCCTGCGGGTCGACCTCGATCCGCAGATGCTGGCCGCGCTCGACCTCGAACTACCGGCGCGCCCAAGCCCGCGTCCACGCGGCGCGCCGCCGTCGCGCGGCCTGTTCCTGAGCGAGACCACGCCCAGCCTGGCCGACGTCGCGGCGCGCCTGGTGCGCCTGCTCGATGCGCCCGAGGACATCCCGGTACTGGCCCCGCTGCTCTTGAAGGAGCTGCACTATCGCCTGCTCACCGGCGAGCACGCCGACGTGGTGCGCCACATCGCGCGCGGCGAAGGCCGCATGGCGCAAGTCACGCGCGCGATCTGCTGGATCAAGGACAACTTCAACCGCCCGCTGAGCATCGAGCGCCTGGCCGGCGACGTCGGCATGAGTTCATCCACCCTGCACGAGCACTTCAAGTCGGTGACCTCGATGAGCCCTCTGCAATACCAGAAGCAGCTGCGCCTGCAGGAGGCGCGGCGCCTGATGCTCACCGGCGCCAAGGACGCGGCGCGCGCCGGCCATGCGGTCGGCTACGAGAGCAGCTCGCAGTTCTCGCGCGAGTATGCGCGCTTCTTCGGCCTGTCGCCGGGCCGCGATTCGACGCGCCTGCGCCAGTCGATGTTCGATGGCGGCGCCGGGCTGCTGCAGGCCATGCGCTAGGCCGCGACGACCCCGGCGCCGCAAATGCGCGCCAGGATGCGCTGCACGTCGAGTTCCTGGATCAGCAGCTCGCCGCCATTCGCCTCGAGCAGCTTCGTCGATAGCGCCGCAGCGTCGCCCGCCAGCGCGAACGCGGCCGATGCCGCCGGGTCGAAGCGCTGCACCGAATGCACGTCGTCCACCAGCAGGCCGACCGTGGTGGCGCTGTGGCGCACCAGGATCACCTGCCCGTCCGCGCGCGGCGCATGTGGGCGGCCGGACACCAGGCGCGCCAGGTCGAATACCCACACGACGCCGCGCCTGCCGTCGTCTGCATCGACGTCGAGCATGCCGATGCGGGCGCCGCTCGTCGGTGGCGTGCGCTTGACGCGCGCGACGGGCAACGCCTCCATCACGGCCCCGGCATCCAGCGCCATCAGGACACCATCCACCTGGAACAGCGCATAGTCCAGGCCATGCTCGTGTTCCGTGCGAATGCGCTCGGGACCGGCCAGCGCCGCCAGCTCGGCCTCCGTGCGCACCGGGCCGAACGATTGCAGCAGCACCGACAGCACCGGCTGTTCGCGGCCAGCATCGGCGCGGAACTCGCGATAGCCGTCGGCGCGCGCACAGGCCGCCACGCAATAGCGGCCGCCATGTTCCACGATGCCGCGCGCGGCGCCCTGCCGCGCCGCCGCATCCAGCAGCGCGCGTTCGAGCGGCAGCTGCGCGCCCGCCGGCC
Organism: Telluria beijingensis; assembly: GCF_030770395.1. Taxonomy (GTDB): domain Bacteria; phylum Pseudomonadota; class Gammaproteobacteria; order Burkholderiales; family Burkholderiaceae_D; genus Telluria; species Telluria beijingensis. The sequence continues at coordinate 3,579,141 of NZ_CP132480.1, read as the reverse complement.
AGGCCGGATCGGTGCCGCACAAGACCCGGCCGTCGGGGCTGACCAAAAAGGCCTGCATGCCGGCGCGGCCGGCGACGCCGGCGTCGAGCATATCGCGCAGCTCGACCGCGCTGTCGAACACGATGCCGATGCCGCCCACCACGGCCGTGTCGCGTTCGGGGTGGCGAATCGCGGCGTGGTAGACGAAGGTCGGCCGGCCGTCGTACAGCGGCGTGGGCGCGAACGGTTCGGCGTAATGGTCCATCTCGCTGCGCAGGCCGCACACGGCGCCCAGGGTGTCGCCCTCGATGCGGCTGCCCACCACGTCCTGCGCGCCGGTGGCGGCCACGATGCGGCCCGTGCGGTCGTACACGAACAGGCGGCTGTAGACCGTGTACAGGCCGTTGATGTGGCGCAGCAGCGCGCCGATGGCCTCGGCCCGTCCGGGACTGTCGCCAGCGGCCAGCGCCTGGCGCAGCTGGCCGGCCAGGGCCCACCAGCGGCAGTCGTTGGCGCGCTCGTACAGGCTGCGGTCGAGCATGTCGACCAGCAGCTGGGCAGTGGCGCCGGCCGCCTGCAGGCTCGAGGCCAGCACCGTCTGGTACAGGCCCTGGATCGACTGCGAGAACGCCGCGTCGCTGCGTTCTCCGGCCTCGGCGATCTGGTCGAGCACGGGGCCCAGGCGATCGCCGGCGCCGCCGGCCGCGACCTTGCCGTTCCAGACGATGCGCTTGATGGCCCGGGTGGCGCCCAGCACCGACGCCATCAGCGCATGCAGCGCCGGGCTGAAGGTGTGGGCGTGCGACAGCAATCCCTGCAGCATGCGCGGCGCCAGCTGCGCCGCCGCGTCCGGATGCGCGCCGCGAAAGGCCAGGTCGAGCGGCGCCATCACCTGCGTCTTCCAGCCGGGCGGGCCGGGATACCCCTGGTAGCCTTGCGAGACGCTGGTGGCGACCAGGTATTCGCGGCCGGCGAACAGGCGCGGCGCGGCGTCGCCATCGAGGTTGACCGGCACCCGCACGCCGGGCGCGATCCAGAGCGGATCGAGGCTGCCGACCACGCAATCGTCGGCGTCGAGCAGCAGCAGGTTGGCGCGCCGGTCGGCGCCGCCATAGGCCTGGAAGATCGCGGCCAGCTCGTGCTCGAAGCGAAAGCTCAGGCACAGCACGCCGAGGATGGCGCCGCTGTCGGGGTCGCGCATGGCCTGCGAATACAGCAGCGCGCGCGGCGCGCCGGGACGCAGGTCGCTGGCGCGGAAGGTTTCGACGTAGCCCGGCGCCGCCAGCGTGGCCGCCACCAGCGGGTCGCTGCTGCGCGCCAGGCCGTCGCCGGGGTCGGCCCGCAGCAGCACCGCGCCGTCCGGCGCCAGCAGCACGATGTCGTCGTACACGGTGTACTTGTCGCGGTAGGCCACCAGGCGCCGGCGCACCGGCTCGCGCTCGGGCGCCTCGCCGGCGGCCAGGCGCGCCAGGAAGCGGCACAGGTCGAGGTCGGCCGCCAGGAAGCCGACGTCGGCGGTGCGTTCGAACAGGTTGCGCACAAGGAGGTCGAGCGCGTACTGGGCGCGGGTGGCGGCGTCCTGCACCACCTGGCGCACCTTTTCGGACACCATATTGGCGACCAGGTCGCGCTCCAGCTGCACCAGGCCGGTGCGCGTGGCCAGCACGGCTGGCAACAGCAGGCGCGCCTCGACGGGGCAATTCATCTTTGCGGACGCCTCGATCAGGCGCCAGGTCTGGTGCAGCTCGTGCAGCGCCGCCTGGCGCCGCATCACATCCTGCATGGTTGGCAGGAAGGCCTCCACCAGACCGTTATCGGGTTCTTGGTTCATGAGAAGGTTGGATAAAATCTACTTCTCGTAAAGCAAGACGCATGCCAATCGGTTGCAATCGCACCGTCCCGGCGCGGAGGTCTCCTATAATCGCGCCATGACCTCCCCTTGCCCTCTCTTCGCATGAACTACCGCCTGGCGATCTTCGACTTCGACGGCACGCTGGCCGATTCCTGGCCCTTCTTCCTGAGCGTGTTCAACGACATCGCCGACCAGCATGGCTTCCGGCGGGTCGACGCCGAACAGGCCGAGCGGCTGCGCCACTACGGTCCGCGCGACGTCATGCGCCACGTCGGCATGCCGGCCTGGAAGCTGCCGTTCGCCTCGCGCTCCTTCATCGATCGCATGCGCGCCGTCACCTGTACCGGCCGCATCCCGCTGTTCGACGGCATCGGTCCGACCCTGCACGAACTCGACCGGGCCGGCCTGCGGCTGGCGGTGGTCTCGTCGAATGCCGAGGAAAACGTGCGCGCCGTGCTCGGGCCCGAGCTGGCGGCGCTGATGGGGCAGTACGAATGCGGCATGTCGATCTTCGGCAAGGCCGCGCGCATTCGCAAGGTGGTGCGGCTGGCAGGCACGCCGCCATCGCAGGCGCTGTACGTGGGCGACCAGACCATGGATGCCGATGCCGCACGGCGCGCCGGCATCGGTTTTGGTGCGGTCAGCTGGGGCTATGCCCCGATCGAGATACTGCGCCAGGAGGCGCCGGAGCACGAGTTCGGCGCACCAAACGACCTGCTGTCACTGGCGCGGCCGTGAGGTGCGGGCTCAGCCCTTCACGCACACCACCTGCTTGAGCGTGTGGACCACGTCGACCAGCTCGCGCTGGGCGTGCATGACGGCGTCGATGTCCTTGTAGGCCATCGGGATTTCATCGATCACGCCCTCGTCCTTGCGGCACTCGACGCCGCGCGTGGCGCGTTCCTGGTCGGCCACCGTGAAGCGGCGCTTGGCTTCGGTGCGGCTCATCGTGCGGCCCGCGCCATGGCTGCAGCTGTTGAAGCTTTCTGGATTGCCCTTGCCGCGCACAATGAAGCTGCGCGCGCCCATCGAGCCGGGAATGATGCCCAGCTCCCCTTCGCGCGCCGACACCGCGCCCTTGCGCGTGATCAGGACATCCTTGCCGAAGTGGCGCTCGCGCTGCACATAGTTGTGGTGACAATTGACTGCCTCCACATGCGTCTCGAACGGTTTCTTGATGACGGTGCGCACCGCCTGGATCAGGTTCTGCATCATGACTTCGCGGTTGATGCGCGCGAACTTCTGGGCCCAGCCGACCGCTTCCACGTAATCGTCGTAATGCCGGGTGCCTTCTTCGAGATAGGCCAGGTCCTGGTCCGGCAGGTTGACCATGTGGCGCCGCATGTCCTGGCGCGCCAGTTCGATGAAATGGGTGCCGATCGCATTGCCTACCCCGCGCGAACCGGAATGCAGCATCAGCCAGACAAAGTTCTCTTCGTCCAGGCAGACCTCGACGAAATGGTTGCCGCTGCCCAGCGTGCCCAGGTGCTTGTAGTGGTTCGCATGGCGCAGCTTGGGATACTTGCGGCAGATGTCGTCGAACTCGTCCTTGAGCCTGGCCCAGCCGGCATCGACGGTGGACGGCGGCTGGTGCCAGGAACCGACGTCGCGGCCCCTGGCATTGCGCGTCCTCGGCGTCATGCCGTGCGGCACCGCCTGCTCGATGGCGCTGCGCAGCTTGCCCAGGTTGTCGGGCAGGTCGTCGGCGCGCAGGGTGGTCTTGGCGGCCATCATGCCGCAGCCGTTCTTACTACATGATAACTGTTACCACCACTCTTGTCATAGGAGAACTCTACCTCCTTCAAGAGGTAACAGTTCAACCACTGGCCTGCTAATTAGGTAACGATTTGCCGCTTCATTCTCGAATTCGAATCCGGCACGTTTCGTCGAGACAATCCAACGTTAACGGTTACTAACTGCAAGCAATTTTTCCTTCTTTCCTCCAAGATAGCTAGTACAATTTCAGCAATACTTGGAGGGAGCATGAGTAACGCGACAAATAATGGATACCGAGTTGGCGCGCAGTCGGAATGGTTCGATAAATTGCCTGATGGCAAAGATTTGGACGCGATGGTTCTCCGAGTCAGAAAGATTATCGAGCCATGGCTTACCGCCGTCTTCCAAGCTGAACACTTAAATTTGTTGCTGGGAAGCGGCTTCACCACTGCAATAGGATATTTGTGTGACGCAACGGCGACAGGCATGGGGACCCGACCGCTCGGAACACGATTTGATGAGAAGATTGACTCTTTTGCTGCCAGTGGTGCAGCCAAAATGGGCCGTGGCGCGCCGAACATAGAGGACCAGTTCCGGACTGCTTTTGCCTTGTTAGAGGGTTTGAATATTGGCGGGAAGTTTGAAGACATCAATTCTCTCAAGACCGCCTTGGACTCACGAATGAGCGAGTTTCTTTCGTCGTTATTTTCGACGGAACGAGGTATCGCAAGCTCAGAAGAAACGAAATGGAGAGGTGCCGTCACAGCCTTACAGTCCTTCTTGCTCAGCTTTGCCAGCAGAGCCGCTTCTCGTGAGCGCTTACACATTTTTACTACGAATTATGACCGACTAATCGAATATGGCTGCGACTTAGCAGGTATACGAGTAATTGACAGATTCGTAGGAGCACTTGAACCAGCATTCAGGTCATCCCGACTAGACTGTGATTACCACTACAATCCTCCAGGGATACGAGGCGAACCGCGATTCATGGAAGGCGTAATTAGGCTGACCAAGCTTCATGGCTCTTTAGACTGGGCAATGGACAACAGGACCGGCAATATCGTCCGGAGAGGCATTCCGTTCGGCCCAGCAGACCATAGTCCGTACATCCCAAACAGCCCAGTGGATACTGTGATGATATATCCAAACGCCACAAAGGATGTTGAGACAACCGCTTACCCTTACGCTGAACTCTTCCGTGACATGGCTGCGGCACTTTGTCGTCCTAACTCTGTCTTAGTTCTGTATGGGTATGGCTTCGGTGACGACCACTTAAATCGAGTCTTGCTCGACATGTTGGTTATTCCTTCAACTCATATCGTAGTTATTAGTTACTCAATGGATGCACGCTTGACTGCGTTTCTCCATAGAGCTGGGCGTGAAGCTCAGATAACTCTTTTGATTGGCCCACACTTTGCCGACTTAACGAAACTAACCGAAGAGTATCTACCAAAGCCAGCCATTGACCATATTAGCTCGCGCATGTCAGAGCTTTTACGAAATAGGTCTTACTCTCGTGCAGACGAGTCACCGGTCACGCGAGAAGAATCCTTGACAGAAGGAGAAGCTTAATGTCGAGCGCAACGGAACGGGCTGCAGGCCTAGTAGTGGGAACAGTGGAGTCTGTTGCTGCCGACGAGATTTATGTATTACTCACTCCTGAGGCGCCTCAAACGACAGCACTTAACACGGGAGTACCCACAATATTTCCTCGCCTGAACGGTTACGTCTTGTTGCCTAATGAATGTGGCGCCACAGTCGGCTTTATATCTTGGATTGGTATCGACCGAGGAATTCATGTTAAGGGACGTCGAGAAAGCGACTTAGGACTCGTTGACTTGCCCCATCCCATAAGGCGAATGAAGATTAGCCCACTTGGTACATTAGCAACTGAGCGAAATGCAAGTAACGGTGAAGTTCAGTATTGCTTGCGCAGAGGTGTCTCCTCGTTTCCGTCAGTCGGTGACCAAGTTCTAATACCAACTTCGCAACAAATCGGCGCAATTGTCGGTGTGAGCGAGCCAGGCAGAAGTGTAAAGATAGGGACGTCGCCAGCTGGGGCATGTGACATTCTTGTCGACCCGAACAAACTATTTGGCCGTCACTTAGCAGTCCTCGGTAACACCGGTAGCGGCAAGTCGTGCACCGTTGCAGGTCTAATCCATTGGTCACTAGAAGCTGCTCGCAAGAGTCAAAGCAACAGCGGTAGCAATAATGCGAATGCGCGTTTTCTATTGCTAGACCCAAATGGTGAGTACGCAAAAGCTTTTGAAGGCAGCGAAAATGCACGAGTATTCCGACCTGGAGCTTCCGTTAATGCACTTGAGGTTCCAGCGTGGTTTTGGAACAGTCATGAGTGGGCTGCAGTGTCACAAGCCCAACCTGGCACCCAACGTCCTCTGTTAAACAAAGCCCTCAGAAATCTCAGGGCAGGCCGGAGTCAACGAGAAGAGGTTGATACCACAATATCCCGCCAATTGCATCTCTATTCTTCGAGAGTCAATGCTTACATTTCCGACTCGTCCGGTAAGTCTTATGCAGCTTTTCCAGGCAGCCAAGAAGCTGCGCACTGCTTAAGAAGTCTGCGGGACGTTATGAGAAGTTTAGCGAATCGATTAGACGAAGGACCAGAGCAGGACAGTCTTGTCTCACTAGCTGAAGCAGCTAACGCAGTTTTTGCGCGAAGAACAAGACCTGGTCGCGCTGAAGGAGAATTCTACGTCAACGGCTTGAATGTGCTCGACTTTGAGGAGCTTCAGATACTTTGCAATGAAGCGCTCCAACACTTTCCGACTATCGAACACTCGATAACGTCCGGCGAGGATGACCCGGTGCCATTTGACGTGAGCTCATTTGCGGATTATATAGACGATTTAGCTGCGGATGGCGCTGGGAACACAAACCTAAGCTCTTTCATTGCGTATCTAACTCTTCGAATTCGTTCGCTAACGAGCAATAGAATTCTTGGCCCAGTGATTCAGGCTCGACCGGAAACTACATTGTGCGACTGGTTGAACGAATACTTGGGAGCTGATGAGGCGGCTACAGGAGAGGTGGCCATTATTGACCTTTCGCTAGTCCCATCGGACGCAACTCATATCGTTGTGGCCGTACTCGCGCGAATGACTTTTGAAGCGCTTCAGCGGTACCGCAAAACCCACCCGGAAGGGAAGACGTTGCCCACAGTAATGGTGCTTGAGGAAGCTCATAACTTTATTAAGCGAGGAAAGGGAGACGAGGACGGCGTTGCAGCGCCGGCTCGGCTGTGTAGGGAAGCCTTCGAAAAGATTGCGCGAGAAGGAAGAAAGTTCGGGCTTGGCCTCGTTTTGTCTTCGCAACGCCCGTCAGAGCTATCACCAACCATCTTGGCTCAGTGCAATACTTTCTTACTCCATCGGATTGTTAATGACAGCGACCAAGAACTTGTGAGCCGACTAGTGCCGGACAACGTAGGGGCTCTCCTCAGAGAGTTGCCAAGCCTGCCTTCTCGCCAAGCTATATTGCTTGGTTGGGCTACGCCGGTCCCGGTATTGGTTGAGATTAGCGAATTATCAGAAGCACAACGCCCATGGTCGGACGACCCAGATTTTTGGGAGGTCTGGTCTGGAGAGGTAACCCGGCAGGTCGATTGGGACGTCGTCGCTCGCGACTGGATATCTTAGCGTAGCGTTTCGCAAAAAGGTAGCCGCGATAAACACTGCGAGATTTTGCGCGTCCATTTATGAGAACAGCAGCGTTGACATTCCAGTCAAATTGGCACGCTATTGCTGATTTAATGAATGCAGCTCCCTAATTTAGCTCGAAAAAATGTTTAACTTAATAAAGCCTCATGTTTATTTTGCGGTCGACAAGGCGACCGCCCCGCGCATGAAGCCTGGGGCTATCGTAATATGGGTTCCGCAGGATGAGTGGAATGATTTTGGCCACCAAACTCTATTTGAATATTCAATCCAACAGGTGAATACGGAATATTCATGGCGAAAATTCAGATTGGCATTTCTTGAGGATGAAAATAATCAAGATTCTGAATATACTGTAGTCTTGTCACGATTTAAAAATTCCAAAAAGGAAATTCTCTCTGCGGACGAGTTTCCCAGGTTTTTTTCAATGCAGTCTGAAGCACATGCATATCGAGAAATTGCTGAAGAGTGGGGAACTGAAAACTGCAGACTAATTTTATCTGCACTGAACGATGTAGTTATGGCGGAGCGCACCGAAAACCAGCCGGAATGGCTTGAGGCAGCGCTCAAGTCAAGCGCATTTAATTTGTCATTTCTACGTCTTCCACAGGGATTCTTTACATATACTGAGGGCTACAATTGGTTTCTCGGAGATGTGTCGCAGTACGCACAATCACCGCCAACATGCTTAAATTTGCATTTTCACTTAGATGGATTTCCCAATCAGCATGATTTCAAGTTTCTTTTCGACGAAAACAGCCTCCTTCCCAAACGGATGGCCGCCATAATTGGGAAAAATGGAGTCGGAAAAAGTAGAACTCTCAATGAATTAACTCACGCTGCTTTGGAGCAAAAACCTAATTTAACCGACGCATCGGGACGTTATCCTCAGATTTCAAAGGTTATTGCAGTTTGCACGCCAGGGGAGACCGAAGCGACTTTCCCGCGTGCCGTTCATGGAAACTCTTCAATTCAATATGTTAGACTGTCAGCAATTCCTGGGCAGAGGATGGGTGGGCATAACGAGACACTGCCATTAGTTCTGCAAAAACTAGCGCGGGAAGATGCTCGCGACAACAGCTATCGATGGGAAATATTCAAACGCTCCGTTCAGATTATAATGGATTTTGATGACCTAGTAGTTGTTTCATCGAAGTCGTCTTTCGATAACGGAGGCTCTAAAGAAGAAATTCCTGATGGAGTACGTCTCATCAATCTTAATCGAGGTAACGAAATGCGCCGCCTTGATAACGCGCGCAGATTGGACAGAAACGGGACGCTCGCTAGAAATGTTAATGGGAGATACGTACCGCTCAGTAGTGGTCAGCTTTCGTTCGTAAGACTGGCCGCTCAGCTGTGCCTACACATGAGCTCGGGTACTATTGTTCTAATAGATGAGCCTGAAACGCATCTTCATCCGCGTCTAGTGACTGAATTTGTGCAGATGTTGAATAGTATTCTAGAGGTCACTAATTCAGTCGCGATTGTCGCAACCCATTCAGCGTATTTTGTACGCGAGATACCTACGTCGCAAGTTCACATCATTACTGTCGCACCTAACGGCGCAGTTCAGGTTGGGACCCCCCGCCTTAAAACTTTTGGCTCTGATGTAGGCGCAATTTCTGATTTTATCTTTGAAGACGATGCTATAAGTAGGTTAATTCAAGATGTTGATTTGCGGATATCGGAAAGTGATTTTCTAGACCAAAATTGGGAAAGACAGCTGGCAAGTGAATTGTCTACTGAAGCTGTAATGTATCTTAAGAGGTCGCAAAAAAATAGGAAAAACGGTGGCAAATGAAATATTTGGGCGTTCCTAAATACGATGATTTTGATATTATACGCAGGCTTTCGAAGAAGGATAACCTCGCCAGTTACCCATTGTTGGAGAAGAGCTTAAAATCTATCGAAAGCGAATATACACATTACAAGAACGTCGCCGGAGATGGAACAAAATTAAATCAGCCTCTGGCTTTAGCGAACGCTTTAAAGGAAGGCTTAAAAGCTGACTATGGAAGGAAGTTGAAGGATTTATCTTATATCGCAGAGATAAGGTCAGAGCTATCGCCAGACGTCTGTCCAATGTGTGGGAGCTTTGCGTTTGGCCAAGTTGACCACCTCATTCCGAAGACCCTCTATCCGGAGTTTTCCTTATTTTCGCACAACTTGGTGCCGGCATGTGGATGTAACCAGTCGAAATCTTCTTCATATATGAATGCCAGTGGTGCGAGGATATTTCATCCATACTATGATAAGGAACTGCAGAAGCGAATCTCATACATTGCATTTTCAGGCGACGTTAGCGCTCCTAGTGTTGAGGTCGAGCTGGCGAGAGATTTTATGACAAATGAGAGCGCAAAGTTTCACGTTCAATCCATCATTCGTAAGACAAATATTTTAAATTGGGCGGGCGCAGAGTGGGCAAAAATTGTTGGAAGGCCCCGCAAAACCGTGTTTTCCAGACTGACTATTCCGGTCAGCGCACGTGATTTTACAGACTTTTTGCAAGGTCTTTTCTTGGAATTCGATGATGAGTATGGCACCCCAAATAATTGGAAGTCTATGTTTTATTATGGATTAGCATTAGCAGATAGATTTCACGCCCCCATTAGGAAAAATTTAAACTCCAGCGGAGTAGATATATAGCTGAGGCATCTCTCCATTAGCTAAAATAGGGATAAAAGTGTAGCCGCACTTACCCTTCTAAGTCTGTTTCGAACAGTCGGTATTATGGGCTGCAAGCGGTACAGGCCAGCCAAGTATTATGGCAGTACGTCGGACAATCCATTTGGCTTCTTCTTCAGATACCCAATTGGTGGCAATTAAGCGTGGGAGATATTGGTCGAGAATCTCAACCTCGGACATATGTGAGCGTTTCCCAGCTTTTGACTCTATTGACTTCGCGGAAATGTGCCGAGCGAGGTTCTCACATACGTCCCACCTCCAAAAAATTTCAGGCGGTGTGCAGCCTGGTAAGTAGAATCGGCCGTCATACTGCGTCATTAGCAGTTTCAGTTGCGCACCGGGAACTGCACCAAGATGTACCGGGCGAGGAAAGTCTGCAGGTACTTGAGCGTAGTCGCTGTCTTCAGGTTGTGTACGAACTACCGTGTCTTCTTTGTTCATACCACCATCCGTTGGAATCAAAATTTGAATAGGTACTGTGACGGCTTGTCCTGCTTGACGGTCCGACTGGTTTCGCGCGGACGTCAATGCGGAAGTTGCTCAGTTAAGCCCACGATGCTCCGAGTATTCAGTTGAAAAGCCGAAATTCGGAAAAAGGGGTTTATCAAAAGAAGTATTACACTTGTGTCGTCATGTTTTCCCACATATAGGGGCATACCTGAAAACGTATGTGAGTACCCGTTATAAAAATTCCATCAAAGACAGGCCAACTGCCGACTAAGAGCTCTGTTTTTGGTGCACTGTCGTCAACGATGCGTATCGTCGACGTCGCTTTTCGAATGTTTGACATCAATAACACAAGCTCTCTGCGCTCAACTGTCATGGGCAGCCCTGTCATTTTGTAGAACTCAAGAAGTGACATATTTTGTTCTCGGCGCTCTTTGTTTTTTTCGGCGTATGCGACCGCAGCCTTAAGGACACGGAGAGCCGTTGAAGACATTCCGCTTACATGAAGCGTAATCAATGTATTTCGCATTTCTAATCCACGATTAGCGGGAGCGTGAGGGCGACGCTGCGGTGTCGCGGTCGAGAAAAATGTTCTAGTAGGCCTTCTTGGTCGCGCGAGTAGTCAGGTCATTACTGACATCGGGTGAAGGTCTTGTCTCGTCTTGTCTCGTCTTGTCTCGGCGAGCTACGCTAGCACCAGCATATTCTACGTATTTCGTAGAGACAGCTCAAGTAGATTCTGCGAATATCGTAGAATGGCAAAAAGGAAAGTACCTCACACTGTCTTCGGGCAGCGGCTCCGATATGTCCGAGAAGTCCGCAAGATGGCCCAAGACCGTCTAGGAGTGGCTATCGGCATTGATGAGGCAGCGGCAAGCGCGCGAATCAGCCGGTACGAAACAGGCGCGCATGAGCCACCTTACAACACTGCGCAGCTCATAGCGGAAGTCTTGAGAGTTGAGGCCGCTTACTTCTACACGGACGACGATGACTTAGCTGAACTAATCCTGCGGTGGAAATTTCTTACGCCTCTGGAACGGCAGAGAATTCTCGAGATAGCCCAACCGCATTCGCTGGAGTCTTCCTCATAATCAAATTGCACCCAGCGTTGGCGAGGCTCGAAGTACTATGAAGCAGTGTCTAGTGCCAATGAGGAGCCTTCGTCCGGCTGAATGACACTTTACGAGGTTAGCCAAGCACCGAGCCAATCAAAAGTCTCTCGCAAAGTTGTGAGGGCTCTGGGGCAACCAACCGACCTGAGACATAGGCAATGGACACGGCAATAGTCCCTGAACGACTATCCTTTGTTCGCGCATCAGCATGTATGTTGCTTTTGCTTGGTCGATGGCGAACAGTAGCTAGAAGCCACCACTCAGATACGCCCAGAAATCCTGACTGATGAACGAGAACCACACGATACCTACTCCTGCTGTTCGAAAAGCGCTGCTACTTGTCAAAAAGTCCACGATAGGGATTTTTCGTTGCGAAAGCAAAGAGTTGATTAGCGACTAGACATTCCGCGACGGGCGGATGCTGACTGCAAGGCAATTGCAATATTGAAACACTTTACACTAGCAACATGATAATATCTGCTGCTGGCTTAGAAACTTTGGGGCGATGGCTGCCGATGACTCTGGACGAATTCAAAAAAGCGTGTGACGAACACATGTTTTGGTGTTATGGCACCAGCTCGATATTTCAGCGACGAGAACGTAAGCTAAAATCACGCCGTGAATGGATTACTTATTTAGGAATCATCGGCCCGGTTGTCATCGGGAGTGTCGTCGGCGCTTTCGGCAAGGACTGGAAAATTGCGGACGTTGAAATTCTTCCGATTCTAGTTGTGATGGCAAGCGCGGTCGGCATCGGGCAGATAGTGCTATCTATGTGGGCCCTCGTTGCCCGCTGGGACGAAGCTTACGGCTCGGCCCAAGAGTCCGTGCGAGCAAACACTGCACTCTATAACCGCTTCAAGCACTTACGCGATTTTATGACCCAAGATTTTGAGGAGGCACTACGAGAGCCGCGGGAGGAAAATACTCGACAAGAGACGCAAGATTTGAAGCAGTCGATTAGCGAGAAGGAAAAACGCTACGCTTACCATGAATCGATGCGGTATCTTGGGTTGCCGTGTCGCGTATGTCGAGTAGTACCAACAGGAAAGGCTTCAAAATGCAATTCGTGTGGAAACTGGTAGCAATAACAAAAGGAACGCAATAATGACACCAATCGTAGCTCGGCTTGTGAAGGCGTTTGACAACCTCTCTACCGCAGAAAAAGCGGAGTTTCAGCAGTTTCTGGTTAGACGACAAACATCCTTTGGTCATGGTCTTACTATCCTGAACGAAGAACTTCGGAAAGCTCAAACCATCAACTTTGCGCCGGCGCCTGGGTCGTGCCCAACCTGCGGTAAGTAAATCAAAAAGCCTCGTTTGTCTCGTCTGTCATTACGCAGGCGGTGCAGCATAAAGTCTCGCGTTTCATGGCGGAGCATCGCCACCCCGAGCAAGCCGCGGGCGTAGCAGGACGGCGTCAGCATCGCGCGCGGCTATTTCTTTTTCGAGACATTTCACGAGTAGCATCAGCCTAGCGTTCTCACTGGCCAGACCACGGTTGAGCTCTCTGGCGTCCGCGAGGTCCCTCCGCAACTCCGCAGAGCGTTCGTCAGCAGCACGCTGCTTCTCCCGCTGCTTCTCCAACTGCTGCTTGGGCCCTTTTCCGCCCGCCGCTCGAATTTCCTCTGCAATATCGGGATACTTGGTGTGGATGAGAGTGTGGCTCACACCAGCCTCTCTAGCTACTGCGCTGATAGACGGCCCTTTACCTTGGGAGCTTGCATCCCGCCTTAGCTTTTTGAACGCAAGGGAGATTCGTTTTCGGGTGTCTTGGCTTTCAGACATTAAATACTCTCATTTGGAATTAGTTGTGCTAGGACGGCGTCGGCAACAGCAAGGCTCTTCTTGGCTTTTTCTTGCCCGCCTGGACCAATATCCGGCATTTCGATAAGTTCGATATGCTGTGCCCTGATGTTCCGCCAGACGTCCGAGAACTGGTCATCAATTACACCGTTAGCACAGTCGCCACATCTTGGTGCTTCAAACAACCCATGCCCGCCGCAGTCTCGTGCGTCAGCCAAACACCAGCTATGGCCGGTACTCCGAATATTCAGTCCCTCGCGTATACTCTCTACGAAAGCACGACGGCTCTTAAAGAACATCGGCTGGTGGTGACGCCCTGGGTAGGCCTTGATGCGTTTTCCGAGGCCTCCAGCCAGCGGTGTCGCCTCCTCCATCCAGTGGTCTACCAAGGCCAGGTCGAAGTAGTTCGTTTCGTTTTCAATGAGCTCGTACAGCTCCTTATCTGTTTCCGGCAGAGCCGCGTACCACTCAGTCATCAACACCGATGCATGTTTGTAGTGGTGCTGCAGTGTAACCAAGTCGATACGTGGACCTTTGTTCAGGTGAACCACGATTACCGCATAGGTCCTTCGAAATCGATGAGTCGAGAGAGGCGACTCAAAATGTATTCCCTTCCTCCGAGCAAACGCCTGAAGCTGCTTGTTATGGGCTTTGGTATCGGTGGATACCGCACCTCTCGACGATTCGCTCAAAAATAGGCGGGTTGAGTTCCTCTTGAGCTCCAAGATGCGAGCCGCCAGCCGGGCACGTCCAATTTCCGATTCAGCCGCCAGATACTCATCCTCAACTACGGCCAGTTCATCTGCTACTCCCTGCCTCAACGGCTCGGAGAGCCGTTCAAGTATCGTTACTGCCTTTTGCGCAATCTCGGGCGCCAGCCATCGCTCGGGTCCATCACCAATCTTTCGGGTTGCAGATTTAAGCCACCAATACGTCTCGCCATCAATGACTTCTGAATAGACAGAGCCAACTCGGATGTCACCCAGCTCATGTACTCGGCAGCCGGTAGACTGTGCGAGCACAATGTAAGCGGCCGTACGAAGGTCGGCTAACGCCGATTCAAACTCGTGAGCGTCTTTGAAGCCAGCTTGTCGGACCCGTGGCTTCTTAAAGGTGTCGCCCCAGTGGTGGCGGCTGACACGCGTGCTGGCGACGCGCCAGTCAGCATCGAGGTCGTCCCGGAGGCAAAGTATGTCTTCGGCCATGTTTAAATGCGCTAGCGCTGCGCTGAACAGTCGTGCAGCGTCCCGTAAAGGAATGAGTTCCGTACGCCTCTCTTCAGCCGCACCGGGCTCCCAGAGAGCACCGACCTGGTCGAAACGCAGTGCGGCTGCGGCCTCAGCATTAAGACTGTCGGCCAAAAATGCTCGCATTTCATGCACGCGCCTCAGGATGGAAATATGCGCGGCCAGAGTGCGGTCGACGACACCATCATCGCGCAACTTCTGAAGGTAGCGAGCTATGTCAAACGCTCGCACATCTTGGAACCGCTGAATGCCAGACGCGCTACACCACTTAGCGAATGCGTTTAACGTAATGGACCGCTTGGGAATGGTCGCTGGGTCCAATTGAACCCCACCTGGTGGTTTGCGATAGGTAAAGGCAGAAATCGCTCCCTTCAGAGACTCTATCCACTCTGGCGGAGTCTTTTGCCATTGAATCTCCTTGTCCCATTTTCCTCGGGCAGCATGCGGAAAGTATGGCGTGTAGTCCCAAACCATATCGCCGTAGTACGACAGGGGCAAGGATGAGCCATCGACCGTCTTCACATAGGTCATGACGAGTAAATCACGCTCGCTGCGGGGAAGCCGCGTAGGAGCACTATGATTTTGGTAAGACAACGCACTCATAGAACAGAACTCAATGCTGACAGCACGGTACTCGACCTCCACATTGGATGCGGTTCAGTACGGGCACGCTGTTTCTCTAAATCGACCACTCTAGCGTCAAATTTGGAGGCAATATCTCTATCAATCACTCGAATAATCCAGGCGAAGAGCTTTTTCCAGTTATCTGTTCCGATACGGCCTCGTTGCTCCAACACCGCCCAATAAAAACTAAAGAGTTTATACAAGTCGTCCTGAACTATGACCTGTGATTTGCAGCGAAAGCAAGAAAGGAAGTCAACGCAGTGTTGACCGTTTTTGGGTGCAAGCTCACCATTCAACGTGTCGCGGCATCCGGAATGCGGGGTGTTTTCGTGATGGTCGTCATCCGATAACGTCGCGACCATAACCTCGCCCGCCAAGCGATGTTCCGCCAAGAGGTCAGGCGTTACTGTTAGGTACCGTTCTGCAGCAGCAGGCGTGTTCGAGGCACTCTTAGCGGTCGCAAGCAAATCGCCCTTGGACGCTCGCCAAACCCTATTAAGCTTGGTATTCCGGAACAGTTGACTGCTCATCTTGAGACGGGTTCCATCGTCTCGGAGTAGCTGGTGCCGTTCCGTGAATGCGTCCGCTACTACGCTGAGCTCTTGAGTGCTCAAGGTGCGCAGCCTCCCATCCGTCTGGCGGTACAGCCACAGTCTCCCGTCGAGTGCCGTTCCTATAGCTGCTCTTGCCTCATCCTCCGTCAATTCAATTACACGCTGGCAGAGCTTGTACACGTCCAAGGAAACGACTTTGGTTTCAGACGATTCCAGTGGGGTCGTCGTATATGACCTAGCGCGGCGTTTGAACACCACAAGTATCTTCCGATTGACGCGGGGGTGGTCCAAAAAACAGCGGGACAAATCCCTTGGGATTTCCAGGAAAGGCGTAGGGTTAACCCCGGTCTTTAGGAATACCGCAAAAACGCATAAAGCCAAACGTGTGAGCAGGCTTCCAGGATGCGTGCCGTCGAAGACCTGAGATACCTCGAGCGCAAGGGGATATAAGAGCCGTTCCCTTTCCCCATCAGATAAGGGACGGATATAGCCCCTCCTATTTTGAAGCCCAGTAGCACCGGGGAAGGGATTACGCGGAAAAATGTCGGGGTCCAACAGCAGCTTTCGTCGCGCGAGTTCAGCGAGGACAGTCTTCGTTTTTGAAAAATTGGTCCGTGCTGTATTCTTCGCCCAACGTTCACCGTCAGGCTTCACTTGCATAGCCAGCCAACCAGCATACTCCTCCATAAGCGCAAGGTTGATACTGGAGAGCGCAGGCGGTCTTCCTTGCTCTGTTAGTTCACAGCAGAACTGCCACCAATTTGCCAAACCGCTGTTTACGATAGTCTGCAATGTCCGGGGCTCAGGTCGTCCAGCCGTCACCATCGCGGTGAGAACTCCCACAATTCCAAACACTGTATCGTCGAACCCCCGGCCAAGATACGGCGAGAAATCCGCTTCCTGTACGCGGCCATCCGGAAGCGGAATCGAAAACTTGGCAGAATTCGCGACACTGACCTCCCTTGCGACCGTGATGGGGATTACTGGCGCCGTCACCGGGCCGCCAATCCCAAAATCTTTTTTCTTGGCCATCTATGTTTACTTCTGCTTTTCTAAGTAGCCCAGCACCAGTGAATCTATCTCGGACTGGTACCGCGTCCCGTATGCATCATCTATGGCATCCAGGAAGTGAAGGTAGCGTGACGTCGTCGTAACGGAGGAGTGACCCAGCAGGCCCTTCAGAACCACGATAGGCGACCCCCTCAGCCGTCCTGCGCGCTTCAAGTCTTCCAGCGCAGCCAGTGTATGAGTCGCGAAAGTGTGCCGCAGCATATGAGGATGAATGTGGAATCCCAGGCGCTCGCCAAGTCGGCCCAACGGTGCAACTAGGCCATCAGCTGCGAATGGCTCGCCAAAACGCGTGAGGAACAAATTTGGTGGTTTCGAAGCTCCCACTTTTTCCAGCTCCGGCCGGACAGCCTCTCGATACTGCCAGAGGCGGTTCATGCAAGGGACCGAAACCCGAACAATCCTTGGCTTGTCGTTCTTCGTATCCATATCACGCGGGTTCAAATGCACAGCGACCGATTTGACCTTCGCGGACAACTTGCTGCAATCCACCACGTATTTGGATGGGAACGTAATAATCTCTTCTGCACGAAGCCCGGCGTTAAGACCGAGGTGCAGCATCGCGTGGTGGGTAGGATTTGATACGGTGCGCAAGACCGCATCAATCTGATTTCTCGAGAGCACAACCAATGGCTC
Source organism: Telluria beijingensis (assembly GCF_030770395.1). Taxonomy (GTDB): domain Bacteria; phylum Pseudomonadota; class Gammaproteobacteria; order Burkholderiales; family Burkholderiaceae_D; genus Telluria; species Telluria beijingensis. The sequence continues at coordinate 3,561,732 of NZ_CP132480.1, read as the reverse complement.
ACCTACTTCGCGCATATGCAAGTCAGTCGTTTGGCGCTTCCCTACGCGCCCAGACGTGTGGCTCAGCATTCCATCTGGATGTGACGACACCACCTCGATGTTCTGAAAAGGAAGCTCATCAACAAGACCTTCTCTCCATGCCCAGAGATAGAAGCGTCTAATGAGGCCGACCTTGTCATTGATGTAACCCGGCTTGTTTCCGACCGTCTTGTCACACCAACGAACGTAATGCGCCAACGGTGCAACATCACCGCTCATCATTCCCGGGATATAGTTCCAGCGAAGCCCTTTCGCCTCTAGGTAGCCGAAGTAGTCATAGAGGTGGCGGCCGTAGGATTCCCAGGTTTTTTCGTCTCGTGCGCCAGCTTTACCAAGAAGCTCGTCGACAAAGAACTGGAGCGCCACCTCCACAACCGCTCCGTTGGAGTCGATAAGGATTGGGAAGCCCTTGTAGGGCTGACCACCAACTTCGAACCGTGAATCGCTTAGGAAGAGGTTCAAAACCTTGCCCCAAGCAAACGCGCAACCCAACAAGCACGTTGGTCAAGCCAGCATGGCCCAGCTAACCCAAGCTTCCTAAATGTCCCGCGCCTAATCACTGTTCCTCCGAGTTCAGGGCTGGCTAACGTCGCCACGCCGGAACAGCAGAGTACAGGCTTTCTTTCAAGGTTTCAATAGGATGTCGGAAGATGCGCGTAGCTTACCTGTTCCTACAGATGTTCAAAAATAGGTTTCAATCGCATGTCGTAAGAACAGCCGATGTCGACGCCTACCGCAGCCGGGATCACCGCCCCCAGGGTCGGAATCACGCTGCCGATCGTCGAGCCCTTGCCTACATGGACGTCAGGCATCACGGCGACGTGGTGGAAGATGAAGGGCAGTTGTGCCAGTTTCGACAGCTGTTCCTTCGCTACGGGCTCGACCGGCACGCCCCTGGTCCACATCTTGACAGGGCTGGCCTTGCCGCCGCCGCCCAGCACATCGTAATCGTGTTGTTCCATGCGGCGCATGATGGCGCAAATCGCAGAAGGATGGTGTTCGCCTGGCCAAAATGGCGCTGTCCTTGTCGCTATTGCTATACTCGGCACACTACACTGTTGCATGAATGAACAATGAAACTGCCGATGCGCCTTCCTCTCATCCTCCTGGCTCCGCTGCTGCTGACCGGCTGCTTTATAGAGACATCGACATATTCCATCGATCCCAACACCGATCACGCGATTACGGTCAGGGTGGAAAAGGGAACTTTCTGGGCCAAGGACGGCACGCTGCGCGTGATCCTGTCACGCCTGCCGGATTGCCAACGCCAGATCGAGCTGGGCGAGGTCTGGCTGTCCGGCTTGCAGGTCGAGTTGTTCGGCAACGGCAATAACGCCTACACGCTGCGCGCCGACGACCAGGCCTGGCGGCTCGACACCACCGACTGCAGCGTCCAGGAAGCGCCGGACGCCGATGCGGTGACCGGCCTGCCGCTGGGAATCTTCGAACTCGGCGACGACAATAAACTCACCTTCGAGAAGCCGGACGCCGCGGGGGAATAGTTCAGGGCCGCAGCCAGCCGCGTCCGATCGGCAGCGCCAGCAGCCGGTGATAGACCAGCTCGAGTGCCGGCAAGGCGCGCGCGCAGGCGGCGCGCGCCAGTGGCGTATAGGCCAGCAGCGCGAATCCGCCCGAGACCAGCAGCGCGCCGATCATGTCCTTCGGCCAGTGCACGCCCAGGTAGACCCGCGACCAGGCCACGAGTAGCGACAACGGCAGCAGCGCCAGTCCCAGGCTGCGCGCCAGTGGCACGCGGCTGAAGGCAAGCACCAGCGCCACCGAGAAGATGCTGGTCGCATGGTCGCTGGGGAAGGAACTGTCGGGCGCGTGCAGCAGGAAGGTATGGCCAACCTCGGCCACGAAGGGGCGCGGGCTGTACCACAGGTGGCCGATCGTGGCGTTCAGGGTCAGTGCCGAAGCCGCCGCCAGGAAGGCGCGGAAGGCGACTTCACGTCCTGGTCCCGTACCGCCCACCCACAGCAGCACCAGGGAAACAGGCACCAGGAAGATCAGCCACTCGGCCGCGAACAAAGCCCCGAGCAATTGCCAGCCAGTCAGACCAGCGTGGGCGTTGAGGGCCGAAAACAGGATGAGATTGACGTGCTCGAACATGGCGTGGGCGTTGGCGATGAAAAATTGATAACTTTTTCAGCAGCTTAGCCCATCCATTCGTGCGCACTTCTGGCAAAGTGCAACAGAATGTGACAATAAAGTGACAGCCGATGCGGCCGTCGCCTAGCGCCTGTGCAGCAGGGAGCGCAGTTGGGCGAGTTCGGCCTGCCTGCCCGATCTCTCCAGCACGCTTTCCAGCAGCGACTGGCCATTCTCTCGCTGCATGGTCCACTGGGTAAAGTATTCGTGCACGGTGCGCCAGGGCGGGAAGTCGGGCGGCATCGCGCGCCAGGTGGTTCCGGTGTGCAAGAAATACAGGACGGCGCAGAACACATCGTACAAATCGTGCTTGCGCGGACGGGTCTTGCGGCGGGCAGCCTCGAGCATGGCGCGCACGCCTTCGAACTGGTCGCGGGGTATATCGCTGGGAAAGGCTGGACGATCCATAATGACCTCCAAAACAACTTGGAGGTCCTGATCTGGAACAGGTTCCCGTTGTATTTACAACTTAACCCATTCCACGAAGATCAGTCGCGCGCCAGCGCGAGGAACTCGGTGCGCAGCGCCAGGTTCGGTTGCAGCTCGCCCAACAGGGTCGAGGTGATGGTTTCTTCGCCGATGGCGCGGATGCCACGGCTTTCCATGCACATGTGGCGGCACTTGACGACGACACCGACCGCCTTCGGTTCCAGCACTTCCATCAGCGCATTGGCGATCTGCATCGTCATGCGTTCCTGCACCTGCAGGCGCTTGGAAAAGATGTCGACCAGGCGGGTCAGTTTCGACAGGCCGACGATCTTGCCGTTCGGCAGGTAGCCGACGGTAGCCTTGCCGAAGAACGGCGCCAGGTGGTGTTCGCAATGGCTGTAGACCGGGATGCCGCGCACCACGATCAGTTCATTGTATTCCTCGGCGCCATCCTCGAACGCCTTGAGTACCTCCACCGGATCCTGGTCGTAGCCCGAGGTCCAGTGTTTCCAGGCTTTCGCGACGCGCGCCGGCGTTTCGACCAGGCCCGGACGTTCCGGATTCTCGCCCAGGCTGGTGAGGAGACGACGCCAGTCGTGTTCGGTGAAAGCTTCTTTGTCAGACATGGTGCACCTTAAAAAAACGATTGCCGCAAGTATATAGAAATCCCCTGTAGCCGGTCGGTGACTGCCCTATTCTTGAGCAAAATTAAATCCGATATGACACAGATGACTTAGGGTTGAGCGTGGTTCCAGCCTTGGAGAGCGCCATGTTCGGCAGCACGGTTCTGGAAGTCGCCATCGGCCTGGCATTTTGCTATGGCACGCTGGCGCTGGTCGTCACTACTTTGCAAGAGGCGCTGGCGGCCAGCTTCCGCCTGCGGGCGAGCATGCTGCACGACGCCATCAAGCTCATGCTGGGCGACCCGCGCTTCGACGGCATGGCGCGGGCGCTGTACGCGCATCCGCTGGTCAATCCGCGCGCCGGCGCGATCGATCCCGGCGCGCGCCTGCCCGCCAGGCTACGCCCATCCTACATCGAACCGGCCAATTTCGCGCTCGCGCTGGTCGACGCCATCCGCGGCGGCCACGGTTCGCTCGAAGCCGACATCGCGGCCGTCCCCGATCCCCAGTTGCGGCGCACCCTGCAGACCCTGTACCAGCAGGCTGGGGGCGACCTGCAGCGCTTCCAGGCGGCGCTCGCCGGCTGGTTCGAGACCGCCATGGAGCGCCTGTCCGGCGTCTACAAACGGCGCCAGCTGCTGATCTCGTTCCTGGTCTCGCTGCTGCTGACCATCCTCTTCAATATCGACAGCATCCACCTGTTCCAGACGCTGTGGCAGCATCCCGCCATGGCGGCCCACATTACCACCGTGCCCGACGGGCTCGATGCCGACGTGATGGCCCAGCTCTGGGTGCTGCCGATCGGCTGGCAGGTGTTCCCACCGGTACTGGACGCCGATTTCGCGCTGCAGGCCTCCGGCTGGCTGGTCACGGCCAGCACGACCCTGTTCGGCGCGCCGTTCTGGTTCGACATCCTGCAGCGCGCGATCAACCTGCGCGGCACCGGCGCCAAGCCGGCGCCGCTCAATGTTGAACAGGCCATGGCCATGGCCCCCGCCCCGGCCTCGATCCCGGCCGCAGCGCGCGCCGGCGACGGCGTGACGGTGGTGGTGGCGCCGGTCCAGTCCTGATGTCCTGACTAGCAGCCGGGCGGCCGGTGGGCGTCCACCAGGACGCTCGAGATCGACATCTGCGGCACCCGTTCCGGCCACTCGTCGCCGGGACCGAACCAGCGGGCCTCGGCGATCTCGCTGGTATCGACCAGGATCTCGCCGTCGAGGTAGTCGGCCGTGAACGCCAGCATCAGCGAATGCGGGAAAGGCCATGACTGGCTGGCGAAGTAGCGCAGGTTGTGCACGCGCAGGCCCACCTCTTCGAACACCTCGCGGTGGATCGCTTCCTCGATCGATTCGCCCGCCTCCAGGAAGCCGGCCAGCGGCACGAAGCGCTGCGTCGCGTGCAGCAGGTGCTTGGCCAGCAGCACCGAGTCGCCCTTGCGGATCAAGACCATCATGGCCGGCGAGATGCGCGGATAGGCCATGTGGCCGCAATTGGCGCACTTGAAGCAGCGCTCGCCGACGGCCAGCACCGTGCCGCTGCCGCACACGCCGCAGAAGCGGTGGGTGCGCGCCCATTCGGCGACCTGGAAGGCCCGTCCCGCAACGCCCACCAGCGCCTCGTCGAGCACGCCGAACAGCGCGCGCAGGCCGCGCCAGGCATAGCCCGGCGGCAGCGCGGGTTCCAGGTCGAACCAGCCGGCCTGGCAATAGCGTCCATCCAGCAGGCCGAGCGGCTGCAGGTTGTCGCGCGCCACGCCCAGGCGTTCCAGGGTCGCCGCGCCTGGCAGGGCCGGCCCGTCTTCGCGCACCAGCAGCTGTCCCTTGTGGAACAGGAAGCTCAGGGGTTCCGGATCGGGGTGGGCTGCGAACAGCGGCGTGAAGGCGGCGGGCGTCTGGAGCATGGTCGATGGGGTGGTGGCGTCAGTCCGGCGATGATACCGCCTTTCGCGGCAAGCTTCAGGCAGCCTCGCTACTGCCCAGGCGGCCCTGGCGCCACGACCGGATGGCGCGACCGAATTCGCCACGCACCCCCGAACTAATCCTGAACGGCCGCGCTCAAAGAATGGCTGACCGCCGCAGGCCGCACGCTGCCATCGGCCCCTTTCGCCGCTGCACCGACCAGGAGATGACGATGGACGATACCCCCGTTGTGCTCGGCATAAACCGCGGCCGGCATGCGAGCATCTGCCTCATGCACGGCGCGCACGTGCAATGGTCGATCCAGAAAGAACGCCTCACGCGCCGCCGGCACCACCCAGGCGAGCCGGGCGACGTCGACGCCGTCTACCTGCCGTGCCTGTCCGGGCTCGAGCGTCCGCTCGACGTGCTGGTCGAATGCCATGCCGCCGGCGACGCCGCCGCGCACGATGCCGAGGCCGGCGACGACCGCAAGCTCGCCTTCGCCCATGGCGCGCGGCGCGCCCGCATCCCGCAGCACCTGGCCCACGTCTACAGCGCCTTCCACCCGTCTCCCTTCCGCGAGGCGGCCGTGCTGGTCCTGGGCAGCCATGACGACGCCGGCCCAGGCGACGATCGCGCGCTCGCCACCTGCTACCGCGTCGACCGCGAGCGCATCGCCTGCATCGGCCAGCAGGTCGCGGGGGACGGCGAGCATCTTGCGGCCGGACTCGGCATGTTTTATTTCCGGCTGACCCAGGCGCTGTTCCCGGGCGCAGGCAACGAGGGCAAGGTGGCCGACCTGGCGCCCTATGGCGACCCGCAGGCGCCCGGGCTGCCGCCGCTCGCGGTCGAGGGCATGCAGGTCACCATCCCGCAAGCCTGGCAAGAGGTCCTCGGCGACACCGCACGCTGTCGCTTCGGCGCGCCCCAGGCCAGCTTCACCGACTGCGCCAACCTGGCGGCGGCCGGCCAGCGCGCCTTCGAAGAAGCGCTGCTGGCGCTAGCGCGCTGGCTGCGCCTGCGCACCGGCCTGGACGACCTGTGCCTCGCCGGCGGCGCCGCCCTCAACAGCGCGGCCAATGCGCGCCTGCTGCGCGACGGCCCGTTCCGGCGCCTGTTCGTGCCGCCCGCTCCCGGCGCGGCCGGCGCCGCCCTCGGCTGCGCCATCCACGGCCTGCTCGAGCTGGCCGGCCTCAGCGCCGACTTCCGCTGGACCCACGACTATCTCGGCCCCGCGCCGCAGCTGGCCGACATCGAGGCGGCGCTCGATGGCGCCCCAGACCTGATCGTCGAGCATCCGCGCGGACGCGACGCCCTGTGCGCGCGCATGCTCGACCTGCTGTGCTCCGGCCGGGTCGTCGGCCTGTACCAGGGCCGCAGCGAATTCGGGCCGCGCGGGCTGGGCCACCGGAGCATCCTGGCCGATCCGCGCCGCGAGCGCATGCGCGACTGGATCAATGCCCGCGTCAAGGAGCGCGAGTGGTTCCGCCCTTTCGCGCCGATGGTGGCCGAAGAACGCGCTTTCCAGTATTTCGACCTGCAGGCGCCTTCTCCCTTCATGCAGTTCGCGGTCCCGGTGCGCAGCAGCGTCATGCCGCTGCTGGCGGCGGTTACCCACGTCGACGGCAGCGCGCGCCTGCAGACAGTCGGCCCCAGCGACGACCCGGTGCTGCGCGCCCTGCTGGCCGGCTTCGAGGTGCGCACCGGGGTGCCGGTCCTGCTCGGCACCTCCCTGTGCGGCCGGGACGAACCCCTGGTCGAGACGCCGCAAGAAGCCGTCGCCACCTTCCGCCGCATGCCGCTGCACGGCCTGGCCATGCCGCCCTACCTCGTCATGAAGCGCCACGAACCGGGGTTGCCGGCATGATCCGCGGCTATCCACGCCACGCCAGCCCCTCGCTTGGCGAGCGCCTGCCGCGACGACAACGATCGTGAGAGGAGAAAGCCATGCTCCGGCGGCCATTGCTGCATCGTCTGCAGGTCCAGTCCATCGTGGTATTCCGCGCGCTGCACCTGGGCGACATGCTGTGTGCGGTCCCGGCCCTGCGCGCGCTGCGCACCGCCCTGCCCAAGGCGCACATCGCCCTGGTCGGCCTGCCCTGGGCCGCGCAATTCGTCCATCGCTTCTCGGCCTACCTGGACGAGTTCCTGCCGTTTCCCGGTCACCCGCTGCTGCCCGGGCAAACCGTCCACCACGACGACCTGCCGCCGTTCTACGCCACGGTCTGCGCGCGCGAATTCAGCCTGGCCGTGCAACTGCACGGCGGCGGCGACATCGCGAACCACATCGTTTCCGGATTCGGCGCCGCCGCCATGGCCGGCCACTGTCGCGGCAAGCCCCTGGTCACCGAAAAAACCGTCCTCACGCCCTACCCCGAAACGGGCGCCGAGCCGGAGCGCCTGCTGCACCTGGTCGGCCAGCTCGGCGCGCCGGCCGCCGGCACCCACCTCGAGTTCCCGGTCCTGCGCGACGACGAGGACGAGCTCGCCGCCAGCGGCCTGGCAACAGGGCTCGAACCGCAGGGCTATATTTGCGTCCACACGGGTGCGCGCCAGCGCGACACGTGCTGGCCGCCGGAGCGCTTCGCCCATGTAGCCGACCGCCTCGCCGACGAGTTCGGCATGCGCATCGTCCTGACCGGATCGGCCGACGAGGCGCCGCTGGCGCAGGCGGTCGCCGACCGCATGCATGCGCCTGCCGTCATTGCCGCCGCGCCGATCTCGATCGGCGCCATGGCGGCCCTCATGAGTCGTGCGCGGCTGCTGATCTGCAATGACACCGGGGTGTCGCATATCGCGGCCGGGCTCGGGCTGGACAGCGTGGTGATCTTCAGCAAAGCCGACATCGCGCGCTGGGCGCCGCTCGACCGCCTGCGCCACCGCTGCATCTGGGATCCCGGCGCCGAGCGCGCCAGCGTGGTGCTGCAGCATGCACGCGCCCTGCTCACCGGCGCCGAGCCCAGCCGGCAACGGGCGGCGGGAATGTGGCCTTATTGGTAGACAACACTCGCAAGATCATTATTGAACTGGCAATGAACCGATTGAATATCGATACTTGTCACCGTTCACCGTCAGTTACGGGTAACGTTGACAAGTTTGCAGCTCGCGCGAGGGCGAATTTGTTTAGCACGATGCTGCGACCCGGCCTGACGGATGCGGTCGACGGCCCAAGCGTTGTATTCCCGCCTGAAATCTCACCAATTCCCACGCAGCAAATACTTTTTTCATCCAAAATAGCTGGACAATCACGACTCATCTGCTTCATGGACAAACTGTCATCACTGGTCGGCCGCTACTCATTCAATGCCCGTATTTTCTACAACGGGACCTTCTGCGACGCCAATCAATTTACTGAAGACGGGATCCGCGGCCAGCTGCATGTGGTACGGGCAGGCCCGGTGGATTTCATCCATGACGATGGCGCGGTGATCAACGTTACCGAACCCAGCCTGCTGCTCTACCCGCGCGGCACCAGCCACCGCCTGCAAGTGGCCCCTGGCCACAGCGCCACCCTGCTGTGCGCACATATCAGCTTCCAGGATGGCATCAGCAATCCCCTGGCGCGTATCCTGCCATCGTGCCTGGTGCTGCCGCTGAGCGAGATCGCCGGCCTGCAAGGCACGATCGCGCTGCTGTTCGACGAGGCCGCGCGTACCGAACCGGGACGCGACGTGATCCTGGACCGGCTGTGCGACGTGCTGCTGATCCAGGTCTTGCGGCGCGAATTCGACAGCGGCAGGTTGTCGCTGGGCTTGCTGGCGGGGCTGTCCGACCGCCAGTTGTCGCTGGCGCTGGCCGCCATCCACGAACGGCCGCACGAGCCCTGGAGCCTGCAGACCCTTGCCCAGGTCGCCTGCATGTCGCGCGCCGCGTTCACCGAGCGCTTCCGCGAGGTGATGGGCATTCCGCCGGGCGAATACCTGACGCGCTGGCGCATCGGCGTCGGCAGCCGCCTGCTGCGCCAGGGCATGCCGGTCAAGCAGGTCAGCAGCCGCACCGGCTATACCAGCCCCTCCACCTTCACGCGCGCCTTCACCACGATGATGGGCGCCTCGCCGCGCGAGTGGCTCAAGCAGGCGGCCGGCTGAGTCACAAGCTGGATTCACAGCCCGGATTCACAGACCGAATTCACAGGCCAAAACGACAACGCAGACGATCCTGGCGGACGCGTCTGCGTTTTGATGTGTCGGGCGGCCGTCGCGGCCGCCACCTTCGATTACTTTAGCAGGCGGGTGCGGCACGCCACGGTGGCGATCACCAGGGCCAGGCCGCCGACGTAGGCGATGGCTGCCTGCATGCCGACGAAGTGGGCGACGGCGCCGATTGCCGGCGGGCCCATCAGGCTACCGCTGTAGGCCATGCTGGCCACCGCGGCCAGGGCCGCCGGACCCTGCGCGCCGGCGGCGCTGAACACGAAGGGGAACACCAGGGCCAGGCCGACGCCGGCGATCGCGAAGCCGCCCAGGGCGACGTAGGCGTTCGGCGCCAGCACCGCGAAGAACAGGCCCGAGGCTGCGACCAGCGCGCCCAGGGTCACCAGGCGCTTGGCGCCATGGCGTTCCTTCATCCTGTCGCCGACCATGCGCGACATCAGCATCATCACCGAGAACGCGGACAATGCCAGCGGCGCCAGGCCGTCCGAGGCGCCGAAGTGTTCTTTCAGGAACAGGCCGCTCCAGTCGGCGATGCTGCCTTCGGCCATCGAACCGAAGAAACCCAGCAGGCCCAGCAGGACCAGCGGACCGCGCGGCAGTGCGAACTTCTTCTTCTCGACCTTGGCGCCGGCTTCGTCCGCTTCCAGCAGGTTGACGGCGAGCCACAGCAGCACGGCCAGCGGACCGGCCAGCATCAGGAAGTGGGTCGCCGGGGCGATCTTCATGCTGGCCATCAGGCTGCCCAGGGTGGCGCCGACCAGGCCGCCGGCGCAGCACAGGCCGTGCAGGCGCGACATTTCAGACTTGCCGCTCTCTTTTTCGCGGCGGGCGGCGGCCGAGTTCATGGCGACGTCGAAGGTGCTGGCGGTGATGCCCAGCATCAGGACCGCCATCATCAGGCGCGCCACGTCCGGCGCCTTGCCGATCGCTACCAGCACGCACAGCAGGGCCAGGCCGGCCGCCAGGATGGTCTTGCGCGCGCCGAAGCGGCTCATCATGAACGACGAAATCGGGTACGACACCACGGCGCCGAGGCCGCCGCACAGCAGCACCATCGACAGCGCGGCATGCGACACATTGACGCCCGCGGCCAACGCCGGGATGCGGCCGGCCCACGAGCCCATGATCAGGCCGAACAGGGCGAACACCACCGGCAGCGAATACTGCTGGGCTAGTACGAGTGCGGAAGAAGAACGGCGTGGAACAGAAACAGTGGTTTGCATGTAGCAGCGAAATGTTAAATTGTTTGAGGTGTAAAGGGATTGCCTGAGTGCTTTTTACAGCCCGGACGCGGTTAAAATATTTACGTCAGGAAGCTGATGGACGGCAATTCTAAACACCTTTATTCGCTTTTCTTTTCCGTGCGGAAAAATATTTGAAGACGTTGTATTGCGCTGACGCAAAGAAGACAACTTACTTGGCAGGCAAATACAAAAACCTGACTGAACAGCAAGAACAAGCATTGAAGATGCGAGAATTTAGGCAGAGATGTAAGCAACTATTGCTGGTTTGACGATCCGAACACAGGGTTGTCAGGAGTCCGAAAAAATGTTGCATCGCAATAAATCTGCAGAAAAATGTGGTGCGCTGCAGACCGATGAGCATGCTGGAAAGGCATGAATGACATCGCCTGATACAGGCCATCCGCTCCACCTTTTACGGTTGAGTTCGTAAAAGAAATTGCGGCGAATTGTTAAATTCTTGCGCGCATGCGACACCGATTCATGCGGCACGGATGCGCACCATGAAAAAAGGGCCGCCCGCAGGCGGCCCAAACAGGGAGCAATTACGTCTTACTTGGCCAGGTGCTTTTTGAGCTCGGTACCGGCTTGCAGCACTTGCGAACGCACGCCCGGCACGGTGGCCAGCGGGTTCAGCAGGCCGAAGTCGTGGATCATGCCGTTGTAGCGGGTGACGGTCACGTCCACGCCGGCCTGGTCCAGCTTGCGGCCGTAGGCTTCGCCTTCGTCACGCAGTACGTCGTTCTCGGCCACCTGGATCAGCGCCGGCGGCAAGCCCTTCAACTGCGGCAGGGTCGCTTGCAACGGCGAAGCGTAGATTTCCTTGCGCTTGGCGGCATCCTTGGTATAGCTGTCCCAGAACCACTTCATCATATTGCGGCTCAAGAAGTGACCGTCTGCAAACTGCTTATAGGAACCGGTCTCGAAGTTGGCGTCGGTCACCGGCCACATCAGCACCTGGTAGCGCAGTTTCGGGCCGCCCTTGTCCTTGGCCATCAGGGTCAGCGCGGCCGCCATATTGCCGCCGACGCTGTTGCCGGCCACGGCCAGGCGGCTGCCGTCGATATTCAATTCCTTGCCATGTTCCGCCACCCACTTGGTTGCGGCATAGATCTCGTTGATCGCCACGCCGTAGCCGGCTTCCGGCGAGCGGGTATAGTCGACGAAGACCGCCACCGCACCCGAACTTTCGACCACGTCGCGCACCAGGCGTTCATGGGTCGGATAGTCGCCCAGCACCCAGCCGCCGCCGTGGATGAACATGAAGGCGGGCAGCACACCCTTGACCCCGGCCGGCCGCACGATCTTGAGCTTGATCTGCTTGCCGTCGACGGTGATGACCTTGTCCGACACGTCGGCCTTCGGCAGATTCACCTTGACGCTCTTTTGCGCGCCTTCCAGCACCTTGCGGGCATCCGCCGGCGACAGTTGCTCGATCGGCTTTCCGCCGCCCGAATTGAGCGCGGTCAGGAATTCGGCGGTACGGCGCTCCACGGTGGGGGCGATGTCGGCCGCGGCTGCGGCGCCATAGGTCAGGGCCAGCGATGCGGCGATCAGTGCTTTGCTCAGGGTGTTCATGGTCAATCCTTTCTTGTTGGGTTCTGTCGGGCGGGGGCCGTCTGCCACATTAGCAGCGCGCCGCGCGCCTTCATTGCATAAACGGATCATTCTCAGTACTGCCAGGCGCTTCCAATACCACGATTAAATCGTACACTACTTATTTATCCGGGCAACCCACCGATGGCAGGTTGCCGCATCCCCCGGTGGTCCGGGGGAGCGTGCGTCATACCAGTTGCAGGGTCACGTCGATATTGCCGCGGGTTGCGTTCGAGTAGGGGCAGACGATGTGGGCGCGGTCGATCAGGGTCTGCGCTTCGTCCGCCGGCACGCCCGGCAGGCTGATCTTCAGGGTGACTTCGATGCCGAAGCCGGTCGGGATCGCGCCGATGCCGACAGTCCCTTCCACCGACACGTCCGGCGAGATCTTGAGCTTGTCGCGGTTGGCGACGAATTTCATGGCGCCCAGGAAGCAGGCCGAATAGCCGGCGGCAAACAGCTGTTCCGGGTTGGTGCCGGCCTGGCCGGCGCCGCCGAGTTCTTTCGGGGTGGTCAGCTTCACGTCCAGCACGCCGTCCGAGGAAACGGCGCGGCCTTCACGGCCGCCGGTGGCTTTGGCGTTTGCACGGTAGAGGACTTGTTCGATTGCCATGATGAGACTCCTTGTGTGGTCGGCGGTAACACCCGCCCGATTCTATTTAAGCACTATTTAGTAGCGCGCTATTTAAATGATTTGCTGCCTTGGCCCGCCGACCCGTTTGCTTGTCCGTTCGGCGCTGCCATGGAAAGCATATTACATAGCTCGCGATTTAATTGCAAACGATTTGTGTTACAAGATGTAACCGGGCTGCTGCCGCGGTCCGCTCACAGCAACCTGACCGACTCCCTCACGATCAGGCTCAGTTGCGGCACCTCTCCTTCCGGCTGCTCGTGCGCCAGCATGGCCAGCATCCGGCGCCCGATGCCGATCCCGGCGTCGTACAGCGGCTGGCGTACCGTGGTCAGCGGCGGCGTCGTGTACATCGAGCTTTCCAGGTCGTCGAAGCCCACCAGCGAGATGTCTTCAGGTACCCGGATATTGCGCCGGTACAGCGCCAGCCGCGCGCCATAGGCGGTCAGGTCATTGGCCGCGAAGAGGGCGGTGAAACGCTGGTTGGCCACCAGCAGCTGGTTCAGCGCCAGCAGGCCGCCGGATTCGCTGAAGTCGCCCGCCGCCACCAGCCGCGGATCGACCTCGATGCGGTGTTTGGCCAGGGTGTCGTGGTAGCCGGCCAGGCGCGCCCGCGCGTCGCGGTGGTCGTCCGGCCCGGCGATGTGGGCGATGCGACGATGGCCTTGCGCGACCAGGTACTCCACCGCCTCGCATGCGCCGCGGTAGTTATCGAGGCAAAAGCCGTGGGTGCGCTCGCCCTGCACCTCGCGCCCGAAGGCGACGATCGGCACCCGCCGCGAGAAATCCAGGATCTGCTGGTCGCTCATGTTCCCGCTGAGGATTGCCAGGCCGTCGACCCGGCGCCCGATCAGCAGTTCGACCCGCTCGGCCTCTTCGTCGGCATGCCAGTGGCCGCTCATGATCAGGAGCGCATAGCCGGCCGCCTTGACCGCATCCTCGATGCCGACCATGGCGCGGTTGAAGTAGCCGCTCTCGAGCGACTGGGTCAGCACGCCGATGGTGCGGGTGCTGCCGATCTTGAGGCTTTGCGCCAGGCGGTTGGGCTTGTAGTTCAGCTCATCGATGACGCGCTCGATGATGCGCCGCTTGTCGTCCGACACCTTGGCGGTGCCGTTCAGGAAGCGCGACACCGTGGCGGGAGAGACGCCGGCGGCGCTGGCGACCTGGTACAGGGTGCTGGTACCGCTTTCAGGGTTTTTCATGAGGCGTTCTGGACTCGGCCGCGGCAATTTGTTGCTTGAAGTATATCACGCGTAATCACCCAAAAAGGATAGATGCAAGCCTCCGATGAAAATCTTTCATAAGACTGGCGTCGTTGACATGCAACAAACCCGGAAGACCTTCGTTCAAATTTCAGTTGACTTTATTTTACGGACGAAATTACTATGAAACCGTTTTCAGAGTTTGTGAAATCGATTTCTCATAAATTCGCTGTTAGCGCTCTCACCGTCCACCAGATTCGTCCATAAAACTATATTTCGGAGACAAGTAATGACCAAGACTACGCCCGCGGGGGCCGCAGTTCGCACCGTTTCGTCCGCACCCATCCGCCTCGCCATCCTGACCCTGCTCGCCAGCATCGGCAGCGCCCAGGCCCAGAGCGCATCCGATCCCGCCTCCCCTGCCGCCGCCACGCCGCCGGCAGTGGTCGACAATGGCCAGATCGCCGAGGTGAAAGTCACCGCCACCAAGCGTTCGACCTCGCTGCAGCGCACCCCGATCGCGGTCACCGCACTGAATGCCGCCACCCTGCAGGACAACCACGTTCAAACGATGCTCGACGTGGTGGCGCTGGTGCCGGGCTTCCAGGCCACGGCCCAGGGCGACCACGGCGTCACCACCATGACCCTGCGCGGCATCGGCAACGACAGCGCCAAGACCGAGTACGCCGACCCCGAGGTCGCGTCCTTCGTCGACAACGTCTACTCGCCGCGCGCCGAAGGCGCCACCGCCCTGATGTTCGACATCGAGGGCATCGAGGTGCTGCGCGGCCCGCAAGGCACGCTGTGGGGCCGCAATTCCACCGTCGGCGCGGTCAATATCCAGACCGTCAAGCCGGAACTGAACAGCCGTTCGGGCTATCTCGAAGGCGGCATCGGCGACTACAACCGCCTGGGCGTGCGCGGCGCGGTCAACATCCCGGTCGCCGACAACGCGGCGCTGCGCTTCGCCGTGGTGCACGAGCGCCACGACGGCTATGTCGACTACCAGCGCTTCAAGAATCCATCGGTCGAATCGCAGCGCGCAGCCTACCTGGCCTCCGGCGCCGACCCGGCTGGCTTCCGTCCGATCAACCCGAATATCTTCGCCTCCGGCGGCGACAAGTACAGCGCCCAGGACCAGAGCGCGGCGCGCCTGTCGCTGCTGTGGCAACTGGCGCCCAACGTGCGCTGGGACATCGCCTACGAAAAATTCATCGACCGCGGCACCCCGAGCGCCAACCTGATGCAGGTCCCGCGCGCCGGCGAGAAGCACTGGTCGACGCTGTCTGACAGCGCGCCATGGATCAACCGCGACAGCCACAATGTGCGCAGCCGCCTGAGCTGGGACATCAGCCCCGACATGGCGCTGCAATACGTGGCCGGCTGGTCCAAGTACAGCGGCGACATGCGCTTCGACCAGGATGGCGGCACCGTGGTCCCGACCTCGATCACCACCGGCGGCATCTTCCAGGAACACACCACGGTCGACTCCAACTACAAGAGCCACAGCCACGAACTGCTGCTGCAATCGACCGGCACCCGCACCATCGACTGGCAGGTCGGTGCCTATTATGGCAACGAGAAGAACGACATCCGCTTCGACATCGCCGGCATGCGGGCCACGCCGGACGGCGCCGTCAACTGGCAGGGTTCCTTCATCCAGCCGAAGCAGACCGTGGACACCTCGGCCGTGTTCGGCCAGGCCACCTGGAACATCTCCGATGCCTGGCACCTGACCGGCGGCGTGCGCTACACCCACGACAAGCGCGTCCACATCGGCGGCCGCGGCTACACCTGGGGCTATGACGCCAGCGCGCCGCAACTGCCGCTCAACCCGCAGATCGACCCGCGCGACCCGGCCAACGGCTACGTGGAGGGCGTGCCGAACGACGGCCGCTACAGCGACAACAAGGCCACCGGCCTGGTGCGCCTGAACTACGACATCGACCGCAACAATATGGTGTATGCGAGCGTATCGACCGGCTACAAGTCGGGCGGCGTGCAGGACCGCGGCCTGCCATATCAACCAGAGACGCTGACCAACTACGAGATCGGCTCCAAGAGCACCTTCCTGGACGGCGCCCTGCGCATCAACAACGCGCTGTTCTACATGGACTTCAAGGACTTCCAGTTCAATTCGCCGGTCAGCTTCCCGGACGGCAGCCGCGGCCTGGCCATCGAGAACGCCGACGGCGCCGAAGTCTACGGCCTGGAAACCGAGATCGCCGCCCGCATCGCCAAGGATGGCCGCCTGTCGGTCTCCCTCGCCGTGCTGGACACCAAGCTCGGTCGCCTGATCGCCGGCTCTAACGACTACGCGCTGCCGCCGTGCACGATCGATCCGCGTATCTCGACCTGCCTCGACGTCACCGGCCACAAGCTGCCGCACGCGCCGACCTTCTCGACCACGGTCCAGTACCAGCACACCTTCTACCTGGCCAACGGCGGCACCCTGGTGCCGCGCATCACGGCGCGCTACGAGGATGAAGTGCGCCTGAGCGTGTTCGACCTGGGACCGGAAGACCGCCAGAAAGCCTACGGCAGCGCCGACATCGGCCTGCGCTACGCGAAGGACAAATGGTGGGTCGACGCCTTCGTGCGCAATGTGAGCGACGAGAAGATCAAGACCAGCGCCTTCAACGGCTTCGGTCCGTGGCTGGCGCAGTACAAGCCGCCGCGCACCGTCGGCATCAACACCGGCTTCGACTTCTAAGAGCCGCAGCACCGCAGGCGCCCACCCGGCGCCTGCTTTTTTGCTTTTACCCGCTTATCCACACGCCACGCCTGCGATCCGAGAGTTCCATGACCAAGAGCCCCAACTTCGATTTCAACAACGACTTCCCATCCGACTTCACCTGGGGCGTGGCCACCAGCTCGTTCCAGATCGAAGGCGCGCACAACGTCGACGGCAAGGGGCCGTCGATCTGGGACATCTTCTGCCAGGACAAGGCCAATATCAAGGACGGCAGCGACGGCACCGTCGCCTGCGACCACTACCACCGCTACCGCGAGGACGTCGACATCATGGCCTCGCTGGGCGTGGACGCCTACCGCTTCTCGCTGGCCTGGGCCCGGGTCCAGCCTGATGGCAAGGGCGCCTGGAACGAAGCCGGCTTCGGCTTCTACGACCGCCTGCTCGACGCCCTGGCCGAGAAGAATATCCGTCCCCACGCCACGCTGTACCACTGGGACCTGCCGCAACGGCTGCAGGACGATGGCGGTTGGCTGAGCCGCGACACCGCGCACCGCTTCGCCGACTACGCCCATGAAGTGGCGCGCCGCTTCGGCGACCGGATCGAGGCGATCGCCACCCACAACGAACCGTGGTGCACGGCCAACCTCGGCTACGGCAACGCCCAGTTCGCGCCCGGCGTGGTCGACCTGCGCCAGTCGATCCAGGTCTCGCACCACCTGCTGCTGTCGCACGGCCTGGCGATGAGCGCCATGCGCGACGTCGGCAGCAAGGCGCAGCTGGGCATCGTGCTGAACCAGTGGACCGCCGATGCGGCCACCGATTCGCCTGAAGACCGCGCGCTGGCCGAGTTCGAATACGCGCGTTCGGTGCAGTGGTTCATGGACCCGATCTTCAAGGGCCATTACCCCGAACTGGCCCTGCGCGGCCATGGCGCCAATGCGCCGAGGGTAGCCGACGGCGACTTCGACATCATCAAGCAGAAGATCGACTTCCTCGGCTCGAACTATTACTTCCGCAGCTGGTGCAGCGCCGCCACCCCGCCGGTACCGGCGCCGGCGCCCCACGGCGTCACCGACATGGGTTGGGAGATCTTCCCGGAAGGCCTGCCGGAATTGCTGATCAAGCTGAAGAATGAATACCCCGACCTGCCGCCGGTGTACATTACCGAGAATGGCATGGCCAATCCCGACGTGGTCGAGAATGGCCGGGTCCACGATCCGGCACGCATCGCCTACGTGCGCAGCCACCTGGCGGCGCTGAAACAGGCGATGGATGCCGGCGTCGACGTGCGCGGCTACTTCCTCTGGAGCCTGCTCGACAACTTCGAGTGGAATTCGGGCTACGCCAAGCGCTTCGGCATCGTGCACGTGGATTACGCGACCCAGCAGCGCACCCTGAAGGACAGCGCACTGTGGTATCGCGAATTCATCGCAAACCGCATCAAGACTTGATCGCATAAAAAATAGACGCGACAAGGAGGAGACAATGCAGACGATTCACTATCCCGACGGCCCGCGCCTGCTGGCCGATATCGGCGGCACCAATGCGCGCTTCGCGCTCGAGCCGGCGCCAGGCAGCATCCAGGCCGTGCAGACGCTGGCCTGCGCCGACCACGCCCGCTTCGAGGACGCGGTGCGCTTCTACCTGGCTGGCGCCAATGCGCGCGTACGCCACGCGGTGATCGCGATCGCCAATCCGGTCGATGGCGACGCGATCCGCATGACCAACCACCACTGGGCGTTCTCGATCGAGGCGGCGCGCAGCGCGCTGGACCTGGAGACGCTGCTGGTGGTGAACGACTTCACGGCGCTGGCGATGTCGCTGCCGACGCTGGGTCCAGGCGACCTGGCGCCGGTCGGCGGCGGTGCTGCCCTGGCAGGCAGCGCCATCGGCCTGGTCGGCGCCGGCACCGGCCTGGGTGTCTCGGGCCTGGTGCCGAGCGGCGAACGCTGGATTCCCTTGCATAGCGAAGGCGGCCACGTCGCATTCTCGCCGCTCGACGAACGCGAGGTAATAGTGCTGCGCCATGCCTGGCAGCGCTACGACCATGTCTCGGCCGAGCGTTTCGTGTCCGGCCCCGGCCTGGTGCTGATCCGCGAAGCGCTGGCCATGAGCCGCGGCATGACGCAGGACAGGGAGTTGTCGCCGTCCGACATCGTCACGCGCGGCCTGTCCGGCGGCGACGCCCTGTCGCTGGAAGCGATCGACTGCTTCTGCGGCATGCTGGGCACGGTGGCGGCCAACCTGGCCGTGACCCTTGGCGCGCGCGGCGGCATCTATATCGGCGGCGGCGTGGTGCCGCGCCTGGGCGCCTATTTCGTCGCCTCTCCGTTCCGTCCGCGCTTCGAGCGCAAGGGCCGCTTCAGCGAATTCACGGCGCGCATCCCGACCTGGCTGATCACGGCGCCGTATCCGGCCCTGCAGGGCGCGTCCGCGATACTGGCCGATCATCTCGCGCAAGGCCGCGCGAGTGCACCACGTGCGAGCACGGAGGCCGCCCATGCGTAAGGCCGTCTCTCCGCTGCTGTGGGTCCCGACCGGCTACTTCACGATGGCCCTCGGCTATGTGATGCTCACCAGCGTCACCGCCATCATGTTCAAGAACCTGGGCATGGACAACGGCCGCGCCGCCCAGTATTCGAGCCTGCTGATCCTGGCGTACACCGTCAAGCCGTTGTTCGCCCCCTTCGTCGAGATGTACCGCACCAAGAAATTCTTCGTGCTGAGCGCGCAGGTGGCGATCGGGATGGGCTTTGCCGGCGTCGCGCTGCTGATGGAACTGCCCGGCTACATGACCTTTCTGATGGCGATCTTCTTCGCCCTGTCCTTCATCGGCGCCACCCAGGACATTGCCAGCGACGGCGTCTATGTCACCTCGCTCGACGCGCGCGCGCAATCGCTGTACTGCGGCATCCAGAGCCTGTCGTGGAATATCGGCCCGATCGTGGCCGCCGGCGGCATGGTCTACCTGAGCGGCTACCTGCACAGCAGCGTGTTCGGCCACGACCCCACCGTGTTCGGCCCCGACTGGATCGACGCCTGGCGCATCATCTTCCTGCTCGTCGGTGGCCTGACCCTGGTGATGGCGCTGTGGCACTGGCGCACCATGCCGGAGGGCGCGCGCGCGGCCGACACGCCGTCCAGCGTGAAGGACGCCGGCCGCATCCTGCTCGACGCCTTCGTCACCCTGTTCCAGAAGCGCGGCGTGTGGCGCATGATCGCCTTCGCCTTCCTGTTCCGCTTCAGCGTTGGCCTGCTGGAAAAGATCGGGCCATTCTTCATGGTCGACCCGGCCTCGAAAGGGGGCCTGGGCCTGTCGAACGAGATGCTGGGCCTGATCTACGGCACTTATGGACTGGCCGCGGTGCTGGTCGGTTCGCTGCTGGGCGGGCTATATGTCGCCAAGCGCGGCCTGAAGGCGACGCTGTTCGTGCTGTGCTGCGCGATCAACATCCCGAACATCACCTTCCTGGTGATGGCGATCTATATGCCATCGAGCCTGGTGCTCGTCACGCTCGGCGTGGCGATCGAAAAATTCTTCTTCGGCTTCGGCGCGGTCGGCTTCATGATCTACCTGATGCAGCAGCTGGCGCCGGGCAAGTACACGACCACCCACTATGCCTTCGGCACCGGCCTGATGGGCCTGTGCGGCATGGTCACCGGCGTGATCAGCGGCCACCTGCAGGAGATGATGGGGTATGTCGCCTACTTCGCGCTGGTGATGGTCGCGACCATCCCTTCCTTCCTGGCCACCTGGTTCGCGCCGTTCCATCATGACGACGGCAGCCAGCCCAAGGCGGAGTCAGACCCTGAAGCCGACGGCAAGACGGTGCCGGCATGAAGCGCCTGGCCCTCTCCGTATTGTGCATGGCGGCAGGCGCCGCCTGCGCGCAGGCCATCAAGGTCAACCAGGTCGGCTTCCTTCCGCAAGCGCAGAAGCTGGCCGTCGTGGCCCAGCAGGCCGGCGAGTTCGAGGTCGTCGATGCCGGCGGCAAGACCGCGTTCAAGGGCACATCAAGCCCCGCCTTGCGCTGGGAGCCGTCCGGCGAAACGGTGCGCGTGCTCGATTTCAGCGCGCTGACGCAGCCGGGTACCTACCGCATCAAGGTGGCCGGCCTGTCCTTGTCGGACCCGTTCACGGTCGGCCCCGATAGCTATCACGCCCTGAACGCCGCAGCCCTGAAAGCCTTTTACTACAACCGCAGCGCCATCGCGCTCGCGCCGCAACACGCGAGCGCCTGGGCGCGCCCGGCCGGCCATCCGGATGACAGGGTGCTGGTGCACGCTTCCGCCGCCTCACCCGCGCGGCCAGCCGGCACCGTGCTGTCCAGCCCCAGGGGCTGGTACGACGCCGGCGACTACAACAAGTACGTCGTCAATTCGGGCATCTCGACGTATACGCTGCTGGCAGCCCTGGAGCACTACCCCGCCTTCTTCAGGCAGGACATCGGCATCCCCGAATCCGGCAACGGCGTACCCGACATCCTCGACGAGGCGATGTGGAACCTCGAATGGATGCTGACCATGCAGGACCCGCAGGACGGCGGCGTGTACCACAAGCTGACCAACCTGCGTTTCGACGGCATCGTGATGCCGGATGCCGCCTCGACCACCCCGCGCTACGTGGTGGCCAAGGGCACGGCGGCCGCCCTCGACTTCGCCGCCACCATGGCCACTGCCAGTCGCGTGCTGGCGCCGCATGAACAAACGTGGCCCGGCATGTCGGCGCGCATGCTGGCCGCGGCGCAATCGGCCTGGCGCTGGGCCGGGCAGCATCCGGACGCCCTCTTCAAGAACCCGCCGGACGTCGCTACCGGCGAATATGGCGATGACAAATTGGGCGACGAATTCGCCTGGGCCGCGGCCGAACTGTTCATCGCCACCGGCGACCGGCGCTATGCCGCCGCGCTGCTCAAGTACGATGCGCCGCTGTCCACGCCGTCCTGGGGCAATGTGGCGGCACTGGGCTGGATGTCGCTGGCCCACCACCGCGCGCACCTGGCGCCCGGCATCGATCCGGCCCTGGTGGCGCGCCGCATCGACGGCCTGGCCGCGCAACTGCTTGGCACCTGGCGCAGCAGCGGCTACCGCCTCGCGATGACGCCGAAGGACTTCGTCTGGGGCAGCAATGCGGTGGTCCTGAACCAGGGCATGATGCTGCTGCAGGCCCATCGCCTCAAGCCGAACCCGGACTACCTGCGGGCGGCGCAATCGAGCCTCGATTACGTGTTGGGCCGCAACCCGACCGGTTATTCCTTCGTGACCGGCTTCGGCGCGCGTCCGTTCATGCATCCGCACCACCGGCCCTCGATGGCCGACGGGATCACGGCGCCGGTGCCGGGCTGGCTGTCGGGCGGCCCGAATCCGGGCCAGCAGGATGCGAAAGACTGCCCACCTTACCCGAGCAAGCTGCCGGCGCTGTCGTACATCGACCACGATTGCAGCTACGCCGCCAACGAAGTCGCCATCAACTGGAACGCGCCGCTGGTGTATGTCAGCGCAGCGCTGTCCGCCCTCACCCCAACCACCCTGACCTTGACCATGCCCCAGGATGCCACCGTCTCGCTCGACTTTCTTCTGCGCGAAGAGAAGCTATTGCAGTTCGATCGCTTCGACCAGGACACCGCGACTGCCCTCGGCGCCGCGCTGGTGGCCCGCGCACGTGCCGCCAGCCGGCCGGTGACGGTCGAGATCACGCAGGGTGACACGGTGCTGTTCGCGCATGCGATGCCGGGCGCCTCGCCAGACCACGCCGACTGGATCCGGCGCAAGAACAACCTGGTCAAGCGCACCGGCCATAGCTCCTTCTACACCCACAACGAGGTGCGCCAGG
This sequence comes from Telluria beijingensis, assembly GCF_030770395.1. Lineage (GTDB taxonomy): Bacteria > Pseudomonadota > Gammaproteobacteria > Burkholderiales > Burkholderiaceae_D > Telluria > Telluria beijingensis. Next base: position 3,539,237 of record NZ_CP132480.1, on the reverse strand, counting down.
CCGGCGGCGACCATGACCGCCTGCCTGGCCTGGACATGCGCGACTACGCGGCCCACGGCGGCGCCTATCCGATCATCGTGCGCGGTCGCGGCGTGATCGGCACGGTGACCGTCTCGGGCCTGCCCGGCGCCGACGACCATGCGCTGGCGGTGGCGGCACTCAAGGACCATCTCGGTATCGGAGAACAGCCATGACCCGCGTCATCCGCTGGGGCATCCTCGGCACCGGCCGCATCGCCCGCGATTTCGCAAACGGCCTGCGCGCCACGCCCGACGCCGTGCTGGCGGCGGTCGGCTCGCGCAGCGCCGACGGCGCCGCCTCCTTCGCCCACGCCTTCGAGGCGCCACTGGCCTTCGGCTCGTACGAAGAACTGGTGGCCTGCCCCGAGATCGACATCGTCTATATCGCCACCCCGCACCCGATGCACGCAGCCAACGCCATCCTCGCCCTGCGCGCCGGCAAGGCGGTGCTGTGCGAAAAGCCGTTCGCGATGAACCGGCGCGAGGCGGGCGAGATGGTCGCGCTGGCGCGCGCGAAAAAACTGTTCCTGATGGAGGCGATGTGGACCCGCTTCATGCCGGCGCTCGCTGAAGTCCAGCGCGTCATCGCGTCCGGCGAGATCGGCGCGGTGACCCAGCTGCACGCCGACTTCGGCTTCTCGGCCACGCCCGACCCCGCCCACCGGGTCAACGATCCAACGTTGGGCGGCGGCGCCCTGCTCGACCTGGGCATCTACCCGCTGTCGATCGCCTGCGCCCTGCTGGGCCGGGTCGAAACGGTGCAGGCCCAGGCCATCATGGGCGAGACCGGCGTCGACCTGACCACCGCCTTCACCATGCGCCATGCGGGCGGCACGCTGTCGGTCTGCAGCTGCTCGCTACGGGCGCGCGCGCCGAGCGAACTGGTGGTATCGGGAACGCGCGGCAGCGTGCGCATGCACCGCATGTTCCACATGGCCGAGCGCATCACGGTCGACCTGCTGGACGGCCCGTCGCGCACGATCGACACGCCCTGGCTCGGCAACGGCTATGCGCACGAGGCGATCGAGGCCGGCCGCTGCCTGCGCGAAGGCCTGCTCGAATCGCCGGCCATGACCCACGACGACACGCTGGCGATCATGGGCCTGCTCGACACCATCCGCCGGCAGATCGGCCTGCGCTACCCGGCCGACGCCTGAACGCTCAATAGCGCCGCGAGCTGCTGCATATTGGCCGGCTTGACCAGGTAATGGTCGAAGCCGGCGTCCAGCGCGGCCTGGCGGTCGGCGTCACTGCCATAGCCGGTGAGCGCAATCAGCAGCGGCGTGCGCTCTTTCAAGCCTGTGCGAATCCGGCGCGCCAGTTCGCGGCCGTCCATGTCGGGCAGCCCGATGTCGAGGATGCAGGCGTCCGGCGCCTGCGCCAGCACACGGCGCAGCGCGGGGTGCGGTGCGTGCTCGACCTCCACCCGGTAGCCGTCCGCCTCCAGCAGTAGCGCCAGCGAGGTCGCCGCATCGGCGTTGTCGTCCACCACCAGCAGGTGCGATGCGGCTGCGCGGCGCGCACGCTGCGGCGCAGCCGCCGTCGTGGCCACGGGCGCCGGCGGCGCTTCCAGGCGTGGCAGGGTGATGGTGAAGGTGCTGCCGTGGCCCGGTCCGGCGCTGTCGGCGTGCACCATTCCCCCATGCAGCTCGACCAGGTTCCTGACCAGCGCCAGCCCCAGGCCCAGGCCGCCTTCGGCCCGGTCCGGCGTGCGCCGGGCCTGGGTGAACAGGCCGAAGATATCGGGCAGCAGTTCGGGGGCGATGCCGATCCCGTCGTCGCGCACCAGCAGTACCGCTTCCCCGCCCTGCATGCGCGCGATGACCAGCACGCTGCCTTCCTCGGGCGTGTATTTGGCGGCGTTATTGACCAGGTTGGCCAGCACCTGGATCAGGCGCTTCGTGTCGCCCTCGACCAGCAGCCGGCTTTCCGGCAATTCGGTGCGCAGGCGCTGGCGTTTGGCGTCGAGCAGCGGCTGCACCTGCTCCAGCGCGGCGCCGACCACCTGGCGCAGGTCGACTTGCTCGCGCTTGAGCTCGATCATGCCGCGCGTGACGCGCGACACGTCGAGCAGGTCGTCGACCAGGTGCACCATGTGCTCGACCTGGCGCGCGATGATCTCGCTGGTGCGCCGTACCGCGCCCGGGTCGCTCGCATACACGCTTTTCAGCAGGCCGGCGGCGGTGCTGATCGGCGCCAGCGGATTGCGCAGCTCGTGCGCCAGCATGGCCAGGAACTCGTTCTTGCGCTCGTCCGCCAGTCGCAGCGCCTCGAGCGCCTCGTTGCGTTCGCGCTCGGCCATGGCGCGGGTCAGGTCCTGGCGGTACAGCTGGTAGGCGAAGCGCCACACCACGGCGATCAGGATCACCAGCAGGCCCCAGACGAACAGCCAGATCATGGTGGTCAGGTCGATGCCCGGATCGGCGTCGCGCACCGCGGCGGTGGCGACCATGCCCAGCGCGATCGGAGTCAGCACCAGCGGCGCCATCAGCCGGCGCAAGGTGCGGCTGCTCGGCGTGGGACTGGCCAGCGCCGCCATCGTGCCCTGGTCCGGCCGTAGCGCCAGCACCGCGCCCGCGGCCAGCAGGAAGGCCAGCGCCGTGCGCAGCGAGGTGCCGCGGCCGGGCAGCAGCTGGTACAGGATCGTGTCTTCGGCGGCGAAGCTGGCCAGGGTCAGCAGGGAGAACAGCAGCACACCGGCGGCCAGGGCCTGGGCTGCGCCGACCGTGCGCCGAGCGCCCACCAGCGCCAGGCTGGCGCCGAGCACGACGAACAGGCCGGCGGTGAGGAGCGCCGGCAGGCTCCAGGCACTGGATGCGGCGCCCAGGCCCAGCGACAGCGGCGCCGGCGCCCAGTCAAGCAGGCGCATCGCGGCGCAGCCGATGCCGAGCGCCAGCACCAGCAGGGCCGGCACGCGGCCGGCGCGCGCGACCGGGCGCACCGGATGCAGTTGCAGCAGGACGCTGGCGGCCGCGCATACGAAACCGGCAGCGGTGAGCGGATACATCTGCGGCGAACCGGTGCTGGCGCCGATCAGCGCAGGCGAATGCAGGCCCCAGCCGAGCAGCGCGGTGAGGGCGAGGAACAGGCAGGCGAGCGCCGCGCCGGCAGGCACGGCATGGGTTGTCAGGAGAATCTTCATGGGCTGGCGCCCATCCTACCAGCCCCGGCTTGTCAGGATTGCACGAATGCCCGCTGGCAAGCTCGTCAGGGCCGTGGCGGCGTGCCGTACCAGCCGTATTCCCAGCCCCATGGCATATCGTTCTCGCCCAGCGCCATGCGCGCGATGGCGGGGAACAGGCGCTCGGCGCGTACGTCGTTGGACAGCATCACCACGCAGCGGCGGCGCGCCTCGAGGCAGATCGCCATATTGCCGGTGCTGTCGTTATGTCCGCCCTTGAACCAGCCAGGCCCGCTGCGGTCCCGGAACGTGACCACGCCCAGGCCCGCGGCCAGGTGCGGCACCGGCGCGCCGGGCCGCGACACCAGGGTCGGGAACTGGCCGGCGCTCGTGATCGGTAGTTGCGGGCGCACCATCTCGGCGCGCAGTTGGGGGCTGATCGCATCGCCGCGCACCAGCGCCGCCCACAGGCGCGCCTGGTCGGCGATGGTGGTGTCCATCGAGCCGGCGGCGGTGACGCTGCCGCGCTCGTCGTGCGGCACCATCTTGCCCTCGAGGGTGTAGCCGTCGGCCAGGTTGGCGGCGAAGTCGGGGCGCCACTGCATGCTGGTATTGGGCATGCCCAGGCGGTCGAACACGCGCGCCTGCATCTCGGCGCCGGCATCCAGTCCCAGGCCCTGCTCGACGATCAGCTGCAGGATGTACATGCCTTCGGCCGAATAGGCATAGCGTTCGCCGGGGCTGAAGTGGAAGCGCAGCTTCTCGTCCGGCTCGAGCCAGCGGAAGTTGGCGAAGCCGCCCGCGTGCGTGAGCAGGATGCGCGGGGTGAGCTGGCGCCAGCGCTCGTCACCGGCCAGGTCGCTGAAATCGCGGCGCTCGCCAAGCCGGTACTCGGGCAGCGGCTTGGGCAGCAGCTTCGTCAGTGGGGCGTCGAGGTCGAGCCGGCCTTCGCTCGCCAGCTGCAGCAGCATGTAGGCAAAGGCGGTCTTGGTCAGCGAGGCGCCGTACATGACCGTGTCGGGCTGCAGCGGCAGGCCGCGTTCGAGATTGCGCTTGCCGTAGCTCGCCACCTTGACCACCTGCCCCTCGTCGATCACCGCCAGCGCCAGCCCCACCACCTGGCCGCGCGCCATCAGGGCCTCGATGTCGCTGTCGGCAAAACCGGGATCGGCGTTGCGCGGCGCGCTCGTACAGCCAGCCAGGAACATCGTTACGACTGCCACCAACAGTGCTTTCATCGGCTTCCCCTCGGTCGAATTCCCGTACGGACGACAGGATGACCAAGTGTAGCGCCCGGATGAACGCCCGACAATCGCAGTGGCTCAGAAAGCGTGGCGCATGCCGAGCGCGGCGCCCTTGAGGGTGGCCCCGGGAGCCGCGTCGACGCTGTTGATGGCGAAATCGTAGGAGGCATTGTCCTCGTTGTCGAGGTGGGTCACATAGGCATAGAGGCTGGTGCGTTTCGACAGCGTGTAGTCGTAGCCGAGCGTGACGTGGGTGGCACCGGTGTCGGCCCCGCCGCGCACGAAGCCGACCCGGTTGCCGCTCGCCCCCTTGCCGTCGCCGGCGCGCGCCAGTCCGAAGCGAACGCCATGCGCACCCATCTGGTGGCTGACCGAGACGTAGAAGGCATTGCGATCCAGGCCGCCGGCGGCGGTTTCGTACTCGAGGCGTTCGGCCAGCAGCGCCACCCGGGTATCGCCGAAGCGGCGTGCGACCGCCAGCTTGGTGCCGCTGTCATTGTGGCCCGGCCCCTGGTATGCGCGGTGGCGCTCGTGCGCCAGCGTCGCATACCACGGCCCCTGTTCATAGATTGCGGCGACCGAGGTCAAGGATGGCTTGGCGCCGTTGGCGGGGCGTTCTTCGGCCACGCCATGGGTGAGGCGCACGCCGAGTCCCTTCCATGGGCGGCTCCAGTAGTGGACCGAATTGGCCTGGCGCCGGTCGAACGAGTACACATTGCTGACATTGTCGACCGCCGCCGCCGCCCCGTTGCTAATGATGCTCATGTAGCCGGCGGTGGTGGGATAGAAGGGATCGAGGCTGGCCGTCGACGTGTTGTAGGCGGTCGCCCAATGACCCGCGAACAGCGTGCCATAGGCGCCATCGAGGCCGACCCGGGTATCGCGCCGCGCCAGTTCGCCCGCGCCGGTATCGGGCGAGAGCGAGCCCTCGATCTGGAAGATGGCGCTGACCCCGCCGCCCAGGTCTTCGCTGCCGCGAAAGCCCAGTACCGAGCGGTTACCCGACACGCGCTGCTGGCTCAGGCGCGGACCACCGGTCGTGGCCGACGCTTTCACGTATTCGGCCGAGACGTTCAGCCGGGCATAGATCTGGACATTGGTTTGCGCCTGGGCGCCGGCGGCGCACGCCCCCAGCGCCAGCACGCCGTAATGCAGGTATTTACTCATCAAGATTCTCCTTGCGGGCATTGTCGGCCAAGGGCACTGGCCCGGCCTATACCCAATCGAGGGGAGATTCATCCCCCCAATCGTGCTGGCTTTACAGCGCCAGGCATTTCTTCATAGTCGCCGGCAAGGGATGAAAAACCCGTCGGGCCGGCCGACGATGCGCGAAAATGCTGCACTGCACCCGGAGTTATACGAAGTAAATTCGAAATAACTGAAGAAACGCGTTGTAGTCAGGTCGTCAACTACGGTAGAGTGTCGCCTTCCGAGAAGACTTTCCACGAGGCGGCGCATGCCAGAACCCACTACGCCCCCCGGATTGTTGCTTGCGACGGACCTGAGCGCCCGCTGCGACCGGCCCCTGGAACGCGCCAAGCAGCTGGCCGATGCCTATTCAGTTCCGCTGGTGACCTTGACGGTGCATGAAGCACCCCAGGCGCCCGGCGAAGTACTCCAATGGATGGACGACGACGCTTCGCGCGAGCGTGAGCAAGGCGCGCGCGCGGAACTCGCGCGCGAGTTCGGCGCTAGCGGGCTGACGGTCAGCCATCGCTTCGCCGGCGGCGCCACTGCCGCTGCCATCCTAGACACCGCGGCCACCATGCCGGGCGCGATCGTGATCACCGGCCCCTCGCGTCATGACACGCTCGGCGACCTGCTGCTCGGCTCCACCGTCGAAAAACTGGCGCGCGCGCTGGCCCAGCCGCTGCTGGTGGTGCGCCAGCGCATGCGCGGTCCCTACCGCAGCATCATGGTGGCGATCGACTTCACGCCGGCCTCGAAGCTGGCGCTGGAAACCGCCGCGCGCCTGCTCCCGCAGGCCCGCATCACGGCCTTCCACGCCCATGACGCCGACAAATTGGCGCCCGACGCGCCGCCGCGCGCCGCATTCATCCGCTTCCTCGACGCCTGCGCGCTGGACCCTGGCGCGCGTGCGCGCGTGACTCCGGCGATCGGCGAAGGCGACCCCGCTTCCCAGCTGGCGCGCCACGTAGTGGATAATAGTATTGACCTGGCCGTATTCGGCCTGCATGAAGAATCGGCGCTGATGCGCCTCCTGACGGGCAGCCGCAGTGAACACCTGCTGCAGGAAGTCGTATGCGACACATTACTCGTGCGCGCTGGAGAACAGAATGAACAAACCTAAAATAGCCTTGCGCCTCTGTGCGCGCCGTTACATGTCGCACTGCCCCGAAGGATGATGCCGATGACCTCACTGCCACTGATCCTGCTCGTCCTTCTCCCCTTCGCCGGCGCCTTCGTTTCCGCCTGCCTTCCCAATGGGTCGCGCAACCGTCCCGCCATCGCGGCCGGCGCGTTCACCCTCGTTGCCCTCATCTTCGCCATCTCGCAGTTCGGCCGCCTGGACGCCGGCGAGGTGCTGCAGTCGCGCCACAGCTGGCTGCCGATGTTCGGCCTCGACATCATCATCCGCCTCGACGGCCTGGCCTGGCTGTTCTCGATCATGGTGCTCGGCATCGGCCTGCTGGTGATCCTGTACGCGCGCTACTACATGTCCAAGCGCGATCCGGTCGCGCGCTTCTATGCCTACATGCTGGCCTTCATGGGCTCGATGATGGGCGTGGTCCTGTCCGGCAACCTGATCCAGCTGGTCGTGTTCTGGGAACTGACCAGCCTCACGTCCTTCCTGCTGATCGGCTACTGGCAGGAGAGCAACGACGCCCGCCGCGGCGCGCGCATGGCCTTCACCGTCACCACCGCCGGCGGCCTGTGCCTGCTGGCCGGCGTGCTCACGCTCGGCCACATCGTCGGCAGCTACGAGCTCGAGGCGGTGCTGGCGGCCGGCGACCAGATCCGCGCCCACGCGCTCTACCTGCCGGCGCTGGTACTGATCGCGCTCGGCGCACTGACCAAGAGCGCGCAATTCCCGTTCCACTTCTGGCTGCCGCACGCGATGGCGGCGCCCACGCCGGTCTCGGCCTACCTGCACTCGGCCACCATGGTCAAGGCCGGGGTGTTCCTGCTCACGCGCCTGTACCCGGCCCTGGGCGGCACCCCGGAATGGACCTGGCTGATCGTCGGCGCCGGCGCCGCGACCCTGGCGCTGGCCTCGTTCTTCGCGATCTTCCAGAACGACATGAAGGGGCTGCTGGCCTACTCGACCATCAGCCACCTCGGCCTGATCACCTGCCTGCTGGGCATCGGCACCCCGCTGTCGGTGGTCGCGGCGGTGTTCCACATCATGAACCACGCGATCTTCAAGGCTTCGCTGTTCATGGCGGTCGGCATCGTCGACCACGAGACGGGCACGCGCGACATGCGCGTGCTGCGCGGCCTGCGTAAAGCGATGCCGGTGACGGCCGCGCTGGCGATCGTGGCCTCGGCCTCAATGGCCGGCGTGCCACTGCTCAACGGCTTCCTGTCGAAAGAGATGTTCTTCGCCGAGACCGCCCACGTGGGTGGCAGCGACGACTGGACCCTGTCCTATGTGGCGGTGGCGATGGGCATCTTCAGCGTCGCCTATTCGCTGCGCTTCATCAGCGTGTTCTTCGGCCGCCTGGCGAAAGACCTGCCGCAGGAGCCGCACGAGCCGGCGCGCTGGATGCGCTTCCCGGTCGAGTGCCTGGTGGTGCTGTGCATCGCGGTCGGCGTCATGCCCGAGCGCGTGGTCGGCGACGTGCTGGCGGTGGCATCCGGCTCGGTACTGGGCGTGGCCATGCCCGAGTACGACCTGGCGATCTGGCATGGCTTCAACCTGGCGCTCGGGATGAGCGGCGCCGCGCTGGTGCTGGGCGCCCTGCTGTACTGGGTACTGCTGCGCCGCCACGACCTGCGCGAGCGCACCGAAGTGCCGGTGCTGCACCGCCTGAAGGGCGCGCAAGCCTATGAAAGCACCATGCTCGCGCTGTCGACCGGCGCCAGCGCCCTGATCCGCTGGACCGGCACCCGCCGCCTGCAGCCGCAGATGCTGGTGCTGATGGCCTTCATGGTGGCCGTCCCGCTGCTGCTGGTCGATCCGCTGCCCGCGGTCCCGACCCTGAGCGTGCATTCGCTCGACCCGCTGTTCGCCGTGCTGTGGATCATCGGCGCCGGCTGCGCCATCGGCGCGGCCTACAGCGCCAAGTACCACCGCCTGGTCGCGCTGGCCATGGTCGGCGGCACCGGCATCGTCACGGCGATCACCTTCGTCTGGCTGTCGGCGCCCGACCTGGCGCTGACCCAGCTGATGGTGGAGACCGTGACCACGGTGCTGATCCTGCTCGGCCTGCGCTGGCTGCCGCCGCGCTTCGCCCCGGCCGGCCTCAAGGAAAGGGCGCCGGCCAGCACCTGGTTCCGGCGCGGACGCGACAGCTTCATCGCCGTCGCCGGCGGCCTCGGCATCGCCGCCGCCAGCTATGCGATCCTGGTGCGCACCCCGCCGCCCTCGATCGGCGAATTCTTCGTGCTGCGCGCGCTGACCGAAGGCGGCGGCTCGAACGTGGTCAACGTGCTGCTGGTCGACTTCCGCGGCTTCGACACCATGGGCGAGATCACCGTGCTGTCGGCCGTGGCCCTGACCGTGTATGCGCTGCTGCGCCGCTTCCGCCCGGCCACCGAAAGCATCGCAATTCCCGTGCAGCAGGCCAGCGACGTCGATCCGGCCGTCACCCAGACACCTGGCGAGCAGGCCTCGAGCGGCTACCTGATGATTCCGGCGGTGTACCTGCGCATGCTGCTGCCGGTGATGGGCGTGATGGCCGCCTACTTCTTCATGCGCGGCCATAACCTGCCCGGCGGCGGCTTCGTCGCCGGCCTGATCTTCGCCACCGCGCTGATCGTGCAGTACATGGTGGCCGGCACCGACTGGGTCGAATCGCACCTGCGCCTGCGGCCGCACCGCTGGATCGCCTGGGGCCTGGCCTGCGCCGTGGGCACCGGCCTCGGCGCCTGCTTCCTCGGCTATCCGTTCCTGACCAGCCATACCGCCCACGTGACCCTGCCGATCCTGGCCGAGATCCACGTGCCGAGCGCCTTCATGTTCGACCTGGGCGTGTTCCTGGTGGTGGTCGGTTCCACCATGCTGACCCTGGTCGCGCTGGCCCACCAGTCGCTGCGCAGCCACCGCGTGGCAGCCGACGCCACCCGCGCCACCATCCCGCCCGCCAAGGAGATCTTCTGATGGAGCTCGTCATTTCGCTCGCCATCGGCATCGTGTTCGGCTCCGGCATCTGGCTGATCCTGCGTCCGCGCAGCTTCCAGGTGCTGGCCGGCCTGATGCTCATGTCGTATGCCGTCAACCTGTTCATTTTCGTCATGGGCCGCCTGTGGGTCGACGCCCCGCCGCTCACCCCCGCCGGCAGCACGCCCAATCCGGCGCTGCTGGCCGACCCGCTGCCGCAAGCCCTGGTGCTGACGGCGATCGTGATCGGCTTCGCCACCACCGCGCTGTACCTGGTGGTGATGATCGGTTCGCGCGGCCTGACCGGCACCGACCACGTGGATGGCAAGGAGCCTGAATTATGAGTTTGCACTGGACCCAGCACCTGATCCTGGTGCCGGTATTGCTGCCTCTGCTGGTAGGCGCCGTCCTGGCCCCGCTGACGCAGGGCTGGCACCGCCTGAAGTACTGGCTCAGCTACGCCTCGCTGCTTGGCCTGCTGGCGACGTCGCTGGCGCTGATCTTCATGACCGACGGCGGCCACTGGCAGGACGGCATGGGCATCTACCTGGCCGCCAACTGGAGCGCGCCGTTCGGCATCGCCCTGCTGGCCGACCGCCTGAGCGCCCTGATGCTGCTGCTCACCGCGGTGCTCGGCCTGGCCTCGCTGCACTTCACCCGCACCCGCTGGGGGCGGATCGGCGTGCATTACCACACGCTGTTCCAGTTCCTGCTCATGGGGATCAACGGCGCCTTCCTGACCCACGACCTGTTCAACCTGTTCGTGTTCTTCGAGGTGATGCTGGCCGCTTCCTACGGCCTGGTGCTGCACGGGTATAACGCCGAGCGCATCCGCGCCAGCATGCAGTACATCGCGATCAACCTGGCCGCAGCCCTGCTGTTCCTGCTCGGCACCGCGCTGATCTACGCCACCACCGGCACCCTGAACATGGCCGACCTGGCCGCGCGCGTGCCGCTGCTGGCGGGCGACGAGCTGGCCCTGTTCAAGGTCGGCGCGACCGTGCTGGCGCTGGCCTTCCTGACCAAGGGCGCCATGTGGCCGCTGGGCTTCTGGCTGCCCACCACCTATGCCGCGGCCTCGCCGCCGGTGGCGGTGATGCTGGTCTTGATGACCAAGGTCGGCGCCTATGTCATCCTGCGCCTGTGGCTGCTGATCTTCTCGGACGGCGCGGGCGCCGCCGCCGGCTTCGGCGGCGACGCGCTGCTGTACGGCGGCATGGCGACCATCGTGTTCGGCGCCGCCGGCATGCTGTCGACCGATACCGCCGGCCGCATGGCGGGCTATGGCGCGATCGTCTCGTCCGGCACCCTGCTGGCGGTGATCGGCTACGGCCAGCCGGCGCTGGTCACGGCCGGCATCTATTACCTGGTCGGCTCCACCGTCGCGGTGGCCGCCTTCCTGCTGCTGATCGAGCTGATCGACCGCATCCGCACCCCGCGCTCGGCGATGCTGGCGCTGACCATGGAAGCGTTCGCGGTCGAGGATGCGCCCGACGAGCCCACCGGCCGCGGCGTGCCGGCCGCGATGGCCTTCCTGTCGCTGGCCTTCGCCGCCTGCGCGCTGATGATCGCCGGCCTGCCGCCGCTGTCGGGCTTCGTGGCCAAGTTCAGCATGTTCCATGCGCTGCTCAATCCGCAGGTCGACGGCGCGGCGGCGAGCATCCCGGCATCGGGCTGGACCCTGATGGTCTTGATCATCGTCTCGGGCCTGATCGCCGTGATCTCGATGATGCGCTTCGGCGTGCGCACCTTCTGGGCCAGCGGCGCGACCGAGCCGCCCAAGGTGCACCGCTCCGAAGTGGCGCCGATCCTGTTCCTGCTGGCGCTGTCGGTCCTGATGACGGTGCAGGCCAATCCGCTGTTCGGCTACCTGGCGCGCGCCAGCGACGGCATCCATCGCCCGGGCGGCTACATCTACCGGGTGCTGGACGCGCCGACCGTGCCGGGCCCCGGCTCGGCCCCCGGCCTGGCGCCGGCAACCCTCTCGCCCCAGGAGGCCCCATGACGCGCTGGCTCCCTTATCCCTTCGTGTCGCTGGCGCTGTGCATCCTGTGGCTGCTGCTGAACCAGACCCTGTACCCGGGCCACATCCTGCTCGGCGCGCTGCTGGGCATCGCCGGCCCGGTCCTGACCCGCAATCTCAACCCGCTGGGCTATCCGCGCCTGCGCCGGCCGCTGATCGCGATTCGCCTGCTGGGCTTCGCGTCGGTCGAGGTGGTGCGCTCGTGCTTCAACGTGAGCAAGATCATCCTGTTCGCCGACTATGCCAACCTGAACTCGCAGTTCATCCGCATTCCGCTGGATATTCGCGATCCCTACGGCCTGGCGGCGCTGTCCTGCCTGATCAACATGACGCCGGGCACGGTATGGACCGAGCTCCAGCCTGGCAAGCATCCCGACAGCCAGGAGCTGGTCCTGCACGTGTTCGACCTGCACGACGCCGAATGGTGGGTCGACACCATCAAGACCCGCTACGAACAGCCCCTGATCCACATCTTCGAAACGGAGGTCCGCCATGGCGACCCTGCTTGAAATCTCGATCGGCTACGCACTCGTGTGCGTGCTGGCGGCAATGGCGCTGTGCGCCGGGCGCCTGCTGATCGGCCCCTCGGCCCACGACCGCGTGCTGGCCCTCGACACCCTCTGGATGTGCGGCATGCTGCTGGCCCTGGTGCTGGGCATCCGCTTCGGCACCCAGGTCTATTTTGAAGTGGCGATGCTGATCGCGCTGGTCGGCTTCGTCTCGACCGTCGCCATGGCCAAATTCCTGATGCGCGGGGAGATCATCGAATGACCGGCATCGAATACCTTCCCGACTGGGCCGCCCTGCTCGTTTCGCTGCTGTTGATCCTGGGCGCCAGCATCATCCTGATCGGCGCGCTCGGCCTGATGCGCCTGCGCACCTTCTACCAGCGCATCCACGGCCCGGCGATCACCATCACCCTGGGCGCCGGCAGCCTCCTGATCGCCTCGATGGTCTATTTCACGGTGGCGCAGTCGCGCGTGGTGGTCCACGAGATCATCATTACCGTGTTCGTGCTCCTGACCGCGCCGGTGGTGGCGATGATGATCATGCGCGCCGCCGTCTACCGCGACCTGAGGGCGAAGAAGGGCGACGCCGGCGCGACCGCGGGCGAGGTGTACCACATCACGCGCGAGTAGTTTCAGGCAGGCGCGCGCCGGAACAGGCCCGGGTAATCGACGACCAGGCCATCGGCATCGGTGGCGATGTCGGCCTCGAATGCATCCGGCAGGCTTTCGAAGCGGTAGCGGCCGGCGCCGAGCGCGGTGTAGGCCTGGTGCGACGGCATCACGCCCGCCTCGGGCACGGTGACGTAGGCGACCCGGATCTCGTGGCGCACGCGCAAGGCGTCGCCCAGGCGCCGGATCGGCAGCGTGTTGGTGAACGGCGTGCAGGCCAGGTCGACGTCGATGCAACCGCTGAGTGCCGGCAGTGGCGCGCCGCCCGGGCCGCTCCACATCCCCTTGCCGTCGGCGCGCAGCAGCAGGTGGGCGCCGCCCGCCACCCGCACTTCCACCTGGCGCACATGCCAGTCTTCGTCGCAACGGACCAGATAGCTGCAGCCGAATGGCGCGACCGCTGCCAGGTTGCCGGAGCGCGCTCCGATCACCACGCCTTCGGCGACAAAGCCGCGCTCGATCGCATGGATCGAGAAATACTCGAGTCCGTCGCCTTCGATTGTTCTCCAGCGGAAACTTCGCTCCATGGCTTTCCTCCTCTCGCGCAACCGTACTCGATCAGAACATAGTCCATCACTGTCGCGCGCGCGACACAACGTAGAGTAAATACAACATCGCGAAAAAATAGATTGCGCATCGCAACAATGTTAGCGCTATCAAATTTCGATGCTGTTTTCTGAATGAAAAGCCATGGCTGCCCATGTTTTTCGTCGCTGCAAAGCGGCAAATCCGGCGTCGAACCACATTGCATTGCAACATCGATAACGTGTTTACAAAAAATCGTAGCTGAACAACACTTCGAAAAACGCGATGTTAGCGCTAACGGTCTTTTCGAGGAGAAACGATGTCAGCATCAAGCGACACCACCCCCGTCCCTGCAACCGGCGCCTTGCGCTGGGTCGTCATGGGCGTCAGCGGATCGGGCAAGAGCACGGTTGGCGCCGCCCTGGCCACCCACTATGCCGTCCCCTTCTTCGAAGGCGATGCCTATCATCCTGCCGACAACGTCAGCAAGATGTCGGCCGGCATCCCGCTCGACGACGACGACCGCGCCGGCTGGCTGGACGCGCTGGCGGGCGAGATCCGCCAGGCCCGGACCGAGGGCAAGGGCCTGGTGCTGTCGTGCTCCGCGCTCAAGCGGCGTTACCGCGACCTGCTGCGCGCGGCCGACCCGGCGCTGCGCTTCGTGCACCTGGCCGGTCCGCGCGAGCTGATCGCCGTGCGCATGCACGGCCGCCCCGGCCACTACATGCCGCCCTCGCTGCTGGACAGCCAGCTGAGCATCCTGGAACCGCTCCAGCCCGACGAGACCGGCCTTACCCTGGACATCACGCTGGCGCCAGTAGCGCTGGTGGACCGCATCACCAGCAGCGCCTGAACCACGACGCCTGGACCGCGGCCCCTGGCACCGCGGTCCGGCGGGATTTTCGCAAGCAGCCAGTTGCAAGCTGTCGCGCAGCCCTCCACAGAGACGGCGCGCTCCCATACAACAAGCATCGAGGAGACATCATGCGTACACCAGTTCAACGGACTCTCATCAGCCTGGCCGTGGCCAGCGCCTGCTGGAGCGTCGGCTTCGCCCACGCCCAACAGGCGCAGCCCGCGCCGGCGGCCACCGAAACCAGCGCCGATACCGCGGCCGATACGAGCGCCCCACCGGCTACGCCTGTGGCCGCAGACGACGGCGCCGCCACCACCGTCGTGCGCATCTCGGGCTCGCGCATCGCCGCGCGCGGCTTCACCATGCCGACGCCGACCACCAGCCTGACCAGCGCCGACCTGGAAAAATCCGCCAAGCCGAACCTGTTCAACACCCTGGCCGAACTGCCTGCCCTGCAGGGCAGCACCGGCCGCACCACCAGCACCAACAGCACCAGCAGCGGCATCCAGGGCCTGTCTTCCCTGAGCCTGCGCGGCCTGGGCACGATCCGGACCCTTACCCTGCTCGACGGCCAGCGCGTGGTCGGCGCCAACGTCACCGGCGTGACCGACGTCAGCCAGTTCCCGCAACTGCTGGTGAAACGCGTCGACGTGGTGACCGGCGGCGCCTCGGCGTCCTACGGCTCGGACGCGGTGGGCGGCGTGGTCAACTTCGTCACCGACAAAAAATTCACCGGCTTCAAGGCCAACGTCCAGGGCGGACAAACGAAGTACGACGACGACCGTGGCGGCACCGTGCAGGCAGCCTGGGGCAAGGCCTTCCTGGACGACCGCTTCCACGTGACGGCCAGCGCCGAGTTCACGAAGGAGAACGGCATCGAGTCGCCCGGCTTCGGCGGCAAGGGCCCGAACGGCCGCACCTGGTACCAGAACCCGGCCTATTCGGTACGCCCGCTGAACCAGACCGGCGACGGCCTGCCACAATACCGCGTGATCGAACAGGCGCAGCAATACCAGTACGCCAAGTACGGCCTGATCACAAGCGGCCCGCTGCAAGGCACCGCCTTCGGCCCGGGCGGCGCGCCCTACCAGTTCCAGTACGGTTCGGGTGGCCGGCCGACCGGCACCGGCGCCGTCACCAACTGCGTCAACCCGTTCTGCATCGGCGGCGACTTGAGCGGCAGCGTCGGTTCGGGCACCAACCTGGCGATGAACTTCAAGCGCCAGGTGGCCTATACCCGCATGTCGTATGACCTCACGCCGGACCACCAGCTCTACTTCACCGCCAACTTCGGCAAGGTGGATTCGCGCTTCTCGCCCAATCCGGGCGCAGCGAAAAACGCCAACCTGAACATCCAGTGCTCGAACCCCTTCCTGCCGGCCTCCATCGTCGATGCCTGCGCCCGCAACAACATCACGAGCTTCCAATACGGCACCTCGAACGCGATCTTCCCCGAGAATATCGACGTCCAGCCGACCCGCACCCAGCGCCGCTTCGTGATCGGCGCCGAGGGCAAGTTCGCCCTGTTCGGCAAGGACTGGTCGTACGACGCCTATGTGACCCACGGCGAGAACAAGACCAATCTCGACGCGTTCAACATGACGCTCAATGCGCGCTACAACGCCGCGATCGACGCCGTGCGCGCGCCGGACGGCCGCATCGTGTGCCGCAATCCGGTGGCCGCGGCATCGGGCTGCGTACCGCTCAATATCATCGGCGACAACCCGATCGATCCAGCCGCCTGGGCCTATATCGCACCAGAGAACGGCCCACGCCAGCGCACCAAACAGAGCCAGGACGTCGGCAGCTTCAACATCAACGGCGAACTGTTCGAAGGCTGGGCCGGCCCGGTCTCGCTGGCCACCGGCGCCGAATATCGCCGTGAAAAATACCGCGTGCGCGGCGACGCCTACGGCAACGGCGTGATGGCGTCCTCGCCGAACAATGCGATGTACCCGGCCGACCCGCTGCTCAACACCACGGTCGGCAACAACTGGTACGCGGGTAACTTCCACGCCGGCGAAGGCAGCTACAACGTGCGCGAAGCGTATGTGGAGCTGAACATCCCGGTGCTCAAGTCCGCAACCTGGGGCGAGGCCAACCTGAACCTGGCCGACCGCGAGACCAAGTACAGCACCGCCGGCAGTGTCAATAGCTGGAAGATGGGCGCCACCTGGCAGACCCCGATCGACGGCCTGCGCCTGCGCGGCGTGACCTCGAAGGACGTGCGCGCGCCCAATCTGTCGGAGCTGTTCGCGGCGCCGGTGGTGGTCAACAACGTGGTCCAGTACCAGGGCAATACCATCAGCGTGCAGGAACGCACGGTCGGCAATACCGGCCTGCGTCCGGAGATCGCGCGCAACAACACCTTCGGCATCGTCCTGAGCCAGCCGAAGTGGGCGCCGGGCTTCAGCATCTCGGCCGACTACTTCGACATCGAAGTGAAGGGCGTGATCTCGGCGCTGACGATCCAGCAGGAAGTCGACCTGTGCGTGGCCGGCAACCAGGAGATCTGCCAGGCGATGGTGCTCAACAGCCCGGGCAACAACTATGTCACGGTGCAGAACTTCAACCTGGCCTCGCTCAAGGTCAAGGGCTTCGATCTCGAGACCGCCTACAGGACGGGCCTGGAGCGCCTGAACCTGCCGGGCCGCTTCACCTTCCGCGCGCTGGCCACCCGCAACCTGCACTACATCACCGAGTCGGGCGTGGTCGGCACGATCGCGGTGGATTCGGCCGGCTCGAACATGGGCAATACGCCGAAGTGGAAGGTGCTGGCGACGCAGACCTGGGAGAACGACAAGCTCAGTTTCACGCTGACCGAACGCTGGTTCAGCGACGGCACCTACCGCAACGACTTCATCGAGTGCCAGACCGGTTGCCCGACGTCGACCCTGATCCACCCGACCATCTACAGCAACAAGATGAAGGGCGCGGCCTACCTCGACATCGGCGCCAGCTACAACCTGTCGAAGCAGTTGCAGGCCTACGTCAAGATCGACAACGTGACCGACCGTGCGCCTGAAGCCGCACCGCAGACCAATGCCAGCTATGGCATCAACCCGGCCCTGTACGACGTGGTTGGACGCACCTACCGGGCCGGCCTGCGCTACGGCTTTTAAAAGAGGCCAGCCGTGTGGAACATCGTTTCCGTACTGCTGGCGGTCGGCCTGCTGACCTTGTTGATCGCCTGGGGCAAGGTCCAGCCCCTGCTGGCCTTCGTAGCGGCATCGATCGCGGCGGCCCTGCTGCTTGGGGTGCCGCCGTCGAAGATCCCCGGCGCGATCGAGAAGGGCATCGGCGACCTGCTCGGCTCCCTGGTGGTGATCATCTGCCTGGGCGCCGTGTTCGGCAAGCTGATCGCCGACAGCGGGGCCGCGCGCCGCATCGCCACCTGCCTGGTCGACGCGCTCGGACCGTCGCGCATCCCGGTGGCGCTGACCGTCACCGGTTTCGTGGTCGGCATCCCGCTGTACTACAACGTCGGCTTCGTGCTGCTGGTGCCGCTGATCTTCTCGCTCGTGTATAGCTCGGGGCGGCCGGCGGTGGCGCTGGCAATTCCGCTGCTGGCCGGGCTGTCGATCGCGCACGGCTTCCTGCCGCCGCATCCGTCGCCGGTGGCGCTCGTGTCGGCGATCCATGCCGACATGGGAACCACGCTGCTGTACGGGATCGTGGTGGCGATACCTACCCTGATTCTCGCCGGGCCGCTGTTCGCCATGACGCTGCGGCGCATCCAGGCCCAGCCCGCGGCCATGTTCCAGGATGGCCGCCAGATGGATGAAGGCGCGCTGCCCGGCGTCTTCAACAGCTTCGCCACTGCGCTGCTTCCGGTGCTGCTGCTGGGAGCGACGACCGTGCTCATGATGGCAAGGCCCGACCTGAACGGCGGCCTGTCCTTCCTCGCCAATCCACTGGTGGTGATGCTGGTGTCGTACGTGGTCGCCATCTGGACGCTGGGGCTGGCGCAGGGCCGGCGTTTTTCCGCCGTGATGCAGGGACCGGCCGAGGCGATGCGCGAGATCGCGCCGATCCTGTTGATCATCGCCGGCGCCGGTGCATTGAAGCAGGTACTGGTGGAATCGGGCGTCAGCACCGATCTCGGCGCCCTGCTATCCAGCCTGCCGGTGCCGCCGCTGGTGCTGGGCTGGTCGGTGGCGACCGTGATCCGCATCTGCCTGGGCTCGGCCACGGTGGCTGGCGTGACGGCCGGCGGCATCGTGGCGCCGCTGGTACACAGTTCCGGCGTCGACCCGAACCTGATGGTGCTGGCCATCGGCGCGGGGAGCCTGATGTGCAGCCATGTGAACGATTCCGGCTTCTGGATGTTCAAGGAATATTTTGGTTTGTCCCTGAAGGATACCTTCCGCTCCTGGACCCTGATGGAGACTTTGGTGGGCGTGTTCGGCCTGCTGTTCGTGATGCTTCTGTCGCTGTTTTTGCATAGCTGAGGAAAAGACCGATAATGACAACACTTTCCGTACTTCCCCGCGCTCTGGCGCTGTCGCTCCTGCTGGCCGGCGCCGCGAACGCCGCATCCATCTCGGCCTACCAGGCCATGCCCGAAGACCCGCGCGCCGTCGTGGTGCGCGCCAAGGGCGACGGTCAGGCCGACGATACGGCCGCGATCCAGCAGGCGCTGGATGCTGCCGCCAACAAGGGCCAGGGCGGCATCGTGTTCCTGCCCTCGGGCCGTTACCGCCTCACCCGTTCGCTGCTGATTCCGCTGGCCGTGCGCCTGTACGGCGTCGGCCCGACCCGCCCCGTGTTCGTGCTGGGCGAGAACACGCCGGGTTTCCAGAAGGGCGTGGCGAATATGGTGATCTTCACCGGCGGCGACCAGTACAACGTTGGCAAGGTGCCGATGCCGGTGCCGAGCGCGGTGCCGTTCAGCGCCGAGGAAGGAAAAGCAGTCCGCAATGCGAACTCGTCGACCTTCTATTCGGCGCTGTCGAACGTCGACTTCGAGATCAAGGATGGCAACCCGGCCGCCGCCGCGGTGCGCATGCACACGGCCCAGCACTCGAACCTGAGCCATATCGATTTTCATCTGGGTTCCGGCCTGGCCGGCGTCTACCAGGTCGGCAACGTCGCCTACAACCTGCGCTTCTACGGCGGCCGCTACGGCATCCTGAGCGAAAAGACCTCGCCCGCCTGGCAGTTCACGCTGATGGATTCGACCTTCGAAGGCCAGCGCGATGCGGCGATCCGCGAGCATGAGGCCAGCCTTACGATGATCAATACCGAGATCAAGGACACGCCGGTCGGGATCGAGATCAACCGCGGCTATGGCGACTGGTTGTGGGGCAAGGACGTGCGCTTCGAGAACGTCAGCAAGGCTGCGCTCATCGTCAGCAATGAAGACAACGTCTACACCCAGGTCGGCATGGAGAACGCCATCGCGCGCAATGTGCCGACGTTCGTGCGCTTCCGCGACAGCGGCAAGACCCTGGCCGGGGCGGGGAATGGCCGCGACTACACCGTCAGCGAATTCAACTACGGCCTGTTCATCAAGCAGATGGGCGAGCCGGGGACGTTCTCGACCAATTACAAGTCGGCGGCCCTGCCGGCTGCGGCGAAGGCGCCGGCGCGCGCCCTGCGTCCGCTGCCGCCGTCGAAGGAATGGGCCAATGTGCACTCCTACGGCGCCAAGGGCGACGGCAAGACCGACGACACGGCGGCGATCCAGAAGGCGATCGACGCCAACCGCGTGGTCTACCTGCCGCTGGGCTTCTACGTGGTCAACGACACGATCCGCATGAAGACCGACACCGTGATCATCGCCCTGCACCCGGGCCTGACCCAGCTCCTGATCCCGAACGGCTCGCCCAAGTTCCAGGGTGTCGACAGTCCCAAGGCGCTGCTGGAAAGCGCGCGCGGCGGCGAAGGCATCGTGTCCGGCATCGGCCTCGCGACCGGCGAGATCAACAACCGCGCGGTGGCGCTGCTGTGGCGCGCCGGCGAACACTCGCTGGTGGACGACGTACGCATCCAGGGTGGTCACGGCACCCGGCTGTACGACGGCCGACGCGCCGACCCGTACCAGAAGGACGCCAAGTTCGACACCACCGCGCACTGGGACCGCCAGTATCCGAGCGTGTGGGTGACCGATGGCGGCGGCGGCACTTTCTCGGGCATCTGGTCGCCCAGCGGGTATGCGCAAGCCGGCTTCTACGTGAGCAATACCAAGACCCCCGGTAAAGTCTATGAGCTGTCGGCCGAGCACCATATCCGCGCCGAGATCGTGCTGGACAATGTGGAGAACTGGGAATTCCTGGCGCCGCAGACCGAGGAGGAGATCCGCGACGGCGCCGATGCGGTGTCGCTTGAGATCCGCAACTCGAAGAACCTGCTGTTCGCGAACTACCACGGTTACCGCGTGACGCGTTCCTATAAACCGATGCCGGCCGCGATCCTGATCACCAACTCGAGCGACATCCGCTTCCGCAATGTGCACGTGAACGGCGAGAGCGGCTTCGCGACCTGCGACGACAATGGCTGCACCACCTATCTGCGCGCCAGCAAGTTCGCCTACGATAACGCGATCCGCGACGTCTCCAACAAGCTCGAGGTGCGCGAGCGCGAGTTCGCCGTGTTCGACTACACCGGCAAGCAGCGCAAGGCGCCGGCGCCACTGGGCAAGGTCGACAAGCTCGAAGGTGGCTTCTATTCGATCGCCGGCGCCACCGTCGACCCCAAGGGCAAGCTGTACTTCGTCGACCGTCACTGGAAGCGCATCTACAGCTATACCAAGGACGAGGGCCTGGTGGTGGTGCGCGACGCCCCGCTCGATCCGGTCAACCTGGCGCTCGACAATAGCGGCAACATGATGGTGATCTCGAACTACGGCCCGCAGGCCAGCGTCTACGCGTTCAAGCCGGGCACGCCGGGAACCGAGGTCACGATGATCAAGCCGACGCCGGTTGCGGCGCGCCAGGGTGCGCGGGTCGCGGTGCCGGTCAACTTCTGGCAGAACGGCGAGTTCAAGGACCAGCTCAACTACGATACTTTCGAATTCACCACGCTGGCCGAGATGTTCGCGCGCGACGTCGCCCTGCCGAAGAAAGAAGAATACGTGTCGCCCGACGGCAGCCTGGTGCTGCCCGCCTACCGCGTGCTGCGCCAGGGCGCGGCCGACCACCTTGGCTGGCGCTGGGCCGATTCGCTGCAGGCCTTCGGCCTCGTCACGGCGCCGGTAGGCCAGCGAGTGGTGTTCACCAACGGCTCCGAGAACCGCACCTTCAGCGGCATCGTGAACCAGGGCGGCGGCCTTACCGACCTCAAGCTGCTGGCCAACCGCGGCGGCGAGAGCGCGGCGGTCGGTCCGAACGGCGACACCTATGTCGCCAACGGCCAGGTCTTCGTCTATGGCAAGGACGGCAAGCAGAAAGGCCGCATCGACGTGCCGGAGCGTCCGTTGCAGCTGGTCTTCGGCGGCGCAGACAAGCGCACGCTGTTCATCCTGACCCATCACTCGCTGTACTCGACCCGGATCGGCGATTGATGCGCGCCATCGGCATCCTGTGCGCCGCGCTGCTGCTGTCCGGCAGCGCCATGGCGCAGGTGATCGAACTCTGGCCCAACGGCGCACCCGGCTCGCAGGGCCGCCAGCATGAGCCCGAGACGGTCAAGGACGGCGTCTACTTCAGCAATGTGCACGCGCCGTCGCTGACGGTGGCGCAGGCCGACCGCCGCCACGCCAACGGCGCCGCCGTGATCGTGGTGCCGGGCGGCGGACACCGCATGCTGGTGTTCCAGAACGAAGGCATGGTGGCGGCCAAGACCCTGAACCGGATCGGCGTCACCGCCTTCGTGCTCAAGTACCGGCTGGCGCGCGATGGCGCATCGGGCTATAGCATCGAAGGCGATGCCGCCGCCGACCTGCGGCGCGCGGTGCGCTGGGTGCGCGCCAATGCGGCGCAGTATGGCGTCGATCCCGAGCGCATCGGCGTGATGGGCTTCTCGGCCGGCGGCGAACTGGCGGCGCTGGTGGCCAATCACCCGCAACCGAAGGCTGGCGGCGATGCACTCGACCGCCATTCGGCCCGGCCCGACTTCCAGGTGCTGGTGTATCCTGGCCCGCTCGGCACGCCGGCCACCGATGCCGCGAACGCCCCGCCGGCCTTCCTGGTCGCCGGCTCGCGCGACGCCTGCTGCATGCCGCCCACGCTCGCCCTGTACCAGCAACTGGTGGCGGCCGGCGTCTCGGCCGAGCTGCACCTGTATGCCGACACCGACCACGCCTTCAATATGGGCCAGCGCGGCGAGCGCGTCTCGCTGCAGCACTGGCCCGACCGGCTGGCCGACTGGCTGTCGGACGGCGGCTGGCTGGTGCCGCGGAATGGTCGCAAGCCCGAAGGCGTGCCCGCGCCATGACAATAAAGGAGACACGATGAAGCAACTGACCCGATCCATGGCCCTTGGCCTGGCCATGATGGCGATCGCCGTGCCGGACAGCCTGGCCGAAGACCAGTTCAAGCTGCTGGTGCTGGCCACGCCCGGCAAGTACCACTACGAATATATCCCGATCGCGCGCGACAACCTGGAGCGGCTGGCCAAGCTGCATGCGTTCGGGCTCACCTACACCAACAAGACGCAGGTGTTCGAAGGCAACCTGAAACAGTATGCGGCGGTGATGTTCCTGAACACGCCGGGCGAAGAGCTGAACCCTGCCCAGCGCGCCAACTTCGAAGAGTACATGCGCGGCGGCGGCAATGCCGTCGTGGTGCACCGCGCGGCGATCGCGAAACCGAACGACTGGGTCTGGTTCGAGAAGATGGTGGGCCGCACCGTCGGCCTGCATCCGAAGCTGCAGACCGGGGTGGTGACCGTGGTCGACAAGGGTTTCCCCGCCACCTACGGCCTGCCCGAGCGCTGGGTCTGGAGCGACGAGTTCTATACGTTCACAAACCCCTATAACGTCAAGATCAACCCGGTGCTGAACGTGGACGAGTCTAGCTACGACCCGACCCTGATCTGGCCGGGGCAGACGGTGAAAGGCATGGGCAAGGACCACCCGATAGCCTGGCACCACCAGTACGAGAAGGGCCGCGTGTTCGTCACCACACTGGGGCACAATGGCGAGATGTATCGCGATCCGCAGTATCTGGGGCATTTGCTGGGCGGGATCTATTGGGCCGCGACAGGGCGGGGACAAGCTGGCGGAATCCGCTAATTTCCTGAAGGGGATTCCGATCAAGAACGGTGACCATCTTCATCAGAGGGCCGCTCCGTGCCAGCGACGTGTTGTTGATAGCGCTCAATATAGGCGATGACTTGCTCGGCCCCCTCGTCCGTCTCGACCAGCTCGATTGGTGTCCGCCCGCCCAAGTGCGGGTTTGGATCCTCCATCCATTTGAACGCCTTGCCACGACTACCTGTAAACGGAAGTGCCATTGCGACCACTCGTTCCAGCAAATCCGGCCGTGCATACCAGGACTCAGGTTTCATGGTCGGCTTGCGCCCAGCAATTACCCGAGGCAATTGAGACTTCGCCAGTTCTTCCAAAGTAATGTGCGTGCGAACCCAGTGTGCAAGTTCGACAAGTTCACTATTGGGTATCCGTTGCCGAGTCCGCGATGGGACAACGAGTCCTATCTGTACTTTAGTGTAGGTACGGATCAACTGTAATGCAGGCGCAATATCGGTATCGTTGGTAACAATCACTACTTGATCAACCTCACCCGTGATCGCATCGTGATAAGCCTGTAGTGCAAGATTCACGTCAGACTGTTTCTCCTCAAGCTTCCAGACCAATGTTTCTTGGCAATCGCGTGGCCAAGTTGCCGGGGCAGTCGGATTTACGAGCTTGGCTTTCGACTCGATCAGGGAGTAGTAGCCTTCGATAAGTTCAATCCGTTCGCTGTACAGCTTGCGGAGCGCCGTATGGTACCGCGCTTGTGATGACACTGAATCAAGCGCCCTGGCAGCCTTTTCCAGTATTTTGGCGGTAAAAAATTTGATACTCAGAGGCAGTAACACACTTTCAGGAGGTGCGCTGGAAGGAAGGATGCATCGCTCAAAAAGCGTCATCAAGTCCAGCCACTTATAAGGCGTACTCTTCAGACAACCATAATAAAGATTGTAGCCATCAACATAGATGCGGGTACGCAACGGCTCGGTGGCTGTCACCTGTACTTCTGCCATTTTCGCTCCGTAGAATGAAAAAACCGGCTTGCGCCGGCTTTTTCCCCCGCGCCCCAGATGGTCTAGCCACACCGGCGTCGCGGATTAGTTGTTAAGGAGAGTGTATCAGATTTGAGCAGAAAAATCTCAGGTGCGTAAATATCCTACCCAAGCTTGCGCAAATGCCGCCAGCCAAGCACCAGGCCACTGAAGGTCAGCGCAAAGCCCAGCACGCACAAGACGATCACCACCACATCCCACAGCGGCCGCGTGCGCAGGACAGCGAAGTCGAGCCGGTGCAGGCCGTCGAACAGCCAGCGGTCCCAGCGCTTGTCGCGATCGACGTAGCCCGCCAGGCGGCCCTGGGCCGGATCGATGTAGAACACCGGCGCCTCCGGCAA
Organism: Telluria beijingensis; assembly: GCF_030770395.1. Classification (GTDB taxonomy): domain Bacteria; phylum Pseudomonadota; class Gammaproteobacteria; order Burkholderiales; family Burkholderiaceae_D; genus Telluria; species Telluria beijingensis. Next base: position 3,514,460 of record NZ_CP132480.1, on the reverse strand, counting down.
ATCAAAGCGCGCGCGCAGCACCGGGAAGGTCACTTCGCGGTGATGGCTGTAGTAGTAATCGTCCGGCCCCGTGAGCAGTTCCGCCTGCATCGCGGCGACGGGTCGGATCGCCTGCGCCGCGCGCAGCAGCGCCTCGTGCGGCAGGGCCGTCAGCAGGGCGCCATCGCGCGCATCGACCAGCGTACGCCCCTTGCGACCGAGCGCGCTCAGGTACAGTGCACCACCGACGCGGCGCCATTCCAGCTCCAGCGTGCCGGGATGCGCGCGCAGGAGCGCCGCCGCATCCAGCCCCAGGTCGCCGCTGTCGACGCCGCCCCCGGCGAACGCCAGCCGGTCCTGCGGCGTGATGCTGCCGCCGGCAGGGAAGCCGAACGGCCCCATCGACAGCCAACCGCTGAACAGCCAGGTGATGACCAGCACGCCGACGCCGAGGCCCAGCCAGTGATGCCAGGCCTTCCAGCCGGTATACGGCGACATCCTGCCGCCCGCATAGCGGCGGCGGATGCGCAGGCGCTGGATGCTGATCACCATGCCGGTGATGGCCAGCGCCGTGGCCACGCCGGAGGTCCACATCACCACCTGGCTCCAGGCTTCGCCATGCTTGCGCAGCGGCGTCACATAGAGCCAGTGGGTGACAGCGCCGACCCAGTTCCACGCGCGTTCGCTGCGCGTAGTGTCGCGCACCAGCTCCCCGGTGCGGCCCGACACGTACAGTACGCTGCCGGCAGCGTCGTCGACGGCGACCCGGAACAAGGGCCGGTGCACGCGCACGGCGCCGAACGTCCATTGGTCGATGTCGATCGTGTCGATCGCCAGCGATCGGGCGCCGGGCGCCGCGCTGCGTGCACAGCTACCGACGATCTGGTCATCGACCTGCAGCGGTGCGCCGCTGTCGGCCCAGACCGAATGCCAGCTGCGTTCATGCTGGAAGTGCCAGGCTGGCCGACCCGCCACCGTGTTCAGGCGCACCGCATCCGGCATGCCCGCCAGCGCGGTCGTCTCCCACGCGGCATCGGCCTTCACCTGGACGCGGCCTGCGTCGAGCGGCGCCAGCCAGCCCATGCGCTCTTCTTCGGTCAGCTCGGGATACGGCACGTACATCATGACGATGCCCGAACCGAACCACAGCGGCACCAGCAGGCCGATGACGATGCCCAGCCAGCGGTGCCACCAATGCAGCTGGCGCTTCCAGGACGCCACGTCAGTAGCGCCAGTGGACGGTCAGCTCGGCGTGACGCTCGTCGCCCAGCAGGTATTGCGACGAACCATACGAGGAGATCGCATACAGCTTGTCGGTCAGGTTGCGCAGGTTGAGCTGCAACTGCACGTTGCGGCGCAGGGCCCAGCCGATCGAGGCGTCCAGCGTGGTGTATGCCGGCAGCGTCTGCGTATTGGCATTGCTGATGAAACGCTTGCCCACATAGCGCAGGCCGGCGCCCGTGCGCCAGTCGCCGGCGCGGTGCGTCAGCCACAGGTTCGAGGACACCTTCGGCACATTGGCCGGCCGGTTGCCGGCGCGCGAGACGTTGCCTGCCTCGAGCAGCTCGTCGAACTCGGCGTCCGTGTAGGCGACGTTGGCGTCCATGCGCCAGCCTGCCGCCAGGTTCACGCTGGCGCTCACCTCGGCGCCTTGCGAAGTCTGCGAACCGCCCTGCACCGACAAGGCCGGATTGTTCGGGTCGCGCGTGATGATGTCGTCCTTCTTGATCCTGTACAGCGCAGCGGTCCACTCGGCCCGGCCGCCGGCCAGCATCTGCTTGACGCCCGCCTCGAGCTGGCGCGCGCTGGTCAGCTTGAACTTGTTATTGGCCAGGTTCAGCGACAGGATGCTGGTCACCGGATCGCTGCCGGTGCTGACCTGGCCATACAGCGAGGTGTCCGGCGCCAGCTTCCAGCTCGCCCCCACGCGCACCGCGTTCGAGATCAGTGTTGCGTCGAAGTGGCCGCTGTCGGCCAGCAGGTTGCGGCGGTCGACCTTGTAGCGGTCGTGGCGCACGCCGGCCATCAGGAGCAGGCGTTCGCTGGCCCGGTAGGCGTCTTCCAGGTAGAACGCATGGGTGGTGGTGTCGGTGGCGAAGTTGGGCCGCAGCGGGTCCGGGCTGTCGAACAGGCCCGGATCGAAGCCGGTCGGCCTGACGGTCGACGCTCCGCGATACGGCGAACTGTTGGTGTGCTTGAAGTCGATGGCCGACGCCTCCCAGCCGGCGATGAACTGGTTGGCCGCGCTCGTCCAGCGCGCCTCGAGGCGGTTCGCGGTCTGTTCCTGGTTGTGGCGCAGGGCCAGGTAGTCGCTGCGGTCGACCATGTCGGCCACCGGATCGTACGCATATGACTCGATATTGCGCCAGTCGCGGCGCGCCTTCATGTAGGCCAGCTCGTTGCTGACGACCAGGCCCGGCGCCACCTGCCAGTTCAGGCGCGCCATCGCCTTGTCGTCGACGTAGCGCAGCACGGCGTCGCCGGCATTGTAGTTCTGGTCGCGCAGGTGGCCGGCCAGGCGGCCGTTCACCAGCGGCGTGCCGAAATAGCGGCGCGGCTCCTGCTCGGCATGGTCCAGCTGGGCGTACAGCGTCACGCCCGGGGCCAGCGTGCTCGTCATGCTGGTCAGGATCTTGCCGTGACGCGATTCGCCACGGTCGATGAAGCCGTCGCTGCGGCCGGCATAGGCGTCGACGCGAAAGGCGCTCTGCTCGCCCAGGGCGCCGGTGGCGCCGAAGCCGGCGCGCAGCGAAGAGCTGCTGCCGACGCCCCCCAACAGTTCGACCGAGGATTCGCGGCGCGGCATCTTGCGCACCGCGTTGACGATGGCGCCGGTGGTGCCGCTGCCGTGCACCACCGAACCCGGGCCGCGCAGCACTTCGATGGTTTCATAGCCCCAGGGATCGGCCGGATAGGTCGCCGTTCCCGAACCGACCAGCAGGCGCTGGCCGTTTTCCAGCAGGGCGATCGAGCTGTTGCCGTTGAAGCCACGCGCCGAATAACTGATGCCGCTGCCGGGCGTGCTGCTGTCGGTCAGGCCGGTGGTGCGGGTCACCGCATCCCTGACCTGCAGGTCGCCGCGCGCGGCGATGGTGGCGGCGCTCAGGCTCTCGGCGCTGGCCGGCAGGTCGAGCGTGCTGATCCCGAGGCGGCTGCCGGTCGTGTGCGGACGGTCGAGCGCCAGGCCTTCGTCGAGCATGGCGCCCTGGATGGTCACGGTGGGGAGGTCTTGCGCGCCGGCGCCGGTGGCGCACAGCAGGGCGATGGCCGCGGCCAGCGGATGCAGTCGGTTCATGGCTTTCATGGTTTGCTCTGTGTTTGTGCAGGTTCGATCAGCATCAGCTGGCCGGTCTTGGGATCGCGGAACACCTCGCCGACGCGGTCGTAGCCGCTACCGTCCTGGGTGACGCCGCTGGCGGGCCGCTCGATCTGGCGGCCCTTCTCCACCGGCTGCGGGGTCTTGAATGCGCCTTGCGCGCCGGCGATCGCCGCGATCAGGCCGCAGGCGAACACCAGCATCACGTCGACCAGGTTGACCAGGCTGGCGCGCGGGTCTTCGTCGCTCTGGTCGAAGCGGGCGTCGAGGTGGCGGTAAAGCCGCAATCGGCCTCGCCCGCTCATGCTTGCGGCTCCATTGCGTCCAGCGTCTCTTCGTACCAGCGGCGGCGCAGCTTGCCGATCACCAGGCCGCCGATGCCCGCCACCAGGCCCAGCACGGTGGCGTCGAAGGCGACGGTCACGGCGCTGGCCAGCTTGGCCGGATCGCCTTCACCCAGCGCCGCCAGGCCCGGTCCGAGCGGGATGATGGTGGCCATCAGGCCCAGCATCGGCGGGATGCGCGCCAGCAGGTCGGCGCGTTCCAGGCGGTGACGGGCAATGCGTTGCACCGCCTCGACATTGCCGCTGTCGCGCAATTTGGCCAGGCCGTGGAAGCGTTCGCCGACGGCGATGCCGGATTCGACCAGCGCGATCGCGCAGCCGATCAGCAGCGCCACCAGGGATGGCGCGAGCAGCCAGCTGACGGCGTCGTGCAGCCACCCATAGGAAATAAAGTCGGAAGAGAGGGTTTCGATCATGGATGACTCCTTGCAGGTTGAGGGATGTGCCGGCCGCGCCACAGGCCGAGCGAGAACAAAGCCAGGCAGGCGGCCAGGATGGCCAGCGCCTGCACGATGCGCAGCGCGGCCGGCTGCGCGGGTTCGGGCTGCTGCTTCAATTCGTAGACGCGCACCGGTTCGGGCGCCGGCGCCGGCGGGGCGGGTTCAGTTGCATCGCCAGCGTCGGGCGCTGCTGATTGCTGCGCCGGCGCAGCGGGAGCGGGATTGGCAGAAACGGTAGGAACGGCCAAGGCCGACGCCGGCAACAGCTCGCCGCGCGCCTTGGCCAGCGTCACGCCAAGCCGCTGCGCGTCCGCGCCATCCAGTTGCGGCGCCAGCCAGCCCCACATCGGGTGGTCCGGCGTCGTGTGGCCGCTGCCCGGCAGGCCATTGGCCGACACCAGGCGCGCGAGTTCGCCGCCCATCCGGCGGATGGTCTCCGGATCGGTCTTCCAGTAGCCCTTCTCGGCCGCCACCATGAACACCGCCAGCATGTGTGCCTTCACGTGTGCGTTATGGCGCTGGCCCAAAAATTCCGGCAGGCCGAGCTTGTGCCGGTCGTCGAAGTACACGGCTTTTACTTCGTCCCAGGCCCAGTTCTTGACCAGGTCGGGACGGGTCACCTGCCAGCCCCACAGGTTCTCGATGAATTCCTGGCCCATGGTGCGCGCGCCGGAATAACCGTTGTCCATCAAGGGCCGCAGCCAGGCCGGGTTCAGGAAGCGTCCGCGCAGCTCGCCCAGCAGCGCGCTGGCGAGTGGCTCGACGTCGGCCTGGCCCGGCCGTGCGTGCTGCAGGATCAGGGCTTCCGGCACGCGCCCGGTGCGGGTCTCGACCGCCAGCGACAGGCCTCCCAGGTAGTCGAAGGCGTCGTTGTTGTCCAGCAGGCCGTACAGGTTGCTGGCGCGGCCGTGGTAGGTGCGGTGGATGCCGTCCAGCGCCACGTCGAAGGCGCGGTGGCGCGACTCGCCCTCGGCATCGAGGCCATAGGCGTGGCCCATGCGGTTGCGGTAGGCACGGCCGATCTCGTCGCGCTCGCGCCAGGCGCCGGAGCGCTCGGTCAGGCGGTTCACGCCGGCGCCATACGCGCCCGGCGCATCGCCGAACACGCGCAGCGCCGCCGCCTGGCCGGCGTCGGCGGCCGGCAGGCCGCCGGCGACCAGCGCGCGCTGGCGGTTCAGCCATTCGCGCGCCACGCGGTTGCCGGTCGGCGCCTCACTGCCCCATACCGCACCTTCGATCGGCGCCAGCGCAGCCTGCAGGGCTGGCCGCAACGAAGGATCCTGCTCGACCAGGTTCTGCGCCGACGCCGCCAGCGCCAGCCGGCCGGCGCGGTCGATCAGGCGGATCAGGTTCGGGTACAGGTCGCGGAACAGGCCGGACGTCGTCACCACCGCGTCGCGCCGCACGGCGCCGGGCGGGAGCTTGACGTCGGTGACGATGCCGCGCGCATTCCACACCGGCTCGGCGCCCATCATGGCCAGCGCGAAGCCGACCATCACGCCTTCGTCGCGCACCGCATCCGAGGCCCACAGGATGATGCCCTCGCTGCCCTCGCTGCCCTCGCCCACCTTGTCGCGTTCCGCGGCCTTGCCCGCCATCTGCAGGCCCAGGCCATAGCCCAGGCGGGTCGGCAGGATGTCGCCGTCGACTGCATGGAAGTTGCGGCCCGTGGGCAGCGCCTCGGGCGAACGCAGCGGATCGTTGCCCTTGCCCGGCTCGATGTAGCGGCCATCCAGGCCCGCCAGCAGCGCCGCCATCTCGCGCCGCGGCGAGTCACGCAGCTTGTGCGCGACTTCCGGGTCGTCGATGCCGCTCTTCTTCATCGAGTCGAGCATCAGGTCGAGCGACTCCTTGTTCCACGGCCGGCCGAACACGTGCAGGCCGTGGGGCATGAACTTCTCTTGCAGCTTGGTCAGATAGTGGCCGATCTCGTGCGCCAGCAGGTCGTCGTCGGCCGCGTCGAAGCCGATGCCGCGCACTTCGAGCACGTCGGACATCGACGCTTCGAGCTCGGCGCGCAGGTTGAGGGCCACGACACGCTCGCGCATCAGCTGCGCGGCCTGGGTCTTGAGCGACTCGGACGACGCGGCCTCGAAGCTCTCGACCAGTTGGCGCAGCGACAGCAGCTCGTCGTACAGCGGCGTGGTGGCCAGCGGCGGCGTCAGGTGGTCGACGATGATGGCCAGGCCGCGGCGCTTGGCCTGCGTGCCTTCGCCGACGCCGTCGACGATGTACGGGTAGATGCCCGGCAGGTCGCTGGCGATCAGGCTCGGATAGTCGTCGCTCGACAGGCCCACCGCCTTGCCGGGCATGAATTCATAGGTCGAGTGGCGGCCCACGTGCACCACGGCGTCGGCCTTGAAGCGGTCGCGGATCCAGTGATAGAAACCCAGGAACTGGTGCGGTGGCGTGATGCTGGTGTTCGCATGCAGCAGTTCCTCGTCCACCTCCCAGCCGCGCGGCGGCTGCGGACCGATGAAGACGTTGCCGAACACCAGGCCCGGCACCAGCAGCTTGCCGCTGTCGACCATCACCTTGCCCGGCGCCGGCCCCCAGCCGCGCATGCCTTCGATGCCGTAGCCGATCAGGCGCCGATACAGAGGCGCCAGCGACTGGCAGGGACGCGGCCTGGCTTCATCGAGGCAGGCCATATAGCCGTCTTCCAGCGCATGCAGGTCGCGCGTGGCCTGTTGGCGCTGCGGATGGTCGACGCCCTCGACCAGGTGCAGCAGCTCCTCGATCACGGTCTCGGCCTGCTTGCGGCCCAGCGCGCGCTCGCCCTTCGCCTCGGCGGTGAGCACGTCGGCGTGCAGGCGGCCCAGCAGGCCATCCTGCATCTCGCCCCGCACCCGCGGCGACAGGGTGGCGAACCAGCGCGCGTAGTCCGCGGCGCTGACGCTGTTGACGGTGCCGGCCAGTTCGCGCAGGGCAGCGCGGTCTTCCGGCAGGTTGACGCCGCGCGCCATGATCATGTCGAGCAGCGCCTCGGGCGTGGCCGGCAAGTCGCCGACGGTATAGCCGGATGCCTTCAATGCGTGCAGCATCTCGAACAGCGAATCCGGCACGTTCAGGTTGTCGGCACCGATGTTCTGGCGGCCCGGCGGGTGGTTGTAGTAGACCATCGCGATCTTCTTGTCCGCATTGGGCTTGGCGCGCAGCGCCAGCCAGCGCGCCACACGGCTGCCCAGGCGGTCGACCTCGGCCGGCAGCACGACGGGCGGGCGATTCTCGATGCCGGTCTGGCGGTCGCGCTGGGCCTGGCCCAGGGCCGCCACCACCATCGGCTGGCCGATGCCCTGCAGCTCGGGCAGGGCCACGCGGTACTGGACCGAATCGGGCGGCAGGCCGTCGGGCGACAACTGCCATTGCACCGCCGTGCGGTCCGATAGCCGGATCGCCTTGAACACCGGGATGTCAAGGCGCTTGAAGGCCTCGCCCACCGCCTCGCGGCCCTCTGCGGCGCCGACCACGAAGTCCTGCAGCACCACCAGCGCGGCCGGCTTGGCCGGCGCGACCAGTTCGGGCAGGCGCTCGAGGGCTTCGCGCGAGGCGCCGCCCCAGCGCGTCAGCAGCTGCACGCAGGGCTGGCCCAGTTCTTCGATGCGGCGGCACAGCGCGGCCGGCACCACACCATCCATGTTTGCCAGGTCGAGCACGACCACGGTGGGCCGGTCGCGCAGGCCGAGCTTCGCTGCATTGCCCCAGGCTTCGGCGTCCTGCAGCTCGCGCTGGCCCGCGCGCAGGCGCAGGGTGGGCTCGGGCTGCGGAGGACCGAGGGGCTTGGCCGGATCGAGCAGATGCCGCATCAGCGCCGTGGTGTTGTCCACGCCGCCCGCCTGCCATACGCGACGCGCGGCCAGCCAGTGGCCGGCCGCAGGATCGGCCTCGGCCGCCTGCAGCGCGGCCGGCGGCGGCGCTTCGCTCGCCAGCTGGCGCAGCAGCTCGGGCGAGAAGCCGGCCAGGCTGCCGTGGCGCGAGCGCGTCATGAGGTTCAGGGTCGCCTCGCCGTTCAGCGCCAGCACCGCGGTGGCCGGCCGGGCGTGGCGCGCCAGCGCATCCTTCATGCGGCGCGCCGGGTCGCCGAACAGCGACACCGCCAGCACGGTGTCGGCGCCGGCGATCCACTGCCCTACCTCGCGCTCGCCGGCGGCCATCAGCTGGGCCGGGGTGCGCAGCAGGATGCGGTCTTGCGGATGACTGGCCAGGTGGCGGTGGGCGGCCTCGATGGCGCCCGGCGCGGCGCGCTCGGTGACCACGGCGAACAGGGTGGCGGCGCCCGCGGGGACGCCGGCGAATGCGCAGGCGAGCACCAGCAAGGTCCGCAGGCGGACTAGCAGAGAAGCGTTCATGTGAACTTCGACCTTTCAGCTGCGCGCCAGGCGCGCACGACTACCGGCAGCCGCAGTCCTTCCACGATGAACGGGGACGTCCACGCGCGCGCCACGCACGCGAAAGAGCACGACGGCAATCGCACGAACGATGAAAGAAGGAACAGCGGACAACCAACAGGCACGCCCTCACCCCGGGACGTACGTATGCATCGTGAAGGGCCGGTCTTCTGGCTCGCCGTCTTCCTTCCCCGGTCCTGCCTTCCCGTGCACGGGGCACAGTGGCGTTCGACCGGGGTCGTCAGGCTTACAGCAGCGGGGGCTGCGCCGGACTGGCGCGCGATGGATATCGCACACGTCACCGGCTTCCCGTTTCACCTCCCTGCAGACGAGCAGGAAGGCACCATTCACTTGATTGGGGGCGATTCTACCGCCAAGTATGTACCGTTGTCACCGCATTATTTTTTCGCGGGAGCGGATACCGTCCATCGAATCTCCATCCAACTGTCACCCGATTGCCATCGATCCGGGTCACAATGCGCTGTTCGACCAGCCTCGCCGCCGCACACCTCATGACCTCTGTTTCGCCTTCGCCTGACTCCGCAATCGCCCCCGGCTCGCCCTGGAAGCTGCGCTACGGCCTGGTCTTCGCCGGCCAGTCGTTGTCGCTGCTCGGCTCCGCGCTGACCCAGTTCGTGCTGCTGTGGTGGATCACCGACACCACCGGCGACATCTCGGCGCTAGCGACGGCCGGCATCGCGGCCCTGCTGCCGCAGGCGGTCCTGAGCCCGCTCGGCGGCACCCTGGCCGACCGCTACAGCCGGCGCCTGCTGATGATCTGCGCCGACCTGGTGAGCGCGCTGTGCATGGTGGCGCTGATCGTGCTGTTCCTGAGCGACAGCGTGGCGCTGTGGCAGGTCTACACGATGCTGGCGGTGCGCAGCGCGATGCAGGCCTTCCAGGCCCCGGCGGCGGGGGCCAGCGTGGCGATGCTGGTGCCGCCCGGCTTTTTGCCGCGCGCGGTGGGCCTGAGCCAGACGGTGCAGGCGCTGATGACGGTCGCCGCGGCGCCGCTCGGCGCGCTGGCGATCAGCGTCCTGCCGATGGGCTGGGCGCTGGGGATCGACGTCGGCACCGCCCTGCTGGGCATCGTGCCGCTGCTGCTGTTCCGCATCCCGCAGCCGCGCGTGGCGGCTGAAGACCGGCAAGGCCTGTGGCGCGAGTTCCGCACCGGGCTGGCAGTGGTCACTTCCAGCCCTGGCCTGCTGCGCCTGTACCTGCTGCTCGGCGCGGTGGTGCTGGTGATCATGCCGGCGTTCACGCTGGTGCCGCTCCTGGTCAAGGAATACTTCGGCGGCGGCGCGCCGCAGGTGGGCTTCATGGAGGCGATGGCCGGCGTCGGCATGATCGCCGGCGGCATGTTCGTGACGGCGCTCGCGCCGCGCCACGGCATGCCGTGGATCCTGCTGGGCTTCGGCGGCTCGTGCGCGGCCCTGGCGCTGACGGCGCTGGTGCCGCCCACGCTGTTCGGGGTGGCGGTGTTCTGGTGGGGCCTGAGCGGCGCGGCCTTCATCGCCGGGAACACGCCGCTGACCACCCTGCTGCAATTGACGATCCCGAACCACCTGCAGGGCCGGGTGCTGTCGCTGCTGAACATGGTGATGGCGCTGGCGGCGCCGGTCGGGCTGGCGCTGGCGTCGCCGCTGGGCGAGGCGCTCGGCATCCGCTGGCTGTTCGTCGCGATCGGCGTGGCCGGCACGCTGGTGAGCCTGAGCGGCTTCCTGTCGCCGGCGCTGCGCAACCTGGATCGGCCCGAAAAATAGGCGGCATGGGCCGATCTCGATGGGAAGGATTTATACTGGCGGGATCCTGCCGTCTTTTCCCATCGAACGCCGTGCCCATGCAGCCTTCCCCCGACCCTTCCGCCCTGCCGCTGCTGCCCACCGTCGGCTCGAACCACGTCGGCATGCGCGAGTTCAACGAGCGGGTGGTGCTGCAGGCGATCCGCGCCCACGGCAGCCTGCCCAAGGCCGAAGTGGCGCGCATCACCAGGCTCAGTACGCAAACGGCGTCGGTAATCATCAACCGCCTGCTGGACGAGAAACTGGTGCTCAAGCGCGAATCGGTGCGCGGCAAGGTGGGCCAGCCATCGCAGCCGATCGCGCTGAATCCGGACGGCGCGTTCTCGATCGGCATCCAGATCGGACGGCGCGCGCTGGACGTGGTGCTGCTCGACTTCACGGGCGCGCTGCGCTGGCAGTCGTCGACGCCCTACGCCAGCCCCGAGGTGGAACAGGTATTCGCCACCATCGACGCCAGGCTGCGCGAGGTGGACGACTTTCTCGGCCCTGAACTCGCGCCGCGCCTGACCGGCATCGGCCTGGCGGCGCCGCTCACGCTGGGCACCTGGCACGGCCTGGAAAGCCTGCTGCCGCAGGATGCCGAAGCCTGGCGCCGCACCGATATGCGGGTGCGCCTGCAGGCCATGACGCCACTGCGCGTGGACTTCGCCAAGGACACGATCGCGGCCAGCGTGGCCGAGCTGGTGGCCGGGCGCGGACGGACACTGAAAAGCTACCTGTACGTGTTCGTCGACGCCCTGGTCGGCGGCGGGCTGGTGATCGATGGCGAACCGCATAGCGGCCAGTTCGGCAATGCTGGTGCGATCGGGTCGATGCCATTGGGCCTGGCCGGCGGCGACGAGCGCGGCGCGGCGCCGCAGCTGCTCGGCGCGGCGTCGTTGGTGCGGCTGGAAGAGATGCATGCGCAGGCCGGGCTGGAACTGCTGGCGTTCAGCGACGAACGCATGCTGGCCGCGCCGTATGAAGCCGTGACCCGGCAGTGGATCACGGAAGCGGCCAATGCGATTACCTTCGGCGTTACTGGCGCGGCCTGCCTGCTCGACCTGGATGGCGTGATCGTCGATGGCGCCGTCAGCCGCGCCTTGCTCGCGCAGCTGATCGAGGCGATGCAGGAAAACATGACGCGCTATAGCTGGCAGGGCACACAGCGGCCGCTGCTCATGGCCGGCACCACGGGCGCGGCGGCCAAGGTGGTTGGCGCCGCCTACCTGCCGCTGCATGCCAGTTTCGCGCCGGCGCACAGCCTGGTGCTGAAACAGGACCGGCGCTAGGCCTCTATTGCCGGCGAACGGCGCGCTGAGGCGTGCGCTGTGCCTATCCGCCTTGGAGTAGCGTATCCGCTCTACTGGCACCCAGGCGAGAGGCAATCATGTTGACGAATATGGATGCAATCGCAACAGTCGGCGTACGCGACATTGCTGCGGCGAAGGAGTTCTACGAGAACGTGTTGGGCTTATCCCCGGTCGATATTGGGGAAGACATGCCCGAAGTACTGATTTACCGCAGCGGCAATACCCGTGTCATGGTCTACCAGTCGGAATACGCTGGCACCAATCGCGCCACGGCCATCACCTGGGATGTCGGCGACCAGTTCAGTGAGATCGTCGCCGCGCTGCAGGCCAAGGGCGCCCGCTTCGAGCACTACGATATGGACGGCATGCGGCGCGAAGGCGATGTCCATATTGCCGACAAGATGAAGATCGTCTGGCTGAAGGATCCGGACGGAAATATTCTGAATATCAATGGCACGTAAGCGCCCCCTGACACGACGATCTGCAAATAAAAAAGCCGAGGAAGCGATCCTCGGCTTTTTATCGATTACCCGCCTTATCAGAATGGAATATCGTCATCCATATCCGAGAAGTTCGGCGCCGGTTTCGGCTGCGGACGCGCGGCTGGGGCCGGTGGCGCCTGACGTGGCGCCGGACGTTGCGGGGCCGAATAGTCGTCGTCCATGCCGCCGCCCATGCCGCCACCCATGCTGTCGCCGCCGCCCATGCCCTGGCGACCGCCCAGCATTTGCATGTTCTCAGCGATGATGTCGGTGGCGTAGCGCTCGATGCCGTCCTTGTCGGTGTACTTGCGGGTCTGCAGGCGGCCTTCGACGTAGACCGACGAACCTTTCTTGAGGTACTGGCCGACGATTTCGGCCAGGCGGCCGAAGAAGGAAATGCGGTGCCACTCGGTCAGCTCTTTCTGCTCGCCGGTGTTGCGGTCTTTCGATTTATACGAGGTAGCGACCGCGATGTTCGCGATAGCGTCGCCGCTCGGCATGTAGCGAATTTCTGGATCGCGGCCGAGGTTGCCGACGATGATGACCTTGTTGACTGATGCCATGATGTTACTCCTGCTGGGTATGGTAAGCCCTGACTCTGCATGGTTCTAGTCGTCAGGGAACGGTGTGTTGCAGCTGACTATTATGCGGGGCAGCACCCGGTTTCAGCAATCCTTTTTGTTGGCTGGCGTCAGTCCAGGCATAGCATCGAATCGGCTGCTTCGTTGTCGATTAAGTTAGACAAATAACCGCCCTGAAAATTATTTTCCAGTTCTGAACGCTTTGTCATTGAAGCGCCAAAGGATTGGCCCACATAGCATAGACCCGGCTGCCAGGTGCTTGCCAAAGTGGTATGCCAAGTTGGCACCCTTGGTACAGCAACTACTGGATAAATGTACAGCCGAAACAAAAACGCGCTACACTTACGGGTTCTCCCCGATTGGCCCGCCTAACGCGACGTTGGCGTATGCGGCCCCGCAAAAACTGATAGAAAGTCTGCCGAACTTAATGGAAGAAATTCGCATTCGTGGTGCCCGCACGCACAATCTGAAGAACATCAATCTCGACCTGCCGCGCAACAAGCTGATCGTCATCACCGGCCTGTCGGGTTCGGGCAAATCCTCGCTCGCCTTCGACACCCTGTATGCCGAAGGCCAGCGCCGCTACGTCGAATCGCTGTCGGCCTACGCGCGCCAGTTCCTGCAGCTGATGGAAAAGCCCGACGTCGACCTGATCGAAGGCCTGTCGCCAGCGATCTCGATCGAGCAGAAGGCGACCTCGCACAACCCGCGCTCGACCGTCGGCACCGTCACCGAGATCCACGACTACCTGCGTCTGCTGTACGCGCGCGTCGGCACGCCGTATTGCCCGCAACACCCGCATGAGCCGCTGTCGGCCCAGACCGTGTCGCAGATGGTCGATGCGGTGCTGTCCATGCCCGAAGGCACCAAGCTGATGATCCTGGCGCCGGTCGTGGCCGGCCGCAAGGGCGAACACGGCGACCTGTTCCAGGCCATGCAGGCCCAGGGCTTCGTGCGCTTCCGCGTGGCCAGCGGCGTCAACGCGGCCAAGATTGTCGAGATCGACGAACTGCCCAAGCTCAAGAAGACCGAGAAGCACAGCATCGACGTCGTGATCGACCGGGTCAAAGTGAACCCGGACATCAAGCAGCGCCTGGCCGAAAGCTTCGAGACCGCGCTGCGCCTGGCCGATGGCCGCGCCGTGGCCTACGAGATGGACACCGAGAAGGAAACCGTCTTCTCGAACAAGTTCGCGTGCAATGTGTGCGGTTACTCGCTGCAAGAGCTGGAACCGCGCCTGTTCTCGTTCAACAACCCGATGGGCGCCTGCCAGGAATGCGATGGCCTGGGCCATATCGAATTCTTCGATCCGAAGCGGATCGTGGCCTTCCCCCACCTGTCGCTGGCGTCCGGCGCCGTCAAGGGCTGGGACCGCCGCAACCAGTTCTACTTCCAGATGCTGCAGAGCCTGGCAGCGCACTACGATTTCGACCTCGACAAGCCTTTCGAGCAATTGCCGAAAACGTCGCAGGAAGCCGTGCTCTATGGCTCGGGCAAGACCGCGATCCCGTTCAGCTATGTGAACGAGCGCGGCCGCACCGTGATCCGCGAGCATACCTTCGAAGGCGTGGTCAACAATCTGCAGCGGCGCTACCGCGAGACCGATTCGATGGCGGTCAAGGAAGAACTGGCCAAGTTCATCAACGAGAAGAAATGCCCGGCGTGCGAAGGCGCGCGCCTGCGCACCGAAGCGCGTTATGTGAAGATCGGCCAGGGCGTCCAGCAGCGCGCGATCTATGAAGTGTCGGATCGCCCGCTGCGCGAAACCCTGAACTTCTTCGAGACCCTGGAGCTGACTGGGGCCAAGAAGGACATCGCCGAGCGCGTGATCAAGGAAATTATTTCGCGTCTCAAGTTCCTGAACAACGTCGGCCTGGATTACCTGTCGCTCGACCGCAGCGCGGATACCCTGTCCGGCGGCGAAGCCCAACGTATCCGCCTGGCCTCGCAGATCGGTTCGGGCCTGACCGGCGTCATGTACGTGCTCGATGAACCGTCGATCGGCCTGCACCAGCGCGACAACGATCGCCTGATCGCGACCCTGAAGCATTTGCGCGACATCGGCAATAGCGTGCTGGTGGTCGAGCACGATGAAGACGCGATCCGTACCGCCGACTACATCGTCGACATGGGTCCGGGCGCGGGTGTGCATGGCGGCCAGATCATTGCCGAAGGCACGCTCGAGCAGATCATGAACAACGAGCATTCGGTGACCGCCCAATACCTGGACGGCCGGCGCAAGATCGAGGTGCCGAAGAAGCGTACCAAGTCCGATCCGGCGCGCCAGCTGGTAATCACGGGCGCCAAGGGCAACAACCTGAAAGATGTGACCCTGACCTTGCCGGTGGGCCTGATGACGTGCGTGACTGGCGTGTCGGGTTCGGGTAAATCGACGCTGATCAACGACACGCTGTATCCGGCGCTGTCGCGCCACCTGTACGGTTCGCAGACCGAGCCGGCCGAGCATACTTCGATCCACGGCCTGGAACACTTCGACAAGGTGATCTCGGTCGACCAGGCGCCGATCGGCCGCACGCCGCGTTCGAACCCGGCGACCTATACCGGCCTGTTCACGCCGATCCGCGACCTGTTCGCGACCGTGCCGACCGCGAAGGAACGCGGCTACAGTGCCGGCCGCTTCTCGTTCAACGTCAAGGGCGGCCGCTGCGAAGCCTGCCAGGGCGATGGCGTGATCAAGGTCGAGATGCACTTCCTGCCGGACGTGTACGTGCCGTGCGACGTCTGCCATGGCAAGCGCTACAACCGCGAAACGCTGGAAGTGCAGTACAAGGGCAAGAGCATCACCGAAGTGCTGGACATGACGGTCGAGGATGCGCATGAGTTCTTCAAACCGGTGCCGGTCATCGCGCGTAAACTCCAGACCCTGCTGGACGTGGGCCTCGGTTACATCAAGCTGGGACAGAGCGCGACCACCCTGTCGGGCGGCGAGGCCCAGCGTGTGAAATTGTCGCTCGAGCTGTCCAAGCGCGACACCGGACGCACGCTGTACATCCTCGATGAACCGACCACCGGCCTGCACTTTGCCGACATCGACCTGCTGCTGAAGGTGATCCACCGCCTGCGCGACCAGGGCAATACGCTCGCCATCATCGAGCACAACCTGGACGTGATCAAGACCGCGGACTGGATCGTCGACCTGGGACCGGAAGGCGGCGCGGGCGGCGGCATGATCGTGGCGTCGGGTACGCCAGAGCAAGTGGCCAAGGTCAAGGATAGCCCGACGGGCAAGTACCTGAAGCCTTTGTTGAAGGGTTGAGCCTGAAACTCCCACCTGTCTAACGGGTCGGTTGCGTATGCACGTCGTTCTCGCGCAGGCGAGAACCCAAGTTTTGCAGGCGTAGCGGTAGCTTTAATCGTAGGCGCAACGCTGACAAACTTAGGTTCCCGCCTGCGCGGGAACGACGTTTTTCCGCAGCGGGCCACAAGTAATGTGCGAGCGCAGCGGCCCGAATAAAACAGGGGCAACGCCACCGGCGTTGCCCCTGTTCTTTTTTATAAGGCCGTCTTGATGACGGCTCTCTCCCCCACTCCGGGCCGGCCTGTCAGGCGGCCAGTTGTTTTTCCAGCCTGTCGCGCGTCGCCACCAGCTCTTGCGGCAGGTGGTAAGCCAGTTTCTCGAACAGCTCGGTGTGCAGCTTGAGTTCTTCGCGCCACGCATCCTTGTCGATCGAGGTGATCTGGTTGAATTGCTGCTCGCTGAACTCCACGCCTTCCCAGTTCAGGTCGGCATAGTTCGGCGTGGTGCCGAACAGGTGTTCCACGCCGCCGGTCGCCCCATTCGAACGGTCCAGGATCCACTTCAGCACGCGCATATTGTCGCCGTAGCCCGGCCACACGAAGCTGCCCTTGTCGTCGGTGCGGAACCAGTTGACGCAGAAGATCTTCGGCAGCACGGCCGGATCGATCGCGGCCACTTTCTTGCCCAGGTCGAGCCAGTGCTGGAAGTAGTCGCTCATGTTGTAGCCGATGAACGGCAGCATCGCGAACGGATCGCGGCGCACCACGCCCATCTGGCCGGCGGCGGCGGCGGTGGTTTCGGAACCCATGGCGGCCGCCATGTAGACGCCTTCGACCCAGTCGCGCGCCTCGGTCACCAGCGGCACCGTGGTCGAGCGGCGGCCACCGAAAATGAAGGCCGAGATCGGCACGCCGGCCGGGTCGTCCCAGGCCTGGTCGATCACCGGGTTCTGGGTGGCGGCCACGGTGAAGCGCGCGTTCGGATGGGCCGCCTTGGTGCCGGAGGCCGGGGTCCAGTCCTTGCCCTGCCAGTCGATCAGGTGCGCCGGCGCTTCTTTCGTCATGCCTTCCCACCACACGTCGCCGTCGTCGGTCAGCGCCACATTGGTGAAGATCACGTTCTCGCGCAGCGAGGCCATGCAGTTCGGATTGGTCTTTTCATTGGTGCCCGGGGCGACGCCGAAATAGCCGGCTTCCGGGTTGATCGCGACCAGCTTGCCGTCGGCGCCCGGCTTGATCCAGGCGATGTCGTCGCCGATGGTGGTCACCTTCCAGCCATCGAAGGCCTTGGGAGGAATCAGCATCGCGAAGTTGGTCTTGCCGCAGGCCGAAGGGAAAGCCGCCGCGACGTACTGCTTGTCGCCTTGCGGCGATTCGACGCCCAGGATCAGCATGTGCTCGGCCAGCCAGCCGGTGCCGCCCTGCTGCGCCTCTTGGTAACCCATGTTCGAAGCGATGCGCAGCGCGAAGCATTTCTTGCCCAGCAGCGCGTTGCCGCCGTAGCCCGAACCGAAGGACCAGATCTCGCGGGTTTCAGGATAGTGCACGATGTACTTGGTCGCATTGCATGGCCAGGCCACGTCTTGCTGGCCGGTGGCCAGCGGCGCGCCCACCGAGTGCACGCAGGGAACGAAATCACCCTCGCTGCCCAGCACGTCGTAGACGGCCTTGCCCATGCGCGTCATGATGCGCATGTTCACCGCCACATAAGGCGAATCGGACAGTTCCACACCGATATGGGCGATCGGCGAGCCCAGTGGGCCCATCGAGAACGGCACCACGTACAGGGTACGGCCGGCCATGCAGCCATCGAACAGGCCGTGCAGGGTGCGGCGCATCTCGGCCGGCTCCATCCAGTTATTGGTCGGGCCGGCCTGCTCCTTGGTGGTCGAGCAGATGAAAGTGCGGTCTTCGACGCGCGCCACGTCCGACGGATCGGACCAGGCCAGGTAGGAGTTCGGACGCTTGGCCGGATTGAGCTTCTTCATCGTGCCCGCTTCGACCATCTGTGCGCACAGGCGGTCGTACTCTTCTTCCGAGCCGTCGCACCAGTAGATGCTGTCAGGCTTGGTCAGGGCGGCAATTTCTGCCACCCAATTGATGAGCTTTTGGTGTTTGATGTAAGCTGGAACGTTCAGTGCGGCGACGCCGCCCATCACGGGCTGGTTCATGGGGGATACCTCCAAATGCCAATTAAGAATTCGGGTGGATCGCTGGTCTGGATCGTCGGTTGGCCGGGGCGCCCTGCGGTCGGGATCGACGGTGGGCAAGCGGTATGGCGTCAGGATCGCGATGGATCAGCGGTCGGGTCGGCAGCCTCTGGCAAGGCTGATCGGTGCGACTCATGAGCACCGTTGGATACGTGTCATTCCCTTAAGTTCTGCGCCGATTGTACACCCGTAAAACCGCATTTCGGGCTCTTCTATTACAAAAAAGTAGGAGAAATACCCTAGTAATGTAGTAGGCTATTTGGGCATCTGCCCTATCGTGTTATTTGTTTACGTTTAATTGATATAACTGTGACAACACCGATGAAAATCGCGATTCTTGACGATTATCAGGACGCCGTGCGCAGTCTTGACTGCTTCCGACTGCTCGACGGCCATGAGGTCAAGGTCTTCCAGAATTCCACCCGTGGACTCGGCCAGTTGGCGATTCGCCTGGCGCCATTCGACGCCCTGGTGCTGATCCGCGAACGCACCGCCTTTCCCGCCAGTTTATTGGGCAAGCTGCCGAACCTGAAGCTGATTTCGCAGACGGGCAAGGTCAGCGGCCATATCGACGTGGCCGCCGCGACCGGACACGGCATCGCCATTGCCGAGGGCGTCGGCTCGCCGATTGCGCCGGCCGAGCTGACCTGGGCCCTGATCATGGCGGCCAGCCGCAAGATCGTGCCCTATGCAAATAATCTGAAAGATGGCTTGTGGCAGACGGCGTCGGTCAATCCCGTGCTGAACGGTGTCGGACGGGTCTTGCACGGTCGTACCCTTGCCCTCTGGAGCTACGGCAAGATCGGCAAGCTGGTGGCCGGCTATGCGCGCGCCTTCGGGATGCGTGTACTGGTCTGGGGCAGCGAGGCCAGCCGCGCGGCAGCGATTGCCGACGGCTTCGAGGCGGCGTCCTCGCGCGACGCGCTGTTCGAACAGGCCGACGTGTTGAGCCTGCACCTGCGGCTGGCCGAATCGACGCGCGGCATCGTCACCGCCAGCGACCTGGCGCGCATGAAGCCGGACGCGCTCTTCGTCAACACCAGCCGCGCCGAACTGGTGGCGGAGGGCGCGCTCGAGCAAGCCTTGAAACAAGGTCGCCCCGGCACCGCGGCGCTGGACGTGTTCACCAGCGAACCCCTGGCCCAGGATGCGCCCCTGCTGCGCATCCCGACCGTGCTGGCGACCCCGCACCTGGGCTATGTCGAAAAAGACAGCTACAAAATTTATTTCCAGGCGGCGTTCGCGAACATCGTGAAGTTCGCGCAAGGCGAACCGAGCAATATCCTCAATCCGGAAGCGCTGGGCAAGCGCTGAACGATTTCAGCGCAGCTCGGGCTCGCCCGTGAGATTGACCTTTGGCGCCGGCATCACATGGGTGCCGGTCCAGAGCCCGGCCCAGCCCGGCGGCCAGCCGATGTCGCGGCCCGTATAAGGCTTGAGGCCGGCGCGCACCGGCACGATCGGCACCGGCGGCGCTTCGACCAGGCCGCCGCCCGCGGGACGTTCCATATTGAGGCTGTACATATAGCCCGGCAGCAGCAGCTCGCAGGCTTGCGCGAACCAGGCGGTATGGTCTTCGTCGCGGCCCAGCGCCTGCGCCAATCCCTGCGGATCGAATTTCGCCAGCGCGTGGATCAGTTCATCGGTAGTAGCGCCGGGCACGTCGCCCCAGCCCATCACGGGATTGTTGTTGTAGTCGGCGCCCGAGCCATACCAGCCTTCGCGCCAGGTGCGCTGCATCCAGTTGCGCGGCCCGGTGAACAGATGCCAGCGCCAGTGCAGGCCGGACGGCTTGGGCCACGAATACAGGTACAGCTTCTGGTAGCCGGCCTCGTGCAATGCACGGACCACGGCCATCAGGCGCGCATGCGGCATGCGGTCTGGCGGCGCGCGCCGGAACAGGATCGGTTCGCCGTCGGCATGCTGCACTTCGTCGCTCGACAGGTTCAGGTCGAGCGCGCGCGCCTCGTCGTTGAAACGCGCCGAGATCCAGCCGGTGAGCAGGTTGACGTGGGTGATCACGCCATAGCCGCGATGACGGTGGAAGATGACGGTGCCGGGTGCGACTGCTTTCATGGTCAGGGGAAAAGAGAGGGAAGGAAAACGATCGGTGTACTCATCCAATCCGGACGATTCTAGCGCTTCAGGGTCGGATACACTACCGTTTGCGGCTATCATGACGCACCTTTTTTCTGCGAGTGGATAAACCAACATGACTTTGCGACTCATCGCCACCGGTGGCACTTTCGACAAGCATTACAATGAATTGAACGGCGTGCTTGGCTTTGCTGAAAGCCATTTGCCAGAGGTGATCAAGCGCAGCCGCATGACGGTGCCGGTCGCGCTCGACGTGCTGCCGCTGCTCGATTCGCTCGACATGCAGGACGCCGACCGCGAGCGCGTGCTGGCCACCTGCAAGGCCGCCAGCGAGAAGGCGATCGTGATCGTCCACGGCACCGACACCATGCGCGAGACGGCCGCCGTCCTCGGCGCCGCCAAGCTCGACCAGACCATCGTGCTGACCGGCGCCATGATCCCGTATTCCATTACCAACTCGGACGCGCTGTTCAACCTGGGCTTTGCCTGCGGCGTGGCGCAGGCCTTGCCGGCCGGCGTCTACGTCGCCATGAATGGCCAGGTTTTCCCATGGGATAACGTGACCAAGAACCGCAGCGAAGGCGTGTTCCAGCAGCTGTAAGCGATAGTTCCACGGTCCTTTTGATAAGGATTAAAAGCGAAGGCAGCCGCGCGCTGCCTTGCTGCCCGACTTTCTATACTGGCTTTCTCTGACACCGCTTCAAAGGAGAAAGCCATGAGCGAACAGCGTCCCACGCTAACCACCCGGCAAGGCCATCCAGTCCGCGATAACCAGTCCCTGCGCTCGGTCGGCGAACGTGGTCCGGCCACGCTCGAGAACTACCAGTTCATCGAGAAGATCACCCACTTCGACCGCGAACGCATCCCCGAGCGCGTCGTGCATGCGCGCGGCACCGGCGCCCACGGCTACTTCGAAGCCTACGGCAAGATCGGCGACGAACCGGCCTGCAAATATACCTGTGCGCGCGTGCTCAACGAGACCGGTGTGCAGACCCCGGTATTCGTTCGCTTCTCGACCGTGATCGGCGCCAAGGAATCGCCTGAAACCGCACGCGATCCGCGCGGCTTCGCGGTCAAGCTGAAGACCGTCGATGGCAACTGGGATTTGGTGGGCAATAACCTCAAGGTGTTCTTCATCCGCGATGCGATCAAGTTCCCGGACATGATCCACGCCTTCAAACCCGATCCCGTCACCAACCAGCAAGAGCCATGGCGCTTCTACGACTTCATCTGTAGCCATCCCGAAGCGCTGCACATGGTCACCTGGGTCAAGAGCCCATGGGGCATTCCTGCCAACTATCGCCAGATGGAAGGCTCGGGCGTCAACACCTATAAACTGGTCAACGACAAGGGCATTGCCCACCTGGTCAAATTCCACTGGCAGCCCAGGCAGGGGGTACGCAACCTGACGGCGCAACAGGCCGCCGAGATCCAGGGCCGCGACACCAGCCACGCCACGCGCGACCTGTACGATGCGATCGAACGCGGCGATTATCCCGAGTGGGAATTCTGCGTGCAGATCATGGCCGACGGCCCGCATCCCGAGCTCGATTTCGACCCGCTCGACGATACCAAGCGCTGGCCCGAAGACCAGTTCCCGCTGCTGCCGGTGGGCCGCATGGTGCTGAACAAGAACCCGGACAATGTGTTCGCCGAAACCGAGCAGTCGGCCTTCGGTACCGGCGTGCTGGTCGACGGCGTCGACTTCTCGGACGACAAGATGCTGCAGGGGCGGACGCTATCGTATTCGGACACCCAGCGCTACCGCGTGGGGCCGAACTACCTGCAATTGCCAATCAACGCACCACAAGAAAAAGCCAAGGCCCAAACCAACCAGCGCGACGGCCAGATGACGTTCTATGTGGATGGCGATGGCGAGAACAAGCACATCAACTACGAGCCGAGCCTGGTCGGTGGCTACCAGGAGGCCGATACGCCGGGTTACGAATACCGGCCGTGGGTCGAAGGCCACCTGGGCCGCTACCAGACCACGACTACGCGCGACGATTACAAGCAGGCTGGCGCGCGTTATCGGACCTTCGAGGATTGGGAGCGCGACGACCTGGTCAACAACGTCGGGGGCGACCTGAAACAGTGCCCGGAACCGATCCAGCTACGCATGGTGTGGCATCTGTGGCATTGCGACGAGGATTACGGCCGCCGCGTGGCGGAGATCGCCGGGATTGACCTGGAGAAGGCGAAGGCGCTGCCGCCGTTGCCGAACCGGCCGGCGCCGCATGAGGATCGGCAGGGGGCGACGTATACCAGCGGAGAGCTGGAGAATGGTGGGGATGCGGGTCGGAAGACGGAACCGGCCACCAGCGAAGAAGTCGCAGCCGCAAAATAATACGACCACGTGGGGTGGACGGCGAGCCGTCCACCCCACA
The DNA here is from genome assembly GCF_030770395.1 of Telluria beijingensis. Lineage (GTDB taxonomy): Bacteria > Pseudomonadota > Gammaproteobacteria > Burkholderiales > Burkholderiaceae_D > Telluria > Telluria beijingensis. The sequence goes on along the minus strand of NZ_CP132480.1, from coordinate 3,491,884 downwards.
ACATCGCACCAGGGGTAAACGGATTACGCCTTGGCTTCGCCGCCCAGTGCGTCAACCACATCGGCCAGCAACTTGGCCAGCTCNGGGCCCCCCCCCCCCCCCACAACATCGCACCAGGGGTAAACGGATTACGCCTTGGCTTCGCCGCCCAGTGCGTCAACCACATCGGCCAGCAACTTGGCCAGCTCACCCGTCATCAACATGATGTCGTTATCGAACCGCTCATCATCGTTATACGTCGGGCTCTCGCCTTCCTTGATCACGTCCAGCGGCTTGATGCCCTTGATCGCCAGCGATTCGGTCAGCACGAAGCTGACGCGGTCGTTCCAGGTCATGGCCAAGCGGGTGCACTGCTTGCCGGCGGCGATGTGGCGACGAATATCGTCCGGTTCCAGCGTGTGCTTCACATAGCGCACGGCGGCGCGGCTTTCGCCGGTCGCGCGCAGCTCGGTGTCCTGGTCGATCGTGAAGCCGTATGGCGCTTCATCGGCTTCCAGCCAGCCGGTCATCACGGCCACCGGCGATTTCTGCACGCGCAGCGATTCGAGCGGCATCTTGTCGACGGCCTTGAGCAGCATTTTCACGATGTCGTCGGCCTTGGCCGGGCTCGCGGCATCGACCACCAGCCAGCCATTGACCGGGTCGATCCAGGTCCAGACATTGCTGCGCAGGGTAAACGCGCGCGGCAGCAGTTCGTCGGCCACGCGCTCTTTCAGTTCCTTCATCGCCTTCTTACCAGGCGGGAAACCCTGCTGCTCTTCCAGCTCGGCCGCCTTGGCCTTGGCCACCTGGTTGATGACCGATGCCGGCAGCAGTTTCTTTTCGGTGCCCAGCATGATCAGCATCTGCTTGTTCACCACGTGCACCAGGCCGCCGTTCGGGCGCGGTTTGTCCCAGCCCTGGCGCAGCAATTCATTGCTGGTGGCAGGCACGAAGCTCTGCGGCTCGAGGGCTTTTTCCAGTTGTTCAGGGGTGTAGGCCCATGGGGCCGGCAGACGGTAAATCTGTAGATTCTTGAACCACATAGGTTTTCCGGTTGTGTCAGTATTTCAAAGGATCGATATTCTACGCTGCTACATGGCAACGTCGCATAAAAAGCTCAGGACCTTGTCGATTCGTCCAGAACATCGTCGAACAGCCGCAATTGCTCGACTATTTCGGTGTCGCCCAGGCGCACGCCCACGCCCAGCAGACGCACGGGGCGGCTGGCGCGGGCCCAGCCGGTTTCCATCAGTCGCGCATAGGTCGGAATATGTGGCGCGTAACCCACGCACTCGACCGTCGTCTGCTGGAAGTCCGAAAATTTAATTTTTACGAACAGCTTGTTGATGAATTTTTCGGCATTCGCCCGCTTGATGCGGCCCAGCAGGTGTTCGTGCAGATCGGGCAGCAGGGCCAGGCAGGCGGCCAGGTCGGGTACGTCGGGCGTATAGGTTTCTTCGGTGCTGATCGACTTGCGCTCGCGCGACACGTTCACTTCGCGGTGATCGATGCCGCGGCTGAGATCATGCAGCCGCGCCCCGAAGCTGCCGAAGTGTTCCTGCAGCCTGTCCATGCTCCACGTGCGCAGGTCGGCGCAGGTCTGCAGGCCGAGCCGGTTCATCTTTTCGGCCGTCACCTTGCCCACGCCATGCAGCTTCTTGACCGGCAGCGCCGCGACGAAGGCGTCGACTTCATCGGGCCGCACCAGGAACAGCCCGTCGGGCTTGTTCCAGTCGCTGGCGATCTTGGCCACGAACTTGTTCGGCGCCACGCCGGCCGAGGCGGTGATGCCGACGATCTCGAAGATGCGGCGCCGGATCTCTTGCGCAATCAGGGTCGCGCTGCCCTTGCAGTGCGGCGAATCGGTGACATCGAGATAGGCTTCGTCGAGCGAGAGCGGTTCTACCAGCTCGGTATAGTCCTGGTAGATGTCCATGATCTGGCGCGAGGCGATGCGGTACTTCTCCATCGCCGGCGGAATCACCAGCAGGTCGGGACACAGCTTGATGGCGGTGGCGGTGGCCATCGCCGAATGGATGCCGTAGCGGCGCGCCTCGTAGTTGCAGGTCGCGACCACGCCGCGTTGGTCGGGACGGCCGCCGACCGCCAGCGGACGGCCGCGCAACGACGGGTCGTCGCGCATCTCGACCGACGCATAAAAGCAATCGCAATCGCAGTGGATGATTTTTCGGACCGGGGCATTCACCTTAGAGACCGCCCCGCGTGGGGAGGACTACTGTAATTGCATACAGTATCGTCCGAAATCCCGTTTGGCGCAAGCCGCTAGCGCGCCAGGTAGCCGTTGCGGTGGACGTTGGTCAGCGCCTGCACCCAGCCCGGATAGAAGGCCGGCAGGCTGCTGGCGGCGTCGAGTTCCTGCAGGTCCTGGCCTGACAGCGCCAGCTCGAGCGCCCCCAGGTTGTCCTGCAACTGCGCCGGCCGACGCGCGCCGACGATGGCGGTGGTCACGCCGGGCCGCCCCAGCAGCCAGGCCAGCGCCACCTGGGCCGGCGTGGCGTCGACCCGGGCCGCCACGCGCCTGACGGCATCGATCACGGTGTAGCCGTGCTCCGGCGCGATCGGCGGAAAGTCGATATGGATGCGGCGTGCATCCCGATCGCTGCTGCCGGCGCGGTCGAATTTGCCGGACAACAGGCCGCCGGCCAGCGGGCTCCAGGCCATCAGGCCGAGGTTCGCGTCCTGCACCTGCGGCAGGATCTCGCGCTCGACGTCGCGCACCGCCAGCGAATAGCAGGCCTGCACCGACACATACGACGACCAGCCGTGCAACTGCGACAGGCCGAGCGCCTTGGCGGTCTGCCAGCTCGATAAATTCGAGCAGCCGATGTAGCGGATCTTCCCGGCCCGCACCGCGTCGTCGAGCGCGCGCAGGGTTTCTTCCATCGGCGTGAGTTCGTCGACGTTATGGATCTGGTACAGGTCGATGTGGTCGGTGCGCAGGCGCCGCAGGCTGGCCTCGAGCGCGCGCGTCAAGTGCAGGCGCGATTGGCCGGCGTCGTTCGGACCCTTGCCCATCGGCGCGTGGAATTTGGTGGCCAGCACCACCTGCTCGCGCCGCCCTGCCAGCGCCTGCCCTAGCAGGCTTTCGGATTCGCCGTCGGCATACACGTCGGCGGTGTCGATGAAGTTGATGCCGGCGTCCAGCGCCGAACCCACCAGGCGCTCGGTGGCGGCCAGGTCGAGGCCGCCGACCTTGTCGTAGGGCGGCGTGGCGGCGCCGCCGAAGGTCATGGCGCCCAGGCACAGGCGCGAGACGATGATGCCGGAGTTGCCGAGTCGTCGGTATTGCATGAGGGGGACCTTTTAAACGAAGCGATGGGGCCAGTGTAGAATCGGGCGGCGCGGCCCACCATGCTGCGTCCTCCACCGTTCATGCGCGACCGTCCAGAACCCGCTTCCGATCCCCTTTCCGACGTGCTGGCCCTGCTCGAGGTCCGCAGCGGCGCGGCATTGCGCATGACGGCCGGCGGCCCGTGGGCGCTGCGCTTTCCGGCCTATCCCTACCTGAAATTCATCGCCCTGCTGCGCGGCGACTTGTACGTGCAGGTCGAGGGCGACGCGCAGCCCTACCGGCTCGAGGCCGGCGACTGTCTGCTGATGCGCAGCGGCCGGCCATATATCGCCGCCACCGATCCGGCACTGCCGGCGCAGGATGGCGTGGCCCATTTCGCGGCGCTGCGCGGCGATACCATGATGTGGGGCGATCCGGATGGAGCGGATCGCATGGACATGATCGCCGGCCGCTTCGAATTCGACGCTTTGCAACGCGACCTGCTGGAGCAGGTGGTGCCGCCCGAGCTGCACATCCGCGCCGATGCGCAGGCCGCGCCGGCGTTGCGCGCGCTGCTGGCGTTGTATGGCAAGGAAGCGAATGCGCCGGATGCGGGAGCGCGCCTGGTCACCGACGGGCTGGCGCGCATCGCGCTGGTGCAGGCCCTGCGTGAGCCAGGCAGCGCCCAACACGGCTGGCTCGCCGCCCTGGCCGACCAGAAGATCGGCGCCGCATTGCGCCTGCTGCACGGCGCGCCCGAACGGCGCTGGAGCGTCGAGGCACTGGCGCAGGAAGTCGCGATGTCGCGCTCGGCGCTGGCGCTGCGTTTCCGCCAGCTGGTCGGCATGGCGCCGCTGCAGTACCTGCAGGCCTGGCGCATGCGGCTGGCGCGCCAGGCGCTGCGCGCGGAAGACACGCCGGTGGCGACGATCGCCTGGCGTCTCGGCTACGCGTCCGAGAGCGCGTTCAGCGCCGCGTTCAAGCGCAGCAGCGGTTGCGCGCCGGGGATGTACCGGCAAAAAAAACGCGCGACCGACGCCGCGCGTGCCCGTCATCCGGACGAGGCGATTACCAGCTGAGCTTCAGCGCGTACTTGCCATTGGTAGCGCCGGTGCCGCCGCTGTAGTAGGTCACGCGCACATAGCGGGTCGCCGTGCTGCTGCCGGTGTTGGCCGAGCTGACGCTATCGACCGCGCCCGCCCCGTTCTGGCTGGTCCCCAGCTGCGTGCCCGAACTGTTGTACACATACAGGTCGTAGTCGGCGCTGCCCAGGCCCGGGGTCAGGATCGCGCTCAGCGTCTTACCCGCCGGCAGGTCGACGCGGAAGTAATCCGTATCGCTGGTCGAGCCCATATTGCCGTTCACCGTCGTATTGCCCGAGCTGACGAGGTTGGCGGTGGCGATCGTGTTGTTCGACTCGCTCTCGGCCAGGGTCGTGGCGGGCGTGCCGCCGGTGCTGGCCGAGTTGACCGCCGCGGTGGCGTCCACGATGCCGGTGCCGCAGCCCGAGCAGCTGGCCGGGAAGGCGCGCGCGGTCGACTTCAGCTTGCTCTCGATGTCGTCCGGCGTCAGGTTGGCGTTCAGCGCCAGCATCAGCGCCGCCACGCCGGCCACGTGCGGGGTGGCCATCGAGGTGCCCTGGTAGGCCGCATAGCTGTCCGAGGCCGGCGCGCCGGTGCCGGTGTTGAGCGTCGACAGCACGCCATACGCACCGTCGCCGCCCGGCGCCGCCACGTCGACCAGGTTGCCGTAGTTCGAGTAGGAAGCGCGCCCGCCGGTGCGGCCGGTGGCCGCCACCGCGATCACGCCCGAGCAGTTGGCCGGGCTGGCGTTGCTGACGTTGACGGCGTCGTTGCCGGCCGCGACCACCACCACCGCACCGCGCGAGCGCGCGCCGTTGATCGCGTTCTGGGTGGTCGAGTCGCAGGCGCCGCCGCCGCCCAGCGACAGGTTCAGCACGCGCGCCTTGTTGGCATTGGCCGGCACGCCCGACACGCTGCCGCCCGACGACCAGGTGATGGCGTCGGCGATGTCCGAGGTATAGCCGCCGCACTTGCCCAGCACGCGCACCGGGACGACCTTGGCGTTGTACGCCACGCCGGCGACGCCGGCGCCGTTGTTGGTGCGCGCCGCCACCGTGCCGGCGACGTGGGTGCCGTGCCAGCTCGAGCCCTGGTCGCGCGTCGGCTGGCCGCCGCCGCATTCGCCTGCCACCACGGCGTCGCCCGGATCGCTGGCATCGCTGTCGCGGCCATTGCCGTCGTTGCCGATGGCGGCGGTGCTGATGAAGTCATAGCCGGCCAGCAGCTGGCCGGACAGGTCGGCGTGCGGCCGGTAGCCGGTATCGATCACCGCCACCACCACGCCGCTGCCGGTCGACTTGTCCCAGGCGGTCGGCAGGCGCAGGCCGCCGGCGGCCTCAAAGTAGTGCCACTGGTCGGTATAGCGCGGGTCGGTCGGCGTCGCCATATGGGTCATGATGCGGTCCGGCTCGGCGTACTCGATGGCCGGGTCGCGCGCCATCATCTCGGCCGCCAGCGACTGCACTTCCTTCAGGTGGCGCTTGCGATCGAGCTTGAACACCTGGGCTCCGGTCGAGATGGCATGGCTTTCCCTCACCACCACGCCGAACTGCTGGCCGGCGCGGTCGAGCTTCGATTTGCGGTCGCTGCTCAGGGCGGCGACTTTCGCCATGGCGCCGTTGGCGGCGGCCTTGGAATCGCGGTACTTCACGATGATGCGGTCGGTCTCCACGATGAACTGCGGTGCGCCGGCGCCGGCATCGCCTGCGGCCGCGAAGGCCGAGGCGGAACCCAGCGCGAGCGCGAGCGCTGCACACATCTTCAATACGGTCGGACGAATCGAATGCGTTTGCTTCATGGTTCTTCCTTATCCAAGATTTTCCGTCAAGCGATGGTTTGCTTGTGTCGTTGTGAACCGGCAGTGCCGGTGCCGTCTGATTGCGGCGAGCCCAGCGTAGCGCGAAAGGAAGAGTCGTCAGCGCAATTTCCAACCGTTTTCGGCGTGCATACAACGGTTAAATCGTCGATTTTTTCAAATACATGATTTGTTCGGCGATTTTTTAATTACACAGAATATTTCATGCCACGATTAAGATATTGAACACATATGCATTGCGAATAAGGTAATTAGTAGATCATCGTTCATGTCACACTTACGGCATTTTTGTCACATCCAGGCCCTCAGAACGAAAAAAAGGCCGCGCAATGCGCGGCCTCTCGGTTCGGGATCAGGCGATCTGAATGATCAGAAATTGCCCTTGAACTGCATGCCCCACTGGCGCGGCTCGTTGGTGAAGCCGGTCAGGTTGTTGAAGTCGATGGCGCCGGTGATACGGCGCTGGTCGAGGATATTGCGGCCGAATGCAGCGACTTCGTACTTGCCGTTGCCGAAGATATAGCCGACGCGCACGCCGCCTTCGGTCAGTGGCGCGCCGGTGAACTCGGTCGCCTCGTACAGGAAGAAGTTGATCTTGCTGCGGTACGACCAGTCGGTGAAGACGTACAGCTCGCCATCGCGGAACGGCACGCCGTAGCGGGCGGTCGCGTTGAAGGTCCAGCGCGGCGCCTGCGGCAGCGGGTTGCCGTCGATGATCACGCGGCCGACGGCGTTCAGCGGATTGGTGATGGTGCACTGCGCGCACTTGTTCACCGACAGGCTGCCGTCGCGGATCTGCGTGTAGTTGTAGCTGGCGCCGGCGCTCACGCGCAGGGCGGTGCTGACGGCCGCTTCGAAGTCGAACTCGGCGCCGCGGCCCTTGGTCTTGTCGGCATTGATCAGGCGGTTGACGTTGGAGTTGCCGCCCACCACGGTCAGCTGCTGGTCTTCGATCGTGTAGTCATAGATCGAGAACGACGAGCGCGCGCGGCGGTCGAACAGGTCGGCCTTCACGCCCAGTTCGAACGACTTGATGGTCTCGGAATCGGCGACGGTGATCGGCACTTCGGCCGAGGCGGCGGCGATGCTCGGCGCGCGGAAGCCGGTGGCGGCGCGGCCGTACACGTTCACGGTCGGGGTCAGCTTGTAGGTGGCCGACACGTCCCAGTTGATCTTGTCCTTGCTTTCTTCCACCGACGACGGGCCGATCTGGACGACGTTGGTCGCTTCGATGGTGCGGAATTCCTTCTCGTCCTTGGTGTAGCGCAGGCCGCCGCGGATGGTCCAGTCGGGGGTCAGGTCGTAGCTCGCCGATGCGAAGGCGGCCCAGGCTTCGTTCTTCTGGGTCGAGCGCAGGCGCGAAGTACGCGCATAGGTGGTGCTGTTGAAGTTGTCGCTGCCGCCAGTCACGTCTTCGTCGAAGAAGTACAGGCCGGCCTGCCAGTTGAACGGGCCGGTGTATTGCGACTCGAGGCGGAATTCTTGCGTGTACTGGTCCAGGTTCTCGATATAGCCATTGGTCTCGACCTGGAACGGGATGAAGCCCGGGCCGGCAGGCGTGCCGCCGTCGATGTCGCCGCGGCTCGAGTAATCGATGATGTGCTCGTAGCCGGTGATCGAGTGCAGCTTGTAGTTGCCCAGGTCCCATTGCAGGCGCAGGTTGATGCCGTTGGTCTTGAGGCTCTGGAAGTTCTGGGCGTTGGTGACGATGTCGTCCAGGTCGGTGCCGTCGGCGAAGGTGTTGCTGCCCTTCTTGATCAGGTTGGCACGGAACAGGCGTGCGCTGCCATTGGTCTGGCGCTGGTGGAAGCCCAGCAGGCCGCTGAAGCCGTCCTTGCTGTACAAGAACTGGACGCGTTCGGCGTGCTCGTTATAGCCGTCGAGTTCACCGCGCTTCTGGGTCTTGGCGACGTCGCTGAAGTTGTTGACGTAGTCGTCGCGGTGCTGGCCGACGGCCGACACGCGCATCGCCACATTGGTCGACAGAGGCACGTTGACGGCGCCTTCGGCATTCATCGTGTAGTGCGAGGCGGCCGACAGGTTGTAGTAGCCCTCGACCTTCTTCAGGTTCGGCTTCTCGGATTCGAATTTCACGACGCCGGCCGGGGTGTTGCGGCCGAACAGGGTGCCTTGCGGACCGCGCAGCACTTCGACGCTGGCCAGGTCGAAGATCGGGAAGCCCTTGAGGATCGGGTTTTCCTGCACGATGTCGTCGTACACCAGCGAGACCGGTTGCGACGCGAAGGTGTTGAAGTCGGTATTGCCATAGCCGCGGATATAGAAGCGCGGGAAGGTACGGCCGTTCGACGATTCGACGTTCAGGCTCGGCACCTTGCCGGCCAGCAGGCGGATATCGTCGCCGCCGGACACCAGCACGTCGAGTTTATCGCCCTTGAGCGCGGTGACGGAGACCGGCACGTCGCGGATGTTCTCGGTGCGGCGCTGGGCCGTCACGGTGACGGATTGCAGTTGCAGGGGTTGGGCGGTCTCGGTGGTGGCCTGGGCCATCGCCGGTGCGATCGGCAACGCGGCGGACAGCGCCAGCATTGCGCCATGCGCGCGGGTAACGCGCTTGTGCATCTTGGACATCTTGGTCATGGAGTGTTTCCTGGTGATTAAAAAAAGAACCGATGTCCCCGTTCCTCTTCTTATGGACGCTACCCCCGCCGGGTGCGCGAGCGGATATGACCCGCCCTCGGCAATGCGCATCTGAGGCGCTCATCTTTGCGATGTTTTCAAGGTTGCCGACTTGTCAAAGGCGGTATTGTCCGTGAATGGTCCATACGACGGCAAGTAAATATCGCGTGTGACGTCTTGATTACAACACATGCAGATGTGCCGGTTCGGGCTCTGCCTTCCGGCCATCCGTTTTGGGCCGCATATCAAGTTTTTGAATTTTTTTCGAAAAACCCTTGCAGACCATGAAAGCCAGCCTCTATAATTCGGGCCTCTTCGGAAGCAATGACAAGCTTCAGATAGAAACCACCGAGATGGGCGCTTAGCTCAGTTGGTAGAGCGGATCCCTTACAAGGATTAGGTCGGGAGTTCGAGCCTCTCAGCGCCCACCAAGCATCTCGATGGTTGATCGAAGGTACGATCAGAGTAAACGGAGCGGTAGTTCAGTTGGTTAGAATACCGGCCTGTCACGCCGGGGGTCGCGGGTTCGAGCCCCGTCCGCTCCGCCAGCATCAAGGAAGAAGGGTCCGATTCGTCGGACCCTTTTTCTTTTTCCGGGTTCCGCTTGCGTAGTCGATGTTTGACGTCACGCACGGCGGCGTACCGGATCCCCGACTTCCACCCGATCGCGTCCTGCGCGCTTGGCCGCATACAGCGCATGGTCGGCGCGCGCCAGCGCCGCACTCAAATCCTCGTTCGGATCGAGCACCACCACCCCGATACTGACCGTCATCGTGTAGCTCGGCCCGCTGGTGATCACATTGGCGGCGCGCACGGCCAGGCGCAGGCGCTGGGCGGCCTGCACCGCGGCGTCGATGTCGGCGCCCGGCAGCATCATCGCGAATTCCTCGCCGCCCAGGCGGCCGATGGTCTCGTGCTCGCGCATCACGTCGCGCGCGGTGCGGGCGAAGACCTGGAGGGCATCGTCGCCGCTGGCATGGCCCCAGCGGTCGTTGATCTGCTTGAAGTGGTCGATATCGATCATCATCAGCGCCAGCGGATGGCGCTGGCGCTGGGCGCCCAGGCGCGCGCGCTCGGCGCGTTCCAGGAAGGCATGGCGATTGGGCAGGCCAGTGAGGCAATCGGTGGAGGCCAGCCTGGCCATGCGCGCATCGTCTTTCTGCTTGCACAGCAACAGGAAGCCGAAGCCGTTGACGATCATGAGCAGGTAGCCGGCCAGGTAGGCCGCTTCGCGCGCGAGCGTGTGGTCGAACGGCCCCTTGCCCAGCAGGGTCGAGCCGGCCCACAGCGTGACCGCGACGGCGAACAGCGCATCGTTGATGCCAATGATCCGCTGCAGCAGGGAAGCATGGCGCCGGCGCAGCAAGACCCAGGCCATGGCGGCGGCGAACAGGGCGACCACGCCCGCCACCAGCGCGCTCAGCTGGGCGTTGCTGGCGCCGTGGCTGCCGGCCGCGATCACCACCGCGGACGACAGCACGGCGATCGGCAACAGCAGCCGGCCCCAGCGCGTGAAACCGAAAAACACGCAGTAGGCCGCCATCTCGAGCGACACCGCGAAGATCCAGCCGATGCCTTCCAGCCCACCGAGGAAGGGCAAGCCCAGGAAGGGACGGGCCCAGCCGACCAGCTGGCTCAGCCCCATGCCCAGGCGCGCCCACATCCACAGCTGCAAGCCCGGATTGCGCTCTGCGCCGTGGGTATATCCTGCCATCAAGATCGCAAAGCCGACGTTACCGATCCCTAGGGCAAGAAGAAAAGTCTGTATATCGATCATTGCCTGTCCTCTATCGGGAACCTTAGGCATGGCCCATGCGACGGCTCATGTGCCAATATCAACAAGGCAAAATATGTTGCATTAAAGAATTTATGTTACACGCTTTCCAGCGGTTTTGGGCGCACGTTTGGCGGATGTATGGACAAGTTGCCACACTGCCGTGCACGGCTGCAGCTTTTTGATGCGCAGCAGCATCCGATCGGGGATAATCAAACAGACAACACACCGCACCAAGCCGGAGCATCGCGTGATTTTTCGTTTCCTCAAACCCCCTCGGATGTCGCCGCGCCTGCACCGGCTGAAGAGTTCTTCGCTGTTCAGCACACTGACGCCGCTGGAATTGAAGATTGTCGACGGATTACTGCACGAGCGCCGCTATCTGAAGGATGAGATCGTGTTCGACGAGGGCGAGGAAGGCCAGGCGCTCTACCTCCTGATGAGCGGCCGGGTGCGCATCAGCCGCCTGCACGAAGGCACGACCCAAGTGGTGGCCGAGCTGGAGCCGGGCGGCTTCTTCGGCGACCTGGCCCTGCTCGACAACTCGCCGCGCAATGCCCAGGCGCGCGCCATGGAGCCGTGCGAGGTGGCGGTGTTCTTCCGCGCCGACTTCCTGGGGCTGATGGAAACCGACGCCGTCCTCGGCTACAAGATTTCGCTGGCGCTGGCGCGCCACATTGGCCTGCGCCTGCGCGAATGGATGGGTACCGGGCGGCCGCAACTGGAAGCGCTATGAGTCCGGTGCCGGGCATCGTCAACGGCCCCGAGCGCGCCGGCCCGGTCGTCTGGACAGGGATCGTCGCCGCCACCTGCCTGCTGCTGCTGGTCGTCAAGGAACTGCTGTGGTTGTTCCTGCCCTTCATCTTCGGCACCGTGCTGTACTACATCCTGCTGGGACCGACGCAGCGCATGGTGCGCGCCGGCTTCAGCCGCAATGCTGCGACGAGCTGGGTGTGCACGCTGTTCTTCGCCCTGGCCGCGCTGCTGCTGGCGGCGGCCCTGAGCTGGAGCGACGGACCGGAAGAAGATTCGTGGGAAGCGACCATCGGCCTGTATCTGGATGGCGGCGTGGCGTTTGTCCGCAACTCGATGGCCATGCTCGAGGCGCGTTTCCCGCTGCTGGCCGAGATGCGCCTGACGTCGACCGTCGACATGGCGTTTACTACCTATATGAATGACTTCGCGCAGAACCACCTGGGCGACATCGTGGTCGGCGTCGTGACCTGGGTACCGTCGTTATTGCTGGCGCCTTTCCTCACCTTCTTCCTGCTGCGCGATGGGGGGCGCTTCAAGAAGTTCCTGGCGCGGGCGGTGCCGAATGCGTATTTCGAACGCGCGCTCTACCTGCTGCACGAAGTCGACCAGACCGCGCGCCGCTATTTCGAAGGCTTGCTGAAACTGACCGTGCTCGACACGCTGGTGCTGGCGCTGGGGCTGTGGGTGATTGGCGTATCGTCGCCCTTGTTGCTGGGCCTGATCTCGGCGGTGCTGGCCTGGGTGCCGTTCGTCGGCTCGATCGCCGGCTGTGTGCTGGTGGTGATCGTGGCCTCGACCGATGCGCCGGGCAATCCGCTGATGGCGTATGGGGCGATCGGGGTGTTCGTGCTGGTGAGGCTGCTGGACGATTTCCTGTTCATGCCGCTGACCCTGGGGCGCAGCCTGCATATTCATCCGCTGGTGACGGTGCTGATGATTTTTATTGGCGGGATGCTGGCGGGGGTGGTCGGGTTGATGCTGGTGCTGCCCTTGCTGGGGGTGGTGATGGTGATTGGCGAGACACTGGGAACGCTGGTGACCAATCCGCGGTTGCGGGCACGGCATCGGTATGCGCGGGCGTTGCGGACCAGGCAGGCCAGCGTCGACCTGGACATCGCGCGCGAGCGGCGTGGGGCGCCTACGCCGAACGCGACGTCCAAGGAATGATTACTTCCTGACGGTCTTCGGCTTCGATTTGATGGTCGCCAGGATCGACGGCTTCACCTTGCCCGACGACGCGCTTGCCGGGCTTGCATCCGGAGTACGCTGGCCGCGGCGGTCTGCGCCACCCACGCCACGCTTCGGCGCCACCTCGATCACCCGCCCCTTCGGCGGCGCACCGGCCGGCCGACGCTCCTCGCGCCCTGCCCCCGGCAACTCACCGCCCGGCGGCGGAATCAGGTGCCGCTCGCCATTACCGATCAGGTCGCCGCGGCCCATGCGCTTGAGACCCTCGCGCAGGATCGGCCAGTTCTCCGGATCGTAATAGCGCAGGAACGCCTTGTGCAGCTTGCGCGTCTTGCCGCTCTTGGCGGTTTCGACGACTTCCGAATCCTCGGTCACCTTGGCCAGCGGGTTCTTGCCCGAGTGGTACATGGTGGTCGCCATCGCCATCGGCGTCGGCGTGAAGGTCTGCACCTGGTCGAGCTTGAAGTTGTTCTTCTTGAGCCACAGCGCCAGGTTCAGCATGTCTTCGTCGGTCGAGCCGGGGTGAGCCGCGATGAAGTACGGGATCAGGTACTGCTTCTTGCCCGCCTCCAGCGAATACTTGTCGAACAGGCGCTTGAACTCGTCATAGGCGCCGATGCCCGGCTTCATCATCTTCGACAGCGTGGCCTTTTCCGTGTGTTCCGGCGCGATCTTCAACAGGCCGCCCACGTGGTGGGTCACCAGTTCTTTCACATACTCGGGCGAACGCACCGCGAGGTCGTAGCGCAGGCCGGAGCCGATCAGGATCTTCTTGATGCCGGGGATCGCGCGCGCCTTGCGGTACAGCGAGATCAGCTTGCTGTGGTCGGTGCCCAGGTTGGAACAGATGGTCGGATACACGCACGACAGGCGGCGGCAGCTTTCCTCGATCGTCTTTTCCTTGCACGCCAGACGGTACATATTCGCCGTCGGGCCACCCAGGTCGGTGATGGTGCCGGCAAAGTTCTTGGTCGTGTCGCGGATCAGTTCGATCTCGCGCAGGATCGACGGCTCCGAGCGGCTCTGGATGATGCGGCCTTCGTGCTCGGTGATCGAGCAGAAGGTGCAGCCGCCGAAGCAGCCGCGCATGATGTTGACCGAATAGCGGATCATTTCCCAGGCCGGGATATGGGCCTTGCCATAGCTCGGGTGCGGCGCGCGCGCATACGGCAGGTCGTAGACGTTGTCCATCTCGTCCATCGCCAGCGGCAGCGGCGGCGGATTGAGCCAGACGTCGCGGTCGCCGTGGCCCTGCACCAGCGCACGGGCGTTGCCCGGGTTCGACTCCAGGTGGAATACGCGCGAGGCGTGCGCATACATCACCGGGTCTTCGCTGACCGTCTCGAACGACGGCAGGCGCACCACGGTCTTGGCCGCCTTTTCACGGGCCGCGGCCTGGCGCTGTTCGCGCGTCATGATGATCACCGGCTTGACTTCAGGCTCCGGCGCGGCATTGTCCAGCGCGCAGGCTTTCGGGTCTTCCAGCGCCATCGCGTAGGGGTTCGGCTGCTTGTCGATGCGGCCCGGCACGTCCACGCGGGTGGAGTTATGCACGCTCCATTCTTCGTCCGGCAGCCAGCCCTGCGGCACCAGGAAGGCGGTGCCGCGCAGGTCGCGGATGGTCTTGATGTTCTCGCCGGCCGCGATGCGGCGCGTGACGTCGACCAGGGCCCGTTCGGCATTGCCGAAGATGAGCAGGTCGGCCTTCGATTCGAACAGCACCGAACGGCGCACTTTATCGGACCAGTAGTCGTAGTGGGCGATGCGGCGCAGCGAGGCTTCGATGCTGCCGGCGATCACCGGCACGCCGGGGAAGGCTTCGCGCGCGCGCTGGCAATACACGGTGACGGCGCGGTCGGGGCGCTTGTTCGGCTCGGCGTTGGCGGTATAGGCGTCGTCGGAACGGATCTTGCGGTCGGCCGTGTAGCGGTTGACCATCGAGTCCATATTGCCGGCCGTGATGCCCCAGTACAGATTGGGCTTGCCCAGCGCGCGGAACGGCTCGACCGAGGTCCAGTCGGGCTGGCTGATGATGCCGACCCGGTAGCCTTGCGCTTCCAGCAGGCGGCCGACCAGGGCCATGCCGAAGCTCGGGTGGTCGATATAGGCGTCGCCGGTGACCAGGATGATGTCGCACGAATCCCAGCCCAATTTGTCCATTTCGGCGCGGGACATCGGGAGAAAAGGTGCGGCAGCGGCGCGGCTGGAGCGCTTGGCGACCGTCGCAAAGAGATTGGCTGGGGAGTTCATTGGCCGGCATTGTACCGGAAAACCATTTTCGGGGCATGCGACTGCCCCGGAAAATGGCTTAAAATCAATGACTTGTGGTGTGGATGCCTACGTCAGATGCCCATGTTCGAGAGAATCTGCCCAAGTTCGCGCAGTCCGGACTCCACGCGCGGGTGGCGCGCGGCGAAGCGGGCCGCCAGTTCCTGGGTGCGCGAGCCCAGGCCATAGGTATTGGCGTCGAGCTGCTGCTCGGCGCGGCGCTCGAGCACTTTTTCGATATCGCCATCGAGCTGGCGCAGTAGGGTTTCCAGTTCGACATCGGTGTCGCCCGTCTCTTGCAGCTCGCGGTGCAGGGCTTTCAGGCGTGCCTTCAGGTCGGCATCGTGTTCGGGTTGCATCGTGGTCTCCGGGGTTGGCTCGATTTCATTGTAAGCCATGGGGGGCGGGAGGAGGAACACGGCTGTATAGGCAGGTGGCCTGCAAGGCACTTGGGCTCCCGCCTCCGCGGGAGCGACGTGCATGAGTTGGTGGCTAAAGCGCTGGAGTCAACTCTTCTCACCATCAAACAACGTCGCTCCCGCGAAGGCGGGAGCCCAAGTTTTCAGCCAACTACATGCGCCGATCGCAGCCCGCGACCGACGCAAGCAATCATCACTCGCCCGTCAAGCCACGACGCTCCAGCAACGGCTTGATATCCGCATCCTTGCCGCGGAAGTTGCGGTACATCTGCATCGCATCCAGCGTGCCGCCGCGCGACAGCAGCGTGTTGCGGAAGTGGTCGCCGTTCTTGCGGGTCAGGCCGCCGTTGGCCTTGAACCACTCGACGGTGTCGGCGTCCAGCTTCTCGGCCCACAGGTAACCGTAGTAGCCGGCCGAGTAGCCGCCCGAGAAGGTGTGCGAGAAGTAGGTGCTGCGATAACGCGGCGGCACCAGGGCGAAGTCGACGCCGGCCTTCTTCAATGCCTCAGCCTCGAAGGCCAGCACGTCCTGCGGGATCTGGTTCGGCGCCAGCTGGTGCCAGGCCTGGTCCAGCAGCGCCGCGGCCAGGTACTCGGTGGTGCGGAAGCCTTCGTTGAACTGCGACGAAGCCTGCACCTTGTCCAGCAGCTCCTTCGGCATCGGCTCGCCGGTCTGGTAGTGCTTGGCGTAGTTGGCCAGCACTTCAGGCCAGGCCATCCACATCTCGTTCACCTGCGACGGGAACTCGACGTAGTCGCGCGGCACGCGCGAACCGGAGAAGCGCGGGTACTGCACGTTCGAGAACATGCCGTGCAGCGCGTGGCCGAACTCGTGGAAGGTGGTGCGCACTTCGTCGTAGGTCAGCAGGGTCGGTTCGCCCGCGGCCGGCTTGGCCACGTTCAGGTTGTTGGCGATGACCGGCTTGGTGCCCAGCAGCTTGGTCTGCGGGACCCAGGCATTGGCCCAGGCGCCGCCGCGCTTGTTCGAACGCGCATACGGGTCGAAGGTGAAGATCGCCAGCTGGCTGCCGTCGGCATCGAACACGTCGAACATGCGCACGTCTTCGTTGTAGCCCGGCAGGTCCTTGCGCTCCTTGAAGGTCAGGCCGAATTCCTTGTTGGCGGCGAAGAACACGCCGTCGACCAGCACGCGGTTGATCTCGAAGTAAGGACGCAGCTGGCCGGCGTCGAAGGCGTAGCGCTGGGCGCGTACCTTGTCGCTGTAGAAGGCCCAGTCATGTGCGGCGGCCTTGAAGCCACCCTTTTCGGCATCGATCACCTTCTGGATGTCGGCTGCCTCTTTCCTGGCGTTGTTGACCGCCGGCGGGGCCAGCTCGGCCAGCAGGCTGTTGACGGCGTCGGTGGTCTTCGCGGTCTGCTCTTCGAGGTTGTAGGCGGCGTGGTTCGGGAAGCCCAGCAGCACGGCGCGTTCGGCGCGCAGCTTCGCGATCTGCAGCACGATCTGGCGGGTGTCGAACTCGCCGCCGCGGCTGCCGCGCGCCATCGAGGCCGACAGCAGCTTGGCGCGGGTGTCGCGGTGGGTCAATACCGACAGCGCGGCTTGCTGGGTGGTGTTCACGACCGGGATCACGAACTTCCCTTCCAGGCCGCGTTTCTTCGCTTCCACTGCTGCGGCATCGATCGCCTTGTCGCTCATGCCGGCCAGCTCTGCGCGGGTGTCGACCACCAGCGCAGAGGCATTGGCTTCCTTCAGCGTGTTCTGGGCGAACTGGGTCTGCAGGGCGGCCAGCTTGCTGTTGTAGTCCTTCAGCTTCTCTTTATCCGCATCGGACAGCTTGGCGCCCGCGCGTTCGAAGTCGTTGTTGTAGCGGTCCAGCAGGTAGGCCGATTCGGCATCCAGCTTGAGGGTGTCGCGCTTGTCGTACAGGGTCTTGATGCGCTGGTACAACTTGCCGTTGAGGCGGATCGCGTCGCTGTGCTGCGACAGCTTCGGCGCCATCTCGCGGCCCAGGGCGATCAGGGTGTCGTTGGTGTAGGAGCCCGACAGCGTGCCGAAGGCGGTGCTGACGCGCGACAGCATGCGGCCGGCGCGTTCCATCGCGACGATCGTGTTCTCGAAGGTCGGGGCGGCCTTGTTGTTGGCGATCTTGTCGATCTCCGCGACATGCTGACGCATCGCTTCGGCATAGGCCGGCGCAAAGTGCTCGTTGCGGATCTTGTCCCAGGCCGGGAAGTTGAACGGCAGGGTGCTCTCTTTGGCGAACGGGTTCGATGCATCGAACTTGGCCGACGCGGCCACCGGCGCGCCGGCTTGTGCCGCGGGCGCCGCGTGGGCGATGTTCAGGACGGCCGCGCTCACGGCGGCGGCCAGCAGGAAGTGGGTACGTTTCATGTTGTGCTTTTCGTTTGAAATTAATTCAGGCCGCGGCGTTCCAGCAGCGGCTCGATGACCGGATCGCGGCCGCGGAAGCTGCGGTACATCTCGACCGCATCCATGGTGCCGCCCTTCGACAGCACCTTCTCGCGGAACACGTCGCCGTTCTTGCGCAGCAGGCCGCCGTTTTCCTTGAACCACTCGCCGGCATCGGCGTCCAGGCGCTCGGCCCACAGGTAGCTGTAGTAGCCGGCCGAATAGCCGCCGCCCATGGCGTGCGAGAAGTAGGTGCTGCGGTAGCGTGGCGGCACCGGCGCGAAGTCCAGGCCCGCTTCTTTCAAGGCCTGCTGTTCGAACGCGATCACGTCGCTCGGCATCGCCTTGGAACCCAGCTGGTGCCATTTCTGGTCCAGCACGGCCGCAGCCAGGTATTCGGTGGTGCGGTAGCCTTCGTTGAAGCGCTGGGCCGCGCGCAGCTTGTCCAGCAATTCCTTCGGCATCGCTTCGCCGGTCTGGTAGTGCTTGGCGTAGTTGGCCATCACTTCCGGCCAGGCCATCCACATCTCGTAGACCTGCGACGGCAGTTCGACGTAGTCGCGCGGCACGCTGGTGCCCGAGAAGCGCGGGTATTTCACCTTCGAGAACCAGCCGTGGGTGGCGTGGCCCAGTTCATGGAAGGTGGTGCGTACCTCGTCCCAGGTCAGCAGAGTCGGTTCGCCGGCGGCCGGCTTGGTCAGGTTGAGGTTATTGGTGATGACCGGCTTCTGGTTCAGCAGGAAGCTCTGCTCGACCAGGGAGCCCATCCAGGCGCCGCCGCGCTTGTTCGGACGCGCATACGGGTCGATCACGAAGATCGCCAGGTGCTCGCCATTCTCTTCGAACACGTCGTACACGCGCACGTCGGCGTCGTAGGTCGGCAGATCGGTGCGCTGCTTGAAGGTGATGCCCCACAGCTGGGTGGCGGCGAAGAAGGCGCCCTTCTCCAGCACGTTGTTGAACTCGAAGTACGGCTTGAGCTGGTTGGCATCGAAGGCGTACTTGGCGGCGCGCACCTTGTCGCTGTACATGCTCCAGTCGTAGGCGGCCAGTTGGAAGCCACCCTTCTCGGCATCGATCACGGCCTGGATCTCGGCCGCTTCCTTCTTCGCATTGCGCACTGCCGGGCCGGTCAGGTCGCCCAGCAGCTTGTTGACCGAGGCGGTGTCCTTGGCGGTCTGGTCCTCGAGCGAATAGGCGGCGTAGCTGTCGTAGCCCAGCAGTTCGGCGCGCTCGGCGCGCAGCTTGGCCAGTTGCAGCACGACGTTGCGGTTGTCGAATTCGCCGCCGCGGCTGCCGCGGATCATCGAAGTGGTCAGCAGCTTTTCGCGGGTTCCGCGGTTGGTCAACTGCGCCAGCGGCGCCTGCTGGGTGGTGTTCACCACCGGGATCACGAACTTGCCGTCCAGGCCGCGCTTCTTCGCTTCATTCGCCGCCGCTTCGATCGCTTTCTCGGGCAGGCCGGCCAGTTCTTCGCGGGTGTCGACCACGAAGGCCGAGGCGTTCACTTCGCGCAGCACGTTCTGGCTGAACTGGGTCTGCAGCGCGGCCAGCTGGGCGTTGTAGCCTTTCAGCCTGGTCTTGTCTGCATCCGACAGGTTGGCGCCGGAACGCACGAAGTCCTTGTAGTAGCGCTCGAGCAGGAGTTTCGATTCGGCGTCCAGGCCCAGCGAGTCACGCTTGTCGTGCAGGGTCTTGATGCGTGCGAACAGCTTCGGGTTCAGGCGGATCGCATCGCCGTGGGCGGCGAATTTCGGCGCCAGGTCTTTTTGCAGGGCCTGCAGGGTGTCGTTGGTGTACGAACCGGTCAACGTGTAGAACACCGAGCGCACGCGCGTCAGCAGTTCGCCCGAACGTTCCATCGCCACGATCGTGTTCTCGAAAGTCGGCGCCGCCTTGTTGTCGGCGATCTTCGCGACCTCGAGCGCTTCCAGGCGCATGCCTTCGGCGAAGGCCGGCGCGAAGTGCTCGTTCTTGATCTTGTCGAAGGCCGGGTAGCCGTATTGCAGGGTGCTCGGCTTGGCGAACGGGTTCGAGGCCGCCAGCGCTGCCTCGGCCGGTTGGGCGAAGGAGAAGGTGGCCATGGCGACGCTGGCTGCGATCAGCAGCAGTTGTGGACGGTTCATTGTGTCTTTTGTGCGTTGTGGGAAAGGGTAATGCAAAACACGACGCCCCATGGTCCGCTTGTGGCGGTCCATGGGGCGACATGTCATCAGTTGGCGGCCGGCTTGGTCTCGAGGAGGCCGGGCCGCGTAAGGCCGCGGCGTTCGAGCAGCGGTTCGATTTCCGGATCGCGGCCGCGGAAGTTGCGGAACAGGTCCATCGCTTCCGCGGTGCCGCCGCGCGACAGCAGGGTCTTGCGGAAATGGTCGCCATTCTTGCGGGTCAGGCCGCCGCTCTCGGTGAACCACTTGACGGTCTCGGCGTCCAGGCGCTCGCTCCACAGGTAGGCGTAGTAGCCGGCCGAATAGCCGCCGCCCATCGAGTGCGAGAAGTAGCCGGTGCGGTAGCGCGGCGGCACCGGCGGATAGGCCACGCCGGCGTCCTGCAGCGCCTTGGCTTCGAACGACAGCACGTCCGTCGGCACCTGTGCTGGAGTCAGCTGGTGCCAGCGCTGGTCGAGCAAGGCCGCGGCCAGGTACTCGGTGGTGCGGTAGCCCTGGGCGAACTTCTTCGATGCGACGACCTTATCGAGCAGCTCCTTCGGCATCGGCGCGCCGGTCTCGTGGTGCTTCGCGTAGTTGGCCAGCACTTCCGGATAGGTCACCCACATCTCGTTGACCTGCGACGGATACTCGACGAAGTCGCGCGGCACATTGGTGCCCGAGAACTTCGGATACTTTACATCCGAGAACATGCCGTGCAGCGCGTGGCCGAATTCGTGGAAGGTGGTGACCACTTCATCGTAGGTCAGCAGGGTCGGCTCGCCCTTCGGCGGCTTCGGAATGTTCAGGTGGTTGCCGATCACCGGTTTCTGATTCAGCAGGTGCGATTGCGAGACGTACTCGTTCATCCAGGCGCCGCCCTGCTTGTTGCCGCGGGCGTAAGGGTCGAAGATGAAGATCGCCAGCAGCTTGCCGTCGACGTCGAAGATGTCGTACACCGTCACGTCCGGGTCGTACACCGGCAGGTCGGTGCGCTGCTTGAAGGTGATGCCGAATTCCTTGGTGGCGGCGAAGAACACGCCGTCGACCAGCACCCGGTTCAGCTCGAAATAGGGGCGCAGCTGGCTCTCGTCGAAATTGAAGGTCGCGGCGCGCACCTTGTCCTGGTACATCGGCCAGTCCCAGGACGCGACCTGGAATTTGCCGCCCTCTTTATCGATCACCTGCTGGATCTCGGCGGCTTCCTTCCTGGCGTTGTTGACGGCCGGCGCGGCCAGGTCGCCCAGCAGCTTGTTGACGGCGGCCGGGTTGCGCGCGGTTTCCAGTTCCTGCGAATAGGCCGCGAAGTTCGGATACCCCAGCAGCATGGCGCGCTCGGCGCGCAGCTTGGCCAGGCGCAGCACCTGTTTGGTGGTGTCGAACTGGCCGCCATGGGTGCCGCGTTCGAGCGAGGCCTTCATCAGGCGCTCGCGGGTCGCGCGGTCGGTCAGGACCGCCAGCGCCGGCTGGCTCGAGGTGTTCATGATCGGGATCGCGAACTTCCCCTTCTGGCCGCGCTTGGCTGCTTCGTCGGCGGCGGCGCTGATCTGCGCATCGCTCATGCCGGCCAGTTCGGCGCGGGTGTTCACGATCAGCGCGGCGGCGTTGGCGCCTTTCAGCACGCGCTGCGAGAAGTCCGACTGCAGCGAGGCGATCTCGCCGTTGAATTTCTTCAGCTTGGCCTGGTCGGCCTTCGACAGGTTGGCGCCGGCGCGCACGAATTCCTTGTAGTAGCGCTCGAGCAGGTGGTTCGACTCGGCGTCCAGGCCAAGCGAAGCGCGCTTGTCGTGCAGCGCTTTCACGCGCGCGAACAGCTTCGGATTCAGGTCGATCGCATCGGAATGGGCCGCCAGCCTGGGCGACATCTCGCGGTCGACCGCGTCCAGCGTATCGTTGGTATTGGCGCCCTGCAGGTTGGCGAAGGTTGCATGCACGCGCGCCAGCATCTGGCCGGAGCGCTCCAGCGCCACGATGGTGTTCTCGAACGTCGGCGCGGCCTTGTCGTTCGCGATCGCCTCGACTTCGCGCAGCTGCTCGCGCATGCCGGCCTTGAAGGCGGGCAGGAAGTGCGCGTCCTTGATCTTGTCGAAGGCCGGGTAGTTCAGCGGCAGGGTGCTGGGCTTGGCGAAGGGGTTGGAGGCGTCGAGCACGGGGGCGGTGGGCGCGGCAATGGCGCTTGCATGCGCCAGCGCCACGCTGGCTGCAATGAGGAGCAGTTGTGGACGGGTCATGGGATCTTTCGCGAACACTAGGGAAGGTGCCGTCGGGCTACCCCGACAGCAGTGCGCTAAAGATCATAGCAGGCTTGCATCTCTACCGTAAGAATTAAAAAGTATTGCAATGTATCAGCGCTGCGCGCCCGTGTTTACGGGCGTAGGCACGGCGTATGCATGTCAATAATGCGGGGGACGCTCGTTGAGCGGGGCCTGGCCGGCGTCGCGCAGGGTGCGCACATGGTCGGCCAGCTTGGCCACCATCGCCTCGAGCTGGTCGATGCGGCGTTCCTGGCGGTAGATGGTCTTGTTCAGCTCATCGAGCAGGTCTTCCTGCTGGGCGAGCTTGATTTCTAGATTGACGAAACGGTCTTCCTGGTTCACGGCGGCATCCTGCGCAAAAGAGGCATTATGCCAGTCTTGCGCAGGCGGCCGTGCGGGCCTCAGGCGAGCGGGAACGGATACTCGATGCCGTTGACGATGCTGCCGATCACCTGGGCCTGGTTCTCGGGGCTTTCCGAGAACAGGGTCAGGACTTCGTCGCGGTTGGTGGCGCCCGTGTTCAGGTTGCCGACCCAGAAGTCGTAGCCGCCGCCTTCGGGAGCGCGGTCCAGCACGTGCTCGTACAGCTTGGTCACGAACTGCTCGTTGCTGGTGTTGGCATACAGGTCGATGTACTCCTGGTTCATTGCGAAGTACTTGGCGATCTGCATCAGCGAATCGCCCTGGTCGGTCCGGTTGATCCAGAACGCCAGCCCGCCGCCATCCGGTACACGGTCGAACGCGGCCTGGTACAGGCGGTAGATCTGGCCAGCCGAACCGTTGATGTCCAGCGCCACCATGGTGTCGTCGAACTTGATGCGCTCGACATTGATCAGGTTATCCACCGCGCCCGCGCTGTCGCGCACCATGAAGCCATACACGCCGCGCTCGAGCACGAAGCTGTCGCTCACGCCGCTGTAGACGGCGGTGTCGAGGCCGGCGCCGCCCTGGATCGCGGCGCTGCCCGGGGCCATCGCGAAGGTGTCGTTGCCCGCGGTGCCGGTCTGGTTCAGCGCGTTGTTGATGGCCAGGGTGACCGACTGCTGGGCGCTGGTCGCATTGTCGGCGCGGTCGACCGAGGACACGGTCACCTGGTAGTTGCCGTTCGGCAGCGGCGCCGAGTTCAGCTGCCACTGGCCATTGGCGCCAACCGTGGCGCGACCGATCTCGATCCAGTCGCCCGCCTTGATGATCTGGATCGTGCTGCCGGCCTCGCCGGTCCCCGCGAATACCGGCTGGTTGCCGCCGGAGATCAAATTCGCCGTCACGGTCGGCGCCGCCGGCGGCGTCGCATCGACATTGAACACGATCGGGGTACTCAGCGACGACACATTGCCGGCGGCATCGGTCGCCGACGCCGTGGCGCTATACCCCATGCGATCGGCCAGGGGCGCATTCTCGGGCGGCCGTGCGCTCCACAGACCGTTGGCGTCGGCCACGGCGCTGGCCACCAGTTGCTGGCCGATATAGACCTTGACGGTAGCGCCTGCTTCGGCGGCGCCGGTGAAGATCGGCCGGTTGCCGGAGGTATAGCCGGCCGCATTCTGCGTCACCGAGATCACGGGCGCCGCCGGCGCCGCGGTGTCCGATGCCGCGACATCCGCGCGCTCGACGCGCATGTCGGCAAACTGCAGCACATCGATCTGGTTCAGCGTTGTCTCGCCTTCGGCGCCGATCACCGCCAGGTCGCCATTGGCGAGGTTGGTGAAACGGTAGTTACCGTAGTTGCCACCGAAGATCGCCGTATCCCTGCCTTCTCCTCCGTGGATCATGTCGTTACCTCCATTACCTTGAAAAATATCGTTGAAGCCGGTCCCCACCAGGGTCTCCGACTTGGACGTGCCCGTGAGGTAACGTGCTCCGCTGCCATTCATGCCCAGCGCGCCGCGCAGGCCGTCGCCGCCATACAGCCAGTTCAGCGCCGCGATGTCGTAGGGCTGGAAGGTGCTGTACGGGCCGCCGACGTTGGTGTACGACATGATGGTGTTGGCGGTGTTGTCTTCATGCCCGGGCAACGCGACGTCGCCGGCGCTCTCCGCGAACGGGTGCTTGAGGCCGATGGCATGCCCCAGCTCGTGCAGCAGGGTTTCATAGCCCTGGGTGCCAGGCGTCAGGTTGTTGGTGATATGGCCCCAGTCAATATGGTCCAGGTACACATAGGCATTGGCCGTGTACTCGGTCAGGGTGCCGTCCGGATAGGAACGATAGCCCGCCAGCCAGCTGCACAAGCCGGTCGTGTATTGGCCCGCGAGATCCATCTTCGCCAGGTGGATCTGGGCTGCCGTGCCCGCATTCGTCTCGACGAATGCGATGCCCGTCACCTGTTGCAGATAGTCGAAGGCGGTGCGCGCTGCTGCCTGCTGGGCGAAGCTGAACATTTCCTGTCCAAACTTGCCGGGTTCATTGCCCGAGGCCGTCGAAAATGTGTAGTACAGGACGTTGGCGTTGGAATTGCTGAGGAAGTTCCAGTCCGGCCCCTTGTCCAGCAGGGCGTCGATATGGTTCAGCCCGGAAAACGGGATTGCAGTAATGTCGGAAACGGTGGCCATGGCTTGGGAGAAAACGTTGCACGTTGCGACACGGAAAATACCGTGGGAATTTCGCTATCGAAAAGCTCGCATCTCGGCAAGTATTTCTTGCCCGACAGTTCAAGTCAAACGGCGTTTTCAATCGTGCGCAGGTATTGCCACCCCGCCAAGGCTTACACGCAACGTTTTATGGCAGGATTACTCAGGAACCGGCCTCGGCGTTGCCAACAAAGCTTTTAGATTTGCCAATCTTTCCTTCGGGCTCAGGATTTCGCTTTCCATCGGCGCCGCCTCGCCGACGTCCAGCGCCATTTCCTTGATGAAGCGCGACGGGTCGCAATTGACGAGCTCGCCCGCACGCTTGCGACGCTTGCACCAGCTCACATGCAGCGTGCGCTGGGCGCGCGTGATGCCGACATACATCAGGCGCCGCTCTTCCTGGATGCGCGCCGCGATCGACTCGACCGAGGCGTCCGGATCGCCCTTGTGCGGCAGGATGCCTTCTTCCACCCCGACCAGGTAGACGTGCGGATATTCCAGGCCCTTCGACGCGTGCAGGGTCGACATGCGCACCGCATCCTGTTCTTCATCGGCGCCCTCGAGCATCGACATCAGGGCCACCATTTGCGTCAGTTCCAGCAAGTTCTTTTCTTCGCCATCGCGGTCGCGTCCGCCACGGCCGCGATCCTTCAGCCAGTTATTGAACTCGAGCACGTTCTGCCACTTGGCCTGGGCCGCGCGGTCGTCGAAGTTTTCGTACAAATAATGCTCGTAGTTCATCTCCTTCATCATATCGTCGAGCACCTCGGCCGCATGGTCGCCGCTGCCCTGGGGGCCGGGGCGGGTGGCGCGGTCTTCGAGTTCGGCGATGAAGCGGCAGAAATCGCGCAGCGGACCCAGCTGACGCTCGGCCAGCCTGGCCTCGAGCCCGTTCTTCCTGGCCGCCTCGAACAGCGAGCAGTTCCACTGCTTGGAAAACTCGCCCAGCACCTCCAGCGTGGCCATGCCGACCCCGCGCTTCGGAGTCGTCACGGCGCGGATGAAGGCCGGGTCGTCGTCCTGGTTGGCGATCAGGCGCAGGTAGGCAATGATGTCCTTGATCTCGGCCTTATCGAAGAAGCTCTGGCCGCCCGACATCGTGTACGGGATGCGCTCCTTGCGCAGCGCCTGCTCGATCACGCGCGCCTGGTGGTTGCCGCGGTACAGGATGGCGTAATCCGACCATTTATTCTTGCGCTGGAAATGCTCGCTCGAGATCATGATCGCGACCTGGTCGGCTTCCTGGTCGTCGTTCTGCATGCCCAGCACCTTGATCGGCTCGCCCAGGCCGTGCTCGGACCACAGCGATTTCTCGAACAGCTTCGGGTTATTGCCGATGACGGCGTTGGCCGCCTGCAGGATGCGGGTTGTGGAGCGGTAATTCTGCTCGAGCTTGATCACCTTCAGGTCGGGGAAATCGTCGCCAAGCGTCTTGAGGTTCTCGACCGAGGCGCCGCGCCAGGCATAGATCGCCTGGTCGTCGTCGCCCACCGCGGTGAACATCGGTTTCTTGCCCAGGCCCGTCACCAGCAGCTTGACCAATTCATACTGGCAGGTATTGGTGTCCTGATACTCGTCCATCAGCAAATAACGCAGGCGCCGCTGCCAGCGGTCGCGGATCGGCTCATTATTGCGGAACAATTCCACCGGCAAGCGGATCAAGTCGTCGAAATCGACCGCCTGGTAGGCTTGCAAGGTCGCCACATAGCTGCGGTAGACGCGGCCGGCCAGGGCTTCGTCCTCGTCGCGCGCGGCCTTGATCGCGTCTTCCGGGTCGACCAGGCCGTTCTTCCACAGCGAGATCGCGTTCTGGATGCCGCGGATTTCCTGCTTGTCCGTGGTCAGGGCCAGGTCGGACACGATGGTGTAGCAATCGTCGCTATCCATGATCGAGAACTTGTCCTTCAGGCCGACCCCGGCCGCTTCCTGGCGCAGGATCTTGACGCCCAGCGAGTGGAAGGTGGACACCGTCAATTGCTTGGCCTGCTTGGGCTGCTTGAGCAGCTTGGCGATCCGCTCCTGCATCTCGAGCGCCGCCTTGTTGGTAAAGGTCAGGGCGGCAATGGTGCGCGGGTCATAGCCGCAATGCTCGATCATGTAGGCGATCTTTTGCGTGATCACGCGCGTCTTGCCGGAACCGGCGCCGGCCAGCACCAGGCAAGGGCCGTCGAGATATAGCGCGGCTTCGCTCTGCGGCCCGTTGAGGCCGAATTTTGGTGCATTGGACATGGGAATTATTTCTGGAGGGACAGGCATCGATTGTAGCAATCCGGCGCGTCGAGCGGGCGATGCGCATGCCGCGCGTACCAGATTGCAACACCGTGCGAGCATGGCTGCGAACGGGAGCGGACCGGCGCACCAACGCGCAATCGAGTAACATGCGTCCTTTGCGGCGCGCGACGCCGCGGCTCCCATTGACCGGATACTTGCCCATGAAATTCGAACATCTCGTCGAGATCAACGATCCGATGAACCCGCTGATCGACACCCTCACCCGCGAACAGGTATGGCATGGCCTGGTCTTGCGCGCGGAAGACCCGAAGATGTTCATCCCGCACCTGGACGCCAGCGAGATCGTCGAGCGCGAAGCTGGCGCCTTCCGCCGCCGCCTGACCTTTGGCGAGCTGGTGATCGAAGACCAGGTCTTCCTGACCCCGCTGCAGGAAGTGCGCTATGAAGTGCCGGCCCAGGGCGAGATCGCGGCCTCGAGCCTGCGCATGATCATCGAGGCGCCGACCAGTGCGATGCTGCTGGTGCGCTTCTGCTACGACGATGGCACCGGCGAGCACGTCGACCCGGCAAACGCCATGTATGACGAATTCAAGAAATCGGCCTATGAAGAGGCCGACCTCGACACGGTCCGCATCCTGCGCAAGCTTGCCAGCGAGGGCAAGCTGAATACCACGTTGTTGAATTGATGCGTCAGGTCCCCGGCTCGGTATCGGCCGGGTCGGTCTGGCTCTCACCCTTCGACAGGTTGATGGCCAGGTCGCGCAGGGCGGTGCGCACGCCCTCCTCGATCACCGGGTGGTAGAACGGCATCTCGAGCATCTGGTCGACCGTCAGGCGCATCTGGAATGCCCATGACAGCAGATGGGCCAGGTGCTCGGCGCGCGGCGCAATCATCTCGGCGCCCAGGAACAGCCGGGTGCCATATTCGCCATACACCCGCAGCATCCCCTTGTTCTGCAACATGACGCGGCTGCGGCCCTGGTTGGCGAAGGACACGCCGCCCACCGCGAACTTGCGCTGGCCGCCGGCGCACAGGGTCTTGTAGTTCTTGCCCAGGGTGGCGATATTCGGTTCGGTGAAGGCCACCGCGATCGGCGCGCGGCGCAGGCCCGGGCGCACGTCCGGATAACGGCCCGCGTTGTCGCCGGCGATCTTGCCGTGGTCGGCGGCGTCGTGCAGCAGCGGGCGCTCGTTGTTGGCGTCGCCCGCGATGAAGATATGGCTGGTCCCGCACTGCATCGTGCGCGCATCAAAACAAGGGATGCCGTCCGGCCCCCGCTCCAGGCCCGTATGTTCCAGTCCCAGGTCGTGCACATTGGGCGTGCGGCCGGCCGTCATCAACACATACTGGAAGCGCTCGGTGCTTTCCTTGCCCAGGGCATCGCGCACCGTCAGCGCCACCTCGGCATCGGCGCTGTCCTGCACCGCGCTGACCACCTCGGTCTGGAAGGCGATGTCGAGTTCCTCGCCCAGCACCTGCACCGCGTTGCGCAGCACTTCGGGATCGGTGATGTTGGCGATGCTGCCGCCGCGCGCGTAGAAGCGCACCCGGACCCCGAGCCGCGCCAGGGCCTGGCCCAGTTCGAGGCCGATGACGCCGGTGCCGATCACGGCCACCGAGCGCGGCAGGTCGTCCCAATAGAACACGTCGTCGCTGGTGACGATGCCGGGGCCGACGTTTTCCAGCTGCGGCAGGCGCAGCGGGGTGGAGCCGGTGGCGATCACGATGCGGCCGGCCACGATCTCGGTATGGTCGTCGACCACCAGGTTGCAGGGGCCGGTGAAGCGCGCGCGGCCCTGCAGGCGGTCCTGCACCGGCATCGCCTCGACCCCTTCCAGCACGAAGCCGACGAAGCGGTCGCGCTCGCGCCGGACCCGCTCCATGACGGCGCGGCCGTCGATGCGTTTATCGCTGGCGTGCACGCCGAACGGGCCTGAATGATCGATCGCGTGGGACGCCTCGGCCGCGGCGATCAGGAGCTTGCTCGGCATGCAGCCGACCCGGGCGCAGGTGGTGCCGTATTGCCCGCTCTCGATCACCACCGTCCGGGCGCCTTGCGCCTTGGCGGCGCGGTAGGCCGTCATGCCGGCGGTGCCGGTGCCGATGATGGCGACGTCCACGTTCATTTGTTTCATGTTGCTCTCCACGATAGCCTGGCAAGACGATACGCTATTTTGCCGCGCCCGGTGGGCAATGCAGCCCTTTAGCGATACCAGCGGTAACCTTCTCTCAGCTCTACCGATGTCGAGAAAATTTACACTTTGTCATATGGCAAATTGACCATATTTGATTTGATGTTTTAAATCAATCGATTACGCAGATACGAATTTTCGGCACGATTTTTGCGTCCCTTAAACCTAGACACTATATGGGGGAATCTCATGACATTATCCGTTGTTCATAACATTACCAAGAAGTTCATTGCCGGCCTGTCCTTGCTCGCCTGCACCTCGCTGTCCGCAGCCCCGATGACACTGGTCGTCGACGTGGCTGGGATCGAAAGCTTTGGCCCGGTGGACGATGAACGCAATACGGTGCTGACATTCAACGTTGGCGCCAATTCGGTCATTACCAGCCTGGACTATACCGTCAACCTCACTGCCTACGACCCAAGCTATCTGTTGGAAATAGGCGTCGTGATCGAGACCTCGGCCAAGGACCAGGGTCCAGGCGTTACCCTGGTACCCGGCCTGTTTGACGAGTTCCCCGGCACGGCAAGCTACTCGGAATCGCTCGACCTGGTCGCCGTCGGCCGAAGCTTCGCCGTCGGCGCCGACGGCATCCTGCGCCTGGAATTCATCGACCGCTTCGATGACTTGGCGGTCAATCCAGACGGCATGTGGAACTTCGGCTCCTTCACCTTCGGCTACGACACGGTCGACATCGAAGAGCCTGGCGAAGTCCCCGAGCCCGCCACCACCCTGCTGATGGGCGCCGGCCTGGCCATGCTGGGCTACGCCGGCCGCCGCCGCCGCGCCGGCAAGCTCGCCGCTTAAATATCGAGCGGGTCGACCTCGAGCGACCACTTGACGCGGGCCTTCATGGCCCGCAGCTGCTCGACCCAGACCCGCAGGAAGGCCTGCAGCGCAGGCCGCGAGCTGGACTCGACCAGCAGCTGGGCGCGGTCCACGTTGTGGACCCGCGTCATCGTCATCGGGATCGGGTCGTTGATCAGGATGCCATCGGCCGGCAGGCAGTCGCGCGCCGCTTCCAGGAAGTCGATCGCGATCGGCAGCTCCTTCGCCTCGGCCCGCAGCAAGGCCTGGTACATGAAGGGCGGCAGGCCGGCCTCCTGGCGCTCGTCCAGCAACTGGCCGGCGAAGCGCTCGTAGTCGTGGCGCATCACCGCGCCGTACAACGGATGCTGCACATAGCGCGTCTGCACCAGCACCTCGGATGCCAGGCCGGCCCGCCCCGCCCGTCCCGCCACCTGCATCAGCTGCGCGAACAGGCGCTCGCTGGCGCGGTAGTCCTGCGAGAACAGCGCGGTATCCGGGTTCAGGATCCCGACCAGGGTCAGCTTCTTGAAGTCGTGGCCCTTGGCGACCATCTGCGTGCCGATCAGAATATCGACTTCGCCCCGGTGCACGCTGTCGAAGGCGGCTTGCGCGCTGCCCTTCAGGCGCGTGGAGTCGGCGTCGATGCGCAGGATGCGCGCCTCGGGGAACAGCGCCTGCAATCCTTCTTCCACGCGCTGGGTGCCGCGTCCCAGCGGCTGCAGGTCGACGTTGCCGCAGGTGGGGCAATGGCGCGGAATACGCAATTCGAGGCTGCAGTGATGACAGCGCAGCCGATGCTCGGGCTTGTGCAGCACCATGAAGGCGGTGCAGCGGGTGCAGTTGCTGATCCAGCCGCAAGCATCGCAAGATATCACCGGGGCATAGCCACGCCGGTTCAGGAACAGCAGCGATTGCTCGCCGCGTTCCAGGCGGCCGCGCAGTGCCGCCAGCATCTCGCTCGTCAAGCCGTCGCGCGCGCGGTCGCGCTCCATGTCCACCAGGCGCACCTTGGGCAGGACGGCGTCGCGCACGGCGCGCTCGCGCAGGTCCAGCCGCCGGTAGCGCCCCGAACGCGCGTGATGCCAGGATTCGAGCGACGGCGTGGCCGAGCCCAGCACGATCGGGATGCCCAGCTGGTGGGCGCGCCACACGGCCAGGTCGCGCGCCGAATAGCGCAGCCCTTCCTGCTGCTTGTACGAAGGGTCGTGCTCTTCGTCGATCACGATCAGGCGCAGGTTCGGCATCGAGGCCAGGATCGCCAGCCGGGTGCCGAGCACGATGCGCGCCTGGCCGCCGTGCGCGGCCAGCCAGTGCAGCATGCGCTCGCCCTCGGACAGGCTGCTGTGCAGGGTCGCCAGCATCATGCCCGGGAAGCGGGCCCGGATATTCCCTTCCAGCTGGGGCGTCAGGTTGATCTCGGGGACCAGGATCAGGATCTGCGCCTGCGGGTCGCGTTGCAAGACCTGGGCGCAGGCCTGGAGGTAGACCTCGGTCTTGCCGCTGCCGGTCACGCCCCATAGCAGCAGCGGCGTGAAGCCGGCGGCGCCGCCGATGGCATCGGCGGCCTGCTGCTGGGCGGCGTTCAGCACCGGCATGTCGACCGCCGTCGCATCCTGCTGCGGATCGAGCTTGCCCAGCTTCTTGAGGGCGCGGTCCAGCGCCACGGTCTTGGGCACGCGCAGGTTCTTGGGCAGGCCGGGCAGCGCCACCTCGCCCAGCGGCCGTTGATAATAATCGGCGGCGAAGCGCGCCAGGGCGATCCAGCGTTCCGGCAGGGGCGACAGCTGGCTGCGCACGGCCAGCGCATCTTTCAGCTTGTCGGGCGCGATCGCGCTCTCGTGCTTGACCGCGACGATCAGGGCCATCACCTCGCGCCGCGCGAACGGCACCAGCGCCAGCTGGCCGGGCAGCGGCTCCTCGCCCGGTTGGCAAGGCCAGCGGTAATCGAAGCTGCTGTTCAGCGGGGTATCGAGCACGACTTCGAGAAAGCAGTGCGCGCGGGTGCTATCGGTGCTGGTGGACAATCTGGGCCCTGTGCAAATCTGTGGAAAACTTTGTGAATAGCGTGGGACTTGACCCTGTCAAAGGTTTACGTTAGATCAAGTCATTATCGATAATTCTCAAATTCAAGACAATTTTTCGCTTATGAATCAATAGCTTGCATATTCGTCTTGAGAGCTGTTAACAAGCTGGGGCACATTTCCCGCGTTGTGCATAAGTAGGGTGCCGGACGTGGAAAACTCGCCGCATTGCATCACAAACTTAAGGCAACACTTGAAGAAGCGCGCTAAGTCACGGTAAACCAAGCACTTTTCCCCATTGCCAAATCGTCTGTTGATAACTTTGTGAACAAGGAGCCCGACATGGCTGAATTCTACTGGACAACCTTGTGGTGCGCGAGGCACTCAGCAGGATACCGAATCAAAAAACGCTTATAAATCAGCCTTGTAGCTTGATTCAGCAAGTTCCGAGATGTCCACAGGAATTTTTACCCGCTTTTAGGAAGTTGTGAACAAGTGAGGGGTCGAGCTGGCGGTCTTGTCAAGAGGCGCCGCCAGTCGTGGGGGATGACTCAGGCGGCGCGCTGCTTGCGGCTGAAACCGTGCACGGCCTCGACCATGGCGCTGACCGATTCCGGCGGCGTGAATTGCGAGATGCCGTGGCCCAGGTTGAAGACATGGCCATGGCCGTTCGACGGCGCGCCGTAGGCGGAGAGCGAACGCTCGACCTCGGCGCGGATCTGCTCCGGCTCGGCGAACAGGATGGCCGGATCGAGGTTGCCCTGCAGCGCCACGCGGTCGCCCACCAGGCTGCGCGCGCGGCCCAGGTTCACGGTCCAGTCCAGGCCCAGCGCATCGGCGCCGATGTCGGCCATCTCGTCCAGCCAGATGCCGCCGCCCTTGGTGAACACGATGGCGGGGATGCGCACGCCGTCGTGTTCCCGCTTCAGGCCCGCCACGATCTTGCGCATGTAATCCAGCGAGAATGCCTGGTAGGCGCCATCGGCCAGCGCGCCGCCCCAGGAATCGAAGATCATCACGGCCTGGGCGCCGGCGTCGATCTGGGCGTTCAGGTAGGCGGTCACGGACTGCGCATTGATGTCGAGGATGCGGTGCATCAGGTCGGGACGGCTGTACAGCATCTTTTTCACCGTGTGGAACTCGCGCGAGCCGCCGCCTTCGACCATATAGCAGGCCAGCGTCCACGGGCTGCCCGAGAAACCGATCAGCGGCACGCGGCCATTCAGCGCGCTGCGGATCGAGGTCACGGCCTTGAACACGTAGTCGAGCGAGGCCATGTCGGGCACGGCGAGGGCATTCACTTCGGCTTCGGTACGCAGCGGACGCTCGAATTTCGGGCCTTCGCCGTCGGCGAAATACAGGCCCAGGCCCATCGCATCCGGCACCGTCAGGATGTCCGAGAACAGGATCGACGCGTCCAGCGGATAGCGGTCGATCGGCTGCAAGGTGACTTCGGTGGCGTAGTCGGGATTCTTCGCCAGCCCCAGGAACGAGCCGGCGCGCGCGCGGGTGGCGCGGTATTCCGGCAGGTAGCGGCCCGCCTGGCGCATCAGCCACACCGGGGTGTAGTCGGTCGGCTGGCGCAACAGCGCACGCAGGAAGGTGTCGTTCTGGAGCGGGGCAAATTGTGGCATGGCTGACAAGGGCGTCGATAGGGAAACGGCTATTATCGCATTCTTGGGCAAACACTATAATGCCCGTCCGACCAAGGAAAGAGTTCAGACCATGACGATTGCCACTAGCAAACAACCGGCGCCGTGCGGCGCCTGGCCTTCCCCGATCAGCGCCGCGGTGGTCGCCGCCGGCGCGGTGCCGCTGGCGCAGTTGATGCTCGACGGCCCGTATCTCGGCTGGCTCGAAGGCCGCGCCAGCGAGGCAGGACGCACGACGCTCATGGTCCACGATGGCAGCGGCACGCGCGAACTGACCCCGGCGCCGTTCAATGTGCGCAGCCGCGTCCACGAATACGGCGGCGGCGCCTGCCTGCTGGCCGGTGGCGTGGCCTGGTTCTCGCACCATGTGGACAACCGCCTGTACCGGGTCGAGGCCGGCGGCCAGCCAGTAGCCGTGACCGCCGAGGCCACGGGCCACCGCTTTGCCGACTTCGTGCTCGATGGCGCGCGCCGGCGCCTGGTGGCGGTGCGCGAGGATCATTCCGCCGGCGCCACCTACCCGGTCAACACCCTGGCCGCGGTCGGCTTCGACGGCGTCGAGACCGTGCTGGTCGACGGCAACGACTTCTATGCGGCGCCGCGACTGTCGCCCGATGGCCGCCAGCTGGCCTGGCTGTGCTGGGACCATCCGCGCATGCCGTGGGAAGGCACGGAATTGTGGCTGGCCGACGTGGCGGACGACGGCAGCCTGGTGAACGGCCGCCTGGTTGCAGGCGGCCCGGAAGAATCGATCTGCCAGCCCGAATGGTCGCCCGGCGGCGTGCTGCACTTCGTATCCGACCGCAGCGGCTGGTGGAACCTGTACCGCTTCGACCATGGCGTGGTGCATGCGCTGTGCCCGCGCGCGGCCGAATTCGGCGGCCCGCACTGGAGCTTCGGCGGCTCGCTGTACGGCTTCCGCTCCGACGACGAGATCGTGTGCGCATACATCGAAAAAGGTGTCAGCTACCTGGCGCGCCTTTCGCACGGCAACCTGGTGCCGCTCGAATCGCCGTATGAAGAGATCCGCGAACTGCGCGTGCAGGGCGACGTCGTGGCCGTGCTGGGCGGCGCGCCGACCATCGCGCCCGAGCTGGCGCGGATCGACCTGGAAAGCAGTGTTACCGAGGTATTGGCCCACTCGATCCCGCAACCGCCGGCCGCCGGCTACCTGTCGGTGCCGCTGGCGATCGACTACCCGAGCGGGAACGGCCGCGTGGCGCATGCGTTCTACTATGCGCCGGCCAATGCCGACCATGTGCCGCTGGCCGATGAACTGCCGCCGCTGATCGTGATCGGCCATGGCGGCCCGACCGGCATGGCGGCCAGCACCCTCAAGCTGTCCACCCAATACTGGACCAGCCGTGGCTTCGCCGTGCTCGACGTGAACTATGGCGGCAGCACCGGCTTCGGGCGCGACTACCGCAACCTGCTCAAGCACCAGTGGGGCGTGGTGGACGTCGAGGATTGCGTGGCCGGCGCGCGCCACCTGGCGGCGCAAGGCATCGTCGATCCCGATCGCCTTTTGATCCGCGGCAGCAGCGCCGGCGGCCTGACGGTGTTATCGAGCCTCGCCTTCCACGACGTGTTCAAGGCCGGCGCCAGCTACTATGGCGTGTCCGACCTGGCCGGCCTGGACGCCGACTCGCACAAGTTCGAGTCGCACTACAACCAGTACCTGATCGCGCCGCCGGACACCGCCGCCGAGGCCTACCGCGCACGCTCGCCGATCCACCACACCGACAAATTGCGGCAGCCGATGATCTTCTTCCAGGGCCTGGACGACAAGGTGGTGCCGCCGCAGCAATCCGAAAGCGTGGTCGAGGCACTGCGCGCGCGCAAGCTGCCGGTGGCCTACCTGACGCTCGAGGGCGAAGGCCACGGCTTCCGCAAGGCGGAGAGCGTGGTGCGCACGCTGGAAGCGGAGCTGGTGTTCTACCTGCGCGTGTTCGGCATTCCGGTGCCGGCAGACCTGCCTGAAGTAACGATCGAGAACCTCGGATGACGGTAGTGGACGTGAACGCGCGCCTGGCCGCCTGCACGGCGGAAGAGCGCGCGCTGCTGGTGGTGCTGGCGATCGCGGGCGAGCCGATGGGCCGCCAGCGCATCCTGGAGCATATGCGGGCGCTGGGCGTGGCGCTGCCGATCGCGCAATGGGTCGATGAACTGGCGCGCCTGCGCGAGCGGGGCCTGGTGGCCGACATGGGCGAACGCGGCACCGGCATCGCGCCGGAACTGGCCTGGCCGGTGCTGGACGCGGCCCTCGACGACGGCCTGTTCGACGGCGTGGCCGCCGCCTATGCCCAGGTCTCGACCGTGCGCCGCGACTGGCAGGGCAACCTGATGCTGCGCAGCTACCGCCAGGGCCTGGCCCTGCTGCGCATCGCCCTGCTCACCGGACAGGAATACGACGTCGTCTCGCCCCTGCTGGATGCCTGCCAGCGCTGCCACGAGGCCAGCTACCTGCATCCGCTGGTCGACGTCTGCGCGCGTCCATTCGCGGCGGCGCTGATGGAGCGCATCCACCCGCGCCTGCGCGAAGGCATCCTGCACATCCTGGTCATGCATGCGCGCAGCGAACCCCTGCTCGCGCCGGCCGTGCGCGAGTACGCCGAGCGCCTGATCCCGCGCAGCAGCCCCGAAAGCCCGCTGCGCCGCTCGCTGGGCGAGCACTACATCCTGTGCGGCCGCCTGGACGACGCCCTGCTGCTGGTGAACGAGATGAGCGATTCGCCCGGCCTGTTCCTGCGCAGCGTGGTGCAGGTATTGCGCGACGATCCGGAGACGGGCCTGGCCGGCATCGATGCGTCGATCAAGCAATTGCGGCGCGAGACCGGCAAGCGCAAGGCGGTATTCGATGGCCATTGCGCGCACATCGCGATGGCCGCCCTGCTGCGCAGCAGCGATCCCGGCCATCGCAAGCTGGCGGACAGCTGGCTCGAGATCGAGACGCGCGCAGTGCAGCGGCCCGACAATGCGGTCTGGTTCCAGCTCGGCATGCTGCACGAGATCCAGCGCGGCACCGTCGACGCCGCGCTGTTCGCCACCCGCAGCTGGGAGCTGTCGCTGGAGCCGACCGTGTTCCGCGCCCTGATCCACTACTGGCTGGCGCTGCCGGCATTGAGCAGCCAGCGCGCGCGCCTGGAAGAGATGCTGGTCCAGTCCGAGGCGGCCGGCTTCGACCTGTGGTCGGCCCAGCTGGCCGGCGTGCTGGCGCAGATGGGGCAAGCCGGCCACCTGGCCCACGAACAGCGCGCGAGCGAGCTGCGCCGCCGCCGCCTGCCCGACATGGCCGGCTGGTTCACGCGCGAAGAGCCGTGGGAACGCCAGTTGAACGCCCTGATCAACCTGCAGCCGGCGGCGAACGTGGAGAACGTGCGCGAATCGCGCCTGGTCTGGCTGATCCGCCATGACCCGCACCTGGGCGTGCAGGAAATCGAGCCGCGCGAACAGAAGCGCGACGCACAGGGCGGCTGGAGCCGCGGCCGGGCCATGGGCCTCAAGCGCCTGGCCGAAGAAGGCGCCGGGCTCGACTTCCTGACCGCGCAAGACCTGCAGGCGGTGAACGCGATCGCCGGCCGCCGCTACTACGCCGGCAGCGGCATCCGCTTCGAGCTCGAAGTGCACAAGGCGCTGGCCGCCCTGGTCGGCCACCCGCTGCTGTTCTGGATGGACTCGCCCGGCACCCGGGTCGAGCTGCTGCCGGGCGAGCCGGAACTGCTGGTGAAGAAGCATGGCGACCTGGTATCGATCGTGCTGCACCCGCCGCTCGACGACAGCAACGGCGACGTGGTGGTCACACGCGAGACGCCGACCCGCCTGCGCCTGGTGCAGATCAAGGACGAACACCGCCGCATCGCCGCCATCGTCGGCGCCGGCCTCGACGTGCCCTTGGCGGCCGAACGCCGCGTGCTGCGCGCGATCGGCGCGGTGTCGTCGGTCGTCACCGTGCAATCGGACATCGGCGCCAGCAGCGGCGATATCGAGACCGTGGCGGCCGACCCGCGCCTGCACGTGCTGCTGCGTCCCTACCAGCAGGGCATGCGCATGCAGCTGCTGGTGCGGCCCCTGCCCGGCGGCGCCTATTACGGTCCCGGCGAAGGCGCCGCCAGCGTGATCGCCGACGTGGAAGGCGTGCGCACCGAAGCGCAACGCGACCTGAACGCGGAACGCGAAGCCGAGCGCCAGTTGATCGGCAAATGCCAGGCGCTCGAACACGCGGAGCTTGAGCACGGCGAATGGCTGCTCGGCCAGCCGCTGCTGGCGCTCGAATTGGTCGACCAGCTGCGCGCGCTCGACAGCGACGCCATCGTGGTGGGCTGGCCCGAGGGCGAGAAATTCCGCGTCACTAAAAAGGCCACGTCGAAATCGGTGCGGGTGCAGATCCGGCGCGAGCGCGACTGGTTCGCGGCCAGCGGCGACGTCGTGATCGACGAGGGCCGCGTGATGAACCTGCGCACCCTGCTGGAAAAGATCCAGGAGAGCGGCAGCCACTTCGTCGCGCTGGGCGAGAACGAATACCTGGCCCTGTCCGACGAGCTGCACCGGCGCCTGACGGAGCTTGGCGCCTATGGCGAGCTGCATGGCGACGGCATCCGCACCCACGCGCTGGCCAGCTTCGCGCTGGACGACTTCGCACGCGAGGCGGGCAGCGTCGATGCCGACAAGGCCTGGCAGGGCCACCTGCAGCGCATGGCGGACAACGCCGCCTTCACGCCGGCGCTGCCGTCCACGCTGCAGGCCGAGCTGCGCGATTACCAGGTCGACGGTTTCCAGTGGCTGGCGCGCCTGGCCCACTGGGGCGTGGGCGCCTGCCTGGCCGACGATATGGGCCTCGGCAAGACGCTGCAGGCGCTGGCGCTGCTCCTCACGCGCGCCAAGGACGGCCCGGCGCTGGTGGTGGCCCCGACCACGGTGTGCCTGAACTGGATCGACGAGGCCGCGCGCTTCGCGCCGACCTTGCGGCTGCACCTGTTCGGTCCCGGCGAGCGCGCCGCGACGATCGACAATGCCGGCCCATTCGACGTGGTCGTGGTCAGCTATGGCCTGCTGCAGCTGGAAGCGGCGCGCTTCAAGGGCCGGCGCTGGCACAGCATCGTGCTCGACGAAGCGCAGGCGATCAAGAATATGCACACCAAGCGCTCGCAGGCGGTGATGGCGCTGCAGGGCGACTTCCGCATGGCGGCCACCGGCACCCCGCTGGAAAACCACCTGGGCGAGTTGTGGAACCTGTTCCGCTTCATCAATCCTGGCCTGCTGGGCAGCGCCGACCAGTTCCAGCTGCGCTTCGCCGGCCCGATCGAGAAAGCCCAGGACAAACGCGCCGAGGCCGGCGCGCGGGCCCGCCTGCGGCGCCTGACCGCGCCCTTCATCCTGCGCAGGACCAAGGCGCAGGTGCTGTCCGAACTGCCGCCGCGCACCGAGATCGTGGTGCCGGTGGAACTCAGCGCCGAAGAAAACGCGCTGTACGAATCGCTGCGCCGCCAGGCCCTCGACAAGCTGGCCGCGCTCGAGGCACCCGAAGGACAGAAGGCGATCGAGATCCTGGCCGAGATGATGCGGCTGCGGCGCGCCTGCTGCAATCCCGAGCTGGTCGCGCCCGGCGCCGGCATCGCCAGCAGCAAGCTGGCGACCTTTGCGCGCCTGACCGCCGACCTGCTCGAGAACCGGCACAAGGTGCTGGTGTTCAGCCAGTTCGTCGACCACCTGACCCTGATCCGGCACTACCTCGATGCGCAAGGCATCCATTACCAGTACCTCGATGGTTCGACGCCGATCCAGGAACGCAAGCGGCGCGTGGATGCCTTCCAGGCCGGCGAGGGCGACCTGTTCCTCATCAGCCTGAAGGCGGGCGGCGTCGGCATCAACCTGACGGCGGCCGACTACGTGATCCACATGGACCCGTGGTGGAACCCGGCGGTCGAAGACCAGGCCTCGGACCGCGCCCACCGCATGGGCCAGCAGCGGCCGGTGACGATCTACCGGCTGGTGGCGCGCGGCACGATCGAGGAAGGCATCGTCGACCTGCACCGCCACAAGCGCGACCTGGCCGACAGCCTGCTGGAAGGGACGGAAATGGCGGCGCGCATGTCGCCGGGCGATATGCTGGAGATGCTGCGCACGGGTCTTGGACGCTGATTTGCATTCCAGTCAACGTTGACATTCATGCGTGTCGGAATGTTTCAGCTGCCCGCAAATGATGCAATTGATGCTAATCTGCACGCCTTCGCGCATGCGCGCGTCAAGACATCTCCTTAAGTTACAGGGCTGAATACGATGATGAAAACGAAAATCGCGCTGGCGGCACTGCTGGCGTGTTTCGCGC
Source organism: Telluria beijingensis (assembly GCF_030770395.1). GTDB lineage: Bacteria > Pseudomonadota > Gammaproteobacteria > Burkholderiales > Burkholderiaceae_D > Telluria > Telluria beijingensis. The sequence goes on along the minus strand of NZ_CP132480.1, from coordinate 3,452,103 downwards.
TGACGCCGGCCGTCGCCGCCACCTCCAAACCGGCCAAGGGCAAGGCCAAATCCTCGAAGGTCGTCAAGAAGAAGGCTTCCAGCAAGGGCAAGAAAGCCCTGATCGGCGCGGCCGCCGTCGGCGCCACCGCAGCCGCCGCGGGCGCCGCAAGCGCCAGCGCCGCCGAAATGCGCCTCGACCGCCGCATGTCGACCCTGAGCATGCAGTACCTGACCGCCCTGTGGCGCAACGACCCCGAAGGCGGTATCTATGTCGGCAAGTTCGACCACGCCGCCAACCTGACCATCCCGGACGCCGACACGCGCGCCAAGCAGCTGGCCTTCGCCAACGAATGGCTCGAGAAGTTCGGCAAGCTCGATCCCAGGCAGCTGTCGCCGCGCTACCGCACCGACCTGGCCCTCCTGGTCAACAAGCTGGAAAAAGACCGCTTCCGCCTGACGACCTGGCGCGAATTCGAATGGAACCCGGCGCAGTACAACGTCGCCGCGCCGCTCGACCTGATCCTGAACACCGACTACGCGGCCAAGCCGCAGCGCCTGCGCACCATCCTCAAGCGCCTGGCCGACGTGCCGGCCTATTACGCGGCGGCGCAAGCGTCGATCACGACGCCGACGCGCGAGCACACCCAGCTCGCGATCGGCCAGGCGCCGGGCACGCTGGCGGTGCTGGCCGACCTGGGCAAGGCGGCCGAGGAATCGATCCTGACGCCGCAAGAAAAGGCGATCTTCGCCCAGCGCATCGCCAATGCCGGCACGGCGGTGCTGGGCTATGTCGACTTCCTGAACGGGGTCGAGCAGCGCCAGGCGGCCAGCGGCAAGGCGCGGCCTTTCCGCGCCGGCAAGGCGCTGTATGAACAGAAGTTTGCGCTCGACATCCAGTCGTCCTCCAGCGCCGAAGAGACCTTCCGCAAGGCCCTGGTCACGCGCGAGGAACTGCTGTCGAATATGGACAAGATCTCGGACGAGCTGTGGCCGCGCTATATGGCGGGCGTCACCAGGCCGGCGGACCGCTTCCAGAAGATCGGCATGATGATCGACAAACTCTCCGCACGCCACGTCGCGCGCGAGAACTTCTTCGCCGAGATCCGGCGCCAGATCCCGCTGCTGCAGGACTGGGTGATCAAGCACGACCTGTTGACGCTGGACCCGAGCAAGCCGCTCGAGGTGCGCGAGACCCCGATGTACCAGCGCGGCGTGGCCGGCGCCAGCATCGACGCGCCCGGCCCTTACCGCTCCAAGGACAAGACGTACTACAACGTCACGCCGATGGACAATCTCACGCCGGAACAGGCCGAGAGCAGCCTGCGCGAGTACAACGAGTGGATCCTGCAGATCCTGAACATCCACGAAGCGATTCCCGGCCACTATGCGCAGCTGGTGCACGCCAACCGCTCGCCGTCCTTGATCAAGTCGCTATTCGGCAATGGCGCCATGGTCGAGGGCTGGGCCGTGTACGGCGAGCGCATGATGCTCGAATCGGGCTATGGCGACAACGCGCCCGAGATGTGGCTGATGTACTCGAAGTGGAACCTGCGCAGCGTGACCAACACCATCCTCGACTACAGCGTGCACGTGAACGGCATGGGGCAAGAGGCGGCGATCGACCTGCTGACGCGCCAGGCCTTCCAGACGCGCCAGGAAGCCGACGAAAAATGGCGCCGCGTGACCCTGACCTCGGTGCAGCTGACCAGCTACTTCAGCGGCTACCACCAGATCATGGAATTGCGCGAACGCCGCAAGCAGCAGCTGGGCGACCGGTTCAAGCTGAAGGAATTCCACGACCAGTTCCTCAGCTACGGCAATGCGCCGGTCAAGATGATCTCGGAACTGATGCAGTAATCATCCCGCCTGCATGGCCATCCAGGCCGTGCAAAAACGCACAAGCGGCGTGCTCGCACGCCCGCTTGTGCGCCTTGTCCCCCGCACCATGATGAAAGTCGGCAGGTCGCACAGGCCCGCCAGGTAAGCCGCCGGGGCGAATGCCCGGCGCTATTTTTTTCAGGCCGTTTCTTCCGGCGCGCGGGTGGCGCGCGCGAACATCGGCGCTACCAGCAGGCCCAGCTCGTAGAGCAGGCACATCGGGATGGCCAGGGCCAGCTGGCTGACCACGTCAGGCGGGGTGACGATGGCGGCGATCACGAAGGCGCCGACGATCACGTAGGAACGGATCGCGCGCAGCTTCTCGAGGCTGACCACGCCCATGCGCACCAGGATCACGACCACCACCGGCACCTCGAACGAGGCGCCGAAGGCCAGGCACATCGACATGACGAAGTCGAGGTAGTTCTCGATATCGGGCATGACCGCGATCGAGGTCGGCGCGAACTCGCCGATGAAGTGGAACACGCGGCCGAACACGAAGAAATAGCAGAACGCCACGCCGGCGATGAACAGCAGCGAGGACGAAATCACCAGCGGCAGCACCAGGCGCTTCTCGTGGGCGTACAGGCCGGGCGCGATGAAGGCCCAGGCCTGGTAGAACACCCAGGGCAGCGCCAGGATGAAAGCCAGCAGCAGGGTGACCTTCATGGGCACCAGGAAGGGCGAGATGACGCCGGTGGCGATCATGGTCGAGCCGGGCGGCATCGAGGCAATCATCGGCGCGGCGATCAGGTCGTAGATATGCGACGGCCCCGGCCACGCCATCAGCGCGGCGCACATGATCGCGATCCCGATCGAGGCCTTGACCAGGCGATCGCGCAGCTCGACCAGGTGCGAGATGAAGGTGTCTTCGCCGGCGGCTTGCTCAGTCATTTAGAAGAAGGAGGAATGGGGTTTGCTGGCGCTGCCGGGGCGGAACTTGCGCACCCGGGCGGCGCCCGACATCACATGGCGCTTGGTGCCATGGCGGTTCTTGTACCAGGCCGGCACGCTCGAGGTGCGCACCAGCTTCTTGCGCCGGAAATCCTTGGCCTTGCGGTCGATGTCGGCCGCGGTGGGGGCGATCGTGTTGCCGGCATCATGCGCCGCGCGCCCGTCCCACAGCGCCTCGACTTCGTCGACGTGGCTGGTGACGGACGACTCGAAATCGCTGGTGGCCGACTCGACCTCGTTCTTGAACGATTGCGCCTTCTCTTGCACCTCTTTGTGCAGGTTGCGCAGTTCGTCGAGCTCGATCTCGCGGCTGACCTCGGACTTGACGTCGTGCAGGTAGCGCTGGGCGCGGCCATACAGCGTGCCCGCCATGCGCGCCACCTTGGGCAGCTTTTCAGGGCCGATCACGATCAGGGCGACCACGCCGATGATCGCGATTTTCGACAGTCCGAGATCGATCATGGGACGCGCCGCTTACAGGCGGGTCTTGTCGCGGGCTTCCACGTCGATGGTCGACTTGTCGGCCACCTGCTGGGTCGGCTGGGCCGGATTGGCTTCGGCCGCCTTTTCTTCGTCGCCCTTCACGCCATCCTTGAAGCCCTTGACGGCCTTGCCCAGGTCGGAACCCATATTGCTGATCTTCTTGGTGCCGAAGATCAGCATCACGACCACCAGCACGATGACCCAGTGCCAAATACTCAAACCACCCATGTTGTTCTCCTAGCAAGGCGCATGCGCCTGAAAAATCGGGAAAGCGTCTACCACAGTATACGCGATGCGGGGGCGGCCTGCCCCCTTTGAAACTTAGCTGTAGCTTATAAACCTAGCCCGCGCCACGGACGCGGCCCGCCGTACATATGCAAATGCAGGTGATACACCTCTTGACCGCCGTCCGGGCCGGCATTGATCAGCGTCTTGAAACCGCCGCTCGGCTTGCCATCGGCGCCGGTTTTGACGTCAATACCATTCTCTTTTGCAAGCTTCGGCGCCAGCGCCAGCATCTTGCCCAGCACGGCCGCGTGTTCGTCGGTGCAATCGGACAGGGTGGACACGTGCTGCTTCGGGATCACCAGCAGGTGGACCGGCGCCGCCGGATTGATGTCCTTGAACGCCAGCACCTCGTCGTCCTCATAGACGACGGCAGCCGGAATCTGCTTGGCGACGATCTTGCAAAAAATGCAGTTATCCATCTTGTCTCCAGGTTTGTTACAGCGCTTCAGGGGCGAGAGCGCTCCATGAAGCCGAGGCATCGTATCAGCGACGCATGACATCGGTATGAATTTCAGCAGCCGATTATGACACCGGACGCTGCGCCACGCACAGTGAGCGCGTGCTCACTTGCAACCCCGTGGAAAGAACTATTCCTTGCGCGCCGCTTTTTCGTCGATGCCGGACACGCCTTCGCGCCTGGCCAGTTCGTCCAGCACCTGTTGCGGCGTCAGGTCGAACTTGGCCAGCAGCACCATCGAATGGAACCACAGGTCGGCGCATTCATACAGCACCTTCGACGGATCACCTAGAACGCGCGCATCCTTGGCGGCCATCACCAGCTCGGTGGCTTCCTCGCCGATCTTCTTGAGGATGGCGTCGTCGCCCTTGGCGAACAGCTTGGCGACGTAGGAAGTCGCGGGGTCGCCGCCATGTTCGGGCTTGCGCGATTCGATCACGCTTGCGACGCGGGCCAGGGTAATGCTCATGGATTTTTCTTCTTGTCTGGATAAATGGTGTCGGGATCCTGCAGCACCGGCTCCACGCTGTGCCAGTCGCCGTTGTCGTATTTCTGGAAGAAGCAGGAATGGCGGCCGGTGTGGCAGGCGATGCCGCCCACCTGCTCGATCCTGAGCAGCACGACGTCTTCGTCGCAGTCGAGGCGGATCTCGCTCACCTTCTGGATATGGCCGGACTCTTCGCCCTTGTGCCACAGTTTCTTGCGCGAACGGCTCCAGTACACCGCCTCGCCCGTCTCGACGGTGCGGGCCAGCGCTTCGCGGTTCATCCAGGCGAACATCAATATGTCGCCGGTCGCCGCTTCCTGGGCGATCACCGGCACCAGGCCGTGCTCGTCCCAGCGCACCTTGTTCAGCCACTTGGCATTGGTCGGCATGCTGCTTCCTTAATCGAGGCGCATGGGAATGCCACGCTCGGCCATGAAGCGCTTGGCCTCGCCGACCGTGTGCTGCCCGTAGTGGAAGATGCTGGCTGCCAGCACCGCATCGGCATGGCCTTCGAGCACGCCGTCGGCGAGGTCTTGCAGGCCGCCGACGCCGCCCGAGGCGATCACCGGGATGCCCACGGCGTCCGAGACGGCGCGGGTCAGGCCCAGGTCGAAGCCGATTTTCGTGCCATCGCGGTCCATCGAAGTGAGCAGCAACTCACCGGCGCCAAGGCTTTCCATCTTGCGCGCCCATTCCACGGCATCGAGGCCGGTGGCATTGCGCCCGCCATGGGTAAACACTTCCCACTTGCCGGGACGGGTCTCTTTGGCGTCGATCGCCACCACGATGCACTGCGAGCCGTGCTTGTTGGCGGCGTCGAACACCAGTTGCGGATTGGTGACGGCCGAGGTGTTCATGCTGACCTTGTCGGCGCCGGCATTGAGCAGCCGGCGCACGTCCTCGACCTTGCGCACGCCGCCACCGACGGTGAGCGGGATGAACACGGTCGAAGCGACGGCCTCGATGATCGGCAGGATCAGGTCGCGCCCGTCGCTCGAGGCGGTGATGTCGAGGAAGGTGATCTCGTCGGCGCCCTGGCCATCGTAGCGGCGCGCGATCTCGACCGGGTCGCCGGCATCGCGCAGCTCGGTGAAGTTGACGCCCTTGACCACACGGCCGCCGGTGACGTCCAGGCAGGGGATGATGCGTTTGGCTAGCATAAGAATCTCTGCGTTAGCATATGAACGTCGTCCCCGCGAAGGCGGGGACCCAAGTTTGCTTGCATATCGACTCAGCAAGCAGAACTTGGGTTCCCGCCTGCGCGGGAACGACGTGCTCAGGCCTGCGTCCCTTCAGTCAGTTCATCTGCGCGTTCCTGGGCCGAGGCCAGGTCGAGCGTGCCTTCGTAGATCGAACGGCCGCAGATCACGCCTTCGATGCCTTCGTCCTGCACCGCGCACAGCGCTTCGACGTCGGCCAGCACGTGCACGCCGCCCGAGGCGATCACGGGAATCTTCACCGCGCGCGCCAGCTTGACGGTCGCCTCGATGTTCACGCCGGCCATCATGCCGTCACGGCCGATGTCGGTGTAGATGATCGATTCGACGCCATAGCCTTCGAACTTCTTGGCCAGGTCGATGACTTCGTGGCCCGACATCTTGCTCCAGCCATCGGTCGCGACCTTGCCATCCTTGGCGTCCAGGCCAACGATGATGTGGCCCGGGAAGGCGCCGCAGGCATCGTGCAGGAAGCCCGGGTTCTTGACGGCGGCGGTGCCGACGATGATATAGCTGATGCCGTCGTCCAGATAGCGCTCGATGGTGTCGAGGTCGCGGATGCCGCCGCCCAACTGGACCGGGATCTCGTCCAGGTCGTTGTCTTCGGCGTATTCCTGCACTACCTGCAGGATCGATTTGATGGCGCTCTCGTTCTTCGGTTTGCCCGCAAAAGCGCCGTTCAGGTCGACCAGGTGCAGGCGGCGCGCGCCTTTCTTCAGCCAATGCAGCGCCATTTCGGCGGGATCTTCGGAAAACACGGTGGCGAGGTCCATATCGCCCTGTTTGAGGCGAACGCAGTGACCGTCTTTCAGGTCGATGGCGGGGATCAGCAGCATGGTCGTTGTCGGTTGGTTGACGGGTTGTGTCGGAAACTAAAACCGTGGAATCACGGATTCCAGTGAATGAAATTGCGGTACAGGCGCAGCCCGGCGGCGGCGCTCTTTTCGGGGTGGAACTGGGTGGCGACGATATTATCGCGGCCCACGGCGCAGCAGAACGGCGCGCCGTAGTCGGTCTCGCCGATCACATCGTCGCGATTCCCGGGCGCCGCGTAATAGCTGTGCACGAAGTAGAAATAGCTGCCGTCCTCGACGCCTTCCCACAATGGGTGGGCGCGCGATTGCCGGACGCGGTTCCAGCCCATCTGCGGCACCTTGAAGCGCGAGCCATCCTGCTGCAGCTTGCCGTCGAGCTGGAAGCGCACCACCTTGCCGGGCAACAGGCCGAGACCGGGCGTGCCTTCGTTTTCTTCGCTCTCGTCGAACAACATCTGCTCGCCCACGCAGACGCCCATGATCGGACGGGTCTTCGCGGCGCGCAGCAATGCTTCTTCAAGGCCGGATTCGCGCAGGGAATTCATGCAGTCGCGCATGGCGCCCTGGCCCGGCAGCACGATGCGGTCGGCGCGGTCGAGGTCCGCGGCCGAGCTGGAAATCACCACGTCGGCCTCGGGCGCGGCGGCGCGCAGCGCCTGCGCCACCGAGCGCAGGTTACCGAGTCCATCGACGACGACAATCTTGTTGGCCATGATTACAGGCTGCCCTTCGTCGACGGGATGATGCCGGCCGCGCGCGGGTCCAGTTCGGTGGCCATGCGCAGTGCGCGGCCGAAGGCCTTGAACACGGTCTCGCACTGGTGGTGGGCGTTCACGCCGCGCAGGTTGTCGATGTGCAGGGTCACGGCCGCGTGGTTCACGAAGCCGCGGAAGAATTCGCCCGTCAGGTCGACGTCGAAGGCGCCGATCATGGCGCGCGTCCATGGCACATGCAGTTCCAGGCCGGGACGGCCCGAGAAATCGATCACCACGCGCGACAGCGCTTCGTCCAGCGGCACGTAGGAGTGGCCGTAGCGCACGATGCCCTTCTTGTCGCCGATCGCCTTGGCCACCGCCATGCCGAGCGTGATGCCGACGTCTTCCACCGTGTGGTGGGCGTCGATGTGCAGGTCGCCCACGGCCTCGACCTCGAGGTCGAACATGCCATGGCGCGCGATCTGGTCGAGCATGTGGTCGAGGAAGGGGACGCCGGTATTGAGCTTCTGGCGGCCGGTGCCGTCGAGGTTGATCGAGACGCGGATCTGGGTCTCGTTGGTGTTGCGCGTGATGTCGGCGGTGCGGGTCATTGCAAAGGATGCTATTCAGGCGGTCTCCCGCTTGGGGGAGGCCCGCAACATTAATGGTGTCCGTCCGGGCCGCTGGATTACAGCGACGTCTTCAGGGCTGCCAGGAACTGGTCGTTCTCTTCGGGGGTGCTGACCGTGACCCGGATGCAGTTGGCCAGCAATTTATGCATTTTACTCAAATTTTTGATCAACACCTTCTCCCCGTGGAGAATCGCGCAGGCGCGCTCGGCATCCGGCACGCGCAGCGAGATGAAATTGGCGGCCGACGGGAACACTTCCACGCCCGGCAGCGCCGCCAAGGCGGCGGCCAGGCGCGTGCGTTCCTCGTTGAGCAGGCCCGCCTGGCGGTCCAGCACATCCAGGTGGTCCAGCGCGAACTCGGCCGCCACCTGGGTCAGCACATTGACGTTGTACGGCGGGCGCACTTTCTCGAATTCCGCCAGCAGCGGCGCCGCGGCCGACATATAGCCGAGCCGGATGCCGGCCAGGCCCAGCTTGGACAGGGTGCGCATCACGACCAGGTTCGGATGGCGCGGCAGGCGCTCCATGAAGCTGACGCGGGCGAACGGTTGATAGGCCTCGTCGACCACCACGATGCCGTGCTCGCCGCAGGCCTCGATGATTTGCACCATGTCGTCGGCGTCGTACAGGTTGCCGGTCGGGTTGTTCGGATAGGCCAGGAACACGAGCGATGGCTTGCGCTCGTCGATCGCGGCCAGCATGGCCGGCAGGTCGAGCGAGAAATCGGACTTGATCGGCACGCCGACGAAATCCGCCCCCGCGAACTGGGCCGAGCGGGAGAACATCACGAAGGCCGGCACCGGGGCCATGACGACGGCGCGCGGGCCGTCCTGGCGCGCGATCGCGGTCGCCAGGATCGCGATCAGCTCGTCCGAGCCGTTGCCGAGCAGGACGTCGTAGCCTTCCGGGACGCCCAGCTTGCTGCAAATGCGGCTCTTGAGCGTGCTGTACGACGGCACCGGATAGCGGTTCAGCGCCGCCTCGGCCAGGCGCGCGCCCAACTCGGCGCGTAGTTCCTGCGGCAGCTGGTACGGGTTTTCCATCGAGTCGAGCTTGACGTAGCCGATCGAGTCCGGCACGTGATAACTGCCCACGGCGCGCACGTCGGCGCGGATGGTGTTCTCGATCAGTTTGGCGATGTCGGTCATGATGTTTCTTCCGTAATGGCGGCCTTGGCGGCCTTGCGTAGTTTCTTGGCTTTCGCCCCCGTCACCGGGACCTCGGGCGCGGCCAGGCGCTCGGCGATGATGGCGCAGTAGTCGGGATTCAGTTCGAAGCCGGTGTAGTGGCGGCCCAGGCGCCTGGCGGCAATCGCCGTGGTGCCACTGCCCATGAAGGGGTCGAGCACGATGCCGCCCGGCGGACAGGACGCCTTGACCATGCGCTCGATGATCTCGAGCGGCTTCTGGGTCGGGTGATCCGCCCGCTCCGGATGCTCGCGGTGCAGGCGCGACACGCTCCACACGTCCTTCGGGTTGTAGCCGACTTCGAGCCATTTTGCGCCGACGAAGATCGAGCGCGAGCGCGCCTTCTTGGTCTCGGCGTCGTACGGGATGCGCACCGCATCCAGGTCGAAGTAGTAATCCTTGCGCTTTGCGAAAAAGCCGATGGTGTCGTGCACCGACGAGAAGCTGCGCACGCTGCCGCCCATCGATGGCACCCGGCGGTCCCAGATGATCTCGTTCATCATCGTCATGCGTTTTTTCAGCATCACGAAGATCTCGGGCGCGAAGCGCCAGGTGAGGAAGATGTACAGGCTGCCGTTGGGTTTGAGCTTCGGCACGGCCGCGTCGATCCACTGCTCGGTCCAGGCCAGGTAGGCTTCGACGCTCTGCTGGTCCGAGGCATTGCCATAGTCCTTGCCCAGGTTGTAGGGCGGGTCGGTCAGGATCAGGTCGATGGAACCGTCCGGGATGCGCGCCAGGCCGGCCAGCGCATCCTCGCAGAATACCTGGTTGACCCAGGACGTCATGATTGCTGCGGCGGCACGGGGTTCAGACGCAGTTCGGCGCTGCGGGCGTGCGCCTGCAGGCCTTCGCCATACGCGAGGGTCGCGGCGACCTTGCCCAGCGTCTGGGCGCCGGCTTCGCTGACCTGGATGATCGACGAGCGTTTCTGGAAATCGTAGACGCCCAGCGGCGACGAGAAGCGCGCCGTGCGCGAAGTCGGCAGCACGTGGTTCGGACCGCAGCAGTAGTCGCCCAGCGATTCGGACGAAAAGCGTCCGAGGAACATGGCGCCGGCGTGGCGGATTTTATCGGCCCATTGCATTGGTTCGACGGCCGAGATTTCCAGGTGTTCGGCGGCGATCGAGCTGGCGATCTCGCATGCCTCATCCATGTCGCGCACGAGGATCAGCGCGCCGCGGTCGGTGAGCGACGTGGTGATGACTTCCTGGCGCGGCATGGTCGGCAGCAGCTTGTGGATGCTCTGCTCCACCCTGGCGATGTAGTCGGCGTCCGGGCACAGCAGGATGGCCTGCGCCAACTCGTCGTGCTCGGCCTGCGAGAACAGGTCCATCGCCACCCAGTCCGGGTCGGTGGTGCCGTCGCACAGCACCAGGATTTCCGATGGTCCCGCGATCATGTCGATGCCGACCGTGCCGAACACGCGGCGCTTGGCGGCGGCCACATAGGCGTTGCCGGGGCCGACGATCTTGTCGACCGGCTGGATGGTTTCGGTGCCGTAGGCCAGGGCGCCGACGGCTTGCGCGCCGCCGATGGTGATCACGCGCGTCACGCCGGCGATCGCGGCGGCGGCCAGCACCATCTGGTTCTTCACGCCGTCCGGGGTCGGCACGACCATGATGATTTCTTTCACGCCGGCGACGTGGGCCGGGATCGCGTTCATCAGCACCGACGACGGATACGCCGCCTTGCCGCCCGGGACATAGATGCCGACACGGTCGAGCGGGGTCACGCGCTGGCCCAGCACCGTGCCATCGGGTTCGGTGAAGGTGAATCCGGTCGAGGCTTCTTTCTGGCGCTCGTGGAACACGCGCACGCGCTCCGCCGCCACCTGCAGCGCGGCGCGCTGGGCTTCCGGCAAGGAAGCCAACGCCGTCTCGAGCTCAGCCTGGCCAATATCGAAGGCCGCCATCGACTGCGCGCCACCATTCGGGATACGATCGAATTTATTCGTGTATTCCAGCACAGCCGCATCGCCGCGCGCCTTCACGTCGCGCAGGATATGCGCGACCGCGGTCTCGATGGCGTCATCGGTTTCCGCTTCGAACGCCAGCAGGGCGTCGAGGGTGTTCTTGAAGTCGGGCGCGGAGGAGTCTAGCTTGCGGATCTGTACTGCCATGATGTGAGTCAGCCTTGTCGTTGGGAGGCGCGTTCAAACGCTTCCAGGATCGGTTTCAGGCGCTCGCGCTTGAGCTTGAGCGCGGCCTGGTTCACCACCAGGCGCGACGAGATGTCCATGATTTTCTCGACTTCGACCAGGTTGTTGGCGCGCAGGGTGCCGCCGGTCGAGACCACGTCGACGATGGCGTCCGACAGGCCGACCAGTGGCGCCAGCTCCATCGAGCCATACAGCTTGATCAGGTCGACGTGCACGCCCTTGCTGGCGAAATGCTCGCGCGCGGTGTTGACGAACTTGGTCGCCACCCGCAGGCGCGCGCCCTGGCGCACGGCGGTGTCGTAGTCGAAGCCGGCATTGACCGCGACCGACATGCGGCACTGGGCGATACGCAGGTCGATCGGCTGGTACAGCCCTTCCCCGCCGTGCTCGAGCAGCACGTCCTTGCCGGCCACGCCGAAGTCGGCGGCGCCATGCTGGACATAGGTCGGCACGTCGGAAGCGCGCACGATCAGCACCCGCACGCCGGGATCGTTGGTCGCGAGGATCAGCTTGCGCGAGGTTTCGGGGTTTTCCGTCACTTCGATCCCTGCCGCTGCCAGCAGCGGCAAGGTGTCTTCGAAGATGCGGCCCTTGGACAGCGCCAAAATCAGCTGGGGCTCCCCGTTTACGCCATTGAATGTCATTTGATTCGCTTACTTGATACGTACGATGTCGGCGCCAACCGCCGACAGCTTCACTTCCATCCGGTCATAGCCGCGATCGAGGTGGTAGATGCGGTCGATCAGGGTCGTGCCCTCGGCCGCCATGCCGGCGATCACCAGCGACGCCGAGGCGCGCAGGTCGGTCGCCATCACCGGCGCGCCGACCAGGCGGTTCACGCCCTTGATGAAGGCGGTATTGCCCTCGGTCGAGATCTGGGCGCCCAGGCGGTTCATCTCCTGCACGTGCATGAAGCGGTTTTCGAAGATGGTCTCGGTGACCTTCGACGGACCGTCGGCGATCGTGTTCACGGCCATGAACTGGGCCTGCATATCGGTCGGGAAGCCGGGATATTCGGTAGTGCGGAACGAGACCGGATGCGCACGGCCATCCATTTTCGCGCGGATGGTGTCGCCGCCGACCGTCAGCTGCAGGCCGATCTCGCGCAGCTTCTCGAGCGCCACGTCGAAGATGTCGGTGCGGGTATTGGTCAGCACGATGTCGCCGCCGGTGGCCGCCACCGCGCACAGGAAGGTCGCGGCCTCGATGCGGTCCGAGATCACCGCATGCTGCGCGCCGTGCAGTTCATCGACGCCCTGGATCACCAGGCGGTCGGTGCCGATGCCTTCGATCTTCGCGCCCATGGCCACCAGCAGGTTGGCCAGGTCGGTCACTTCCGGCTCGCGCGCCGCGTTCTCGAGCACCGTCTCGCCTTCGGCCAGGGTCGCGGCCATGAGCAGGTTCTCGGTGCCGGTCACGGTGATCATGTCGGTGTGGATGCGCGCACCTTTCAGCTTCTTCGCTTTCGCGTAGATGTAGCCGCCCTCGATCGTGATCTCGGCGCCCATCGCACGCAGGCCCTTGATGTGCTGGTCGACCGGCCGCGAGCCGATGGCGCAGCCGCCCGGCAGCGAGACCTTGGCTTCGCCGAAGCGCGCCAGCAGGGGGCCCAGCACCAGGATCGAGGCGCGCATGGTCTTGACCAGCTCGTACGGCGCCTCGAGCGTGTCGATGGCGCCGCCGTTGAGCGTCACCTTTTCGTTGTCCTGCACGACCTTGAGGCCGGTCTTTTCCAGGAGCTTGAGCATGGTGCGCACGTCGTGCAGGCGCGGCACGTTCGACAGCTGCAGGTCGCCGGCGGTGAGCAGGCCGGCGCACAGGATGGGCAGCGCCGCGTTCTTGGCGCCGGAAACCGGAATCTCACCTTGCAGGCGTTTGCCGCCGACGATCTGGAGCTTGTCCATGCTTATCCTTTGAATTCTTCAGGGGTCAGGGTTTTCATCGACAGCGCGTGGATTTCCTCGCGCATGCGGTCGCCCAGCGCCGCGTACACGATCTGGTGACGCTGGATGGGACGTTTGCCGGCAAAGGCCGGGGAGACGATCACGGCCTCGAAGTGATGGCCGTCGCCCTTCACGTCGAGGTGGGTGCATTCGAGGCCGGCGCTGATATAGCCGTGGATCAGTTCGGGTGTGGTCGCCACGTTAACTCCAGAGTAAATACTTGTATTCTTAATGGCGCAGATTGTAGCCGCGCTTGAGCAGATTGATCGCCACGGCCGTCAGCACCGCGAAGAACACGGTCACGACGGCCAGGCTGGTCCATGGCGAAACGTCGGACTGGCCGAAGAACCCATAGCGGAACCCGTCAATCATATAAAAGAACGGGTTGAAATGCGAGACGGTCAGCCAGAAAGGCGGCAGTTTTTGGACGGAATAGAACACACCGGCCAGGAAGGTCGCCGGCATGATCAAGAAGTTCTGGAACGCCGCCAGCTGGTCGAACTTCTCGGCCCAGATGCCGGCGATCGTGCCCATGGTGCCGAGGATGGCCGCGCCCAGCAGGGCGAAGACCAGGATCCATACCGGCGCCACGAACTCCAGGTGGGTAAACCAGGCGGTGATGATGAACACGCCGGCGCCGACCGCGATCCCGCGCAGCATCGAGGCCAGCACATAGGCCGACAGGATCTCGGCATGCGACAGCGGCGGCAGCAGGATGAACACCAGGTTGCCGCTGATCTTGGACTGGATCAGCGACGAGGACGAGTTGGCGAAGGCGTTCTGCAGCACGCTCATCATCACCAGGCCCGGGACCAGGAAGGAGGTGTACGCGACGCCGTCGAGCATCTCGACCCGGCCGTCGAGCACGTGGCCGAAGATCAGCAGGTAGAGCATGGCGGTGACCACCGGCGCGGCCACGGTCTGGGTCGCGACCTTCCAGAAGCGCAGCGACTCCTTGTAGAACAGGGTGCGGAAACCGATCGAGAACATTATTTACCCTCCTCCATGATCTGGATGAAGATGTCCTCGAGGTCGGCCTGCTCCAGCTGCATCTCGTCGATGACGGCGCCGTTCTCGCGCAGGCGCGCCAGGATCGGCTCCACCTCGCTTACCTCGTTCACGCGCAGCGTGTACTTGTTGCCATTGGTGTGCTCGTCGTGCGAAACCAGGGGCCGCAGGCTTTCCGGCAGGTCGCCCGATTTCAAATGGACCACCAGCTGCGAGCCTGACACCCGTCGCAGCAATGCGCTCATGCTGTCCAGCGCCACCACATTGCCGCGCCGGAGCATGGCCACGCGCTGGCACATGGCTTGCGCTTCTTCGAGGTAGTGGGTAGTGAGCACCACGGTGTGGCCGCCCTCGCGGTTCAGGCGCGCGATGAACTTCCACAGGGTCTGGCGCAGTTCGACGTCGACGCCGGCGGTCGGCTCGTCGAGCACGATCACGGGCGGGCGGTGCACCAGGGCTTGCGCCACCAGCACGCGCCGCTTCATGCCGCCCGACAGCGCGCGCATGTTCACGTCGGCCTTGTCGGTCAGGTCGAGGTTGTGCATCACTTCGTCGATCCAGGCATCGTTGTTGCGGATGCCGAAGTAGCCCGACTGCAGGCGCAGCGTCTCGCGCACGGTGAAGAAGGGATCGAACACCAGCTCCTGCGGCACCACGCCCAGGCGCTTGCGCGCTTCGCGGAAGTCCGTCACGACGTCGTGGCCGTGGATGCGCACGCTGCCGGCATCGGGCCGGATCAGGCCCGCGATGGTGGAGATCAGGGTGGTCTTGCCGGCGCCGTTCGGGCCCAGCAGGCCGAAGAACTCGCCTTCCTGGATGTCCAGGGAGACGCCCTTCAGGGCCTTGAAGCCCTTGTAGCTCTTCTCGACGCTATCAATCTGGATTGCTGTCATGCTTGTGGATGGCGCGGCGCGCAAGGTGGAAAGCGCACCGAAAGGACCGTGCGGTGAAACAGTCCATTATAGGTGAAATCGCCATGTCAAGCCGGCAGTGGGGAGATTCGGCCGGACGGCCTGGGAGGTAGGCTGAAAAGCAATCGGCGGCCAGTGGCCGCCGATGGTCAAGCTTGCGGCAGCAGCGTATCGACCCCGTACAGGGCCGCCAGCTTTTGCACGTTGTCGGGCACGTTCACAAATGTGAGGCGGTGGCCGGCGTCCAGCGCGCGGCGCTGCCAGGCCAGCAGCAGGGCCACGCCGGACGAATCGGCGGCCTGCACGCCGCCGAGATCGAACACGGTCTCGCCGGCGCGGATCGCCGCCGCACCCTGCTCCAGCGCCTGGGGGGCGGTGAGGAAGGTCAGGGCGTCGATCGACAGCATCGGATTGGATTCAGCCATGTGCGTCGATCACTTGGCCGGCGCCGCCAGCGGCTTGGACGCCAGCTGCGCGTTGCGGTCGGCCAGGCGCTTGATCAGGCCATCGACGCCGCTCTTGCTGATCTCGCTGTTGAAGGTGCTGGTATAGGTCTGGACCAGCCAGGCGCCCAGCACGTTCACGTCATAGATCTTCCAGCTGCCCTTCTCGTTGCTCAGGCGGTAGTTCAGGGTGATCGGCTCGCCGCGGGTGACGTTCACCTGCGAGCGCACTTCGACGTCGGTATCGGTCGGCGAACCGCGCATCGGCTTGAACTCGACGGTTTCGTTCTTGATGGTCGACAGCGCGCCGGCGTAGGTGTACACCAGCAGGTCGCGGAACTCTTTCGTCAGCTTCTGCTTCTGCTCCGGGGTGGCTGCACGCCAGTGGCGGCCGGCCGCCTGCTGGGTCATCTTCTCGGCGTCGACGTAGGGCAGGATCTTGGCGTTGACCAGGTCCATGATCTTGGCGCGGTTGCCGGCCTGGATGTCCTTGTCGGCCTTGACGCTGTCGATCACTTCATTGCTGATGCGCTTGACCAGCGCGTCCGGCGCTTCGGCGGCGGCCACCGGCGCGGCGACCAGGACGGTGGAGAATGCCATGGTGGCGGCAGCGGCTACCAGGTGCATGAATGGCTTCATAGTTTCCTTTCGGTTGGCGGCGGCGAAGGCCGCACGCACGGTTGATCTTGTTACTGCCCGGCGTCGTCGTCGACCTTGCGCGGCACGTCGCCGTCGTAGACCTGGCTCTCGCGGCGCTGCAGGTAGCCGTCGCGCAGGAACTCGTAGCGGTCCAGGGCGGCGTCTTCGAGCAGGCTCGATGCGTCGAGCAGCGAGGCGCGGGTATCGACCACCCGCACCGCGGCGCCGATATTGCGCCAGTTGGCCGGTTCCTTGTATTTCCAGATGTCGCCGCCGATATCGGCCGGCAAGGCCGCGGTATCACGCACGGTAGATGGGCCCAGCAGCGGCAAAATCAAGTAGGGGCCGCTTGGCACGCCCCACTTGCCCAGGGTCTGGCCAAAGTCTTCGTCGCTTTTCTGCATGCCCGCTTCGGAAGCGATGTCGAGCAGGCCGAAGATACCGAAGGTCGAGTTCAGCGCAACGCGGCCGAAATCGGTGCCGGCTTGCTCCGGCTTACCTTGCAACAAGTTGTTGACCGAGCTCCAGGCATCCGACAGGTTGCCGAAGAAATTACCGACACCGGTCTGGGCAAAGCCCGGCACGACTTTCTTGTAGCCGGTGGCCACCGGCTTGAGCACGGTGCGGTCGACCGCGTCGTTGAAGCTGAACATGGCGCGGTTATAACCTTCCAGCGGATCCTGGGGGTTGGATGCGGTGGTTGCACAGCCAGTCAGGATCAGTACAGCGGCGGCAGCGGCGCACAGGCGCAGGTGCGAGAGCGTCACGGCGTAGTTCATTGACTACCTTCCTTTCCTTCAGCAGCGCTGTTATAGATAAATTGATTAATCAAGTCTTCCAGGACTGTCGCCGACTGGGTGCGAACGATGCGATCGCCTTCCGCCAGGTTCTTTTCGTCACCACCGGCTTCGATGCCGATGTATTGCTCGCCCAACAAGCCAGCAGTCAATATTTTCAACGAGCTGTCTTTAGGGAATTTATATTCAGACTCCATATCAAGGCGCACCGATGCCTGGAAGCTCTTGTCGTCGAAGGAGATGTCACCCACGCGACCGACCACCACACCGGCGCTCTTGACCGGCGCCTGCGGCTTGAGTCCACCGATATTGTCGAAGCGGCCCGTGACCGAATAGGTCTGGCCGAACGACAGCGTTCTCATGTTTCCTGCCTGGAAGGCCAGGAACAGCAGCGCGGCCAGACCCAGCAGAACGAACAGGCCAACCCAGACGTCGATAGTTTTGCGATGCATTTGAATACCCTACAGTAACCGAGTTAACCGTTTATTAATTATTTATTGAACATCAAGGCGGTCATGACGAAGTTCAGTCCCCAGACCAGCAACGATGCGATCACAACGGTGCGCGTGGTTGCGCGCGACACGTCTTCCGGCGTCGGCTGGGCCTGGTAGCCCTGGAACAGGGCGGTAAAGGTCACTGCGATGCCAAAGATAAAGCTTTTAATCACGCCGTTCAGTACGTCATCTCGCACATCGACGCCGGACTGCATCTGCGACCAGAACGAGCCTTCGTCGACGCCGATCAGTTTGACGCCAACAATATAGCCACCGAGCACACCCACCGCCGAGAACACGGTAGCCAGCACCGGCATGGCGATCACGCCGGCCCAGAAACGCGGCGCCAGCACCCGTTGCACCGGGTTGATGGCCATCATTTCCATGGCAGACAATTGTTCGCCGGCTTTCATCAGGCCGATCTGGGCGGTGAGCGAGGTACCGGCGCGGCCGGCGAACAGCAGCGCCGTGACCACCGGCCCCAGTTCGCGCACCAGCGCCAGCGCCACGACCTGGCCCAGCATCTGCTCGGCGCCGTACTGGTTCAGCGTGTAATACCCCTGCAGACCCAGCACCATGCCGACGAACAGGCCGGACACGGCGATGATCACCAGCGAATAGTTGCCGATGAAGTGAATCTGCTCGGAAATCAGGCCAGGACGGCGGAACGCGCCCGGCGACACACCCAGCAGGTTGAAGAAGGAACGCACGGCAAAGCCGAGGCCGGCGAAGGCTTCGCGCACGGTGCAGCCGACCAGGCCGAGGACGCGGGCGATCATTTGCGCGCTCCCAGGCCCAGGTCGTCGGCCAGCGACTTGCCGGGATAGTGGAACGGCACCGGACCGTCCGGGGCGGCATTGACGAATTGTTTCACGTAAGGATCTTCCGAGACACGCAAGTCGTCCGGCGTGCCCTCGGCCACGATCTTGCCGGCCGACATGAAGTATACATAGTCGGCGATCGCGAAGCATTCGTGCACGTCGTGCGAGACGAGGATCGAGGTCGAGCCCAGCGCGTCGTTCAGGTTGCGGATCAGGTTGGCGGTCACGCCCATCGAGATCGGATCAAGGCCGGCGAAGGGCTCGTCGTACATGATCAGTTCGGGATCGAGCGCCACCGCGCGCGCCACGGCCACCCGGCGCGCCATGCCGCCCGAGATCTCGGCCGGTTTCAGGCGGTGCGCATTGCGCAGGCCGACGGCGTTGAGCTTCATGAGCACCAGGTCGCGGATCAGTTCTTCAGGCAGGTCGGTGTGTTCGCGCAGCGGAAAGGCGACGTTGTCGAATACCGACAGGTCGGTGAACAGGGCGCCGAACTGGAACAGCATGCCCATGCGGCGGCGCAGGCGGTACAGGCCTTCGGTGTCGAGCCGGTGCACGACTTCGCCACCGATGCGGACTTCGCCGCGCTGGGGACGGATCTGGCCGCCGATCAGGCGCAGCACCGTGGTCTTGCCGCAACCCGACCCGCCCATGACAGCAATAAGCTTGCCACGTGGAAAGTCCATACGGAGATTCGACAGGATGGAACGCTCACCGTAAGCAAAATGCAGATCGCGGATTTCGACTAGGTTCGACACAGCGTAATTAATGTTTGGGGAATCCGGTATTGTAGTGCAGAAAGCTATTTACCTGCTTGAGGGACCCGATTTTACCCCCAGGTGGCGACGTACTATTACAACACTAATAACTATTGGGTCAGCAATTTCAACCCATAAGTGATTGTTTTTGTTGAGATATGTATGTTTCACAATATTGCGATTGTTGAATTGTATCAACAAGTGCCTCGTTGAAACGGCCGGAAGAGCGACTTTAAGCTCTTCCTAATTACTGCGCCGCGTGTTAACGGTTTTTTGCACCGCAGCATGATATGGGGCGCAATGCTGAAATAACAAGTGACAATATATGCAATAGTTTGTCGCCGAATTGTCAACGCCGGTTCAGGCGCCGAAATGACGCTCCACCTCGGCCCAGGCGCGCGCCCTCCCCTCTGCCGCCCGCTCCGCGCCCAGCGCCAGTCCTTCCGCCGAAAACACCGTCACGTCCTTCAGGCCGATCATGGCCAGGATGGCGCGCAGGTAGGGCTCGAGGAAGTCCGGCTGGCGCGCCCGTTCGCCGGTACGGATGCCGCCGCTGGCCAGCGCCAGGTAGACCGGACGGTCGCGCAGGTTGCCGACCTTGCCCTCTGGCGTCGGCCGCATGGTGCGGTTGATGCGCACCACGTGGTCGATCCAGGACTTGAGGGTCGAGGGCACGGTGAGGTTGTGCATCGGGGTGCCGATCACGACGATGTCGGCCCGCACCAGTTCCTCGATCAGGCCATCGGAGCGCAGTTGCGCGCCATCGACGCCCGGCTCGTTGGCGGCGCTGGACAGGGCCAGCGTATAGCCGGCGTCGATGTGCGGCAGCGCGGCCTGGTCGTCGCCGCCGGCCAGTTCGCGCATGGTGACGCTGGCGCCGGGATGGCGCGCCAGCAGCCGTTCGACCACGTGGTTGGACAGTGCGCGGCTGGCCGCTTGCGCGCCGCGCGGGCTGGCGCTGATGTGCAGGATGTTCATGGTGGCTCCGGTGTCGATGTTACGGTCAGGCGAAGTGCAGGCGCAGGCCGCACATCGCGAGGATGATGGTGGTGGCCAGCAGCGCGGCGAACACGATGCCGCCCGCCAGCACGCGGTCGGCGTTGGCGCGCGGCGCATGGTGCGCCAGCATCACGATGCGCAGGCCGCAGAAGGCATGCACCACCACGAAGAATACCCCGCCCAGGTAGTACGGCAGCAGGCGGATGTTCCACGGGTCGAGCAGCATGCCGGTGGGCGCGCCGATCGCGAAGCCCCAGTCGGTGTCGATCCCGAAATGCACGCGCGCCAGGTACAGCACCGCGTTCAGGTGGCTGATCACGGCCCATGTCAGGAACACGCCGCCGGCCACCTGCAGGGTGCGCGCCGCGTCCATCGGCCGCGCGCTCCAGCGCCAGGCCAGGCGCAGGCCGGTCACGATCATGAAGGCGAATACGCCGACCAGCAGCGGCTCCACGAACGGCGAGCGGTACGCGACGCGCAGCACGTCCATCACTGCTTTATGCGCTTCAGGCCCCACCAGGCCGACCAGGTGGTTACTGAAGTGGAAGGCCAGGAACAGCAGCGCCAGCACGGCGCCGACGCCGTGCGCCTTGCGCCAGCCGGCGCTCGGCGCGCCGGCCGCGGACGCCGCCTGGCGCCGGGGCGTCCGGTCGGCGCTGGCGATGCGCAGCGCCAGCGCGCTCCACACCAGCAGCAGGAAGCCGCGGTCCCAGTCGGGATGGCCGGCCAGCAGGGCCACGACCCCGGTCAGGGTGAACATCGGCGGCGCCGCCACCGCCAGCAGCGCGGTGCGGCGCGCCGCCAGTTCGGCGGGGCTGGGTTCAGCGATGCGGCCAAGGCGCAGCGCGGCGCCGAAGGCGATCGCCGGCATCGCCAGCGCGGCCGCCAGGGCCAGGGCGGCGCCGAGCCAGGCGCCGCTGCCGTCACCGCGCTCGACCGCCTTCGCCGCGCCGTGATACAGGGCCAGCAGCCAGGGATAGATGGCGGCCGCCAGCGGCGCCGCGAACCAGTGCGCCTTCATGGAACGATCACGTGGTCCGGGCGCGCCAGGGCGAAGGCGGCGTCGCGGTCCGGCGCCGGCGGATAGATCCACTGGGTGTTGATGGTGCGCTTGAGTTCCTTGCCCTCGGCGCGGGTCAGCCTGACTTGACGGTCCCAGCCCTCGGTGTACAACGCGCCCCACGGACCGATATCCAGGCAGGTGACGTATTTCGGCTGGCTGTAGGCATGCAGCGGCAGGCCGACCAGTTCGGCCACCGCGTTGTAGCCGGCCACCCGGCCCAGGCTCAGCGCATGCTGGCACGACATCGCGGCCACGTTGCCCTGGTCGTCGGTGGCGGCGCGCGCCACGTCGCCGGTGACGTAGATGCCGTCCGCGCCTGGCGCGCGCAGGTAGGGGTCGGCGTGCACGCGGCCGAAGCGGTCGATCTCGCCGCCGACCTGCTCGGCCAGCGGATTGGCGCGCATGCCGGCGGTCCAGATCACGGTGGCGGCGGCGAAGGTGCGGCCGTCCGAGGTCACCACGCCGCCCGGGCCGATCGCGGCCACGCCGCTCGAGACGAAGGTTTCGACGCCGACTTCGCGCAGCGCTTCCTCGATCACGGGACGCGGGCCGGCGCCCAGTTCGGGGCCCACCACCGGCGCGTGTTCCAGCATCAGCACCCGCACCTTCGCATCCTGGCCGAGGATGGCGCGCAGGCGCTCCGGCATGTCGGCCGCGGTCTCGATGCCGGTGAAGCCGGCGCCGACCACCACCACCGTGTCGCGCGCCTCGCTCTGCGGCCTGGCTGCCAGGCCTTGCAGGTGCCGCTCCAGCCTTTCGGCCTGTTGCAGCTGGTCGACGTTGAACGCATACTCGGCCAGGCCCGGCACGTTCGGCGTCAACACCTGGCTGCCGGCGGCCAGCACGAAGCGGTCGTACGGCAAGGTGGTCTGGCTGCCGTTGTTCAGCGCGACCGTGATCTGGCGGCCCTGGGCATCGATCTTCTCGATGCGGCCGGCGACATGGCGTACGCCGACCGCGGTGAACAGCGGACCCAGTTCGGGCGCCATGTTCTCCAGCTTCGCCTCGTACAGGCGCGGACGGATGTGCAGCTCGGCCACCGGCGAAACGACTGTGATCGCGAGTTCGTCCGACTTGCCGGCCACGTGGGCGGCGCGCGCCGCGGAGATGGCGGCCCACAGGCCTGCGAAGCCGCTGCCGGCGATGATGACGTTCTGGATCATGGGGTGCTCCCGGTTGGTTGTCGATGGCTGCATTCTGGGGGTAGACTGGCCTCATGTATTGATCCAGTCCTCTTACAAACGATTGATCCACTTCTCATGACAGAGGCATCGTCCACACGATCGAGCCGCACCGCGCTGGCACTCGGCGATCCAGCCGCGGGGGAGACCCTGCAGCGCTGGCTGTACCGCAGCCTGCGCCAGGCCATCCTCGATGGCCGCCTGGCGGAAGGCGCGCTGCTGCCCGGCACCCGCGCACTGGCGCAGCAGTACGCGCTAGCGCGCGGCACCGTGCAACTGGCCTACGACCAGCTGCTGTCCGAGGGTTACCTGCAGGCGCTGCGCGGCAGCGGCACCCGGGTCAGCCGGGTGCTGCCGGACACCAGCCTGCAGGCCGGGCCGGCGTTGGCGCGCGCGCCGCAAGACCCGCCCTCGCGCTTCGAGCCCGGCGGCCCCTGGCTGCGCAACGTCGGCGGCCAGGCGCCCGCCTTTCCGCTACGGCCCGGCAGCGGCCTGCCGCCCGCCTTCCACCCGCACCGCTGCGACGTGCGCGGCTTTCCGATCGACTTGTGGCGGCGCCTCCATGGCCGTCACCTGCGTTCGTCGAAACTGGCGATCCTGTCCGAGAACGAGGCCGCCGGCCTGGCCGCGCTGCGGGTGGCGATCGCGCGCCACCTCGACCTGGCGCGCGGGGTCGCGGTCTCGCCCGACCAGGTCGTGATCCTGGGCAGCGTGCAGCAGGCCCTCGACATCTGCCTGCGCCTGCTGGTGCAACCGGGCGAGGCGGTGTGGATGGAAGATCCGGGCTATCCCGGCGCGCGCCAGGCCATGCAGGCGCATGGCGCGCGGGTGGTCGACGTCGCGCTCGATGGCGACGGCATGCGGGTGCACGAGGCATTGGACCGTGCGCCGGATGCGCGGCTGGCCTATGTGACGCCGGCGCGCCAGGCGCCGCTGGGGATGGCGCTGGCGCCGGAACGCCGGCTGGCCCTGCTGCATTGGGCACGAACGCGCGGCGCCATCGTGTTCGAGGACGACTACGACAGCGAATACCGCTTCGGCGCGAAACCGGTGCCGGCGCTGCGCAGCATGGAGGGGGCCGAATCGCACGTGGTACTGGCCGGCACCTTCAGCAAGCTGCTGTTCCCGGCGATCCGGCTGGCCTTCGTGGCCCTGCCCTGGCAACTGGTCGACCCGTTCATCCGGGCCGCGTCGCTGGCGGCGCGCAATGCGAACGCGCTGTCGCAGGCGGTGCTGGCCGACTTCATCGACGATGGGCACTTCGACCGCCACGTGCGGCGCATGCGGCGCGTGTATGCGGGCCGCGCGGCGGCCTTCGAAGAGGCGGCGCAACGTCACTGGCAAGGCCTGATCGAGGTGCCACCGGTGACGGCGGGGCTGGACGTGGTGACGCGCCTGCTGGCGCATGAGGAACGCGATGCCTGGCAGCGGCTGAATGCAGCCGGCTTGACGGCGTTTCCGCTGGAGAGATACTGCGCGCAGGCGACATTGCCGCCATCGCTGGTGATGGGATTTGCCGCCTTCGACGAGGCGGCGATCGAGCAGGGAGCAAAGGCGGTGGCGGCCGCGTTGCGCGGCCGCCGTTAGGTTCTCAACGCGGCAGGCTGGAGACGCCCATCAGGAACTCGTCCACCGAGCGTGCGCACTGGCGGCCTTCGCGGATCGCCCACACCACCAGCGACTGGCCGCGGCGCATGTCGCCGGCGGCGAACAGCTTCGGGTTCGAGGTCTGGTAGGCGCTGTCGCCCTCGGTCGTGGCGCGCGCATTGCCGCGCGGGTCTTTCTGCACGCCGAAGGCGTCCAGCACCTGCTGCACCGGCGAGACGAAGCCCATGGCCAGGAACACCAGGTCGGCCTTGAGTTCGAATTCGCTGTCCGGCACTTCGCTCATCTTGCCGTCCTTCCACTCGACGCGGCAGGCGATCAGCTTCTCGACCTTGCCGCCCTTGCCTTCCAGGCGCTTGGTCGCCACCGCCCAGTCGCGCTCGCAGCCTTCCTCGTGCGACGACGAAGTGCGCAGGCGGGTCGGCCAGTAAGGCCAGACCAGCGGCTTGTTTTCCTGTTCCGGCGGCTGCGGCATCAGTTCGAACTGGGTGACCGACGCGGCGCCGTGGCGGTTCGAGGTGCCGACGCAGTCCGAGCCCGTATCGCCGCCGCCGATCACCACCACGTGCTTGCCGGTGGCCTTGATCTGGTCCTTGACCTTGTCGCCGGCATTGACGCGGTTCTGCTGCGGCAGGAAGTCCATCGCGAAGTGCACGCCTTTCAGCTGGCGGCCCGGGACCGGCAGGTCGCGCGGCTGTTCTGCGCCGCCGGCCAGGATCACGGCGTCGAAGTCTTTTTCCAGGTCTTCCGGGAAGATCGTTTCGCACGCCATATTGCTGACCGTGGCCGGGAAGTCCTTGCCGATCAGGACGCTGGTGCGGAAGGTCACGCCCTCCGCCTGCATCTGTTCCACGCGACGGTCGATCAGGTCCTTCTCCATCTTGAAGTCGGGGATCCCGTAGCGCAGCAGGCCGCCGATGCGATCGCTCTTCTCGAACACGGTGACATCATGGCCGGCGCGCGCCAGTTGCTGGGCCGCGGCCAGGCCGGCGGGGCCGGAACCGACGATGGCGACCTTCTTGCCGGTCTTGCTGGTCGGCGGCTGCGGCACCACCCAGCCGTGTTCCCAGCCGGTGTCGATGATCTTGCGCTCGATCGACTTGATGCCGACCGGATCGTTGTTGATCCCCAGGGTACAGGCCGATTCGCACGGCGCCGGGCAGATGCGGCCGGTGAACTCGGGGAAGTTATTGGTCGAGTGCAGATTATCCAGCGCGTGGCGGTAGTTGCCATGGAAGACCAGGTCGTTCCAGTCCGGGATCATATTGTTGACCGGGCAGCCCGTATTGCAGAACGGGATGCCGCAATCCATGCAGCGCGCGCCCTGCACCTTGGCCTGGCCGTCGGTCAGGGTGACGACGAATTCCTTGTAGTTCTTCAGGCGCACGGGCGGGTCGAGGTATTCCTCTTCCTGTCGTGCGAATTCCATGAAACCGGTGATTTTGCCCACAATGTATCCTTTAATTTTCCGCTAGCGTGATCAGCACCAAGGTCATCCCCGCGACGGCGGGGATCCAAGTTCCGCGGTCTCAGGCCGCCAATTCAATCTTGTCGTTCGCTTCTTCCATGCTCGAGTTGTGCATCTCCTCGAGGGCGCGCTTGTAATCGGTCGGGAACACCTTGACGAACTTGGCGCGGCTATTGGCCCAGTCGTCGAGCAGGTTGCGCGCGCGCGTGCTGCCGGTGTGCTTGAAGTGACGTTCGATCAGGCGGCGCAGGATGGTCTCGTCGCATTCGCGTTCGCCATTGCGCGTCTGGCTGTGCCAGGCCGCCGGGTCGCTCTGCTCCTTGGCCGACAGCACCGGTTCCAGGTTGACCATCGTGGTATTGCAGCGGCCCGCAAACTCGCCTTTCGGATCGTAGACGAAGGCCACGCCGCCCGACATGCCGGCCGCGAAGTTGCGTCCGGTTTCGCCCAGCACCACCACGGTACCGCCGGTCATGTATTCGCAACCGTGGTCGCCGCAACCCTCGACCACCGCGATGGCGCCCGAGTTACGCACCGCGAAGCGCTCGCCGGCCACGCCGTTGAAGAAGGCTTCGCCCGAGATCGCGCCATACATCACGGTATTGCCGACGATGATGTTGTCCACCGCCCAGCCACGGAACTCGGTGTTCGGCCGCACGATGATGCGGCCGCCCGACAGGCCCTTGCCGACGTAGTCGTTGCCTTCGCCGACCAGGTCGATCGTGATGCCGCCGGCCAGGAAGGCCGCCGCCGACTGGCCCGCGGTCCCCTGCAGCTGGATGTGGATGGTGTCGTCCGGCAGGCCGGCGTGGCCATAGCGCTTGGCGACTTCGCCCGACAGCATGGCGCCGACGGTGCGGTTCAGGTTCTTCACCGGCGAGATGAACGAGACGCGCTCGCCCTTCTCCAGCGCGGCCTTGGCTTGCGCGATCAGCTTGTGGTCCAGCGCCTTGTCCAGGCCGTGGTCCTGCTCACCGGTGTGGTAAAGCGAGGTGCGACAGTCGACTTGCGGCTGGTAGAAGATGTTCGAGAAGTCCAGGCCCTGCGCCTTCCAGTGGCCGATCGCCTTCGATTTGTCGAGCAGGTCGGCGCGGCCGATCAACTCGTCGTAGCTGCGGATGCCCAACTGGGCCATGATCTGGCGCGCTTCTTCGGCGACGAAGAAGAAGTAATTCACGACGTGTTCAGGTTTGCCCTGGAACTTGGCGCGCAGGACCGGGTCTTGCGTGGCCACGCCTACCGGGCAGGTATTCAGGTGGCATTTACGCATCATGATGCAGCCTTCGACCACCAGCGGTGCAGTGGCGAAGCCCACTTCGTCGGCGCCCAGCATGGCGGCGATGACGACGTCGCGGCCGGTGCGCATCTGGCCATCTGCTTGAACCCGAATTCGGCTGCGCAGGCCGTTCAGCACCAGGGTCTGCTGGGTTTCCGCCAGGCCCAGCTCCCATGGGGTGCCGGCATGCTTGACCGAGGACAGCGGCGAGGCGCCGGTACCGCCATCGTGGCCTGCGACCACCACGTGGTCGGCCTTGGCTTTCGATACGCCGGCGGCGACGGTGCCGATACCGACTTCCGACACCAGTTTCACGGAGATCGAAGCGCGCGGGTTGGCGTTCTTGAGGTCGTGGATCAGCTGGGCCAGGTCTTCGATCGAATAGATGTCATGGTGCGGCGGCGGCGAGATCAGGCCGACACCCGGCACCGAGAAGCGCAGGCTGGCGATGTACTCGGACACCTTATGGCCCGGCAGCTGGCCGCCTTCGCCCGGCTTGGCGCCTTGCGCCATCTTGATCTGGATCTGGTCGGCCGCGTTCAGGTATTCGGCGGTGACGCCGAATCGGCCCGAGGCCACCTGCTTGATCTTCGAGCGCAGCGAATCGCCTTCTTCGAGCGGGATGTCGACCATCACGCGGTCCTTGCCCAGGACCGAGGACAGGCTCTCGCCCTTCTTGATCGCGATGCCCTTGAATTCGTTCAGGTAGCGCGCCGGATCTTCGCCGCCTTCGCCGGTATTGCTCTTGCCGCCGATGCGGTTCATCGCGATCGCCAGGGTGGCGTGGGCTTCGGTGCTGATCGAGCCGAGCGACATCGCGCCGGTGGCGAAGCGCTTGACGATGTCCTTGGCTGGTTCGACTTCCTCGATCGGGATCGCCTTGTCGCGATCGATCCTGAACTCGAACAGGCCGCGCAGCGTCAAGTGACGGCGCGTCTGGTCGTTGATCAGCTGGGCGTACTCTTTATAGGTCGAGAAGTTGTTGGCGCGGGTCGAGTGCTGCAGCTTGGCGATCGCGTCCGGCGTCCACAGGTGGTCTTCGCCGCGCACGCGGAAGGCGTATTCGCCGCCGACGTCGAGGCTATTGGCCAGCACCGGATCGTTGCCGAAGGCCAGCGCGTGCAGGCGCAGCGCTTCTTCCGCCACTTCGAACAGGCCGATGCCTTCGACGTTCGACGAGGTGCCCTTGAAGTATTTGTCGACCAGCGACTTGTTCAGGCCCACGGCTTCGAAGATCTGCGCGCCGCAGTAGGACATATAGGTGGAGATGCCCATCTTCGACATCACCTTGAGCAGGCCCTTGCCGATCGCCTTGATGTAGTTGTAGCTCGCGGTCTCCGCCGACATCTCGTGCGGCATGCCGTGGGCCAGTTCGGCCAGGGTTTCCAGGGCCAGGTAGGGGTGGACGGCTTCGGCGCCGTAGCCTGCCAGCAGGGCGAAGTGGTGGGTCTCGCGCGCCGAGCCGGTTTCGATCACCAGGCCGGTGGAGGCGCGCAGGCCTTTTGCCACCAGGTGCTGGTGCACGCTGGAAGTGGCCAAGAGCGCGGGGATCGCGACCAGGTCGGGCGACAGGCGGCGATCCGACACGATCAGGATGTTGTGGCCCGACTTGACGGCGTCGACCGCTTCGGCGCACAGCGAGGCCAGCGAGGCTTCGATGCCTTCCTTGCCCCAGGCGACCGGATAGCAGATGTTCAGCTCATAGGCCTTGAACTTGCTGCCGGTGTGCTGGCCGATCGCGCGCAGGCGCGCCATGTCGTCGAAGCCCAGGATCGGCTGCGACACCTCCAGGCGCATCGGCGGGTTGACGTTGTTGGTGTCGAGGATGTTCGGTTTCGGGCCGATGAAGGACACCAGCGACATGACCATGCTTTCGCGGATCGGGTCGATCGGCGGGTTGGTCACTTGCGCGAACAGCTGCTTGAAGTAGTTATACAGCGGCTTGAGTTTGTTCGAGGTGACGGCCAGCGGCGAGTCGTTGCCCATCGAGCCGGTGGCTTCCTCGCCCAGCACGGCCATCGGGGCCATCAGGAATTTGAGGTCTTCCTGCGTGTAGCCGAAGGCTTGCTGGCGGTCGAGCAGGGTCAGGGGCTGCTTCTCTCCCTGCGCGTCTTTCGCGCGGCCCGCCATCAGCTGTGACTCGGACAATTTGACTTCATTGAGCTTGATGCGCACCGACTTGATCCAGGCCTTATACGGCTTGGCGTTGGCGAAGCTGTCTTTCAGCTCCTTGTCGTCGATGATGCGGCCGGCTTCGAGGTCGATCAGGAACATCTTGCCCGGCTGGAGACGCCATTTTTTGACGATGCGCGATTCGGGGATCGGCAGCACGCCCGACTCGGAGGCCATGACGACCAGGTCATCCTCGGTGATGACGTAGCGCGCCGGACGCAGGCCGTTGCGGTCCAGGGTGCCGCCGATGTGGCGGCCGTCGGTGAAGGCCATGGCGGCCGGGCCGTCCCATGGTTCCATCATCGCCGCGTGGTACTCGTAGAAGGCGCGGCGGTTGTCGTCCATCGCGGTGTGGTTTTCCCAGGCTTCCGGGATCATCATCATCATCGCCTGAGCCACCGGGTAGCCGGCCATCACCAGCAGTTCGAGCGCGTTGTCGAAGCAGGCGGTGTCGGACTGGCCTTCGTAAATCAGCGGGAACAGCTTGTTCAGGTCTTCGCCCAGCACGGCCGACTTGAGCATGCCCTCGCGCGCGCGGGTCCAGTTGAAGTTGCCCTTGACGGTATTGATCTCGCCGTTGTGGGCGATCATGCGGTACGGGTGGGCCAGCGGCCACTCGGGGAAGGTATTGGTCGAGAAGCGCTGGTGGACCAGGGACAGGGCCGAGATGCAGCGCGGATCCTGCAGGTCTTTATAGTAGACGCCGACCTGGTCGGCCAGCAGCAGGCCTTTATAGACGATGGTGCGCGCCGACATCGACGGCACGAAGAACTCCTTGCCGTGCAGGAGTTTCAGGGCCTGGATCGCGTGACCCGACGATTTGCGGATGACGTACAGCTTGCGTTCCAGTGCATCGGTGACCATGATGTCCGGGCCGCGGCCGATGAAGATCTGGCGGATGACCGGTTCCTTGGCGCGCACGAACGGCGACATCGGCATGGTCTCGTCGACCGGCACATTGCGCCAGCCCAGCACGACCTGGCCTTCGATGCGCACGGCGCGTTCGATCTCCTGTTCGCAGGCGATGCGCGACGCATGCTCTTTCGGCAGAAACACCATGCCCACGCCATATTCGCCGGGCGGCGGCAGTTCGATGCCCTGCTTGGCCATCTCGTCGCGGAAATACTGGTCCGGAATCTGGATCAGGATGCCGGCCCCGTCGCCCATCAGCGCATCGGCGCCGACCGCACCCCGGTGGTCGAGGTTCTTCAGGATCTGCAGACCCTGTTCAATAATCGAATGACTCTTGTTGCCCTTGATATGGGCGATGAAGCCGACGCCGCAGGCATCGTGTTCATTGGCGGGATCATACAAACCTTGGGCAATCATGCGACATTCTCCACAACTTTTCGGGATCGAATGCCGAGAATAGTGCACTGCAAAATACGCCGTCAACCAGAATAATTAGGGTCAGAGTCGAATTGTTTGACAACTTTTTGTCTTGACGATTAATTGGGGACAGAGTCGATTGAAGTTGCTTAATGTCACTTGGTTGAACATCAAGCCTTTGATTTATATAAGAATTTGGGAAAAAAAACGGCACTAATAACCGCGCCGTTGTGTCAAGAATTCGCCGTTTCAGGCGACTGAAAGCGGTGGCAAGGGGGGATTGAACGGACGTCCACGCTTGGCCGGCAAGATGCGGCGTTGCGTTTTTTGCTCGAGTTCGCTCTTGAAGTTAACCGAACCCAGCGGCTGGTTCTTCAGGATCGCGACCGTGATGAATTCGACCTCTTCTGTGCTCAGGCCTTGCCGGACCATGTCGATATAAGCGGCCTCACGCTGGAATGGCGTATTGCCCAGCCCCCAGAATAAGGGATGATCGGCGACCAGGGTGTCGGTGCGGATGCCGGCATGGTGGGCATAACTCGACCACGGATAGTCTTCCGGGGCAATGGAAAGCTGCGCACGCACGGGATTGAGTTCGATATAGCGGCTGCAGGTCATGAAATAGCGGTCCGAATCGATCAGCGAGGTACGGAAACGTCCTTCGAACAGGCCGCCGCTGCGCTCGTACTTGTGATTGAACCAGGGGACATACAGGCGCCCCACCTTTTGCATCATCAGCGCCAGGCCGGTGGCGTCATTCGGCGTGGCCAGCAGGTGCAGGTGGTTCGGCATCAGCACATAGGCGTGGATTGCCACGTCATAGAACTTGGCGCCCTCCTTGAGCCAGACCAGGAAGCGCTGGTAATCGGCCTGTTCGCGAAAGATCACCTGGCGGTTATTGCCGCGCTGGATGACGTGGTGCGGTTGCTCGGGAACGATGAGTCGGGGTTGGCGTGCCATGGCGTCTGCTCAAATGTTGAGCAGGGAATTCTACAATAGAAATCGACTCTGTCCCTAATTAATCGCAAGCCGCCGCGAAAACGCGCTGACTCTGCCCCCATTTATTGGACATACAAGACCAAAGCAATGATCGCCGTGCTATTTTGCGCAAATTTGTATAAAACCAGCAAAAATGCAGAGGAAATTGGCCAATAATTCTAC
This sequence comes from Telluria beijingensis, assembly GCF_030770395.1. GTDB lineage: Bacteria > Pseudomonadota > Gammaproteobacteria > Burkholderiales > Burkholderiaceae_D > Telluria > Telluria beijingensis. The sequence goes on along the minus strand of NZ_CP132480.1, from coordinate 3,420,803 downwards.
TCTGACCCTAATTGAGGGTGAAGCCGGCGGAGAGGCTGTAGCCTTCGCCGTAGGCGCTGCGCAGCGGGAGGTCCTGGCCGAGGCCGGAGCGGGCTTTCTTGCGCAGGCGGTAGACCAGCATGTCGACCCGGCGGCTGGCGTCGGGGTCTTCGCCGCCCATGCCGGCCACGATCACATGGCGCGGGACGGGACGGGTGTTGATCGTCAGCAGGTGCAGGAAGTTGCACTCTTTTTCGGTCAGGTCGATCACCTTGCCCATCAGCTCGAGCTGGCGCGCGCTCACGCGCAGGGTCCACTTGCTCGGGGCCGGGGCCGGGTCCGGTGGGCGCACGCGGCGGTCCAGGGCTTCGATGTGGGCCGCCAGTTCGGGGAACTTGATCGGCTTGGTCAAATAATGGTCGGCGCCCAGGCGCAGGCCCAGGATGCGGTGGTCGAAGGCCACCCGGCCCGTCAATACCAGCAGGCCGATCTCGGGATAGAGCTGGCGCATGCGGGGGATCACGTTGAAACCGTCTTCGTCCGGCAATCCGAGGTCGAGCACGACCACCGCGGCCGGCGTGCGCGTCAGCGCCGCCCACATTTCGCTGGCGGTCCTGGCGATCGTCACTTCGTGGTCGAGTTCCTTCAGGAACTCGGCCATGTCGTCGGCGTATTCGCCATTGTCTTCAACAATCAATATCTGCGTCATGCCTTGGCCATATTGTTCTTCAACCCGGCAATGATGCCGATGGTAGCGTTATCCACGCCGGGTCGCGGTCCGATTATCACTGCTGAGGCGGTCTGAAGCAAGGAGTTGTTCTTCTAGTGTCCTGAATTGGAAGTTCGTTGAATAATTAATGCGGCGAAATCGGTTCTAGACAAGGAGCAAAGCACAGCAAGACCGGGTGGCCTCGCGCATTTGCGACGCAGTATCGGGCCGATTCTCGCCGTATTAATTCAACGAACTTCCAATTCAGGACACTAGAGGCCCAGCGCCGGCATCCAAAGTCGGAATTCGGCGCCCGCCCCTTCTTCGCCCGGCGCCAGGCTCAACACCCCGCCATGCACCTCGACGATCGAGCGCGCCATGTAGAGGCCCAGGCCGCTGCCGGCCATGCCGCCGGCGTTGCGGCCGCGGTAGCCCTTGTCGAACACCCGCGCCACGTCTTCCGGCGGCACGCCGGCGCCGCCGTCGAGCACCGCCACCTCGATCCCGCCGCCGCTGCGCCGGGCGCGCAGCACCACGGCGGCCGACGGCGGCGAAAACGCCAGCGCGTTGTCGATCAAGACCTTGAGCGCCAGCCGCAAGCCCTCCGGCTCGCCGCGCAGCGTCAACTGCTTCCGGTCGCTCGTGGACAGCTGGTCCAGCCGCAGCACGGCTTCGCGCCCGGCCGCGCGGATCTGGGTGGCGCCGGTCTCGACCAGGTCGCCCACGGTGATCGTGTTCGGCTGGCGCGAACGGCCGAGCGCGGCCATGCGGTCCGGCGACAGGTATTCGTCGAGCATGCCGATCAGGCGGTCGACCGCGGCGCCGATCTTGCGGTAGCGCGTGCGGGTCGGTTCGTCGGCGTGGTTCGAGGTCGCCTCGAGGCGCTGGATGGCGCCGTCGATGGTGGCCAGCGGGGTGCGGAATTCGTGGTTGAGCATGCTGGCGAAGCGTTTCTGCTCGCTTTGATGGGCGCGCCACGCCGACAGGTCGCGCAGCAGGCCGACCAGGGTCGATGGCTCGTCACGCATGACGGTGGCCAGGGCTTCCAGCGCCAGCGGCCGCCCCTCGGCATCGAGCAGGTCGAACTCGCGCCGGCCGAGCGCGCCGGGTTCGCCGCCGGCCGCCTCGCGCAGCCAGGCCGCGAGCGGCGCCAGCGGCGAGCCGCCGTCGCTGTCGAGCGCCTGCTGCAGCGCATCGGGGGCGAAGCTGCTCAGCGCGCCGAAGGCAGGGCTCAGGTAGCCGAGGCGACGCGCGGGCAGCGCGATGGCGAAGGCCACGTCGCCACCCAGTTCGGCGATCGTGCGGAACTGCCTGGCCGACAAGGTCTCGTCGTCGGGACAGTCCGGGACGGGGGCGGAGGGCGGCGTGGCAGCATGGGGGCGGGACGTCATCAAGGCTCTTTCTTAACCAACTGGCAAGGATGTCAGGTTTACCAGCAAGTATACAGCCGCAAAACGCAGCCGCAAAAGATGTTTGTGAAATATCTCGTCGCCGGTAAGCCATGATTGCCGCTCCGCGGCGCGAAAATGCACGATGCCCGCGCAAAGAAATGCGCCATCGCCCGGCGAGTTGAGGGATAATTCGCGCATGAACGATACTGCAACCCTTCCCCCGCTCCCAGACCGGCTGTCGATCGATCCGAGCAGCCCATTCCACAACCGTGACGTGTTCCAGCACGAAGTCGGCATCCGTTTCAACGACAAGGATCGCTACGACGTCGAAGAGTATTGTCTCAGCGAAGGCTGGATCAAAGTCGCTGCCGGCAAGACCCTCGATCGCAAGGGCAAGCCGATGCTCATCAAGCTCAAGGGCAAGGTCGAGGCCTTCTACAAGTAAGCCATCTCCACGCGGCCTTGCGCCGCGTGTCTTCCGGCCAGCGCCCGGTTCGGCTCAAGCCAGCGAGCGCGACGCCAGCTCCATTCCCAGCCCGACCAGGAACGCCAGGAAGCACTGCCTGAAGCGTCTGGCGCCGATGCGCGCCCGGATCGCCTGCCCGACCCACATCCCCAGCAGCGCCGGCGCGATGGCCAGCGCCGACAGGCCCAGTTGCTCGAGCGCGAAGGCGCCGTGCGCCGCCAGGCCGATGGCCAGCGCCACCGTCGACACCGTGAACGACAGGCCGAGCGCCTGCACCAGTTCATCCTTGTCCAGCCGCAGCGCCTGCAGATAGGGTACCGCAGGCACCACGAACACACCGGTGGCGCCGGTCACCAGTCCCGTCGCCACGCCCACCACCGGTCCCAGCCAGGATTCATGGCGCCGCGGCAGCGCCAGGTCCGGCGCGGCCAGCGCATAGCCGGCGTACAGGATCAGGGTCAGGCCCAGCGCCAGGCTGGCCGTCTGCGGATCGACCCGCGCCAGCAGCACCACGCCGCCGGCCGTGCCGACCACGGTCCCCAGCAACATCGGCCACAGGCGCGCCACCAGCCGCCCGATCGACGGACCCGCCATCGTCTGCAGCACATTGGTCACGAAGGACGGCAGCACCAGCAGCGCGGCGGCGGCGGCCGGCGCCATGGCGATGCCCAGCAAGCCCATGGCCACCGTGGGCAGGCCCATGCCGGTGACGCCCTTGACCAGGCCCGCGAGCAGGAAGGTTGCGAAGAGGATGGCAAGCAGATGAGAGGATTCGTTCATGGCGCGTATTGAACCAGCCGGCCTTCCCCGGCACAATGCGGTTTTCCCACTGCCGCCTTCGGCTATTCCGAAGGCAGAGAAAGGCGCACCATGCGGCTCGACCTGGCCGACCTGCGGCTGTTCCTGTGCATCCTCGACGCCGGCAGCATCTCGGCCGGCGCCGCGCGCGCCAACCTGGCGCTGGCCTCGGCCAGCGAACGGCTGCGCAGCATCGAACTCGAAGCCGGCGTGGCGCTGTTCGAGCGCCGTCCGCGCGGCGTGGCCGCCACCCAGGCCGGCGAGGCGCTGGCCCACCACGCGCGCCTGATCCTGCGCCAGCAGGCGCTGCTCAAGGGCGAATTGCGCGACTTCGCGCAGGGCGCCGTAGGCACCCTGCACCTGCATGCCAATACCGCGGCGCTGGCCGACTACCTGCCGCGCCGGCTGGCGCCGTGGCTGGCCGCACGCCCCCGCTTGCACGTCGAACTGAAGGAACGCACCAGCGCCGACATCGTGCGCGCGATCGCGGCCGGGCTGGTCGAGGCGGGGGTGGTGTCGGATGCGGTCGATGCGGAAGGACTGCACCTGCAGCCGGTCGAGCGCGACCACCTGGTGCTGATCATGGCCCTTGGCCATAGGCTGGCGGATTCAGGAAAGGTACGCCTGGCCGACGTGTTGAACGAAGCCTTCGTGGGCCTGGCCCACGGCAGCGCCCTGCAAGACCATATCGATACGCAGGCACTGGCGGCCGGACGCGCGCTGGCGCTGCGCGTGCGGATGACGACGTTTACGGGATTATGCGAGATGGTGGCCCACGGCGTGGGCATCGGGATCGTGCCGCAGAACGTGGCCACGCGCCACCGGCGCCGCCATGGTTTTCGCACGATCGCGCTGGACGAGCCATGGGCCCGGCGCCAGCTATGCCTGTGCTGGAAGGAGTGGGACAGCCTGGCCGCGCCGATGCGCAGCCTGCTGTCCCATCTCGGCGCAAATAGACCGAATTAATCGTCCAGCGGCGCGAAGATCGCCTGCAGGTCTTCCTGCGTCAGCGCCATCTTCTGCGATTCGCCTTCGGACAGGATCGACTGCGCCAGCTCGGATTTCTTCTGCTGCAGCAGCTGGATTTTTTCTTCCAGCGTGCCCTTCGCGATCAGTTTATACACAAACACGGGTTTGTCCTGCCCGATGCGCCAGGCGCGGTCGGTCGCCTGGTTCTCGGCCGCCGGGTTCCACCACGGGTCGTAGTGGATCACGGTGTCGGCCGCGGTGAGGTTGAGCCCCACGCCGCCGGCCTTCAGGCTGATCAGGAAGATCGGCACCGCGCCCTGCTGGAAGGCCGCCACCTGGGCCGAACGGTCGCGCGTCTCGCCGGTGAGGATCGCATACGGGATGTTGCGGGCGTTGAGTTCTTCCTCGATCAGGCCCAGCATGCTGGTGAACTGCGAGAACACCAGTATCTTGCGGCCTTCGCCCAGCAGGTCTTCGACCATCTGCATCAGGTCCGTCAGCTTGGCCGATACCGCTGCCGTGTTCTTCTTGGACGGCATCGCTTTCACCAGGCGCGGATCGCAGCATACCTGGCGCAGCTTGAGCAGCGCCTCGAGGATGACGATCTGGCTGCGCGCCACGCCCTTGCGGTCGATCTCGTCGCGCACCTTCTTGTCCATCGCCAGGCGCACCGTCTCGTACAGGTCGCGCTGCGGGCCGGACAGCTCGATGCGGCGCACCATCTCGGTTTTCTCGGGCAGCTCCTTGGCCACGTGGTCCTTCGTGCGGCGCAGCAGGAAGGGACGGATGCGGCGATTGAGCAAGGTGCGGCGCACCGGATCGTCCTGCCGTTCGATCGGATGGCGGAACTGCGTATTGAAGGTCTTTTCGTCGCCCAGGAGGCCCGGGAGCAGAAAGTGGAACTGCGACCACAATTCGCCCAGGTGGTTCTCGAGCGGGGTGCCCGACAGGCACAGGCGGTGGCTGGCGTCGAGCGAGCCGGCCGTCTGCGCCGCCTTGGAGCGGGTGTTCTTGATGTAGTGCGATTCGTCCAGGATCACCAGGTGGTAGTGGTGCTTGCGCAGTTCTTCTTCGTCGCGCGGCAGCAGCGCATAGGTGGTCAGGACGATGTCGGCGCCATCGATCTGGTCGAACTGGTCCATGCGCTCCTTGCCCTGCAGGAGCAGGACCTTGAGGCTCGGCGCGAAGCGCGCGGCCTCGTCGAACCAGTTGGCCATCAGGCTGGTCGGGGCGATCACCAGGGCCGGGCTGGTGAGGCGGCCGGCTTCCTTCTCGGTGAGGATGTGGGCCAGGGTCTGCACCGTTTTGCCGAGGCCCATGTCGTCGGCCAGGATGCCGCCCAGGTCGTACTCGCGCAGGAACTGCATCCACGACAGGCCGTCGAGCTGGTAGTCGCGCAGGGTCGCCTGCAGGCCGGCAGGCGCCTCGACCTTCTTGACCGCGCCGAACTGGCTCAGCTTGCGGCCGGTCTCGCGCAGGCGTTCGCCGCCGGTCCAGCGCAGTTCGACCCCGCGCGCCAGCTCTTCGAGGCGCGCGGCGTCCAGGGTCGACAGGCGCAGCTTGCCCTTGATCTTGTCGTTGAAGTACAGCTCGCCCAGGGTGGCGAGAATGGGTTTCAGGCGGCCCCACGGCAGCGCCACGCGCACGCCATCGGGCAGCACGGCCAGCATCTGGTCGGCCTCGGCATGCGCCGCCAGCACCGTCGGATCGAATTCGAGCGGCGCGCTGCGGATCAGCTGCACCAGCACCGGCAGCAGCGGCACGCGCTTCTTCGCCACCACGATGCCCAGCTCCAGCTCGAACCAGGCATTGCCTGCTTCCGCCGGTTCTTCTATGTCGGCATACCAGTCTTCGACCGGGACGACGTCATACCGGTACTTGTTCGATTTCTGCAGGTGCCAGCCGGCGTCGGACAGCGCGTCGACGTCGTTCTCGGCGAAGCGCAGCCAGTGTGCCTGGCTTTCGAGCTGCAGCGCGCCGGCCATGGCGTTGAACGGCGCGGTGGATGGCTTACGGAAGCCGATCTCGCCCAGTTTATCGAGGGCGTCGCTCTCGGCCTTGGGATCGCGCTCGATGATCTCGGTCAGGTCGCCGATCTGGCGCACCACGCGCTGCGACGGGTCGAACGAGACGCGCTGGCCGTCGTAGTCGTAGGCCAGCACGGCGAAGTCCTGCCAGCGCGTGACGTTACCGTCGGCGAGCTGCACGGCGTCGAGCAGCAGGTGCGGTATCGGTTTGACATCGTTGCGCAGGCGCTGGGTGAGTGGCTGCGGCAGCGGCATCAGGGCCTGCAGGCCGTGGGCCAGCAGTAGCTGCGAAACGCGTTTTTTATCGGTGCCGCTCAAGGCCGGGGCTTGCGCCACCAGGGCCTGCAGTTCGGCCAGCGAGATGTCGATGCCGCCGCGATTGAGTTCGAGCGGCCCGCACGACAGGTTGTCGATATACCACGGCGGGTCGGTCGGCAGCATGTAATCGATCTGGTCCGCCGCGCTATGGGTAGCGGCGCCGCCGACCGGCTCCACCGACCATCCGAGCTTGGCCACGCGGCCTTCGTCGCGCCAGGCCAGGCTGGCCAGGCGGGTCGGGCCGCACTGCAGCGGATACACCAGGCCGCTGGCCATGTCGGACCACGAGTTCGCCCACAGCAGCTTGCCCTGCTCGAGCAGCATCTGCAGCAGGATCGCGCCGACTTTGCCTTTGGGCTCGGTGGCGCTGGTGCCCTGGGCCGACCCGCTGCGCATGGCGATGAAGAAGCGCACCAGGTCGACGTCGTCGCCTTCCAGGTAGGCGGGCGGCGCCGACAGCAGCGAGAACACTTCGCTGACCGGGCTGGCCGCGGCCACGTCGCCGTTCGGACGCAGGCGCGCCTTGCACAGGCATAGCGCCACGTGGCGGCCGCCGCTGGTGGGCGCCATGACGTAGACGAATTTGTACTGCGCGGCCTTGGGGTCGACGACTTCGTCGGTCAGCTTCGGCTGGGGGTGGGCCGCCGCCTCGACCCGCTGCAGCCAGCTCACCACCGGCGCTGGGAGGGCCGGGGAACGTGCGGGAGCGCGGACCGGAGGTGCATCGCTGGCTTTCTCGCGAAGATAATCGACTGTGGTCATTGGGTCTCTTGACTCGGTATCAAAAAATGCAATAAACGGCATTATCTCGCATACGAACACTTCCGTTTTGTTCGGAATCGCACGTAGCGGACAAATCTCATCGGTACGCAAAGCGCACGCTGTCACGTCAACCGGTTGTTCTCTCATGTTCGTGTGGCGCTGTCAAGACTGGCGCATCGTCGACGACCGGGTATCATTGATCGCTTGACCTTCGATACAACGATCCACGATCCACGATCCATGCTGCCATCCATCGAACAACGCCTCGCCCAAGAACTCGCCGCCAGGCCGGCCCAGGTGGCCGCCGCCATCGCCCTGCTCGACGAAGGCGCCACCGTGCCCTTCATCGCCCGCTACCGCAAGGAGGCCACCGGCGGCCTTGACGACACCCAGCTGCGCCTGCTGGAAGAACGCCTGCGCTACCTGCGCGAGCTCGAAGACCGCCGCGCCTCGATCGTCGTGTCGATCACGGAACAGAACAAGATGACGCCCGAGTTGATGCAGGCCATCGCCCTGGCCGAAGACAAGACCCGGCTCGAAGACCTGTATTTGCCCTACAAGCAGAAGCGCCGCACCAAGGCGCAAATCGCGATCGAGGCCGGCCTGGCGCCGCTGGCGGAAAGCCTGCTGGCCGATCCCTCGCTCAATCCGGAAGAAGTCGCGAACGGCTACCTGCGCGAAGCCTTCACGAACGCCGACGGTGGCGCCAATCCCGGCGTGGCGGACACCAAGGCCGCCCTGGACGGCGCGCGCCAGATCCTGATGGAGCGTTTTGCGGAAGACGCCGAACTGCTGCAATCGCTGCGCGAGTACGTACAGGACCACGGCGTGGTCGAATCGAAGGTCGTCGCCGGCAAGGAAGACGAGGGCGAGAAGTTCGCCGACTACTTCGACTACAACGAGCCTTTGGGCGCCGTGCCGTCCCACCGCGCGCTGGCCCTGCTGCGCGGCCGCCGCGAGGGCGTGCTGGACGTGAGCCTGCGCCTGGATTCCGAACCCGAGAAACCGAAGTGGGACGCGCCGCTGAACCCCTGCGAAGGCCGCATCGCGGCGCGCTTCGGCATCAAGGCGCAAGGCAGGCCAAGCGACAAATGGCTGCAGGACACCGCGCGCTGGACCTGGCGCGTGAAAAGCTTCATGCACCTGGATACCGAGTTGATGGGCGCCCTGCGCGACAAGGCGGAACAGGATGCGATCGGCGTCTTCGCGCGCAACCTGAAGGCCCTGCTGCTGGCGGCGCCGGCCGGCCAGCGCGCCACCATGGGCCTCGACCCAGGCCTGCGCACCGGCGTGAAAGTGGCCGTGGTCGACGCCACCGGCAAGGTGGTCGACACCGCCACCGTCTATCCGCACCAGCCGCGCAACGACTGGCATGGCGCGCTGCACACGCTGGGCCAGCTGGCGGCGAAACACAAGGTGTCGCTGGTCTCGATCGGCAACGGCACCGGCTCGCGCGAGACCGACAAGCTGGCACAGGACCTGATCAAGCAAAACCAGGAACTGAAACTGACCAAGATCGTGGTGTCCGAAGCCGGCGCCTCGGTGTATTCGGCGTCCGAATTCGCCTCGCGCGAACTACCCGACATGGATGTCTCGCTGCGCGGCGCGGTCTCGATCGCGCGCCGCCTGCAGGATCCGCTGGCCGAACTGGTGAAGATCGATCCGAAGTCGATCGGCGTCGGCCAGTACCAGCACGACGTGTCGCAGACCCAGCTCGCGCGCTCGCTCGACGCGGTGGTCGAGGATTGCGTCAATGCGGTGGGCGTGGACGTGAACACCGCCTCGGCGCCGCTGCTGGCGCGGGTCTCGGGCCTGTCGAATACGGTCGCGCAAGGCATCGTGGCCTACCGCGACGCCAACGGCGCCTTCCCCTCGCGCGCGGCGCTCAAGAAAGTGCCGCGTCTGGGCGACAAGACCTTCGAGCAGGCGGCGGGTTTCCTGCGCGTGGTGAATGGCGCCAATCCGCTCGATGCGTCGGCGGTGCACCCGGAATCGTATCCGGTAGTCGAGAAGATCCTGGCCGATGTGAAGCGCGACATGAAGGCCGTGATCGGCGACGCGTCGCTGCTCAAGGGCCTGAATCCGTCGAAGTATGCCGACGACAAATTCGGCGTGCCGACCGTGAGCGACATCCTGAAGGAACTGGAAAAGCCGGGCCGCGACCCGCGTCCGGAATTCACCACCGCCACCTTCAAGGAAGGGGTCGAGGAGATCTCGGACCTGCGGCCGGACATGATCCTGGAAGGCGTGGTCACTAACGTCGCCGCCTTCGGCGCGTTCGTCGACATCGGCGTGCACCAGGATGGCCTGGTGCACATCTCGGCGCTGTCGAACACCTTCGTCAAGGACCCGCACACGGTGGTCAAGGCCGGCCAGGTGGTCAAGGTGAAGGTGCTGGAAGTGGACCCCAAGCGCAAGCGCATCGCGCTCACCATGCGATTGTCGGACAGCGCGCCGCAGGCCGGTGCGCGGCCCGAGCAGCGTGCCGACCGCAACGACGCCAAGCGGGTGGCCCAGCACCAGCGCCAGGAACGCTCGGCGCCGCCGGCCAATAATGCGATGGCCGACGCCTTCGCCAAGCTGCGCAAATAAGGTGGAAGATGGCGGGGGCGGGGGCGGGGGCGGGCCACCGGCCCGCCGGCCCGCCGGCCCGCCACGCGCGATGTTATCCGCTGTGCTTCATGAACATGCCGATCAGGTAGACCGTCAGGCAGCCGAAGCCGATCAGGAGCATCCGCGCCTGCGGGATCGCCGGCAGGCCGGTCTTCTTGATGTGCAGGGCGTCGCGCACCAGCAGTGCGGCGTACACCAGGGCAGCCAGGCCCGACAGGATGTCACCCGGACTCGAGCGGGTGATGCCGCCATAGACGTTCAGCATGCCGGGAACGCCCAGCAGGGCAGCGATCACGAAGTTCATGGTCGGCGACGGTACGCGCGGGCGGGGTTGCTGCATCTTTACTCCGATATCAGGTCACAAACCTTGGGATCATACCGCAATGCCGGCGGCATACCCGGCCAATTTCAGCATTGATCCGTTCCTCCAAACTTACGCAAAGCTATCCATAGTTAACTTTGCTGCTGGATTCCTGCTTCGCCGGGGCCTATAGGTTTCGTCGGCCTCGACGGTGCCTTCGAGGCGAACGGGACGTTTGTTTGCGGCCCCGGGCACGAAGCGATGGCGCCAGCGGAAACTGGTGGTACGGTGCACGCCGACGAGTTCGGCTGCTGCGCGGACCGTGCGCGACTCCAGTACGCATTGCAGGTAGGGCAACCAGGCGGCTTTCTTGCGCAGCCGCGCCAGCGGCGTATTGGTCAGCGCGTTGAAGCTGCGCCGGCAGGCCAGGCAGCGCCAGCGCTGCAGCCCACTGGCCGAACCGCAGCGATGCACGCGCGGACATTGGCAATGCGGACAGCATGGCGTGCCGGCGGCCTCGGCGATCAACTGAAGGCACTCGCCAGGGTGGACGATGGCGGCGACCCACGTACGTAGCCTGGCGACTTCGTCGTTATCGAGATGCAGCGAGGTCAGTGCTGCAAATACTTCTTCGAAGCCCAAGCCTTGCATCATCGCCACCCGATGAGTTAACTCGACAGTGGCTGAGACCGGCGCAAATTGGAAAGGTTCGCATAATTAACGCGAACAGCGCCAAAGTCAATGCCCGCACGCGGCGGGCATTGTCGGGGCGAAGGCGGCGCCGGATCAGGTATCCGGCAGCACCACGTTCACGTCCAGCACTTCCAGGTTGCCCTGGCGGTCGACCGATACCTTGATGTCGTCAGGATTGACTTTGACGTACTTCGAGATCACGGCCAGCAGTTCCTGGTGCAGGGCCGGCAGGAAATCCGGACCGGCGCGGTTGGTCCGTTCGCGTGCAATGATGATCTGCAGGCGTTCCTTGGCGGCTGTCGCGCTCTTCTTTTTTTCGGGGAAGAGGAATGAAAGCAATGCCATCTCACTTGGCTCCGAAAATGCGCTGGAACAGTCCCGGCTTCTCGTAGTTGGTAAAGCGCAGCGGGCGCTCTTCGCCCAGGAAGCGCGCGACGACGTCCTCGTAGGCATCGGCCACGTCGGTCCCCTTGAAGTGGATCGCCGGGTTGCCCTGGTTCGAGGCGTGCAGCACCGATTCCGATTCCGGAATGATGCCGATCAGGGGGATGCGCAGGATTTCCTGCACGTCCTGGTAAGAGAGCATCTCGTCGGCATCGACGCGCTTCGGCGAGTAGCGGGTGATGAGCAGGTGTTCCTTGACCGGTTCGCCGCCGGTCTGGGCGCGGCGCGACTTGGCCTGCAGGATGCCCAGGATGCGGTCCGAGTCGCGCACCGACGAGACTTCCGGATTGGTGACCACGACCGCCTCGTCGGCAAAGGTCAGCGCCATCAGCGCGCCATGCTCGATGCCGGCCGGCGAATCGCAGATGATGAACTCGAAGTCCATCTTGACCAGGTCGTTGAGCACGCGCTCCACGCCTTCTTCGGACAGCGCGTCCTTGTCGCGCGTCTGCGAAGCCGGCAGGATGAACAGGTTGTCGCAGTGCTTGTCCTTGATCAGCGCCTGGTTCAGCGTCGCTTCGCCATTGATGACGTTGATCAGGTCATAGACCACGCGGCGTTCGCAGCCCATGATCAGGTCGAGGTTGCGCAAGCCGACGTCGAAGTCGATCACTGCCGTCTTGTGGCCACGCATGGCCAGCCCGGTGGAGAAGCTAGCGCTCGAGGTCGTTTTGCCCACACCGCCCTTGCCGGACGTCACAACAATAATTCTTGCCACAAATAAGTCCTTTACAGTATCTGTTCAGTTCGGATCAGCGGGATGCCGGCGCCAGCGCCTGGATATCGATCCGGTCGCCGACCAGCCGGATCTGCGTCGGCTGGCGCGCCAGGTCGGACGGGAAACCTTCGTCGAAAGTGCGGTACACGCCAGCGATCGAGACCAGTTCAGGCTGCATCGACAGTGCGAAGATGCGCGCATCCGTATTGCCGGAGGCGCCCGCCAGTGCGCGGCCATTGAGCGGCGCATAGACATGGATGCTGCCATCGGCGATCAGTTCGGCGCCATTGTTCACCACCGCGGTGACGATCAGGTCGGCGCCGCGCGCATAGATGCGCTGGCCGGCGCGCACCGGGGTATCGACGACCACGGGCAGCGCGGCCACGGCCGGGACCGGCGCAGGCGCCGCCGGGGCGGGTTCCGGAGCGGCTGGCGCCGGCGCTGATGCCGCCACGTCGTTCCCGCGCAGGCGGGAACCCAGGTGCTCTTGCTCCGCCGGAACCGGCGGCGGGGCCGCATGGCCGCCGGCGCGCACGCCGCTCGAGCCGTCGTCCAGCGCCAGGCCCTGGGCCCGGATCGCATCGATCATCGCCGGGCCGGCGCCGCGCACGGCGACCGCGTTCAGGCGATACTTCTTGAGCAGGGCCACCAGCGCCGCCCAGTCGAGCTTCGGCGCCTCGGGCGCGATCGCGGCCACGTCGATCACCGCGAACTCGTCCTCGAAGAAGTCCGAGACACCGCCAGTCATCTGTTCCAGCGCGGAATCGATGGCGTCCGGATCGGCCGAATGCAGGATCGTGGAAATGGCAACGACCGTGGAAATCTTGATTTCGATGGGAAGCGTGGTTTTAGGCATAAAACGGTCTGGTTGGCGTTGCGCTTGTGCATTCTACTGTGAAAATTGTGGAAAAGGACAGACGCGCACGCATCATTCCTAACAGAAATTGAACGTTTGCTCACGACCAAAAATTAAGTCATGCGCTAGATCAAATACGCACGATTGCCGGGTTGTTTTCGATGAATAAACTGCTAAGATTGCTGTTGCTTAAACAGCAGCATGGGCTCCTCATTCTGTGACTTGAGGTTTGTACGCATCCCATGCGCAGGGCGTTCCGCCGAGTACGGGGCGCCCCGTCCGAGGGAAATTCTGAATAACGCCGGCCGTGGCCGGCTGAACGGAGATTGAAATGGAAGACGTAGTCATCGTAGCCGCCGGCCGCACGGCAGTCGGCAAGTTCGGCGGCACCCTCGCCAAGATTCCCGCCGCCGAGCTCGGCGCGCAAGTGATCAAGCATCTGCTGGCCAAGACCGGCATCGCCCCTGAATCCGTCAGCGAAGTCATCATGGGCCAGGTGCTTACCGCCGGCGTCGGCCAGAACCCGGCGCGCCAGGCCATCATCAAGGCCGGCCTGCCCGACATGGTGCCCGGCTATACCATCAACAAGGTCTGCGGCAGCGGCCTCAAGGCCACCCACCTGGCGGCCCAGGCGATCCGCTGCGGCGACGCCGAGATCGTCATCGCCGGCGGACAAGAGAACATGAGCGCCTCGCCGCACGTGCTGTCCGGTTCGCGCGACGGCTTCCGCATGGGCGACGCCAAGCTCACCGACACCATGATCGTCGACGGCCTGTGGGACGTCTATAACCAGTACCACATGGGCGTCACGGCCGAGAATGTCGCCAAGAAATATGAAATCACGCGCGCCGAGCAGGACGAATTCGCGCTGCAATCGCAGCTCAAGGCCGAGACTGCCCAAAAAGAAGGCAAGTTCAAGGACGAGATCATCCCGGTCGAGATCGTGACCAAGAAGGGCACGACCGTGTTCGATACCGATGAGTATCCAAAAGCGGGTAGTACCCTCGAGGCGCTGGCCAGCCTGCGTCCGGCCTTCAATAAAGAAGGCTCGGTCACCGCCGGCAACGCCTCCGGCATCAACGACGGCGCCGCCGCCGTGATCATGATGAGCGCATCCAAGGCAAAAGAGCTGGGTTTGACCCCGCTGGCGCGCATCAAGGCCTATTCGTCGTCCGGCCTCGACCCGCAAATCATGGGCATGGGCCCGGTCTCGGCCTCGCAGCTGTGCCTCAAGAAGGCCGGCTGGACCCACGAAGACGTCGACCTGATGGAAATCAACGAAGCCTTCGCCGCCCAGGCCATCGCCGTCAACAAGCAGATGGGTTGGGATACGTCGAAGATCAACGTCAACGGCGGCGCGATCGCGCTGGGCCACCCGATCGGCGCTTCCGGCTGCCGCGTGCTGGTCACCCTGCTGCACGAAATGATCCGCCGCGACGCCAAGCGCGGCCTGGCGAGCCTGTGCATCGGCGGCGGCATGGGCGTGGCGCTGGCGGTCGAGCGCGACTGAGCGCGGGCGGACGATAGGTAGCGGCGGCCCGCGACAGCGGCGCCGCCGGTTTCAAGCGTAGTGACACAAAAAAACTGGAGAAGACGATGGCTCGAGTAGCATTAGTAACCGGCGGCATGGGCGGCCTGGGCGAAGCGGTGTGCATCAAGCTGGCCGCTTTGGGATATCAGGTCGTCACCACTTTTTCGCCGGGCAATACCAAGGTCGACTCCTGGCTCGGCGCCATGAAAGAGCAGGGCTACGACTTCAAGGCCTATGCCTGCGACGTGGCCGACTACGACGCGGCCCAGGAATGCGTGCGCCAGGTGATCGCCGACGTCGGCCCGATCGACGTGCTGGTCAATAACGCCGGCATCACCCGCGACATGACCTTCAAGAAGATGGACAAGGTCAACTGGGACGCCGTGATCAAGACCAACCTCGATTCCGTCTTCAATATGACGAAGCCGGTCTGCGACGGCATGGTCGAGCGCGGCTGGGGCCGCATCATCAATATCTCGTCGGTCAATGGCCAGAAGGGGGCTTTCGGCCAGACCAATTACTCGGCAGCCAAGGCCGGCATGCACGGCTTCACCAAGGCGCTGGCGCTGGAAGTGGCGCGCAAGGGCGTGACCGTCAACACCATCTCGCCAGGCTATATCGGCACCAAGATGGTGATGGACATCCCGAGCGAAGTGCTGGAAACCAAGATCATCCCGCAAATCCCGATGGGCCGCCTGGGCAAGCCCGAAGAAGTGGCGGGCCTGGTGGCGTACCTGTCGTCGGACGAGGCGGCATTCGTCACTGGCGCGAATATCGCGATCAATGGCGGGCAGCATATGTCCTGATCGATGGCGACCACCGGCGTTGCGCCGGTGCCGCGGCAATGCCGTTCAGCCTGGCTGAACGGCATTATTCGTTTACACCGCCGTCTTACAGCGCCGACTCGTAGGCGCCGACATCGATGGTCTTGACGACCGGGCGGGTAGCGCTGGTAGCGCTATGCTTGTAGACATAGGCCGGCTTGAGCGACATGCCGTTCACGGTTGGGGGCGCCGAGCCGGCATTGATCACCAGGGCATTGGCGGTCGGGCGCAGGTCCCAGGCGGCGCGGTTCACGAAACCAGGGGCGACCGAGCGGTAATTGGTCTTTTCGACGGCGCCCACCTGGTTGGTCACGGCCCCGGTACCACTGAAGATATTATTTTGCAGCAGAGCCTTGGTGGTCACTTTCGTGCCGATCAAGACAAACGTGCCACGCGCGCTATCGTCGTTCAGGAAGGTATTGTTGACCACATACAGCGCATGACTCGGATTGGCGGCGCTCTCCATCCCGTAGGCAACCAGATTCGAATTGCTGTGTGCGGCCGGTTGGTGGATCACGTTGCCGATGATGTAGGACGTCCCGGCGTTCGGCAGGTCGATTTCGTAGCTGGGCTTGCCGGTGGCGGTGGTCCCGGTCTGGCCCGGCACGGTGCTCGAGAATCGGTTATAGGCGATCGTGTTGACGAGCGCACGCGATTTCAGGTTGTGGCCGCCATCCGCATCGTGCGAAAAATTAAAGCGGAACATCAGGCTGCCGGCAGAGCCGATATACACATTGTGGGTCTGGCCGGTGCCATTGCCATTGTGGCCAAACTCGCTGTTCTCGATCACGATCTTGCTGTCGGTTTTGACGCCGCTCAGGATGCCATTTTCGTTATCGTGGATGAAGGCCTTGCGCAGGGTAAAGTTGGTGCCTTCCAGTCGCAGGGCGGCGCCATTCTTGTCCGGAACCTTGGAACCGAACATCTCGACATTCTCGATGACGATCTCGTTGCCCTGCACTACCCAGATGCCCTTGCCGAGTGCATTCTTGCCGCCAGCATCGATCTTGGGACGTCCGTTGACGCCGACGATGGTGAGCTTGCTCTGCTTGATCGCGCAGACATCGCCGCGATACGTCGTGTTGCCGGCAATCTCAATCCGGTCGCCTGCCTTGGCGACAGCGAAGGCTTTGCAAGGCGCGGTGTAGGTCTTGCCCGGGCCGACCGACAAGGTCGCGGCGTGAGCAGGGATGGCGATGGCCGATCCGAGAAGGGCGAGAGCGGCGCCCAGCTGGGCAGTGTGACGTTGCGACATAAATTTTCCCTGAAGTATGAACAAATGTGTCTTATGCAATTTAATCTGCGAAACATTTCCGAGCATAACTTGTGCAGTTAGGAAAATCCGTTACAGGTTGTAACAGTGGTCTGTTCACAATCGGTGATTCCCTGGATCGATCTACAATAAAAACTTGTCGCAACTTGCCGGAAACAACACATGCACACCTTGCCCCATGGCGGCCTCGCCCTCTCAAGCCTCGACGAACAAATGCTATTTCCTGGTACCAAAGGCTTGCCGCTGCAGGCGCCGTTGCGCCAGGGGGCGATCGGTGTCCAGGGCTGGAATGTGTTGCGTGGTGACACCAGTTTCCCAGTCTCCGTGCTCAAGGACGCGCGCCTGCGCCACAACCTCGGCTGGATGCGCGCCTTTTGCGACGACCACGGGGTCAGCCTGGCGCCCCACGGCAAGACCACCATGAGTCCGCAGCTGTTCGGGGCCCAGCTCGCCAACGGCGCCTGGGGCATCACCCTCGCCACCGCGACCCAGGTCCAGGTGGCGCACCGCTTCGGTGTGCGCCGCGTGCTGCTGGCCAACCAGCTGGTGGCGCGCGCCGACCTTGCGGCCGTGCTGGCGCTGCTGCATGGCGATCCCGATTTCGAGTGCATCGTGCTGGCCGATTCGCAGGCCGGCGTGGAGCGCCTGGCGCAGGCGGTCGCGGCCCACAGGCTGGCGCGTCCGCTGCCGGTGCTGGTCGAGCTGGGCCTGGCCGGCAAGCGCGCCGGCTGCCGCACGGCGCCAGAGGCGATGGCGGTGGCGCGCGCCATCGCCGCCGCCGATGGCCTGGCGCTGGCCGGCTTCGAAGGCTACGAGGGCCTCCTGGTGAGCGACGACCATGAGCGCGACCTGCGCATGGTCGACGATTTCCTCGGCCAGCTGGTCGCGCTGGTGCGCGACGCCGATGCAGAGGGCCTGTTCGCCACGCCGGAGATCCTGCTGTCGGCCGGCGGCTCGTCGTATTTCGACCTGGTGGCGCGCGGCTTCCAGCACGTGACCGGCCTGTCGCGCCCGGTGCGCGCCATCCTGCGCAGCGGCTGCTATCTCACCAGCGACCATGGCATGTACCGGCGCCATATCGCGCAGCTGGACGCGCGCGTGGGCGAGCCGGACGCCGGCCTGCTGCCCGCCCTCGAAGTCTGGAGCGCCGTGCAGTCGCGCCCTGAGCCAACCCTGGCCATTCTCACCATGGGCAAGCGCGATGCCTCGCATGACGCCGACCTGCCGATCCCGCTGTTCACTGCGCGGCCCGGCGCCTCCGCCACGCCGGCCGCGCTGCCGCCGGGCTGCGCCATCGTCAAGATGAACGACCAGCACGCCTACCTGCGGCTGCCCGACGGCGATCCGCTGTGCGAGGGCCTGGCGGTCGGCGACCTGGTCGGCTGCGGCATTTCCCACCCCTGCACCACCTTCGACAAGTGGCCGCTGCTGCTGGCGGTGGACGACGATTACACCGTCCGCTACGCCCTCAACACCTTCTTCTGAACCGACTGTCCATACGTTACAATCGGCTTCTTGAATCACTGCCAACAAGAGCCGCCATGCCCGTCACGCCGCCGTCGCTGTTCCCGCCGATCCAGCCCCATCGCCACGGCATGCTGGCGGTCGACGACCTGCACACGATCTACTGGGAAGAGGTCGGCAACCCGGACGGCATCCCGGTGCTGTTCCTGCACGGCGGCCCCGGCGCCGGCCTGTCGCCCCAGCACCGCCGCTTCTTCGATCCGCGCGCCTACCGCGTGATTCTGTTCGACCAGCGCGGCGCCGGCAAGTCGACGCCGCTGGGCGAGTGGCGCAATAACACGACCCAGCTCCTGGTCGAGGACATCGAGCGCCTGCGCGCGCTGTTCGGCATCCAGCAGTGGCTGGTGTTCGGCGGCTCCTGGGGTTCGACCCTGGCGCTGGCCTATGGCCAGGCCCATCCCGAACGCTGCCTCGGCTTCGTGCTGCGCGGGATCTTCCTGTGCACGAAGGCCGAGGTGGACTGGTTCATCAACGAGGTGCGCTGGTTCTATCCCGAGCTGTACGAAGAATTCGTGGCCCCGATCCCGCAGGACGAGCGCCACGACCTGCTGCAAGCCTATGCGCGCCGCCTGCTGTGCCACGACCCCGAGGTCTACTGGCCGGCCGCGCGCGCCTGGAGCCGCTTCGAGGGCCGGCGCGTGTTCCTGCTGCCGCAGCCCGAGGAAGTGTCGAACGATACGCTCGACCTGGGCGTGGGGCGGCTCGAATCGCACTACATGCTGCATGGCGCGTTTTTGGAAGAGGACCAGCTGCTGCGCGACCTGGGGCGCATCGCCCACCTGCCGGCGGTGATCGTGCAGGGGCGCTATGACGTGATCTGCCCGCCGCTGGCGGCCTGGCGCCTGCATTCGGCGTGGCCGGGGTCGAAGCTCGAGATGATCGCCGATGCCGGGCATGGCGCGCTGGAAACGGGGATCGCGCGGGCGCTGGTGGCGGCGACCGAGCAGTTCAAGCTGCATCGGCGGTTTGAGTGAGGTTGTCGGTGCTGCGGGCTGGTACACTACACATGCGCTGGTTGAACGCGTGGACGGCATAGCCGTCCACCCTACGCATATCGCGGTTGAATGCGTGCAGTGCAGGCAGCGGACGTCCCAGGCACATTACAACAATTCGAACGTGTTCTTATGAATATCCAGATCAGCGACATCGGCCATGTGATCCAGCTGGCGATCGCGCCGGTTTTCCTGCTCACCGGCGTGGCCACCAAGCTGACCGTGCTGACCAACCGCCTGGCGCGCATCATCGACCGCACGCGGGTGCTCGAGGACCGGCTCAAGGTCAGCCCCAACGCCGAGTTCTCGGGCGAACTCGAACTGCTCTACCAGCGCTCGCACCTGATCAACTTCGCGATCGCCTCCAGCACCGCCTGCGGCCTGCTGGTGTGCGTGGTCATCGCGATGCTGTTCGCGGGCGATACCACCGGCATTCCGCTCGACCAGTACATCGCCGCCTGCTTCGTGTTCGCGATGCTTGGCCTGATCAGCAGCTTTGTCTATTTCTTGCGCGAGATCTTCATCGCCTCGCGCTTCATGCGCATGCAGCACCAGCAGATCATGCTCATGCAGCCAACGCCGCCGCCGTCGCAGCCACCGGCCTGACGGCGCGGCCAGAAAGAATCTTATGCACGACTACCAACGCCCCCCGACCCTGCACCGCTACGCGCTGCGCACCGAACTCGAAAACGCGCTCAAGACGGGCCAGTTCCGCCTGGAGCCCAACGGCGGCTTCCTGAACGTCTCGTTTTCCACCGTCTGGGACAAGCGCCTGTTCGACGTCATCACGCCCAGCGACGCCTGCCTGGTGATCCACAATACCGAGGAATTCGGCGAACGCCTGCACCGCGCCGTGCAGCGCCTGCTGCCCAACTGGGCCGGCATCGACGGCGCCATCGAGTACGGCAGCCGCTCGCCGCTGGGCGCGGCCTTCACCAAGAGCGCGGGCCAGGCGCGCGAAAAGGAATGGCAGTTCGCCTGGCGTCCGATGTCGCCCGGCGCCAGCCTGAACCCGGTAGTGGTCAGCATCGGCAGCATCGAGGCCTTCGCCGAGCTGCGCGACCGCGAAAGCCACCTGGCTTGACGTCCAGGCAAGTCGTTTAGACGCACGACTCCAGAAAATCGCGGTGTAATGCCGCGATGACTACCGCTTACTCCCACCTGCTGGCGCCGCTCGACCTGGGTTTCACGACCCTGAAGAACCGCGTGATCATGGGCTCGATGCACACCGGGCTCGAAGACCGTTTCTACAACTACGGCAAGCTGGCCGCCTTCTACCGCGAACGCGCGCGCGGCGGCGTCGGCCTGATCGTCACCGGCGGCATCTCTCCCAACCGGCAGGGCTGGCTGCTGCCCTTCGGTGGTACCCTGAACACGCTGCTCGACGTGCCCAACCACCGGCGCGTGACGCGCGCGGTGCACGAAGAGGGCGGCAAGATCCTGATGCAGATCCTGCACGCGGGCCGCTACGGCTACCAGCCCTTCGTGGTGTCGGCGTCGAACGTCAAGTCGCCGATCTCGCGCTTCAAGCCGAAGGCGCTCACCGAAGCCGGCATCGAATCGACCATCCGCGCCTACGTGCGCTGCGCAAAATTGGCGCGCACGGCCGGCTACGACGGGGTCGAGATCATGGGCAGCGAAGGCTATCTGCTGAACCAGTTCCTGTGCGCGCGCGCCAACCGCCGCACGGACGCCTGGGGCGGGCCGATCGAGAACCGCATGCGGCTGGCGGTCGAGGTGGTGCGCCGCATCCGCGCCGCGCTCGGCCCTGACTTTATCCTGATGTACCGCCATTCGGTGCTCGACCTGGTCGAAGGCGGTAATACCTGGGACGAGATCGTGCTGGTGGCCAGGGCGCTCGAAAGCGCCGGCGCGACCATCCTGAACACCGGCTATGGCTGGCACGAGGCGCGCATCCCGACCATCGTCACCTCGGTGCCGCGCGCCGCCTTCGCCGGGATCGCCGGGCGGCTGCGCAAGGAAGTCGCCATTCCCGTCGTGGCCTCGAACCGCATCAATATGCCGGGCGAAGCCGAGGATATCCTGGCGCGCGGCGATGCCGACCTGGTCTCGATGGCGCGGCCCTTCCTGGCCGATCCCGATTTCGTGGCCAAGGCGGCCAGCGGGCGGACCGACGAGATCAACACCTGCATCGCCTGCAACCAGGCCTGCCTGGACCACACCTTCTCGAACAAGCGCGCGACCTGCCTGGTCAATCCGCGCGCCTGCCATGAGACCGAACTGGTGTATCGCAAGGCCGCCGTGGCGCGCCGCATCGCGGTGGTCGGCGCCGGACCGGCCGGGCTGTCGGCGGCGACGGTGGCGGCCGAGCGCGGGCACCGGGTGACGCTGTTCGATGCCCAAGACCGCATCGGCGGCCAGTTCAATATCGCGATGCGCGTCCCTGGCAAGGAGGAATTCGCCGAGACCATCCGCTACTTCGGCCGCCGCCTGGCATTGCTCGAGGTCGAGTTGCGCCTGGACTGCCGGGTAAGCCGCGAGGAATTGCTGGTCCAGGGCTTCGACGAGGTAATCGTGGCGACCGGCATCCGCATGCGCAAGCCGACCATTCCCGGCATCGACCATCCGATGGTGCTCAGTTATCTCGACGTGCTGCGCGACAGCCGGCCGGTTGGCGCGCGGGTGGCGATCGTCGGCGCCGGCGGCATCGGCTTCGATACCGGCGAATTCCTGGTGCACGATCCGCGCGTGGCGCTGCCGGTGCCGGCCGCGCACTGGATGCAGGAGTGGGGCGTCGACCCGCTGGTGGCCCGGCCGGGCGGCTTGACGCCGCCGGCGGCGCCGCATCCGCCGCGCCAGGTCTGGCTCCTGCAGCGCAAGACCACGCGCCCCGGCGCCGGCCTGGGCAAGACCTCGGGCTGGGTGCACCGCGCGACCCTGGCGCGCAACGGCGTGACCATGCTGGCCGGCGTGCAGTACGACCGCATCGACGACGCCGGCCTGCACATCACGGTGGGCGGCGAGGCGCGGCTGCTGGCGGTGGACAATGTGGTGATCTGCGCCGGGCAGGAAAGCCTGGCGGAACTGATGCCGGCGGACGGCGCGGCAACGACGGGTGGCCCGCGCTTCCACAAGATCGGCGGCGCTGCGCTGGCAACGGAACTCGATGCCAAGCGAGCGATCCGCGAAGGGGCGGAACTGGCGGCGCGGTTGTGACGCCGCCGCCCTGGCAAGGCCGCTTCAGTAGCTGACCTGAATGCCGGTATGCGGGTAGTACTGGCGTACGTAACGGATCAGGAAATACTGGAAATACAGGATCGAGAAGATCTCGGCGGATTCCTCGAGCGTTACCATGATCGTGAAGGGGATGTCGCGGATACCCCCGACTGTCTTGATGTGAGCGCCTTCGGTGTTTTCCAGTACCACGGAAGCCAGGACGAAACAGGCGCCGGCGAGGCAGAAATGCAGCGCGTAGCGCTTGTCGAGGCGTGACAGGAAGGGCACGAAGTACACGGCTAGGATGGCGAGTACCAGGACGACCGGCACGGTCCAGGCCACGGTCATGAATGGCACCATATCCAGCAGGGAAGTGCCGGAGATGCCGTCGGCCGCACGGTGCAGGATCATGCGCACGTCGGCGAATTCGTCGAGCGACATCAACAGGAAGCCGAGCCCAAGCACCCGCCAGGCCAGCACGTCCGGCTTGTTGTTGAGCTTTTCAAGACGCGAGATCGCCAACAGCATCGCCGCCGTCAACAGCAGGTTTAATGAAGAGAAGTATGTGGGGACATTGGTCTCTTCATAAAAATCGAACATGGGAACGATGCCGAACACGATGTCCCGGTCGAGATAAAACCGGGACACCATTGCAAGGCAATGCGCCAGCACCAAAAACGTGGCAAAAATGACCAGTTTACGATGGACGGCAAACGCGTCGGTAAACGTGATGAATCGCTGGCGCGTGAGGAGCGAAGGAGCGATATCAGGAATTTTTGTCATTGTAGCTCCTGGATAAGATGTGATGCATAGACGACATCCACCAGGGAATTCTACAGGTAACAAAATGTAACTACTAAAATTTTATGACGATTTGATGACAATCCAATTTGCTCGTCTGTTATGCGCAACAGGTATTGTTGCGCGTACAAGAATCAGCGCTTGCGCACGACCACGCAGCCGATCGAATACCCCGCGCCGAACGAGCAGATCACGCCGTTGGCGCCCGCCGGCAGGTCGTCCTGGTACTGGTGGAATGCGATGATCGAACCGGCCGACGAGGTATTGGCATAGCTGTCGAGGATCACGGGCGCTTCGCCGGGCTCGGCGTCGCGACCCAGCAGCGTGCGCACGATCAGCAGGTTCATGTTCAGGTTGGCCTGGTGCAGCCAGTAGCGCGACACGTCCTGGGTCTCGAGGCCGGCCGCCGCAATGGTATCGGCGATCGTCTGGGCCGCCATCGGGCACACTTCCTTGAACACCTTGCGGCCCTGCTGGCGGAACAGTTTATCGGGCTGGCCGACGCCGGCTTCGTCGAAGCGGTTCATGAAGCCGAAATTGTTGCGGATATTGTTCGAGAAGCTGGTCTGGAGGCGGCTGTCGAGGATTTCCCACTGGTGGGCGCCGGTAGCCGTCTCCGCCGCTTCGACCACGATCGCGGTGCAGGCGTCGCCGAAGATGAAGTGGCTGTCGCGGTCGCGGAAGTTCAGGTGGCCGCTGGTGATTTCCGGGTTCAGCACCAGCACCGCGCGCGCGCGGCCGCCGCGCACCGCGTCGACCGCGGTGGCGATGCCGAAGGTGGCCGAGGAGCAGGCCACATTCATGTCAAAGCCGAAGCCGTCGATGCCCAGCGCTTCCTGCACCTCGACCGCCATCGCCGGATAGGCGCGCTGCATATTGCTGCAGGCGACCAGCACCATGTCGATGTCCTGCGGCTGCCTGCCGGCGCGTTCGAGCGCCTGGCGCGCCGCGGCCACGCACATCTCGGCCTGCAGCGAGATCTCGTCGTCGGCCCGCTCCGGGATGCGCGCCGTCATGCGGGTCGGGTCGAGGATGCCGCTCTTTTCCATCACGTAGCGCGACTTGATGCCCGATGCTTTTTCGATGAAGCCGCTGCTCGACGGTTCCAGCGCCGTCATCTCGCCCGCCGCGATCTTCTGCGCGTGCTCCTGGTTGTGCAGTTCGACATAGGCGTTGAAGGCTGCCACCAGCTCGTCGTTCGAGATGGAATGCGGTGGCGTAAACAGGCCGGTGCCGCTGATGACGACAGGTTTCATATTCAGCAAACTTTCAAGGAAGATAAGCGGAGTTGCCCGCAGGGTGGGCCGATTTTACACGCTCGGCGCAGGCGTGGGAATCGGCCGGGATGCGGCTGCGGCAGCGAAGGAGCGGCTGACTTTAGTGCTCTTGCTGGGCCAGCGTGGTGGCGGCGCCGGCGCGCCTGGACAGCACCACTTCCTGGCCCTTGAGGTGGCGCAAGGCCTGGGCCAGCTGGAAGTCGTCCACGCTGCCGTAGTCGAGCGGCTTGCGGGTGCGCGCCTCGGCCAGCAGGCGCATCTGTTCCTCGATATCGTCCTCGCGGGTGGCGACTTCAGGACCCGAGCCATTCGCCAGGTGGTGCTGCAGGTCGGCTTCGCGCATGCGCAGCGCGTTCAGGCCGTCGCCTTCGAGCGTTTCGTCGACCGGGAAATCGGGCACGATGCCGCGCGCCTGGATCGAGCGGCCGGCCGGGGTGTAATAGCGCGCGGTGGTCAGCTTGACGGCGGCGTCGCGCCCGATCGGGCGGATGGTCTGCACCGAGCCCTTGCCGAAGGTCTGGCTGCCGAGAATGGCGGCGCGTTTATAGTCCTGCAGGGCGCCGGCCACGATCTCGGAGGCCGAGGCCGAGCCGGTATTGACCAGCACCACCATCGGCAGGTTCTTGAATGCCGGCGGCAGCGTGGCCAGCGGATCGGCGCCGCTGCGCAGCATGTAGAACTCGGGGCGGGCGTAAAAGCGCTGGCGTGAATCCGGCAACTGGCCATTGGTCGAGACCACTTCGGCATTCTTCGGCAGGAAGGCGGCGGCAACGCCGATCGCGCCCTGCAGCAGGCCGCCGGGGTCGTTGCGCAGGTCGAGCACCAGGCCTTTCAGGTCGGGGTCTTCGCGGTACAGCGCCTGCAGCCTGGCCGCCATGTCGTCCACCGTCGGCTCCTGGAACTGCGCGATGCGCAGCCAGGCATAGCCCGGCTCCACCATCTTCGCCTTGACGCTTTTTTGCACGATCTCGCGCCGCTCGATGGTGAATTCGAGCGGTTCTGGCGCATCCTTGCGCGCGACGGTGAGCGTGACGCGGGTGCCCGGCTCGCCGCGCATGCGCTTGATGGCGTCGTCGATCGGCGTGCCCTGCACCGGGTGGCCGTCGATGCGGGTGATCAGGTCGCCCTCCTTGATGCCGGCGTGGTAGGCCGGCGAATCTTCCATCGGGGTGACAATCTCGATATAGCCGTCGTCGCTCACGGCGATCTCGATGCCCACGCCGACGAAGCGGCCCTCGGTGCCTTCGCGCAGCTCGCGGTAGGCGCGCGGGTCGAGGTAGGCCGAATGCGGGTCGAGCGAGGCGACCATGCCGGCGATCGCTTCGGACAGCAGGGCCTTGTCTTCGACCGGCTCGACGTAGGTGGACTTGATGACGCCGTAGACGTCGGCCAGCTGGCGCAGTTCGGCGATCGGCATGCCGGCCTCGACCGGCGGCTTGAACGCGAGGGCCGAGAATTGCATGGTCAGGCCGACCCCGGCGATTACGCCCAGGCCGACGAGGCAGGAATTCTTGAAGGTGGAGCCCATGTGGTTGATCCGTTGGATAGCCGCGCGCCGCACCGGCAGGCGCGAGCTTATGCCTGAGGTAGCGCAAGGCCAGTATAAACCGGTTCGCGCGGCGCTGCGGGCGGTGGCGCAAAACCGCTTGCCAGGGAAGATGCGGGCTGACAGGTACAGGCGCTGCGGGCCGCTTGTTGCATCCAGCCCGGCGATGGTAAGCAATTGTAAGAGTAGGAGAGCGTGCGGATGAGGCAGCCTATAGTTGGAACCAGTTTTTCTCTCTCTCTCTCCACTCTTGAAGTGGTCTTTGCCCGCGGCCTCCACCGCGGGCTTTTTTCTTCCTGGCCCCACCTTCGAACACCCCGCGGTCTCGCAAGCTGCCTCCGCGCAGATTGTACATTCCACGTTGCCGGGCACGCAGCGCACTTGTCACCTTGTTGTCATCTTCCAACACATGCATACGCGAAAACACATGTGTGCCGTGTATCGAAAAGTAAAAATCTTTGCTCTTCAGGCGAGGTCGTTTGCCTTCCCGCTAGAATGTTCTTTTGCCGGAGCGTAGCAGGCGCATCCGGTCGGACTCGAATAATCCCTGCCATCACACTCCGCAAGTAAGGAATTTCCCCGTGAAGCGACACCTTCTGAGCACCCTGACCCTGTCCCTGATGGCGGCCTTCGCCATGCCGGCCATCGCCGCCGCATCCGCCGACACCGCACCGGCCACCGCGGCCACCGCGAGCGCCCCGGCCGGCGTCGTCTCGGGCATCGACACCCAATACATCGACACCGGCGTGCGTCCGCAGGACGACTTCTTCACCCACCTGAACGGCAAATGGCTGAAGGAGACCGAGATCCCGAGCGACCGCTCGAGCTGGGGCACGTTCATGAAGCTGCGCGAGGACACCACCCCGCAACTGCTGGCCATCATCGAGGCGGCGCAGAAGGACACCAGCGCCAAGGCGGGCAGCGAGACCCGCAAGATCGGCGACCTGTACGCCAGCTTCATGGACGCCGAGCACCGTGAAAGCCTGGGCTACAAGCCGCTCACCGGCGAGCTGTCGCGCATCCGCGCACTGAAGGACAAGAAGGGCATCCCGGCCCTGTCCGCCCACCTGGCGAAGATCGGCGTCTCGAGCCCGTACGGCATCTACGTCGGCCAGGACATGCGCGAGTCGACCAGGTACGCCACCTATATCAGCCAGAGCGGCTTGGGGCTCCCCGACCGCGACTACTACCTGAAGCAGGACGACGCCAAGCTGGCGGAGATCCGCGCCAAATACCAGCAGCACGTCGAGAAGACCCTCCTGCTCGCCGGCGAAAAGAACGCCGCGGCCCAGGCCAAGGCCATCGTCGACTTCGAGACCGAATTGGCCAAGGTGCAGTGGACCAAGGTCGAGAACCGCGACCCGGTCAAGCGCTACAACAAGATGAGCGTGGCGGAGCTGGCCAAGCTGGCGCCGGGCTACGACTGGAAGGCGGCCTTCGCCGCCGCCGGCGTGGGCAACAAGCTCGACTACATCATCGTCAACCAGCCGAGCTACTTCACCGGCTTCAACGAACTGCTGGCGAAAACCGACCTGGCGACCATCAAGTCCTACTTCGAATGGCAACTGCTGCGCGAATACGCGCCTTACCTGTCGAAGGCCTTTGTCGACGCGGACTTCGCCTTCTACGGCACCGCGCTGACCGGCGTGGCCGAGCAGCGTCCGGAGTGGAAGAAGGGCGTGGCGACCGTCGAAGGCGCGCTGGGCGAGGCGCTCGGCAAGCTGTACGTGAAAGAGCACTTCCCGGCCGAGCGCAAAGCGCGCATGGAAGAGCTGGTGAAGAACCTCATCACCGCCTACGGCCAGTCGATCGACAACCTGGAGTGGATGAGCCCCGCGACCAAGAAGGAAGCGCGCGCCAAGCTGGCCAAGTTCACGCCGAAGATCGGCTATCCGGACAAGTGGCGCGACTATGCGCGCCTGGCCATCAAGCGCGACGACCTGGTCGGCAACGCGATGCGCGCCTCGACCTTCGAGTACGAACGCAATATCGGCAAACTGGGTAAGCCGATCGACCACACCGAGTGGGGCATGACGCCGCAGACCGTGAACGCGTATTACCGCAGCACGATGAACGAGATCGTGTTCCCGGCCGCGATCCTGCAGCCGCCGTTCTTCGACATGCGCGCCGACGACGCCGTCAACTATGGCGCGATCGGCGCCGTGATCGGCCACGAGATCGGCCACGGCTTCGACGACAAGGGCAGCCAGTCGGACGGCGACGGCAACCTGCGCAACTGGTGGACCGCCGAGGACAAGGCCGCGTTCAAGGCCCGCACCGACAAGCTGGTGGCCCAGTTCAACGGCTACAGCCCGCTGCCTGGCTATAGCGTCAACGGCGAGCTGACCCTGGGCGAGAACATCGGCGACAACGCCGGCCTGGCGATCGGCTACAAGGCCTATCAGCTGTCGCTGAACGGCAAGCCGGCCCCGGTGATCGACGGCCTGACCGGCGACCAGCGCTTCTTCATGGGCTGGGGCCAGGTGTGGCGCTCGAAGATGCGCGAAGCGCAGCAGATCAACCAGGTCAAGACCGACCCGCACTCGCCGGGCCAGTTCCGCGCCAACGGCACGGTGCGCAATATGGCGGAGTTCTACAAGGCCTTCGACGTGAAACCGGGCGACAAGATGTACCTGCCGCCAGAGGAACGCGTCATCATCTGGTAATCTGGTTCCAGGAGCGGGCCGGCGTCACGAGCGCCGGCCCGTTTTGCATTGCACTCACAACAAAGAGAGAGAGATCCATGAAACGACATCTGTTCAGCGCCGCCGCACTCGTGCTGGTGGCTTCCTTCGCGCATGCCGAATCCGGCGCCGCCCCTGCCACCGCCGCTACCGCCGCCAAGGCCAGCGTCGCGTCGTCCGGCATCGCCACCCAATACATCGATGCGGGCGTGCGCGCGCAGGACGATTTCTTCGAACACCTCAACGGCAAGTGGCTCAAGACGGTCGAGATCCCGGCCGACAAGTCGACCTGGGGCGCCTTCCACCAGCTGCGCGACGACACCCTGCCGCAGCTGCGCGCGATCATCGAGAAGGCCGCCATGGAACGCACCGCGGCCAACGGCACCGAGGCGCGCAAGATCGGCGACTTCTACGCCAGCTACATGGACGAAGCGCGCCTGGAGCAGCTGGGCGCCAAGCCGCTCGCTGGTGAACTGGGCAAGATCGCTGCCGTCAAGAGCAAGGGCGAACTGCCCGCCATGTTCGCCCACCTGGGCCGCATCGGCGTCAACGTTCCGTTCGTGTTCTACATCCACCAGGACGCCAAGGATTCGACCAGGTATGTGGCCGACCTGTACCAGGCCGGCCTAGGCATGCCCGACCGCGACTACTACCTGAAAACCGACGACGCCAAGCTGGCCGACACGCGCGCCAAGTACCAGCAGCACATCGAGAAGATGCTGGCGCTGGCCGGCGGCAAAAATGCCGCGGCCGATGCGAAAGCCATCGTCGCGCTGGAAACCGAGCTGGCTAAGGTGCAGTGGACCAAGGTCGAGAACCGTGACCCGATCAAGACCTATAACAAGGTCGAGCTGGACAAGCTGGCCGCGATGGCGCCGGGCTACGACTGGCAGCAGTGGCTGAAGGCATCCGGCCTGCAGGGCAAGGCCGACTACCTGATCGTCAGCCAGCCGACCTACCTGAAGGGCTTCGCTGACGTTCTCAACCGAATTCCGCTGGAAACCTGGAAAGCCTATCTGCAGTTCCAGACCGTGAACGGCTACGCCAACTACCTGTCGAAGGCCTTCGTCGACCAGCGCTTCGCCTTCAACGGCACCACCCTGGCCGGCATCCCGCAACTGGAACCGCGCTGGAAGCGGGGCGTTTCGACGCTGGAATCGAGCCTGGGCGACGCGGTGGGCAAGCTGTACGTGGCCAAGCACTTCCCGGCCGAGCGCAAGGCGCATATGGAAGTCCTGGTCAACAACCTGCTGGCCGCTTATAAAGACTCGATCGATACCCTGGACTGGATGAGCCCCGCGACCAAGAAGGAAGCGCAGGCCAAGCTGGCCAAGTTCACGCCGAAGATCGGTTATCCGAACAAGTGGAAAGACTACTCGGCCCTGACCGTGAACCGCGACGACCTGGTGGGCAACGTGATGCGTTCGCGCGAAGTGGAATACAACCGCGAACTGAACAAGCTGGGCAAGCCGATCGACCGCGACGAGTGGGGCATGACGCCGCAGACCGTCAACGCCTACTACAACCCGGAACTGAACGAGATCGTGTTCCCGGCCGCCATCCTGCAGCCGCCGTTCTTCGACGCCAACGCCGACGACGCGGTCAACTACGGCGGCATCGGCGCCGTGATCGGCCACGAGATCAGCCATGGCTTCGACGACCAGGGTTCGCAGTACGACGGCGACGGCAATATGCGCAACTGGTGGACCGAGGAAGACGGCAAGCGCTTCGGCGAGAAGACCAAGGCGCTGATCGCGCAGTACGCCGCCTTCAGCCCGCTGGAAGGCTATAACGTCAACGGCGAACTGACGCTGGGCGAGAACATCGGCGACAACTCGGGCCTGGCGATCGCCTATAAAGCCTACAAGATCTCGTTGAAGGGCAAGCCGGCGCCGGTAATCGACGGCCTCACGGGCGACCAGCGTTTCTACATGGGTTGGGGCCAGGTGTGGCGCACCAAGATGCGCGAGCCGGCGCAGATCGCCCAGATCAAGACCGATCCGCATTCGCCGGCGCAGTACCGTGCCAACGGTACGCTGAAGAACCAGCCTGGTTTCTATGAGGCCTTCGGGGTCAAGACTGGTGATAAAATGTATCTTGCGCCAAAAGATCGTGTAATCATCTGGTAAAGTATCTCCTTACCAACAATTCAACCTGGTAAATGAAGTGCCGGCGAGTAATTGTTAGCCGGCACTTTTTTCATTGCGTCGCCATGCAGCCTGGATTCTCCCGGCTGCATGATGGCTGGAATCCGCGCCTGTTGCCCATTTCACGGAATTGACATCAGAAAGGGCTAAGCTTTTCGTCTTACAGGAGTTACCGCGCGAATGACGACTCACTATATCCCTTACTTGGATGGATGGCGTGGACTGGCGATCTTGCTATTGCTGGTAGGGCACTTCTTTCCGGTCGACGGGATCAATTTCGGCATCGTTGGCGTGGCATTGTTTTTCGCCCTGTCGGGCTATCTGATGACCTGGGCCCTGTTCGTCAAGGGCATGCACATCGGGGTGTTTTATCGACGCCGCATTTCGCGCGTGATGCCGTCGATTGCGGTCTACCTGGCGCTCATTACCGGCTTTTTCTTCCTGACCGGACAGCAGATCGTCCTGGGGGAATTGCTTCCGGCGTTGACGTTTACGAACAATTATTTCGTCACCGGTAACTGGACAATGCCGTTCGGGCATATCTGGTCGCTGAGCGTGGAAGAACATGCCTATGTCGTCCTCGCGCTCGCAGCCTGCTGGTGCCGCTGGCGTGGCACGGCCGCCACCAGGGCCATTGCGCTCATCGTGTGCGTCATCCTGCTGGCCATCGCGATCTATGCCTTCGTTCCAGGCGCACAGGCGCCGGGCGCCAGCCTGCGCACCGAGCAGGCATCATTCGGTATCTTCATGGCGGGCCTGGTCCTGCTGGCATCCGGCAATGGCGGCCTGCGGGGCGCCGCAGCATGGATCGCCCCGGTCGCGCTATTGCTCGGCATTGCCGCGCACTGGTGGAGCGTTCCCGCCAGTGTACGCATCGTCGTTTCCGGGGTCGCCTTCGCACTCGCGATCAATACGATGCACGCGGCGCCCGCATGGCTCCGGTCCGTGTTCGAATGGTCCTGGCTGCGCAAGCTGGGCCAGTATTCATTCTCGATCTATCTGTGGCAGCAGCCGATGTATCAGCTCTGCCGCGATATCGACCTAGCGCCCGCGCTGGGCGTCGCCGTCGCCTTGCTGAGCGGCCTGGTGGCGTTTCATCTGGTCGAACGGCCGTTACGCTCCTGGCTGAACAGCGGCTGGGCCGCCGAATCCGGTACGCCTGCGGTAGCCGGCGTGGCGTCGAACGACGTCCGGCCCCATTCCATCTCTTGATCCTTTGTCGCAACGCAGCGCGCAGGTGCACGTTCGCGGCTACGCCTGGAACGGCATTTATCCTATAATTGTAAAATTTGAAAGAATTGCGTTGCGATTCGTTCTGCGCGCCTCGCGCGGGACAAGCCGAGCACACTGTCACCAGTGCAAGCAATGCCAACCTGTCGAGCTACCATGCCGCTTTCTCACCTTCGACCCAAGATCGTCGTCCTGTTTTTCGCGAAAGCGCTCGGCCTGTTCGCCCTGGCGCGCCTGCTGACCAGCCGGCGCTTGCGGATCCTCTGCTATCACGGCGGCTGTATCGGCGATGAGCTCGGTTATAACCCGAAATTGTTTTGCTCCACTGACACGTTCCGCCAACGTATCGCGTGGCTGCAGCGCAAGGGATTCAACTTCGTGTCGCTCGACGATGCCGTGCGCATGCCCAGCGCCAGCCGCGGCAGGCTGGACACCGTGATCACCTTCGACGACGGCTGGTACTCGACCGGCCGCGAACTGCTGCCGGTGCTCGCGGAGCGCGGCATTCCCTCCACGCTCTACCTGTGCACCCAGCACTTCCTCGAAGGGTGGCCGGTGCTTAATGTTGCGACGCGCTATCTGCTGTGGAAAGCGCCACGCCAGGTCGTGACCGTGCGCGGCATCGGCCCCGACGTCGACGGCGAACATGATCTCGCGCAGCCCGCCGTTCGTGAAGCACTGGCGCGGGCGGTCGTTGCCGCACTGGGACCGTCGGCGCAGGATCGCCAGGCGGTCTGCAACGCGCTCGAGCGGCTGGGCGCCTGTATCGGCGTGGACCGCGCTGCGCTGGCGCTCGACAGCCGCCGTTTCGACTACATGACGGCCGATGAAGTACGGGCCGCGGCCGGCACGGGGTGCGCGATCGAACTGCATGGCCACGCACACTATTATCCGCGCGGCGCGCCCGAGCAGTTTCGTACCGACCTCGCGCTGTGCGAGGCGGCCATCGTGGCCCTTGGCTTGCCCAGGCCCCGGCACTACTGCTACCCGAGCGGGTCGTTCGACGATGCCGCAGCGGGCGTGCTGAGCGATCTGGGCATCGTCTCGGCAACCACGTGTGTGCCGGGGCTGATCGCCGACACTGCGCCGCCCCATGCCGCCTACCTGCCGCGTTTCCTGGATGGCGAGAGCATCCACCGGCTCGAATTCGAGGCCGAGATGAGCGGTTTCACCGATTTCCTGCGCCGCGCGATGCGCGCGCCGGTCAGCCAGCCTGGGGCGAAAACGCCGGCTGAGAGCGGGCCCATGCCTGTTGCCGGCGCCGCCCCCAAATGAGCATGTAGTTCCTGGGAACGTAGCGCCCGGCCTCGTGCAGGCTGCGCCGGGTCGGCGACTTGGACAGCGCATTGGCGTTGGCTTCCCCGCCGGTGGCGACATACAGCAGCTGCGCGCCCGCGCCGGTCGGCACCTCGCGCAGGTAGGCCAGGCGCGGGCTGACCGTGGCCAGCGCCGGATCGTAGAACCAGCTGCTGCCGAACATGCCGAGCACCTCGGGGTGCAGTGCGTACAACTCGGCGCAGCAGCGATAACACTCGTTCGAGCCTTCTTCGTTGAAATGCTCGAGCATGAACTGGTGGGTGTGGATCTGGAAATACGGCCGGAACCCGCCTATCGTGGCGATGGCCGCAGCGCAGCGCAGCCAGTCCAGCGGCGTTCCCCGCGCGAGCAGCGAGCGCGGTACGCCGCAGCGCGGATCGACGAGACGTGCCCCTGCGACATACAGGCGCAGGGTGGCGATGCCGAATTCCTTGTGAAACAGGTCGTGGTCGAGCCGCAGCCACGGCGCCGCGGCGTCGTCGGCGGCCAGGATGCGGCGGAACTGGGCCAGCTGCTGCCGGTGCACGCGCGGCGGCAGCCGGGCCATGCGCGCCCCGCCGGCGCTGTCGGCCAGGCCATGCAGGATGGCGGCGCGCAGGAAGGCCGATGCGCCGGACTCCCCGGCCTTGGCGCGCGCCAGGGCGACGAGTTCGCCGGCCGCGGGCGTGAATACCTTGTAGCTGTCGAGCCTGCCTGGCCCTGGTGCGTCTTTCAGGAAACGGTCGAGCAGGTCCAGGCCGTTGGCGAGTCCCAGTGCATCCAGCAAACGATCGCGTGAGGCGCGCGCCCTTGTTTCCAGTTCTTCCAGTTCCATCCCGATCCCGTCGTTTCCAGCCGCAGGCACGATGCCTTTATCGAACGTGGCAATATAGCATTTTTCGATTATGAAATTGCTATCGAGGACGGGGAGGGCGTGCCCGGTACTGGCCCGGGCACAGGCGCTGCGATCGGTCAGCCGGCCTTCGGCTCGGCGCCGGCCTGGTCGGCTGCCTGGGTCTCGCCGGTAGCGGCCGCGTCGCCCGGCGCATTGCCGGCGGCCGGAGCGGGCACTTCCGGCTCCTTGAAGCTGGCGCCGCTCTTGTTGGTCATGAACACCACCGCCCGTGCGACTTCGATGTCGTCCAGGTCGGGATTGCCGCCCTTGGCAGGCATTGCGCGGATACCCTCGATCGCATGCTTGAGGACCGTATCGTAGCCCTGCGCCAGGCGCGCACCCCAGCTGCCGTTATCGCCCGTCTTCGGCGCGCCGGCCATGCCGCTGTCATGGCAAGCCGCACAGGTGGCGGCATACACGGCGGCGCCGGCTTGCAGCACGCGCGGGGCATTCGCATCGACCAGCGTGAAGCCTTCTTCGGCGACGGGACGCATGCGATTGGTCACCGCCTCGGCGCTCTGGCCATCGGTGCCGGCGCCGGTGACCGGCGCGGTAGTGACAAAGGAAACCAGGAGGATGATGCCGATCACGATCACGAGGAAGAACCCTGTGACGGCCACCACCAGCTGTTTCGGTGTCCGGATGAGGGATTGATGTTCGTTATGTGCGTCGCTCATGATTTCCTTAAGGGGATAAAAAAAACCTGCGATCCTGTCTCGGCATGCCGTTTCATGCCGAATTGCAAACTCCGGTTGCGGCCGATTATAGTCCTAAGTTTTCTGATTGTAACTAGTTATATGGGAGGAGAACGGCAGTTCCCCATGGACGGGCAGGCGGAAAAACTGTATCCTTCGGACACCCGTATTTCCCTGCGCGGCTGTAGCTCAGTGGATAGAGTATTGGCCTCCGAAGCCAAGGGTCGCTGGTTCGATCCCAGCCAGCCGCGCCATTTCTTGTGGAAATTCGACGTCTTATCCTGTCGCCATCGCACGGTTTATTCCTGAGCGACACGCGATCATTACCGCTCACTATTCTCATACTGCTCTCGCATCTTCTGCCGAGAGAAGCTTGAACGCCTGTCAGCCGGGATCGATCTCGGCAGCGCAGCCCGTCAAGGACCGTGCCGGCAGGTGAGCCCGGGACACCAAGGAAACGACATCGGTGGCGACCCTGGACAGCCTGACCCAGGATTCTCTTTGAATCTCTGTGTATAAAGAGCGGCTCAAAGAGAGCCAAGCGTTTGATTTTGAAATAAAAAATCTAATTCTTGGCGTAGGCGCTCTATTTTTTCCTGTCCTTCTCTTTGCCGATATCGCCAGGCTCGTCCACCAGGAGCCGCACAATGTCACCCCTGCGAAGGATACTGGCTAGGCACGCTCTTGCGTGCCGTAAGACGGCGAATATGCCGCTGCGCCGGCGCATCGATCCCATGATGCAGCACCATCGACAGCACGAAGACCACCACGAACGACAGCCACACATACAGGGGATTGATGTCGTTGGTATTCGACATGAACGCCGCCTTGAGCACGTCATAGACCAGGTAATGCACCATATAGGTGGAGTACGATATCTCGCCCAGGTAGACCAGCGAGGGCCGGGACAGGAAAGCGGCGATCCAGGAAGTGGCAACCGCGAGATAGGCGATGAACAGCGCGAAGGACATCGGTATCACGGCGTAGTCGGGCAGGTCGAACACGGCATACAGCGTGACCAGGCCGACGAAGCCGAGCAGCGCGGCGTTGCCGTGTTTCTCCAGCACCGCCCGGTGATTGACGAACAGGGAGCCGACGAACACGCCCATCAGGAATTCGAACATCGTGCGTACCAGGGCCATGCGTGGCACGTCCGCGCCCAGCGAGATCACGCCCTGCAGGGTGTATACCAGCCCGAGGCCGCTGGCGATCGCGACGATCATGAGCATGTGGATCGCCGCGCCCGCGCGCAGCTTGCGCAGGCAGGCCGCCATCAGCGGGAAGAATAAATAGACGAACCATTCCGAACTGATGGACCAGGACGGCACATTCCAGGTCAGCTCGCTTCCAACCCACATATGCACGAGGAACATGCTTTGGAAGAAGGCGGTCCAGGTATAGGATTCCGGGGCCGAGCCGCTGCTCGAAAGCAGCTGGAATGCGACGTAGAGGCCCAGGTAGCCGATCAGCATGACGAAGTGGACGGGGTAGATGCGCGCCAGCCGATGCCAGTAGAATTTGCCGATCCTGCCGGCGCTCTGCTGCGCCAGCGCGGCATGGTAGCTGAGGTAGATCACGAAGCCGCTGAGCAGGAAGAACAGGTCGACCGCCAGGTAACCGTGGGCCAGCAGGCGTGCCAGCGGCGCCGGTATCGAGTCGCCCAGCAGGGTCAGGGAGTGGAACAGGACCACCCACCACGCGCATATGCCGCGTAGTCCGGCAAGTTGATGGATTCTCACGTCGTCACGCGTCTTTCTTCCCTGGTTTTCCGGAGCGCGGCCTGCTGATCGTCGCGCAGCACCCTTGCGGAATACTGGTCGAGCGTGATCGTCAGGCCGATCACGTAGAAAATGAAGGGCTGGTAGGCGATGCCGACGAATGCGCCGCCGGCAAGGAACACGAAGATGGCGCTGATCAGCGCGTCGGCCAGGGCGACCATCCATGCCATGCCGGCATGCTGCTTCCACCTTGTCTTCAGCGAGCGCAGTTTGAGGATGCACAGCAGGATCATCGTGATGTAGACGATGAAACCGGGCACGCCCTGCTCGCCCAGCACTTCGAAGTAAATGCTGTGGAATGCCTTGCCTGCCTGCTGCCATGCGGGGTAGTAGTGAACGGTCCCGTCCTCGGTCACCATGGAGATGCGGTTATGGATATACGCGTCGAAGCCGCCGCCCAGGGGATGCTCGCGCACGAAATCGAGCGTCCATTCCCATACCCTGATCCGGCCCAGCGCCGACGAGTCCTGCTCGTAGGATTCGATGGTCGACATGCGTTCGCCCCAGGTGGTCGCGGTCAGGTCGATGTTGAGGTAGGCGACAGCCGCGATCGCCAGCGCGGCAATCCACCAGCGCTTGTTGCGCGACTTGAGCAGCATCACGATGCCGAGCACGCCAAGGGCAATGATGCCGGTACGCGCGCTGGTGCCGATGACCGTCGCGACCGCGGTGACGATGATGCCAAGGAAGAGGCAGGTCGTGAAAAGGTTCTTTGGAAGCAGGAGATTGTGCCGCATCACATAGACGATCAACGGCACCAGCATCGCGCAGACAACGGCCAGGGTGCTCCCTTCTGCCAGGCCGGTATTGCCGCCTCCCATGATCGACAGGACGCCGTAGCCGCCGCCGCCGAGCAGGGTCTTGACGCCGGCTGAACAGAAGATCGTCGCCGCGGAAAAGATCAGGACCAGGATGAAGGCCTCGATCTGGACCCGTGACCGGAAGATGAACGGGATGAACATCGCGAAGATCATTACCTTGAATGCCCAGTCCCATTTTTGCCATGGACGTCCCGGAATGGTCGACATCGAGGTGGTCAGCGTCACCCAGGCGGCGAAGAACAGGATCAGCATTAACAGGGCGCCGAAACGCGGTGGCGCCTTCCGGTCGTTGATCATGTACTGGCCCAGCATGGCCAGCGCCGCCGCCATCGACAGCGGCCAGCCGGTGATGATCGAATAGGCCAGCTGCTGTGGCTTGACGACGTCGACCCATACGAAGCCCAGGGCGGCCGCGAAGGCGGCTGAAAACCCCATGAGCATCAGGCCGAGGAAGACAGCCGTTAGATAAAGACTTTGCATGCGTGTAGTCGAAGGATTGGGCGGCAGGGCGGGCGGATGCAGGGATCGCCAGGAATGGGGCAGCGGTGCCCGGATTTATTTTTTTACTGTTGGCTTGCGGTCCGCAGGGGGCTCTACTGGCGTGCTGTCCTTGGAAAACCAGGGAATTTGCCGGTCGAGCTTGATGGCACGAAAAACGGTATAAACAATCAACAAACCGAACAGCAGTAAGGCCGCGTTATCAATCATGGTTCACTTTCACCAGGGCTTCGCCATGCCGATGTCCCCTGCCGGAGCGGGCATGTTGATGCGAAAGAAATGACTGCAAGAATACCATGTGAAGAAGAGCAACAGCGTCCGGGTACGTGAAAATGTTATATTTTCGACACTGAAGTTTGCCGGCAGGCGCGATCGCGCGCCGGCACGCGCGGCCATCACGCTCGCGTGCCCCCAAAAAAAAAGCGGAAGACCGAGGTCTTC
Organism: Telluria beijingensis; assembly: GCF_030770395.1. Taxonomy (GTDB): domain Bacteria; phylum Pseudomonadota; class Gammaproteobacteria; order Burkholderiales; family Burkholderiaceae_D; genus Telluria; species Telluria beijingensis. The sequence continues at coordinate 3,382,329 of NZ_CP132480.1, read as the reverse complement.
CGCTTTGACGGGATGCTGGACGATCAGCGCGGCACGATGGCGAACTGCGGTTCGGCAGCGTAGTCGGGCTGGAATGGACGCTTGGCGTACAGGTCCCAGGCTTGCTTGCCCTTGCTGTTGACCGAGGCGCTGTAGGCCAGGGCCGGGCGGATGATCGATTGCGAACTCACCGTGGTCACGTAGCCCACCATCGCACCGACGCGCAGCTTCAGGTTTGCCGCCATTTCGGCGCTGGCGCAGCCCAGCTTCAGGAAGTCGGCGGTGTGGTTGAACTTGTACACATCGCCGATCGTCGCGTACAGCGGCGAGGTTTCGCTGTCGCGAACCTTCATGCTGTAGGCCGGTGCCTCGATCCAGCAGTAACCGTCGCCCACCATGCGCTCGACCGAGAACTTCGATTTCCAGGTCAGCAGCGATTGCGCACGGTCGAAGCCCAGTTCGGCCATGCGGCCCACCGCCGCGGTGAAGAAGTCGTCCTGCCATGGGGCCAGGCCGGTCTTCTTGTCGTACACGATCGCGTAACCGTGCGTCAGCACGCCCAGGTTGTTGGTGTTCGGGTTGTTCGTGTAGTTCTCGTTGTACCAGTCGATATTGTTGTTCACGATATTGGTGAAGCCAGCCTTTTGCGGATCGTCGTCCGGCACGATGTACGCTGCCTCGGCCACCGTACGCAGGGTCCATGCCTGGCCACGCACCTGGTCCGATTTCACCAGGCCGCGCAGGTTCTCGCGGTAGCCCGGGTTGCCGTAGAAGCTGCTCCAGTTAGCCCAGAACAGCAGCTCCTCGAGGTGGAAATAGTCGCCCGAGACCAGGTAAGGCACGTACGAGAAGGCGGCCTGGTGCGAGGTGTCGGCCACCATCGGGGTCTTGCACAGCGTTGCCGGGCAGGCCGGGAAGGCTTCGCGCTGCTGGGTCTTCGGGTTCTTCGTGTCCGGCGCATTGCCGATCACGGTGATGTACGGGTATTCGGCCAGCGTCACCGGACGGTCGGTCTGCTTGTTGCGGTAGTGAACCGACCAGCTGCCGGCGAGGGTCGACATGCCCAGCGAGATATCCTTCAGGCGCTGGTCCATGCTGAGCAGGTACAGGGCGTTCCAGGCCGGCATCAGGCCGATGTCGCTGCGCGCACCGGTCGTCGGCATGTAAGGCTGGCCGACGCCGGCCTGCATCGGCGCGGTGTTGCCGGTCGTCCAGCGCTTGGACCACGAAGCGATCGTCGCTTCCTTGATCACCAGCGACTGGTCGTAGTTCGGCAAGGCCTTGCTGGCGATCAGGTAAGCCGTGTTGTGGCGCATCTCGAGCTTCGGCTCGGTGCCCCACCAGTACACCTTGCGCCAGCGGGCGTGGTGGTAGTGTTCCAGGGCGTTCTGCGTATAGACCGGCTGTCCGCCGACCAGCACCTGCGCATCGTAGGTGAAGTTCTGCGGCGCGGCCTCGTATGCCCAGCCGTTCTCGACCGTCACGTCCACGCGTGCGTTGTTGCTGCCCGCATACGAACGAATGGCGAAGCGCGCGGTAAGATGGGGATGCGGCACGCCGTCGGCGGTTTTCAGCGGCGCACCGACGATCCACTCGTTGGCGAGCGGGCCGTTCAGCCACACGGTGTACTTACCGGATTTCAGCATCTCGTCCGCCGATGCCGTATAGCGCACGCCGCCGATCGTCGCGGTGAAACCCGCGGTGAAGCCGGCGCCCAGCAGGGCGGCCGGCGTTGCCGCCGCGGCCGGGGCGGTGGCGGTGGCGGTGGACAGCGTGATGGTTTCGCTTTGTTTCGGTGCGCTGCTCGGCAATTGGGCAGTGATGATCGCGTGACGAACCGAGCCGTCGGGGTGACGCGCCTTGACGTTCACCTGCAGCGGGATGGCGGCGCCGGCGGCGGTCTTGCCGACCAGGGTTTCGCCGCTGCGCACGTCGCCCTGGGCGAATGCCTGGCCGAAGGTGACCGCTGCCGACGACTGCGCGGCCGTGGCGCTGCTCGTCAGCTGGAACGTGGTGATCGAACGCGACGGCGCGGTATTCGTCTTGCTGCCGCCGGTCGGCAGTGGCGCCCCGCGGTCCGGGATGAGAGTGGGAGCAGCCTTGCTGCCGATGATGGCTTCGCCCGTGCCGGACATCGAGTTCGGCACGGAGGTAACGACCTCGGCACTGGTCACGGCGCTGGCGATCGGCGCGTCCGCGCTACCGCCACCACCGCAACCGGCCAGTGCTGCGCAGATGATCGACAGAATTGTTACGGGAGCAACTGAAGTAGAATTTCGCATGATTGAATGTAAGGTGGAGATCAGCGGGAAACAAATAGTGCCGCATGGATACATTCAGGTTACAGCGAAATATCAGTTGACGTGTGGAAAAATTTTACTTTACTAACGAAAAAAATTCACAAAATTCCGGAAAACAACATTTGATTGTTTGATTGTTCAAGATTGTTGCAAACAAATACTTCCTTGATTTAACCATCGTATTTCATTGGAAGTTTATCCATGCATGAGCTCGCTTTATCAATCATTCCATTGAATTGAAATTAATTCTTTTAACAAAATTAAAAGCACCGAGTCCTTTTATGCAATACCTGTTTCCAAGTGATTAACATGCGCCGTCTTCTTTTTGCGCTGGCCCTGCTGGCGATATTCTGCCTGGGAGGCGCCATCTATTGGCTGAACCAGCAAGGAATCACGCCGCGGTCGCTCGGCCCCTATATAGAACGTCGCGCCAGCGGCCACAATCCCGCGATCGAGTTGATCGGCCGCCAGGCCAGTACGTGGTTGCTGGCGCTGGACCGCGGGAGCCATGACCTGCCCGGGCGCGACTGGCATGGCGTGGTCGGGGTGCAGCCGGTGGCGCCAGCCATGCCGGCGCCGGCCTCCCGCCAGGTGGTGGTGGCCGACAGCGCCGCCATGGTGCGCGCCATCGCCACGGCGCTACCGGGCGACAGCATCCTGCTGCTGCCGGGCCGGTACCGTGTCGACCGGGTCGTGCCCGCCTATCGTCCCGGCGCCCCGCACGCCCCGATCGTCGTCAGGGCCGAGCGGCCGGGCAGCGTCCGGATCGATATCGATGCCAATGAGGGTTTCAGGGTGAGCGCACCGTTCTGGCGCTTCGAGAATCTGGCGGTCTTTGGCGCCTGCCATAAAGGCAGTCGCTGCGAACATGCATTCCATGTTGTCGGCAATGCTCATCATTTTACTTCAATCAATAACCTGATTGTGGACTTCGACGCCCATTTCAAGGTCAATGCAGAAAAAGGGCGTTATCCCGACCATGGCGAAATCATATCGAATACCTTGCGTAATGACAGTGCGCGCATTAGTACCAGGCCAGTAACGCCCATCGATCTCGTCACCGTCAATAACTGGATCATTCGCCACAATCTGATTACTGATTTTATCAAGGCCGGGGGTGACCGGATCAGCTATGGCGCTTTTGCCAAGGGTGGCGGCGCCGATAATCTGTTCGAGCAGAATATCGTCATCTGCGAACACCGGCTGCGCGGCGCGCGCGGACAGCGCATTGGCCTGTCGCTGGGCGGTGGCGGCACCGGCAAGGCATATTGCCGTGACGGAAAATGCATTACCGAGCAGGCCGGCGGCATCCTGCGCGCCAACCTGGTGGCCTCGTGTTCGGACGACGGCATCTACCTGAACGCCGCGGCGCGCAGCAGCCTGCTGCACAATACCTTGGTCGACACGGGCGGCATCACCGTGCGTTTTCCCGAAAGTAGCGCGACGATCGACGGTAACCTGGTCGACGGCATCATCCGCAGCCGCGATGGCGGCCTCCTGCGCCTGGGCGACAACCAGTTCGGTTCGGCGGCCAGCCTCTACCTCGGCCGCCATCCGGTGCGTGCACTGTTCCGCGAGCCGCAGGCCTTCGATTTCCGCTGGCGCGATGCACCGGCCGGGCGCAGCCCGCAGCCGGCGGCGGTGCCCGACCTGTGCGGCGCGGCGCGTCCCGAGCAGCCGCGCCTCGGCGCCTTCGAGGATTTCGATGCCTGTCTTGCAACACCGCGGGGACGAACGGATCAAGAAGGCGTTTCAAGCGTCACCGGGGGCACGGAAAAACCTGCGTAAAATGCAATAATTTCCAAAATCCATTTCTTGAGGATAAGTTATGTCCATCTTCGCAGGGGTTTATGCGCGCCGCCCCGATCGGCCGGTTCCGGAGGGTCTTGCGCAGCAGTTGCGCCAGGCCATGTCGCGCCATCCGGACGATGCGGATGCCGTCCAGGCATTCGCCGATGACCGGGCATTGCTGCTGACCCTCGACATCGGCGCCCTGGGCGGCCAGGGCAGCCACGCCGATGCGGGCAGCGTGGCCTTCGTCGCCGGCGCCCCCCTGCTGCACCCGGCCGATGCGGCCGAGCCGCTGGCGCGCGACGCCAGCCTGGCCGCCATCGCCCACGACCTCGCGGCCGACGGCGACGCCGCGCTGCGCGCCTGCCGCGGCACGTATTGCGCTTTCGTCTACGACACCGGCGCCCGGCGCCTGCACCTGATGACGGACAAGTCGGGCGTGCGGCCGATCTACTGCTGGGTGTCGCCGGACTTCATCGTGTTCGCGACGGCGCTGCGCATCATCGAAGCCGTCCCGTTCTGCAAGAAGACGCTGGGCATGCAAGGCATCGCCGAGGCGGCGACCTTCGGTTTCGCGCTGGGCGACCGCACCCCCTACGAGAACGTGTTCTCGATGCTGGCGGGCGAGCACCTGGTCGCCGACGGCGGCGAGCTGCGGCGCCCGCGCTACTGGCGCTGGGACGAGGCGATGCCGCCTTCCGCGTCCGACCTGCCGGCCCACGAACGCCTGCACCGGACCTTCCGCCAGGCGGTGCGCATCCGGCTCGGGGCCGACCGCGCGACCGCGGCCTTCCTGAGCGGCGGCCTGGATTCGCGCGTGATCGTGGCCGAGCTGCGCGACGCCGGCGCCGCCGTCTTCACGGCCAACTACGCCCCGCCGGGCAGCCAGGACCAGGTGCTGGGCAAGATGATCTCGGACCGGCTCGGTACCCACAACACGCCGCTGGTGCGCACCGCCGTCGTCGAAGGCGATCCCTACAGCAAGGCCACCGTGCACGAGTGGCTCAAGCTGCCCGCGTACGCGGCGGCCGGGCCGGCCCGGCCGCGGGTGCTGTGGTCGGGCGACGGCGGCAGCGTGGGCCTGGGCCATGTCTACCTGAACCAGGACATGGTCGATTCCCTGCGCGCGGGCGACGTCGATGCCTCGATCCGGCAGTTTTTCGCCTATAACCGGCTCGGCCTGTCGGTCAAGCTGTTCAAGTCCCATGTCGGCAGCGAGATGAACAGCCTCATGATGCAAGGGGTGCGTAGCGAACTGCAGGCGCTCGCGCCGGCCGATCCGGGCCGCGCCTGGTACCTGTTCCTGATGATGAACGACCAGCGCCGCCATTTGTTCAACCACTTCGAATCGATGGACCTGGGCCGGCTCGAGTTCGAATTGCCGTTCTTCGACGCCGAGTTCCTGGCCGACGTGATGCGCGAGCCCTTCGATCCCTTCCTGCGCCACGGGTTCTACGTGCAGTGGCTGCAGCAGTTCAATCCGGCCGTGGCCGGCACGCCGTGGCAGGCCTATCCGCGCCATGTGCCGTGCCCGCATCCGCTGCCGGAGGAAGCCACCTATCAATGGGACAAGATGGGCGCGGCCGAACTGCGCCGCAGGATCCAGGCCGCGCTGGCCAATGCGCGCGAGCTGCTGGCCCCGGACTTCAACCGCCAATACCTGGGCACGCTGCGGGTAAGGCTGTTCATGCTGGCGCTGCGCCTGAGCGGCAAGGATTACCTGCACCAGTTGCGGGCGCCGACCTTGCTGCACCGTTACTGGACCCGGACGCTGGCCGACTGATGGCCAGCAGCATGACGAGCAGGCACGAAGCATGAAGCTGCAGAACGAAATTACACGAGGCCTGAAATGGACTGCCGGGGCGAAACTCGGCAGCCAGCTCATCACATGGGGCATCACGATCTGGGTCATGCGCCTGCTGGAGCCGTCCGACTACGGCCTGCTGGCCCTGGCCACCGTGCTGCTGGCATTGCTGGCCATGTTCGCCGAGGTCGGCCTGGGCCCGGCCCTGGTCCAGAAGACCGACATCACGCGCCAAACCATGCAGCGCGCCTACGGCATCGTGTGGAGCGTGAATCTCATGCTGTGCGCCTTGCTGAACCTGTGCGCGGAGCTGGTGGCGGCGTTCTATGCCGAGCCGCGGCTGGTGCCCGTCATCCGCTGCCTGTCGCTGCAGTTCCTGATCATCCCGTTCGGCGTGATCCCGGACGTCATCCTGCAGCGCAAGCTGGAATACCGGTGGCGCTCCCTGATCGAACTGGCGACCGCGGTGACCGCCAGCGTGGTCACCCTGGCCATGGCGCTCGCCGGCCAGGGCGTATGGGCCCTGGTGGCCGGCATGCTGGCCACCTCGATCACCAAGGCGGTCCTGCTCAACTGCGCGGCGCCGTTCCCCGCCTGGCCCCATTTCTCGCTGGGCGGCATGCGCCAGTTGGTCATGTTCGGCGGGAATATCACGGCTTCGCGCCTGCTGTGGTTCCTGTTTACCCAGGCCGATGCGGTCATCGTCGGGCGCCTGCTGGGCGACCATGTGCTGGGCCTGTATTCGGTGGCGATGCACCTGGCGTCGCTGCCGGTCCAGCGCGTCTCGGCGATCCTGAACCAGGTCGTGTTCCCGGCCGCCGCGCGCTTCCAGCACGACCGCGCCGCCATCAGCGCCCAGCTGCTCAAGGCGATCGGCTACGTCAGCGCGATCGCGTTCCCCGTCCTGTGGGGAATGTCCTGCGTCGCCTACGAGCTGATCCCCGTGCTGCTGGGAGCGGGATGGGAAGGCGCCGTCCTGCCGTTCCAGATCCTGACCCTGGTGATGCCGTTCCGCATGATCGTCGGTTTCCTGCCCACGGTGACCGATGCCATCGGACGTTCCGACGTCGCCCTGCGCAATGCCGCGCTGGGCTGCGTGGTGATGCCGATCGCCTTCTATGTGGGCAGCCATTGGGGCATTGCCGGCGTCGCCTATTCGTGGCTGTTCGCCTATCCCGTGGTGTTGTTCGTCAACCTGCGCCGCATGCTGGCCGTGATCGGCATCCCGACCCGCGACGTGGCGCGGCGCGTGGCGCCGGCGCTGGCGGCGGCCGGCGCGATGTATGGCGCTGTATGGGGCGTCAGGCTGGCCTGGTTCGGCGGCGGCGGCAGCAACCTGGCCGTGGCGCTGGCGCTCGAGATCGCCAGCGGCATGGTGGCGTATGTGTTGTTCAGCCTGGTGTGCAACCGGACCCTGGTGATGGAGGTGGCGCAGCGTCTGCGGCGCCGTCCGCGCCTCGCCGGCTGAGCACTTGAGAAATTGACAGAGAAAAAGAAGAATGTAATTATGGCATTATAAAATCGTTAAGTTTGCATCTGCAGGTGCGAACGCGTTCCCGACCCAATCCGATCGACCCCTCGTTATCGTCACTTCAGGATCCCTGTGCTCGAATTTCTCAAACAACTCAAGAACAAGATTTCCGCGCCGCCACTGACGGCTGGCGCGCGGGCCGAACTGCAGGCCGACCGGCGCGGACTGGCGCCGCACGACCCTGGTCGCGAGAAGGTGATCGCGGCCTGCACGCAATGGCTGTGCAGGGCGCAGGACCGCTCGGCGTCGCAGGATGGCGGCGTCGCGCGCGACTTCAGCCTGCAAACGGGCTGGGCCACGTCGTATCCGGAAACCACCGGCTACATCATCCCGACCATCATCGCGATGGCGCGCCGCAACGACGATCCCGACCTGCACGCGCGCGCACGGCGCATGCTCGACTGGTGCGTGGCGATCCAGTTCCCGGAAGGCGGCTTCCAGGGCGGCAAGGTCGATGCGATGCCGCGCGTGCCGGTCACCTTCAACACCGGACAGATCCTGATCGGGCTGGCCGCCGGCGCGGCCGAATACCAGGACCCGCGCTACCTCGACGCCATGCACCGCGCCGCGGCCTGGTTGCGCGACTCGCTGGACGACGACGGCTGCTGGCGCAAGCATGCGACGCCGTTCGCCAAGCCCGGCGAAAAAGCCTATGAAACCCATGTCGCCTGGGGCTTGTTCGAGGCCGAACGGGTGGCGCCCGGCCACGGCTACGGCGCAGCCGGGCTGCGCCAGGTCGACTGGGCCCTGGGCAAGCAGCAGCCGAACGGCTGGTTCGCATCGAACTGCCTCAACGATCCCGAGCATCCGCTGACGCACACCATCGGCTATGTGCTGCGCGGCGTGCTCGAAGCGCATCTGCTGTCGGGCCGCGCCGACCTGCTGCAGGCGGCGATCCGCACCGCCGACAGCCTGCTCCCGGCCGTGGGCCCGGACGGCTACCTGGCCGGCCGCCTCGACCGCGCCTTCAAGCCGGCGGTCGACTATGTCTGCCTGACCGGCTCGGTGCAGATCGCGCATTGCCTGTTCCTGCTGCACCGCCTGACGGGCGAGCAGCGCTACCTCGAGGTCGGCCGCAGGCTGACCGCGTTCGTGCGGCGCACGGTGCGCTTCGACGGTCCGCCCGACACCGTCGGCGGCATCAAGGGCTCGTTCCCGGTCGATGGCGACTACGGCAAATGGGAATACCTGAACTGGGCCGCCAAGTTCTGCATCGACGCCAACCTGCTCGAAGAAGAACTGGTGGCCAGGACCGAACATGCTTGATCCGCTCAAGCGCGCGCTCAAGTCGGTCCTCGAAACCGTGCGCCGCCGCGGCAGCGAGCGGCGGATCCGCGAGACCGGCCGCCATGTGACGCGCGCGGAGCTGGCGCGCGACCTGGCGGCGCTGGGCATCGCGCCGGGCGATACCGTGTTCCTGCATTCCTCGCTCAAGAGCCTGGGGTATGTGGAAGGCGGGGCCGCGGCCGTGATCGGCGCCCTGCAGGACGCGCTGGGCGCGCAGGGGACGCTGCTGGTGCCAACTTACTACCTGCCAGCGGGCACGGTGCGCGCCACCTGCGAGCTCGAAGGCTATGTATTCGATCCGCGCGTGCACGGCACCAATATGGGCCGCCTGCCCGAGACTTTCCTGGCCGGGGCGGCCACCCATCGCAGCGTCCATCCGACCCATTCGGTGGCAGCCTGGGGGCGCCATGCGGCCTGGCTCACCGAAGGCCACCACCATGCGCCGTCGATCTTCGGCGCCGGCTCGCCGTGGCAGCGCTTCGTCGAACTCGACGGCGCCAAGGTGCTGGGCCTGGGCATCTCGATGGGACCGGTGACCTTCTACCACGTGCTCGAAGACGCGCTGGGCGAGGCCTTCCCGGCCGCGATCTGGGAACAGCGCACCTACCGCCTGCCTTGCCGCGACCGGCACGGCCAGTCATGGGACGTGCCGGTACGGCCGTTCACCGCGGCGGCGACCGCGAACCGCATCGACCATCCGGGCCGGGGCGACCTGCGCGATTATTTCCAGCGCGAGTTCGAACTGGCCGGGCTGAAGACGAACGGCGCGGTCGGCGCGGCGCAGGCCTGGGTCATCCCGGGGCGCGCCTTCTTCGACCACCTCGAGCGCCTGGCCGGGCAGGGCATCACGATCTATTCGAGCCCGGAACAGCTGGCCGCGCGGCCACCGGGCCGATCCTGATTCACCCCTGGCGGGCATGCTCCGCCACCACCTCGTCGAGCAGCGCCGCCAGCTGCGCGCTGCGCGAGCGGCGCGAGTAGAGCTGGCTGGCGTTGGCCGGCGGCAGCGGCGCCGTGCCGTCGCGCAGCAGGCCGACGAAGCGCATGATGCCGGCCTTGATGTCGTCCTTGTCGTCGAGGCGGGCGATGGTGTTCATGCCCGCGCCGCGCATCGTGGCGGCGGTGTCGCCGGCCGGATCGGTCAGCGCCAGGATCGGGCGCCGGGCGCGCATGTATTCGTAGATCTTGGCCGGAATCTGGGCATTGCAGTGCGCTGCCTGCATCACCAGCAGGCCGTCCGCATCGAGCATTTCCGCCAGCGCCGCGCGGTACGGGATCGGCGGCGCCAGCTCCACCAGGCCGTGCAGGCCGAACTCGTCGATCAGGCGTCCCAGCAAGGCTTCGTGCACCGCGGCGCGCAGCACCACGCGCAGGCTCCCGGGATCGACCAGGCCTTCGCGCCGCAATTCCCCCAACGCCGCCAGCATCGGCGTCGGATCGCGTTCGAGCGGATAGATGATGCCGCTGTGGAGCAGCACCAGCGGACCTTTCTCGGCGCGCGCGGCCGGGTCGTAGTGCTGGGTGGCGCGCACGAAGTCGTCCTCGTCGTAGCCGTTCTCGATCAGGCGGAAACGCGCGGCCGGCAGTTCCGGATAGCGCGCCCGATACAGGGCCAGCGCGCCGGGGGTGGTGAACACCAGCCGGGTGCAGTTGCGCACCGTGAGGCGTTCCACCCAGCGGTAGGCATGCCAGGCCATGCGGTTTTCCGGCGTATTCTCTTCGGTCATCGGATCGCGCATGTCGGCGATCCACGGCAGCCCGGACCAGCGCTGGAGCAGGTAGCCGATCAGGTGCGCGGTGGGAATCGGATAGGTCGACCAGATCGCGCGCGGCCGGTGCGCGCGGATCAGCCGGATGCCGGCCGGGACCGCGCCCAGCAGCCAGCTGATCCAGCGGTCGGGCAGCGCCATCAGGCGCAGGTAGCGGCCGCGAAACGCCAGGTGGCGGCTGGAATCGAGCGCGAAGGCGCGTTGCACCACCAGGTCGCGCGGCACGTCGCCCATCTGGTCGTCGCTGCTGTTGCGGTAGGCGCGCCGGTGCGCCGACAGCACCACCGGCTTCCATCCGAGCTGGGGCAGGTGCTGGGCGAACTTCAGCGTGCGCTGGATGCCGCTGCTGCCGCGCTGCGGCGGAAAATGGAAGGCCACCAGCAGCACCCCGGGCCGCGTTGCGTCGGCGCCGGCGGCGTCATGGGCGCCGGCATGGGCGGCAAGTCCCGGCGGCGCGGCGTGCGCGGGCGCCTCGTGGGGGACCGGGGGTGTGGCGTGATTCCTGTTTGGCATCGAAGGCTTCCTGGGATACGAATCGGGGGCGGTGCTCTGGCGGCGGCGCGCTAGCCGGCCAGCCAGCGCAGCAGGCGCAGCATGTAGAAGAAGGTGCTGGAATCCCACGGCCGCGAGCGCGGCAGCGTGAACATGTCCTGGCTCGCGGTGACCGGGCCGGGCGCGGTCGAGAACGCGGCGGCGAAGCCGGCCTGGCGCACCATCGCGATGTGCCGCGCGTCGAAGTCGAGCCCGGCTTTGCCGTTCGGATAGGCGAAATAGCGCACCGGCGCGTCGATGATCGCTTCCAGCGCTTGCTTGCTGGCCGTGATCTCGGTGTCGGCATCGGCGTCGGACAGGCTGGTCAGGATCGGGTGCGACACCGTGTGCGCGCCGATCTCGATGCCCGACGCATGCAGCGTGCGCACCATGTCGGCGCTGAGCATCAGCGGCGCCGCGCGGCGTCCGGTCAGCGCCTCGAGCGCCTCGACCAGCGCCATCCGCTCGGCCGGCGGCAGGTACTTGGCGCGCGCGGTCAGCTGGCAGACCGCGGCGCAGCGCCCGGCGATCGAATCGACCGCATGGCGTCCGGCGCCGATCGCCTCCAGGTCGATGACGCTGCCCGTCACCGCGCGCACCGCGTCGACGATGCGGTCGTTCCACATGTTCTCGCCGCTGTCGACATAGCCGCTGGTGACGAATACCGTCGCCGGCAGGTTGAATTCGCGCAGCACCGGCAGCGCCAGGTCGTGGGCCGAACGGTAGCCGTCGTCGAAGGTGATGCAGATGGCGCGCGGCGGCAGCCGGTTCTGGCGCAGCGCCGCCAGCGCCTCGTGCATCGGCAGCACCTTGAAGCAGTCGGCCAGCATCTTCATGTGGTCGCGGAAGGTGGCGACGTCGGGCTCGTTCTCGAGCAGGGGATCGCTGGCCTCGAGGATGCGGTGGTAGTTGACGATGCACAGGCGCGCATTCCCGGACTGCCACAAGGCGTAGCTGTTGCCGATGACGCGCATGAGCACGGGCACCGGCGCGCTGGAGCGTTGGTAGGTACTCATGCGCCGGCGCACCGCATCGTGGTGGGCGCGCATGGCCGCGGCTGGCGCTGGATCGGGAACAGGGTCGTGGACATCGGGAGCGTCATCGGGCTGGAAATCGCGGGCTGGAAATGGAGGGCTGGCACTTCGGGCGGCAGTATCTGTACGATAATAAAATTGAAACTAGCAATAAGCAAGGCGGTCAGATCCTGTGCACGGGTGCCTGTTCACAAAGTGATGTAACGGCGCAATCTTGGCCCCAGAGCGTTCGAGAGCGCAAGCGGAAACTGTTTCCACATATGCTCGGCCAGCGCGCGCGCGCCGCCCTTGCCCGCGTCGCCGACCGCGGGCGGCGCTTCCAGCCGGCCGCTGGCATCCCAGGCGCGCCAGTCGAGCGCCTGGGGCTGCGCGCCCCATTGCTTCTTGAATTGATAGGTGCCTTCGCCGAAGGTCGAGCGGCCGAAGTCGAAGCGGCGCACGCCGAGTTCGCACAGCCGGGCCTGGATCGCCCAGTACAGCAGCATGTTCGGCGCCAGGTGATTGACGTCGGCCAGGGTGGAGGCCCAGGGAATGGCGGCCCGGCCGCCGCAGCGCAGAACCAGGCCGGCGCCGACCACGCGCTCCCCGAGCCGGACCAGCATGATGAACATGTCGTCGCCATAGTGGCGCTGGATCGCCGCGAACCAGCGCAGTCCGTGCGGCGGACTGCCGAGGCGCAGCATATTGCGGCTATAGACCTCATGGAAGGCGCGCACCACCTCCGGCCCCGTGCCCGGCGCCGCGCGCAAGCCATTCTTTTCGGCCTTGCGGATCTGGCTGCGCAGCTTGGGCGGATAGCCGGCCATCAGGGCCTCGGCACTGGCCGGCAGCTCGAGCACCATCCTGACCTTGCGGCCCACCAGGGCCTCGGCGTCGAGCGGCGCGGGGGCGCTGGCGCGCGCCTCGAAGCCGGCGGCGCCGGCCCCGACGGCGTCGGCCACGGCGCGTGCGACCAGCGCTTCCCCGATCTCGTCCGTCAGCGCCAGCGGCCCGCCGAGGTCGCAGAATGGCAGTGCGCTCCATAGCGGACGGTGCAGCGGGCGCGCGACGATGCACAGGGGAAGGCTGCCCACGATGCGGGCGCCGTCGGTGGCGACCAGCACCTTGCCGGCATGGCCATAGGCGTCGGCGACCGCGGCGCGCCAGGCGTCCAGGTGGTAGGGCGAGGCATCGGGATGGGCGCGCACGAAAGCGTCATGGCCATCCCGGGCATGCGGCGTCCCCTCGAGATAGCCGATCCGGATGCCGGCCCCGGGGCTGTCGCTGGCGGGTTGCTCAAGGTTAATTATATTGACTCGCATGCATTGCCATTGATGAAACTTGCTAAAATTACATGTTCGAGATTATTTTGCCCGCGCACGTTTGCGGCAAGTTCTAAACTTTAGTTTTGGAAACTGTTAAGATTGATTCTGCAATACTTTACTTCAGACATGGTTTCCATGCCCACACAGCTTGCGTCGTGGCATCATGCACTTTGCTATCCATGGGCATTGTTTCATTGGCTAGTCACATGCGCATGACAGTATCCTGTCGCATCCCGTTGTGTTCAGCAGACAAGTTCCCTACTGGTTTTGAGTGAAGTAACGATTTCATGCTATATTGTATTAGTATAATAGCAAAATTTAATTCTAGAATGGAACCAGAACATGAAAGTCGATGAGGTTGTCGCCGTAGTCGGGCTGGGATATGTCGGCCTGCCGCTGGCAGTGGAATTCGGCAAGAAGATGCGCACCATCGGCTTCGACCTGTCGGCCGCCAAAGTCGACAACTACCGTCGCTTCGTGGACCCCACCGGCGAGGTCAGCTCGGAACAGCTGCGCGCGGCGCACCTGCTCGAAGTGAGCACCGATCCGGCCCTGCTGGCCGAGGCCGACTACATCGTGGTGGCCGTGCCGACCCCGGTCGACATCGCGCACAATCCGGACTTCGTGCCCCTGGTCGGCGCCAGCCGCACGGTCGGCGCGCACATGAAGCGCGGCGCCGTCGTCGTGTTCGAATCGACCGTTTATCCGGGCGCTACCGAAGAAGTGTGCATCCCGATCCTCGAGAAGGAATCGGGCCTGGGCTGGAAGCGCGACTTCCACGTGGGCTTCTCGCCCGAGCGCATCAATCCGGGCGACAAGGAACACACGCTGACCACCATCCTCAAGGTGGTGTCGGGCGACGACGAGGCCTCGCTCGAGCGCATCGCCGCCCTGTACGAATCGATCATCACTGCCGGCGTCTACCGCGCCTCCAGCATCAAGGTGGCCGAAGCCGCCAAGGTCATCGAAAACACCCAGCGCGACCTGAACATCGCGCTGATGAACGAGCTGGCGATCATCTTCGACAAGATCGGCATCGATACGCTCGAGGTGCTCAAGGCGGCCGGCACCAAGTGGAACTTCCTGCCGTTCCGGCCGGGCCTGGTCGGCGGCCATTGCATCGGGGTCGATCCCTATTACCTGACGCACAAGGCCGAGATGGTCGGCTACCACCCGCAAGTGATCCTGGCGGGCCGCCGGATCAACGACGGCATGGCCAAGTTCGTGGCCGAGAAGACCGTCAAGTCGCTGATCTCGTCGGGCTTCCACGTGAACGGCTCCAAGGTCAACGTGATCGGCCTGACGTTCAAGGAAAACTGCCCCGACCTGCGCAACTCGAAGGTGGCCGACATCGTGCACGAGCTGCAAAGCTATGGCGTCGACGTCCATGTGTTCGATCCGGTCGCGGCGGCCGACGAGGCGCAGCACGAGTACGGCATCGCGCTCGAAAGCTGGGAGGCGCTGCCGCAGGCCGACGCGCTGGTGGTCGCGGTGCCGCACAAGGAAGTGCTGGCCCTGTCGATGGACGACTTCCAGGCCAAGCTGAACGACAAAGGCTGCTTCATCGACGTCAAGTCGCAGTTCGATCCGAAAGCCCTTCAGGAAGCCGGCTACTGTGTCTGGCGTCTCTGATCCGAAGAACTCCATGCCTGGACCGTTGCGCTTGCGCCGCGGCCATGCTTGCCGCGTCGTCGCGGCCGTCTAGAGTGCCCCATCGTGAACAAGTACCAAGAACTACAGCAGCAACTGCAACAGCATCGCCATCACTGGCTGGTGACCGGCGCGGCCGGCTTCATCGGCTCGAACCTGGTCGAGGCACTGCTCCGGCTGGGCCAGCGCGTCACCGGCCTCGATAATTTCGCCACCGGCTTCCAGCACAACCTGGACCAGGTCGAGGCGGCGGTCGGGCCCGCGGCCTGGGCCGGCTTCAGCTTCATCGAAGCCGACATCCGCGATCCGGCTGCCTGCGTCGCGGCCTGCCGCGGGGTCGACTTCGTGCTGCACGAGGCTGCACTGGGATCGGTCTCGCGCTCGATCGACGATCCGCTCACCACCAATGCGGTCAATATCGACGGCTTCGTCAACATGCTGGTCGGCGCGCGCGACGGCGGGGTGCGGCGTTTCGTCTACGCCGCCTCGAGTTCGACCTATGGCGACCATCCCGACCTGCCGAAGCGCGAAGACCGCATCGGCAATCCGCTGTCGCCGTATGCGGTGACCAAGTACGTCAACGAACTGTATGCGGGCGTGTTTGCGCGCACCTATGGCATCGAGACGATCGGGCTACGCTACTTCAATGTGTTCGGCCCGCGCCAGGATCCGCACGGCGCCTACGCGGCCGTGATCCCGCAATGGCTGGCGGCGCTGATCCGCAACCAGCCGCTGCGCATCAACGGCGACGGCGAGACCAGCCGCGATTTCTGCTATATCGAGAACGTCGTGCAGGCCAACCTGCTGGCCGCGCTGGCCGGCAAGGAAGCGGCCGACCAGGTGTACAACGTGGCGCTGGGAGAACGCACCACGCTCAACGAGCTGTACCAGATGATGCGCGAGGCCCTGGGCGCGCGCTTTGCGCACGTCGCCGCGCATCGTCCCGAGTACGTGGAATTCCGCCGCGGCGACGTGCGCCACTCCCAGGCCGATATATCCAGGGCGAGCACGCTGCTGGGCTACGCGCCGACGCACCGCATCGGCGATGGGCTGCAGCAGGCCATGGACTGGTATGTCCGCAGCCTGGCGCAATGAGCAGGAAACGCATGCGTATCCATAAGAGAAACAAGAATCGCGGAGGCTATCGTGTTTAGGATCTCGAACCACTATGTGTCAAAGATCGTGTTTCTGCTTTTGTTCGTCGAAGTGCTGGTGCTGCTCGGCGCGGCCTATATCGGCGCGGCGGTGCGCATGCTCGAGTACGACGGGATATCGGCCGCGAACCATCTCGACCACTTTTTCACCTCCGCGCTCGCCTTCACCGTCGCCATCATCTTCAGCATGAGCGCGATGGGCATGTACCAGCTCGACTTCGATGAAGGCCTGCGCCATCCCTTCTTCATGAAGCTGATGCCATCGTTCCTGATGGGCTTCGCCATCCTGGCCCTGGTGTTCTACATGGCGCCGGAACTGTCGTTCGGGCGCGGCACGATGGCGCTGACCTTCGTGCTGGCCGGGATCGGGATCTTCGCGGCGCGCATGGTGTTCTTCAAGTCGTCCGAAGCGCGCTTCCTGCAGTCGCGCATCATGTTCCTGGGCGGCGGCCCGCTGGCCCGGGAATGCAGCGACCTGGCCACCCGCAACATGAATTACCACCGCTACGAGATCGTCGGCTTCGTGCCGAGCCCGACCGAAGAACTGTGCGTGCCGCAATCGAACCTGCTGACGGTGCGCGACGGCGACTCGCTGGTCAGCCTGGCGCGCCAGCACAATGTGTCCGAAGTGGTGGTGTCGATCCAGAACCGGCGCGGCGGCTTCCCCATCAAGCAGCTGCTCGACTGCAAGCTGCAGGGGATCAAGGTGACCGACGCGGCGACCTTCTTCGAACGCGAGACCTGCCAGATCCGGGTCGACTCGCTCCAGCCGTCATGGCTGGTGTTCGGCGGCGGTTTCGACCAGAGCTTCGCACGCACCTTCATGAAGCGCTGCTTCGACCTGGCCTGCAGCCTGATGATCCTGCTGGTGGCGTTCCCGATCATGGTGCTGGCCGCCATCGCAGTGTGGCTGGAAGACCGCGGCCCGGTGTTCTATTCGCAGGAACGGATCGGCAAGGACGGCAAGGTGTTCCGCGTCCATAAATTCCGCAGCATGCATGCCGACGCCGAAAAAGGCGGCAAGCCGCAATGGGCGGCGCAGAACGATCCGCGCGTGACCCGGGTCGGCAACTTCATGCGCAAGACCCGGATCGACGAACTGCCCCAGATCTTCAACGTCTTCCGCGGCGAGATGTCCTTCGTCGGCCCGCGTCCCGAGCGCGCCTACTTCGTCGAGCAGCTGATCGAGGTGGTGCCCTACTATAATGTGCGCCACAGCGTGAAGCCGGGCATCACCGGCTGGGCCCAGGTGCGCTACGGCTACGGCTCGTCGGCCGAAGACGCATTGCAGAAACTCCAGTACGACCTTTATTATGTCAAGAACAACAGCCTGTTCCTTGACATCCTGATCCTGATTAACACCCTCAAGGTAGTGCTGTTCCGCAGCGGTCGCTGAGTGTCTTCATGCAGGCTGCGGCGTGGACGGCATCGTCCATGCCGTTCCCTTCTTTTCCACGCGCGCAGTCGTCGCCCCCGCCATGGATGCCATTTCCCTAACCAAGATCACGGTCTATAGTTACGCGATCGCCGCCGCCAGCTTCCTCGTCCTGGGCCTGTTCCAGCTGACGAAGCAGCGCCGCCGCGGCAATGGCGTGCTGGCCCTGGCCTGCCTCGCGATGGTTCTGTGGGGCGCCGCGCTGTCGTGGGAAGCCGCCGGCGGCATCGCCTGGTCGCGCCTGGGCGACTGCGCCGAACTGCTGCGCAATGCCGCCTGGGCCGCCTTCCTGCTGGTGCTGGGCGGACGCGCGCGCGACGAGGCCGGCCGGCCATCCTGGCTGCGCGCCCCGGTGCTGGCCGGCGCCGCCGTCTACGTGCTGTGCTTCTGCGCCGCGCTGACCGGCTGGTGGAGCCTGGCCGGGCTGCCGGACGCGAGCCTGGTCCCGGTGACGGCGCGCGCCGCGCTGGCGGTGGCCGGCATGCGGCTGGTCGAACTGGCCTACCGCAACCGCACCCTGCAGGAACGCTGGGCCGTGAAGTTCGCCTGCATCGGCATCGGCGTAATCTTCGTCTACGACTTTTACCTCTACAGCAATGTCATGCTGTTCCGTAAAGTCGATTCCGACATCTGGGCCGCGCGCGGCGTCATCAATGCGCTGGCGGTGCCGCTGATCGCGATCTCGCTGGGGCGCCGCAAGCTGTGGTCGTCGCCGCTGGCGGTGTCGCGGCGCGCCGTGTTCCATTCGGCGGCGCTGTCCGGTTCCGCGCTCTACCTGCTGGCCATGAGCACGACCGGCTACTACCTGCGCTACGTCGGCGGCACCTGGGGCACGGTGGCGCAGCTGACCTTCCTGTTCGCAGCCCTGATCCTGCTGGTCGGGGTGCTGGCCTCGGGCAGCTTCCGGGCCCGGCTGAAGGTCTTCATCAGCAAGCACTTCTTCCGCTACAACTACGATTACCGCGAAGAGTGGATGCGCTTTACCCGCACCCTGTCGCGCCCCGGGCCGGATCTCGGCCTGCGCGCCATCGAGGCGGTGGCGGGCCTGGTCGAGAGCCCGGGGGGAGTGCTGTGGCAGCGCACCGATTCGGGCCGCTACGAACCGGTGGCCCACTGGCAGGTGCCGGTGCTGGCGGCGTCCGAGCCGGTCGACTCGGCGTTCTGCCAGTTCCTGGCCAGCAGCCAGTGGGTGGTCGACCTGCACGAGCATGCGCGCAGCCCGGACAAGTACGATGCGCTGGCGCTGCCGGCATGGCTGGCGCGCTATCCGCGGTTGTGGCTGGTGGTGCCGCTGATGCTGCACGACCAGCTGTTCGGCTTCGTGCTGCTGCAGGATCCGCGCAGCCGGGTCAAGCTGAACTGGGAAGTCATCGACGTGCTGGAGATCGCCGGCAGCCAGGCGGCCGGCCAGCTGGCGCAGCAGCATGCGGCCAATGCCCTGATGGTGGCGCGCCAGTTCGAGTCGTTCAACCGCATGTCGACCTTCGTGGTGCACGACCTTAAGAACCTGGTGACCCAGCTGTCGCTGATGAACGCCAACGCGGTGAAATACAAGGACAATCCCGAGTTCCAGGCCGATATGCTGGAAACCATCGACTACTCGGTCAAGAAGATGAAGTTCATGCTGCAGAAGCTGGGCCGCACCCACGCGGTCGAGCAACCGCAGCCGCTCGCGGTGGAGCAGGTGGTGCAGCAGGCGGTGGCGCTCAAGGCGGCGTTCGAGCCGCGCCCGCAGGTACGCATCGAGCAGGCCGGGATGCGGGTGCTGGCCGACCGCGAACGCCTCGAGCGGGTGCTGGGCCACCTGATCCAGAATGCGATCGAGGCCACGCCGCGCACCGGCGGCGTCTCCGTGCGGGCGTTGCGCGAGGATGGCATGGCGCTGGTCGAGATCGTCGACAGCGGCGAAGGCATGAGCGAGGAATTCATCCGCGAACGCCTGTTCCGGCCGTTCGAATCGACCAAGTCGGCGGGCATGGGCATCGGCGCGTTCGAAAGCCGCGAATACATCAACGAACTGGGCGGCAGGCTCGAGGTGAGCAGCGCGCCCGGCAGGGGCACCACGTTCCGGGTCCTGCTGCCGCTACATCAACAGGAAGCGCTCGTCGCCGAACGGGCCGCATGACGCAAGGATTATCGTGACTCAGACCAAACCCAAACTGCTCATCATCGAAGACGATCCGGGGCTGCAGAAGCAGTTGCGCTGGAGCCTGGACGCCTACGACGTCGTGGTGGCCGGCGACCGCGAGGCGGCGCTGGCCCAGCTGCGCCGCCACGAGCCGGCCGTCTGCACCATGGACCTGGGCCTGCCGCCCGATCCGGACGGCTCGACCGAGGGCCTGGCGACGCTGCAGCAGATCCTGGCGCTGGCCCCGGACACGCGCGTCATCGTCCTGACCGGCAACCAGGACCACGCCAATGCGGTCCAGGCGATCGGCATGGGCGCCTACGACTTCCACCACAAGCCCTGCGATCCCGAAGTGCTCAATCTCGTGATCCAGCGCGCCTTCTACCTGCACCAGCTGCAGATGGAAAACCGCCGCATGCAGCAGGTGCAGGCCGATTCGCCGCTGGCCGGCCTGATCACGCGCGACCCGGCGCTGCTCAAGGTGGCGCGCAGCATCGAGAAGGTGGCGCCGACCTCGGCCTCGGTGATGCTGCTGGGCGAGTCGGGCACCGGCAAGGAGGTGCTGGCGCGCGCGGTGCACGCGCTGTCTCCGCGCGCGGGCGAGCGCTTCATGGCGATCAACTGCGCGGCCATTCCCGAGAACCTGCTGGAAAGCGAACTGTTCGGCTACGAGAAAGGCGCCTTCACCGGCGCCGCCAAGCAGACCAAGGGCAAGGTCGAGATGGCCCATGGCGGCACCTTCTTCCTGGACGAAGTGGGCGACCTGCCGATGGCGCTGCAGGCCAAGCTGCTGCGTTTTTTACAGGAGCGCGTCATCGAGCGCGTCGGCGGGCGCGAGGAAATCCCGGTCGACGTGCGCATCGTGTGCGCAACCCACCAGAAGCTCAAGGAACTGTGCGCGCAAGGGCGCTTCCGCGAAGACTTGTATTACCGCCTGTCCGAGATCGTGGTGACCATCCCGCCGCTGCGCCAGCGCGAAGGCGACGCCGCCCTGCTGGCTCACCACTTCAAGAACAAGTATTGCGCCCAGGAGTCGCGCGCTACCCTGCATTTCGCGCCCGAGGCGATTGCCGCGATCGAGGCCTATTCGTGGCCCGGCAATGTGCGCGAGATGGAAAACTGCATCAAGCGCGCGGTGATCATGGCCGACGGGAACACCATTGTGGCCGAGGACATCGGCCTGCCGGGCGAGGGCGGCCAGGAAGAGCCGATCAACCTGCGCCAGGTGCGCGACGAGGCGGAGTACAAGGCGATCGTCAAGGTGCTGGCGCGGGTCGACGGGAATATCGTCAAGGCCTCCGAGATCCTCGGCATCAGCCGGCCGACGCTGTACGACCTGATGGGGCGGCACGGCATCCGCGGCAGTTAAAGCTTCCTTAGCCAGCGCCGGGTCAGGTCCACGACCTGCGCGTGCCACTCGCGGCGCGACAGCGTGTGGTCGGCGCGCTCGATCGCATGGTGCGCGAAGCGTTCGCCGTCGAGCAGCTTGCGCCAGGGGCCGGGCGTGGCGGCCAGGTCGTCGAATTCGCGCGCAGTCAGGTCGGCGCCACTCAGCAGCAGCAGCACCGGGCCCTGGAAGCCTTGCAGCGCACCGAGCATCCGCGATGGCAGGTCGGGCATTGGCGGCGCCGCGGCGTCGGCCGTCGATGTCGACGCGCGCGCCGTCCCCAGCGTGCGCCACAGCGCGCCGAGCGCGGCGCGCCAGTCGAACTGGCCGCGCGCGATCTTGCGCCACAGCGCCCGGTCGAACAGGCGCGCGCGGTAGTAGTGCCGGATCGCCGCGCGCGCGGCGCCCTGTTCGGTGCGCACCCAAGGATTGAGCAGGGCGACGCCGGCCACGCGGGCGTCGTCCGGCGCATACAGGGCGGCGGCGGTGGCGCCGTCGCACAAGCCCCATAATGCAACCCGTTCCAGGCTAGGTGTCTCGGCGAAGAAGCGGTCGATCGAGGCGCGGATGTCGCGCGCGGCATGCTCGAAGCCGCAGGTGGCGCCATCGCTGTCGCCCATGCCCGCGTAATCGAAGCGCAGCACCGGGATGCCGGCCGCCGCCAGTTCGCGCGCCAGCAGGGCGAACTGGCGATGGCTGCCGGCGCGGTATTGCGGGCCGCCGACCACGATCACCACCCCCAGCGCGGCCGGCGCGGCCGGCAGGCTCAGGATGCCGTACAGCCAGGCGTCGCCCGAGGCATAGGCCAGCGCGCGCTCATGCATGGGCGACCTCCACGGCGCCATCCAGGCAGTCAAGGCTGGCGCTGACCAGCGCCGGGGCTTCGGTCGTCTCCGGCGTCGACCAGAACGCGGGGCCGGCCACCACCTGCTGGCGCAGCGCGGCGCCGTGCGCGCGCCAGCCGTCGCCGATCCTGGCCGCCGCCGGCGGCAGCGGCCGGTCTGCCTCGGGCGCCAGTTCCAGCCAGTCGACCGGGCAGGGCGGCGGCCATGCCGTCGGCCAGGGCTGGGGCCAGGCCATAGCCGGCGATCTCGAGCGTCGTGCCGGCAGCCAGCTGCGTGCGCAGGGCGGCCACGCTACCCTCGCTCGTCCCCTGCAGCATGTCGGCCGCCACCCGCAGCCGCAGGAACTGCTTCAGATGGCTGTCGCCGTCCGTGACCGGCTGCCACAGCAGCAGGCGCGCTGGCGCAGCCGTACTGGCCGCCTCCAGCGCCAGCAGCGCGCCCAGGCGCAGGCCCCACAGGCCGGCGCGCTGGCCGCTGCGCCGCTCGAGCCAGGCGCGGCCATCTTCGATATCGGCCAGCCAGCCGGCCCACGAGGCGTCGGCGAAGTCGCCGCCGCTGTCGCCGCAGCCGTGCAGGTCGAGCAGCAGCACGGCGACGCCGTGCGCGGCGAAGGCGCGCGCCTGCACCGCCGCCATGCGGCGCGCGCGGTTCATCTCTTCGGCGAACGGGTGGATGTAGAGCAGGGCGCCGCGGCAGGGGCCGGACGGCGCGTGGTACAGGCAGAACCGCGCGCCGCGCGCCGTGTCGAGGAAGAACGGTTCGGCGGGCGCGTGGCGCGGCGCCATCAGGCGGCGCGCGCGGCCACGAAATCGGCCAGGCTGCCGAGCGTGGCGAAGGTGCTGGCGCTGATGTCGTCGTCGTCGATCGCGATGCCGAAATGTTCCTCGAGCGCCGCGATCAGCGTGACCACGGCCATCGAGTCGAGTTCGGGCAGGCTGCCCAGCAGGAAGGAATCGGCCGTAAGGGCCGCCCCGGCCGGCCCCAGGCCCAGCACGTCGGTGAGGATGGTTCTGACTTGGTCCAGATGCGTCATGGTGTGTGTCCGTCGGTTGGTGAGCCGGCCGCGCGCGCGGCGCGCGCCTCGCGCAGCGCATGCAGGCGCCGCAGCACGGGCCAGCGATAATGGTTGACATGGTACATAGTGCGTACCTCTTCCGTCCAGCGCGTGTGCCATTCCATGACCCGGCCGTAGAATTCGAGCCGGGCGAAACGGCCGCCGTCGAACAGCGCGCGCATGGCTTCCTCGCGCATCAGCAGCGCCGGCGACAGGCCGGCCGCGGCGTCCTGGTCGTAGGCGGTCTTCAGGACCACGATGCTGTCGCGGTCCTCGATGCACAAGTCCATCGCCACCAGGCGCTGGTCGAGATAATAGCGGTAGACGCTGGCCGCGTCCCGCGCCGCCAGCGTTTCGAGCATCTCGCGGTAGAAACGCCCCTGGGCATTGGCGGCGTCGACCGCGGTGCCGGCGCCGGCCTTCCAGCCGCTGCCTTCCAGGCGGCCGTAGTCAGCCACCGCCTGCGCCATCTCCTGCGGCCGGCGTTCGACCGCCAGCCGCGTCGCGCGGCCTTCGCGTTCGAGGCGGGCGCGCTGCTTCCTGAGGTTGGCGCGCAGGTTCTTGCCGCGCGCCTCCCAGTAGCGCTCGAAGCCGCCGGCCAGCGTGACGCGGGCGGTGGCGATGTAGTCGAGCGTATGCAGCGCCGGGCCGGGCGCGGGGCGCGGCAGGATCATCGGGTCGGCCTGGGTCAGCGCCACCAGCAGCGGCATGCCCGGCAGCACGCCGAACAGCGAACGCGCCAGCGCCGCGGTATCCAGGCCGGGCAGCTGCAGCCACAACCCGACCGGCGCCTGGGCCGGCTGGAAGGTGGCCCAGGCGCCGCGCCGGGTCGGCGCCATGACCGCCATCGCCAGCGTGCGCCCGCCGTCGTCGCAGCGCAGCAGCAACTCGTCGCCGCGCGCGAACGCCGCCAGCAGCGGGCCGACGAAGCTGGGCGTCAGCACCGCCGGGGCGCCGGCGGCCTGGTGCAGCGCGGCCCAGTCGGCGCCGGCCTCGGCGAAGCGCGCGGCGGGGAGTGTGCTCCACCTCATGTGCTTGCCGCCTGGCGCAAGGCCTGCGCGATCCTGGCCAGTTCGGCGTCGCGCAATTCCTGGTGACAGGGCAGGCCCAGCACGTGGCGCGACAGATGGGCGGCGTGTGGGCAGGTGCGTTCGTCGACGCCTTCCCACAGCGGATAGCCGAAGCGGGTCAGGGGCACGCCGGCTTCCAGCAGGCGCCGCGCGAGCCGGTCGGGGTCGTCCGCCACCAGCGGGAACAGCCAGGGGCAGACGCCATCTGGCAGCCGCGCATGCAGCGGCCGCAGGCCCGGCAGCCCGGCCAGCGCTTCCTGCAGGCGCAGGTAGTTGCGGCGCCGCAGGGCGGCGATGCGGGCCGGCGACGACAGCGCCAGGATCAGGCGCGAGCACAGCGCGCTGCGCTTGTCGAGCCAGCGCGGATCGAAGCCATAGCCGCTGTCCGACGAGGCTGGGGCCAGCGCGGCGGCCGGGCGCCGACGCCGCTTGAGCGCGTTCCAGGCCAGCGCCTGCAGGCGCAGCATGGGCGCCAGCGCGATGCGCAGGCCGCGCAGGCGCCCGAAGGCGAAGCCGCGCTGGAGCGTATTGAGCGCCGTCTTGAGCTCGAAGCCCGGCCCGGCCGCGCGCAAGGTGACGCGGTCCAGGCCATGGCGCGCCGAGACCAGCGCGCCGCCCTCGTACAGCGGCAGGAATTTCATGCTGCTGGCGGCCGCGTAATCGCCCCAGGCGCCGGGCGGGCGGCCATCGAAGTCGCCGATGAAGGCATGCGCGCAATCCTCGAGCAGCGCCACGCCATGCGCGTCGCACAGCGCGCGCAGGGCCGCCAGCGGCTGCGGGAAACCGAAGAAGTGGGTGGCCACTACCACCCGCACGCGGGCTCCGGCAGGCTGTGCGAGACGGGTGGCGATATCGTCCAGGTCGGCCCGGGCATCGGCGCCCACCCGGTAGAACTCGGGCGTGGCGCCGGTCCACTGCACCGGCGGCACCATCGAGGCGCTGTGGTAGGCCGGCAGCAGCACACGCTCGCCTGCGCCCACGCCCAGCTCGCGCAGGGCCAGCGCGATCGCCACCCGGCCGCTGGTGACCAGGCGCGCCTGGCCGGCGTCGAGCACGGTGGCGGCGCCTCCGGCCTGCCTGCGAAACGAAGCCAGCGACAGCACGGGCGCGAGCGGGATCGGCGACAGGGAAGAATGCATGTTGGCAAGCATGGCCCAGTATAGCGCCCGCTGCGCATTGCCGCCGGTTCGCATCAGCAGGCGGCCCCGAACTGGTAAGATGACGGGCTGCGGCGTTTGCCATCCATGACCGTTTTTCGCCATGCCCGACCTGATCCACGACTTCATCTTCGACAGCGCCGCGCGCGACCCGGCGGCGCCGGCCCTGGCCGACGCCGCCCGCCGCCTCGATTACGCCGCCCTGGCCGATGCGGTGGAGCTGGCCGCGGGCGCGCTGGGCCAGGCCGGCATCGGCCGCGGCGAGCGGGTCGCGGTCTATCTCGACAAGCGGATCGAGAACGTGGCTGCGATGTTCGGCGCCGCGCTGGCCGGCGCGGTCTTCGTGCCGGTCAATCCCCAGCTCAAGGCGGCCCAGGTCGCGCACGTGCTGGCCGACTGCAATGTCCGAGTCCTGCTCACCTCGCCCGAACGGCTGGACCAGCTGGCCCCCGTGCTGGCCGGCTGCCCCGACCTGCACACCGTGTTCGTCACCGGGCCGGCCTTTCATGACCTGCCGCCCCATCTCGCGCTGCGCGACTGGGCGGCCAGCCAGGTCCGTCCCGAGCGCGCCTGGCTGGCGGCGCGGCGCGCCGTCGACGCCGACATGGCGGCCATCCTGTACACCTCGGGCAGCACCGGCAAGCCGAAGGGCGTGGTGCTGTCGCACCGGAACATGGTGGCCGGCGCCACCAGCGTGGCGTCCTACCTCGGCCTGGACCGCGACGACCGCCTGCTGGCGGTGCTGCCGCTGAGCTTCGACTACGGCCTGAGCCAGCTCACTTGCGCCTTCCTGGCCGGCGCCAGCGTGGTGCTCATGAACTACCTGTTTGCGAAGGATATCGTGCAGGCGGTGCAGGACGAGCGCATCACCGGCCTGGCGGCGGTGCCGCCGCTGTGGATGCAGCTGGGCCGGCTGGAGTGGCCGGCCGACTGCAGCCTGCGCTATCTCACCAATTCGGGCGGGGCGATGCCGCGCAGCGCCGTCGACGCCTTGCGCGCGGCCCTGCCCGGCGCCGAGCTGTTCCTGATGTACGGCCTGACCGAAGCCTTCCGCTCGACCTACCTGCCGCCCGACCAGCTGGCGCGGCGGCCCGATTCGATCGGGCGCGCGATCCCGAACGCCGAAGTGCTGGTGGTGCGTCCGGACGGCAGCCCGTGCGCGCCGGACGAGCCGGGCGAACTGGTGCACCGCGGCGCGCTGGTGGCGCTGGGCTACTGGAACGACCCGGCCAAGACCGCCGAGCGCTTCCGCCCGGCCCCTGGCCAGCCGGCCGGCCTGGTGCTGCCCGAGATGGCGGTGTGGTCGGGCGACACGGTGCGGCGCGACGCCGACGGTTATCTGTACTTCATCGGCCGCGGCGACGACATGATCAAGGTGTCCGGCTACCGCGTCAGCCCGACCGAGGTCGAAGAAGGCGCCTACGCCACCGGCCTGGTGGCCGAGGCGGTCGCCTTCGGCGTGCCGCATCCGCAGCTGGGCCAGGCCATCGTGCTGCTGGCCCAGGCAAGCGAGCCTGGCCTGACGGCGGCGGCGCTGGCGCGCCAGTGCGCGCGCCAGCTGCCGGCCTGGATGGTCCCGGCCCACATCGTCCTGTGCGACGGCGCCCTGCCGCGCAATCCAAATGGCAAGCTCGATCGCCCGCTGCTGCGCTTGCCCTACCTGAACCTGTTCGACGAGACCGCATGACTTCTCCTCCCGTCCATGGCAGCCAAGCGCTGTTCCCCGTCGTCGACGGCAACCTGGTGGTCGGCGGCATCGCGCTGCCGCGCCTGGCCCAGCGGGTCGGCGCCACCCCGTTCTATGCCTACGACCGCGCGCTGCTGTCGGCGCGCGTGGCCGAGGTGCGAAGCCGGCTGCCGGCCGGCCTGCAGGTCCACTATTCGATGAAGGCCAACCCGATGCCGGCCCTGGTCCAGCACATGGCCGGCCTGGTCGACGGCATCGACGTCGCCTCGGCCGGCGAGATGAAGGTGGCGCTCGACACCGGCATGGCGCCGGAGCACATCAGCTTTGCCGGCCCCGGCAAGCGCGACGCCGAACTGCTGCAGGCGGTGGCGGCGGGCGTGTGCGTGCACGTCGAATCGGAGCGCGAGCTGCATGCGCTGGCGCGGATGGGCGACGAGACCGGGCTGGCGCCGCAGGTGGTGTTGCGGGTCAATCCCGACTTCGAGCTGAAGGGTTCGGGGATGCGCATGGGCGGCGGCGCCAAGCAGTTCGGGATCGATGCCGAGGATGCGCCGCGCGCGCTGGCGCTGGCCGCCACGCTCGGGCTGGACATCCTGGGCTTCCACGTGTTCGGCGGCTCGCAGAGCCTGAAGCCCGAGGCGATCGTGCAGGCCCAGGCGCAGACCGTCGCGCTGATGCTGCGCCTGGCCGAGGCCAGCCGCGATCCGGTGCGCCTGCTCAACCTGGGCGGCGGGTTCGGGATTCCGTATTTCCCGGGCGAGCAGCCGCTCGACCTGGCGCCGGTAGGCGCCGCGCTGGAACAGGCGCTGCCGGCGCTGCGCGCCGCCCTGCCGCAGGCGCGGCTGGCGATCGAGCTGGGACGCTACCTGGTGGGCGAAGCCGGCGTCTACGTGGCGCGGGTGATCGACCGCAAGGTCTCGCGCGGCCAGGTGTTCCTGGTGACCGACGGCGGCCTGCACCACCACCTGGCAGCCTCGGGAAATTTCGGCCAGGTGATCCGCAAGAACTATCCGGTCGCGATCGGCAACCGCATGGACGCGGCCGAGCGCGCGCCGCAATCGGTGGTCGGCCCGCTGTGCACGCCGCTCGACCTGCTGGCCGAGCGCATGGAACTGCCGCTGGCCGAGGTCGGCGACCTGGTGGTGGTGTTCCAGTCGGGCGCCTACGGGCGCTCGGCCAGCCCGCAGGGCTTCCTCAGCCACCCGGAAGTGGTGGAAGTGCTGGTTTAAGGCATCAGGCGCGCGGCGCGTCGGCGCCGTTCTTGCGCAGGAAGGCTTCGAACATCAGCACCGCCCACAGCGCGGTGCTGTGGTCCTTGGTGCCGGCCACGTGCTCGTCGATCATCAGCTTGAGGTAGTCCGGGTTGAAGATGCCGGTGTCGAGCAGGACCGGGTTGAGCACCGCGCGCCGCATCGATTCGCGCAAGGGGCCGCGCAGCCAGCGCGCCAGCGGGATCGAGAAGCCCATCTTCTTGCGGTACAGGATGTCGTCCGACAGGTAGGGCTTGAGCGCCCGCTTGAACACGTCCTTGCCCTCGCCGTTGCGCAGCTTGCACGAGGACGGCAGGCCGGACACCCATTCGACGAACTGGTGGTCGAGCAGCGGCACCCGCACCTCGAGCGCATGGGCCATGCTGGCGCGGTCGACCTTGGTCAGGATGTCGCCCGGCAGGTAGGTCTTCATGTCGATGTACTGCAGCACCGACAGCGGGTCGTCGGTGGGCGCGTTGGCGGCATGGCCGCGCATCACCTCGGCCGCGCGGTAACCCTGCAGCCGGCTGCGGAATTCGTTCGAAAACAGCTGGTCGCGCACGCGGTCGACCAGGATCGAGACGCCGTGGAAGTAGCCGTCCACCAGGTCGCGCGCCAGCGCCTCGAAGGTGGTCTTGGCGCGGAACATGCGCGGCGCCCAGTCGGCCTTCGGGTAGGCCGCGCCGAGGAAGCCGAACACCGGCTTGCGCAGCGCCAGCGGCAGCATCGAGCGCACCTGCTGCTCGCCCATCGCCATCCGGTAGCGCCGGTAGCCGGCGAAGTTCTCGTCGCCGCCGTCGCCCGACAGCGCCACCGTGACGCGCTTGCGGGCCAGTTCGCACACGCGGTAGGTGGGGATTGCCGAACTGTCGGCATACGGTTCGTCGTACAGGCCGGCCAGCAGGTCGACCAGGCCGAAGTCGTCCTGGTCCACGGTCTCGCAGCCGTGGTGCGTCTTGTATTGCTCGGCGACCTGGCGCGCATAGTTCGACTCGTCGAAGGCGCTGTCGGTGAAGGCGATCGAGCAGGTGTTGACCGGTTCCTTCGACAGGCCGGCCATCATCGCCACGATGGCGCTCGAGTCGACCCCGCCCGACAGGAAGGCGCCCAGCGGCACCTCGGCCTCGAGCTGGCTCTCGACCGCCTCGCGCAGGCGCGCCACCAGTTCCTGTTCCATCGCCTGCTCCGACATCGGCGCATGCGGCGTGAACGGCACGTCCCACCAGCGGCGCGGGATCGCGGCGGCCGGGTCGCTGCCTGCGCGCAGGGTCAGCGCATGGCCGGGAGCGAGCTTGAAGGCGTGCTGGAAGATGGTGCGCGGTTCCGGCACGTAGCCGTAGGCGAAATATTCCTCGACCGCGCGCGGCTCGATCGCGCGCGGCAGTTCGGGGAACGACAGCAGCGACTTGAGTTCGGAGCCGAACACGAAGCGGCCGTCCGGCAGGGTCGCGTAGTGCAGCGGCTTGATGCCCAGGTGGTCGCGCGCCAGGAAGAACACGCCCTGCCTGCGGTCCCAGATCGCGAACGCGAACATGCCGCGCAGGTGCTTGACGCAATCCTCGCCCCACTGCTCCCAGGCGTGGACGATGGTCTCGGTGTCGGAACGGGTGCGGAACACATGGCCCAGCGCCGTCAGCTCGGCCATCAGGGCGCGGAAGTTGTAGATCTCGCCGTTGAACACGGTGACCACGCTGTGGTCTTCGTTGAACATCGGCTGCTGGCCGGCCGCCAGGTCGATGATCGACAGCCGCCGGTGGCCGAAGCCCACACCCGGCTCAAGATAGACGTCGCCTTCCACCGGGCCGCGGTGGAACTGGGTCTGATTCATCCTTTCCAGCGCGCCGCGATCGATGTCGCGCATGCCGCGCGGGTCAAATATGCCAACTATTCCGCACATGTTCGGTTCATTTCTTCAGGAGTGAGGGTGATGGCGCGCAGCCGGTCGTAGAGCCCGAGATAGGCGTTGACCATGGCCGCGACGCTGTAGTGCTGTTCGATGCGGATGCGGGCCGCCGCGCCGTGCGCACGCGCGAGAGCAGGATCGGCGACGTAGGCGGCCAGCGCGTCGGTCAGCGCCGCCGGGTCGGACGGTGGCACCAGCCGGCCCTGCACGCTGTCTTGCACCAGGTCAGGAATCCCGCCCACGGCGCTGGCCACCACCGGCAGCGCGCAGGCCATCGCCTCGAGCACGGTTACCGGCGTGCCTTCGGCGATCGAGGGCAGGGCGAACAGGGAAAAATCGCGCATCAGTTCGGGAATGTCGTGGCGCGCGCCGGCCAGCCAGACGCGGTCTTCGATGCCGGCCGCGCGCACTTGCGCCGCCAGCGCTTCGCGCAACGGACCGTCGCCGACGATCGCCAGCCGCAGCATGGCGCGGCGTTCCGGCATGCGCTGGCACAGCAGGGCGAAGGCGGCGACCAGGGTGGCCTGGTCCTTGACGTTCTGCAGGCGGCCGACGGTGCCGATCGTGAACGGGCGCGCAGCATCCGGCGCGGCCGGGGCGGGCGCAAAGCGGTCGGTGTCGACCCCGTTCATGATCATCTCGGTCTTGCGCGGCGCGATGCCGACCACCCCGGTGAGCCAGCGCGCCAGGTCGTGCGACACCGGCACGTAGCGGTCGATCCAGGGCGACAGCGCGCGCCGCAGCAGGTTGTGCTTGCGGTTCAGGCCTTGCGGGTCGCGCGCGTCGCGTCCATGCTCGGCATGGATGCGCACCGGCACCCCGGCGGCCCAGGCGGTGAACGCGTATTCGGCGCAGGCGAAGTTGTAGGTGTGCAGGATCGCCGGGCGCAGGCGGCGCAGCAGGCGCCACAGGTCGAGGTGGATGCCGGGCGCGAGGCCTGGCGGCTTGTCGAGCGCGTACAGCGCGACGTCGGGGCGCTGTATGCGCTGCGCGAACTCGGTGTAGCCGGTCAGGCACACCACCGCATGCCGGTAGCGCTTGGGCGGCATGTGGTTGATGCAGTCGACCAGCAGCGTTTCCAGGCCGCCGAAATCGAGGCGGTAGATCAGGTGCACCACCAGCGCGGGCTCGCGCCCGGCCGTGCCGGATACCGCCATCTCAGCGCCCCCGCGCCGCGCCGAGGGTCGCTTCCAGCGGCGCCAGGTTGGCGTCCAGGAAGGCGCGCAGGGTCGCGCGGGCGCTGTCCGGGGTGTCCGAATACGGCGCCGCGACCAGCAGCGCCGCGCCGTCGTCGCCCTGCATCAGCAGCTTCGACTTGGCCTGGCGCAGCTTGCCGACGTAGTCGTTGGCGATGAAGCCGCCGTCGATCCACATCCAGTGCCAGACCAGGAACTGCTGGCCGGCCGGGCCCTTCACGCGCGCCTCGCGCAGCGCCAGCGTGCGGCCGCCCACCTGCTCGGTGCGCGCCGAGGAGCCGACCTGCAGGTACTGGTCGCCGCGGCTGCTGAGGCGGTTGGTCGAGGTGATCAGGTTCTTGCCGCGCTCCTGGTTGCGGTAGTACAGCAGGTGCAGGGTGACCGCCTGGCCGTCGGCACGAGCATAGCCGCCGCCGAGGCGGGCGGCGGGAGCGTCGTAGTCCGGGGCCCAGGCCGCCAGCGGCGCCGCCGCCGCCGGACGCCAGGCCAGGCGGCTGTCGTCCAGGCGCACCGGCGCCGGATTGTGGTTGGCGCGGTCGGCAAGGGCGGCCAGCGCCGGCCACAGCGCGCACACGGCGATCGCGGCGATCGCCACGCCGGTCAGCGGACGCGCGACCAGCAGGCCCGCCGGCGCCTTGGCCGAGGCGGCGGCGGCGACAGGCGTCTCTTCCTGGCGCCAGTAGCTGCCGATCCAGAACATGATGAACATCACCAGGCCGAAGAACAGCCAGCCATACACCAGGTGGTCGACGCCGGTCGCCAGCTGCATGCTGCTGTGGTGGCCGATCATGACGATCATGTAGGCGCGCAGGCCGTTGGCGACGATCGGCACCACCACCGACAGCGCGATGAAGACGGCGCGCCGCGTGAGCGAGGTGAAGCTCAGGTAGGCGTACAGGCAGCCGAGCGTGATCGACGAGATCAGGTAGCGCACCCCGCTGCAGGCCTCGACCACCGACCAGCTGCCGGTGGGCAGCTCGAAGAAGGTGCCGTTGCGCAGGACCGGGATGCCGCTGGCGCGCACCGCCGCCACCGTAAAGTCGGCGGTGATGTTGATCAGGTGCGGCACGAAGGCTTCGCCGAACGGCACCGCGAACAGCAAGAAGCCGAGCGGGAACGCGAACTTGCGCGCCAGGCGCCAGCCCAGCACCGCCAGCGCCACCAGCGGGATCATGGCCACGAAGGCGTATTGCATCACCACCTGCACCTCGCCCATGCGCGCCAGCAGCCAGCCGGCGCCGCACAGGGCCAGCAGGCCGAGCGCCGGCCAGCAGGGCTCGGCCCCGATGCTGGCGAAGGCGGCGCGCCGGCGCCAGATCAGGTAGAGGCTGATCGGCAGGATGATGTAGCCGTGGGCGAAGGTCTCGGAACTGTTCCAGATCGCGACCATCGAGGCCGCGGTGCCGGCATAGATCAGGAACGGCGCCAGCAGGGCCGCGACGATCGCCAGCGTGGCCGGCAACGGGAAGCGCCCCGGCGCGGCGCCGGCCAGCGTGGCCGATTCGTTCATGTGCATTCGAGTCTCGCTTCGATCCGTGAGAGGTGGGCCGGCCAGCTGTAGTTGCGCACCACGCAGGCGCGCGCGGCGTGGCCGATGGCGGGGTCCGGCGCGCGCAGCAGGCGGAGCGCCAGGGCCGCCTGGTCGGCGGCGGCGTCCGCCACCAGCAGGTCGGTGCCGGGCGTGGCCTCGATGCCTTCGAAGGCCTGGGGCGAGGCAATCACGGTGCGCGCCATGGCCATCGCTTCGAGCACCTTGTTCTGGATGCCGCGCGCGATGCGCAGCGGCGCCACCGCCAGCGCGGCGTGCGCCAGGTAGGGCCGCACGTCGGGCACGGTGCCGGTGACGACGATGCCGGGCCGCGTGGCCAGCGCCTGCACCGCCGGCGCCGGACGCGCGCCGACGATGTAGAAGCGCGCCTGCGGCAGTTCGGCCAGGATCAGCGGCAGCACCTGGTCGGCGAACCACTGGACGGCGTCGATATTCGGCCAGTAATCCATGGCGCCGGTGAACACCAGCGCCGCTTCGCCGGCGCCGAACGGCGAGGCATGTACGGCGTCTGGGCTGAAGTAATCGGTGTCGACGCCGTTGTTGAAGAAGCCGATCCGGTCGGCGCTCTCGGGCGCCAGCTGGCGGAACAGCTCGGCCTCGGGCGCGGACACGAACAGCGAGGCGTCGAAGTCGGCGGCGATCGCGCGTTCCCAGTCCAGCAGCTTGCGCGCCTCGTGGCGGTACAGCCAGTTGACCGGGAAAGCCTTCTTGTCGGCGTACTGGCGCCACTTGTCGGAATCGACGTCGCAGAAGTCGATCACGCGGCGCGCCTGCGGATGCTGCTCCGCATACTGCGCCATCACCGACGAGAACATCATGATGCGCTGGATGCCGTGGGCGGCGACGGTGCGGTCGACCCAGGCCCGCATGCCGGCGTCCTTGTAGAAGCCGCGCGACAGCGAGGCGCCGCTGGCCAGCGCGGCCAGGCTGCGCAGCCGGCCCTGCAGCGGTCCGAGGCGCGCGAAATGGCTGCTGGCGCACAGCGCTTCCATCGCCGGCACGTGCTGCCAGTCGTCGGGATCGTCGACGAAGCTGCCCAGGTGCACGCGGTAGCGCTGCGCCAGGTGCTTGAGCAGGTGGTAGGAGCGGATCTTGTCGCCCTTGTTGGGCGGGAAAGGAATGCGGTGGACCAGCAGCAGCAGGTCGTGCCGTGGCGGCGGCGCGGCGGCCGCCGCGCTGCGCTTGTCCAGCGCCGCTTCGATCATCGACATCAGCGTCGTTCCAGGAAGATCGCGTCCATCCGGTCCCATGCGAAGTCGCGCGCCAGGGCTTCCAGGCGGCGTTCCATGCGGCCGATGTTCACGTAGTGGCGAAAGCGCGCCTTGGCGCCCAGGCCTTCGGGACGCGGCTGGCCGGGATCGACTTCCCACGGATGGAAGTAGAACAGGGCCGGCTCGCGGTCTTCGCGGTTGACCTTGTCCATCATCCAGCGCGACAGGGCATACGGCAGCAGGCGGAAGTAGCCGCCGCCGCCGGCCGGCAGGTTGCGCCCCGCCAGCTTGACGGTGGTGATCGGCACTTCCAGCAGGCCGTCCGGGCCGTTCGGGTAGAAGGCGAAGCGCGGCGCGTCCGGCATGCCGTAGTGGTCGTGGGCGATCGGGTAGATGCTCGAGCTGTATCTGTAGCCGGCCTCGTGCAGCGCGTCGAGCGCCCACAGGTTGGCGTGGCCGATCGAGAAGCTGGGGGCGCGGTAGCCCACCACGGCCTGGCCGCCGATGTCTTCCAGCAGCGCCTTGCTGGAGCGGATGTCGTTGTCGAACTCGGCCCGGCTCTGGTCCGAGGCGCGCAGGTGGCCGTAGCCGTGGCTGGCCAGTTCATGGCCGGCGGCGACGATGCGGCGCACCATGGCGGGATAGCGCTCGGCGATCCAGCCCAGGGTGAAGAAGGTCGCGCGCACGCCGTGGCGTTCGTACAGGGCCAGGATGCGTTCCATATTGGCTTCGACCCGGCACTCGCGGGTCGGCCAGCTGGCGCGGTCGATATAGGGGGCGAAGGCCGAGACCTGGAAGTAATCCTCGACGTCGCAGGTCATCGCATTGCGGATCTTCTCGCCCGGCGCGGGACGCGGGCGGGCTGCGGGAGCGCTCATTTTCATTCCATGTCCTTTCCTGGAAGGTCAGTCCTGGTTGTCCATGTGGCGCGGCGCCGCGCCGGACGGCGTGGCGGCGATCTTCTTCAGGATCGACAGCACCGACACGATCGATTTCTCGAGCCGCATCATGCGCTCGTCGAGCTGTTCGACGCTGGCGCTGCGGCGTTCGCCATGCTGCAGGTCGTGCTGGCCGGCGGCCGGCCGGATCGATGCCGGATCCGGCTCGCCCAGCCCGTCCGGGGCCTGGAATTCGTCCGAGATGTCGCGCACGACTTCGCCGACATGGGCGCCGGTGAAGCCGTGCAGCTCTTCCAGGTAGCCCATCAGGAGCACCCGGTCCATCAGGGTATTGGTCTTGCGCGGGATGCCGCCGCTGTAGGCAAAGATCGCGGCGTGGGCCTCGTCGTCGAAGGCCGGGTCGCCCTTCCAGCCGACCGTGGCCAGGCGGTGCTCGACATAGGCGCGGGTCTCTTGCGCATCCATCGGTCCCAGGTGGTAGCTGGCGATCACGCGCTGGCGCAGCTGCTGCATGGTGGGGCTGTGCAGGGTGGCGCGAAACTCCGGCTGGCCCAGCAGGAAGGTCTGCAGCAGCGAACGGTCGTCGGTCTGGAAGTTGGACAGCATGCGCAATTCCTCGACCGTGCGCGCGTTCAGGTTCTGGGCCTCGTCGATCACCAGCAAGGCGCGCTTGCCCTGGCGGTCGACGCTGCGCAGGAACTGTTCGAGGCGGTTGAGCAGCTCGGCCTTGCTGGCGCCCTCGTAGGCCAGGCCGAAGGCCGACACCACCATGCGCAGCGTGTCTTCCGGATCGAGGCTGGTGTTGACGATGTGGGCGGCCACGATCTGGTCGAGCGCGATGCGGCCCAGCAGGTTGCGCACCAGGGTCGTCTTGCCGGCGCCGACCTCGCCGGTGATGACGATGAAGCCCTCGCCCTGCGACAAGCCGTATTCGAGATAGGCCATGGCGCGCTTGTGGCCCTTGGAGCCGAAGAAGAAATGCGGGTCCGGGCGCAGCTGGAAGGGCTTGGCCGACAGGCCGTAATAGGATTCGTACATCTGTAGGCTCTTTTCGCTTAAAACGTCATGAACAGTTGGGCGGTCAGGGCATTCTCGGTGTAGTCGCGGCGGCCGGCGAAGTCGGCGCCGCCGTTGCGGCGGCGCGCTTCCAGGCTGCCTTTCAGGTGACGGCCGAGGTCGCGGTCGAGCCGCACGTAGAACAGGCGCTCGCGCGACTCGATGCCGGTGGTGAGCGATTCGCTGTAGCGGTAGTCGGCGCCGGTCTGCAACTGCGCGCGCGGCGTGAGGCGATGGACGTATTTCAGGCTGCCGCCGTGCAGGCGCACGTTGTCGTTGAGCGAAGACAGCGAGTTGCCCAGCAGCGGGCTGTCGCTCTGCTGGTCGGACACGGCCCGCCGTTCGGTGCGATAGGCGCTCGCCAGCGCGGTGCCGCGCGCCAGACGCCAGGCCACCGAGGCGCGCAATGCCTTTTCGCGCGCATAGCGGTTGCTCAGGTAATTGA
The DNA here is from genome assembly GCF_030770395.1 of Telluria beijingensis. Classification (GTDB taxonomy): domain Bacteria; phylum Pseudomonadota; class Gammaproteobacteria; order Burkholderiales; family Burkholderiaceae_D; genus Telluria; species Telluria beijingensis. The sequence continues at coordinate 3,345,923 of NZ_CP132480.1, read as the reverse complement.
TGTTGTTGGCCAGGCTGCTCGGCAAGCCGTTGGCCTGCATATAGGCCGCGACCGCGCGCTCGCGCTCCAGCGCGTCGGGGAACAGGCTGCCGAACAGGCGGTCGAGCATGGCGGCGGTGTCGACCGCGGCCGGCAGCAGGTATTGCGAGCGCGACGAGGTGATCGAGTCGCCGTACTGGATGTCCCACACCGTGCGGCGCGCGCGCACCGTCGCCGACAGCGAGCCGGTCTTGCCATACAGGTGGCGTCCGATCGCGGCCTGCACGCTGGTGCGCGCGCTCGGCGTCCAGATCCCGCCGACCGACCAGTTGCGGCCGGACGTGTCGGGACCGGGGCCCTCGAAGTCGTAGCGGTCGTAGCCGGCCGTCGTGGTCGCGGTCCAGGTGCGCGAGTAGCGGTAGCGCAGCGAGGCGTTCACGGTTTCGGACGAGGATTCGCCGACCAGGCGGTTGTCGATGTCCTGGCGCATGTAGTTGAAGCCCCAGCCGACCGCGCGCAGTTCGGCGCTGCTGGCCAGGTTGAGCATCACGGTGTCGCCGGTGCTGCTGCCGAACAGCCTGCGCTCCCCCGAATCGACCGAGTCGCGCGTATAGCGCAGCTGCATGGTGGCGTCGCGGCCGAGGCGGCGCACCAGGTAGGGACTGACGCTCCAGCTCTTGACGTCGGTCTGGTTGTCGCGCGAGAACGGATTGCCCTCGACCCCGGGGCCGAAGGGCAGGATGTTCGACCTGCTGCGGTTGGCCGAAGCGTCCACGTACAGCATCTGGTCGACGACGGTGCCTTGCAGGTCGGCCGAGTAGCTGCTCCGGCTGTCGGTCGGACTGATCACCCTGGACTTGTCGCTGTAGGCATACTGGTGCCAGTTGGCGGCGGCGGCGACCTTCAGGCGCCGGCTCTGGCCGGCGACCGCGATCGACGGCCGCAATTCGGTGACCCACTGCGACCTGGCCAGGTCGTCGTCGCGCAGGTCGACGTTGTCGGTATAGGTTTCGAGCAGGCTGACCCTGGGGTCCACCGTCCATTGGGCGTGGGCTGGCGCGGCCGCCAGCATGGCGGCCGCCAGTGGGAGCAGGCGCGGCAGGACACGGACGCGGCGGGACGCGCGCCGGGGTTCAGCCACCATAGTGATAGTCATACGTTTCTTCGATCCCCGGAATGTCCCTTGTCTTGTTGTAGATGAGGTTGACGTTGTCGAAGCCTTCCAGGCGTTGCAGCGCGTCGTTGACCGCATGCTGGGTCGTGGTCTGGGCTTCCACCACGACCACGATCTGGCCCATGTGGCTGGCTAGCTCGCGCGACTCGCTGGTCAGCAGCAGCGGCGGCGAGTCGAAGATGATCACGCGGTCGGGGTAGCGGCTGGCCAGTTCCTTGACCAGGCTGGTCATCGCCGAACTGGCCAGCAGTTCGGTGGCGTGCGGCGAAGCGGTGCCGGCCGGCAAGATGGACAGGGTGTCGACGTTGGTGCGCAGCAGCACTTCCGACATGTCGAGACTGTCGTTGAGCAGGATGTCCATCAGGCCGCGCTGCGCCGGCAGGCCGAGGGTGCGCATCACGGAGGGACGCGCCACGTCGGCATCGACCAGCAGCACGGTATGGTCCAGTTCCATGGCGATGCTCATCGCCAGGTTGATCGAGCTGTAGGTCTTGCCTTCGCCCGGCAGCGAGCTGGTGATCATGATCAGGTTGCCGGGATTCGCCTGCGGCTCGCGCGGCGTGAAGGCGCGCTTGAGCAGCGGGCGCTTGATGATGCGGAATTCTTCCAGCAGGTTGGTGCGGCCGCCGGCCGCGGTCACCATCCCGAGCTGGCGCATGCGTTCCAGGTCCAGTTCCACCTTGCGCGTCGCCGAACGCCGTGGCGCGGGTGCGGGCGCCTGCGCGGCGGCGTCGACAACGGGCGTCGCCGGATGCGCGGCTGCGGGCGCGCCATCCACTGCGGGCTGGGCGTCGAAGGTGTCGGGGGCGGCGGACTGGCCGGCGCCGGCGGGGGCAGCGGCTTGGCGCTGCTGGTCGATGCGGCTGGCCGCTTTTTCGATAATGCTCACATTCGCTCCTTGATACAGCCTTACAGGGGAAGCACGAGGATGGCCGTCAGGCCGGCGCCATAGGCGCCGAACAGCAGCAGCACCGAGGCCGCCAGGCCGTACAGGCGGCGCTTGCGCAGCACGGTCTGCTCGGCGGTCCAGTTCATGCTGATCGCGCCCAGGATCGGCAGGCCCGTGACTTCGCGCAGCGAGGCCTGGCTCAGGAAGGTCGGACGCACTTGGCTCAGCAGGAAGGCGCCCGCCAGGCCGGCGGCGAGCGCGGCGACGAAGACCGCGGTGAACAGCTGCAGGCGGTTCGGTCCGGACGGGGTGGCCGGGGCCAGCGGCGGATCGATCACGCGGAAGCTGAGCATGTCGGTGGCCGACGACAGGTCGCCCGACAGCTTGGCCGACTCGCGGCGCTCGACCAGTTTCTGGTAGTTCTCGCGGTTGACTTCGTAATCGCGGTTGAGCTGGGCGAGCTGGGCTTCGATTTCCGGCACCTGGGCGCTCTGGCCGCGCAGGCTGGCCGCGCGCGCGCTGTATTCGTTCACGCGCGCCTGCAGCGAAGCCACCCGCGCCTCGGCTTCGGACAGGGCCACGTTCAGCTGCTGCAGCATGGGGCTGTAGCTGGCGCCCGGGTCGGCGCTCGGCTTCGCGTTCTTGGCATCTTCGGCCCGGCGCGCCAGCAGCTGTTCCAGCAGGCGGCGGTTGGCGACGATGTCGGGATGCTGTTCGGTGTACTGGGTGCGCAGGGCGTCGAGGGTCTTGTTGACGCTCGTGATGCGCTCGTCGAGCGCGGGGTCGGTCGGGATCGGCAGCGGACGCTGGCCGGGTGCGCTGCGGGTGTCGCCCGAGATCTGGCGCCGGATCGCGTTGCGCGCCTGCTCGGCCTCGGACAGTTCCAGGCGCGCCTGGTTCAGCGCTTCCGTGGTGGACATCATGCGCGAGTTGTAGTCGGCGCCCTGGTTCGGCAACATGCCCATGTGCTTGATCTTGAATTCCTTGAGCGCGTTCTCGGCATTGGTCAGGCGCTCTTCGTAGCCGCGGATCTGGTCGTCGATGAACTGGACCGCTTTCTCGGAATCCTGGCGCTTGCCGCTGAAACTGCCTTCGACGAAGATGGTCAGGAAGGCCTGCACCACGTCGCGGCCCAGCTTGGCGCTGGTCGCGGTATAGCTGATGGTGTAGATATCGTCGCGCTCGGTGCCCGCCATCTTGATGCTTGACATCAGATTATCGACGATCCTGTCGAATTCCTTGCTGTTCTTGGCGCCAACGTCGAGATCGACCTCGCGCACCACGCGTTCCACGTTCGGGCGGCTGAACAGCGTGCGGCGCATGAACAGCACCTGCTGTTCCATCGCGGGCATGGTGGTCATGCCTGCCATCAGCGGCCGCAGGATGCTCTGGGTATCGACGTACACCCGGGCCGAGGCTTCATACTGGTTGGGCAGGGCAAGCACGACGATCCATCCGGCGATCGCCACCACCCAGGTAATGGCAACCGCATGCCAGCGGTATTTTCCGAGTGCTTTCAGGAAATTCAGAATCAAGGCTATGATGTCGGCCATCTTTTGGGGTCTCGCCAGTCAAGGTCCGTTGCCGGACTCGGTCAATAAAACATCCTGCATGATCGCTTGTAGTCTGTGCAATTGCAATTGCATGATGGCAAATCCAGAAAATACGGCAGCCAATGCTATCTTGCTACAACAAATATTCCTCAGAACAACAGAACAAACGACAATACTCGGCTTCAAGAGCCTATAACGTTGCATTATCGCAAACATTCGGCGATTTTGCTTCTTGCTTTTTGCGAAACTTTGTAACGGACGGCGATTCCCAGGATGCGAGCGAGGCAAGTGCGCGGGATCGTCTTCACCGTCAAGATATTGCATTCAATAAATTGCCTGTAGTAAAACATCGTTATTCTAATGTCTTACTTCTGAAATCCCTTGCACGATTGGCTAGCTGTGCAAGAAGATGTACGCGAACAAGATGAACTCCTTATGAATCCCTTATTCAGTCCTGGCCGACTCTGCGGCCTCATGCTGGCGCTGGCCGCTGCCGCCGCCAGCGCTACTGCGGCCGTGGCCGCGTCGCTGCCGGAGACGGTGGCCCTGGTCAAGCCCTCGGTCGTCGGCGTCGGCACCCACCTGCAGACGCGCAGCCCGGCGGTCGCGTTTTCCGGGACCGGCTTCGTGGTCGGCGACGGCCTGAGCGTCATCACCAATGCCCACGTGGTGCCCGACCTGTTGGACGGGGCGCGCAAGGAAGCGCTGGGCGTGGTGGTGCGCGCCGGCGCCGATGGCAGCGATACCGTGTTCCGGCCGGCGACCGTGGTCGCCGTCGACCGCGACCACGACCTGGCCCACCTGCGCCTGAGCGGGACGCCGCTACCGGCGCTGCGCCTGGCCGACAGGGACGAGGTGCGCGAAGGCCAGGCGCTGGCATTCACCGGTTTCCCGCTCGGCATGGTGCTCGGCCTGTATCCGGCGACCCACCGTGCTGGCCTGGCCGCCATCACGCCGATCGTCCGCCCCTCGCTCAACGCGCGCAAGCTCGACGCGCGTGCGATCGCCCAGCTGCAGCGCGCGCCGTTCACGATCTACCAGCTCGACGGTACGGCCTATCCCGGCAATAGCGGCAGCCCGGTGTACGACCCCGATACCGGCGTGGTCGTGGCCGTTATTAATATGGTATTCGTCAAGGGTTTGAAGGAGAATGCCATTACCAACCCGAGCGGCATCACCTATGCGATCCCGGCGCGTCACGTGCACGTCCTGCTGCAACGTACCCAAGCGCCGTGAGGCCATGGCTGTGGTGGTCGTTGCAACAAATTCATGTGTGCGCGGCGTTTCCTACAAGACTCTGATATACAATAACGGCGTTTTGATGGTGAAATAACAATTTTTAACAAGCAAGTGGTGCGCGGCGAATGCCGTGCCACGGCACGAAGGAGTGAACGTGAGCAAGATGAGCTATCTGACCAATACCTTGGCCAAAGCCGGCGCGATCGCCTGCCTGCTGCTGCTGGGTGCCTGCGCCACGCCGCCGGCGCCGCCCGCCGCCGCGCTGGCCCCGATCAATCCCGATTACCTGATCGGACCTGGCGATTCGGTCAATATCATCGTCTGGCGTAACCCTGAAGTATCGATGTCGGTCCCGGTGCGTCCGGACGGCAAGATCACCACGCCGCTGGTCGAAGACCTGCCGGCCGCCGGCAAGACCTCGACCCAGCTGGCGCGCGATATCGAAGGCGCGCTGGCCAAGTTCATCCAGCAGCCGGTGGTTACGGTGGTCGTGACCCAGTTCGTGGGCAATTTCAGCGACCAGATTCGCGTGATCGGCCAGGCCGCACGTCCGCAAGCGCTGCCGTACCGCCGCGAGATGTCGTTGATGGATGTCCTGATCGCAGTCGGTGGCGTGACGGAATTCGCAGCGGGTAACAAGGCCAGCATCGTTCGCACGGTCGATGGCAAGCAGGAAAAATTGACCGTACGGCTCGATGACCTCATCAAGGATGGCGACATCTCGGCGAACATGATGATGCGTCCTGGCGACATCCTCGTAATTCCGGAAAGCTATTTCTAACTGTCGAGTTTTCTTACAGCTAGTCGGAATTCATTACTATAATGAGGGTGATCGTCACCATGCGGGGCGGGTAGGTGGCTGTTTTGTAAAGGTTTTTTCCTGCCTGAAATCCCTCGGCATGGTAATTGCTGATAGTGCTATTGCGCCAAAGAGCCCCTTTCCAGGAAATGACTATGTCGACCGAACCACAACCATACGATGACCTTCCGCCGCCCCCGATACCGGTAGCGAATGCTGGCCGCCGCCGTCTGGGCAAGGTCGGTCTCGGCGCTGCCGGCGTGCTGCTCACGCTGGAAAGCAGGGTGGCCATGGCCACCAGCCCGCAATGCGTCGCGCCTTCGGCGGCATCGTTGTCGCATGGCGGCAACAGCAACTATGTCGAAAAAGGACGTTGCAGGGGACTGACGCCGGAGCAATGGGCCAAATTGTCGAAGCGCTGGCCATGTGCTGAAGACATCAAATTCGGCCAGCTGTTCCGGTGCTACGACGCCAAATATGCCAACGTCAAGCTCATCGATATCTTGCGGGGATACGATAAGAAGAACGATTATCGTAAATATGTCGGACGCGCCATGGCGACGACCTACTTCAATATCCTGGCGGGCAATGTGACCGTGCTGGACGAAACGAGATTGTTCAAGATGTGGAACGATCTGCAAACCCGCCAGTTCTACTCGCCCATGCCCAAGGTCTATTGGTCCGCCAGCCAAGTGCGCGCCTACCTGGAAACGACGTATCTTGTTTGATGGTTCCCGGCCCTGGCGCGTGAGCGCGGGGCAGTCGTTGCGGCGGCGGGAATGGGACGGCGAAGCGGTGCTGTTCAACGACCTGTCCGGCGCCACCCACCTGCTGTCACCGGTCGCCTTGTGGCTCCTCGAGCGGCTCGCGGCCGCGCCTGACGACATTCCCGGCCTGGCGTCGGCACTGGATGCCGAACTCGCTGCCGAAGCCCGCGACGATGGTGTCGATGGCGCCGATGCTGCGGCCGACGCGGCGCTCGATCGCGAGCAGCTGGCCGACCTGCTTGCCGACCTGCATGCACTCGACCTGATCGAACCATGCTGACCGTGTCGTCCCTGGCGCCGGCGCAGTTGCGCGCGCGCCTGAGCGGCCCCGGCCTCGATGTCCAGACCGGCCCCTTCGCCAATCGCATCCACTCGAACATCCCGCACCTGGCCGCCGGCCTGGCGGTGCTGTATGCGGACTACCCGCTGAACGAAGCGGGCGGCTTCGCCGACTTCCATCTCGACCTGGGCCAGCCGGGCGGCATCCGCCGCTGGTGGCGGCCCCAGGTCCGCTTCGAGCAGGACGGCAAATTCCCTTTCAAGCCGCTGCCCGTGGCGCAGGCGCAGCCATTCTGCGAATGGATGATGAACTGGTGCGTGTCGAACCGCGCTCATGGCTACCTGATCGTGCACGCCGCGGTGGTCGAAAAGCATGGCCGCGGCATCATCCTGCCGGCCCCGCCGGGTTCGGGCAAGAGCACGCTGTGCGCCGCCCTGGTCTGCCGCGGCTGGCGCCTGCTGTCGGACGAGCTGGCGCTGGTGCGGCACGCGGACGGGCTGCTGGTGCCGGTGCCGCGTCCGGTCAGCCTCAAGAACCGCTCGATCGAGGTGATTCGCGCGTTCGCCCCCGAGGCCGTGTTCGGCTCCGTGGTGCACGGCACGATGAAGGGCACGGTCGGGCTGATGCGCGCGCCAGGCGACAGCATCCGCCGCGCGGGCGAAGCGGTCGTGCCGCATGCGATCGTGTTCCCGCAGTGGGAAGACGGCGCGCCGGCCGAACTTGAACCGGTGACGCGCGCGCGCCTGTTCATGCGCGTGGCCGACAACGCCTTCAACTACACGCTGCTCGGCGCCAGGGGTTTCGACACCCTGGCCGGTCTGGCGCAGCGCAGCGCCGGGTATACCTTCCGCTACAGCAAGCTCGACGAAGCGATGGCCGTGTTCGACGCCCTGGCGGGAGAAGCGCCATGAGCGTTCCCGAATCCCTGCCGCTCCTGGTGCGGGTACTGCGCTCGCCGCAGGAGGTACTGGCGCTGGACCTGGCGCAGTGGGACCTGCTGCTGCGCCAGGCCGCCAATGCCAATCTGCTGGTGAGCATGCTGTACCTGCTGGAGGACGCGGGCCTGCTCGCTGCCGTTCCCGCCGCGCCGCGCGAGCACCTGGAATGGACCCGCCTGGCCGCGTCCAACCATGCGCGCGGCGTGCGCTACGAAGTGGCGCGCATCGTCGCGGCCTTGGCCGGGCTCGATGTGCCGCTGATCCTGCTCAAGGGCGGTGCGTATGCCATGGCCGGGCTCGACGCCGGTCGCGGCCGCCTGTTCACGGACATCGATATCCTCGTGCCCAAGCCACGCCTGGACGAGGTCGAAGCGGCGCTGATGCTGCACGGCTGGGCCAGTGCCCACCACGATCCCTACGACCAGCGTTACTACCGCGAGTGGATGCACGAGATTCCGCCGATGGTGCATGTACGGCGCGGCAATGCGATCGACGTGCATCATGCGATCCTGCCCGAAACCGCGGCCGAACGGCCCGACCCGGACCTGTTGCGCGCGGCGGCCATCCCGGTCGCCGGCGAGCCCGGGCTGTTCATGCTGGCGCCACACGATATGTTCCTGCACAGTGCGGTGCATCTGTTTTCCGACGGCGAATTCGATCATGGATTGCGCGATCTGCTCGACCTGCATCGCCTGGCGCTGCAGTTCGGCGCCGAGCCGGGCTTCTGGGAAGGCCTGGCGCCACGCGCACAGGCCTTGCAACTGGGGCGGCCCTTGTACTACGCGCTGCGCTACCTGCAGCGGATGCTGGGCACGCCGGTGCCGCCGGAGGTCGTGCGCGCGGCGGCCGCGGGCGGTCCGGGACCGTTGCTGCGCAGCCTGATGGATGCGCTATTCCTGCGCGTCCTGCCGCCGCATCATCCGAGTTGCGCCGGACGCTTCGGCGCAGCGGCGCGTTTCGCGCTGTACGTCCGCGGCAACTGGCTGCGCATGCCGCCATTCATGCTGGCGCGGCATTTATTCCACAAGGCGTTCATTTCGCCACGGGACGACGCCAAGGGTGAACAGGCCTGACGGGCTGGCCTGTGGCGTGGACATGGCGGGCCAAATGCAACAAGCCGCCCGGCTTGCACCGGGCGGCTTGTCGACGTGGTCCGGGAAACCGGACGCGGATTACTTCTGCAGGCGCTTGCGGCGATAGGCGCCCAGGCCCAGCAGGCCCAGGCCCATCAGTGCCAGCGAACCTGGTTCCGGCACTTCGGCAGGAGCGCCGTTGAAGTCGGTGATGCCGCTTTCCTGGGTGATCGCGACCACCGTCGGCGCTTCGCAGTTCGGCGAGCACACCAGGCCCGACGAGGTGTTGTTGAAGGCGCTGAAGGCGGCGGTGTAGAACGGATCAGGCTCGACGAAGAAGGCCTTGCCGGCTTCGGTCAGCATGAAGTTGGAGTTGACGTTCTGGAAGGCGCCGCCCAGTTCGTTGATGCCCGCAGCACCCGACAGGATGCTGGTGACGGTGCCCAGTTCGACGCGGGCGCCGTTCGGGATCACGATCGCGTCAGCGGTCAGCGAGGCGGTGCGGAATTCAGAATCGGCGCCGGCATCGGCCCACAGCGACAGGGCGATATCGTCGATTGCGCACGACACGTTGGTGCCCAGCGCGCCGTTGCAGGTGAACGTCTGGTTGAACGTGGCGTACAGGCTGTAGTTGATGCCGAGACCCGAGATCAGAGCGTTGATATTGGTCGAGGTATTGCCGACATTGTTCGAGAACGCGTCGTAGCGAATCCAGCCCACGCTGGTGTAGCGATTGGTCGTGCCTTCGATCAGCTCGATACGGGCCGACGACTCGCCTTTGATGGTGTTGGCCGTGAATTCGCGCGAGAGGTTCGGGACTTCCTGTCCGTCGACCATGCCAGGCACATCCAGGCCGTTCGAGCGTGGATCGACGCTGAAGACAGGCGCTGCCTGCGCAGCTGCTGCCATGGTCAGGAAGGCGCCGGCGATCAGGGTACGCAGCGTGCTCTTGGTATTAAACATGTGAATCTCCAGTATATGTTGACCTATGTGTCTCGGGCTCGATACTCGGGCATTCCCAAGGGTGACTGCTTTGATGACGCTACGGCTTATGATTTGTTTATTGCCCGCCGATGTTTGCACAGTTAAACTCGCTCGCATCTTCCAGGGTATTGCCAGTGACGATCATTGCAAATGTTATCTAGCAAGCAGCGTGCCAGCATTATGAAAAGCGTTTAAAATCATATGCTTGCTGCTGATCTGTCGACTTCGGCTCAGCTTTCTAGCACAGCGTTGTAAAAAATTCCGACAGCATTTTTTTACAGTTTGTTTCTTCAGGAAAAAACAAGATGCCCAGCCTTAATTTGATCAAGACCGTGGTCCGGGAATTGGTAACCGGCGAACGCAGCCCGCGCGTAACCGAGCCCGACCTGGTGATGGACGATCCGGAGAACGTGGCGGCCTATGTGGAGGCGGGACGCGAGCATGCCGTGATGGCGCCCGTGTACCTGTTTCATTGTGCGAATGTGTGCGAGGTGATCCGCCCGGGCGACACGGTGGTCGACCTTGCCTGCGGCCCGGCCAACCAGCTGGCCATGGTGGCGCGCCTGAATCCGGCGACCCGCTTCATCGGGGTCGACCTGTCGGCGCCGATGCTCGAACGGGCGCGCGAACTGATCGCACGCCAGGGCTTGACCAATGTCGAATTCCGCCATGGCGACATCACCGACCTGTCCTCGTTCGCCGACAAATCGGTGGATGCCGTGATGTCGACCATGGCCCTGCACCACCTGCCGACGCTGGACATGCTGTGCCAGACCTACGCCGAAGTGGCGCGCATCCTGAAGGACGGGGGCGGCGTCTACATGGTCGATTTCGGCCACCTCAAGGCGGCCCGCTCGATCGACTATTTCGCCTACCAGTACGCCGACCGGCAGCCGCAGCTGTTTACCGAGGATTACTACAATTCGCTGCGGGCGGCGTTCTACCCGGACGACTTCCGCCAGGCGGTCAAGCCGCTGGCCGGCCGCGCGACGCTGTATTCGACGATCGGCCTGCCGTTCATGATGGCGCTGAAAAGCGCGCCGCGCCGCGGCGCCGATCCCGAGCTTGCGGCGGAACTGCAGCGCATGCAGCAACGGCTGCCGGAGTGGCACAAGCACGATTTCAGCGACCTGCGCCGCCATTTCGGCCTGAACAGCATGCGCTGCGCGCTGATCGCGTAGCGCGGCTTGTAGCAGGTTCAGCGCCGGATCAGCAATTCTTCCAGCGGCCGCCGTTCCGAGCGCGCCCTGGGCAGGGGGCCGGCGCCCAGCCGGCCCATGTAGACCGGGGTGCCGGGACCGGCATAGATCAGTTCCTGCGCGCGCGCGCGCAGCCGTTCGGCGGCCTCGAACAGGCCGGGTGTGCTGGTGAACTTGCGTTTGTCGAGCACGTACTTGGAAAAGATCAGCGGCGTCATCTCGGGTTGCATCACGAGTCCCAGGTGGGTCAGCGTCAGCCAGAAGCGCTGCACCGCACGCCCCGCGTCGACGTAGTCGTCGATGCCGCGCGGCGCGTTGCGCGCCTTGAGCACGAAGTGGGCGGCGCAGGCCAGGCCTGGGACCAGGTCCATCTGCAGGCGCGGAGCCCAGGTGCCCATCAGGCGGTTCATGGTCGACAGCCGGTCCCAGCTCACCATGGCCCACTTCATGAGCTTGAGGGTGCCCGGATCGACGCCCAGCGCCTGGTCCGGCACGCGGTCGCGGCTGGTGCGCGCATTCCACTCGATGATGCGGGCATGCACCTGATAGGCCTCGGGCATGGTCAGGCGCAGTCGGGCGTTGTCGTACATCAAGCGCGCGGTCGCGAGTTTCGGTCCGAAGCCTTCGATCCAGTGCAGCGTGTAGGCCGGGGCGACGGCGGCTTCGAGCGCGCGCTTCTCGTCGCCGCTCAGGGGCCGCGCGCTCATCGGCCGGCGCTGCACGCTGCGGCGGGTGATGGCCTCGACCAGCGGGCTCGGCGCGATGCCGGCGTCGGCGCTGAAGCGCACGTCGAACAGCGGCTGTTCGTCCGGGCTGCCGGGGCGGCGCTGGGCGTCGGCGCGCAGGCCGTGGGCGCTGGCGGCGATGGCCATCGTCTCGAGCAGCGCGCCGACCGAGATCTGGCTCGGATGGCCGTCCAGGTCGTACACGGTATCGGCGCGCGTATCGCTGGCGTGCACCACCACGTGGTCGGGCCCGGCCAGTTCGAAGCGCCAGGGCTGGGTGTTGTCGCCGCTGGGCGCCCAGCGCGCGAGGTCGAGGATCCGGAGCAGGGTGTCGTGGGGAGTCATTGCGGCGATTCCTGGAGTTCGCGCGTCATCTGGCGCCGGGCCACCGCGATCATCAGGCGGTGCAGCGGGTTGCGGTTGCCGCCCGGGCGCCAGGTGCGGGTCAGCTTGTTGCGGTAGGCGTCGAACTGCATCCCGTGCGGCGCCGCCCTGACCTCGCCGCGCCGCAGCAGGATCTTGAGCGCCTCGGTGGCGGCGATGCCTGCGCACAGCTGGCAGGCCATGATGGTCGAAGGACCGCGTCGTTCCTTGAAGTTGACCGCCGACGGCAGCACCAGGTAGGGGCGGTGCAGGCCGGCCGGGGCCAGTCCGACCACGAAGCGGATCGCCTTGTCCAGTTCCGGCAGCTCGCCCCACTGGAAGTAGTCGTCGAAACTCATCCCGCCCGGCATGAAATTGAGCAGCGCGGCGCCCATGCCGAGCGGGGCTACCGTGGTGGCCGGGATTGCCTTCGCGGCGCAGGCGGCGAAGGTGCGCTGGCGGATGTCGAAGGCGAAGAAGTCCAGGCCGTCCACGTACAGGTCGACCCCGTCCAGGAAGCTGTCCAGGTTGTCCGGGTTGATGCCCTGGTCGAACACCTTGATCTCGATCTCGGGATTGATGTCCTTCGCCATGCGCGCCAGCACCTCGGCCTTGGGCTGGTCGAGGGTCGACATCATGGCGCCGACCTGGCGATTGAAATTGACCAGGTCAAAGGTGTCGAAATCGGCGACGTGGAACGAGGCGATGCCCAGCCGCGCCAGCGTCAGCAGGTACACGCCGCCCACGCCGCCGCCGCCCGCGATCGCCACCCGCTTGCCGCGCAGGGCGGCCTGTTCCTCGGGCGTGACCCAGCCGAGGTTGCGGGCAAAGGCCCGCCCATAGTCGAAAGAAGTGCTCATTGCCTGGTTATCGATGCGACACCGCCGAATGCTCAGTCGACGTGGTCTTTTTCCATGCGCAGCAGGCGGGCGACGATGCCGCTCTCTTCGCGCGGGGAAAAGAAGAAGGGATAGAAGGAGCGGTTGCCGGAATTGCTGGCGAAGGTGCCGCCATACTTGAGGATCTGCTCGGTGGCGAAGGAGAGGCGCACCCGCAACAGATAGGCGGGCGCGTTGACGCGCGGACTGGTCTTGAGTTCGCCGAGCTGTTCGAAGCCGAGCATCTTCTTGTAGAAACCGCGGTGGCGCGGATTGACTTCGATCACGATGTCGGTGCAGCGGTGCACGTCGCGCGCATAGATCACCGCCAGGTGGAACAGGTTGGCCAGCGCGGCCTTGGAACGCACCGAGGGATCGAACGCCAGCTTGGTGAACTCGGACAGCTTGGCGCCATTCTGGCGCAAGCCGTCCAGTTCGTCCTTGAAGATTTCATCGGCCATCAGCCCGATCCCGGAGTCGATCCCGAGGCTCAGGGTACCGACCACATCGCCCTTGTCGGTGGCAGTCAGGACGATGCGATTCGGGTCGTCACTCGCCTGGTGCGTGCCCGCATAACCACGCCATGCATACATCTTGTTGATGAGCATGCTGGCCGAATTGCGTCCCTCGGCAGTATCGAGAAGCCGGATTCCAAAAGAATCTTGGTTCACAATTACGTCCTCTATATCTGAGGACGCCATCTTATCCTGTTCTTCAGAAACACGGCTGTTCGTCAGGGAATCTGCAGGAAAACCCTCTGTATTCTCTTGTTCCTGGCTAGTCATCGGGTTGGTCCTTTGGCTCGACTGGATGGTCAAGAATCGTCAAACTGTGTCTAAACAGTTAATTATTTCTAAATGGATATTAATCCTTTATAAAGTTTTGCGCAACGACTGCGCGTCGTCGCGTTGAGGGAAAGCCTGGTGGTCGGCCAGCAGCTTGTCCAGCGACTTGCGCGCGCCTTCCTTGTCGCCGGCCTTGGCCAGGCCGGCTGCGAGGTGGTAGTTGATTTCCGGCGAATTGGGCACGGCCGCCGCGGCTTTCTTCAGGAGCGGCAGGCCGCGTTCGATATTGCCCTGCTCGACCAGCAACCAGCCCAGGGTATCCATGATGGCCGGATTGTCGCCTGCGATCCTGGCGGCCCGTTCGGCGGTCGCCAGGGCGCGCGCATCCCTGGTCTGGCCATAGGCCCAGGCCAGGTTGTTCAGGGCCATCGCATCCTGCGGGCTGCGCTGGACGATTCCTTCCAGCACCGGGATCGCCGACTTCGCATCCTTGGCGCCCAGGTAGGCGTTCGACAGGTAATGCGCGGCGCCGAGGTCGTTCGGATGGGCCTTGGCCCAGGCGGCCAGGCGGCGCGTGCCTTCCGCCGCCTTGCCCGCTGCTCCCAGCGCTTCCGCCAGCTTGATCACGACCGGCGTCGCCGGGGCGATCGCCAGCGCCTTCTCGTAGGCCGCCGCGGCCTGGGCGCCCTGGCGCTTGACCAGGTAGGCATCGCCTTCCAGCACATAGCCGAGCGGATGCTTCGGATAGTCGCGCTGGGTGTCGCGCGCCAGTTGCAGCGCCTCGGCCTGGCGGTCGCGGCGCAGCGCCACTTCGACCGCGGCGGCGCGCGCCGGCACCAGGTCGGGTTGCAGGCTGATGGCGCGCTGGAGGCTGGCGGCGGCCGCCGCATCGTTCTTCATCAGCATGTTGACATTGGCCATGCGCAGATGGGCCAGGCCGGATTTCGGCTGGAGCGTGACCAGCTTGCCATAGGTTTCCAGGGCGCCGGGGAAATCCTTGGCCGCGACCTGGGTCTGTCCGAGCAGTTCCATGACCCCGGGCTCGGCCGGATGGTTGGTCTGCAGCTTGCGCGCCAGCGCCTGCGCCTTGGGCGCCTGGTCGGTCGCCAGGTAGTGGCCGCCGAGCCTGAGCGCGGGACCGAGCGCGCCCGGATTGGCGTCGCTGGCCTTCTCGAGCCAGGTCGTCGCTTCCGGAACACGCTTTTGCTGCATTTCCAGCGCCGCCAGCGCCGTCATCGCATCGGTATTGTTCTTGTCCTTCTCCAGGATGGCCGTGAAGCGCGCCCTTGCCGCATCCGGCTTGTTTTCCTGGATGTCCAGGCGCGCCAGGTTGGTCGCGGCCGGCAGGAAGCCCGGCTGCAGGGACAGCGCTTTCTCGAAGGCGGCGCGCGCGCCGGCGGCATTGTTCTGGAAGAGGTATACCGCGCCCTTTATCTGGTGCACTTGCGGATTGTCCGGCTGCTGTTTCTCCAGCGCCTGCACGGCGGCCATGGCTTTCTCAGGGCGCTTCATGCCGATTTCGGTCTGCACCAGGGCCATGGTGGCCTGGACCGACTTCGGATCGAGCGTCGCTCCCTTCTCGAGTTCGCTCAACGCGCCGGCGCTGTCGCCCTGCGCCAGCTTGGACAGGCCGAGCGAGGTGCGCACCGCCGCCGCCTGTGGCGCCAGCACGGCCGCCTGGCCCAGGTAGTCGCTGGCCTTGTCGAAATCGCGGACCTGCATATACGATTCGCCGGCCAGCGCCAGCAACTGCGCATCTTTCGACGCGTCCTTCAGGGCCGGCGCCAGCGTCTCGACGGCTGCCCCCGGCTGCGAATTCTTGAGCTGGGCCTGTGCCAGTAATTTACGCGCATACACGTTGTTCGGTGCGCTCTCCAGGTATTTGCGCAAGTGCTGCTCGGCCTGGTTGGTGGAGCCCAGCGCCAGTTCCGATGCGCCGGCCAGCAGCACGCTCGGCAGGTGATCGGGCGCCACCTTCAGGATCTTCAGCAGCGCTTCCCTGGCTGCCGCGTGTTTACCCTGCGAGAATTCGAACAGGGCGCGGGTGTAGACCACCAGCAGGCTGCCCGGTGCATTTTTTTCCGCCGCCTCGACTTCTTTCTTTGCCGCGTCAAACTTGCCGCGCGCGATCTCGATATTGGCTTTCTCGATGTGGGCGCCGCGATGCGCCGGCTTGAGCGCCAGCGCCTTGTCATAGGCGGCCAGCGCTTCGTCGGGCTTGTTCATCGAGCGCAGCATCGCGCCCTGCATGATGAACACCTCGGGATTCTTCGGATCCTTGGCCACCGCCTGGTCGACGTAGAGGACGGCGGCATCGCGGTCGCCGCGCACTGCGGACAGGCGCGCCAGGCCCATCAGGGCTTCGCCGGAGTTGGCGTTGGCGGCCAGCGCCGCCTCGTAGGCCTGCTTGGCCTCGTCGGCCTTGCCGCTGCCCAGCAGCGCATCGCCGCGCAGCGACAGCAGCGGGGCCGACTGGCCGGCCGCCTCGGGCGTGACCAGTTCCAGCAGTTCCTTGACCTTGCCCTGCTGGGCCAGGGCCCGGCCCAGCAGCGGCAGCACCCGTTCGGCCGGGACGCCGAGCGCGCGCGCGCGGCCCAGTTCCTTCTCGGCCGAGGCCAGGTCGCCGCTCGACAGTTGCAACGTGCCCAGCGCCAGGCGCGCTTCGCCGTCTTCCGGGCTGTTCGCCACGGCATTCTTGAGCTGGATCAGGGCCGCCTTGATGTCGCCTTTTTGCTGGTACTCGGCCGCTTCGGCGAGCAGGGTCTCGGTCGACTGGGTGCGGTTGCAGCCGGCCAGGCCGCCGGTCAGGATGGCGCCGGCCAGGACGGCGGCGGTGAAGGTGAGCTTGGTGGGATGGCGCGGCATGTGGGATTCCTCAGGCAGTGGAGACGGTCGTTTCGCCGGATGAGCGAAATTCCTCAACAACAAATAATACCTGAAGGAACAGCCGATTCCGTGTACAAACGGATACGGTTGTTGCAAAACTTATCCGATGCGCCCGGCATGGAAGTTAAAAAAATGACTACATCGGCATTCAGTCGCCATCGCCGCGCAGCCGCTGCAGCAGGGCTTCCACATTCTCTCCCACCGGCAAGCCGTGGCGCCGCAGCAGTTGCACATGCAGCACCAGGTTTTCCAGCACCAGCTTGGCCGACACGGCCAGCAAGGTCAGCGTGCGGTCTTCCTCGCTGAAGCTTTCCATGGCCGCCGCCATCTCGCACAGATGGGTAGCGACGATGCCGCGCATCTCGTCCTCGGGGAAGGGCAGGTCGGCGAAGTCGATCGGGTCTTCCCGTTCGACTTCGCGCATCAGCGCGGCGAGCTGGTCGGGCTGGATGGTCATCGCTGGCTCCGTGTGGTCACGCAGCCATTCTACATATTGCGGCGATACTGCCCTCCGACTTCGAACAACGCCGTCGTGATCTGCCCCAGCGAGCACACGCGCACCGCGTCCATCAGGCGCGCGAACACGTTCTCGTTGTCGATCGCGGCCTGGCGCAGGGCGGCCAGGGCCCTTGGGGCCGCATCCGCATTCCGCTGGTGGAAGTCGTCCAGGCGCTGCAGCTGCGACTGCTTTTCGTCGTCGGTCGAGCGGGCCAGTTCGATCGTGGCCGGCGCGCCTTCGCCCTTCGGATTGCGGAAGGTATTGACGCCGATGATGGGCAGCGTGCCGTCGTGCTTCTGGTGCTCGTACAGCATCGACTCTTCCTGGATCTTGCCGCGCTGGTAGCCGGTTTCCATCGCCCCCAGCACGCCGCCGCGTTCGGCGATGCGCTCGAATTCCTGCAGCACCTGCTCTTCGACCAAGTCGGTCAATTCGTCCATGATGAACGAGCCCTGGTTCGGGTTCTCGTTCTTGGCCAGGCCCCATTCGCGGTTGATGATCAGCTGGATCGCCAGTGCGCGGCGCACCGATTCGTCGGTCGGCGTCGTGATCGCCTCGTCATACGCATTCGTGTGCAGCGAATTGCAGTTGTCGTAGATCGCGATCAGCGCCTGCAGGGTGGTGCGGATGTCGTTGAAGTCGATCTCCTGCGCGTGCAGCGAGCGGCCCGACGTCTGGATGTGATACTTGAGCTTCTGCGAGCGGTCGTTGGCGCCGTACTTGTCGCGCATCGACACCGCCCAGATACGCCGCGCCACGCGGCCCAGCACCGTGTATTCCGGGTCCATGCCGTTGGAGAAGAAGAACGACAGGTTCGGCGCGAAATCATCGATATTCATGCCGCGCGCCAGGTACGCTTCGACGAAGGTGAAGCCGTTCGACAGGGTAAAGGCCAGCTGCGAGATCGGATTCGCGCCAGCTTCTGCGATGTGATAGCCCGAGATCGACACCGAGTAGAAATTGCGTACGCCGTGGGTGACGAAGTATTCCTGGATGTCGCCCATCACCTTCAGCGAGAACTCGGTCGAGAAGATGCAGGTGTTCTGGCCCTGGTCTTCCTTCAGGATGTCGGCCTGCACCGTGCCGCGTACGGCGGTCAGGACCCAGGCGCGGATTTTCTCGGCTTCTTCCGCGGTGGGCGCGCGGCCGTTTTTCTCGGTGAACTTGTCGATCTGCTGGTCGATGGCGGTGTTCATGAACATCGCCAGGATGGTCGGCGCCGGGCCGTTGATCGTCATCGAGACCGACGTCGACGGGCTGCACAGGTCGAAACCGTCGTACAGCACCTTCATGTCGTCCAGGGTCGCGATCGACACGCCCGAGTTGCCGACCTTGCCGTAGATGTCGGGCCGCAGCGCCGGGTCGGCGCCGTACAGGGTCACCGAGTCGAAGGCGGTCGACAGGCGTTTCGCGTCCATGCCGGTCGACACGAGCTTGAACCGTTTATTGGTGCGGAAGGCGTCGCCTTCGCCGGCGAACATGCGGGTCGGGTCTTCGCCTTCGCGCTTGAATGGGAAAACTCCCGCAGTGTAAGGAAAACTGCCCGGCACATTCTCCAGCATCAGGAAGCGCAGGATCTCGCCATGGTCCTCGAAACGCGGCAGCGCCACCTTGCGGATCGGGTTGCCCGACAGGGTTTTCTGCACGAGCCGGGTGCGGATTTCCTTGTCACGGATTTTCACGACGTGTTCGTCGCCCGCATAGGTCGCCTGCAGCTGCGGCCAGGACGCGACCAGCGACTTGGCCTCGCCATCCATCGCATTCTCGCGCTCCACGATCAGGTCGTCGAAGTCGACGCCTTTGCCGGCGGCGGCCAGCATGCGTTTCGCTTCCTGCAGTTGCTGGCGCTCGCGCGCCAATTTGACCTGCTTGCCGACCTGGCGGTGGTAGCCGCGCACGGTGTCGGCGATCTCGGCCAGGTAGCGGCTGCGCGCCGGCGGCACGATCACGTTCTTGCCGCTCGAGTAGCGCTGGGCCGGCGCCTGCAGGCTGCCCGGTTCGACCTGCAGGCCCAGTGCGGCCAGCTTGGGCAGCAGGCCGTGGTACAGCGCGGTCACGCCATCGTCATTGAAGCGCGAGGCCTGGGTGCCGTAGACCGGCATCTGGTCCGGGCTCACGGACCACAGCTCGCGGTTGCGCTGGTATTGCTTGGCCACGTCGCGCAGCGCGTCGAGGGCGCCCTTGCGGTCGAACTTGTTGATCGCGATGAGGTCGGCGAAATCGAGCATGTCGATCTTTTCCAGCTGCGAGGCGGCGCCGAATTCCGGGGTCATCACATACATCGAGGTGTCGACGTGCGGCACGATGGCGGCGTCGCCCTGGCCGATGCCCGAAGTCTCGACGATCACCAGGTCGAAGCCGGCCACCTTGCAGGCCGCGATCACGTCGGGCAGGGCCTGCGAGATCTCGGACCCCGCTTCGCGCGTGGCGAGCGAGCGCATGAACACGCGCTGCTGGCCGTTCCACGGATTGATCGCGTTCATGCGGATGCGGTCGCCCAGCAGGGCGCCGCCCGACTTGCGGCGCGAGGGGTCGATCGAGATCACCGCGATGTTCAGGCGGTCGCCCTGGTCGAGGCGGATGCGGCGAATGAGTTCATCGGTCAGCGACGACTTGCCGGCGCCGCCGGTGCCGGTGATGCCCAGGGTCGGCACGCGCAGCGTGTCGGCGGTGTCCAGGATCTGCTTGCGCAGGGTTGGCTCGACCTTGTCGTTCTCGAGCGCTGTGATCAGCTGGGCCAGCGGGCGGTGGCGGTCGGCGATGTCGCCTGCCTGCAGCGGTGCGAGCGTGGTCGGGGCATACGGCGACAGGTCGATGTCGCAGGCCTCGAGCATCGAGCGGATCATGCCGACCAGGCCCATGCGCTGGCCGTCTTCCGGGCTGAAGATGCGCGTCACGCCGTAGGCGTGCAAGTCCTCGATCTCGCTCGGGACGATCACGCCGCCGCCGCCGCCGAATACCTTGATGTGGGCGCCGCCGCGCTGGCGCAGCAGGTCGATCATGTACTTGAAGTATTCGACGTGGCCGCCCTGGTAGCTCGAGATGGCGATGCCCTGCGCGTCCTCGGCCAGCGCCGCGGTGACCACCTCGTCGACCGAGCGGTTGTGGCCGAGGTGGATCACCTCGGCGCCGTTCGATTGCAGGATGCGGCGCATGATGTTGATCGAGGCATCGTGGCCGTCGAACAGCGAGGCGGCGGTGACGAAGCGGACCTTGTTGGCAAGGCGCGGCTGCTCGGGCAGGTCGAGCTTCGCGGCGGGAGTGATGTCGTTCATGAGGGGAGGGTCCTTGTGTGCGGTGAGGACGGGGTATGCCGGTACGGTATATGACGTTAACGTTAACGTCAAGATAGTGTCGAAGTTATGCGTTTGCATTGGCTCCATGTCACATTGTGTATCCAGGTGGCAACAACAGGTTTTTATTCATCATGTACTTGATATACTCAGTGCATAAAAGGCGCCAACGAGCGCGCAAATCACTACAGGAAGCGACACGATGCTGAAGAAAGTGGATTCGTCACAGCTCAAGCTGGGCATGTTCATCCACGACCTCGATTGCGGCTGGATGGAACATCCGTTCGTGCGTAACCGCTTCCTGCTCACGGAAGACGACGAGATCCGCAAGATCGTCGCCGCGCGCATCCGCAACGTCGTGATCGATTGCAGTCGCGGGCTGGACGTCGACGCGCCGACCCTGGCCGAAGCCGAGGCTGCGACCGAGGCGGAAGTGACGGCGCTGGCATCGAGCGTGACGAGCCGGGTGAGGGTGCCGCTGGCCGAAGAGCTGCAGCGCGCCGTCACCGTGCGGCGCCAGGCGGTGGACCTGGTGCGCACCGTGATGCAGGACGCGCGCCTGGGCAAGGCGGTCGAGCTGGACCAGGTCAGCCCGGTGGTGCAGAGCGTGACCGAATCGATCCTGCGCAATTCGGGGGCCCTGCTGAGCCTCCTGCAGATCAAGAACAAGGACGACTACACTTTCCTGCACTCGGTCAGCGTGTGCGCGCTGCTGGTCGCCTTCTGCCGTTCGCGCGGCATGGATGAAAACATGATCTACCAGGCCGGCCTGGGCGGCCTGCTGCACGACACCGGCAAGGCGCTGGTACCGGACGCCATCCTCAACAAGCAGGGGGCGCTGAGCGACGAGGAATTCGACATCGTCAAGCGCCATCCGCGCGATGGCCACGACATCCTGGTGCGCACGCCGGGCATTGGCCCGATCCCGCTCGACATCACCCTGCACCACCACGAGCGGCGCGACGGCAGCGGCTATCCGGACCGCCAGGCCGAAGGCGTCATCAGCGAGCTGGCGCAGATGGCGGCCATCGTCGACGTCTATGACGCGATCACGTCCGACCGCTGCTACCACAAGGGCATCGCGCCGGCCGAGGCGCTGCGCAAGATCTACGAGTGGAGCAAGTTCCATTTCAATCCCGCGCTGGCCCAGGAGTTCATGCGCTGCGTCGGCATCTACCCGGTCGGCACCCTGGTGTTGCTGGAATCGGGGCGGCTGGGCGTGGTGGTCGAGCCGCACGAATCGAGCCTGCTCACGCCCAAGGTGAACGTGTTCTTCCATACGAAAAACCAGGTGTATATCCGGCCCGAGACGGTCGACCTGTCGCGCGGGCTGGGCTTCGGCGGCGCCGACAGGATCGTGCGCCACGAGTCGGCCGCCAAGTGGCAGGTCGAGCCGCTGCGCTTCATGCAGCTGGCCGAAGCCTGAATCTCCTTACAGGCCGCCGGCGCAGCGCAGGGTGGCGCCGGTGACATAGGCCGCCTGCGGCGACAGCAGCCACAGCACCGGCTCCGCGATTTCTTCCGGCGTGGCCAGCCGTCCCATCGGA
Source organism: Telluria beijingensis (assembly GCF_030770395.1). Classification (GTDB taxonomy): domain Bacteria; phylum Pseudomonadota; class Gammaproteobacteria; order Burkholderiales; family Burkholderiaceae_D; genus Telluria; species Telluria beijingensis. The sequence goes on along the minus strand of NZ_CP132480.1, from coordinate 3,324,073 downwards.
ATCTTCGGCGCGATGCGCGCCGGGCGCTCGGGCTCGCCGGCCTGGGCATGGATGCCGGTCAGGGTCGATCCGGGCGCCACCGCGCACACGCGGATGCCTTCCGGCGCCAGCTCGCGCGCCAGGCCCAGCGTAAAGGTCTCGACCGCCGCCTTGCTGGCCGCGTAGTGCACGTATTCGTGCGGGCTGCCGGTGATGGCGGCGATCGAGGACAGGTTCACGATCACGCGGTTCGTGCCATTCGTCGCTGTGCGCCGGAAGGCGCGCACCGCGGCGCGGCTGCAATGCATGGTGCCGTGCACATTGGTACGGAACACCGCCGCGATCGTGTCCGGGTCGCTGTCCATGAAGCCGGCCAGGCGGCCGGTGATGCCGGCATTGTTGACCAGGGCGGTCGGTGGGCCGAGCTCGCGTTCGACCTGCGCGAACATCGCGTCCACCTGGCCGGAATCGCCGACGTCGGCCTGCAGCGCGATGGCGACACCGCCGGCGGCGCGGATCTCCGCCGACAGCGCCCCGGCGCTGTCGGCGTCGCCGAGGTAATTGAGCGCGACCCGGTAGCCATCGCGGGCCGCGCGCCGGGCGATGGCGGCGCCGATGCCGCGGCCGGCGCCGGTGACGATCAATACATTGTCCATGCATGCCTCCTTGACGCCAGTGTGGCGCGCGCCGGCGCCATGCGCAAGCGCAGGCAATGCATGCCATCCATGCGCCAGATGCATGGATGGCATGACAAATCGGCGCCATTCCCTGCTATCGTTATTCCTATACTGTGCGGATGCGATGCCACCCGGAGACGCCCATGCCTGCCCCACACACCGTCGAATTCTGGTTCGAGTTCGGCAGCAACTACAGCTACCTGAGCGCGATGCGCATCGAAGACGCGGCGCGCGCGGCCGGCGTGCCGCTGGCCTGGCGGCCATTCCTGTTCGGTCCCGTGTTCCGCGAACTGGGCTGGGAAGGCCCGCCGTTCGTGGTCCAGCGCGAGAAGGGCGAGTACGCATGGCGCGACACGGCGCGCCGCGCGCAAAAATACGGCCTGCCGTTCCGGCGGCCCAGCGTGTTCCCGCGCCGCGCGCTGCTGCCGATGCGGGTGGCGCTGCTCGCTGCCGACGAGCCCTGGATGGGCGAGTTCTGCCGCCGCGTGATGCGCATGGCCTGGGCCGAGGACCGCGAGATCGACGCCGCGGCGCCGGTGCTGGCCGCGCTGGACGGCCTGGCGCTTGATCCGCTGGCGCTGCTGGAGAGGGCCGGCCTCGATGCCGCCAAGGCGGCGCTGCGCGCGCAAACCGGCGAGGCGCGCCGGCTTGGCATCTTCGGCGGGCCGAGCTTCATCGTGGCCGGCGAACTGTTCTGGGGCGACGACCGCCTCGAGGATGCGCTGGCCTGGGCGCAAGGTACCTGACGTGCGGCTGAACGCGCTGCCCCCGCTCGACGCCCTGAAGGGCTTCGTGGCCACCGCGCGGCGCGGCAGCATCACCGCCGCGGCCGACGAACTGTGCCTGACCCAGTCGGCCGTCAGCCGCCAGATCCAGAGCCTGGAAGGGCGCCTGGGCGCGCCGCTGTTCGTGCGCGGCAAGCGCGGCATCGCGCTCACCGCGGCCGGGGAGGGGCTGTATGCGCTGGCCGCGCCGATGCTGGCGCAGCTGGCCGACTTCGCCGACGCGCTGCGCGCCGCGCCGCCGTCGAATCCGGTCACGATCGCGGCCGGCATCGGCGTGGCGGCGCTGTGGATCCTGCCGCGCCTGGGCGCGTTCCAGGCCCTGCACCCGGGCGTCGACGTGCGCCTGGCCGCCGGCAATGCCCTGTCCGACCTGGAGCGCGAAGGCATCGACCTGGCGATCCGCTACTGCGACGCGGCGCAGGCGCCGCCCGGCGCGCTGCACCTGTTCGACGAGATCGTGGTGCCGGTCGCCAGCCCGGCGCTGGCCGCGCAGGCCTTCGCCAGTCCGGCGGCCCTGTTCGAGCACACGCTGCTCGAACTGGACGATGCGCCGCGCACCTGGCTGCACTGGCCGACCTGGCTGCGTACCCATGGCATCCGGCGCAAGCCGGCGCGCGCCCTGCATTTCAACCAGTACGACCAGGTGGTGCAGGCCGCGCTCGAAGGCCACGGGGTGGCGCTGGGCCGGCTGGCGCTGGTCGAGCCGATGCTGCGCGCCGGCCGCCTGGCGGCCTGGCATGAAGCGGCGCGCCAGGTGCCGGGCCGCGGCTACTGGCTGCTCGACGGCCCGGACGCCGACCGTCCCGACGTGGCCGTGTTCCGCGCCTGGCTGCTCGGTGAGCTGGCGCACAGCCGCGCGCGGATCGAGGACTACGGCGCCCCGGGCGCATGAATCGCACCATGCGCACCGCGCATGGCTGGCCTGAAAAATGGCCGTTTGCCGCCATCCGGCGCGCTCGCGATACTGGCTGCTGCTATAAAAAACGTGAACAAATGTGCTCAGCGTTTTCTTCCTGCCCCGAACCGTCCTATAGACCGTGCTCGTATCTGACAGGCGTTACTTTCCCGCCTACCACCGGCAAAACGCCGGTGGCAGTGCCTGGCGTTGCCACCAGACTCGCCACGGGTAGCGCAGCATGCGTCGCGATGACGCTGGTTGCGAGCCGTCTTTCACAAGTAAGTTGGCAAGAAGCTGATTTGACGTTCCCATTCGTACACTCTCGTTCTTCCGCTTGGTTTTCGCGGAATGGAAAAGCAATTCAATAGTGCTGCGGCTTACCGGCTTACGTGGTTTCAGACACCGAGCCCTGACCAGAGTTCCGCTCCACCACTCGCGAGAAGCCGCCATGCCGACATCGATCCGTTTCAATCCGCTGTCCCCGCTGGCCCTGGTGCCGCTGGCGGTGGCCAGCGGCGCCAGCCGCGCCGACGTCGCCTTCGTGCTGGCGATGCAAAACCTGGTGTCGTGTCCGGCGTGTTCGGGGTGCGCTGCCTGGCCACCATGTTCGGGCTGATATTCCTGGGCCATCAGGCCGGCAGCTTCTGCGGCGTGTGGCTGGGGGGACTGGTGTTCGACGCCACCGGTTCGTACGACCTGGTGTGGGGCGCCACGGTCGCCATCGGCCTGCTGGCGACGGCCCTGCACTGGCCGCTGAGCGAAGCGCCGGCGCCGATCGCGGGGGCGCGGCCCGCATGAAGCCGCGTTGGAGACATGCCCTCATGCTGCTGCCGTTCGCATTGGCGCTGGGCTGGGCGCTGGCGCGCATGCTGCGTCCCGAAGCGGCCCTCGAGCTGCTCGGGATGTTCGCGCTGTGCTAGCGCGGATTCCTAGAAAAATTCGGCGGTATCGTTGACCGCCACCGTCTGCAGCAGGCCGCCCGCGACCAGCTCTTCGTAGTGGCACACGCGGTTGCGGCCGTGGGCCTTGGCGTAGTACAGGGCCTGGTCGGCGTGGCCGAGCGTGACCACCGGCGAGTCGGCGGCGCTGACGCTGGTGAAGCCGATGCTGACCGTGACCCGGCCCACCTGCGGAAAGTCGTGGCTTTCGACATCGGCCCGGAAGCGCTCGATGATGCGCCGCGCATTCTCCAGGTTGGTCGAGCGCAGCAGCACCACGAATTCCTCGCCGCCGAAGCGGAACACCCGGTCCTGGGCGCGGAACGACGACTGCAGCAGGTTGGCGATCAGGATCAGCACCTCGTCGCCGTACAGGTGGCCGAAGCGGTCGTTGACGCCCTTGAAGTGGTCGACGTCGATCACCGCCAGCCACTGCTTTTCTTCGCCGTTGGTCTGGCGCCGCTCGGCCTGGCCGTGGCTGGCGGCGTCGCTGTCGGCGGCGTGCAGCATGCGCGCCAGCTGGTCGTCGAAGGTCTTGCGGTTGAGCAGGCCCGTGAGCGAGTCGCGCTCGCTGTAGTCGAGCAGGTTCTGGAAGTTGCGGTAGACGCTGACGATCCCGTTGACCATGTACAGCGCTTCCGGCGTGAACGGATCGGCGTGCACGATCTCGAGGCAGGTGTCGGCCTTGTCGCCGAACCAGATCGGCAGCCACAGGCAGCGCAGGCCGTCGGCGCCGATGCTCTCGGCGCGCGTGTCGTGGCGCCGCAGGCAGGCTTCGAGTTCGGGATAGAGTGCGATCGGTTCGCCGGGACCGCTGTCCTGGGGTTCCTCGGGGCAGGCCACGCTGCCGGCATGGATGCAGGCGCGCGAGCGCACGAAATACTGTTCGCCGACGCTGGCGATGGCCAGCACCCGGGTGCGGGCGGCGCCGGACAGTTCCTGGACCGCCGAAATCACGGAGATGTCCAGCATGGTGTGATCGCGGTGGCCGGTCATGTCCACCATGTGTCGCAGCAGGGAATCCATGTGTCGTTGTCAGGCCAAGCAAGAAGAGTAACCGGGAGAGCACGCGCGATGCCGTGTTTTTCAGCAGTCAAGCAAAACAGCATAATGCCTTTTTGTATTACCGGCAACTATTCTTAACAATTTTTATTCGTATCCGTACGTGGCGTGACACATCGCCCGCGGAGTTTGTTTCTTATCAGAAGGATGAATTTCCGCATGGAAAAGTTGTGGGTGGTCAACTTGCTGTGCGGCACTAATCGGTACAGTGAACTCACTGGCAAACGTAACACAGCAGTAGCGACGGGGCCCAGTCGCCGCCAGTATTTTCTCAACTATCTATAAGGAGTTTGTCATGAGCACGATTACCTCCGCCATCAAAGCCTTTTTCGCTGACGAGAACGGTGTGACTGCCATCGAGTATGGCCTGATCGCCGCCCTCATCGGCGTGGTGATGGCCGGTGTCGCCGGCGAAGTCGGCGAAGAAATCAGGCTGGCCTTCGAGTACATCCGCGACCAGTTCGAAACGCCGTCGGCTCCGTAATCGGCCTGCCCCCCGGGACGCGGTTCGGCCCCGGGGGGCTTTTTGGGGTTCCGCCCCAGGGGAGGGCTTGTTCTGGCCTGGCCCCCGGGGCTTTTTTTGTCGAGGAGTCCGCTCATGGTTGTCGCCCATTACCTCGATACGCTGCTGCTGCTGATGGTGACGGCGGCGGCGGTCAAGGACCTCGAGAGCCGGCGCATCCCGAACCGGCTGCTGGCCGCCGGCATGCTCGGCGCCCTGGTCCTGCACCTGCTGTCGCCGCAACCGCTGGCGGGACTGCTCGCCTGGCTGGGTGGCGCAGCCACCGGACTGGCGATCTTCCTTCCCTTTTACCTGGTCCGCGGCATGGCTGCCGGGGACGTCAAGATGATGGCCGCGGTCGGCGCCTTCGCCGGTCCCGGCGACGCGCTGCGCATCGCGATCCTGGCCTGGTGCGTCGGCGGCGTGATGGCGCTCGCCGTCGTCATCGTCAAGGGCCGGCTGCGCATGGTGCTGGCCAATCTGTGGGCGATCGTGCGGCCCACCCTGCTGCGCCTGCCGCGCGGACCTCAACCCGCCATCGGCGGCGCCGGCGGCCAGCCCAGCGCCGGCGCGATTCCGTATGGCGTGGCGATCGCGGCCGGCACCATCGCGCTGCTGGTCGGGCGCTACGCGGACCGGCCGCTGTTATGAAGCGCGGGTCGGGCCTTTGTCAGGTATCAAGTGCCTGATGAGGCCGCTCGCTAGAATCAAATCAAGGTTTTTCAAAACATCTTCATGAGCAGGAGGGTGCATGATGGGAATCTTGTCGGCCACCGCGGCCGCCGCCGGGAGCGACGCGCTGGCGTCCGCGTCCGGGGCTTGCGCGACATCCGAGGATGGCGACGTGGCCGCCGTGCTGCCGCGCCAGCCGCGCACCGTGCGCGACACCGGGCTCGATCCGCGCCTGGTGACGGGGCTGGTGCTCAAGGTCCTGCACCCGGGCGGCAAGACGCCGCTGTCGCGCCTCACCGGCCGCCTGCGGCTGTCGGTCAGCGTGGTACGCGAAGTGCTGCAGGGCCTGGTCGCCGGCGGGCAGGCCGAAGTCGCCTATGCGGGCGAGACCGATATCGACGTGCACTACCAGCTCAGCGCCGCCGGCGCGCGCGCGGCGGCCGAGCACCAGGCCGAATCGCGCTATGCCGGCCCGGCGCCGGTGACGCTGGCGGCCTGGCGCGCCATGGTGGCGCACCAGTCGCAGCGGCGGCTTGAAGCGCCGCGCGTGGCGCGCGCCGAACTCGAGGCGGTGCTCGACGGCGACGGCCTGGAACCGGCGGCGCGCGAACTGATCGGCGCGGCCCTGTATTCGAGCCGGCCGCTGCTGCTGTACGGACCGTCCGGCAGCGGCAAGACCACGCTGGCCTGCAAGTTCGCGCGCCTGCGCCAGGACCCGATCGCGGTGCCGTACGCGGTGCTGGTCAACCACGAGATCGTCCAGCTGCACGACCCGGCCCTGCATCCGGCGCCGCTGCAGCTGCGCGCGCTGGAAGAGCGGCGCAGCGTCGACGCGCGCTGGGCCCTGTCGCAGCGGCCGCTGGTGCACGTGGGCGCCGAACTGGCGCGCGACATGCTGGAGCTGCGGGTGGACGCCGCCAGCGGCGTGCTGCGCGCGCCGCCCCACATCCTGGCCAATAACGGCCTGCTGGTGCTGGACGACCTGGGCCGCCAGCGGGTGCCGGCCGGCGAGCTGCTGCACCGCTGGCTCGGCGCCCTCGAGGCCGGGCAAGACCATGTGACGGTGCCGCACGGCCCGAGCCACGCGCTGCCGTTCGACGTCGGCCTGGTGCTGGCCACCAGCCTGGCGCCGGAATCGGTGCTGGACGACGCCTGCCTGCGCCGCATCGGCTACCGCATCCCGGTCGGGCCGCTGTCCGAAGCCAGCTACCGCGCGCTGCTGCGGCGCCAGGCGCGGTTGCGCCGCATCGAGGTCGACGAAGCCGCGCTCGACTACCTGGTCGACGAACTGCATCGCCGTACCCGGCGCCCGCTGCTGGCCGCCTGGCCGCACGAGCTGATGGGACGGATCGCCGATTTCGCCGGCTTCGCCGGCCGCGCCCCGCGCTGCGACGTGGACGGCCTGGTCCAGGCCTGGAGCAGCCTGTTCGGGGCCAGCGCCCTGCCGCCCGCGCTGCCTTCCCTGTCCCCCGCGGCGGCGACTGGCATCGACAAGGAAGGAGATGGGCGATGAAGAACAAGCGTGCCGTGATCATGATGGCACTGGCGGTGGTGCTGGGCCTGCTGGCGGTGGCGCTGGCGGCAAGCTGGCTGCTCAATGCCCCGGGCGGGGGCTCCGGCCGGATCGTCGTCGCCCGGGCCGACGTCGATATCGGGCAGCGCCTGACGCCCGAGATGTTCAAGCTGGTCGACTGGCCGGCCGACAGCGTGCCCAAGGGCGCCTTCACCGATCCGCTGGCGCTGGGCGGGCGGGTCTTGCGCAGCAGCCTGCTGGCGGGGGAGCCGATCAGCGAAGCCAAGCTGGCCCCGGCCGGCACCCTGGGCGGCCTGTCGGCCCTGATCGCCGAGGGCAAGCGCGCGATCACGGTGCGCGTCAACGACGTGGTCGGCGTGGCCGGCTTCACGCTGCCGGGCAACTACGTCGACATCATCGTCAGCACCGAGACCATGCCCGACCCGAACGCGCCGCGGGCGCGCGAACAGAGCATCTCGAAGATCGTGCTGGAGCGGATCCTGGTGCTGGCGGTGGCCCAGGAAGTCAGCCGCGACGAGACCAAGCCCAAGGTGGTCAATGCCGTCACGCTCGAGGTCACGCCGAGCGAGGCCGAAAAGCTGGACCTGGCGCGCAGCGTCGGCACCCTGTCGCTGGCGCTGCGCAATCAGGTCGACCCGGCCGCCGCCGCCACCCTCGGCGCGACCAAGGAAAACCTGCTGCCCGCGCTTGTTGCGGCCGCGCCGCCGCCGGTGGTGCGCGCCCCGCCGCGGCCGCGCGTGCAGCAGGTGCGCGCACCGAGCCCGCCCAGGCGCGACTGCATCGCCGTCATCAATGGCCTGCACGCGTCGCAGGAATGCTTCTGACCACGACTGGACCGATCATGAATCACCTCAAGATCATAGTGCGCACCGTTGCCGTTGCTGGCGCCTTCCTGGGCAGCGCCAGTGCCGCGTCCATCGTCGAGCAGGGCTGCCGCGGAGAGGCCGCGCGCCCGGCCACGATGGCGCTCCAGATGGGCAAGTCGACCATGCTGCGCCTGCCCGAAAAGGTCGCCCGGCGCAGCGTCGGCAACCCGGCCGTGGTGCAGGCCATGCTGGTCGCGCCCGACACCCTGTACATCGCCGGCGTCGACGTCGGCAGCACCAATATGATCGTGCAGGGCCGCAGCGGCTTGTGCAGCGTGATCGACATCACGATCGCGATGGACCCGAGCGGACTGGAAGCCACGCTCAAGGCCGCGCTGCCGGAGGAGAACGACATCAAGGTGATGGCCGCCAACGACAGCCTGGTCCTGACCGGCACCGTCAGCGACGCCGCCGCCGTGCAGCGCGCGGTGGAACTGGCCGGCGCCTACGTGCGCCGGCCGCTGCGCCAGCTGCCGGCGGCCGACAAGGAAAACGAGACCGACGGCGTGATCGTGGTCGGCCGCGCCGGCGCCAGCGGCGCCGGCAGCGCCGGCACCCGGGTGGTCAACCTGCTGGCGGTCAGCGCGCCGCAGCAGGTGCAGCTCGAGGTCAAGGTGGCCGAAGTCTCGCGCACCCTGCTCGAGCGGCTCGAGACCGGCGCCCGCTTCAGTTTCGGCTCCGGCAGCTGGACTACCACGCTGGCCACCGACTTCCTGAGCGGCCTGGCGCGCGGCGGCCTGTCCGGCATCAAGACCAACGGCAACCGCTTCGGCATCGAGGCCGACAAGCTCGATGGCCTGGTGCGCATCCTGGCCGAACCGAACGTGCTGGCCATCAGCGGCCAGGAAGGCTCATTCCTGGCCGGCGGCAAATTCTATATCCCGGTGTCGCAGGACGACGACCGCGTGACCCTGGAAGAAAAGGAATTCGGGGTCGGCGTGCGCTTTACCCCGACCGTGCTGGCGGGCGGGCGCATCAACCTGAAGGTGTCGCCCGAAGTGTCGGAGCTGTCGCGCGAGGGGATCGGCATCACCGCCGCCGGCATCAACGGCACCGCCATCATGCCGCTGGTGACCACGCGCCGCGCCAGCACCACGGTGCAGCTGTACGACGGCCAGAGCTTCGCGATCGGCGGCCTGGTGCGCAACAACCTGATCGCCAACATGAAGGGCTTGCCTGGGCTGGGCGAAGTGCCGGTGCTGGGCGCGCTGTTTCGCAGCACCGACTACCAGCAGGACCGCACCGAGCTGGTGTTCGTGATCACGGCGCGCCTGGTCAAGCCGCTGCCGGGCGGCAGCCACGTGCTGCCCACCGACGGCCATGCCGTGCCGTCGCGCGCCGGCCTGATGCTGGGCGGGCGGCTGGAAGGCGAGCGCGCCGCCACGCCGCCGGTTGCGCCATCCGCGCCGGCGCCGAAGCCGACCGCCGCAGGCTTCGAACTGCAATAGGGGAACCATGATGCGAACCACATATACACGATGGGCGGCGCTGGCGCTGCTCGCCTGCACGGCGCCGGGCTGCGTCTCGACCACGCCGGACTGGGACAGCCGCTTCGGCGACGCCACCCGCAGCAACCTGGCGGCCCAGGTGCTCGACCCGGCCGCCGGCGCCAGCCGCAATCCGGCCCTGGGCCTCGACGGCCGCGCCGCGCGCTCCGCCATCGACAACTACCAGCGCTCGTTCGCCCGGCCCGAGGGCCAGCCGGCGGCGATGGTGGACCAGTGATGGACGCGCGCCCAGCCAGCACGCAACCTTACTGCCGGGGGCTGCCATGCGCGCGCTCCTGATCAGCCGCGACAGCCACCTGTACGCGGAACTGGCCTCGCAGGGCGCGGCGCGGGTGCCGCCCCTGCACCTGGCCGCGACCCGCGCCAGCCTGCGCGAGGCGCTCGACCGCCCCGAGCCCGACCCGCCGCAGCTGGTGATCGTCGACGCCAGCGGCCTGGAACCGCTAGAGGCGAATCTTCTCGAACGCCTGGGCCGCCAGTATCCTGGCTCGCAGCTGATGCTCTTGACCAACCAGCACCAGCCCGAGCTCCTGATTGCCGCGATGCGCGCCGGCGTGCGCGAGCTGCTGCAACTGCCGCTGGTGCACCGCGCCTTCCACGAGGCGATGGACCGGATCGCCGCCGCCGCCGGTGTGTCCAGCCTGCGCGAAGGCAAGGTACTGGCCTTCATCGCCTGCAAGGGCGGCAGCGGCGCCACTTTCATCTCGGCCAATTTCGGCTATGCGCTGGCCACGCTGGCGGGCAAGAAGGTGCTGTTGATCGACCTGCACGGCCAGTTCGGCGACGCCGCCCTGTATGTGTCGGACCAGAAGCCGACCATGACGATGTCCGACGTGTGCTCCCAGATCGCGCGCGTGGACGGGCCCTTCCTCGAATCGTGCCTGGTGCACGTCACGCCAGGCTTCGGCGTGCTGGCCGCGGCCGACGACCCGGGCCACGCCAGGGAGGCCAAGCCGGAGCACATCGACACCATCCTGCGCGTGGCGCGCCAGAACTACGACTACGTGCTGCTCGACGTCGGGCGCCAGATCGACGCGGTGTCGCTGCGCGCGCTGGACGTGACCGACACCATCTATCCAGTGCTGCAGCTGGCGCTGCCCGACATCCGCGACGCGCGGCGCCTGCTCGACATCTTCCGCTCGCTGGGCTACGCGCTGGACAATATCCGCCTGATCGTCAACCGCTACGAGAAGGGCGGTAAGCTGCGCCTGCAAGACCTGCACGCGGCGCTCGGTTGCGAGGTGGTGCATACCTTCCCCAACGACTACGTCGCGGTGACCGATTCGGTGAACCAGGGCGTGCCGGTGCTGCAGCTGTCGCGCTCGAGCTTCGCCGCGCGCAGCCTGTCCGAGATGGTCGAGCTGGTGACCGCGCACCGGGTCCAGGAAAGCCGCGGCCTGCTGGACCGCCTGTTCGGGCGCCAGGACGCGGATTACTAAGCCAACCACGCCGGAGACGCCCATGTCACTTCGCGAACGACTTGCCCTCGGCGGCCAGGAGCGCAGCACTGGCGCCAAGCTGCAGGATGCGCCGAACCAGGCCTACCAGGAGCTCAAGAAGCTGATGCACCAGATGATCCTCGACCGGATCGACCTGGAGCGCCTCAAGCGCCTGACCGCCGAACAGTTCAAGCACGAGCTGGCGCTGCTGGTCCAGCGCATCATCGAGGACGAGCGCATCGTGCTGAACCAGCACGAGCGGCACCACCTGGTGCTCGACATCCAGCACGAGATGCTGGGCTTCGGCCCGCTCGAGCCGCTGCTGGCCGACCCCTCGATCTCGGACATCCTGGTGAACACCGCCAGCAAGGTCTACGTCGAGCGCCGCGGCCGGCTGGAGCTGACCGAGATCACCTTCCACGACAACGCCCACCTGATGAAGATCATCGAGAAGATCGTCTCGCGCGTGGGCCGCCGGGTCGACGAATCGAGCCCGATGGTCGACGCCCGCCTGCCGGACGGCTCGCGCGTGAACGCGATCATCCCGCCGCTGGCGGTCGACGGCCCGATCCTGTCGATCCGCCGCTTCGGCGGCAGCCCGCTGACGGTGCAGAACCTGCTCGACTATAAAAGCATGACCACGCCCATGATCCGGGTGCTGGAAAGCCTGGGCACGGCCAAGGTGAACATCCTGATCTCGGGCGGCACCGGCAGCGGCAAGACTACCCTGCTCAACCTGATCTCGGGTTTCATCCCGGCCAGCGAGCGGGTGGTGACGATCGAGGACGCGGCCGAGCTGCAGCTGCGCCAGCCGCACGTGGTGCGCCTGGAGACGCGCCCCGCCAATATCGAGGGCAAGGGCGAGGTGCCGCAGCGCGCGCTGGTGCGCAACGCGCTGCGCATGCGGCCCGACCGCATCATCCTGGGCGAGGTGCGCGGCCCGGAAGCGCTCGACATGCTGCAGGCGATGAATACCGGCCACGAAGGCTCGCTGGCGACGATCCACTCGAACACCCCGCGCGACGCGCTGTCGCGGCTCGAGAACATGGTCAGCATGGCGGCCGTCAACCTGACGCCGCGCGCGATCCGCCAGCAGATCGTATCTGCGGTGACGGTGGTGGTGCAGGTCTCGCGCCTGACCGACGGCACCCGCAAGCTGGTCAGCCTGCAGGAAATCACCGGCATGGAAGGCGAGATCATCTCGATGCAGGAGATCTTCCGCTTCGAGCAGCGCGGGGTCGACGTCGACGGCAAGGTGCTGGGCCACTTCAGCGCCACCGGCGTGCGGCCGCGCTTCGCCGACCGCCTCAAGCTGTTCGGGGTGCCGGTCCCCGACGATTCCTTCGATCCCGACCGGCTGTTTGATTAAAAGGGGCGCCCATGGACGGCTTGTTCTATGGCTTCGTGGTGCTGGTGTTCGCGGCCGTGATCCTGGCGGTCGAGGGCTTCTACCTGTGGTGGATGAGCACCCACGGCGCGGCCGCGCGCCGCATCGCGCGCCGCCTGCAGATCATGTCCGGCGGGCTGCAAGGCCGCAGCGGCGAACGGATCTCGATCCTCAAGCAGCGCCGCTACAGCCGTTTCCCGGCGCTGGACCGCGTGCTGCACGGCGTCAAGCTGGCGCAGCGCATCGATGCGCTGCTGGTGCAGGCCGGCGCCAACTGGTCGGTCGGCCAGTTCCTGGCCGGTTCGCTGGCCTGCCTGGTGGCGGCGCTGGTGCTTACTTCCGGCGTCGTCAAGGCGGTCGAGGTGCCGCTGCCGGCGCGCCTGCTGGCCTGCGTCGGCGGCCTGGGGCTGCCCTGGTGGCTGGTGCACCGCATGCGCATGCGGCGCCTGGTGCGCATCGAGCACCAGTTGCCCGAGGCGGCCGACTTCATCGCGCGCGCGCTGCGCGCCGGCCACTCGTTCACCAATGTGCTGCAAATCGTCGGCAACGAACTGCCCGAGCCGCTGGCCGGCGAGTTCCGCATCACGCGCGAGGAAATCAACTACGGCGTGCCGATGAACGAAGCGCTGCACGGCCTGGCCGAACGCATCCCGCTGACCGACCTGCGCTACCTGATCATCGCGGTGCTGATCCAGCGCGAATCGGGCGGCAACCTGGCCGAAATCCTGGGCAATATCAGCCAGATCATCCGCGCCCGCCTGAAGCTGGTGGCGCACGTGCGCGTGCTGTCGGCCGAGGGCCGCATGTCGGCCTGGATCCTGGGCGCGCTGCCGTTCGGCGTGATGGGCGTGATGCTGGCCAGCAGCCCGGCTTACGTGAGCATGCTGTGGAAGGACCCGTCCGGCGTGCGCCTGCTGTGGTATGGCCTGGGCATGATCGTGTTCGGCGTGCTGTGGCTGCGCAAGACCATCCGTATCCGCGTGTGAGACCGCCATGACCTTTTCCCAACTGGCTTTCCTGTTGATCGTCTTCGTCGTCGTCTGCCTGCTGGCCTGGGTCGCGCTGGTCCTGTTCGCGCCGCTGGCCCTGCGCGAACGGCTGCGCCGCTTCCTGGGCCAGGGCGACGGCCGCGAGCCTGGGGTGCGCTGGATCGAGCGCGTCGCCAGCGTCGCCCGTCCGCTCACCAGGCTGTCGATTCCCGAGGAAGGCTGGGAAAAGTCCACGCTGCGCACCCGCTTCATGAATGCCGGCTGGCGCCATCCGTCGGCGCCGACCCTGTATTTCGCCTCCAAGACCGCGCTGGCGCTGCTGGTACCGGCCCTGTGTGCGCCCTTCCTGGTGCTGTATGGCCGCGGCCTGGATGGCGGCAAGGTGCTGGGCATCCTGCTGCTCGGCGCCGCCTTCGGCTACTACGCGCCGAACGCGGTGCTCGAGCGCGTGGTCAAGCGGCGCCGGCGTGAGATCTTCGAGACCGTCCCCGACGCGCTCGACCTGCTGACCGTGTGCGTCGAGGCCGGCCTGAGCCTGGAGCGGGCACTGGTGAAAGTGGCCGCCGAAATCCACATCAAGAGCGCGGTGCTGTCGCAAGAACTGCAACTGGTGCTGATGGAGATGCGCGCGGGCTTCAGCAAGGAGAAGGCGCTACGTAACTTCGCGCTGCGCTCGGGCGTGGACGACGTCGACACGCTGGTGGCGATGCTGATCCAGTCCGAGCGCTTCGGCACCAGCGTCGGCGACTCGCTGCGCGTGCATGCAGACAACCTGCGCCACAAGCGGCGCGTGATGGCCGAGGAAACCGCCGCCAGGATCGGCCTCAAGCTGCTGTTCCCGCTGATCTTCTGCATCTTCCCGACCCTGCTGATGGTGTTGCTCGGGCCGGCGGCGATCCAGATCTCGCGCACCCTGGGCGCCTTGCCCTTCGCCCGCTGAACCCGAAGGAGTGCCTTGCATGAACCGTACCGTCAAACTGACCCGGCTGGCGCTGCTGTGCGCCGGCCTGATGGCCTGCTCGCCGTTCGGCTGGCGCGCAGCCCACGACAGCGGCGCCCGGGCCGAGGAAGCCTATCTCGAAGGCCGTGCCCACCACCTGGCGGCGCAGCCGGATGCCGCGCGTCTCGCCTACAATGCTGCGCTCATGCTCGCGCCCGACCATGCCGGCGCGCGCAACGGGTTGGCGACGCTGCATGCCGAGGACGGGGCGCTGGCGCCCGCGATCGCCATCTGGCGCGACCTGGCGTCCACCATCGGCCTGGATGCGGGGCCGGGCAAGGCCTACCTGCTGGCCAACCTGGGCCAGGCCCTGCTGCTCGACGGCCAGGCCGACGAGGCGCGGGCCGTGCTCGAAGGGGCCTGCCTGCTCGACCCGCTCAATCCGCGTGCATGGCAGTTGCTGGGCGACGCCCTGGCTGCACTGGGACAGGAAGACCGTGCGCGCCAGATGCAGCGCCAGGCGGCGACCCTGCGCGGCCACGACCTGCGCGCCGATTTCGCGGCGGTGACGGGCGGCAGGACCGACGTCGCCACGCTCGACCAGGCCTTGTCGAAGCCGCAGCTGCAACTGCCGCCGCAGCCCGACTGGGCCCAGGCCTGGATCGTGGCCGGCCAGGACGGTCTGCTGGAATTGCGGCGCACACCGTCCGTGTCGCCCGTGGCGCTACCGGTCGATGAAGAAGTGGCGCGCCTGGAAATCCGCAACGGCAATGGCGTGACCGGCATGGCGCGGGCGCTGTCGCGCCGGATCGACGAGCCGGGGATGCGGGTGACGCGGCTGTCGAACGCGCCGGGATTCGCGGTGCGCCACACCCGCATCGAGTACGAGGCGGCCCATGCCGACGCCGCGCGCCGGCTGGCCCAGCGCTTCGGCAACGCCGAACTCAGGGAAGTGGACGCCTGCGCGCCGGCCGACCTGCGGCTGGTGCTGGGCCGCGACCTGGCCGGTCAAGGCGGAAGTCAGGGCGCCGTCTTGCGGTACACCCGCACGTAGTCGACCAGCATCTGGCGCGGGAACGGGGTGGTCGCATCCGGATAGCCCGGCCAGTAGCCGCCCACGGCCAGGTTGAGCAGCACGAAGAATGGCTGCTCGAATACCCACTCGCCCTTCACGGTGTCGGGCGTCGCGGTATGGAAGTGGATGCCGTCGCGGTACCAGCGGATCTGCTTCGGTTCCCATTCGACGGCGAACACGTGGAAGTCATCGCCGTATTCCGCGCCTTCCAGTGCGATCGCCTTGCTGAACGCGTGCTCGCCCGAATAACCGGGCCCGTGCAGCGTGCCGTAGGAGTTGGCGGGCTCCTTGCCGATGATCTCCATGATGTCGATCTCGCCGCTCTTCGGCCAGCCGACCTGGCCGATGTTCGCGCCCAGCATCCAGAACGCGGGCCAGATGCCCTGGCCCTTCGGCACCTTGATGCGCGCTTCGTAACGGCCATATTGCGTTTCCTTGAGGCCGGCCGTCTTGAGCCGCGCCGACGTGTAGTCCTTGCCTTCGTGGCTTTCCTTGCGCGCCTCGATCACCAGGTGGCCGCCTTCGACGCGCACGTTTTCCGGCCGCCCGGTATAGAACTGCATTTCGTTATTGCCCCAGCCATGGCCGCCGGTCTCGGTCACCCAGGTCGTGCGGTCGAGCGCCGTGCCGTTGAATTCGTCGCTCCACGCGAGGGTCCAGCCAGGTGGAACGGGGGCGGTGACAGGTTGCGTCGCGCAACCGGCGCTGGCGGCCAGCGCGAGCAGCGCGGCCAGGGTGCTCAGGGTCTTCATGCGTCTCCTTGGTGAGCCGTCATTGCGCGCGCGCCTGCTCGCGCCTGACGTGCTTCATGATGTTGAGGAAGGTGTCGGTCCAGACCTCGTTACGATGCGCGGCGAGGTAGCGGACCAGCTCCTCGTGCGCCTGCGTCGACACGCTCAGGTGGTCGCCGCCGATGCCGTGGAAGGTGAAGGCGATCATGGTGCCGCGTTCGGCCGCCTGCTTGACCAGCGCGATCAGCTCCGCGCCGCTGCTGCCGACCGGCGCCACCGCCGGCACCCGGTAGGGGTCGAGCGTCTTCATCGAGAGCGGCACACCCGGCCCGGGGCCGGCCTTGATCGCCACGAAGCTCGCATGCAGCGGCGGCAGGTAGTCGCCGCCGAGCGCCTTCACGTCGAAGCAGGGCGCGGTATAGGTGCGCTCGCGCTGGCCGTCGATCGCCATCAGCATCGTATTGGCCAGCAGGACCTGGTCGCGCATCTGTTCGCGGCTGGTGGTGTCGAGGTCCTGGTGCGGCGCGACCCAGGCACGGTCAGGACCCGCGCCGGAACACTGGTGGAACAGGCTGTGGTTGCCCAGCTCATGGCCGTGGCGGGCGGCGGCGCGCCAGTCGGCCATGCGCGCGTCCACCACGGGGCTGGACAGCTTGAGGTAGAAGGTGCCCTTGAGGCCATGGCGGTCGAGGGCGGGGATCGCGTGGTCGAGCTGGGAATCGAGGGCGTCGTCATAGGCCAGGCTGACCGCCGCGCGGGCGCCGCCGGGCCAGGCGAAAGCCGCATCTGCCGCCTGCGCGGCAGCCGTCATGACGAAGGTGACGCCGAACGCCACCAGGCCGGTCCGGGCGATGGCGCGGCCCGCGAGGCGGGCAAGAAAATGGTGCATCCGTGCTCCAGTTTGGAAACGTTACCATAACGGCAAGCCGACTATAGCACCCCCCAAAAACCGGTGTCAACGAGGGAAACGACAGAGGGAGGCGGGTGTCGATCACCATAACTCACCTTGGCGCCGCACCAAAGTGTTGCAAAACTACGTCACATACCCCCATGACGTTATGGAATATTCCGTTGACAATTTTTTTTCCTAACCCTAATATTCAGACCAATACATGGAAACGTTTCCATGACCCAGGCAAGTCAGCTTCGATCCCCGAATGGCACTGTCAGCCCAGGAGCCGAGGACAAATGAACCAGCGCGACGCGCACCAGGCAATCCAAGCAGCGAGGCCGCCGGCATCAGCCGGCCGGCTTCGCTTCGCCGCTTGGCGCCGCGCCGCGTGCAGGCCCGGTCGGGAGGTGACGGGGCATAGGTGAGTAGCAGCGAGTAGCAACGGAAGTGCGGCGTGCGCGACGCGTCCGGTTGGCGGAGACACCGTGGCGAGACGACGGTCATATTTATAAAAAGACAGGAGAAGACATGTACTACCCAAAGGCTAAACAGACCTTGATCAGCCTGGCAGTTGCCAGCGCATGCTCGGCATTCATCCCGGCATTCGCGCAGCAGGCGACCCCGCCGGCCGACACCGCGACCAGCGCGCCAACCCAGGCGACCGACGCCGCCAGCAACCCGACCGCTTCGATCACCGGCCCGGCACAACCGGCCGCCCAGACCGTGGTCGTGACCGGCATTCGCGCCAGTCTCGAATCGTCGCTGAACCTCAAGCGCAATGCGCAGGGCTTCGTCGACGGCATCGTCGCCGAAGACATCGGCAAATTCCCCGACACGAACCTGGCCGAATCGCTGCAGCGTATCTCGGGCGTGTCGATCGACCGCGAAATCGGTGAAGGCTCGAAAATCACCGTGCGCGGCGTGGGCCCCGACTTCAACCTGGTGCTGCTCAACGGCCGCCAGATGCCGGTCTCGAACCTGGGCGACCGCAACGGCCGCGCCTTCGATTTCGCCAACATCGCCTCGGAAGCGGTGTCGCAGCTGCAGGTCTACAAATCGAGCCGCGCCGAGACCCCGACCGGCGGCGTCGGCGCCACCATCAACGTGATCACCGCGCGTCCGCTGTCGCGTCCCGGCATGCAGGCCAGCATCGGCGTCAAGGGCGTACACGACACCTCGGCCACCAACCTGCCGGACGGCCTGCAGAGCGGCGACAAGATCACCCCTGAAGTCTCGGGCATCTATTCCAACACCTCGGCCGACGGCCGCTTCGGCATCGGCCTCTCGGCCAGCTACCAGGAACGCAACCTGGGCTACAACCGCGCCTCGGTGCCGAACGGCTGGAAAGGCCCGTTCCGCGGCAGCGACACCCAGTGGGGCACGATCCCGCAACCGGACGCCTCCGGCGCCACCCCGGGCATCGTCAACCGTCCGGGCCCGAACGACCTGTACCAGGTGCCGCAGAACCTGAACTACAACCTCTCCGGCGTGCAGCGCGAGCGCACCAACGCCCAGGTGGTGTTCCAGTTCGCCCCGACCAAGGACCTGACCACTACCCTCGACTACACCTACTCGGAAAACCGGATCCACACCCGCCGCAACGACATGTCGGCGTGGTTCAACTTCGGCCCGTCGTCGAGCAGCTGGACCGACGGCCCGTTCGCCGCCCCGATCAGCTACACCGAGATCATCCCGCTCGGCGCCAACGACATCGCGATGGGCGCCTCGGACTTCGCGACCAAGAGCGAGAACAAGTCGCTCGGCTTCAACGCCGCCTGGCGCGTGAATTCGGCCCTGCGCCTCGAGCTCGACGCCCACAGCTCGTCGGCCGAATCGACCCCGGACAGCCCATGGGGTTCGAGCAACGTGATCGGCACCGCCAGCTTCAGCCGCGGCAACACCACCGCCGATTTCTCGCAGGACTTCCCTGTGTTGACCATCGAAGGCGCCGACTTCCTGCGCTCGCCGCAGCAGGTCACCGGCTCGGTGTTCGAGAACGGCTACATGAAGACCGAAGTCGACCAGGTGCAGACCCACGGCAGCTGGAAGGTGATGGAAGCGTCCGAATTCAAGTTCGGCGTCGGCGCCACCAAGGTCAAGTACCGCTCGGCCTTCTCGGTCCAGCAGCGCGACACCTGGGGTGGCGCGACCCAGGCTTCCGACTACCCGGCCAGCCTGTTCACGCCAGATAGCCTGAGCAAATACTTCGACCGCATCGACGGCAGCGGCAACCCGAACCTGTTCAACCGCTTCCACACCTTCAACTTCGGCCAGATCCGCGACATCGTGGCCCAGGCCTCGGGCCTGCCGCACCTGTACCTGCCGAAGACCACCTACGACACCGACCGTCGTACCGAGGAAAAATCGAAGAGCCTGTACCTGCAGTTCAACACCGAGTGGGATACCCGCTGGCCGATCAATACCGCATTCGGCGTGCGCTACGAGAAGACCGACGTCAGGTCGAGCGCGCTGGTGCAGGTGCCGACCGCGATCAGCTGGGTCTCGCAGAACGAGCTGCCGGTAGTGTTCGGCGACTCGGGCTTCACCACGCTGGACGGCAGCTACAACCACGTGCTGCCTAGCCTCGACGTCGACATCGCCTTCCGTCCCGACATCAAGGGCCGCTTCAGCTACGGCGAAACCATCGGCCGTCCACGCTACGACCAGATCGCCGGCGGCCAGGTGCTCGACACGCTGGCGCGCGTCGAGGGCGGCACCGGTTCGCAGGGCAACCCGGCGCTCGAGCCGGTCAAGTCGAAGAACATCGACCTGGCGCTCGAGTGGTACTACGCCCGCCAGAGCTTCTTCTCGGTCAACCACTTCCGCAAGCACCTGGACAACTACGCCGGCCAGTCGCAGATCATCGCCCAGCCGTTCGGCGTGCGCACCCCGGTGGGCGGCGCCTACTGGAACGCGGCGCTGGCCAATGGCTGCGTGGTGGCGGACACCACCTGCATCCGCAACTACATCTTCCGCAACTTCAACGGCCAGCCTGGCGTGGTGCGCGGTGCGGACAATGCGACCGGCGACGCCACCGGCACCATCACGGCCATCGGCACCGATCCGATCGCGGACTTCCGCATCACTTCGTACTCGAACCAGAAGAAGGCGCGCATCCGCGGCCTGGAATTCAACCTCCAGCACATGTTCGGCAACAGCGGCTTCGGCTTCCAGGCCAACTACACCTACGTCAACTCGGGCCTGAAGTACGACAACAACAGCTTCGGCGAGCAGTTCGCGCTGGTCGGCCTGGGCGACTCGGCCAACCTGGTGGGTATCTTCGAGAACGACAAGTGGAATGTGCGCGCGGCCTACAACTGGCGCGACGAGTTCCTGTCGTCGACCTTCGACGGCCAGGGTCCGAACCCGAACTACGTCGAGAAATACGGCCAGCTGGACCTGAGCATCGGCTACAACGTCAACGACAACCTGAGCCTGTCGTTCGAGGGCATCAACCTGACCGACGAGATCCAGCGCATCCACGGCCGCACCAAGAACCAGGTGCTGTTCGCGGTGCAGTCGGGCCCACGTTATATGGTGGCCGCACGCTACAAGTTCTGATCGGGGCTTTGCCTGTGCCGCCATTCGGGAGTAGACTTTCCGGATAGCGGTATTGACGGCGGGTCGGCAACAGCCGGCCCGCCGTTGTCGTTATTGAATCCCATAAAAAGCCAAACGAGACACACCATGCCCAATATCGCCCTGCTGAACAATATCGAGCACAAGGACCTGCGCATCGTCACCGGCCACCGCCCCGGCCTGGGCAGCGAAGTCGCCTGGGTGCCGACCTTCGCCGACGAATTCCGTTCGCTGCAGGCCCATTACCCGATCATCTTCCGCCAGCTCGAGGACGGCGCCAGTTACGAGGCGATCGCGCTGCTCGGCTTCAAGGAAGATGAGAACCTGTTCCTCGAAGATGGCCGCTGGGATGCGCCGCTGGTGCCCTGGCTGCACGAGCGCCAGCCGTTCTACATCGGCCGCAACGGCGACGAATTGATGATCCAGGTCGACCTCGACCACCCGCGCGTCAGCCAGACCGAGGGCGAACCGGTGTTCAAGCCGCATGGCGGCAATACCGAATTCCTGGACAAGACCAGCGCCATGCTGTCGAACATCCATAACGGCGTGCAGGCCAACGCCGGTTTCCTCGAAGCGCTCAAGCGCCATGAACTGTTCGATGGCTTCGTGCTCGACATCGAGTTCGAGAACGGCGACCGCAACCGCATGGGCGGCTTCTTCACCATCCACGAGGAGCGCCTGGGCGCGCTGGGCGGCGCCGCCATCGCCGAGCTGCACGCGGCCGGCTACCTGGCGCCGATGTATTTCGCGCTGGCCTCGCTGTCGCACTTCCGCGACCTGATCGACCGCAAGAACCGTCGGAATCGTCGTGAAGCCACCGGCGCCTAGCGCCATGCGCGAGATCGGCGGGCTGCGGCCCGCCGACCTGGGGCCCGACATCCTAGCGTCCACCGAGCCGCTGCTGCTGCGCGGCCTGGTGGCCGACTGGCCGGTGGTGCAAGCCGCCCGCAGCTCGCCGCAGGCCGCCATTGAATACCTGCGCCGCTGGTACGTCGACGCCACCGTCAACGCCATGCTCGGCGCGCCCGGGATCGATGGCCGCTTCTTCTACAACGAGGCGCTGGACGGCTTCAATTTCCAGGCCATGCGGGTGCGGCTCGACGCCGTGCTCGATGAACTGGAAAAGCACCTGGCCACGCCACAGCCGCCCGCGCTGTACGTCGGCTCGACCACGATCGACGGCGCGCTGCCGGGCTTCCGGGGCGAGAATGACGTCGACCTTGGTGCGCGCGACCCGCTGGCCAGCATCTGGATCGGCAACCGCACCCGCATCTCGGCCCACTACGACCTGCCGGACAACCTGGCCTGCATCGCCGCTGGCCACCGCCGCTTCACCGTGTTCCCGCCGGGCCAGCAGCATAATCTGTACGTCGGCCCGATCGATATCACCCCGGCCGGCCAGCCCATCAGCCTGGTGGACTTCGCGCAGCCGGATTTCGAGCGTTTCCCGCGCTTCGCCGAAGCTTTGGCACATGCCCAGGTGGCCGAGCTGGAACCTGGCGACGCGATCTTCGTGCCCAGCATGTGGTGGCACCACGTCGAGGCGCTGGACGGCTTCAATGTGCTGGTCAATTACTGGTGGCGCCAGTCGCCGGACTGGATGGACACGCCCAACAACGCCCTGATGCACGCCCTGATGACGGTGCGCGACCTGCCGCCCGCCCAGCGCGCGGCCTGGGCCGAGCTGTTCCGCCACTACGTGTTCGAGGCCGATGACGACACCGCGGCCCACATCCCGCCGACCGCGCGCGGCCTGCTGGCGCCGTTCGACGACAATGCCTCGCGCTTGGTGCGCTCGCAGCTGCTCAAGCGCCTGAACCGCTGATAAAAAAAATGCCCGCGACATCCGCGGGCATTTTTCATTCTGCTTCCGGTCTTACTCGGCCGCGACCTTCTGCTTGTGCAGGTTGGCGTACTTGACGCCGTAGTACATGATGAACAGGTAGCAGGCCGCCGGCACCAGGAACGAGATCTGCAGGCCGATGGTGTCGGCCAGGATGCCCTGCACGAACGGCACCACGGCGCCGCCGACGATGGCCATGCACAGGATGCCCGAA
The DNA here is from genome assembly GCF_030770395.1 of Telluria beijingensis. Lineage (GTDB taxonomy): Bacteria > Pseudomonadota > Gammaproteobacteria > Burkholderiales > Burkholderiaceae_D > Telluria > Telluria beijingensis. The sequence goes on along the minus strand of NZ_CP132480.1, from coordinate 3,301,563 downwards.
CCCTGGCCGGTGAACTTGCCGAGGCCGTGCAGCGCCATGCTGAAGATGGTCGGGAACATGATCGAGTTGCACAGGCCGACCGCCACGATCGCCCACATCGCCAGGCTGCCGTCGGTGAAGGTCGCAATCAGGACCAGCGTGATCGATCCGACCGCGGTCGCCGCCAGCGATTTGCCCGGGCTCACGTAGCGCATCACGGCGAAGCCGATGAAGCGGCCGACCAGGGCGCCGCCCCAGTACATGCTGACGTAGCGCGCCGCATCCGCATGCGACAGGCCGGCGATGTGCGGCTCGCCGATGAAGTTGATCAGGAAGCTGCCGATGCTGACTTCGGCGCCGACGTACAGGAAGATGCCCAGCGCGCCCAGCACCAGGTGGCGGTACGACATCGCGCCGCCCTTGGCGTCGATCGTGGCCGAGGTGGTGTCGTCGAAGGCGATCTTCGGCAGGCGCGCCATCGCGAACAGCACCGCGAGCAGCGCCAGCGCGGCGGCCAGGCCCAGGTAGGGGCCTTGCACGGCGGCGGCTTCGGCCGCCTTGTGCGCGAGTTGTTCGGCTTCCGGCAGCAGGGCCAGCTGGTCGGCCGAGAGGACCACGGTCGACAGGATCAGGATGCCGCCCAGCGCCGGCGCCACCGTGGTGCCGAGCGAGTTGAAGGCCTGGGTCAGGGTCAGGCGGCTGGCCGCGGTGCGGGCCGGGCCCAGCGCGGTGACGTAGGGATTGGCCGCCACCTGCAGGATGGTGATGCCGCTGGCCAGCACGAACAGCGCGAACAGGAACATGCCGTAGCCGCCGTTCGAGGCCGGGTAGAACAGGGCGCAGCCGGCGGCCGCGATCATCAGGCCGGTGACGGCGCCGTTCTGGTAGCCCAGGCGGCGGATCAGCGCGCCGGCCGGCAGCGAGACGATGAAATAGGCGCCGAAGAAGCAGAACTGCACCAGCATCGCCTGCATGTAGGTGAGGGTGTAGATCGACTTCAGGTGCGGGATCAGGACGTCGTTCAGCGACGTGATCAGGCCCCACATGAAGAACAGGATGGTGACGATGACCAGCGCACCGGTGTGCTGGTTGTGCTCCCCTTCCACGGCAGCGCTGGCCACGGTCGGGTTCTGGGATGGATTCTGCATGAAGTCTCCGTTGTTATTGCAGAGTTGCGACGCGGTCCGACAGCATAGCCGAAACCCCGCGCAATGCGGGATATTGTTCGGTGATCAGGTAAGTGGGAATGCGCGCCAGGTAGTCACCCAGGCGTCCCTTGTCCTCGAAGCGCGCGCGAAACGCCGACTGCGCGAACAGGGGGCCCAGGCGCGGCACGATCCCGCCGCCGATATACATGCCGCCGGTCGCGCCCAGGGTCAGCGCGACGTTGCCGGCCACGCTGCCCAGGATGGCGCAGAACACGTCCACCGACGTGCGGCAATCGGCCGACGTTCCATCGAGCGCCGCGGCGCTGATGTCGGCCGCCTTCAGGCGCTTGCCGGTGCGGGCCCAGTGGATCAGTTCCATGCCCATGCCCGACAGCAGGCGCTCGGCCGAGACGTGGCCGTATTCGCCCCACAGCGCTTCCAGGATCGCCACTTCGTCGCGGGTCACGGGAGCGAAGCTGACGTGGCCGCCCTCGCCGGACAGCGGGATCCAGCGCGCGCCTGCCGGCACCACGCCCGAGACGCCGAGGCCGGTGCCGGGGCCGATCAGGCCGATGGTCCGGTTGGGCAGTTCGATGCCGCCGCCGACCTGCTGGCGGCCGTCCTGCGCCAGGTGCGGCAGCGACATCGCCAGCGCGGCGAAGTCGTTCACCACCAGCAGCGTGGTCAAGCCCAATTCGACACGCAAGGCCTCGATCGAGAAGCTCCAATGGTGATTGGTCATCTTGATTTCGTCGCCCTCGACCGGGTTGGCGATCGCAATCGCCGCATGGCGGACCGTGTCGACCGCCAGCCCGCGGCCGCGGGCATTGGCCAGGTAGGCGCGCATCGCCTCGCCCAGGGTCGGGTAGCCGCTGGCCGCCAGCACCTCGATGTCGTCGAAGCCGCCGCCTGCAGCCGACTGCAGGGCGAAGCGCGCATTGGTGCCGCCGACGTCGGCCAGCAGCCGCAGGTTTGCCGTCATTTCAATTCGCCGCACTGCACGGCGCCCGCTTCCTTCGCCGCGCCGCCGGCGATCTCGATATTGGCGAAGGCTGCCGCGAATGCTGCATCGCTGGTGACGGCGAACGGCGTATCGACCCTGGCCAGGTCGATGCCCTTGGCCGTGAAGCACGACAGCGGAATCGCGACCGTGTTCTTGGCGCCGACGGCGAGGCGCTTGAACAGGGCGGTCGCATCCAGGTCGGCGCTGGTGGCGCCCTGGCGCATCGACAGCGTCACCTTGCCTTCCGGCGCCTTGCCGACGATGGTGTCGAAGCGCAGCGCGCCATCCTTGACGGCCGCCGCCGGCAGGGCGATCGCGCGCGCACCGCGCGCTTCCAGCGTGGCCGGGCCGGTCCAGTCGGCGCGCTTGGCATCCTGCTGGGTATTGACCTGGGCGGTGGTGACGGTGATGTTCGGCAGCTTGAAGCTGGCGTTCAGGTCGGCGCCCAGCACGGTGGTTTGCTGGCCGCTGCGGATCGCCAGCGGGTAGCTCAGGCGGTCGGCCTGGCTGAACACCGGGAAGGTGTTGCCGGCGCTGCAGCCGCCCTGCGGATAGCTCTCGTCGAGTTTGCCCAGTTTGGAACGGGTGCCGGCCTTCAAGCCATAACCATAAGCGAACAGCGGTGCGTAATCCTTGTCGCCCACGTTCAGCCTGACCTGGCAGGCCGACTTCGGCCACGAGAACGGCAGCAGGCCGCGGAAGTCGTAGCGTTGCTGGCCTTCGACCAGCAGGTCCGACACGCCCTTGCCCTCGGAACCCGGCAGCCAGGCCGAGATGAAGGTGTCCGACAGATTGAGCAGGTCGTTGGCGAACACCGGACGGCCGGTGACCATCACCGTGACCACCGGCTTGCCCTTGCCGCCGACCGCCTGCAGCACCGCCAGGTCTTCCGGATAGCGGCTGCTGTGGCGCAGGGTGCCGGACGGGTGGATGTCGCCGTCGCCTTCGGCATACGGACGCTCGCCGATGACGGCGACCACGACGTCGAACTTCGCCACGTCGACGCCTTTCGCATCGAGGCTGAAGGTGACGTTGTCCTTGCCGGCTGCCTCGCGGATGCCGGCCAGGATGGTGTCGGCATTCCTGAAGTCGGCATTGGTGGTGGCGGTGCCCTGCCAGGTGATCGACCAGCCGCCGCTCTGGTTCGACAGCTCGTCGGCGCTCTTGCCGACCACCAGGATCTTTTGGCCGCGCTTGAGGGGCAGGGCCGGACCTTCGTTCTTGAGCAGCACCAGCGACTCGCGCACCGCCTGGCGCGCCAGGGCGCGCGCCAGCATCGCATCGTCCTTGCCGGCGTAGGCGTTCTGCACCGGGCTCTTGTCGAACAGGCCGGCGCGCAGCTTGACGCGGATGATGCGCGACACCGCATCGTCGATGCGCGCCATCGGGATCTCGCCCGCTTCCACCTGCTTGATGGTGTTGGCGATGAAGGCCTTCCAGTCGTCCGGCACCATGATCATGTCGTTGCCGGCATTGATCGCCTGGGCGCAGCTGTCGTTGCGGCAGCCCGGCACTTCGCCGTGGCCGTTCCAGTCGGTGACGACGAAGCCGTCGAAGCCCATCTTGGTCTTGAGGATGTCGGTCAGCGCTTCCTTGTTGCCGTGCAGTTTGCCGTACTGCTTGCCGGTCGCGGTATCGGTCCAGCTGTTGAACGAGGCCATGACGACCTGCGCGCCCGCGTTCAGCGCCGGGAAGTAGCCGGCGCCGTGGATGTTGATCATGTCCGCCTGCGAGGCCTCGGTCACGCCGCGGTCCTTGCCGTTCTTCGTGCCGCCGTCGCCGATGAAGTGCTTGGCGGTGGAGATGGTATTGGCATCGTCCTTGAACGTGCCCTGCATGCCCTTGACGTATTCGCCGGCATAGCTGCGCACCACTTCGGGATGCTCGGCATAGCTTTCGTAGGTGCGGCCCCAGCGGTCGTCGCGCACCACGGCCAGCGTGGGGCCGAACACCCAGGCGATGCCGGTCGCGCGCACCGCCTTGGCAGTAGCGGCGCCGATCTCGCGCATCAGCTGTGGATTGCGCGCCGCGCCCAGGCCGATATTGTGCGGGAACAGGGTGGCGCCCGGCACGTTGTTGTGGCCGTGGACCGCGTCCGTGCCCCACACCACTGGCACCTTGATCGCCAGGTCGGTCTTCATCGAAGCCTCGTGGTAGGCCTGGGCCAGCGCCAGCCACTCCTTGGCATCGGCTGCCTTGTTATTGTTCGGCCAGCTGCCGCCGCCGTTCAGGACCGAGCCGAGGTAGTACTTCGTCACATCCTCGGGTTTGGTGGTCTTGATCTCGGGCTGGGTCATCTGGCCGACCTTTTGCGCCAGCGTCATCTTGCCCACGATTTCCTTGACCCGCTTCTCGATCGCCTCGTCCTTCTGGATGGCGCTGGTCACGCGCGGCCAGTCGGCCAGTTTGGTGTCGACCGGGGCGGCGGCGCTGCAGATCGCCGGCAGGGCGAGGGCGATGGACAGGGCCAGCGTGGAAGGACGAAGCTTGAAGGTCATGGAGTGTCTCGCTTATTGTTCGTTGAAGTGAAGGCTCATTCCTGGCGCAGGAAGGAACCGTACCATTTGCCGCTGTTCTTCAGGCGGCGCTGCTGGGTGGCGTAGTCGATGTGCACCAGGCCGAAGCGGCGCTGGTAGCCCTCGGCCCATTCGAAGTTGTCGAGCAGGCTCCAGGCGAAATAACCCTTGATCGGCGCGCCGGCGTCGATCGCATCCTTCATGGCGGCCAGGTGGCGCATCAGGTAGTGGCGACGCTGGACGTCGTCGATCTCGCCGTCCGGGCCGACCTTGTCCTCAAAGGCGGAGCCGTTCTCGGTGACGTACATCGGGCCCGGGTGGTAGTCGTTCTCGATGCGGGTGAGCAGCTCGGTGAAGCCTTCCGGCGACACCGGCCAGCCCATCGCGGTGATCTCGCCGCTGCTGGTCGGCAGCACCTTCGCATCGAGCGGCGCGTGGCCGGCTTCGTGCTTGACCACTTCGGGGAAGTAGTAATTGACGCCCATGAAGTCGGTCTTGACGGCGATCGCTTCCATATCGCCCGGTTCGACGTCGGGCGCCGCGGCGCCGAACAGCTCGCGCGTGGCTTCCGGGTAGCCGCGGCCGAACAGCGGATCGAGGAACCAGCGGTAGCGCAGGCCGTCGTGGCGCTCCATCGCGGCCTGGTCTTGCGCGCTATCGCTGGCCGCGCGCAGCGGGTGCAGGCTGACCGCCATGCCGACCTGCGCATCCGGCACATTGGCGCGGATCAGCGGCACCGCCTTGCCGTGCGAGACCAGCACATTGTGCGCGACCTGCAGCGCGGCCTTGAGGTCGGTCTTGCCCGGCGCATGCCAGCCTTCGAAATTGCCGATGATCGCCGTGCACCATGGCTCGTTATGGGTGATCCAGTGTTTCACGCGGTCGCCCAGGGCGCGCGTCATGGCGTCGGTGTACTCGAGGAAGGCGTCGATGGTGGAGCGGTTTTCCCAGCCGCCGGCATCCTGCAGCGCTTGCGGCAAGTCCCAGTGATACAGCGTGGCCCATGGCTGCAGCCCGCGCTCGAGCATGCCGTCGACAAGGCGCGAGTAGAAATCCAGGCCTTTCTGGTTCGGCTGGCCTTTCACGCCGGTGTAGATGCGTGGCCAGGCGAACGAGAAGCGGTAGGCGTTCAGGCCCATGCCGCGCGCGATATCGAAGTCTTCCGGCCAGCGGTGGTAATGGTCGCAGGCCTCGATGCCGCTCGAGCCGTCGCGGATCGTGCCTGGGGTGGCGGCGAAGCGGTCCCAGATCGATTCCACCCGGCCGTCTTCGCGGCCGGCGCCTTCGATCTGGTAGGACGAGGTGGCGCAGCCCCACAAAAAGTCACGGGCGAAATCGCTGCGCTGCGGCGCGTGAGGCTCGGGTCGGTTGGCAGTGGTCATGGTCTCGCTTCAGGTAATGGATGTGTTCTGAATAAAATATGGGGAAAGCTTAGCAGAACGATTGGAAAGCTTTCCAGTTTGTTGCCAAAAAAATGGCCGCGCACGGCCGGCCGGGCCGCATGCCGGCCTCACTCGCGTTTGCTCCTGGCCTTGCTCCTGCCGCCCTTGGCCTTGGCTGCGCCGATGTTCGCCAGCGAGGCGCGCATCGTCACGCCGACCGGGAAGTTGCGCGCCACCGGGCGCTTGAGGTCGTAGCAGCGGTTGAGCAGGGCATTGATGCCGTTCTGCGTCATCTCGCGCCACGGCATGTGCACCGACGTCAGGCGCGGCGCCGAGAATTCGGCGCTGGGCGTGTCGTCGTAGCCGATCACCGACAGGTCGCGCGGCACGCTGATGCCGGCCTCCTGGAAGTAGGAGAGGGCGCCGACCGCCATTTCGTCGTTGGCGCAGAACAGGGCAGTGCAGGGCCGTTTCGATTCGACCAGCGCCTTGGCGGCATGCCAGCCGCCCAGCGGCGAGAAATCGCTCTCGACCAGCCACACGCTGTCGGTGTCGACGCCGCCGTCCTTCAGTTCGTGCATGAAGCCGTCGATACGCGCCACGTTGTCGACCAGCGCGCTCGGGCCGGCGATGACGGCGATGTCGCGGTGGCCGTGCTCGAGCAGGGTGCGCGCCGCCACCCTGCCGCCCTGCGCATGGTCGACCGTAAAGCACTGCTCCGGGATGTCCCTGAAATCGTGGTTGAGCGCGACGATCAGGCGCCGCTTGCCGCCCAGGGCGGCGATGTCTTCGTCGAGCAGGGCGCTGGTCATCATGATCAGGCCGTCGCAGCCGCGCTCGATCAGGAACTCGATACCCTCGATCGCCTGGTTGCGGGCGTCGCCCAGGCCGACGCCGAAGGCCACCACCATGTGCAGGCCGGCCGCGCGCAGCTCGGTGTCGATGATCTGCAGGATCGGCGTGTAGAAGGTGCCGGACAACACGGGGATGTAGACGCCGACCATCCGGCTGGTGCCGGACAGCAGGGCGCGCGCCGCGTGCGAGGGGCGGAATCCCAGCTCGTCGATCGCCTTGCGCACGCGTTCGAGCGTGGCTGGCGACACCGAGCCCTTGCCGCTGACCACGCGCGAGGCGGTGCCGAGACCCACGCCTGCCAGCCGCGCTACGTCCTTGATTGTCGCCACTAACGAATCCTATCCAGTGAAAAGATCAAACAACCGTCAAGCATACTGCATTCATCTGCGTATGGCATCCATCTTTACAGGCGTTGACCCAGTTTCGGGTCGAACAGCGACACGCGGCCGCCATCGATCGCGAAACGCACCGCCTGGCCCATCGCCAGCGGCCGCCCATCGTGCTCGATGCACGACAAGGCCTGGCCGCCGCAATCGAGCCACACCACCTGGTGATTGCCCATCGGCTCGACCAGCGTGACCGTCGCCTGCAGCGGCCCATTGTCGTCGATGTGGATGTGTTCCGGGCGCGCCGCCAGCGTCACCGCGCCGGCAGCGGCGCCATTCGCGAGGGGCAGCGTCACTGCGCCGGCGCTGAAGCGTCCCTGCGCATCGATGCTGCCCTCGATGAAATTCATCGACGGCGAACCGAGAAAGCCCGCCACGAAGCGGTTGGCCGGCGTGTCGTACACCTCGGCCGGGGTGCCGATCTGCTGGATGCGGCCACCCTGCATCACGACGATGCGGGTCGCGAGCGTCATCGCCTCGGCCTGGTCGTGGGTCACATAGACCATGGTCGAACCCAGCGCCTGGTGCAGCATTTTCAGTTCGCGGCGCAGTTCGGCGCGCAGCTTGGCGTCGAGGTTCGACAGCGGTTCGTCGAACAGGTAGACGCCGGCCTCGCGCACCAGCGCGCGGCCGATGGCGACCCGCTGGCGCTGGCCGCCCGAGAGCTGGGACGGCTTGCGGTCCAGCAGGGCGTCGAGCTGCAGCATCTCGGCCGTCTTGCGCACGCGGCGCGCCACTTCGGCCTTCGGGGTGCCGGCGATCTTGAGGCCGAACGACATGTTCTTTTCGACCGTCATGGTCGGGTACAGCGCATATGACTGGAACACCATGCCGATCCCGCGCTCGCTGGGGTCGGCGTGGCTCATGTCGCGCCCGCCGATCTCGATCGCGCCGCCGGAGAGGTCGATCAGGCCGGCGATGCTGTGCAACAGGGTCGACTTGCCGCAGCCCGAAGGGCCCAGCAGCACCAGGAACTCGCCCGGCTCGATCTGCAGGTCGAGATCTCGTATGATTTCATGATTGCCACGGGTGATGCACAGCTTGCGTAAATGGACGTTCGACATGCCAGGTTAACCTTTCACGGCGCCAGCGGCGATGCCGCGCACGAACCAGCGTCCGGAGATGAAGTAGATCGCCAGCGGCACCGCGGCCGTCAGGATGGTCGCGGCCATATTGACGTTGTACAGGCGGGTGCCGGTGGTGGTGTTGATCACATTGTTCAGCTGGACCGTCATCGGCAGGTTCTCGCGACCGGCGAACACCAGGCCCAGGATGTAGTCGTTCCAGACCCCGGTGACCTGCATGATGGCGGCGACGACGACGATCGGCAGCGACATCGGCAGCATCACCTGGATAAAGATGCGCCAGAAGCCACCGCCGTCGATGCGCGCGGCCTGGAACAGTTCGTGCGGCACCGACGCATAGTAATTGCGGAACAGGAGCGTCATCAGCGGCATGCCGAAGATGACGTGCACCACCACGATTGCGGGCAGCGAGCCGAACACGCCGGCATGCGCCATCATCCACACCAGCGGATAGATCATCACCTGCACCGGGATAAAGGCGCCGGCCAGCAGCACGCCGAACAGCAGGTTGGCGCCGCGCGGGCGCCAGAACGACAGCGCGTAGCCATTGACGGCGCCGAGCAGGATCGGGATCACGGTGCTGGGCACGGCGATCGCCACCGAATTCCAGAAGCCCTGGCTGACCGCGCCCCAGGCCGCGCGCCACGGCTCGAGCGTGGCGCTGCCGGGCAGGGCGAACACATTCCCCATGCGAATCTCGTCCATCGGCTTGAACGAGGTAATGATCATGACGTACAGCGGCAGCAGGAAGAACAGGGCGGCGCTGAACAGGAAGGCATAGACGCCGATGCGCGCGGGCGTGAACAGGCGCTTGCGGCGGGTGGCGGCGGGGGCGTTTGCGATCGGCATTGGTGGGGCGACGGCGCGCATCTGGTTCATGCATGGCCTCCAGCGAGGCGCGCACGGCGGCTGCGGGCATAGGCATACGGCGCGAGCAGGGCCAGCACCGGGATCAGGAGCGTGACCGCGCCGGCCGACGCCAGGCCGATGTTCGAGCGCAGGAACAGGTGGTCCATGATGAACTTGGCCGGCACTTCGCTGGCGATGCCGGGGCCGCCCTGGGTCATCGCGACCACGGCGTCGAACAGCTTCACCACCGCGGTGGACAGCAGCAGGAACACGGTGGCGACGGACGGGCCGAGCATCGGCAGCACAATTTGGAGATAAACCCGCCACGCCGGAATGCCGTCCAGGCGCGCGGCTTTATAGATCTCGGGATCGATGCCGCGCAGGCCGGCCAGCATCAGCGCCATCACCAGGCCCGAGGCCTGCCACACGGTGGCGATGACGACGGTGTAGATCACCAGGTCCTGGTGCACGATCCAGTCGAACGAGAAGCCGTCGAAGCCCATCTGGCGCACCGCGCCTTCGATGCCGCTGCCGGGCGCCAGCAGCCATTGCCATACCAGGCCGGTGGCGATGAAGGACATCGCATACGGATACAGGAACACGGTGCGCAGCACGCCTTCGCCCTTGACGTTCTGGTCGATGAAGACGGCCAGCAGGAAGCCGATCACCATGCAGGCCAGGATGAAGGCGACACCGTACACGGCGAGGTTGTGCAGCGACAGCAGCCAGCGCTCGTTGTCGAACAGTCGCACATACTGCGCCGCGCCGATGAAGTTATCCGACGGGAAGGTGCGCGACGCCGTGAACGAAGTGCGCAAGGTCCACAGCGCGCCGCCGATATAGGCGCCCAGCACCACCAGCGCCATCGGCACGAGGGCAAGGTGGGGAGCGAAGCGGACGTGGAGGCGTTGGGCGAGCATGGCGTCAGTATTTGAGGGCGTTGGCGATGCTGCGCTGGACTTTATCCACCTTGATGTCCATGTTCCAGTAGGCGGTCAGGATGTCCTGCATGGCGCCGTTCTGGTCCGGCGTCAGGTAGACCTCGGTCACGCCGGCCTGGCGCGTGCGGTCCTTGATGATCTCGATGCCCTTCTGCGCGCACAGGTCGAGCTCCGCCGCATTGGCGTCCTGGCGCACCGGGATCGAGCCTTTCAGCTTGCTGAAGGTGACCTGCAGGTCGGGCTGCGAGACGACCCTGGCCAGCAGTTGCTGGGCCTTGACGGCGTCGGCCTTGTCGGTGCGCGGGAAGACGAACACGTCGCCCTGCATCAGGTAGGGCGTGTCGGCCCTGAGACCTGGAATGCAGCCATAGTGCTTGCCCGGCTGCTGGCCGGCGTTGGTGAACTCGCCCTTGGCCCAGTCGCCCATCACCTGGAAGCCGGCCTTGCCGGCGATGAGCATGGCGGTGGCGTCGTTCCAGTTGCGGCCGGGCGAACCCGCATCGACATAGGACTTCATGCGCTTGAAGGTGAGCAGCACCTCGCGAAACCGCGGTGAGAGGATGGTGGCCTGGTCGCGGTCGCGGATCACTTTCAGGTACAGCTCGCGCCCGCCGATATTGGCCAGCAGGGCCGAGAACAGGATGTTCTCTTGCCACGACTGGCCGCCATGGGCCAGCGGCACCAGGCCGGCGGCCTTGAGCTTGTCGAGGGCGGCGAACAGTTCGTCGATGCTGGCCGGCTCCCGCTCGATGCCGGCCTTGTCGAAGGCGGCTTTCGAATACCAGAACCAGGTCTGCATGTGGATGTTCAGCGGCACCGCATAGTAGTGGCCGTCGTGCTTGATGACGTCGATCAGCGGCTGGGGCAGGATGCGGTCCCAGTCCTGGGCCCTGGCGACGAGGTCGACGTCGTTGAGCATGTCCTGCTCGATGACGTCCGTGAACTGCTTGGAGGTGTTGAACTGGGCGGCGGTCGGCGGGTTGCCGCCGATGATGCGGTTGATGGTGACGGCGCGCGACTGGTCGCCGCCGGCGATGGCGCTGTCGACCCAGACGCCGCCCGCATTGCGGAAAGCCTGGGCCACTTGCTGGACGGCGCTCGATTCGCCGCCCGAGGTCCACCAATGGATGACTTCCGCACGTGGCGCGGCGGCCTGGGCCGATGCGATGCCTGGCATGAAAGCAGCGGCGCACAGCCATGTGCAGGCTGCAGCCAGGTAGCGGGGTGTGACCATCGTGTCTCCATTGGCGCCGTTATTATTCTGGTAAGTTTGGAAACGTTACCATCGGCTTTGATCCGACTATAGCACCGGGTTAATTCAGGGTCAAATTAAACTTGCAATATGTCATTTTGACATGAATCTTCAGGAATGTTTCAGGTCTGGCGTTGCTTGCGACGCATATTTACGACGATACTCCCGGAACTGGAGGTATCGCTATGCCAGCCGCCTGGCGACCCCGTCATCATAATAATTATCCTGGAGACAGACCATGCACAGCGCGATGGCCACCACCGAGATTTACCTGATCGCAATGCTGCTGATCTTTGCCGTGCCCTATCTGATCTGGCGGCTCGGCAATACGGACTACTGGGCCCCGCTGGTGATCGTGCAGATCTTGACCGGCGTGCTGCTGGGGCCGGGTGTGCTGGGCAAGGCGTATCCCGAATACTACAATTTCGTTTTCAATCCCCAGGTCATCCAGTCGCTGAACGGGATTGCCTGGTGGGCGGTCATGCTCTTCGTGATGCTGGCGGGGATCGAACTCGATCTCAAGAAGGCATGGCTGCATCGGCGCGAGAGCAGCATCACGGCCGGGCTGGCGCTGGGCGTGCCGCTGGCGTTCGGCAGCGTGGTGGCGGCCGGGATGCTCGGCTTTGCCGGCTGGATCGGGCCGCAGGCGCAAGGCTGGCAGTTCGTGCTGGGCGTGGGCATGGCCTGCGCGGTGACGGCGCTGCCGATCCTGATCCTGTTGATGGAAAAACTGGACATCCTGCGCCAGCCGCTGGGACAGCGCATCCTGCGCTACGCCAGCCTGGACGATATCGCGATCTGGGGCGTGCTGGCGCTGATCCTGCTCGACTGGGAGCGGGTCGGGCGGCAACTGGGCTTCTTCCTGGTGTTCATCATCGCCACCAGGCTGTTCCGGCGTCTGATGGTGAGTATCCCCGAGCGCGACCGCTGGTTCGTGATGCTGGTGTGGCTGGTGGTCTGCGGCTTCGCCGCCGACTGGGCCGGCCTGCACTATATGGTGGGGGCGTTCCTGGCCGGCGCCGTGATGGATGCGGACTGGTTCGACCAGGAAAAGCTCGACTTCCTTCGCCACAATGTGCTGTTGGTGATGATGCCTGTCTATTTCTTGAGCACGGGCTTGCGGACCAACTGGGCGCTGGGCGGCACGGCGGTCTTCATCGCGGCGGGGGTATTGCTGGCGGCCTCGGTCGCGGGCAAGCTGGTCGGGGTGCGGATTGCCGGCAGAATCCTCGGCTGGAGTCGGGAAGAAGCGTCGATCATCGGCTGGCTGTTGCAGACCAAGGCGCTGATCATGATCATTTTCTCCAACATCTTGCTCGATAAGGGCGTGATCACCAGCGAGACTTTTACGGCGCTCTTGTTGATGGCGATCGGCAGCACCATGCTGACGATTCCCGTCGTGTATCCCAAGCTGCGGCGCGGGGCCACGCTCGTCTTCAAGCCGAATTAGAGCGCCGGCCTGGCCCGGGCGGGCGATCTGTCAAGACAGGTGTGGATTTGCCGCGACCCGAATGAAACAAACTTGGTTTGTGAATAATGAAGGGGGCCCGAAACGAGAAAAGTGCGAATAAAAGACAACGCTTTTTCGTATTTTTCGACCTTAAATATTGCTCGATGAAAAACGGGGACTTATAGTCAAGATGTTTCTTGTCGGCAAGGCATTATGACAATACCGTGACCCGGGTGGCCTTGCAATTCATTCATCTTGCGTGGAGTTCCACTGTGTCCGTTTCCCATTCCGCATCTTCCGATACCGCCTTCGTCTTCATCGACCGCTCTCTTCCCGACTTCGACCAATTGGCGGCAGCCGTCAAGCCGGGCACTGAAGTCGTCCTGCTCGATGCCTCGGAAGATGGCCTGCAGCAGATTGCACAGGCGCTGGCCGGCCGCAGCGGCATCGATGCCATCCACGTGCTGAGCCACGGCAGCGCCGGCGCGCTCGCGCTGGGCAGCGCCAAGGTCACGCTCGACACGCTGGCCGCCCAGGGCGAGGCGCTCGGCGCCATCCGCGCCGCGCTGGCCGACGATGCCGACCTGCTGCTGTATGGCTGCGACGTGGCGCAAGGCGCGCAGGGCCAGGCCTTCATCGCCGCGCTGGCCGCGGCGACCGGCGCCGATGTCGCCGCGTCGACCGACCTGACCGGCAGCGCGCTGCTGGGCGGCGACTGGGAACTGGAAGCGGCGGTGGGGCAGGTGGACACGGCGTCGCTCGGCAGCGGCGGCGCGCTGGCGGCCTATGGCGGCACGCTCGGGCCGCTGCCGAACAATGCGCCGACGATCACGGACTATTTCTCGACCAGCGTCAGTACCGGCATGCCTTCCCTGTTGCCGGACTACCAGGTCGACGATGCGGACGGCGACATCCTCACGGTGACCCTGACGGCCACCAACGGCAATATCGGCAACCTGGTCGATGTCGACAATATCGCTCCCGGCATCCAGTTGACCGGTTCGGCCAGCGCCATCAATGCGGACCTGGCGCAGGCGACCTTCACCGCCAACAGCAACGGCACTGCCTCGGTCACCATCAGCGTCACCGACGGCAAGGGCGGCAGCCCGGTGACGGCGACGTCCTGGCTGGCGGCCACGTCGCCGGCGCCGGCGATCACGGGCGGCATCATCGATGGCTCCGCCATCTCGAATGGCGATCGTACGTCGTTGATCACTGGCGCCGACGGCAATATGTACCTGCCTGCGTTCGACTCTTCCACGCAGACGGTAACGATCCTCAAGTGGGACGGCAGCGCCTGGTCCACGGCGGCCACCCTCAGCGCGGCCGAGTTGGAATACGATGAGCTCGACGCCAGCGTGACGCTCGGCGTCGACCAGTACGGCAAGATCCATGTGTTGACGAGCAATGACGACGGCAAGGAAGCCGACGCCGTGGTCACGCTGTCCACCTACGACGGCGCCGCATGGTCGTCCGTGGAGATCGAACGCCTTTCCTCGCCGGGAACGGCGATGGACGATGCCACCATCCAATTGTCCGGCGCCAGCATCGTGGTCACGTCCGACAATGTCGTCAACATCGCTTACCACCGTGTGGCAGGCAAGGAGTACGACGCTGTCCAGGAAAAGAATTTCTTCATCACGAATGCCTCCGGCGGCTTCACCTTCACTACCACGGATGCCGGCAACGCCAGTGTGAGAACGCTGCAGCAGTTCGACGGCCCGGACGGCGATAGTTATGTCCTGCAGGCCGATGACGACAATGGCGGATTGATCATCCATAAATACCGCAACGGCGAATATGTGGACATGGACCACACGCCAGTCACTGGAAGGCTGGTCGGCGCCGTCACCGACGCCAGCGGCCAGGTCGTTATCGTCACCGGCGACTATGACGAAGACCTGCTGGCATGGACGCTGGAGAGCGGCATGTGGATCCCCAGTCCCATCATCGAGAACCCGCAATCCGGGTATGCGTATGCGCCATACACCCATGTCGATACGGATAATGCCAGCGGCAGGACGGGCCTGGTCAAGGGGCAGGACGGCACGGTCTACCTGGCCATCTACGACGACGATCGCGCCGGCACCTACACGAGCCGCATCCTCAGGCTGGAAGACGGCGCCTGGGTGGACGGCAAGACGTCGATCGACGAATTCAATGCGCTTTACGGGTTGACCTTCGCTGTCGATGCCAGCGGCAACGTCATGATCGTGAACACCTACGAGCCCGACATCGACCTGTCCTATATTTTCGGCCATGACACCGATTTCGAGGCTGCCGGCGGCGACATCACGCCGCCGGCCCTGGTGTCGGCCGCCGTCAACGGCACCTCGCTGGTACTGAGCTACGACGAAGCGCTGGACAATGTGGCGCTGATGGCCTCATCGTTCACGGTCAACGTCGGCGGCGCCCCGGTGGGGATCACCAATGTGGCGATGGATGCGGCCGCCGGCAAGGTGACGCTGACGTTGTCGACCGCGGTGCAGCCGAACCAGTCGGTGACGGTGTCGTACGCCGATGTGAGCGGTGGCAGCACGCCGGTCCAGGACACATCCGGCAACGACGCGGCGAACCTGGTAAACCGGGTGGTGACCAATAACTCGGTCGACACGCTGGCGCCGACCCTGACGTCGGCTGTCGTCAACGGCACTTCGCTGGTGCTGACCTACAACGAGGCGCTGGACATCACCCAGCAGCTGGGCAATAACGCGTTCCAGGTCAAGATCGGCAACACGACCGTCAGCGTGACCAACGTGGCCCTCGATGGCAACGTCGGGACGGTCACGCTGACGCTGGCCACGGCCGTGCAGCCGGGCGACGCGGTCACGGTGTCGTACGTGGTGCCGAGCAGCGGGGGGGTGATCCAGGACGCCGCCGGCGTCGATGCCGCCGGGCTGACCAATCAGGTTGTCGCTAACGATTCCAGCGATACGAAGGGGCCGGTCCTGCTGACGGCCGCCGTGACCGGCAGCGCGCTGGTGCTGACCTATAGCGAGGCGCTGGACGTGAACCACGGTCCCGGCACCGATGACTTCGTGGTGAAGGTCGACGGCCAGCCGGTGGCGGTGGACGGCGTCGACATCGATCCGCTCACGCATGCCGTCACGCTGACACTGGCAAGCGCGGTGCAGCCGGGCCAGGTGGTGACGGTGTCCTACCTTGATCCGACTGATGGCGACGACGACTTTGCGATCCAGGATGCGCTCGGCAACGATGCCGCCAGCCTGGAGGACCAGGAGGTGTACAACGATTCGGACGATACGCTGGGTCCGGTGCTGGAGAGCGCCACCGTCAACGGTACCGCACTGGTGCTGGCCTACGGCGAGACCCTGGACGAGGACCACGGTCCCGGCACCGATGACTTCGTGGTGAAGGTCGACGGCCAGCCGGTGGTGGTGAACGGCGTCGACGTCGATCCGCTCACGAATACCGTCAGGCTGACGCTGGCAAGCGCCGTGCAGCCGGGCCAGGTCGTCACGGTGTCGTACCTTGATCCGACCGACGACGACGACGACTTCGCGATCCAGGATACGGTCGGCAACGATGCCGCCAGCCTGGTCGACCATGCCGTCAGCAACAACTCGGGCGATACGGCCGCCCCGGTACTGGAGAGCGCCACCGTCGACGGCACGGCGCTGGTGCTGACCTATGGCGAGATGCTGGACTTCAGCCATGGCCCCGACGCCGGCGACTTCGTCGTGAAGGTCGATGGCGAGGCTGTATCGGTGAACGACGTCGTCATCGAACCGCAGTCGAACCTCGTCCGGCTTACCTTGACGAACGCGGTGCAGCCGAACCAGGTCGTGACGGTGTCGTACCTCGATCCGACCGACGGCGACGACGACTTCGCGGTCCAGGACATGGCCGGCAACGACGCCGCCAGCCTGGTCGACCGGACGGTGACGAACGACTCCGCCGACACGCTGGCCCCGGCCTTCGTGTCGGCCGCGGTCAACGGCCGCACGCTGGTGATGACCTATAGCGAGGCGCTCGATGCCAGCCATGCCCCGTCGGGGTCGGCGTTCGCCGTCAACGTCGGCGGTAGCCAGGTGGCCGTCAGCAATGTCGCCATCAATGCCAGCGCCGGGACCGTGACGCTGACGCTGGCGAATGCCGTCCAGCAGGGCCAGGCGGTGACGGTGTCGTACCTTGATCCGACCGACGGCAACGACGACCATGCGATCCAGGACACGGTCGGAAACGACGCCGCCAGCGTGGTGGCGCGGGCGGTGACGAACAACACCCCGGCCGCGGGCGGCGGTAATCCTCCTGTGAATCCGCCGGTGAATCCGCCGGTGAATCCGCCGGCCGGCAGCACCGTGGACGGCGTCAAGGTGGTGACCGAGCAGGTGCGCAATCCCGATGGCAGCACCTCGACCAAGGTGACCATCCCGGTCGTGACCGAGTCGCGCGAAGAGCAGGTCGGCAACAACGACGTCGCCGACATCCCGCTGGCCACGAATGCGTCTGGCAACCCGATCCTGACAGCGCAGCTGCCGGTCGGCTTCGGCATGACGAGCTCCGGTTCGGGGATCAAGACGGCCGGCGACGCGCTGACCGACCTGATCCGCGAGATCAAGGCCCACA
The DNA here is from genome assembly GCF_030770395.1 of Telluria beijingensis. Lineage (GTDB taxonomy): Bacteria > Pseudomonadota > Gammaproteobacteria > Burkholderiales > Burkholderiaceae_D > Telluria > Telluria beijingensis. Next base: position 3,284,127 of record NZ_CP132480.1, on the reverse strand, counting down.
CCGCGGCCGGATCGACCGACCAGGAAGCGCTTACCGGCGGCGGCAGCGGTTTCATCGGCGAGCTGGCGTCCAACACCTCCCTGCTGGTCCAGACCATCGTGCCGACGTTCGGCGGCACGACGTCGCAGAACGCTCCGGTGGCGATCGTGGGCCTGCCAGCGGCGCAGGACAATCCACAGACGGCGCTCGTGATCGACAGCTCGCAACTGCCGGGCGGCACCCAGCTCAAGCTGGACAACGTCGACTTCGCGGCCATCATCGGCGCGGTCAATGTGAGCGGCGGCGCCGGGTCGCAGAAAGTGTGGGGCGACAGCGCCAGCCAGACCATCTTCCTGGGCGAAGGCGACGACGTGCTGCACGGCGGCGGCGGCGACGACATCGTCGGCAGCGCCGGCGGCAACGACCGCGTCTACGGCGACGATGGAGACGACATCGTGTTCGGCGGCGAGGGCGACGACTACGTCGATGGCGGCAGCGGCCGCGACATCGCCGTCTACAGCGGCGCCGGCCGCGAGGGCTACAGCCTGCGCGTGAAGGACGGCCAGCTGGTGATGAAGGACCTGCACGGCAGCGACGGCACCGACACCGTGGTCGACGTCGAGGTGCTGCGCTTCACCGGCGCACCGGCCGACACGACCGAGCGCGGCACGGTGGCGCGTCTGGTCGAGGCGGCCAGCGGCGCCAAGGCCAGCGACGCCGCGATCGATACCTGGATCGATGCGCTGGACCAGGGGACCGGCCTGGCCGCCGTGGCGCGCAGCCTGCTCGCGGCCAACGGCCTGGACAAGCTGGGCAATGCCGCCTTCATCGATGCGCTGTACGGCAATGTGCTGGACCGCGCCGCCGACGCCGCGGGCAAGGTCTACTGGGTCGCGGCGCTCGACGCCGGCGCGATCGACAAGGCCGGCGCCGCGCTGCTGATGGCCGATTCGGCCGAGAAGCTGGCGCTGGGCGAGCCGGTCGACCTGGACTTCAACCACAGCGACGTGGCCACCCTGGTGCGCATGTACGAAACGCTGTTCGCGCGCCATGCGGACGAGGATGGGCTGAACTTCTGGATCGGCCTGCACGAGTCGGGCGCCAGCATGACCGTGCTGGCGGACTGGTTCGTGGCATCGGGCGAAGCGTCGGACAAGTATGGCGCGCTGACGGATGCCCAGTTCGTCGACGCCCTGTACCAGAGCGCCTTCGAGCGCGTCGGCAGTGCCGGCGAGCAGGCGTTCTGGGTCGACGGCCTGGCGTCCGGCCGGATCGACCGCGGCGACGTGTTGCTGGGCTTTGCGGACTCGCAAGAGATGCTGACGCTGGTCGGCGCCATCGATACCAGCATCACGACCGTTTGATCCAGGAGTGGCCAGGAAAACCGCCGGCGCCTTCGGGTGCCGGCGGTTTTATTTTGGGCATTGCATATGCAATTACCGTTTTTATCAATTTTGCCGATATATAAATTTCTGAGGTTGAAATCAAGTTACTGATAAGGCATGGATTGTTCATTAATTGCTACCAATAGAGAGTAGTTTGTGAACACATCAGCATTGTCGTCCAGTAAATGTGTAGGAAATACCCGACAAAAACGAAAAAGTGATTCAAGCAGTAGAGTCGAACATAGTAGAGTTCGTTTCTCAAAAAAAACATTCGTCGTACGTCTGTATTCTTCTACTGGAAATCTCATGCCTCAAAGTTACGCTTCAACCATCAGCTCGTTTTATCTCGCCTACTTCGGCCGCCCAGCCGATCCGGACGGTCTCGCGTTCTGGACGATGCAGCTCGAGAACGCCAATGGCGACTTGAGCCAGCTCACCTCCGCATTCGCACAGTCCGAAGAAGCGATCAAGCAGTACGGCTCCAGCGACACCGTTACCCACATCACCCAGGTCTACCAGCAGTTGTTCAACCGCGCGCCCGACGCCGAAGGCCTGGCATTCTGGGTCAACGCCATCGACAAAGGCAATATGTCGCTGGCCGACGCCGCCGTGACGATCCAGGCCGGCGCCCAGTCGACCGATCTGCAGCTGACGCAGCTGCGTGAAAAGCTGGCCGGCCAGTTCACCCAGCAGGTCGCCGACGGCAAATTCGCCTACAGCGGCTACGCCTCGCTCGAAGCGGCGCGCGTGCTGGTCAAGGCCGTCGATCTCGAGATGAGCGGCGCCGACGCCGACGCCATCGTCGGCTTCTCGCTGAAACTGGCCGACATCGCCACCAAGACCCCGGCCGTGATCGATGCGATCGGCACCGGCACCACCCTGGCCAGGCTGCTCGACACCCCGCGCGGCGCCGCCGATCCGGTCAAGCTGGTGCAGGCGCTGGCCGACGTCGCCGAAGCGGCCGCCGGCAATCCGGTCACGCTCGATTCGCTGCTGCGCAGCGGCGGCATGAAGAAAGTCCTGGAAGTCATGCCGGCCAAGGCCACGCTGGGCCAGGTCGTCGACGCGCTGGCAAAAGGCGGCCTGCCTGCCGCCGTCGAAGTCGTCTACCCGACCACCCCGACCGCGCCGACCGTCCCGACGACGCCCACCACCCCGACCCCGCCGCCCCCGGCGCCCGAGTTCTCGGTGGTCCTGAACAAGGGCGTGCTGAGCTTCACCGGCACCTCGTCGGACGCCGTCGTCGTCGACCTGGCCAATAACGTCATCACCCGTGACGGCAAGCCGGTCACGGTCGCCGGCATCACCAAGCTGAGCGACGTGATCGCCAGCGATTACGCCGGCAACGTCACCGTGGTCGGCAGCGTTGCCGACGTCGCCAAGGTCATGGCCGTCCCGAGCGGCGTCGACGCGTACAGGATCGTCGACGCCAAGGGCGCGATCTTCAGCGGCGCCATCGGCGCCCGTGCACTGGCCGACACCGCGACCGCCAACCTGCTGGACGGCGCCCGGCACGTCACCATCACCGACACCCTGTCGATCGAGGAAAAGCTGGTCATCGACGGCCGCGCGACCCTCGACCAGCAGCGCCTGACCGTGAGCGTCGACGCCGAGGCGCCGACCGTCACCGTCGAATTCCAGTCGATCACCGAAAGCGCCGACGACAACGCGCCGGACTTCGTCACCAACCAGGCCGAGATCACGGTCAAGGCCGTGCTGAAAGCCGCCCTGGCAGCAGGCGACCATGTGCAGTACTCGGTCGATGGCAAGACCTGGACCGCGGTTGCCGCCACCGACATCGTCGGCGCCACGGTGAGCGTCAAGGGCATCGACGCCACCACCAGCCCGACCGTCTCGATCCGCGTGGTCGATGGCGCCGGCAACCCCGGCCAGGCGATCGCACAGCCGATCACCTACGACATCACTCCCCCGACCCAGACCGTCACCATCGATTCGATCACCGAAGACAGCGGCGACACCCCGGACGGCAAGCACGACTTCGTCACCAACGAAGAAACCGTCACCGTCGCGGCAACCCTCTCCAGCAAGCTGGCGGCCGGCGAATACGTGCAGTATTCGGTCGATGGCGAACAGTGGGTCCCCGTGGCGGCCAAGGACGTCGATGGCACCTCGGTGACCATCCACGGCATCGACGTATCGGGCAACCCGACCCTGCAGGTGCGCGTGATCGATGCCGCCGGCAATCCCGGCATCAAGGCGAGCCAGCCGATCACCCACGACTCCACTCCGGCAACCCAGACCGTCAAGTTCGAGACGATCAGCGAAGACAAGGGCGACAGCGCCGACGCGACCGCCGACTTCGTGACCAACCAGGCCACGGCCACCGTGACCGCCACCCTCTCCAGCGCGCTGGCGACGGGCGAATACGTGCAGTATTCGGTCGACGGCCTGCAGTGGACCACCCTGGCGGCAGAGGCAGTCGATGGCACCGCCGTCACCATCGCCGGCGTCGACACCGCCGCCACCCCGAGCCTGTCGCTGCGCGTGGTCGATGCGGCCGGCAATCCTGGCGCCAAGGCGACCCAGGAAATCACCTTCGACAACACCGGCGCCACCCAGACCGTCGAGTTCGTCTCGATCAGCGAAGACGAGGGCAATAGCGCCGACCGTACGCCGGACTTCACCACCAACGTGGCCACCGCCACCGTCGAAGCCAGGCTGTCGGCCGTGCTGGACAAGGGCGAGTACGTGCAGTATTCGGTCAATGGCACCGACTGGACCACGCTGGGCGCCGAGGCCATCGACGGCCGCAAGGTGACCATCGCCGACATCGACACCGCCACGACCCCGTTCCTGTCGGTGCGCGTGGTCGACGCCGCCGGCAACGAAGGCGCCGTCAAGACGCAAGAGATCGTCTTCGACGATCAAAAGGCCACCCAGACCGTCACCATCGATTCGATCAGCGACGATGAGCTCGACATCAGCCAGGACTTCGTCACCAACCAGGCGATCGCGACCGTCCGTGCGACCCTGTCGGCCGTGTTGAATCCTGGCGACTACGTGCAATACTCGACCGATGGCGAGACCTGGTTCGAGCACCTGGCCGTCCTGCCGCGCGGCCATGGCGGCCTCGAGAGCATGTCCGGCATCCTGGTCGAGGGCCGGGAAGTCGTCATCTATGGTGTCGACGTGTCCGGCAGCCCCGAGCTGAAGGTGCGCGTCGTCGACGCCGCCGGCAATGCGGGCGACGCCGCCTCGCAGCCGGTCACCTATGACAATACCCCGCCAGACGTGACGGTGACCTTCGACAAGATCACCGAGAGCGATGACGACATCGTCGAGGACTTCACCACCAACCAGTCCTGGGCGAACGTCGACGCCACCCTGTCGGCCGCATTGAGCGATGGCGAATACGTCCAGTTCTCGGTCGACGGCATCGAGTGGACCACCGCGACCGTGCCGGACGTGAATCGTATCTCGACCTTCGACATGCCGGACAGCCGTGCAACCGTCGATGGCACCTCCCTGAAGATCTACGGCATCGACGCATCGGCCAGCCCGACGCTGCGCGTGCGCGTGATCGATGCCGCCGGTAACTTCAAGCAGCCGGCCGAGCAGAAGATCACCTTCGACGACCAGGCGCCGCTCAATGCGGTGACCATCGACGCCATCTCGCAGGACGAAGATGACGTGTCGGACGATTTCATCACCAACCAGGCCAGCGCGACGGTCACGGCCAGCCTGGAGCAGGGCCTGAAGGATGGCGAGCGCGTGCAGTTCTCGACCGACGGCGAGACCTGGACCTCGGTCGCGGCCGAGAACGTGGTCGGCCGCAAGGTGACCATCGAAGGCGTCGACACCAAGGCCAACCCGACCCTGTCGCTGCGCCTGATCGACAGCGCCGGCAATGCCACCAAGGCGGTTGCCACGGGCATCACCTATGACGGCAAGGCGCCGAGCGTCGGCGACATCGCCTTCAGCCAGGTGACCCAGGGCGCGGGCGACCGCAAGCTCGACAACGTGACCAAGGCGGCATCGGCCCACGTCGACTTCATGTACACCGGCGACGGCATCGGCGCCGGCGAGAAGTACCAGTGGAGCACCGACGGCAAGACCTGGCACACCGAGTCGATCGACGTGTTCACCAGCACCAAGGTGGTGCGGGTGAAGAACGTCGACCTGACCAAGGGCACCCCGGTCGTCGCGGAAGGCGCGACGGAACCGGTCTTCAATGCGGACAAGGTTACCACCGTCTACCTGCGCTCGATCGATGCGGCCGGCAACAAGTCGCCCGAAGTGAGCAAGCAGATCGTGTACGACTACTTCGCGGCGAAGCCGACCATGAAGCTGGCCACCGACAGCCATGGCACCAACGTCGGCACGGATGCCGACCGTGTCACCAACGACGCCACCATGTCGCTGGAGGGTGTGGAAACCGGCGCCAGGATCGAGTATTCGGTCGATGGCATCGAGGGTTGGAGCAGCACGGCGCCAGCGACGAAGCAGGGCCTGAACACCTATTTCGTGCGCCAGATCGACCTGGCCAACAATACGAGCAAGGCGTCCGAAATCAGCTTCACGCTCGACAATATCAAGCCGACCGCGCCGACTATCAGCCTGGACAGCGATACCGGCAGCAATACCAGCGATGGCATCACCAACAAGGGTGTGGTGAACATTTCGGGCCTGGAAACGAACGGCAGCACGATCTGGGAATACAGCACCGATAACGGCGACACCTGGTTCAAGGGCAAGGCGACCGATGACAGCGGCACGGCCAAGCTGGACCTGACCGAACTGGGCGATGGCGTCAAGGCCGTGGTGGTGCGCCAGGTCGACCTGGCCGGCAACGTCGGCGAGCACTCGGCAACCGTGAACTTCACGCTCGACACCAAGAAGCCGGACAATGGCGTGTATTTCAGCGCGGTGGAGCAGGCGACGGACGATGCCAACGTGACCGAACTGGATCAGGCGCGCGTGTTCTTCAAGTACACCGGCGAGCTGGATACCAGCGGCAAGCTGCAGTGGCGTCTCGCGGGCAAGGACGAGCAAGACGAGGGTGAATGGGTGACGGTGGATGGCGACGCAATCGACACCGACACCAATACCGTCATCCTGGGACCGATCGACCTGAGCAAGGGGCACAAGACGGTCGAACTGCGCCAGATCGATGACGCCGGCAACTACAACCTGGCTACCCAGCTGATCAAGGGACCGTACAACCCGGCAGTCGTGACGACCGATTACGATGCCGACGGCGTGTATGTGACCAGTTCGGCTTCGGGCACGATCTTTGGCCGCTGGCAGATGTTCGAGCACGATGATTTCGGAATCCCGCTCGGCTACGTCGAGAAGAACGACGATGCCCTGGAAGGCGAGTTGATCGGCCAGACGGATGCGGGCCCGATGTACAACGCCTTCACCATCGGTGTGCGGGAGGACGGCAAGAACTACACCTCGTACGACCAGTCGGGCCGGGTGTATGTGCTGGGCTCGGAAAATAACGAGCATCTGCATGGGCAGTATCTGTGGGGCTTCGACGGCGACGATCGCCTCAACGGTAACGGCAGCGACGATTTCCTGTCGGGCGGCGATGGCGACGACATCCTCGTCGGCTCCACCGGCGCGGATACCCTGAACGGCGGCTACGGCGCGGATACCTTCGTGTTCGTCAACAAGGGCGATTCGGTCGAGGCGGTCGAAGGCGGCGGTGGCTTCGATGTCATCGAGGACTTCGAGTTCGGCACCGACAAGATCGAATTCCGTACCGAGGACATGGTCGAGGCTGACTTCTACAACGTGATCGCGCGTCCGCACGATGGCCTGGTGATCGATACGACCCAGTACGACTCGCTCGAGCAACTGATCGCGGCGGCGCAGGTCTACCTGGCCGACTCCCTCCACTACGGCAGCGTGGTGGCGGGCCAGGTCGGCAAGGATGTCTACATCCTGGGCGAGAGCAATACCGGTCAAGCGAACCACTACGACAGCGGCAGCGACCTGATCATCAAGCTGGAAAACGCCAAGGTGCAGTATCTGGGCATCACTGACTTCATCGGCTTGTACGGCATGCACCAGTACGTTGGCGACCTGACGGCGATCGATGGCGTCACCACGCCGCATCCGATCACGTCGGTGAACGCCAGCGTCCTGGCGTTCCAGGACGAGTATGGCGACAGCTATACGATGGGCAGGATCGAGCCCGAGGAAGAAAGCATGGAAATCCCGCAGACCATGGTCGGCATCAGCGGCAAGGGCGGCGACCAGTTCATCTTCAACCAGGGCGGTGTCGTCTTCATCGACACGCCGGAGGCGACCAATCTTTCGCAAGAGTGGGACATGGCGAACGAGTACGCGGCTCCCTTCGATTTCGTGGGCTCGCAAGGCCAGGTGACGATCGACTTCGGCGTCGACGTCACCGCCGTCGCCACCCGGTATGGCAAGGTCATCGACCGTGTCGAGGCGAATGACGAGGACATGAACCCGGTCTACAGCTTCTACTCGGCCGCCACCGTGATCGCGGCGCTGAATGACGCCTACCATGCGGCGCACGGCAACAAGGCCAATGCGGCGATCGTGTTGAACGATTACTCCGAAATGACGTCGATGCTGGCGGTCGATGCGGACGGCGACGGTAATATCGGCGCCAACGATTATGCCCTGCTTGCCGGCTATGGCATGGTAGAGGTCGATGCGAACCACAACCTCGTGTACGAATCGGTGTGGGAACCGATCCAGGATCCGGACCAGTGGCCGGACGAGGGCGATGACGATGACGATGATGCGGATAACGGTGAAATGCCGGTCGGCCCGGGCGAGCCTGGCAGCGAGGGCACCATGCCGGATACCGGCACGGATCCGAATCCATCCACGGGTAATGAGCCGAATCCGGACACAGGTAGCGGCACGGGCCCGGACGTTCTGACGGCTTACACGCCGCTGTTCAATGGTGGTGGGATCATCCTGAATGAAACCTTCCATGCGGATGTCTACATTGGCGACAAGCTGGTCACTACGCTGAAAGGCGAGTGGACGGGTGTCGGCGCGCAAGCGGATGGACAAGTGGCAGAGGGCGCGTTCCGTCTCGCCGGCGCCGACATCGCGACCTTCGATCCCGAAGGTTACATCTTCGGGGTCGGTACGAACGCAGGCGATGAAATCTCCGGCAACGTCGTGTGGGGCTTCAATGGCGACGATACCCTGAAGGGAACCGGCGGCAACGATCTACTGTATGGCGGTGCAGGCAATGACACGGTCTGGGGCTATGGTGGCGGTGACGAAATCAACGCCAGGGAGGGGCATGACCACGTGATGTACGAAGCAGCGAGCGATTCATACCTGGGCGAGCTTTACGGCCCGCGAACGTTCGATAACATCATCACTTCGACTGCCGGTACTACCCTGCATTTTGAACACGATGTCGATCTTCAAATTCTCGTCGACCAGACCTGGAGCGCATTTGCATTCCAAACCGGGAGTCAGGCAATGACGGCCTTGAACGATCTCTTCATGGCGAACACGAGTCCTGCAGCCGACCTCGCGTATCAGGGGCTCCTGATCCAGGACACGTATGACGCGTATAACGCCTGGCTGGTCATCGATACCGGTAATGGCGCCATCGATAGCGAAGACTACGTGATCCGCATTGAAGGACTGCCGCACGGTTATATCGACGCAGCTGAAGAGAACGGCGTTATTCTGGTGGCGTCGGTTGTCGGCCCGTTCTGATGCCGACTGCTTGATGCCCCTTCTGCGGCATTAGGACAAAAAGCCCCGTTCCGATAGGAGCGGGGCTTTTTTCTTCCTGCAGGCCAGTATCGTCGACAAGGCCCGGACAGCAAAAAGCCCAGCACCAAGGCTGGGCTTTTGCTGAGTACTGCTGCCGACCGTGGGACTCGAACCCGCCACCTGATGATTACATGCTCAACGGTCACCAGGCCGCCCATGATCTTGCCGCAGTCGCGCTACGTTTTCGTCGATGCGACCTTGTATAGTACGCAAGGTGTCTTGAGTAATATCGTGCGGATACATATCCTCAGCGATCACGGCGAACTGGCTTGCCACTTCGCAAATTCCGTTAATCAGCATGCCTGCTATGTCCTGGGACACCTCGGCTTCGTCGGCAAGCCGAAGAATGTGTGTACGGGAAATTGCCAGAGCCTCTCCCATCACGTCCATCTGATGATATCCACCTGGTCCCTCGCAGAAGGTCACGTCGTATGCGGGCGCCAGTCTCCACTGACCATCTGGCGCCATGATGTAGGCGAAGTTCTTGGGATGATCGTCCCTATTGTTGAACGCAATATTGAAGACAGCGCGTTTGAAGGCTATCTCCATCTCTCGCACATCATTGGTGCACATTTGCGTCGCGCGTAAGAAATTGACGTAGTCCAACGCCCCCGGTGTCTGGTAATTGGCGCCCGTAAACGCGGCGAGGCTCTGCATGGGCACGCGCAGTCCATTTTGCCGATCGAAGCGCTTGCTGGCAAACGCCGCCAGCCCGTTAGGCAAACTGAAGTATTGCGTGTCCGGGGTCTCGATGCCGCATTTGCGCAGGCATTCGGCATAGACCATCTCGATGGCGCATACCTCGGGGTGTTCTTCCTTGGCCGGGAACTTGATGAGCCAGGGTTCGAATCCGGGCCTGACGGCCGTGGTAAATCCGCTGGATCGAGGGTCGCGATAGACCAGCGCCTTGGGCCTTGCACCTTGGGGCGAACCGCCGACCAGAAGCAAGGTCTCCAGGAACTCCCCGCCTTCTCCATGGAGCACTTCCTGCACTTCGGCGGCAAGCTGTTCCAGTGGAATGTGGACGTCCGGCTCTTCTCCCTCGGGCGCCACGGGTTCGAATGTCATGGCCCCCATCGCGTTGCTACCGACATAGGCCGACCGTTCAAGGGCGCCAATGCGCGCCGTAGTGAGTCCTCGACGCCTGAACAGGCGGTCCATCAGCAACATGCCCCATCCATCCGGCAAGGCGTCATAGACGGGTCCTGGCAGTTGCAGTTGGTGGTGTGGGAAATCGCGTCGCAACTGGGGGCCTTCCAGCGGCAATGTGTACGAGGACAGTTCCAAGCCTCTTTGCTTGGCTTCGTTACTATATTGGAACACGATCAGCGGGCGGCCGGTCAGGGCAGTTGTCGTGGCCAATGTGCCCCAGTGCCAGCGTTCGCCCCATCCTTCATAAAAGACGTTTACTTTCTCAAGCATGATCGGCCCTCTTCTTTTTTGTCCGAATGCGCTTGGCGCTGCTTTCATAGCGCTGAATGTCTTCGATGGTGTCCAGCTTGGGCAGGAACAGGCCTTCGAGCTCCTTGATTCGACCAAGTGCTATTGCCACCCGGATCACAGCTTCTAGGCCGACATTGCGCCCGGCCTCAAGGTTGGATAGGGTATTGGTCCCAATGCCAGCACGCCCGGCCAGATCGGCCTGCGTCATGTTCAGCGCCAATCGCTCGGTGCGCAAGCGGGCACACAGGCGCTTGATGACCTCACCCGGTTTGTTAAAGCTTAAATCCAACATAGTGTGTACCTCGCCCGGTATCTCGCACTTAATCCACAAAATTATAGAATTAATCATCCTACGCATCAAGGATGATAATTCCTGAATTTTGTGGGTTATCGTCATAATTATGCGATGAGCCACAAAATATTGGAATTAAAATGATTTCTGTGGGGAGGGACCGATCATGCTATCTGTCTGTTGCACTGTGGAGGCCCCTATAAAGCCGAGTGCGCTGAACGTGTCTTTTTACCGATTACAAAGACAAAACGCCTTACGTTCGATGAACGTAAGGCGTCGTTTTCACTACCAATTCTTGGTGCCGACTGCAGGACTCGAACCCGCCACCTGATGATTACAAATCAACTGCTCTACCTGATGAGCTAAGTCGGCATGATCTTAAGACAACGATTATACGCTATTTGATCCTGGTCAAGGTCGGACGGCCGCCTTTCTTGGGCGGCTCATCGTCGCCACCTGGCGCAGGCGGCGGAGTATCCGCCACCACGGGCGAATCCACACCCTTCGACGGCACGGCCGACAAGGCCGGCGCAGCCGGCGCCGTCTCGGCAGTATCCGCCGATGCAGCGGAACCTTCAGGCGCCGCTCCCACCTCGAACGCCATCCCCTGCCCATTCTCATTGGCATAAATCGCCAACACATTGTGCACCGGGATATAGATCTCCCGCGACACGCCATTGAAGCGCGCACGGAAGTGGATCGCGTCATTGTCCATCTTCAGCCCCGACGTCGCGCCGTAGCTGATGTTCAGGATGATCTCGCCCTTGCGAACATATTCCATCGGCACGGTCGTCGCCCCATCGACCTTGACAGCGATATAGGGCGTGAAGCCACTGTCCGTGCACCATTCGTAGATGGCGCGCAGCAGGTAGGGTTTGGTGGAGATCTCTGCCATGGTGGTGTCTAGGAATACAGGCCGTCACGCCAGTCTACCGGATTCGCCGCGCGGGCGTCCAATGACGAAACGTAAAGCAAAAAGCAAACAGGGCAGGGCGCGAGGCCCTGCCCGGGAACACATCAACGACGCATCACTTTCTCGGACGGGGTCAGCGCCTCGATATAGGCCGGACGCGAGAAGATGCGCTCGGCATACTTCATCAGCGGCGCCGCGGTCTTCGACAGCTCGATGCCATAGTGGTCCAGGCGCCAGAGCAGCGGGGCGATCGCCACGTCCAGCATCGAGAACTCGTCGCCCAGCATGTACTTGTTCTTCAGGAACAGCGGCGCCAGGGTGGTCAGGCGGTCGCGGATTTCGGCGCGGGCCTTGTCGTGGTTCTTGTCGTTCGCCTTGTTGCGTTCGCTTTCCAGCGTGTGCACATGGACGAACAGTTCTTTCTCGAAGTTAAACAGCATCAGGCGGGCACGGGCGCGCATCAGCGGGTCGGCCGGCATCAGTTGCGGGTGCGGGAAACGCTCGTCGATGTACTCGTTGATGATGTTCGATTCGTACAGGATGAGCTCTCGCTCGACCAGGATCGGTACCTGGCCGTAGGGGTTCATGGTCGAAATATCTTCCGGCTTATTGAACAGATCGACGTCGCGCACCTCGAAGTCCATGCCTTTTTCGAACAGGACGAGGCGGCAGCGTTGGGAAAACGGGCACGTGGTGCCGGAGTAGAGAACCATCATGGTTTATAGTTCCTTAAGAAACAAAGGGGTGTAGCGCCAGGGAATACATGGTGTTCCCTAACACTCACCCCAGAGAAATGATTGCCCGTATTATAGCCAACCGGGCAAGGAAAACGAATTACTTCACTTCTTTCCAGTACGATTCGTTCAAACGCCAGGCCAAAAAGGCGAACACGGACAGGAACAGCAGCACGATCACACCGAGCCGTTTGCGGGTGTTTTGCGCTGGCTCGGCCATCCAGACCATGTAGGCAACCAGGTCGGCGGTAGCGGCATCGAATTCCTGCTGGCTCATGGTGCCGGGCGAGACCTGCTCGAAGCCGGCGAACTTGTGGACCATCTTGCCCGGCTCGTGCGGATCGGCTTCCTCGGCGAACTTGGCGACCCGGATCCCCTGCTGCTGCCACATGGCGTGCGGCATCGCAACATTCGGCACCACCATATTGTTCCAGCCGGTCGGGCGGGTTTCGTCCTGGTAGAAGGTGCGCAGATAGGTGTACAGGTAGTCCGCGCCCGAGCCCGCCGGCGAGGCCTTGGCGCGCGCGATCACCGACAAATCCGGCGGCACCGCGCCGAACCAGGCGGCCGCATCTTTTGGACGCATCGCGGTCGTCATCATGTCCCCGACTTTGTCGGCAGAAAACAACAGATTTTCGCGAATCTGGTCTTCCGTCAGGCCGATATCGCGCAGGCGGTTGTAGCGCATCGAGGCTGCGGCGTGGCAATTCAGGCAATAGTTGACGAACAGCTTGGCGCCATTCTGCAGCGACGCCAGGTCGTTGCGGTCCGGGGCGCGATCCAGCGGAATCCCGCCTTCGGCGGCGAATGCCAGTCCCGGCACCAGCGCCAGGACTGCAATCAGTTTCTTTGCAAACAATTTCATGTCGTGTCCTTGTGCTCTTGTCCGGTGATCAGTGCGGGGTGAAGGTGACACGGGTCGGCACCGGCTTGAAGGTGCCCATCGTGCTCCACCACGGCATCAGGAGGAAGAACGCAAAGTAGGCCAGCGTGCACACTTGCGACAGGATGGTGAAGGCCGGGGTCGGCAACTGGGTGCCCAGGTAGCCCAGGGTCACGAACACGAGCGCGAACAGCGAATAGATCCACTTGTGCCAGCTCGGACGGTAGCGCAGCGACTTGGCCGGCGAGTGGTCGAGCCATGGCAGGCCGGCAATGATCATCACTGACGAACCGAACAGCACCACGCCCCAGAATTTCGCGTCCAGCACCTGCGGCAGCATGCCGATGATCAACACCAGGCCGACCACGGCGATGATCGCCTTGGTGCGGAAGGCCAGCCGCGACTTGAGCCAGATGAAGGCGACGTACAGGGCCACACCAATCATCAGCACGTACATGAAGTCGGCCGTGGTCGCGCGCAGCACCGAGTAGAACGGCGTGAAGTACCAGGTCGGCGCGATGTGGGCCGGGGTCTTCATCGAGTCGGCCGGCAAGAAGTTGTTGTACTCCAGGAAGTAGCCACCCATTTCCGGTGCGAAGAACACGACTGCCGAGAACAGCAGCAGGAATACCGACACGCCGAACAAGTCCTTGGTGGTGTAGTAGGGGTGCGATGGGATGCCGTCCAGCGGATGGCCGTCCGGGCCCAGGGTTTCCTTGATCTCGACGCCGTCCGGGTTGCTCGAGCCCACTTCGTGCAGCGCCGTCAGGTGGGCGGCCACCAGGCCGATGATCACCAGCGGCAGCGCGATCACGTGGAAGGCGAAGAACCGGTTCAGGGTGGCGTCGGAGACCACGTAGTCGCCGCGGATCCACAGCGACAGGTCTTCGCCGATCACGGGGATCGCGCCGAACAGGTTGACGATCACCTGGGCGCCCCAGTACGACATCTGGCCCCATGGCAGCAGGTAGCCGAAGAAGGCCTCGGCCATCAGGCACAGGAAGATGCCGAAGCCGAACAGCCAGACCAGTTCGCGCGGCTTGCGGTAGGAACCGTACATCAGCCCGCGCGCCATGTGCAGGTAGACCACGATGAAGAAGGCCGAGGCGCCGGTCGAGTGCAGGTAGCGCACCAGCCAGCCCCATGGCACTTCGCGCATGATGTATTCGACCGAGCCGAAGGCCAGCGCGGCGTCCGGCTTGTAGTGCATCGTCAGGAAGATGCCGGTGACGATCTGCAGCACCAGCACCAGGGCCGCCAGCGAACCGAACAGGTACCAGACGTTGAAGTTCTTGGGTGCGTAATACTTGCCCCACTGGTCGTTCCACAGCTTCGATGCGGGGAAGCGGTCATCGACCCAGGCCAGGGCTTTCTGGCTCACCGGTGCGTCGGCGGGTAGCTTGGTCTCCTTGAATGCGCCCATGGTTTATGCCTCGCCTTTCTCGTCTTTGCCGATCACCAGCTTGTTATCGGACAGATACATATACGGGGGGACATCCATATTCGTCGGCGCCGGCTTGTTCTTGAACACGCGCGCGGACAAATCGAAGGTCGAGCCGTGGCAGGGGCACAGGAAGCCGCCCGGCCAGTTGTCGGGCAGGTTCGGCTGCGGGCCGGAGGCCAGGCGCGAGGAGGGGGAACAGCCCAGGTGCGAGCAGATGCCGACCGTGACCAGCACTTCCTTGTGCTCGGCGCGCGCGCGGAACGGGTTCTTGGCGTATTCCGGCATCGGCAGCTGGAACACATTGTCGGAGCCGGGATCGGCCAGTTCGCCCTGGTCTTTCTCGAGGGTGGCCATCATTTCCGGGGTGCGGCGCAGGATCCAGACCGGCTTGCCGCGCCATTCGACGACTTTCATTTCACCGGGAGCGACATCGGAAATGTCGACCTCGACCGGGGCTCCCGCCGCTTTTGCGCGCTCGGAAGGCTGGAAGGTGCTGACCAGGGCTCCCGCCGTGGACACACCGACGACGCCACCGGCCGCGCACGTCGCGACCAGCAACCCGCGTCGGCCCGGATCGACCTGCTTTTCATTACTCATACCAACCCCACTCCGTGAATATACGAATTTTAAGAATTAATAGCGAGCTTCCAGCATCCAAAATTATATGTGAACGGCAATACCTGAGGGAAAAAAATTGTCTGGGCTACACGCTTTGGCAGAATGGTCTTTTGTGCTCTTGCAGCATTTGGGTGTGGGACAGCCTGCGGAGCCTTCGGGTATCATGCAAATGCTTGTATCAACAACAACGAGGGAGTCCCAAATGGCGATGATGGAAGAGTTCAAGAAGTTTGCGATGCGTGGCAATGTGATCGACCTGGCGGTCGGCGTGATCATCGGTGGCGCGTTCGCGCGCATTACCGACTCGCTGGTCAAGGACATCGTCATGCCGCCGATAGGCGCCGTGCTCGGTGGCCTCGACTTCGCCAACTATTATATTCCTCTCAATAACCAAGGCTATAACCTCCCCTTGGCAGAGGCGCAAAAAGCCGGTGCTGTGTTGGCATATGGTAATTTTTTGACCATCCTGATCAATTTTATCCTGCTGGCTTTCATCATCTTCCAGATGGTGCGCTTGATTAACCGCCTGCGTGGCCCGGCCGAAGAGGCAAAACCTGCCGCGCCAGTGACGCCGGAAGACATCATCCTGCTGCGCGAAATCCGGGATTCCCTCAAAAAGTGAAACACGATACCGTCCACGAACTCAAGCGTCCGCATCCGCTGCGACGCTTCTGGTTGCTGTTTGCGCAAACGGTAACGATTGCGCTGGCGGCCTGGTTCGTGGTCGCCGCCCTGCGTCCCGAATGGCTCGAGCGTAAGCCCGATACCGTCGCGGTCGGCGCGCCGGGCCAGCCGGTGCCGATGCTGCAGGCGCCGCCGCGGGCAGCGGGCGGCAGCTTCCGCGATGCCGCCGCCAGGGCGATGCCGGCCGTGGTCAATATCTACACGAGCAAGGCCTCGCGCCAGTCGCATCCCTTGCTGAAAGATCCGTTCTTTCGCCGCTTCTTCGGCGACCGCGCGCCGCCCGACGAGCAGCTGGCCAGCCTCGGCTCGGGTGTCATCGTCAGCAGCGACGGCTATATCCTGACCAATTTCCACGTGATCGATGGGGCCGACGCGATCGAGGTCGGCCTGGCCGATGGCCGCAAGGCCGCGGCGCGCCTGGTCGGCACCGATCCCGAGACCGACCTGGCCGTGATCCGCGTGAGCGAGCGCAACCTGCCGGTGATGGTGCTGGGCGACCCCGACAGTGCGCGCGTCGGCGATGTGGTGCTGGCGATCGGCAACCCCTTCGGCGTCGGCCAGACCGTTACCCTGGGCATCATCTCGGCCCTGGGCCGCAATAACCTGCACATCAACCATTTCGAGAATTTCATCCAGACCGATGCCGCGATCAATTTCGGCAACTCGGGCGGCGCGCTGGTCGATACCGATGGCCATTTATTGGGCATCAATTCGGCGATCTATTCGCAGACCGGCGGCTCGGTCGGGATCGGGTTCGCGATTCCCGTCTCCACGGCGAAGACGGTGCTCGATTCGATCGTCAAGCACGGCAGCGTGGTGCGCGGCTGGATCGGCATCGAATCGCAGGACATCACGCCCGAACTGGCCGACAGCTTCGGCCTGGCCAAGCGCAGCGGCGCCATCATCGCTGGCGTCGTGCGCGGCGGGCCGGCCGACCGCGCCGGGATCTTGCCGGGCGATATTCTGGTGGCCGTGGGCGGCGAAAAGGTGGCGGACACCAGCGAAATGCTGAACCTGATCGCCCAGCTCGAACCGGGCGCGAAAACCCCCATGACGATCCTGCGCAAGCAGCGCGAAACCACGGTCGATGTGACGGTGGGCCGCCGGCCGCGCCAGCCGCAGTGACTATCGATAACCGAACCTGATAAAGCCCTTGAACCGCTATGCACCTGCGCGACCTGACGCAATACCTGACCGAACTGAACGACAACAACAACCGGCCCTGGTTCCTTTGGAATAAGCCGCGCTATGACATCCTGCGCACCGAATTCGAGGAAACGGTCACCGAACTGATCAAGGCACTGACGAAGTTCGACAAGCAGGTGGCCGCCTGCAATCCGAAGAAGGCGATGTTCCGGATCCATCGCGACACCCGTTTTTCGAAGGACAAGACACCGTATAAAACCCGCTTTTCGGCCGGCATCACCCCGCATGACAAGCGGCGTCCGAGCGCGGGCGGCGGCTCGACCTATTATTTTCATATCGAGCGCGATGGCACGCTGGGTTTCGGCGTGGGCGAATACCTGCCGCCGCCGGCGCGCCTGAAGGCGATTCGGGAGCACGTGGTCAACGATGCGACGGGTTTCGCCAAACTGTTGAAGAATAAGCATCTTCGCGCCACTTATAATGACATGCTGGAAGAGGACAAGTTGCAGCGTCCTCCCAAGGGATTCGATCCCGATCATCAGCATGTCGAATACCTGAAACTGAAAAGCTTCTTCGTGTGGACCGAGGTGAAACTGGACCTGAACGCACCGGATCAACTGGTGCCGCGGCTGGCGCAGGGCTTCCAGGACGCCTATGCGCTGGTCAGCTGGCTGCGCAGCGTGCCGGAGCCGCAAGAAGAAGCGAACGAATAAAGGAGGGCGATATGGCCTTGCATCACGCAGTATCCGGCGAAAAGATTGCTTTGCAACGCGGCGACGACGACATCGCCCATTTCACCTCGGTGGCCCTGGTCAAGACCGAGCATATGGAACTGATCCGGCTGGTGCTGCCGGTCGAACGGCCGATCCCCGAGCACCGGGTCGACGGCGAAGTGACCATCGTGTGCCTGGAAGGCGAGATCGCGGTCGACGCGCACGACAAGGCCACCCATTTGCAGCCGAGCGAGATGGTGTACCTGGCGGGTGGCGTGCCGCACACGATCCGCGCGGTGAGCGACGCGGTGGCCTTGATGACCATCCTGATGGGACCCGAACGTTCGGGTGGCCCGAGCGACGATCCGTCCGGGGCGCCGCCGCAGTGATTTGACGGTGGTGGGGTGCTGCTGGACTTGGGTCCCCGCCTTCGCGGGGACGACGTACCAAGGGACGTCATCGAAGTCACTTAGCCTCGCCCCATACACCCTGGATCAACGTCTTCCCCGCGCAGGCGGGGACCCAAGTCACCATGAGCAGCCCAATCACACGATCCAGCCACCCACCTCAAGAAATCACGCCAACTCCACCCGCGGATCCCGCGCCAGCAACTGCGCCGCCATCTCCGCCGCATCCACGCCATCGAACAGCACACTGGCCACCGCGTCGGTGATCGGCATGTCGACGCCCATCCCGCGCGCCAGCTCGCGCACCGCCTTGGCGCATGGCACGCCTTCGGCCACGTGACCCAGTTCCGCCACGATCGTATCCAGCGCCTTGCCTTCGGCCAGCGCCAGGCCCACGCGCCGGTTGCGCGACAGGTCGCCGGTGCAGGTCAGGATCAGGTCGCCCATTCCCGACAGCCCCATGAAGGTGCCCGGCTGCGCGCCCAGCGCCAGCCCGAGGCGGGTGATCTCGGCCAGGCCGCGCGTGATCAGGGCCGCGCGCGCATTCAGGCCCAGGCCCAGGCCATCGGCGGCGCCGGTGGCGATCGCCATCACGTTCTTGACCGCGCCGCCCACTTCCACGCCGACCAGGTCGTCGTGCGAGTAGACCCGCAGGTTGTCGCCGTGGGCCGCCGCCACCACCCGCTCGCGCAGTTCGGCGTTCGACGACGCCACGGTCAGCGCGCACGGCAGGCCGCGCGCCACTTCCTGCGCGAACGAGGGGCCGGACAGCGCCGCGCCCGGCACGCTCTCGCCCAGCACCTGCGCCACCACCTGGTGCGGCAGCAGGCCGGTGCCGGCCTCGAAGCCCTTGCACAGCCAGACGACGTTGGGGATGGCGCGCCCGCGCAGCTGTTCCAGTAGCGGCCGCAGGCCGGCCACCGGGCAGGCCAGGATCAGGAGCGGTGCGTCTTCTTCGATGCCGGACGCCACGTGGGCCAGCGCCGCCTCGAAGTCGGCGCTCACGCGCAGCGTGTCGGGCAGCGGATGGCCCGGCAGGTAGGCCAGGTTGTCGCGCGCGGCATCGGTTTCGGCCATTTGCTGGGG
Organism: Telluria beijingensis; assembly: GCF_030770395.1. GTDB lineage: Bacteria > Pseudomonadota > Gammaproteobacteria > Burkholderiales > Burkholderiaceae_D > Telluria > Telluria beijingensis. The sequence goes on along the minus strand of NZ_CP132480.1, from coordinate 3,264,651 downwards.
ATTGCGGCCCCACAGCAGCACGTCGTGGCGCGCGGCCAGCGCGATGGCGACCGCGGTGCCCCAGGCGCCGGCGCCGAGGACGGTAATCTTGGTGTTGGGTTTGTTCTGTTGCATGGAACTCCTGGATTTACAGGCCCCAGATGTCCGAGACCTTGATATAGCCGACAATGCCGTCGCGATGGCGCACGCGCGCCCAGACGAGGGCATTCGGATCGACCAGTTCGAGTACGACGCCCTTGTCGGCCGTCATCAGGACCGCCGAGGTGTCGGCGGGACCGGCATGGACCCGGCCGCCGGGTTTGTTCACCAGCACGTTGCGCCGGGCTGCCAGGCTCCGCGCCTGGGTCCATGCCACGTCGCCGTTCATGTCGCGCACCTTGACCCAGTCGCCATAGGCGATCATGACCTGCAAAGGCATGCCGGGTGGCGCCGTATAGAGTTTGTTTCCCCTGGCCGAAGGCGTCTCGTACAGGATCGCCGGGGCGGTGCCGACCGTCTTGAAATCGAAGGCGACAGCGTGCGGCGCGGCCAGCACTGTCAGCGCCAGCAGTGGAGCACCTGCAAGAAGACGGGGAGGGAGCATGGCGGGCCTGGATTGTGGGTGAACCGCGACGCCGGAGGGCTGGCACGGACGCGGCGTGAACCGCGCCCGCGAAGGTGATGCTTAGTTTGCCGGTGCGGCGGCAGCTGCTTCGGCCATGGCCTGGGCGCGCTGCTGGTAGAAGGCTTCGAAGTTGATCTCGGCCAGGTGCACTGGCGGGAAGCCGGCGCGGCTGATCACGTCGGCGATGTTCGCGCGCAGGTACGGGTAGATGATGTTCGGGCAGCCGATGCCCAGCAGCGGATCCATCTGCTCGGCAGGAATATTGCGGGCTTCGAAGATGCCAGCCTGCTTGCCTTCCACCAGGAACGCGACCTTGTCCTTGACCTTGGCGGTGACGGTGATCGTCACGGTCGATTCGTAGATGCCTTCGGCGATGCTTTCGGCGCCGACGTCGAGCGACACTTCGATCGATGGGGCTTCCTGTTCCAGGAAGATCGATGGCGAATTTGGTTGCTCCAGCGACATGTCTTTCAGGTAGACGCGTTGGATTTGGAATACTGGTTGCAGAGTTTCGTCAGACATGGAACGCTTTCTAATAATAGTGGGGAGCGGCTGGCCACTCCGGGTGCTTTTGGGTCAAACGCGACGACAATTGTAGCAAAACCAACTTGGAAGCAATAGCGTCTTGCCGCCGCATCGAGCCCGATTAGCTTACTCGCCCTTGAGCATCGGGTCCAGGCGTCCCGCCTGGTCCAGCGCATACAAGTCGTCGAAACCGCCGACGTGCGTGTCGCCGACATAGATTTGCGGCACGGTGCGGCGACCGGTGCGCTGCATCATGATCTGGCGCTGTTCCGGGTCGAGGTCGACGCGGATGCGTTCGATGTCATGCACGCCCTTGGCTTCGAGCAGGCGCTCGGCGCGCACGCAATAGGGGCAGGCGGCGGTGTGGTAGAGGACGACGTGGGCTGTCATGATGAATCCTTTCGTGTCTGCGCGGTCGAAAGCGACCGGCGGGTTACTTGGTGACCGGCAGGCCTGCGGCCGTCCAGGCCGTCAAGCCGCCTTCCAGGCTGTGGACGTCTTCGAAACCGGCTGCCTGCAACCGGCGCGCGGCCTTGTCGCCGCGGGCGCCGGTCTGGCACACCACCACGACGGTACGGTTCTTCGACTTGTCCAGTTCGCCGATGCGATTGCCCAAGTCTGCCAGCGGGATGTGTTTCGCGTCGCGCAGGTGGCCGGCCGCGAATTCTTCCGCACTGCGCACGTCGACGACGGTGGTCTTGCCGCGGTTGATCATCTGCGTCACCTGCAGCGGGGTCGCGCGTTTTCCGCGCGGCGCCAGTGCTGGCCACAGCAGGGCGGCGCCCGAAATCACGGCGATCGCCACGATGAAAATATTATCGACTATGAAATTCACAAGGGTTCCATTGGTTGAACTGAATCGGAGCATTATAAAATAGAAGCCGGACCGGACTTCAATCTGACTTTGCGAGAAGAGACTACATGTACAAGATCGTATTCATGCGCCATGGCGAATCCACCTGGAACCTGGAAAACCGCTTCACCGGCTGGACCGACGTCGACCTGACTGAGAAGGGCGTGGCCGAGGCGAAAGCCGCCGGCCGCGTGCTCAAGGAAGCAGGCTTCACCTTCGACGTGGCCTACACCTCGGTGCTCAAGCGCGCCATCCGCACCCTGTGGCTGGCCATGGACGAGATGGACGCGATGTACCTGCCGGTCAAGAACGACTGGCGCCTCAACGAGCGCCACTACGGCGCCCTGCAGGGCCTGGACAAAGCCGAGACCGCCGCCAAGTTCGGCGACGAGCAGGTGCTGGTCTGGCGCCGCAGCTACGACACCCCGCCGCCGGCGCTGGAAAAGGACGACGAACGCACCAGCTTCGGCGACCCGCGCTATGCGGCGCTCACCGACGCGCAGATTCCGCTGACCGAATGCCTGAAGGACACCGTGGCGCGCGTGATGCCGGCCTGGGACGAGGAGATCGCCCCCGCCATCCGCGCCGGCAAGAACATCCTGATCTCGGCCCACGGCAACAGCCTGCGCGCCATCATCAAGATGCTGGACAATATCAGCGACGCCGACATCGTCGGCCTCAACATTCCCAACGGCCAGCCGCTGGTGTATGAGCTGGACGCCGACCTGAAGCCGATCAAGCACTACTACCTGGGCGACCAGGAAGCGATCGCCGCCGCCATGGCGGCCGTGGCCAACCAAGGGAAGGCAAAGTAAGTCTTGCGTTTGCCATCCATGAAGGGAACCGGCAGCGTACTCCTGGGTACGCTGCTGGCGGTCGCGCTGTCCGGCGCGTTTGCAACGGATGCCTGGGCCCAGCGCCAGACCGAGCGCAGCCGCCAGAAGGCGACGGCCGAGAAGCAGCGCGCCGGCATCCAGCAAAAGCTGGCGGCGATCAAGCGCGACATCAGCCAGACCGAAAGCGCCAAGGAAGACGCGGCCGATACGCTGGCCGAGTCCGAGGCCGCCATTTCGGACGCCAACCGGGCGCTGCGCGACCTGCAGGAAGAGCAGGGCGCCACCAATACGCGCCTGCAGGACCTGGCCGCGCAGCAGGAACAGCTGAACCAGACCATCGCCGCCCAGCAAAAGCAGCTGGCCAAGCTGTTGCGCGAAAACTATGTGGCTGGCAACGAAGACCGGATCAAGCTGCTGCTGTCCGGCGACAATCCGAACCGCATCAGCCGCGACCTGCAGCTGATGGCCTATGTCTCGCAGGCGCAGGCGCGCCTGCTGGGCTCGCTGCGCGGCAACCTGGTCCAGATCGAGGCTAACCGCGACCAGGTCGAGAATGCCCAGCAAGAGCTGGAAGAAATCGCCCAGGAGCAGCTCGACCAGAAGGCGCTGCTGGAGAAGGAAAAAGCCAAGCGCGCCGCGCTGCTCGATAACCTGTCGAGCCGCCTGGCCGACCAGCGCAAGCAGGCTGACCGCCTGGAGCGCGACGAAGAACGCATGTCGGGCCTGGTCACCCGTCTCGAGCGCCTGATCCGCGAGCAGGAAGAGGCCGAGCGCAAGCGCCAGGCGGCCCTGGCCGCGCAGCGTGCGAAAGCGAAGGCCGCGGCCGAGGCGAAAGCGAAGGCCCTGGCGGCGGCGCGCGCCAAGGCCGCCGCTGAAAAGGCCGAGCGCGACCGCGAGCGCGAGCGCATCGCGCGCGAGAACGCAAAGCCGGGCGCCAAGCCCAAGCCGATGCCCGAGCCGATCAAGGAAGCGCCGATCCTGGCCCAGGAGCCGGAGCAGGAAGATCCCGGTCCGAGCGAACCGCCGCCGCCGATCCTGGGGCCGGCCGCCGCCAGCGGCTCGTTCGCTTCGCTCAAGGGCCGCATGGCCAGCCCGGTCAACGGCAGCGTGGTGGCCCGCTTCGGCGGCCGGCGCGGCGACGGCCCGACCTGGAAGGGCAATTTCATCAAGGCCGCCGAAGGGTCCGAGGTGCGCGCCGTGGCCCCGGGCCGGGTGGTGCACGCGGACTGGATGCGCGGCTTCGGCAACCTGATCATCGTCGACCACGGCGACGGCTACCTGTCGATCTACGGCAATAACCAGTCGCTGCTCAAGCGCCCCGGCGACAGCGTGCGCGCCGGCGAGGCGGTGGCCAGTGCAGGCAATACCGGTGGCAACGAGGAATCGGGGCTATACTTTGAGCTCAGGCATCGCGGCAAGGCCATCGATCCGGCGGGCTGGGTCAGGTTCTAACAAGGTACAACATGGGCATGAAAGCAAGGCATTTCGGACTGGTCGGCGTGGGCGTCCTGGTGGGCGTGGCGGCATCGTTCCAGCTATCGGCCCATGCGCAGAAAACCGGCGCCCCGCTGCCGCTCGACGAGTTGCGTCAGCTGGCCGACGTCTATGGCCTGATCAAGACCGACTACGTCGAGCCGGTCGAGGATAAGAAACTGCTGTCCGAAGCGATCGGCGGCATGGTCGCCTCGCTCGACCCGCACTCGGTCTACCTCGACCAGAAAGCCTTCCGCGACATGCGCGAGGCGGTGCAGGGCAAGTTCGTCGGGGTCGGTGTCGAGATCTCGAACGAGGATGGCTATATCAAGGTCGTGTCGCCGATCGAGGACACGCCCGCCTTCAAGGCCGGCATCAAGCCGGGCGACCTGATCACCCGCATCGACAATGTGCCGGTGCGCAATATGTCGTCCGACGATGCGATCAAGCGCATGCGCGGCAAGGTCGGCAGCAAGGTCACGTTGACCATCGCCCGCCCCGGCGAAGACAAGCCCTGGGTGGTGCCGATCGACCGCCAGGAAATCAAGGTGGTCAGCGTCAAGGCGAAAATGGTCGAGCCCGGTTATGCCTGGCTGCGCATCAGCCAGTTCCAGGAAAACACCCTGGACGAGCTGGCCAGGAAGACCAAGGAACTGTACGCCGAACAGGCCGACATCAAGGGCCTGGTGCTCGACCTGCGCAACGACCCGGGCGGCCTGCTGCCGGGGGCGATCGGCGTGTCGGCGGCCTTCCTGCCGCAGCCGGACCAGGTGATCGTCAGTACCAAGGGGCAGGTGGCGGATTCGAACCAGGCCTTCTATGGCCGGCGGGAGTTCTATGCCCAGCGCGGCGACCCGCTGGCCGGCTTGCCGGCTGGCCTCAAATCGGTGCCGATGGTGGTGCTGGTCAATGGCGGCTCGGCATCGGCCTCCGAAATCGTCGCCGGCGCGCTGCAGGATTACCAGCGCGCAATCGTGATGGGCAGCCGCACCTTCGGCAAGGGTTCGGTGCAGACCTTGCGCCAGTTGTCGGAAGACACCGCGATCAAGCTGACCACGGCGCGCTATTACACGCCGAAGGGCCGGCCGATCCAGGCCACCGGCATCGAGCCCGACCTGCGGGTGGACGAGTCGGCCGAGGGCGACCTGCTGAACGCCTTGCGCGTGCGCGAGGCCGACCTGCAGCGCCACCTGGCGGCCGAGGGCGAGAAGAAAGAAGCGCCGGCCAAGGACAAGCAGGCCAGCCTGACAGAGCAGCAGCGCGCGCTGGCCCTGCTGAAGGACCGCAAGGCGATCGAGTTCGGCGGCAAGGACGATTTCCAGCTGGCCCAGGCGCTCAACCATTTCAAGGGCATGCCGGTGCAACTGGCCAAGGGCGTGCCGGACGAAGACAAGCCGGCGCCGGCGCCATTGCCGGGGGCGGAGCATAAATTGCCTGAGTTGAAGGCGCCGCCGAAGAAATGATATTGGGGTGATGCGGGGTGTACTTGGGTTCCCGCCTGCGCGGGAACGACGTGCGAAGGGACGTAGCCGAAGTCGTACCGCAACGAGTCCCTCACCTCCAAACAACGTCGTTCCCGCGAAGGCGGGAACCCAAGTTCGCCCGCACCCCCGCGGCCTGACACGATGAACGACAACCAACTCCTGCGCTACTCGCGCCACATCCTGCTCGACGATATCGGCATCGAAGGCCAGCAACGCCTGCTGGACGCCCATGCCGTGATCGTCGGCGCCGGCGGCCTCGGCTCGCCGGCCGCGCTGTACCTGGCCTCCGGCGGCATCGGCCGTATCACCCTGGTCGACGACGACACGGTCGACCTGACCAATCTGCAGCGCCAGGTCATGCACACGACCGACCGCATCGGCCAGCCCAAGGTCGAGTCCGGCCGCGCGGCCCTGCTGGCCATCAACCCCGAGGTCGAGATCGTGGCCCTGGCCGAGCGCGCCGGCCCCGAACGCCTGCTCGAACTGGCCCGCAGCGCCAGCGTCGTGCTCGACTGCAGCGACAACTTCGCCACCCGCCACGCCGTCAACCGCGCCTGCGTGGCCGCCGGCGTGCCGCTGGTGTCGGGCGCCGCGATCCGCTTCGACGGCCAGCTGTCCGTGTTTGACCCGCGCCGGGCGGAGGCGCCGTGCTATGCTTGCCTGTTCCCCGAAGACAGCGGCTTCGAAGACGTTGCCTGCAGCACTATGGGGGTGTTCGCGCCGCTGGTCGGCATCGTCGGCGCGGTCCAGGCCGCCGAAGCGATGAAATTGATTGCGGGCGTGGGCCGACCGCTGGCCGGCCGCCTGCTGATGCTGGACGGGAAGTACATGGAATGGACTGCAGTCAAGGTCGCGCGCAATGCCGGCTGCCCGGTGTGCGCGGTGCGTGGCGGCAAGCCGGACGCGGTTTGATGAGGACCGCCTTAAAGGGCCGGATCCAACGTGTCATGACGGGCTTAGGTAGCTTACAATTGCACACCTGCCGCCGGTAACGATGTACGCGGGTTTCATGCTTTTGTACCGAGTTTCATCCACAGTATGGTCCTGTCATATTTCGGACTTATACTGTCCCGGTTTGACCGATTCACCAGCCTACTCACACTGCATATGAATTTCCAACGCACACAACGTCGCGCCCGCGGCTTCACCCTGGTCGAGATCATGGTGGTCGTGGTCATCATCGGCATCCTCGGCGCCCTGGTCGTGCCTAAATTGCTGGGCCGCACCGGCGAGTCGCGCATCACCGCCGCCAAGGTCGACATCGCCACCATGATGCAGGCCCTCAAGCTGTATAAACTCGACAACCAGCGCTATCCAACCACCGAGCAGGGCCTGAACGCGCTGATCGCCAAGCCAACCTCGGGCCCGGCCGCCAACGGCTGGAAAGAAGGCGGCTATATCGAGAAGCTGCCGAAAGATCCGTGGGGCAATGCCTACCAATACCTGTCGCCTGGCGTGAAAGGCGAGATCGACGTGTTCTCCTACGGCGCCGACGGCCAGCCGGGCGGAGCCGGCGAGGACGCCGACGTCGGTTCCTGGCACTAAGTTTTTATGCCGGCCTGGCGCGCACGGCGCTCTTCCCTCGGCTTCACCCTGGTGGAGCTGCTGGTCGTGTTGGTCATCATCGGCATCACGCTGGGCCTGGCCACGCTGAACGCGATCCCGAGCCCGCGCCAGGACCTGGAAAACGAGGCCAAGCGCATCGCGCTGCTGCTGCAGCTGGCGCGCGACGAAGCCATCGTGCGCAACCGCCTGGTCGCGTTCGAGGCCAACGGCGAGCGCTACCGCTTCATGGTGCGCGGCGACACCGGCTGGGTGCCGGTCACGCGCGACGACCTGCTGCGCGAGCGCAGCTTCAAGAATCCGCCGCTGCGCCTGGTGCTCGAGCCCTCCGGCACGAGCGGCCCGGACATGCTGCGCATCACCTTCGGGCGCGAGCCGGTCGACCGGCCCTTCGTGCTGACGCTCGCATCGGGCGCCAATGCGGTCGCGATCCGGGCCGACGGCGTCGGCCACTTTACCGTCGAATGAAGCACGCCATGTTCCGTCGCCGCCCTTGTCGCCAACCCGCTGGATTCACCCTGCTCGAAGTGCTGGTGGCGCTGGTCATCGTCGGCACCGCGCTGGCCGCCGGCCTGCGCGCGGTGGGCAGCCTCACGTCCAATAGCGCCGGCCTGCGCGCCTCGATGATGGCGACCTGGTCGGCCGAGAACCGGCTGGTGCAGATCCGCCTGGGACGCGAATTCCCCGAGATCGGCAAGCGCAGCTTTCCCTGCCCGCAAGGCGACCTGAACCTGATGTGCGAAGAAGAAGTGCTGACCAGTCCCAATCCGCTGTTGCGCAGGATCGAAGTGTCGGTGTTCGATGCCGACAATCCCGGCCGCCGGATTGTCAAACTCATCCAACTGGTCCTGAGGCCTTACTCGCTATGAACACCGGGTCGCGGCATGCGGGCTTCACGCTGGTCGAGCTGCTGGTGGCGATCGGCATCCTCGCCATGGTGGCCGTGCTCGGCTGGCGCGGGCTGGACGGCATCGTGCGCGCGCGCGTGGCGCTCACGCAAGAAATGGAGACCACGCGCGGCATGCAGTTGGCCTTCGCCCAGATGCAGAACGATTGCGAAAACGCCGCCGGCAGCGAGCTCATGCGCGGTCAGCCGTCGCTGCTGTGGGACGCCGACCGCCTGACCCTGGTGCGCAAGGTGTATGTCGAGCACGAACCGTCGCGCCTGCAGGTGGTGAGCTACCGCGTCGTCAATGGCCAGTTGATCCGGCGCGAATCGCCCGGCACGCGCGACCTGGACCAGGTCGGGGCGCTATGGCAGGCGCTGGCGTCGGATGCGCCGGCCGACAATTCTCCGTCGGTGGTGCTGCAGGTCGGCGTGAACGCGATGCAGGTGCAGGGCTGGCAAAACAATGCCTGGCGTAATGAACCGACCGCGGTCGGCGGCACCGGCGAACAGCCGCCGCCGGGTGGTGGCGTCCTGCCGCAGCCTGGCGTCAACCCGCTCGAACCGACCGGCGTGCAGGTGGCGCTGACCGTGCAGGGCCTGGGCCAGCCGATGGTCAAGTCCTTCCTGCTGGGAGGCACCTGATGCGGCGCGATTACCAACGCGGCCATGGCCGCCAGCGCGGCGTCGCCGTGGTCACCGCGCTGCTGCTGACCACGCTGGCGATCTCGATCGTCGCCAGCCTGTTCTGGCAGCAGCAGGTGCAGGTGCGCTCGATGGAAAACCAGCGCCTGCAGCTGCAGACCAAGTGGATCCAGCGCGGCGCCCTCGACTGGGCCAGCGTGATCCTGCGCCAGCCGTTCGGCAACCGCATCTCGCTCGAGCAGATCTGGGCCACGCCGCTGGCCGAGACCCGGCTCGACCAGTACATCGAACGCGAGCGCATCCAGGGAGAAAACTTCACCGCATCCCTGTCAGGGCAGGTTTTCGACGCCATGGCGCGTTACAATCTGAACAACCTGGCCAGCGGCGGCGTGCGTGACCCTGTGGAGACCGAAGTCCTGGCCAAGCTGCTGACCAATCTGCGCCTGGAGGCGCGGCTGGCGCGGCCGATCGCCGACTTCGTCGCCGCCGGCCAGCCGCTGACGGTGGACCTGGCCAATCCAGCGGCTGGCCCGCAAACGCCGCGCCGCGGCACGCCGATGCCGGTCATGCGGGTGGACGACCTGCTGGCGGTGCAGGGCGTCAAGCCCGAGGCGGTCGAGGCGCTGCGCCAGTTCGTGATCGTGTTGCCCGCGGAGGGGACGAAGGTGAATGTGAATACGGCGCCGGCCGAGGTGCTGGCGGCAGTCTTGCCCGGCTGCTCGCTGTCGCAGGCTACTACGCTGGTGGAACAGCGCAAGCGGATACCGTGGAATGACATCGGGCAGTTCACGAGCGAATTGCAGTGCCAGGGAGACTCGCAGGTGCAGCCGAAGATCGACATTACCAGCACCTTTTTCCTGGTGCAAAGCCGCATCCGGCTCGACCGGGCGGCGCTGGATGCCGAGTCGCTGGTGCAAAAAGGCTCCCTGGCCAGCCGCGGCGGCGTGAACGTGATCTGGACCCGCCAGAACTAGAAGAAAGCGAGACGGTTTGACTACTCTATATATTCGGCATCCGGCCAGGAGCGAGGGCGAAGGCGCTTTGTGCCGTTTCGCGCTGGTCGGCGACAACGGCGCCATCGGACGCCAGGGCGAAGGCATGCTGCGCAACCTGGGCGACGCGGTCGCGGCCAGCCGGCGCGTGGTGCTGATCCTGGCCGCCAGCGACGTCACCCTGCTGGCGGTGCAGGCCCCGCCGCTGGCCGGTGCGCGCCTGCGCGCGGCGCTGCCGGCCCTGGTCGAAGAATATATCCTGGGCGACCCGCTCGACTGCGTGCTGGTGGCCGGCCCCGTCATGGGCGACGGCCGCCGTCCGGTGGCCGTGGTGCAGCAGGCCTGGCTCGAGCCGCTGGTGCGCAAGCTGCTCGAGATGGGTGCGCGCGCCGTGGTGGCCGTGCCCGAGCAACTGTGCCTGCCGCTGCATCCGGGCAGCGTCAGCGCCGCCTTCGGCAAGGGAGAACTGATCCTGCGCCAGAGCCAGTACGAAGGCCTGGGCCTGGCGCTGGACGGCAGCCCGGTGGTGGCCCTGCAGACCGCGCGTGCGCTGGCGGGCGATGCGCCGCTGGTGCTGTACGTCGAGCACGAACAGCTGGGCGAATACCAGGCGCTGCTGGCCGAGGCCGGCCCCGGCGTCACCCTCGAGGGCGACAACTGGGCGCACTGGATCGCCGGCGCCCGCGGCAGCAACAACGGCAATGGCGCGGTCGGCCCGGCGCTCGACCTGGTGCCCGGCCTGGGCACGGCCGGCGTGGCGCGGCGCGACTGGCGCCGCTGGCGCTGGCCGGTCCGGCTGGCGTTGGCCGCGCTGGCAGTCCACGTCGTCGGCCTGAACGTCGAATGGCTGGGCATGAAGCGCGAAGCCGACGCCGTGCGCCAGCAGATGAGCCAAACCTTCCGCGCGGTCTATCCGGGCCAGCCGGCGATCGATCCGGTGGCGCAGATGCAGCAGAATATCGCGCGCGCCCGGGCCGGCAGCGGCGAAGTGGGCGGCGACGAATTCACCTGGATGGCGGCCGCCTTCGGCGAAGCGGTCGGCGGCCTCGGCGCGCCGCCTGCGATTGCATCAATGGAGTTTCGCGAACGCGCCCTGACGGTGCGCGTCAAACCTGAATCCGCCAACCCGGGCGTGGCAGACCAGCTGCGTCCGGCCCTGGCGGCACGCCATCTCAGCCTGGAAGCGCCGGACGCGAACACTTGGCTGATCCGCAGCAGTGGCGCCGCGCCATCGGGCGCCACGCAACCGGGAGTCACGCCATCGGGAGTCATGCCATGAGTATCGCCGGCAAAATCAGCGGCCTGCGCGAACGCGCCACTGCCTACTGGATCGCGCGCACCGAGCAGGAGCGCAAGTTCCTGCTGGTCGGCGGTGTCGTCGCCGCGCTGGCGCTGTTCTATCTCGTCCTGCTCGAACCGGCGCTCGAAGGCCGCGAGCAATTGCGCCGCTCGCTGCCCGAGCTGCGCCAGCAGGCGGCCCAGCTCGAGGCGCTGGCCGGCGAAGCCCGGGCCGTCGCCGGCCAGCCAACGACAGCCGTCACGCCCGTCACGCGCGAGGCGTTGGCCGCCAGCATGTCGGCGCGCGGCCTCAATCCGGCGTCCCTGTCGGTGAGCGGCGAATATTCGAAAGTTCAGCTCAGTAACGTTTCCTTCGCCAACCTGATGGGCTGGCTCGACGCCCAGCGGCGCGACAGCCGCCTGATGGTGCAAGACGCGCAATTCACTGCCCAGACCGCGCTGGGCCAGGTCGATGCCACGCTCACGCTGCGCCAGGCCGGCGGGCCGGCTTCATGAGGCGGGCACTTTCATGGAGCCTGCTGGTCATCCTGGCGATCGTGGCGACGGTGCTGGCTTTCCTGCCGGCGGCCTGGCTCGGTCCGCTGGTCGAACGCCAGACCGGTGGTCGATTGACGCTGGGGGATGCGCAGGGTACGCTTTGGCGCGGCTCTGCATTCATCGGCGGCGCGCCGGGGCCGGGCGGGACGGTCACGCCCTTGTTGCCGGGGCGTTTTTCGTGGACCCTGTCGCCGCTGGTGGTGCTGGGCCAGGTGAGCATGAGCCTGGAGAATCCCCAGGCGCTGGCCAATCCGGTGCGGGTCGAAGGCAGCTGGTCGCAGTGGCAGGTCAATGCCGGCGAGCTATTGTTGCCGGCCGAGGGGCTGTCTGGCCTCGGCGCGCCGCTCAACACGCTGGCGCCGAGCGGCCGCATTCGGCTGTCCTGGAACACGCTCGACCTGCTGCGCCAGCAGAACACCGTGACGGTGCAGGGGCGCACCGTGCTGTCGATGGGCGATATGGGTTCGCGCATGTCGCCCATCAAGCCGCTCGGCAGTTATGAAATGATCATGGACTGGCGTGGACCGCAGGCCGATTTGACCCTGCGCACCGTGCGTGGCGCTTTGCTGCTGTCGGGCGCGGGGGTACTGCAAAATGGACGCCTGCGCTTCTCGGGCCAGGCCAGCGCCGCCGATGGCTATGACGACCAGTTGGGGACCATGTTGAACCTGCTGGGCCAGCGCCGGACGGTGAACGGCAAAAACGTAATCGCACTCGAGTTCAGATAATGAAGAAAACAGACCGCTCCACCTCCGCGCACCGCGACCTGCCGGCCTTGCAGTTGCCGACCCTGCAACTGCCGACCCTGCGCCATCTTGCCGCCGGCGCCATGCTGTGCTGCGCCGCCACCATGGTCGTGCTGCCGCTGCCCGCGCTGGCGCAAGAAGGCGCGAATGCCGCCGCCCTGAGCTTCGTGAATGCCGACATCGAATCGGTGATCAAGGCGATCGGCCACTACACCGGCATGACCTTCATCATCGACCCGCGGGTCAAGGGCACGCTCACCCTGGTGTCCGAGAAATCGCTGAGCAAGACCGAAGCCTTTGGCCTGCTCACCTCGACCTTGCGGCTGCAGGGCTTCGCGGTGGTCACCAGCGGCGACGGCTACGCCAAGGTGGTGCCCGAGGCCGAGGCCAAGCTGCAATCCTCGCCGACCCAGGTCGGCGGCGTGCGCTCGAGCAAGGCGACCGGCGACCAGATCGCGACCCAGGTGTTCTATCTGTCCTACGAGTCGGCGGCCAACCTCACCGCCGTGCTGCGGCCGCTGATTTCGCCGAACAACTCGATCATGGCGAACCCGGGCAACAACACCCTGGTCGTCACCGACTACGCCGACAACCTGCGCCGCCTGGCGCGCATCATCGCCGCGCTCGACGCGCCGGTGGCGGCCGACCTCGACGTGATCCCGATCCGCAATGCGATCGCCAGCGACATCGCCCAGCTCGTCACGCGCCTGATGGAACCGGCCGCCGGCGGCGATTCGGGCCGGGTCACGGTGCTGGCCGATCCGCGCACCAATTCGGTCGTGATCCGCGCGCCGTCGCAGGCGCGCGCCAACCTGGCCAAGAGCCTGATCGCCCGCCTCGACCAGGAGAGCTCGAGCAAGGGCAATATCCACGTGGTCTATCTGAAAAATGCCGAAGCCACCCGCGTGGCCCAGACCCTGCGCGCCGTGGTCTCGCAAGACACCTCGGCCCTGCAGGTGCAGCAGGGCACGCAGGGCAGCTCGATCACGTCCGGCACCGGCAGCCAGGCGGGCCAGGGCGGCCAGGGCGGCCTCGGTGGCCAGCAGGGCTTGCAGGGCAGCACCGGGCTGGGCGGCGCCAGCAATAACTTCGCCCAGCAGAACCAGCCGGGTTCCCAGGGCGGCGGCGGCCAGGGCTCGGGCTTCATCCAGGCCGACGCCTCGACCAACAGCCTGATCATCACGGCGCCCGATGCCGTCTATCGCAACCTGCGCGCCGTGATCGACCAGCTCGACGTGCGCCGGGCCCAGGTCTATATCGAGGCGCTGGTGGTCGAGGTGACGTCCAACAAGGCGTCCGAATTCGGCGTGCAGTGGGTCGGCGCCACCGGCGACTCCGACAGCAAGTACCGCTTCGGCGGCCTGCAGAACTTCAATGGCGGCGGCTCGGGCAACAGCATCGTCAACCTGGCGCTGGCGGCCAGCCAGGGCACCAACGGCACCACCACGCCGGTGTTGCCGACCGGCCTCACCTTCGGCCTGTTCCGCCAGGTTGGCGGCGAGCTCGGCCTGGGCGCGGTCGCCCGCGCGCTCGAAAACGACGGCAACGCCAACATCCTGTCGACGCCGAACATGCTTACGCTGGACAACGAGCTCGCGGTGATCAAGGTCGGCCAGAACGTGCCGATCATCACCGGTTCGTTCGCCACCAACAGCACCACCGGCGGCGGCAATCCGTTCCAGACCGTCGACCGGCAAGACGTCGGCCTGCTGCTGCGGGTGCGCCCGCAGATCTCGGAAGGCGGTACCATCAAGCTGGCGATCTACCACGAGAACTCGAGCGTCGACGCCTCGACCCGCAATGCCGAATCGGGCCTGACCACGAATGTGCGCGCCATCGAAAGCAATGTGCTGGCCGACGATGGCCAGATCATCGTGCTGGGCGGCCTGATCGAGGACAGCGAAGGCGATGGCGAAGAGAAAGTACGCGGCCTGGGCGACATCCCGGTGATCGGCAACCTGTTCAAGTACCGCACCCGCAGCCGCGTCAAGACCAACCTGATGGTGTTCCTGCGACCGGTCGTGGTGCGCAGCAAGGAAGCCTCGAATTCGATCGCGATGGACCGCTACGAATACATGCGCGCGGCCGGCGCTGCCGCCCATCCCGAGTCGTCGGCACTGCTGCGCGACCTGGGCGCGCCGCAACTGCCGCCGCTGGTCGAAGGCCAGCCGCCGGCCGGCGGCGGCATGGCGACCGTGCCGCAACAGCGCCAGCCGGCGCCGAATGCGGCGCCGGGCGCGTCCAACGATGGCGCGGCAACACGCCACCAGGGAACTGCGCCGGGGGCCGGCGTGTCTGAACCAGGATCGGGCGCCGTCATGCCCGGCGCGGCCGTGCCGGCGTCGCCTGCATCGCAGGCTCGCCCGGTGTCGCAAGCGAACGGAGAGTGAGTACCATGAACAATCTGTTGCCCTACGCCTTTGCCCGCGACCACGGTGTGCTGGCGCGCGGTAACGGCGAGCCGGGCCAGAGTGTCGAAGTGCTGGTCTCCAGCGCCACCGCCCCTGCCGCCATCGCCGAGGTGTCGCGCCGTTTCGGCCGCATCCAGCTGCGCCGCCTCGACCGCGACGAGCTCGACGCGGCGATTGCCGGCGCCTATGCGGGCGGCGGCGGCGATGCCTCGCAGGTGGTCGACGAATTCGATGCCGACCTCGATCTCACCAAGCTGCTGCAAGACGTGCCCGCGATTGAAGACCTGCTCGAATCGTCCGACGATGCGCCGGTGATCCGCATGATCAATGCGCTCCTGACGCAATCGCTGCGCGAAGGCGCGTCCGACATCCATATCGAGCCGTTCGAGCAGACCTCGGTCGTGCGTTTCCGCATCGACGGCGCGCTGCGCGACATCGTGCGCCCGAAAAAGGCGATCCACGCCTCGCTGATCTCGCGTATCAAGATCATGTCGCAGCTCGACATCGCCGAAAAACGCCTGCCGCAGGATGGCCGCATCACCCTGCGCGTGGGCGGCAAGCCGGTCGACGTGCGCGTCTCGACCCTGCCGACCGGCCACGGCGAACGCGCCGTGCTGCGCCTGCTCGATAAAGAGGCAGGGCGGCTCGACCTGTCGCACCTGGGCATGGCGCCCGACATGCTGCCCCAGTTCGACCGCCTGATCAACCAGCCGCACGGCATCGTGCTGGTGACCGGCCCGACCGGTTCCGGTAAAACGACTACGCTGTACGCCGCGCTGTCGCGCCTGAACGCCTCGACCACTAATATCATGACGGTGGAAGACCCGATCGAGTACGACCTGAACGGCGTCGGCCAAACGCAGGTCAATGCCCGCATCGACATGACGTTTGCGAAAGCCCTGCGCGCCATCCTGCGGCAAGACCCCGACGTCATCATGATCGGCGAGATCCGCGACCTGGAGACAGCGCAGATCGCGGTGCAGGCCTCGCTCACCGGCCACCTGGTGCTGGCGACCCTGCACACCAACGATGCCGCCTCGGCCGTGACCCGCCTGCTGGACATGGGCATCGAACCCTTCCTGCTGTCCTCGTCGCTGCTGGGCGTGATGGCCCAGCGCCTGGTGCGCAAATTGTGCTCGCAGTGCAAGACCTTCGACGGTTCCACCTGGCATGCGGTCGGTTGCGAGCGCTGCGGCCACACTGGCTACCATGGCCGGGTCGGGGTCTACGAATTGCTCGAGACCACCGAACAGATCCGCTCGCAGATCCACAACCGCGCCTCCGAAGCCGAGATCCGCGATGCGGCGCTGGCGACCGGCATGAAGACCATGCGCGACGACGGCGAACGCTGGCTGGCCGACGGCACCACCACGCGCGCCGAACTCGTGCGCGTGACGAAGGATTGAGATGGCACTGCGAGCGATGCGAACTGCCTGGATGGAGAGTAACTGATGCCGGCATTCCGCTATGAAGCCGTCGACGCCGGCGGCGCCACCCGCAAGGGCGTGGTCAACGCCGACAGCCCGCGCGCGGCGCGCACCGACCTGCGCACGCAAGGCCTGACGCCTTTGAGCGTCGAGGCCATCGCGGCCCAGGTCGACGCTTCCGGCGCCACGCGCGCGCGCGGCATCGGCGAGCGCCTGTCGCAGAACGAGCTGGCCCTGTTCACGCGCCAGCTGGCCAGCCTGCTCGAAGCCGGCCTGCCGCTCGAGCAAGCCTTCACCGCCCTGCTGGAGCAGGCCGAGCGCGCCTATATGCGCGACCTGATCGCCTCGATCCGTTCCGAAGTCATCGGCGGCTCGCCGTTCTCCACCGCGCTGGCCCACCATCCACGCGACTTCGCCGAGATCTACCGGGCGCTGGTCGCCTCGGGCGAGCAGATCGGCCAGCTGTCGCGCGTGCTGTCGCGCCTGGCCGACTACATCGAGCGCCGCAATGCCCTGGTGCAGAAGGTGCGCCTGGCATTCACCTATCCCGCGATCGTCACCGTGGTCGCGTTCGCGATCGTGATCTTCCTGCTCACCTATGTGGTGCCGCAGATCGTCTCGGTGTTCGCCAACACCAAGCAGAAGCTGCCGTTCCTGACGGTCGTCATGCTGGCGGTGTCCGACTTCGTGCGCGCCTATGGCATCTATTGCGCGATCCTGATCGCCGGCGCGTTCTGGATGTGGCGGCGCGCGCTGCGCAATCCCGACCTCAAGCGGCGCTGGCATACCTGGCTGCTGACGGCCCCGGTGTACGGCAAGTTCGAGCGCAGCCTCAACACGGCGCGCTTCGCCAGCACCCTGGCCATCACCACCGGTTCCGGCGTGCCCATCCTGCGCGCGCTCGACACCAGCCGTGAAACCCTGTCCAACGTGGCGATGCGCGAACTGGTGGAGCAGGCCACGGGCAGCGTGCGCGAAGGCGTGAGCCTGGCGCGCGCGCTATCGGCGCAAAAACATTTCCCGCCGATGCTGGTGCACATGATCCGCGCCGGCGAGATCACGGGTGAGTTGCCGGCCATGCTCGAGCGCGCCGCCAACTCGCAGCAGGCCGACCTCGAGCGCCGCACGCTCACTATCGCCGGCCTGCTCGAGCCGGTGCTGATCCTGGCCATGGGCCTGGTCGTGCTGCTGATCGTGCTGGCGGTGCTGATGCCGATCATCGAAATCAACCAGCTGGTGCAGTAAAACAATGGCACTGAATAATATGAACAAGCGCTTGCCTCTTCTCCTCAGCCTGCTGGCCCTGGTCTTGCTGGCGGCCTCGATCGCCTACTGGGTGCTGCAGCTGTACAAGCCGGCGCAGCGGCCGCTGGCGGCGGCGCCGGTCGCGACCCAGCCGCCGCCGAGCCCCGAGGCGGCCGCCACGCTGTTCGGCGGCCAGCCGACGGCCGTGATCTCGAACTTCCAGCTCACCGGCGTGGTGTCGGCCGGCGCCGACAGCGCGGTCATCCTGGTGGCCGACGGCCAGCCGCCGAAAGCCGTGCGCATCGGCCGCGAGATCGCGCCGGGCGTGACGGTGGCCGAAGTGCACCGCCGCTACGTGATGCTGTCGGATGGCGGCGTCATGAAACGGGTGGAACTGGCGCCCGATACCGGCCAGTCGACCTCGATCATGCCGCCCGAACCGCGCATGATGCAGCAACAGATGCAGCAACAGATGCCGCAGCCGATGCAGCAGCCGATGGGCGTCGAACCGCAGACCGCGCCGGGCGTGGTCGCGGTGCCGCCCGCGATGCAGAGCCGGCCACCGCCGGGCGGCGGTCCCCAGGGCATTCCGACCTCGCCCGAGAACGCCCAGGTAGTGCCCGAGCCCGAGATGGACGCGAACGTCGATCCGAACGCGCCGCCGGTCGACCAGGTCCCGCAACCGGCCAACCAGGTGCAGATGCCGCCGAACGCCTCGCCCATGAACCAGACCCAGCAGCCGATCACGCAGTAATGGATGGCGCCGTCAGCGCCGCAGCGCGGTAAATGCCGCCAGTTCCCACGATCTAAATCCCAGCAGCAAGGTATAGCCCTCACGTTCGCTCGCCGGCAAGCGCCGGTCGTTCAGGTGCAGCCGCGCCAGTTCCGCCGCCAATTGTTCAATTTTGAGCATCAGCTCTTGTGCGCTGGCATGCGATAGCCGCGCCGGCAGGCACATCAGTGCCTCTCCCTTGCCGTCGAAGCGCCCGGCAAAATAATCCTCCACCACGTGTTCGCGGAAGAAGTGCTGCACCGGCCCGTCCGGCAGCCAGCGGAATGCGTTGGACACCCGCAGCTGGTAGCGGTTCAGCGGCTTGAGTTCGATCAGTCCCAGCCGGTCGAGTTCGGCGAGCAGGGTGATGCACTCGGTCTCGCTCAATCGATAGGTTTCGATCACCTGCTCCACGCTCCAGTGGCCGAGGCAGCAGATCGCCATCAGCAGCAGGCGCGGATTGGCCACCAGCGAGCGTTCCTGCTGCAGGCTCAGCCCGTCGAGCTGGGGCCGGGTCTCGAGCGCGCCGCGCAGCAGTTCCTCCAGCGGGATGCCGGTCGCCTGGCAGATCTCGGCCAGCCGCGACAGCGCCATGTCTTTCTGGCCGAACATGCGTTTCACGCTCGATTCGCTCACGCCGATGCGTTCGGCCAGCAGCTTGTAGGTAATGCCGGCCGCGCGCAACCGGGCACGCAGGGCGTCGAGGATCAGGTCGGGTGAGCTCATGGGTTCCGTGATGAATGACGACGGCTGACTCTACCGTTGAACAGGTCGCATGAACAAGACGTATGCGACGAACGGCGTCCTGGGCCGACGAATCATCAGAGCAAGGTAGAGTGCAGGATTGTGAATCCTGTCGTCGCGGCCGAGCAGGGGGGCGACTGCGGAAGGCCAGTGGTGCGCCGACCTGTCAGGCGTGCCCGGTTTCCTCCGCAATCATTGCCAACGCTGCGCGAGAAATGAAGCCGCTGCGAGATTCGTGCCGCGCTTGCGCAAAGCTATCGATCTTCTTCAAGACGAAACGCGGAATGGAGATATTAATCCTTTCGGGTTTGGAATCGAACTTGGACGCATCGATATCCACCAAAGCCCATATCGCTCCCAAAAATTCTTCATTCGAAACAAGATCCTGGATTCGTGAGGTCTTGAAACTCAGGGGTTCTCCACTTTCCGCCAGTACTTCGTAGTGGCTGTAGATCGCCTCTCGGGCATTCTTGATTGCCTCGTCAATCGTGTCGCCCCAGGAATAACACCCTGGAACATCAGGCACTGTTACGCCATAAACGCTATTCTCATCCTTGTGAACTGCGATCGGCATTTCCATCTTTAATCCCATCATATAGAGGTCGCGAAGACCGGCCTACCTCAATCCGGCCTTCTCGAGAATGCTATTCACCGTCCCGATCGGTAAATCTTTCTTAGGGTGAGGCACCGTGAGAATCATCGTCCGTTCGGGATGCTTGAAGGTGTGATGGCTTCCTGCAATATGAACCTCACGCTATCCTGCTGTTGTCAGCATCCGAATCAAGGTTTTTGAATCCATCAGGATTCCCCTCGTCCGTGTCTTGTGGTGTGTGTAATTCTACACACGAACGTCGTGTCGTGTGTGATCGTGCATAAAAAAAGCGGGCACCGAAGTGCCCGCGAAGGAGAAATGCGTTGAAGGCAGCGCCGGCACCCGGATCACTCGTCCTCGTCCGCCACCAGCTTGACCTTCTTGAGCGCCCGCTTGGCCTCGTGCCGCTCGCTCGACAGCGGCTTGGCATGCGGCCCGGCCGCACGCGCCTTGGCCAGTGCCGCGATCGGATTACGTGGTTTGCCGAACTGTTGCGAAGGCTCGACGCGCAAGCGCATCTTTTGCCGTGTCGCCAATGCCTTGTTCGCCATGCGGGCCTCGCTGGAAATTACAGCACGTAGCGCGACAGGTCTTCGTTGACCGCCAGCGCATCGAGCCGTTCGTTGACATAGGCCGCGTCGATCCGCACCACCTGGCCGTTCTCGGAGCCGGCGCTGAACGAGATTTCTTCGAGAAGCTTCTCCATCACCGTGTACAGGCGGCGCGCGCCGATGTTCTCGGTGCGTTCGTTGACCGAGAACGCGATCTCGGCCAGGCGGTGGATGCCTTCGTCCACGAACTCGATCTTGACGCCCTCGGTCGCCAGCAGCGCTTCGTACTGCTTGGTCAGGCTGGCATGGGTCGAGGTCAGGATGCTCTTGAAATCCTCGATCGACAGCGATTCGAGTTCGACCCGGATCGGGAAGCGGCCCTGCAGCTCCGGGATCAGGTCCGACGGCTTCGACAGGTGGAAGGCGCCCGAGGCGATGAACAGGATGTGGTCGGTCTTGATCATGCCGTACTTGGTGTTCACCGTCGTGCCCTCGACCAGCGGCAGCAGGTCGCGCTGCACGCCGGCGCGCGAGACGTCGGCGCCGCCGTGTTCGGAACGGGTCGCGATCTTGTCGATCTCGTCCAGGAACACGATGCCGTTCTGCTCGACGTTGGCGATCGCCTTCTGCTTGAGCTCGTCCTCGTTCAGCAGCTTGCCGGCCTCTTCGTCGATCAAGAGCTTCATCGCTTCCTTGATCTTGAGCTTGCGCGGCTTCTTGCGCGCATTGCCCACGCCGGCGAACATCGACTTGATCTGCTCCGTCATTTCTTCCATGCCCGGCGGCGCCATGATTTCCATCTGCGGCGCGGCGTCGGCCACCTCGATCTCGATCTCGCGGTCGTCGAGCGAACCTTCGCGCAGGCGCTTGCGGAAGGTCTGGCGCGTGGCGTCGCCGTCCTTGCTTTCAGCCCCATTGCTGGTGTTGAAGCCGAAGTCGCGCGCCGGCGGCACCAGGATGTCGATGATGCGGTCTTCGGCCGCGTCCTCGGCGCGCTGGCGCACCTTCTTCGCTTCGCTGGCGCGGGTCTGCTTGACGCCGATGTCGATCAGGTCGCGGATGATGGTGTCGACGTCGCGGCCGACGTAGCCCACCTCGGTGAACTTGGTCGCCTCGATCTTGATGAAGGGCGCGTCGGCCAGCTTGGCCAGGCGGCGCGCGATCTCGGTCTTGCCGACGCCGGTCGGGCCGATCATGAGGATGTTCTTGGGCGTGATCTCGTGGCGCAGCGTCTCTTCCACCTGCTGGCGGCGCCAGCGGTTGCGCAGCGCGATGGCGACCGCCTTCTTGGCCTTGCCCTGGCCGACCACGTGCTTGTCGAGTTCGGAAACGATTTCCGGTGGGGTCATGTTCATGATGCTGCTCATATCAATCCAGGGTCTCGATGATGTGGGACATATTCGTGTAGATGCACAGCTCGCCGGCGATGGTGAGCGCCTTCTTGACCACCTCGCTTGGGGCCATATCGGTGTTCTCGTACAGCGCCTTGGCGGCCGACTGGGCGTAGACGCCGCCCGAGCCGATGGCGCCGATGCCGTCTTCCGGTTCCAGTACGTCGCCATTGCCGGTGATGATCAGGGTCGACTCGCGGTCGGCCACCAGCAGCATCGCTTCCAGGCGGCGCAGCACGCGGTCGGTGCGCCAGTCCTTGGCCAGCTCGACCGAAGCGCGCAGCAGGTTGCCCTGGTGTTTTTCCAGCTTGCCTTCGAAGCGGTCCAGCAGCGTGAACGCGTCGGCCGTGCCGCCGGCGAATCCGCACAAGACCTTGCCCTGGTACAGCTTGCGCACCTTGCGCGCCGAGCCCTTCATGACGACATTGCCCAGCGTGACCTGGCCATCGCCACCCAGCGCGACCTGGTTGCCGCGCCGCACACTGACGATGGTTGTACCGTGAAATTGTTCCATTTTGACCTCGTAATTGTCTAGCCAACAGCAGGTGGGGGCCGGCGACGGGATTGCAAGGTGAGCTCTGCCATAAATGCACGCGATCAAGTGTGCGCCCGACACAAGCAGCGTTCGCTACCCAGTCATGACGCACACTCAATCCGAAGGACCTGCGATGTTCCTGTTCTTTTCCAACAAGCTCGGCTGCCTTGGATCGATCCTGGTGTCGCTGGTCGTGACCCTGCTGCTGCTGCTGGCGCTCGGCGTCTTTTAACGGATCAGTAGCGGTGCGGATACAGCCGCACGTTGTCGCCTGCACCCAGCAGGCGCAGCAGGGTGGTGACCAGGTGGTTCAGTTCGCGCAGCTCGACGCCGCGGCCGGCCGCGGCATGCGCATCGAGCCGCGCCAGCAGGCTGCCGGCGCCGGCATAGTCGATCCGCGCCAGCCGCGAGCAATCGAGCACAAGCGTCTCGCGCTCTTGCGCATAGGCATCGATGGCCGACAGCAGGGCGTCGTCCGGGCCGCCAATCGAGGCCGGCAGCATGAAGCGGTCGCCGTGATCCGGGGCCGGGGCCGCGGTGGACACCCGCAGCGGGGCTTCGAACGAAGGCGGCGAGACCTCGTAGGTGACGCAGTAATCCATGGCCGCTTCTTCGAACTGCTTTTCGCGGTCCGTCAGCAGCAGCAGTTCGAGCAGCAGCAGCCAGGGCGCCGGGCTGGCGTCACGCCGGCCGATCACCAGCATCGGACGCAAGGTCGCCAGCAGGGTATCGGCGCCGGCCAGCACCAGTTCGCGGCCCGTACGGCGCAAGCCTTGCAGCGCGGCCAGCAGGCAGGCAGCGCCGTCGGCGTCGATCGCCGCCACCCGGCCGAAGTCGAGGCGGGCGACCGGCGCCGCCGCGTCCAGCACCCGCGCCAGGGGCGCCGCGACGGAGGTGTCGATCGTGGGGCCGAAGGTTTCCACCGTCGCCAGGGCGGCGCCGAACGGGGAGGCGCGACCGGGGCCGTTCGCACCGGTCGCCGCCGGCAGCGGCTTCCAGGCCGGCGGGGAGGTCTCGAAATGGCTGGCGTAGTCGATCGCCACGCTCTCGAAGGCGTCTTCGCGGCCATCGGCCTGGTACAGGTCGAACAGCATCCACCACGGCAGGCGCTCATGGCGGCCCAGCGTCGGCAAGGCCGCGCGCAGTAGGTGCTCGGCGACGTCGGGCTGGCCGTTGGCGTACAGGATGGCGCTTTCCTCGACCGCCGGCGCGCTGGCGGGCAGGGCGGCCTGGGCCGGGACGTCGGGCTCGCGCTGCGCAAGGCCATTGGCCGGTTGGCGCGCGCCGCTGCCCCAGGCCGGCTCGTCGTCGAACATGTCGGAAGCGAAGGCGAGTTCGATCTCGTCGATCTTGGCGGCGGTGGCGCGCGCGATCTCGCGCTGGCGCTCGCGCTCGGCCTCGGTGTCCAGGCGCGAGGGCTCGCCGCGCAGGCGCGACTCGGGCGGCGGCCAGTCGCGTCCGCCCGCGTCGTCGTTCTTTCTCTTCAGGAAGGAGAAAAGCCCCATGCTCACCGTTGTCAGTTAGGCCAGCCGTGCCAGACCATAGCACGAACCCGGATCATGCATGCTGTGCGCACGCCGCGAGGCCTAGTGTATCCGAACGGAAACGGGATGGTATGCATGGCGGCTGAACCGTGCGCAGTAGCGGCACGGGCTCCAGCAGGCGCGCAAACAAAAAAAGCATGCGACGGGTCGCATGCTTTTCTGGATGGGCACGGCGCTAGCTCAGTCGCCGTACAGTTTTTGCTTCAGCTCGCGGCGCTGCTGGGCTTCGAGCGACAGCGTGGCGGTCGGGCGGGCGATCAGGCGCGGGATGCCGATCGGTTCGCCGGTCTCTTCGCACCAGCCGTATTCGCCGCTGTCGATCGACTGCAGCGATTGCTGCACTTTCTTGAGCAGCTTGCGTTCGCGGTCGCGGGTGCGCAGTTCCAGCGCGTGTTCTTCCTCGATCGTCGCCCGGTCGGCCGGGTCGGGAACCAGGACGGTTTCACGCAGGTGTTCCGTGGTCTCGCCGGCGTTCTTCAGCAGTTCCTTCTCGAGTTCCTGCAGGCGATTCTTGAAGAACGCAAGCTGGGCTGCATTCATGTAGTCGTCATCGCCCATCGCCCGAATCTCTTCTTCCGTCAGGAGGCGTTCTTCGGGCTGGGCGGTATTCGGTTTCGTTGTTTTAGTCATGATGCCTTCGATACGACAGAGGTTTTCATTTTATCAGCTTGCTCATCAGTTACACCCGGCAAAGGTGTGCATGAGGCAAGCTGCCTTGATGGCGACGAAGCGCCATCCCTTCTCCGTCCCCGCCGTTGTGCGGCTGGGCGGTGCGCTGCAGGCGGCGCGAGGCCTGCCTGCGGTCCCTTGCCTCTCGAACTGTCGAGGCAGGTCGTCATGCGACCTCGGGCAGACCAGTCAAACTGATGTAGTTTATACCAAACACTGTTCAAGTCCGCGGATAAATACGTCTTTTGGTAAATTCTTACCAATAAACACCATCTTGGTCGCGGGCGTTTCGCTTTCGCCCCACTTCGGCCCCACGTCGCTGCCCATGATCTGGTGCACGCCCTGGAACACGACCTTGCGGTCCACGCCTTCCATCCGCAGCACGCCTTTATAGCGCAGCATTTGCGGGCCGAATACCTGCACCAGGCTACCGAGGAATTGCTCGAGGCGCTCGGGATCGAAGGCGCGCTCGCTCTTGAACACGAAGGCGGCGATGTCGTCGGTGTGGTGGCCGTGGTGGTGGTCGTGGGTGCAGGCTTCGCCATGCGCGTGGTCGTGGCCGCAATGGGCGTGATCATGATCGTGTTCATGATCGTGGTCGTGGCCTTCCTCGACCTTCAGGAAGTCTGGATCGAGTTCCAGTTTGTCGTTCAGGTTGAAGCCGCGCAGGTCGAGCACGTCCGAAATCGGGGCCCGGCCGAAGTCGCTGGTCGCGATCGGCGCGCGTGGGTTGATGCGGTGCAGGCGGGTCTTGAGGGCCTCGACGGCGGCGGCATCGACCAGGTCGGTCTTGGACAGCAGGATCTTGTCGGCAAAGCCGACCTGGCGCTGGGCTTCTTCGTGCTGGGTTAATTGTTCATTTGCATGGCGGGCATCGACCACGGTCACCACGGCGTCGAGCAGGTAGTTGGCGCCCACTTCTTCGTCGACGAAGAAGGTCTGGGCCACCGGGCCAGGATTGGCCAGGCCGGTGGTTTCGATCACCACGCGGTCGAAACTGATCTCGCCGGCGGCGCGCTTCTGCGCCAGGCTGTTCAGGGCCACGATCAGGTCGCCGCGCACGGTGCAGCAGATGCAGCCGTTGTTCATCTCGACGATCTGCTCGCTCGCATCCTGCACCAGGATCTCGTTGTCGATGTTTTCCTGGCCGAATTCGTTCTCGATGACGGCGATGCGCATGCCGTGCTCTTCCTGCAGGATGCGGTTGAGCAGGGTGGTCTTGCCCGCGCCGAGGAAGCCGGTCAGGATGGTGCTGGGAATCAGGTCCATTGGTTCGCTACTCGTGTTGGGGTCAGGTTGGACAAAAGAACCGGGGGATTATGCCGCAATTCTTGCAAGCTCACCATCAAGCGTGTCCGGTGTTGACCGAGTTCAAACCATGAACTGGAAGATGTGGCTGGAATGGCGCGGCCGCGTCGCCGCCTTACTTGGCCTTGGCGCGCGGATGGGCTGCGTCGTACACCTTCGACAAGTGCTGGAAGTCGAGCGCCGTATAGATCTGGGTCGAGGTGATGCTGGCGTGGCCGAGCAATTCCTGCACCGCGCGCAGGTCGCCCGAGGATTGCAGCAGGTGCGAGGCGAAGGAGTGGCGCAGCACGTGCGGGTGCACGTTGACCGGCGTGCCGGCGCGCAGCGCATGTTGCTTGAGCCGTTGTTGCACCACGCGCGGCGAGATGCGGGTGGCGCGCGCCGACAGGAACAGGGCGGCGCTGCCGTCGCGCGCGGCGGGCCGCACCGCCATCCAGGCAGACAGCGCGTCGCGCGCCGGACCGCCCACGGGCACCCGGCGCATCTTGTTGCCCTTGCCGGTGACCACGACTTCGCCGGCCTGCAGGTCGAGCCAGCCGAGCGAGGCCGGCTGGCCGGCGCGCGCATCCTGCCAGGCGAGGTCGAGGCCGGCCAGTTCCGACACCCGCAACCCGCTCGAATACAGCAGCTCGAACATGGCGCGGTTGCACAACTCGAAGGGATCGGCATGGCCGCGCGTGTTTGATTCCATCAATTGCACGGCGTCGTCGACGGCCAGCGCCTTGGGCAGGCTGCGGGGGCGTTTCGGCGCCTGCACGCCGTCCACCGGGTTGGCCGCCAGCGGCGTGTGGTTCGACAGCCAGCCATAGAAGCCGCGCCAGCCGGACAGCTTGCGCGCGATCGTGCGCGCCGATTGGCCGCCAGCATGCAGTTTGGCGGCGCAGCGGCGGATGTCGAAGTGGGTCAGCCGGGTCCAGTCGTCGTGGCCGGCCAGCGCGGCCAGTTCGGCCAGGTCGCGCCGGTAGGCGGCGACCGTGTGCGGCGACAGCTGGCGCTGGGCCGTCAGTTCGCCCAGGTAGCGCGTGGCCCAGTCGGCCGCAGCGCCGTCAGTGCCGTCGCGCCCGTGGCCGTCCATTTATTTGGCGCGCAGCGGCGTCAGCGCGGTGGTCGCGGTGGCGGCGATGTGGACCAGGAAATCGGTCGCCATCGCCGTCGTGAAGCGCGCCGGGTCGGGCGAGCCCAGCACCAGCAGGCCGAAGCTCTGGCCCGGCTGGCCCAGCGGCAGCATCACGGTCGAGCGGATCGTGTCCGCATTGTCGAGCCAGCGCACCGCCTCGAAATCGTTGTTGGGGCCGCAGTACGGCGCGCGCAGGCTGTTGGCGAAGATGCGCGCATCGTCCGACACGCCCTGGGCGAACCATTCATCCGCGTAGTCCGGGGCCAGGTTCCACAGGCGCAGGGTGACTTGCGGTACGATGAAATGGGCACGCAAGCCATCGGCCAGGTCGCGCGCCATGGCCGCGCCGCCTTTCGAGACCAGCAGGGACTGGGTCCAGGCGTGGAAACGGTTGGCGATGCCGGCGTTTTCCTCGGCGCGGCGCGACAGGTCCGACAGGCGCAGCTCGAGGGCGCGGAATTTATCGCGCATCACTTCCATCTGGCGTTCCTGCAGCGACACGGTGCGGCCGGTGAGGGGGCTCGACAGTTTCACTTCGCCCAGCAGGCCGGCGTGCTCCTGGAAAAATTGCGGGTGGTCGATCAGGTATTGCGCGACAGTGTTGGCGTCCAGTGGTGCGATGCTCATGTGGAATTGGGTGGTGGAATCAATCGAACCATTTTACCCGACGCGGGCATGGCGCCGAAGTTTTAACGGGAAACAAAAAGGCGCTGTCAACGTTAAATATGGATGAGCATTGAACTGCTGAGCTGATCCGTGGTCCAAGCCCTATCGCCACGGATAGGGAGCCGCACTGTGAAAGCTCTTGGGTTTGCCGAACTGTTCGCCCAACTTGCGCTGTTAAACCAGGCGCAACGCCAGCAGGTACTGACCGCCCTGCATCCGGCAGTCGGGCTGGACCGGGTGGTAGTCCTGGTCGACGAGATCCGCCGTGACGAGCGGCGCTGTCCGGATTGCGGCTGCGCACGCTATCACCGGCACGGCTGCGCCAACGACCTGCAACGGTTTCGCTGCTGCGCTTGCGGGCGCACCTTCAACGACCTGACCGGCACGCCGCTGGCGCGGCTCAGGCACAAGGACAAGTGGCTTGGTTATCTTGTTACCGTGCTGGAATCGCGATCGGTGCGCGCCGCCGCCAGGCAGGTCGACGTGCACCGCAATACCGCATTTCGATGGCGCCACCGCTTCCTCGACCGGGTCAAGGACGACCGGCCCGTTTGCCTGTCCGGCATCGTCGAGGCCGACGAGACCTTCCTGCTCGAATCGCAGAAAGGCTCGCGCAAGCTCGACCGCAAACCGCGCAAGCGGGGTGGCAAGGCTGCCTTGCGCGGCATCTCGCGTCATCTCGACTGCATCCTGGTGGCGCGCGACCGAAGCGGGCAGACCATTGACGCCGTTACCGGCCGCGGCGCCCTGAAGGCGGCCCAGTTGACCACATTCCTGTTGCCAAAACTCGATCCGCAAGCGCTGCTGGTCACCGACGCCAATGCCGCCTATCCGGCCTTCGCACGGGCCCATGGCATTGCGCACCAGGCCGTCAATGCCGGCGCTGGCGAACGGGTGCGCACGAGTAGCGCGGGCGCCATCCATATCCAGGGCGTCAACGCTTACCATCGACGCTTCAAGGAGTGGCTGGCGCGCTTCCATGGCGTGGCCTCGCGCTGGCTCCCTAACTATCTGGGCTGGCGCTGGGCCCTTGATGGTGGTCGAGTCACTTCTGTCGAGCAATTGCTGCGCATCGCATTCGGGGTCATCAACAGGTAACGGTGACAGCGCCAACAAAAAAGACGCCCGCAGGCGTCTTTCGCGGGAGCGTCGATCGCTCAGAAACGGTGACGGATGCCCAGCTGCAGGGCGCGGCCGTCGGCGCCCGGGGCTTCGGTGAAGCCGCCCGGATTGCCCGAGGTGCCCGGAGAATACTGGGCCTCGTTGTCGTTCTTGATGAAGGCCAGCGCGGTGTACAGGTCGGTACGCTTGGACAGGTAGTAGTTGTAGCCGACCGCATACAGGTTGGCGTCGCTGTTCGATGCGGTGCGGTCGTTCTGGTGCGCGTACGAGGCCACGATGCGGCCGTTGCCGACACGATAGTGGGCGCCGACCTGGTAGCTGTTGGCGTCCTGCTGGGTATTGGCCTTGATATTCGTGTCGAACACGCTCAGCAGGAAATTCTGGGTCGCCTGCGGCACGCCCTGCGCCACCAGCGCCGGCACCACTGCCTGGTTCCAGCCGGTCAGGTAGTCGGGGATCAGGGCCGAATTCTGGTTGCGCTGGCTGTGGAAGCCGGCGAAGAATTTCCAGCGCTCGCCCATGGTGTAGGAGCCGCCCACCGTCGTGGTGCGCAGGCTCGGACGGTTCTGCATGTCGTAGCCATGGTTGTAGCCGATGCCGACGTCGAAGCCATTGGCCTTGTAGGTGATGGCGCCGGCGCGGAATTTCTTGTAGCGGCCGAGATAGCCCGAATTGCGCGCGCCATACATGATCGAGCCGCCCAGGCCGTTCGGCAGGGCGATCCGGTACTGGATCGATTCCTGCGAGCGGATGTCGGCGCCCAGCGCGGTGAAGCCGGCGGTGCCGCCGGTGATGTGGCCCCAGGTGCCGGCGGTGCCCGATTCGAAGGCGTCAGCCATGTTGAACACCTCGTAGCCCGGGGTGTACATGCGACCCAGCATCACGGCGCCGATCGGGGTGATCAGGCCGACCATCGCGGTGCGGTCGAACAGGGCTTTTTCCTGGTTGACGGCCGGCGCGCCCGGCGGCTGGATCGCCGCCTGCAGGCGGTCGCGGATGGCTTGCGGAATCTGGTTCATGCCGCGCAGCAGGTAGACGCCGGGATTGTCGTTCATCAGCGCCGGCTGCTGCGAGCCGTTGTCGAGTTCGACGCGGGCTTCGAGATTGAAGATGGCCTTGTAGCCATTGCCCAGGTCTTCGCTGCCCCGGATGCCGAGACGGGAGCCGTCGGCGCCGCCACTATAGATCTTGGTCGGTCCACCTTTTTGCCACATCACGCCGGCATCGGCGATGCCGTAGATCTGGACACTGGTCTGGGCCAGGGCGGAGCAGGCAAACGTAGCGCCGAGCAGGGCGGCGATCAGGCTTTTCTTCATCGGGTCTCCATGTGTTTTCTTGTTGCGATGCATGTGCTCGCTTTACCAATATGCCATTGCCCCGGCGCACTGTACAGAACGCTCGTTCGCGAATGCGCTGAGGGGAAGGTGGCGTTGTGAAAACACTACAAGAATGGCGCATGAAGAGGGCGGCCATGCCGCCCCATGCAGAAAGGATGAAATGAAAGTCGTACTTAGAACGAATGGTGGATGCCGATGTCGTACTGGTTGATCGTGGCCGGATTGGTCAACAGCCCCTTCTTGCGCGAGGCGTCGATGTACAGATAGGTGCGCTTCGACAGGCTGTATTCATACCCCAGCGACAGCTGCCTGACCTTTTCCGCGCCATCGTTATCCTTCTGGCCATAACCCGCAAGCAATTTGCCAGGGCCCAGGGTGTAGTTCGCACCCAGCACCCACGAAGTGGTGTCGGTATTGAACAGGCGGGTGTGGTCTTCGTCCAGCCTGGTGAACGTGCCCATCAGCTTGAGTTCAGGGGTCGCGTACACCGAAGCGCCAACCGACCAGACCTTCGATTCGATCGCGTTGCGCTCATAGGCGGCCATCAGGGCCGCCGGGCCGTTGTGGTAGGTGGCGGAGACCGAGAAGGGATTGGCCGAGGCTTCGGCGCCGGCCGGGTATTGCGGCGCGCCGGCGCTGCCGCGGCCGATGATGGCGACGCCGCCATTGTTTTCCTTGGTGGCCAGCGCGGTATTGAGCTGGAAGCCGCCCATGACCGGCGTGTTGTACCAGACGGCGTTCGACCAGCGGTTGCCGGATGCGCCGACCGGATCGAGCGGCTGCGAGCTGTAGCCGGCGACGCTCAGGTCGGTATAGAAGCCGCCCGCGGTCGGGATTGCATGGAAGGGTTCGAAGTTGCCGATGGTCTCGTGAAACGGCGTCAGGCCGCGGCCGATGCGCAGCATGCCGAAGCCGCCTTGCAGGCCGACCCGGCTCTGGCCCTGGAACAGTTGGCGCCCATTGCCGTCAGGACCGATCTCGCTGCTGCCGGTGTCCGGTTCGTAGCGCATTTCGAGGTGGAACAGAGCGGTAAAGCCATTGCCCAGGTCTTCGGTGCCCTTGAATCCGAGGGTGTTGGCGGCCCGCTTGCCGATGCTCACGTCCTGGCCGCTGCGCTTGACGATGCCGGCATCGAGGGTGTCGTAGACCTGTACCGACGACTGCGCATGGGCCGCACCGGCGCAAGCGCCCAGCAGTGCGACGGCCAGGAAGGAATTCTTCATCGTTGGTTCCCAGGATCAAATGAATGCAGCCGTCGGCAGCGGGCGAGACGTCCGGAAAGTCACCTTCATTGTCCAGACGCCAGGACTGGCTAATTGGTCAATTATCAGCGGCGGGCTTGGTAGATCGCCAATAAATCCAATCGTGCTGTTGTATTTTTGAAACTCGTGTCACCCAGGATGTAACAATCCCGGCGATCCTGCATCCGAGAGAAGAATGAAGGCATCTTTCGTCAAACGGGCGCGAGCGCGGTTCATTGGCGCACCGCCACGCTGGCCAGTTTCATCCGTTTGACTCTGCTTTGCGGCGCGTCAACTCATCCGCCAATCGAATCGAATCGTCGTTGGCGGCAGCTTAGACTTTGGCCTCTACACACGGACGACGACAGGAGTTGTCAATACCTTGTATATTGGCAGCCTCGCCAGGCCGGCTTGCGCCATGGGTGCATGCGGCCGTGCTGCCGTCGCCATTGCGTGTTGCCGACTCACTTTTTACATGTATTCCAACAATGGCTAACCGCGAAGAATTGGCGATCATTCGCAATGCCCGCGCCGGGCAGGTGGCGGCCCAGCTCGAGCTGGGCAAGCTGTATTTGTTCGGCAGTGCCGGACTCCCGCAAAGCCTGCCGACGGCGCTGCACTGGCTCGACCGCGCGGCCCGGCAAGACTGTCCGCCGGCCTGGCAGCTGATCGGCAACCATATCCCTCTAGAGCTGGCTCAGCGTAACGCGGCGACCGTCGCCCAGTGGTACGAGCGCGCCTATGACGATGGCAGCCTGCATGCGGGCCTGGTCTATGCCCAGCTGATGTTCGATGCATCGGCGGCGGTCCAGCCGCACCCGAAGGCGGTGCAGGCGCTCGAGGACGCGGCGCGCGCCGGCTTCCCGCACGCCCAATGGATGTTGTCGCAGCGCCAGGGCAAGCCAGCCCAGCCGCCTGCGCGGACGGCGGCGCCAGGCACGGCGGCGCCGGCGCCCGGGACTGCCGGGCGCATGGCCGCGCGCCCGTCCGGTCTTGACGGCCAGCGGCGCCCGCCCGCTGGCGCCGGCGCGGCGCAGTACGCCGCCCTCGACGAGGCCTGGATGGCGCGCCGCTGGAACGATTACCTCGAGCGCGCATTGCCGCAGGCGCGCGCGCTGGTGAACGAGCGCGGCGAACAGGGCGAGATGCGCCGTTTCGCGCCGGACGAAATCGCGCTGCTGTCGCGCTGCGCGCGCCTGCTCGAGCCGGCGCTCGATGGCGTGAGCGGGCTGCCGGCACTGGACGCCGGCGCCGTGGCCGCGGCCTGCGGGCCGGGCGAACCGGTCGTGTTCTGGGAACTCGCCGCGGCCGAACACGATGGCCATGCCCAGCTGGCGCTGGGCCTGCGCTGCGCCCGCATGCGGGTCGATGGCCGGCGCTGCACGGGCGCTGCGGGCCCGACGCACGTGGCCAATTTCAAGAAGGCGATCCGCTGGCTGACGCTGGCCGGCGAACAAGGCCTGGCCGAGGCCTGGTATGCGCTGTCGCGCATCTATATCAAGCCCGAATTTTCGCAACGTAACGTGGCCGATGCCCAGCGCTACCTGGAACGGGCGGCCGAGATGGGTTACCGCGACGCCCAGCTCGAGTGCGGGCACAATGCCTGGCGCGCGCGCCGCGAGAACGAGAACAACGACGTGCGCGCCGTGTACTGGCTGCAGAAAGCGGCGGCCCAGGACTCGCCCGACGCGGTGGCGCTGCTGCGCAAGATCGCGCCGCGCGCCGCGGCCGCGCCATATACCGAAACCGGCCGCCTGCTGGCCAGCCATGCCGATGCGCTGGCGGGACATCCGCTGCTGGCCGCGCGCATCGAACTGGCGGCGCTGTTCGGCCTCTCGCGCGCCGAGGCGCTGCTGCTCGACGTCGGGGCCGCCGACCAGGGCCATTGCCTCGTCATCGACATCCGCGCCAGCTATGGGCGCAGCAAGCGGCGGCTGGTGCTGGTGGAATCGGCGCACGAGCGCCAGGCGCTGGACCGCATCGTGCGCCTGTTCGAGCAAGTCGATTGCGGCCCGACCGGGCCCGAAGGCAATTACCGGCAGCGCCTGTACCGGCTGCGCACCGTCGTCAATGTAGCGCTGCCCGGCAACGACGACGACGGCGGCGCCGACATCGAGCTGGCGGCGTGACGGCAGGCGCCAGTTTGTTGAAACTTCCCTAGACCTCGACTTCGCCCTCGAACACCGACACTGCCGGTCCGCTGAGATAAACCGGTTGACCGGGCCCCGCCCAGGCGATGCTCAGTTCGCCGCCCCGTGCCGACACGCGCACCGGCGAATCGAGCAGGCCGCGGCGGATGCCGGCTACCACCGCCGCGCAGGCGCCGGTGCCGCAGGCCAGCGTCTCGCCGGCGCCGCGCTCGTAGACGCGCAGGCGAATATGCCGGCGGTCTACCACCTGCATATAGCCGGCATTGACCCGCTTCGGAAAACGCGCATGGCGCTCGATCAGCGGGCCGGTGGTGTCCACCGGCGCCGCGTCGACGTCGTCGACCACCTGCACCGCATGCGGATTGCCCATCGAGACCACCGACACGAACACGGTCTTGCCGCCCACCGGCAGCGGCCACAGCGTGTCTTCGCCCTCGGCCCAGCCGCCCAGGCCGGCGCTGTCGAACGGCACCTCGGCCGGTTCGAGGCGCGGCGCGCCCATGTCCACCGTCACGCTGCCGTCGTCTTCCAGGCGCGGGCTGATGATGCCCGACATGGTCTGCACGCGGATGCTGCGCTCGCGGGTCAGGCCCTGGTCGACCACGAAGCGCACGAAGGCGCGCGAGCCGTTGCCGCATTGCTCGACCTCGCCGCCATCGTTGTTGAAGATGCGGTAGCGGAAGTCCACACCTTCCTCGCTCGGCCGCTCGACGACCAGGATCTGGTCGGCGCCGATGCCGAAGCGGCGGTCGGCCAGGCGCCGCCATTGCTCCGCGCTCAGGTCGACCTGCTGGTTGATGGCGTCGACGACGATGAAATCGTTGCCCGCCCCGTGCATCTTGGTGAATTTCAGTTTCATGCTCATTCCGTCCTGCTCAATCGTACAGCGAAGCTTCACCCGGCGGCCGGGTCTTGAAGCGTTTATGGGTCCAGAAGTATTGCTCCGGCGCCTCGCGCACGCGCTCTT
This sequence comes from Telluria beijingensis, assembly GCF_030770395.1. Taxonomy (GTDB): domain Bacteria; phylum Pseudomonadota; class Gammaproteobacteria; order Burkholderiales; family Burkholderiaceae_D; genus Telluria; species Telluria beijingensis. Next base: position 3,230,419 of record NZ_CP132480.1, on the reverse strand, counting down.
CGATGAAGGCGTTCATGCGCCGGGTCGCTTCGACCATGTCGTCGCCCGGATAGTCTTCCCACGCGGGATAGAAACGCACGCGCCAGCCCTGGTAGTCCGGCAGGTAGGTGGCGATCACCGGGATCACCTTGGCGCCCGTGGTCGCGGCGATGCGGCCGAGCGCGGTCAGGGTCGCGGCCTGCACGCCGAAGAAGGGCACGAATTCGGCATCCTTCTCGCCGAAATCCATGTCCGGCAACATGAAATAGGGCAGGCCGTCGCGCAGCGCGCGCAGGATCGGCTTGATGCCTTCCTTGCGCGTCACCAGGCGCACCGGGCCGTAGCGTTCGCGGCCATGGCGCAGCAGGCGGTCGAAGGCTTCGTTCTTTTGCGGCACGTACATGCTGCACACGGGGATCACGCGCGAGGCGACGCCGGCCACGTCCAGGCACACGAAGTGCGGGCACAGCAGAATCGTGGGGCCGGCCTCCATCGCGGCCTGCGGCACCGCCGGCTCGACCTGGATCAGGTTGCGCACGCGCTCCTCGGGCGCCCACCACAGGATCGAGCGCTCGACGATGCTGCGCGCGTAGGCGCGGAAGTGGCGGTGCGCGATGCGGCGCCGTTCCTTCTCGTCCAGCTCCGGCATGGTCAGGCGCAGATTGGTCAGCGCGATATGGCGGCGCCGGCCCATGATCACGAACATCAGGCTGCCGATCGATTCGCCGATGCGGCCCAGGATGGGCAGCGGCAGGAAATGCAGCAGCCACAGGATGCCAAGCAGGAGCCTCATGGCGCGACCTCGCCCTCGGGACCGGCCACGCCTTCCGGCTGCTTGTAGCGGTTGTAGCTCCAGAAATACTGGCTTGGCGCGCGTGCGATCAGTTGCTCCATGGCGCGGTTGATCGCCGCCGCCTGGTCGGCCGCCGAACCACTCAAATCGCCGTCGAACGGCACGAAGCGCACGATATAGCCGGCGCCGCCCGGACGCCGCTCGGCATACACCAGCAGGATGTCGGCCTTGCCCAGCTGGGCCAGCTTGGCCGGCAGGGTCATCGTGTAGGCGTTGCGGCCGAAGAAGGGCGCCCACACGCCTTCGCCTTCCTGCGGCACCTGGTCGGGCAGCAGGCCGATCGGCTGGCCGCTCTTGAGGGTCTTGGCCAGGATGCGCACGCCGGACAGGTTGGCCGGCGCCAGGTGCAGGTTGTGGCGCGCGCGCGCGCCTTCGACCAGCGGCCTGAGCGCGTCCTTGCGCGGCGGACGATACATGACCGTCAACGCCGTCTTGAGCGCGATCTGCTGCGCCGTCATTTCGAAGCAGCCCAGGTGTGGCGTCAGGAACACAATGCCGCGGCCTGCGTCGAGTTTTTCCTGGACCAGTTCCCAGTTTTCCACCGTGGCATGCCTGGCAACCCGTTCCGGATTGGCGCACCACACGAAGGCAAGCTCGATCGCGGCCTTGCCGGCCTCGGACACGGCCTGTTTCCAGTACGCGTCATAGCCGGCCTGGGCCAGGTTGGCGCGCAGGCGGCGCTTGTACGATGGCGACAGCCAGTACACCAGCCAGCCCAGCGCCGCGCCCAGGGCGTGCAGGAAGGACAAGGGGAAAACAGATAATATTCGGAAAATTACTACAAGCATGTCGATTGATGGGTGTCGTACGCCATATGCGTTTCCACACCAAAATTCCAAGGAAGCGTAAAATACCACTTTATGCTGGATCCGCCGAGTTAACAGACAACTTGCGAAGCGGAATATAAATTTCGCTAAAGCGTCGCAGGCATCAGTTTGCTGCGGCAATTCATGTAAACAGTAACTGGAGCCTACATGTCGAACGACTACCTCTTTACTTCCGAATCCGTGTCCGAAGGGCATCCGGACAAGGTCGCTGACCAGATTTCCGACGCCATCCTCGACGCCATCCTCGAGCAAGACCCGACCGCGCGCGTCGCCGCCGAAACCCTGTGCAATACCGGCCTGGTCGTGCTGGCCGGCGAGATCACCACCCACGCCAACGTCGACTATATCTCGGTGGCGCGCAATACCATCAAGCGCATCGGCTACGACAACACCGATTTCGGCATCGACTACAAGGGCTGCGCCGTGATGGTCTGCTATGACAAGCAGTCCCCCGACATCGCCCAGGGCGTCGACGAAGGCGCCGGCATCGACCTCGACCAGGGCGCCGGCGACCAGGGCCTGATGTTCGGCTATGCCTGCGACGAAACGCCAGAACTGATGCCGGCCGCCATCTATTATTCGCACCGCCTGGTCGAGCGCCAGTCGCAGCTGCGCAAGGATGGCCGCCTGCCATGGCTGCGTCCGGACGCCAAGTCGCAAGTCACCCTGCGCTACGTCGACGGCCGTCCGGTGGCCGTGGACACCGTGGTGCTCTCGACCCAGCACCACCCCGACGTCACCCATTCGCAGATCGAAGAAGCGGTGATCGAAGAGATCATCAAGCCGACCCTGCCGCGCGAGTGGCTCGAGAAAACCCGCTTCCTGGTCAACCCGACCGGCCGCTTCGTCATCGGCGGCCCGCAGGGCGATTGCGGCCTGACCGGCCGCAAGATCATCGTCGACACCTACGGCGGCGCGGCCCCGCACGGCGGCGGCGCGTTCTCGGGCAAGGATCCGTCGAAGGTCGACCGCTCGGCCGCCTACGCCGCGCGCTACGTCGCCAAGAACATCGTCGCCGCCGGCCTGGCGCGCCAGTGCCAGGTGCAGGTCAGCTACGCGATCGGCGTGGCGCGTCCGATCAATATCACCGTGTACACCGAAGGCACCGGCGTGATCTCGGACGAGAAGATCGCGGCCCTGGTCAACGAGCACTTCGACCTGCGCCCGAAAGGCATCGTGCAGATGCTCGACCTGCTGCGCCCGATCTATTGCAAGACCGCGGCCTACGGCCACTTCGGCCGCGAAGAGCCGGAGTTCACCTGGGAGCGCACCGACAAGGCGGCGGCGCTGCGCGCGGCGGCTGGCCTGGCGTAATTTCTTGCGCCGCGGGCTGACGGGTATGTTCGGTCTGCGCTGCGTACTTGGGTTCCCGCCTGCGCGGGAACGACGTTGGTTGAGGGTGTGAGATGTCGATAAGTCGATTTCGGACACGCACTCATACACGTCGTTCCCGCGCAGGCGGGAACCCAAGTCATTTGCACACCGGCGAGGTATCCACGACCGGTCAAGCGTGCTAAACTACCCCGTTCCGAGGAGCGTTGCGACAGAGAGTCCCCTCTTTGCCAGGCTCGGATATCCAGCAACCGCGCTCACGTTACTTTTTTCTAAACATTGAAAGGAGGGCGTGATGAGCGCCGTACTCAAAGACTCCCAAGACTACATCGTCGCCGACATCTCCCTGGCTTCCTGGGGCGAGAAGGAAATCCGCATCGCCGAAACCGAGATGCCGGGCCTGATGGCGATCCGCGAAGAATACGCCGCGACGCAGCCGCTGAAAGGCGCGCGCATCGCCGGTTCGCTGCACATGACCATCCAGACCGCGGTCCTGATCCGCACCCTGGAAGCCCTGGGCGCCACTGTGCGCTGGGCATCGTGCAATATCTACTCGACGCAGGACCACGCCGCCGCGGCCATCGCCTCGGTCGGCACGCCAGTCTTCGCCATCAAGGGCGAGACCCTGGACGAATACTGGGAATACACCCACCGCATCTTCGAATGGCCGGGCGAGCACGCCAACATGATCCTGGACGACGGCGGCGACGCAACCCTGCTGCTGCACCTGGGCGTGCGCGCCGAGAAAGACATCTCGGTGCTGGACAAGCCGGGTTCGGAAGAAGAAATCTGCCTGTTCAACGCCATCAAGGGCCGCCTCGCGCGCGATCCGTCGTGGTACTCGAAGCGCCTGCCTGAAATCAAGGGCGTGACCGAGGAAACCACCACCGGCGTGCACCGCCTGTACCAGATGCACCAGGACGGCAAGCTGGCCTTCCCGGCGATCAACGTCAACGACTCCGTCACCAAGTCGAAGTTCGACAACCTGTACGGCTGCCGCGAATCGCTGGTCGACGGCATCAAGCGCGCGACCGACGTGATGGTGGCGGGCAAGATCGCCGTCATCGCCGGCTATGGCGACGTGGGTAAAGGTTCGGCCCAGGCCATGCGCGCGCTGTCGGCGCAGGTGTGGGTCACCGAGATCGATCCGATCTGCGCGCTGCAGGCGGCGATGGAAGGCTACCGCGTCGTGACCATGGACGAAGCCGCCGAACACGGCGACATCTTCGTCACCTGCACCGGCAACTACCACGTCATCACCGAGCAGCACATGCTCAAGATGAAGGACCAGGCCATCGTCTGCAATATCGGCCACTTCGACAACGAGATCGAAGTCGCCGCGCTCAAGAAGTACGAGTGGGACAATATCAAGCCGCAAGTCGACCACGTCATCTTCCCTGATGGCAAGCGCATCATCCTGCTGGCCGAAGGCCGCCTGGTGAACCTGGGTTGCGGCACCGGCCACCCGTCGTACGTGATGAGCTCGTCGTTCGCGAACCAGACCATCGCCCAGATCGAGCTGTTCATGAACACCGCGCAGTATCCGGTGGGCGTGTACACCCTGCCGAAGAAGCTGGACGAGAAAGTGGCGCGCCTGCAGCTGCGCAAGCTCAACGCCAAGCTGACCACGCTGACCGCCGAACAAGCCGCCTACATCTCGGTGAGCCAGGAAGGTCCGTACAAGCCGGAACACTACCGTTACTGATCGGTAGCAGCTTGTTAGTCATGTGAAACGTCCTTCGGGACGTTTCGCTTATCCACCATCGGGCGCCTCACGCCGTTGCTGCGCCCGCGTACCACGAAAGTCTGTACCGATGCGCTTGCTGATTACCTGGTTGATCAATGCCGCGGCCCTGATGGCCCTGCCTTACCTGATGCACTCCGTCGAAGTTTCCAGCATCGGCACCGCCCTGGTCGCGGCGCTGGTGCTCGGGCTGGTCAATACCCTGATCCGTCCGGTGCTGGTGATCCTGACCCTGCCGGTCACCCTGGTCTCGATGGGCCTGTTCATCCTCGTCATCAATGCCTTGCTGTTCTGGCTGGTGTCGAACGTGGTCGGCGGCTTCGAGGTGGCGGGTTTCTGGTCGGCCTTCCTGGCAGCCATCCTGTACAGCATCATTTCGTGGGCGCTCTCTACCTTGCTTCTTTCCGACAAAGATGGAAACTCCTGATTTCAGTATCGAGTTCTTCCCGCCCAAGACGCCGGAAGGCGCCGAGAAACTGCGCATCGCCCGCGAAAAGCTGGCCGACCTGCAGCCCAAGTATTTCTCGGTGACCTTCGGCGCCGGCGGCAGCACCCAGCAGGGCACCCTGGCGACGGTGCGCGAGATCCAGGCCGCCGGCCACGAGGCCGCGCCCCACCTGTCGTGCATCGGCGCCACCCGCGAATCGATCCGCGACGTCCTCAAGCAGTACCAGGACAGCGGCATCCGGCGCGTGGTGGCCCTGCGCGGCGACTTGCCGAGCGGTTACGGCGGCGCGGGCGAGCTGCGCTATGCCAGCGAACTGGTGGAATTTATCCGCCAGGAAACCGGCGACTGGTTCCACATCGAGGTCGCGGCCTATCCCGAGATGCACCCGCAGGCGCGTTCGCCGCAAGACGACTTGCAGGCCTTCGCGCGCAAGGTCCAGGCCGGGGCGAATGCCGCCATCACCCAGTATTTCTACAATGCCGACGCCTATTTCCAGTTCGTCGACAATGTGCGCAAGCTGGGCGTCGATGTGCCGGTCGTGGCCGGGATCATGCCGATCACCAACTACATGCAGCTGATGCGCTTCTCGGACATGTGCGGCGCCGAGATTCCGCGCTGGGTGCGGCTCAAGCTGGCCAGCTTCGGCGACGACAGCGCCTCGATCAAGGCCTTCGGGCTGGACGTCGTGACAGGGCTGTGCGAACGGCTGCTGGCCGGCGGTGCGCCGGGACTGCATTTCTACAGCATGAACCAGGCGGCGCCGACGACGGCGATCTGGCAACGCCTGCGCGCCTGAGCCATGATGGCCGGGCGCAACGCCCGGCCATCATTCTTCCGTGATCACCCCGTCCAGCGGCACGTCGTGGACGTCGCCATCGAACGCCACCAACTGGCAGGCATACGCAATCCCCACCGTCGCTGGCCTTGGCGCCGGCGCCAGCGTCCGGTCATAAAACCCGCCGCCATACCCCACCCGATACCCCTGCGCATTGAAGCCGAGGCAGGGCACCAATAACGCCGGCGGCCGCGCCACCATTCTCAGATCGCTCGGCACCGCCACCCCCAGCCGGTCCGATTCGGTCGGCTCGCCAGGTATCCACTCGGCAAATCCCAACGGCGCATCGCGCTCGACCACCACCGGCAATGCCAGCCGTACGCCCGCCTGGGCCAATTGCGCGTAGGCTGGACGCAGGTCCGGCTCGCCGGCCAGCGGCCAGTACACGCCCAGCGCCGCATGCGGATTGGCCTGCCACCAGGCCAGCACCCGTGCGCCGATGCGGTCGTCCCAGGCGTGCTTGGTGGCCGGATCGAGCGTGCGCCGCAGCGCCTTGAGGGCGGCGCGCAGCCGCGCCTTGTCCTCGCGCGCGAGGCCGGTGTCTGGTAGAGCCGTGGAGGCGCGTGGTATTCTTGGTTCGCCGGTCATGGTTTCAATGCAGCGTAATGTGAGAGTTGTGGATGTATCAATCGAAATTGTCCGCCGGCCTGTTGCCGGCCGCTATTGCCCTTGTTCTGTCCTGCGCACTGCCTGCGGGCGTCATGGCCCAGGAAGACCCCGATGCACCCGCGCCCGAGGTGGCGCTGCCGCCGGTGCCGGCCGGTGCGCCCTCGGTGCCCGGCGCCGGCACGGTCGGGGTTCCCCCCGCCGGACCGGCCCTGGTGGCCGACAGCCGCGCCGATGACGATAACTTCCTGCTGCTGCGCGAAGCCGCGCGCCAGAACGATGGCGCGCGCGTCAATGCGATCGCCTCGCGCCTCCCGTCCAATTACTCGCTGGCATCCTACGTCGACTATTATCGTCTGAAACCCCGCCTGCGCGAGGCCATCCAGGACGAGGTGATGCAAGTGCTGCGCCGCCACGAAGGCACGGCCGTGGCCCAGCAGTTGCGCGCCGAGTGGCTGATGGAACTGGGCAAGCGGCGCGAATGGAATACCTTCGAGCGCGAAGCCGGAGAGCTGGCCCAGTCCGGCAGCGTGCAGGTGCGCTGCTATGCCTTGCTGGCGCGCGCCGAACGCGGCGAGCGGGTGGCCGACGAAGCGCGCGCCCTGCTCAAGGCCCCGGCCGGCTATGGCGACGCCTGCAGCGGCCTGATCGCGCAACTGGCAGGCAACGGCCAGTTCAACCAGGCCGACCTGCTGTGGCAGCTTCGCATCGCCGGCCTGGACAATACCACTGGCCCCGCGCGCCGCGTCGCCGTGCTGCTGGGCCTGCCCGAAACCCGCGCCGCCCAGGCGGTGGACATGCCGGCGGTGGCGCTGGCGCGCGGCATCGGCAACAACCGCGCCGAGCGCGAGCTCTACCTGGTGGCGGTCGGCCGCATGGCGCGCACCACGCTCAAGATCGCCGTCGCCAGCCTGGAAAAGCATGGCCCGCGCCTGTCCAGCGAAGAGCGCGCCATCGGCTGGGCCAATGTGGCGCTGGCGGCCTCGATCGCGCTGGCGCCCGAGGCCCACGGCTACTGGGACCGCGCGAAAGGGGCGACGCTGACCGAATTCCAGATGCAGTGGAAGACCCGCATGGCGCTGCGCCGCGGCGACTGGAAAGAAGTGCGCGCCACGATCGAGGCGATGCCACCCAACCTGCGCGCCGAGACGACCTGGATCTACTGGCTGGGCCGCGCCCTGCAGGCCGAAGGCCGCACGCAGGAGGCGCGCGCGCTGTGGCAGGGCATCGCCGCCCAGACCACCTTCTATACCCAGCTGGCCAACGAAGAGCTGGGCAACCAGGTCGTGGCCCCGCCACCGGTGGCGCCGATCACGGCCGCGGAACTGTCCCAGGCGACCGCGAATGCGAGCCTGCAACGGGCCCTGAAGTTCTACCGTTTGAGCCTGCGCGCGGAAGGCAACCGCGAATGGAACTGGGGCTTGCGCGGGCTGTCTGAACGTCAGCTGCTGGCCGCCGCCGAGCTGGCGCGCCGCAACGAGCACCTCGACCGCATGGTCGAGACCTCGCTGCGCACGCGCACCGAGCTCAGCTACGACCAGCGTTTCCCGGCGCCGCATCTCGAGGTCCTCAAGCCCACCGCCCAGGGCCTGAACCTCGATAAAGCCTGGGTGTATGGCCTCATCCGGCAAGAGTCGCGCTTCATCCGCGATGCCCGTTCCGGCGTCGGCGCCTCGGGCCTGATGCAGGTGATGCCCGCCACCGGCAAGTGGGTGGCGGCCAAGATTGGCCTGGATAATTTTGTGCACACCATGCTCAACGACCTGCATACGAATATCACGCTCGGCGCCAACTACATGAATATGGTGCTCGATAATTTCGAAGGCTCGCAAGTGCTGGCCACGGCCGCCTACAACGCCGGCCCGGGCCGCTCGCGCACCTGGCGCGGCCGGCTCGATGCGCCGATGGAGGGGGCGATCTTCGTCGAGACCATTCCGTTCACCGAGACGCGCGGCTATGTGCGCAACGTGATGGCCAATGCCACCAACTACGCCTCGGTGTTCGAGGGCAAGCCGCAGTCGCTCAAGGCGCGCCTGGGCACGGTCAGCCCGCGCCAGGCCAGCGCGTCGGTGCTGGACTGACCATGAGCACGAGCCCGCGGCCCCTGAACGTGGTGCTGATCAGCGGCACCGGCTTCATTGGCCAGCACCTGGCCGCGCGCCTGTCCGACGATGGCGTGGGCGTGCTGGCGCCGGTGCGCCACTTCGAAAGCGCGAAGCAGCTGACGATGCTGCCCGGCGTCGATGTCGACGTCGCCAACATCCATGACGACGCCGTATTGCGCAAGCTGCTGGCCGGGCGCGATGCCGTGATCAACCTGGTCGGCGTGCTGCACGGCGGCCATGGCCGGCCGTATGGCGAGGGGTTCCGGCACCTGCACGTCGAGCTGCCGCGCCGCATCGCCGCCGCCTGCGCGGACGCCGGCGTCCCGCGCTACCTGCACATGAGCGCGCTCGGCGCCAGCGCCGCCAGCCCCTCCATGTACGGCCGCTCCAAGGCCGATGGCGAACTCGCCGCGCGCAGCCAGCCGGCGGTGGCGGCCACTATCTTCAGGCCCTCGGTGGTGTTCGGCCCCGGCGACCACTTCCTCACCATGTTCGCGCGCCTGCAGCGCCACCTGCCGCTGGTGCCGCTGGCGGCCAGCCGTGCCCGCTTCCAGCCGGTGTACGTGGGCGACGTCGCCGCTGCTTTTTCCATCGTGCTGGCGCGGCCCGATACCCGCGGCGCCACCATCGAGCTGGGCGGCCCGACTGTCCATACCCTGGGCGAGCTGGTGCGCCTGGCCGGCCGCTTCGCCGGCCGCGAGCGGCGCGTGCTCGGCCTGCCCGACTGGGCGGCGCGCCTGCAGGCGGGGCTGTTCGAGCTGTTGCCGGGCGATCCCGTCATCAGCCGCGACAACCTCGACTCGATGCTGGTCGATAATGTCGTGGCCCCCGGCACCGATGCCTTGACAGCCGAGGCGCTGGGGATCAAGCTCACGGCGATCGAGTCGGTCGCCCCGCATTACCTCACCGGGCGCGACCGCCACGACGCCCATCGCAGCCACGCCGGACGCTAAACCACCAACGACAACCATGCAGACCATCGAACGCGACCCCATCCTCGCGCGCACGCTCGACGCGACCCGCAATCCCGGACTCACCCTGATCATCGGCAACAAGAACGTCTCTTCCTGGTCGATGCGGCCCTGGGTCGCGGCGGTCGCCTTCGGCATCCCGTTCACCGAGGTCAAGGTCTTGCTCGACCAGCCCGACACCGCCAACCAGATCGCGCGTTATTCGCACGCGGGCCGGGTGCCGGTGCTGATGTCGGGCGATATGACCGTCTGGGACAGCCTGGCCATCATCGAATACCTGGCCGAGCAATTCCCGGATAAACATATGTGGCCGCAGGACGTGGCCGCGCGCGCGCTGGCGCGTTCGATCGTGGCCGAGATGCATTCCGGCTTCGGCGAGCTGCGCAATACGATGTCGATGAATATCCAGGCGCGCCTGCCGGGCCGTGGCCGCACCCCGGGCACCCAGGCCGATATCGGCCGCATCTGCGAGATCTTCGAAGACTGCCTGTCGCGCTTCGGCCACCGTCAGTTCCTGTTCGGCGACTTCTCGATCGCCGACGCCTTCTATGCGCCGGTGGTGTGCCGCTTCCAGACCTATGGCGTGGCGCTGGCGCCGGCCCTGCAAGCCTATTGCGAGCGCGTGCTGGCCCATCCGGCGGTTGCGCGCTGGGTACGCGAAGCCATGGCCGAAACCGACCCCACCCCGGTCCACGACGCCGACCTGCCGGGCGAGTGACGATGCGCAGCTACGTCGTCGGCGGCGCCGTGCGCGATGCCCTGCTGGGCCTGCCCGTGAAAGACCACGACCACGTGGTGGTCGGCGCCACGCCCGAGCAGATGCTGGCAGCGGGGTTCCGCCCCGTCGGCAAGGATTTCCCGGTCTTCCTGCATCCGCGCACGCAAGAGGAATACGCGCTGGCGCGCACCGAGCGCAAGACGGCGCCCGGCTATCATGGCTTCGTGTTCCACGCCGCCCCCGACGTCACGCTGGAACAGGACCTGGTGCGGCGCGACCTGACCATCAACGCCATGGCCCAGGCCGAGGACGGCCACATCGTCGATCCGCACAATGGCCGGCAAGACCTGGAAGCGCGGCTGTTCCGCCACGTGTCCGATGCCTTCGCCGAAGACCCGGTGCGCATCCTGCGCATCGCCCGCTTCGCCGCGCGCCTGCCCGAATTCACGGTGGCGCCAGAAACCAATGCCCTGATGCGGCGCATGGTCGATGAAGGCGAAGTCGACGCCCTGGTGCCCGAGCGGGTATGGCAGGAACTGGCGCGCGGCCTGATGGAAAACACGCCCTCTCGCATGCTGGCCGTGCTGGACGACTGCGGCGCGCTGGCGCAACTCCTGCCCGAGTTGCCGGCGCCCGACCTGCCGGACGGCGCATGCCTGCTGCGGGCGATCGACCGCGCCACCACGCCCGACCATGTGCTCGAGGTGCGCTTTGCCGTGCTGATGCGCGGCCTGGAGGGCGTCGATGCCGTCCAGGCCGTGTGCAAGCGCCTCAAGGTGCCGAATGAGTGCCGCGACCTGGCCGTCATGACGGTGCGCGAGCGCGGCGTGCTGCGCCAGGCCGCGGTACTGCCTGCCGAGGCGGTCGTCACACTGTTCGAGCGTTGCGATGCTTTCCGCAAGCCCGAGCGCTTCGGCCGCATGCTGCTGGCCGCCGAATGCGAGGCGGCGCGCCTGCTGCAAGCCCTCGACGCGGCGCGCGCCGTGAATGCGGGCGCCATCGCGGCGCGGCATGCCGAGCACAAGAGCGCGATTCCGGTGGCCGTCCACCAGGAACGTGTCGAAGCGATCACACTGATGTTGCACCAAACCAACTGATGGCGTTGTATTGACGGTTTTAGTTACATGTAGTTACATGGTCTGTGTAGTGCGGGTCGTCGTTTTGCTATCCTGCAATATCTGTAAATTGTTGCGTTGGAGAAAAACGATGTTCACCTTGTCGGTATGGCGAGCAGGTGGGGGCCGCCGCCGCATGCTGCTGGCCAGCCTGGCGTTCCTGTTCATGAGCGCCGTGCTGGTATTCCTGTATGTGCGCACCGACGCGGTCGACCCCGAAATCCGCAGCAGCGTCATGCTCAACCTGCGCGAGCTGGAAAAGCTCGACGCCGAATGGGACGCCAGCCTCCTGCGCGCCCATACCGGCCGCGCCTCCACTCCGCTCAACCTGGACGCACAACTGCCGCGCATGCATGACCTGATGGCGCGCCTGGGCGATGCGCTGCCGTTCGCCGGCGACAGCGCGGCCCAGGACGCCTATGGCCAGCTCCAGGATGCGCTGCGCGGCAAGGAGCGGCTGGTGGCCCAGTTCGCCAGGCACAATCCGCCGCTGCGGGCCGCGCTGCTGCACATGCCGCCGGCCGTGGCCGACCTCAAGACCGAGATTTCCGGCATCGAGGGGGCGCTGGCGCCGGGCCGCATCGTGGTGCGGCTCGACACCACGCTGAATGCCCTGTTGACCGAGACCCTGCGCTACAACATCGCGCCGAGCCCGGCGCTGGCAGCCCGCATCGAGGAAATCCTGGGCGACGTTGCGGCCCAGCAGATCGCCTTCTCGCCGGCCGTGATCGAGAAGATGGATGCCGTGATCGCCAGCAGCCGCGTGATCCTGGAAAAACGGCCGCTGGAAAACCTGATCGAGGCGCAGATCGCCGCCGTCGGCAGCGACGTCGCGCTCGACCGCCTGGAGCGCGCCTTCGACCATTCCTTCGACGCCGTGCTGCTCGAGCGCCAGCGCTTTCGCGGCTACCTGTTCGCCTACAGCGCCGTACTGATGGTGCTGCTGGTGTATGCTGGCGCCCGCCTGCGCCGCAGCTACCGGATCATCGGCGTCGTCAACCGCCGCCTGCAGGCCGCCAACGAGACGCTCGAGCAGCGCGTGGCCGAGCGCACCGCCGAACTGGAGGCGCAGTCGCGCCAGCTCGAGCGCCTGGCCCAGCACGACAGCCTGACCGGCCTGATCAACTATCGCCAGCTGACCCGCCTGCTGGAGCGGGCGCTGGCGCGCGCCGACCGCCGCGACAGCGTGGTGGTGCTGATGTTCATCGACCTGGACGGTTTCAAGGCGGTCAACGACACCTGGGGCCATGCCGCCGGCGACCTGGTGCTGCAGATGGTCGCGCGCCGGGTGGGGGCGAAACTGCGCGCCGAGGATGCGCTGGCGCGCCTGGGCGGCGACGAATTCGTCATCCTGCTCGAAGACGTGGCGTCTGAGAGCGGCGCGCTGCGGGTGGCGCGCCTGGCCCTGGCCGAAATCGAATCGATCGTCGAGGCCGACGGCCACGCGGTGACGATCTCGGCCAGTATCGGCATCGCCAGCGCACGCGGTCAACTGGGCGCGGCGCGCGGCCAGGAAGCGCTGCTGGCGGAAGCCGACAAGGCCATGTACGCAGCGAAGCAGGCAGGGAAGGGGCGTTTCGTGGTCAGTCCGCAATCGCAATGGCTGGGACAAGACCTTCCTCCGGAACTGGCGCCGGAGCATGCCGCGCGCGACAATACGACGAGCGCCGATCCGATCGGCTAGAATCCGAAGGTTGCAGTCCGTGAAGGTATCGAGATGCTGGACAATCCGTTACGCCGCTGGATCCAGGGCCTGAGGGGCAAGAAGGGCCAGCCGCCGGTGCTGGTCAAGGAACTAAGCGAGCGCGACCGCCGGCGTGTGCTGCGTCATCTGCTGGCGCTGGACGGCGACGACCGCCTGCTGCGCTTCGGCAGCATGATCCCGGACGCGCAGATCGTCGCCTATGTCGACAAGATCGATTTTTCGCGCGACATCGTGTTTGGTGTGGTCAACAATGTGTTCCAGCTGGTCGGGATGGGCCATCTCGCCTTCGCCTCGGCCGACGGGCGCCAGTCGACCACCAAGCAGCAGGTGGCCGAGTTCGGCGTATCCGTCTCGGCCTCGGCGCGCGGGCAGGGCGTGGGCACGCGCCTGTTCCAGCGCGCGGCAATCCACTGCCGCAACTCCGACGTCGACACCCTCTACATGCAGTGCCTGACCTCGAACCAGACCATGATGCACATCGCCAGGAAGGCCGGCATGCGCATCAAGCGCGAGTACGGCGAGGCCGACGCCCACCTCGAATTGCCGCCACCCAGCCCGGGCAGCGTGATGGCCGAGGCGCTGGAAGAGCAGTTCGCGGCGATCGACTATACGGTCAAGGCCAATGCGCGGGCGGCGGTGAAGTTTTTCACGCCCCGCAAGCCGCCGAAAGGTTGATGCCATGCAAAGGAGTAGCGGACAAGCAGTATTCTGGTGAGGTAATACGTTTACGTATTACGAAATTGCGAGTAGCATGGCGATATAGAGCGTAAATACCTGTCGCGCCGCCAAAGGAGTTCCCCATGCTCGTACCGCTTACGGTCAAGACCGTGTCACTGAAAATGCCTCAAGATCTCGTTGAAGAGACTGAGCGCTTTGCCAAGGCAAGTGACAAGCAAGTGTCGGAATATATCCGCGAAGCTGTACGCGAAAAAAACGAGCGGCAGTTGGCTGAGCGGATCACATTCTTGGCTGCAAAATTTTCCGCCGAGGCCGAGTCAATGGACGAAGAGTTCGACATGACTACTGGAGATGGTCTTGCCAAAGGTTAAACGTGGGGAAATCTGGCTGGTCAACCTGAATCCTCAGGGGCATTCTGAAGAAATCGCGAAAGATCAACGACCTTGTCTGGTTCTCCAGGCAGATTTGCTCAATGCTGCCGGTTACTCGACGACTGTCGTCATCCCGTGCACTACCGTGACCTATCGCGATGAGAATGGCGATGGATTTCCCTTGAAAGTCGGCTTGGGAAAAGTACAGAAGCCCGGACACGCGCCAGAGGAGACGGATACGCTCGTTACTTCGATCCGGTCCGTATCCAACAAGCGCTTTTACGGCGACCAGCCCATCGGTGTCGTGCCGCGTAATGTCATGAAGCGGGTCGAGGACGCGCTGAAAATCATCCTCGGCCCGATGTAAGCGCGGTCGCGCAACGAGCAAACACCATCACACCAGCGGCATCGCCGTCGTTTCCTTGATCCGCTGCAGCGCAAAGCTCGACTTCACGTCCAGCACCGCCGGATGCTTGAGCAGGGTGCCCATCATGAAGCGCGAGAAGTGGTCCATGTCCTCGACGTGCACGCGCAGCAGGAAATCCATCTCGCCCGTCATTGCATAGCAGGCCACGACCTCCGGCCAACTTCCCACCGACACCGCGAAATCGTTGCGCGGCGACGTCGCCGGCAAGCCCGGCTGGCGCGAGGTGCTGGCGACTTCACTGTGCTTCTCCAGCCGCACATTCACATACGCCAGCAGCCCGAGCCCGATCTTGTCCGGATCGAGCAGGGCCACGTACTGGCGGATGACGCCGGCTTCCTCCAGCCGCTTGATGCGGCGCAGGCAGGGCGAGGGCGACAGGTTCACCCGTTCGGCCACGTCCTGGTTCGACAGCCGGCCGTCGCTTTGCAGGATTTCCAGGATCTTGCGGTCTGTTTTATCCAGTTCGATCTTCGACATACCCACCCCATATTCACTTTTGTAAGGCAATTTTATTGCGCAATTCAACTAGATGGGGGAATTGTTTGGAATTTAATGCTTGGGGGGCAGGTCTATACTGGCTTCCAGACAGCAGACGAGATGCAGGAAATGCGCCGCTGCGGTACCCGACACGAGAATCCTGGAGACACCATGAACGCACCCACGGACCGCGCCCACCTGGCGTCGCCGCAACATTCCCCGCAAGATATCACGCTCGACGACAAGTGGACGCTCGAGCGCGGCCGCGCCTTCATGACCGGCACCCAGGCCCTGATCCGCCTGCCGATGCTGCAGCGCGAACGCGACGTCAAGGCCGGCCTCAATACCGCCGGCTACATCACCGGCTACCGCGGCTCGCCCGTCACCTCGGTCGACCAGACCGCGATGAAGGCGAAGAAACACCTCGACGCCCACCACGTCAAGTTCCATCCCGGCATGAACGAAGACCTGGCTGCGACCGCCGTCTGGGGCACGCAGCAGACCAATCTGTACAAGGATGCCAAGTACGATGGCGTGTTCGCCATGTGGTACGGCAAGGGCCCGGGTGTCGACCGCTGCGGCGACGTGTTCAAGCATGGCAACAATGCCGGCTCGTCGAAACATGGCGGCGTGCTGGTGCTGGCTGGCGACGATCACGCGGCCAAGTCGTCCTCGACCGCCCACCAGTCCGACCACATCCTGACCCACTGCGGCATCCCGGTGCTGTACCCGTCCTCGGTCCAGGAATACCTCGACTTCGGCCTGCACGCCTGGGCCATGAGCCGCTACACCGGCCTGTGGGTGTCGATGAAGTGCGTGACCGACATCATCGAATCGGGCGCCGTGGTCGACCTCGATCCGGACCGCGTGCAGATCGTCACCCCTACCGACTTCCAGCTGCCGGCCGACGGCCTGAACATCCGCTGGCCGGATGCCGTGCTGGACCAGGAAGTGCGGATGAGCAACCACAAATGGTATGCCGCCCTGGCGTATGCCCGCGCGAATAAACTGAACCGCATCATCTGGGACAGCCCGCAGCCGAAGATCGGCATCATCACCGCCGGCAAGAGCTACCTCGATACGCGCCAGGCGCTGGCCGACCTCGGCATCGACGAACAGGCCGCGCGCGACATCGGCCTGCGCCTGTACAAGGTCGGCATGACCTGGCCGCTCGAGGCCGAAGGCGTGCACGAATTCGCGCGCGGCCTCGACGAGATCCTGGTGGTCGAAGAGAAGCGCCAGGTGATGGAATACGCGCTCAAGGAAGAGCTGTACAACCTGCCGGACGGCGAGCGTCCGCGCGTGGTCGGCAAGTTCGACGATACCGGCGAGTGGAGCAACCGCAACCGCATGGGCCACGGCGACTGGCTGCTGCCGGCGACCTATGAACTCAATCCGGCGCAGATCGCGCGCGCCATCGCCTCGCGCATCTCGCACTACTGCGCCGGCCACCCGGTGGCCGAGAGGGTCAAGGAACGCATCGCTTTCCTGGAGGCGAAGGAGCTGGTGCTCAGGAATATCCCGGCCAAGCCGAACCCGGAGACGGATCGCATCCCGTTCTTCTGCTCGGGCTGCCCGCACAACAGCTCGACCAAGGTGCCGGAAGGTTCGCGCGCCATGGCCGGCATCGGCTGCCACTACATGGTGCTGTGGATGGACCGCGAGACCTCGACCTTCACCCATATGGGCGCCGAGGGCACGACCTGGATCGGCCAGTCGCCGTTCACCGACGAGAAGCATGTGTTCGTGAACCTGGGGGACGGGACGTACTTCCATTCCGGGATCCTGGCGATCCGCGCCGCGGTGGCGGCCAAGGTCAACATCACCTATAAAATCCTGTACAACGACGCGGTCGCGATGACCGGCGGCCAGAACGTCGACGGCCCGCTCGACCCGGGCATGATCAGCCGCCAGATCGCGGCCGAGGGCGTCAAGCCGATCATCGTCGTCACCGACGACCCCGACAAATACCCGAGCGACTATGCCTGGGCGGCGGGCACCACGGTGCGCCACCGTTCCGAGCTGATGGACGTGCAGCGCGAGCTGCGCGAGATGCCGGGCGTGTCGGCCGTGATCTACGACCAGACCTGCGCTTCTGAAAAACGCCGGCGCCGCAAGAAGGGCGAGTTCCCCGACCCGGCCAAGCGCGTCGTGATCAACGAAGCCGTGTGCGAAGGCTGCGGCGACTGCTCGGTGCAATCGAACTGCCTGTCGGTCGAACCGCTGGAGACTGAACTGGGCCGCAAGCGCCAGATCAACCAATCCTCGTGCAACAAGGATTATTCGTGCGTGTCGGGCTTCTGCCCGAGCTTCGTCACGGTCGAAGGCGGTGGGCTCAGGAAGCCGAAGAAAGCAGCTGCGTCCGAAGCGGCGCCGCCCGCGCTGCCGCTGCCCGCGATTGCGTCGATCGAGACGCCGTATGGCATCCTGGTGGCCGGCGTCGGCGGCACTGGCGTGGTGACCGTCGGCCAGATCCTGGCCGTGGCGGCCCACGTCGAAGGCAAGGGCGCCATCGTGCTCGACCAGAGCGGCCTGGCCCAGAAGGGTGGCCCCGTGATGTCGCACGTGCGCCTGGCCGACCGCCAGGCCGACCTGCACTCGACTCGCGTCGGCACCGGTAGCGCGGATCTCGTGATCGGCTGCGACCAGATCGTCACCGCCAGCCGCGACGCCTTGAGCCGCATGGGCGAAGGCCGCACCTGGGCCGCAGTCAATGCCAGCACGTCGACCACCGCTGCCTTCGTGAAAAACCCCGACTGGCAATTCCCGGCCGAGGGTTCGCGCGGCGCTATCGTGCAGGCGTGCGGCAAGGACAACGTCGAGTTCCTCGATGCCGGCGCCATCGCCACCGCGCTGCTGGGCGATGCGATCGCCACCAATATGTTCATGCTCGGCTACGCCTTCCAGAAAGGCCGCGTGCCGCTGCAGGAGAGTTCGCTGCTCAGGGCGATCGAATTGAATGGCGTGTCGGTCGCCTTCAACCAGGCCGCCTTCAACTGGGGTCGCAGCGCGGCGCACGACCTGGCTGCAGTGAGCAAGGCCGCCATGCCGGCCAAGGTGATCGAGTTCAAGCGCATCCAGACCCTGGACGACATTCTCTCGCGCCGCGTCGAACTGCTCACCGCCTACCAGGACGCGGCCTATGCCGGCCAGTACAAGGCCTTCGTGGACCAGGTGCGTGCCGAGGAAGCGAAGCTCGGCAAGGGAACCAGGCTGTCGGAGGCGGTTGCCCGCTACTTCTACAAGCTGATGGCCTACAAGGACGAGTACGAGGTCGCGCGCCTGCATACCGATCCGGCCTTCCGCGCGAAGATCGGCGCCATGTTCGAAGGCGACACCACCCTGAAATTCCACCTCGCGCCGCCGCTGCTGGCCAAGCACGACAAGGAAGGCCGCGCCATCAAGCGCGAGTACGGTCCGTGGATGATGAGCGCCTTCGGCGTGCTGGCGAAGTTCAAGCGCCTGCGCGGTACCGCCTTCGACGTGTTCGGCTACACGGCCGAGCGCAGGATGGAGCGTGCGCTGATTGGCCAGTACCGCGAAACGGTGGCGGCCCTGCTGCCGAAGCTGACCGTCGACAACCTGGCGCAGGCGGTGGCGATCGCCAGCATCCCGGAAGACATCCGTGGCTATGGTCACGTGAAGGAACGCCACCTGGCCGCGGCCAAGGCGAAGGAAGCGGCGCTGTTGGCGGAGTTTCATGCACCTGGCGTGACGCCGCGCGCCGCTTGAACCTTGTGCTTGCGGTGAACGCGTGGACGGCTTTTCCATCTACTCGTTCACCGCACCTTCGTTTTCCCTTAACCTCTTGATATTACTCGTTGTCTGCTAGCGTCAATCGTTACAGTTCGATGTATTCGGCCCCGATTCCGGGGTCTATAATCGGCGCATGAGCTCGCCAATTTCCCCCCGCACGACCCTCCCATTGCGTTTGATTTCCAGCTCGCTCGCCGCGCTGTTCGTCCTCGCCGGTTGCGGCGGCGGCGGCGGCTCGCCGGGTGTGACCAGTTCGCCATCGGCGCAGAATCCGCCACCGACGACGCCGACTACGCCGACCAATCCGCCGCCGCCCGTCGCCAACCAGCCGACCCCGGAAGACCTGAACCCGAACCTGCTGGGCGACGCCTACGGCACCTACTGGAACAAGTGCGCGGTCCCGCGCACGGGCCGGGATGCGAGCGGCAAGGCCTACCCGGATGTCCAGGGCACGCTGCTCGACGAACTCAAGTTCCTGCGCGCCTGGACCAACCAGTACTACCTCTGGTACAACGAGGTCCCGAACACCTACAAGATGGCCGACTTCACCAGCGCGCTCGATTACTTCGACGTGCTCAAGACGCCGGCCCTGACGGCCAACGGGCAGCCGAAAGACCGCTATCACTTCACCTACGCGACCGCCGAGTGGGATGCGATGCAGACCCAGGGCATCGACCTGGGCTATGGCATTACCTGGTCGCGCAGCACCAACGAGGGCGCGCCGCGCACCTGGCTGGTCACGGCGGTCGAACCGGGTTCGCCGGCGGCCGCCAGCGGCCTGCTGCGCGGCGACATGCTGCTCACGGTCGATGGCGTCGACTTCGTCAACGCCTCAGACGAAGCCTCGGTCGACCGCATCAATGCCGGCCTGTTCCCCGAGTCGGCCGGTGCCCGCCACGCGTTCACGCTGCGGCGCAACGGCGTGGCCTACGATGCGACGCTGGTCGCGGCCGAAGTCGTCGAGGCGCCCGTCAAGAACGTCAAGGTGATCGAGACCGCCAGCGGCAAGGTCGGCTACCTGACTTACGACAGCTTCAATGCGCTGTCCGAAAAACAGCTGTACGACGCCTTCACCACCTTCAAGCAGGCCGGCGTCAACGACCTGGTGCTCGACGTGCGCTACAACGGCGGCGGCCTGCTGTACCTCGCCAGCCAGCTGGCCTACATGATCGCCGGCCCCGAATCCACCAGCGGCAAGGTGTTCGAGCAATCGCGCTACAACGACAAGACACCGCCCTACCAGCCGATCATGTTCCGTCCGACCGCCTGGGGCTTCGCTTCGAACAACCCGCTGCGCACCGGCACGCCGCTGCCTACCCTGGGCCTCAAGCGCGTGACCGTGCTCACGACCGAGGGCACCTGCTCGGCCAGCGAATCGGTGATCAACGGCCTGCGCGGCGCCGACATCGAAGTGATCCAGATCGGCGGCACCACCTGCGGCAAGCCGTATGGCTTCACGCCGGTGCCAAACTGCGGCACGACCTATTTCTCGATCGAGTTCCAGGGCGTGAACCACAAGGGCTTCGGCGACTTCACCGACGGCTTCGCGCCGACCTGCCGCGTGAGCGACGACCTGTCGCGGCCCGTGGGCGACCAGAACGAAGGCTTGCTGGCCACAGCCCTGGCCTACCGCGCCAGCGGCGCCTGCCCGGCATCGACCACGGCCCGGGCGCGCCAGGTGCAGATGCGCATCGTGCGTCCCGAAGTCGAGGAGATCTCGATCCACACCACGCCGGGGGCGCCGCCAGCCCGCTGATCCAATGCCCTGGCGGCGGTTGGGTGGACGGCAATGCCGCCCACCCAACTGTTGCATCTAGAACACGTCTATAATCTCCGGCTTCCTTCCTCGCCCTTGCCGGAGCTTTTCGATGATCCGTTCTGCGTTACTGCTGGCCCTGTTGTCGGCCTTCCCCCTCAGCCAATTCGCCCACGCCGCCCCCAACCTGACCACCGTGTCGGAACGCTCGGGCTTCACCGCCACCGGCCGCTACGACGAGACGATCGCGCTGTGCGCCGCATTCCAGCAGGCGTATCCGAAGCAGGTCCAGTGCATCGACTTCGGCATCACGCCAGAAGGCCGGCCGATGAAGGCGCTGGTCGTCAACAACGGCGGCGTGTTCACGCCAGAGGCAGCGAAGAAGCAGGGCCTGCCCGTGACCCTGGTCCAGGGCGGCATCCATGCCGGCGAGATCGACGGCAAGGACGCCGGCTTCCTGGCGTTGCGCGAAGCGCTCGAAGGCCGCGCGGCCAAGGGCGCGCTGGACAGGCAGGTGCTGATCTTCGTCCCGGTGTTCAACGTCGACGGCCACGAGCGCTTCGGCAAGTGGAACCGCCCGAACCAGCGCGGCCCGGTCGAGATGGGCTGGCGCACCACCGCCCAGAACTACAACCTGAACCGCGACTACCTGAAGGCCGACGCGCCCGAGATGCAGGCCATGCTGGCTCTGGTGAACGCCTGGGATCCGCTGGTCTACGTCGACCTGCACGCGACCAACGGCGCCAAGTTCCAGCACGATATCTCGATCCAGGTCGAGCCGGTGTACTCGGGCGACCCGGAATTCCGCAAGGCCGGCCTGGCCCTGCGCAGCAACGTGATCAAGGACATCGCGAAAGAGGGCTCGACGCCGCAGTCCTACTACATGTCGTTCGTGAAGCATGACGACCCGATGTCGGGCTTCATGGACGGCGTTTCGGACCCGCGCTTCTCGACCGGCTACTTCCAGCTGCGCAACCGCATGGCGATGCTGGTGGAAACCCACTCGTGGAAGGAATACCCGGTGCGCGTGCGCATCACCCGCAACACCGTGGTGTCGGTGCTGGACCAGGTCGCAAAGAACGGCAAGGGGTGGCAGCAGGCGGCCTATGCCGCCGACGCGCGCGCGGCCAAGCTGGGCAACCAGCCGGTGGCGCTGTCGTATAAGGCGAGCGACAAGAAGGAGATGGTCGACTTCAACGGCTACGAATACACGCGCACGCCGTCGGAAGTGTCGGGCGCCCTGATGACGCGCTACGACGAGACCAAGCCGCAGGTGTGGCGCGTGCCGCTGTGGCAGGACATCGTGGCCGACGTCCATGTCACCGCGCCGCGCGCCGGCTACGTGATCCCGGCCGCCTACGCCGCGATCGTGGGCGAGAAGCTGCACCAGCACGGCATCGCATTCCGCAAGCTGGACAAGGCCGTCGAGCGCTTCGACGCCGAGACCTTCCGGGCCGACAAGGCGACTCTTGCCGCCGGCTCGGTCGAAGGCCACCAGCGCCTGACGGTGGAAGGCAAGTGGACGCCGGAGACGCGCGCGGTAGCGCCAGGTTCGCTGTTCGTGCCGATCGCGCAGGCGAAGGCGCGCCTGGTGGTGGCGATGCTGGAGCCGCAGGCCGCCGATTCGCTGCTGGCCTGGGGCGCCTTCAATACCGCCTTCGAGCGCAAGGAATACATGGAAGACTATGTGGCCGAAGACGTGGCGCGCGAGCAGATGGCGGCCGACCCGGCGGTGGCGAAGGCGTTCCGGGAACGTCTCGACAGCGATCCGGCGTTCGCCAAG
Source organism: Telluria beijingensis (assembly GCF_030770395.1). GTDB lineage: Bacteria > Pseudomonadota > Gammaproteobacteria > Burkholderiales > Burkholderiaceae_D > Telluria > Telluria beijingensis. The sequence continues at coordinate 3,207,933 of NZ_CP132480.1, read as the reverse complement.
AACCCGCAGGCGCGCCTGGAATTCTTCGCCAAGCGTCACACCTCGTATGACGAGCGCCTGAACCTGTATCCGGTGCTGCGCGCGAATACTGCGCCGTAACCGTTACCTCCAGCAGCAGCATCGTCGTCCCCGCGAAGGCGGGGACCCAAGCCGCTCGCACATCCAATTGACGCCCTTCCTTCGCAACCGTTCCCCAATTGGGGAATGGTTGTCGAAAACGAAATCACTTAGTCTCGCTGGCATCGCGTTCACCGAGACTAACCATGTACAAACCCCCTTCGCCCCAACGTTCCACGCTGGCCCTGACCCTTGCCCTTGCCCTGGGCGGATGCGGTGGCGGCGGCAGCGATCCCGCTCCACCTGCGCCGGGCCCGGTCGTGCCACCGCCGCCACCGCCGCCCAGCGCTACATTGACCGGGGTCGTGGTCGACGGTTACCTGGGCGGCGCCAGCATCTGGCTGGACCAGAACAACAACGGCGTGCGCGATGCGGGCGAACCGTCGGCCCAGACCGACGCCGAAGGTAAATACAGTCTCACCGCGGCACTGAGCGCCGCCCAGCTCAACGGCCTGCGCCTGCGCGTGACGGGCGGCACCGACAGCTCCACCGGCCTGCCGTTCGGCTATGCACTGGGCGCCATCATCGAGGATGCGGCCAGCAAGCCGTCGGTCGTCGTGACGCCCTTGACCACGATCGTCGAAGCGATGCTGGCGTCTGGCGCCGCGACCTCGCAGGCGCAGGCGCGCCAGGCGGCGGCGCGCGTGTTCGGGCTGTCGTCGGCGCTGGCGCTCGACAGCGATCCGCTGACGCTGGCGACGCGCGAGCCGATGCTGGTGCAGAAGATGGTGGCGCTGCAGATGGCGATGGAAGTGCTGGCGCGCGCCGAGCAGGGGCTCGATGCCAGCCCGGTGGCCGCCTACGGCCGGGTGGCGCAGGCGGTGGCCGCCGAGGTGGCGCGCCTGGGTGCCGCCCAGGACGCGGGGCCGGTGGGCGTCGCCGCGCTGGTCCAGGGCGCCGTCGAGCGTCACGACCGGTTGCTGAACCGGCGCGCCGAAGTGCGCAATGCGGCGCCGCTCGCGGCCGACGTCGCGCGGCTGGCCGAAGCCAGCCTGGCCATCGCGGTCGGCGCCGTGATGCAGGCCGCACCCGATGCCGCCGGCGCGGCGCTGCAGGCGGCGCTGGCGCAGCACGTCGATCCGGTGATCCGCCTGGTCGACCAGGTCCAGTATCGCGCCGAACATGCCGCCGCCACGATGGGCGGGGAGCCAATGCGCCTGGCGGCGGTCGCGCGCGCGGCCGGCCTGGCGCCGGCGCTGCTGGCGCTGGTGGATGCCGCCGTCGTGCTGGACACCGTGCCGCCGGCATCCGCCCAGCCCGCGCCGGCCCTGGCCGGCGTGCTGGTCGCGCTGCAAACGCTGTCGGGCGCGCCACCGACGCCTGCACCCACGCCTGCGCCGACCCCGGCGCCGACGCCTGCACCGACGCCTGCACCGACGCCAGCACCGACGCCGGCGCCGACGCCCGCACCGACGCCCGCACCGACACCTGCGCCGACACCCGCACCGACCCCGGCGCCGACCCCGGCGCCGACGCCAGCACCGACCCCGGCACCGACCCCGGCACCGACACCCGCACCAACGCCGGCGCCGACGGCAGCCCCCACGCAGGCGCCGACCGCCGCGCCGACACCCGCACCGACGCTGGCGCCGACACCCGCGCCGACGCCGGCGCCGACCCTGCCGCCGCCTGTGTTCCCGGGCACCTGACATCGATACCGACGCAGCAAGGATAGACCATGACCACCACCAATACCGTCACCCTCAGCGAAATCCCGGTCGACCCGCTCGACCCCACCAAGGCCGCCTGGGGACCCGACCTCGCTTCCCAGCATGTCTTCGCGATCGCCAACGGCACTGCGGCCGCCGAGGAATTCGATCCGGCCGACATCTCGGCCGCCACCCAGTCGCGCATGGCGCAGTACGGGCGCGGCATCTCGGTCGCGCTCGGCGGCGGCGGCGACACCGCTACCGGCTCCGACTGGGGCGATGTGTTCAGCACCGGCGCGGGCGTCAACCGCATCGACGGCGGCGCCAACCTGGGTACGGCGCCCGATGGCAGCCAGGCGCGCGACGTGCTCAATGTGTTCGTCGCTTCCGCCGAGGCCGAGGCCGCGTTGCGGGTCACGGCGCTGGACGCCAGCGCCGACGGCGCCGACGGCGATGCGCATGCAGCCGGCTACCGCTTCAAGGTCGCCAACGGCGACCAGACCGACTACCTGAAGAACGTCGAGCAGGTGAACGTGTTCCGTTCCGACGCCGGCAATGCCTTCGTGCGCACCTTCCTGCTGGCGCCGGAGGTGCGCACGATCGACCCGCAGGCCAACCTGGCGGCGGCGAGGCACTTCGCCTGGGTCGCCGGCTCGCAGTGGCCCGAGACGTTCGACGCCGGGACCGACATCCCGGCCGCCACGCTGGCCCTGATGGAACAGTACGGACGCGGCGCCTACATCGACATGGGCGCCGGCAGCGACACGGTGGTCGGCTCCGTCTGGGACGACGCCATCGTCGCCGGCAGCGGCGCCGAACACGTCGACGGCGGCGCCGGGCACGATTTCCTGCTCGTGCGGGTCGCCACGCGCGAGCAGTTGGCCGCGGTGCGGGTGGAATTGCTGGCCGCCGGCGCCGATGGCGCCGATGGCGCGGCCTTCGCCGACGGCTATACGCACAAGGTGGTGGCCGGCGGCGATACCGACTATGTCCGCAATATCGAACGCGTCGCGATCCAGTTTCACGGCGATGCCGCCACTGGCGTCGTGCGGCGCGAGATCGCGCTCGAGGTCAGCATCAATGAAGTCGACCTGGACCAGCCCGACCTGCCCGACTTGCCGCACCTGGCCTGGATCGACGGCTCGCCCGGCGCCGACACCATCCGCGCCGACGACCTGGTGTCGGACGCCCTTGCCGAGCGCATGCGCGAGACCGGCCAGGGTGTCTGGATCGACGGCGGCGCCGGCGACGACGTCATCACCGGCAGCGGCCAGGCCGACACCATCCGCAACGGCGCCGGCAACAGCCGCATCGATGGTGGCGCCAATGGCGAAGGCCGGGATGTGTTCGAGATCGCCGTCGCTTCGGCCGAAGCCATGGCTGCGGTCCGGGTGCTGGCGTCGGACGATCCGGACTACGACTGGATGGTGACCTACGGCGAAGGCAGCCAGAAGGATTACCTGCGCAATATCGAGTCGGTGCTGGTCACGGCGCCCGGCAGCGGGCGCTGGATTGACCTCGACGACCTGCCTGCGCCGGAGCCTGAGCCTGAGCCGAATTCCGCGCCGACCTTCGCCGGCGCGCCGGCCGGGGTGGCGATCGACCGCACCGGCGTCGACCAGGTACTGGTGGGCGGTACCGTGCTGGCCGACGGCAAGCTGCTGTCGCTGCGCACCATCCTGTTCGAGGATGGCGGCTACGAAGTGGCGCTGGTGCGCAATCTCGCCGACGGCCGCCTGGACCCCGGCTTCGGCGATGGCGGCCGCATAGCCTTGCCGGGCCAGGTCGTCGCCAACACCAATCCGGTCCAGCAGCCGGACGGAAAAATCCTGGTGGCGCTGGCCACGGCCGGCGCCAACTTCGACGTGCGCGTGCTGCGCCTGAACGCGGACGGCCACCTGGACACGGACTTCGGCGACGACGGTTCGGTGGTGGTCTCGATCGGCCCGAACAGCGACCTGCCGACCGACATCCTGTTGATGCCGGACGGGCGCATCGTGGTCGCCGCGATCGATATGATCAATAACGGCATGGGCTTCGGCGTCGTGCGCCTGCTGCCCGACGGTAGCCTCGACACCAGCTTCAACGATGGCGGCACGCTGCAGTTCAGCCCGCGCCCCGGCCAGGCCGCATCCGTCAGCCACGCGACGCTGCAGCAGGACGGCAAGTTCCTGATGGTCGGCCTGGCCCAGGGCAGCGGCACCGGACTCGATTTCGCCATCGCCCGGGTTGGCGTCGACGGCCGTCCGGACACGAGCTTCGGCACTGGCGGTTCGGTGGTGTTGCCGGTCGGTCCCGGCACCGACAATGCGCGCGCGGTGGTGGCGCTGGAAGACGGCAAGATCCTGGTCGCCGGCACCACCCGCTCCTCGAACAACGACGTCGACAGCGCGCTGGTGCGCCTGAACGCCGACGGCTCGCTCGACGCCAGCTTCGGCACGGGCGGCGTCGCGATCGCGCGCCTCACTGGCGGCCATGACCTGTTCTCGCAGATGGCGGTGCAAGAGGACGGCAAGATCGTGGTGTTCGGCAGCATGAACGGCGGCCTCACGACCAGCACCGGCGCCGAGCTGATGGTGGCGCGCTACCACGCCGACGGCCGCCTGGACACGGCCTTCGGCAATAACGGCGTCGTGCACATCCCGACCCAGGGCATCGGCACCGGCGTCGATCCGGGCGCCATGGAGATCGTCGACGGCCAGATCATCGTGTTCGGCAATACCCTGGACGACCCCGGCACCGGCAACGTCAGCACCGTGCTGGCGCGCATCGATGCCGACGGCCGCCTGGATGCCAGCTTCAATGCGAACCCCGTATCCTCGGTGGGCGGCAGCGTGACGGTCGATGGCGTGACGCCGACAGTGCTCGATGCCGACGCCGCCATCTTCGACGCCGACATGGCCGCGCGCGGCCATTACGACGGCGCCAGCCTGACCCTGGCGCGCCAGGGCGGGGCCTCCAGCAATGACCGCTTTAGCGCGCTCGGGGAAGTGAGCTTCGCGAACGGCGTGCTGCTCGTCGACGGCATCGCCATCGGCAGCGTCACCCAGGCCGGCGGCGCCCTGACGCTGGTGTTTGACGAAGCGGCCACTCAAGGCCTGGTCAACCGCGCCATGCACGGCATCGCCTATGCCAACGCCAGCGCCACGCCGCCGGCCTCGGTGCCGATCGCCTGGACCTTCAGCGATGGCGAAGCGCAGGCCAGTGCCGTGACCGAGGTGCGGATCGTGGTCGAGCAAGAGCCGGAACCGGAACCGGCCAACACGGCCCCGAGCTTCGCCGGCGTGCCGGCCGGGGTCGCGGTCGACAATGTCGGCATCAGTTACTGGCAACTGGCCGGAAGCGCAGCCGCCAGCGGCAAGCTGCTGTCGGTGCGCGGCCTGGTGCACGATGACGACAGCTTCGAGGTGATCCTGGCGCGCCACAATGCCGACGGCAGCATCGACACCGGTTTTGGCGACGGCAATGGCCGCGTCGTGCTCGATACGGACGGCATCAACCTGAACCCGGCGCCGCTCGAGCTGCCAAACGGGAAGATCATGCTGGCGGTATCGACGCCGGGCGCCGTGTTCGACTTCCGCATCATGCGCCTGAACGCGGATGGCAGCCCGGACACCGGATTCGGCGATGGCGGTTCGGTGGTGGTGGACGTCGCTCCCGGGTCCGACCTGCCGATCGAGATGCTGCTGCAGCCCGACGGCAAGGTGATCGTCGCCGGGCCAGGCAGCGTCAACACCGGGGGCGGACAAGTGGTGGCGATCCGTCTCGATGAAGACGGGGCGCTCGATACCAGCTTCGGCGACAGCGGCAAGCTGGTCTTCGCTCCGCCTGGCGGGGCGGTGTCCTTGAGCCACATGGCGCTGCAGGCCAACGGCAAGCTGCTGATGGCCGGTTTCATCAGCGCCGGCATCGGCGCCAGTCCGGACGTCCTGGTGGTGCGCTTCGATGCGGACGGCGACCTCGATACCGGTTTCGCCGATGAGGGCATGCTGGTCCAGCCGCTCGGCGCCGGCACCGACAATGCGCGCGCGGTCCACGTGCTCCCGGACGGGAAGATCCTCGTGGCCGGCACCATGCGCTCGCCGGCCAACGATGTCGATGGCTTCCTGATGCGCCTGCATCCCGACGGCAGCCTCGATGCCGCCTTCGGCGCCGGCGGCGTGGTGCGGGCCCACCTGACCGACGGCCACGATGTGTTCGCCCACATGGTAGTCCAGCCCGACGGCAAGATCGTCACCCTCGGCACCATCGGCGCGACCTCGAGCAGCATGGGCCTGGGGGGCGAATTGATGCTGGTGCGCTACCACGGGGACGGCCGGCTCGACACGGGCTTTGGCGACGACGGCATCACGGTGATTCCGGGCCATGGCCTGGGTGTGGGCCGGGATCCGGGCGGGCTGGCCCTGGTCGACGGCCAGTTCGTGGTGTTCGGCACCACCACCACCGACATCGCCCTCGATAACGTCCAGCCGCTGCTGGCGCGCGTGAATGCCGACGGCACGCTCGACGCCGATTTCAACCCGGAGCCGACATCGTCGATCGAGGGCAGCGTGCGCTTCGGCGGGGGCAATGCGGTGGCGCTGGACGCGAATGCGGCCATTTACGACGCCGAGCTGCATGCGCGCGGCGACTACGGCGGCGCGTCGCTGACGCTGGTACGCCAGGAAGGCGCGGCGCCCGAAGACGTGTTCTCGGCGCTGGGCGAAGTCAGCTTCGCGGGCGGCCTGCTGACGGTCGGCGGCATCGCGATCGGCAGCGCCAGCCAGGAAGACGGCGTGCTGACGCTGGAATTCAACGATGAAGCGACCCAGGGCCTGGTCAACCGCGCCATGCATGGCATCGGCTACCAGTATGACGGCGACACGCTGCCCACCTCGGTCTACATCGACTGGATCTTCGACGACGGCGACGATGGCACGGCGCTGGCGACCACAGAAGTCCTGGTCGATGCCGGCGCCGATCTCAGCGGCCTGGCGCCGGTCGAACTGGTCGGCCTGCCGCAGGACTGAGCCGGGCAGCGACGACGGCAGGCTTCAACACAGCTTGCCGTCGAAGGGATCGTCGATGGTGCACCTGGCGTAGTCGATCCCGCTCAGCTCCGCATACTGGGCCAGCGTGCGCGCGCTGCCCAGGCCATAGGCGCCGGGCAGGCCGTCGCCCATCAACAGGCGGTTCAGGCGCTGTTTCGCGCGCTCGGTGAGGTAGGCCGAGCCGAACGCGCGCCGGGCCTCGGTCTCGCCATGCCAGTGGTGGGTGGCGTAGGGCGTGCCCTCGGTCTTGTACAGGTGGTAGACCGGCGTGGTGAGGGGGTGATAGATGTCCCAGCCGCGGGTGAAGGCGCGTACCGCCAGGCTCTGTTCCTCGCCATGGAAGTACAGCCAGGGATCGTAGGGCACTTCCTCGATGAAGGCGCCGGCCGCGAACAGGAAGCCGGCCGAGACGTGGCAGCCCATCACCGGCTCGCTGGTGAACAGGTGGCGCGCCATGAAGCGCAGCACGGCGTCGTCCGGCGCCAGCGCCTTTTCGGGATGTGGACGCAGCACCAGCGCCGTATGGCCGGCGCTCGGCGTGTACTGCGGCTCGCCGTCGACCATGTCGAAGCGGTAGGGATAGGTACTGATTACCGGCCTGGCGGAGCGCGCCAGCAGTTGCCGGTGCAGCGCGCGCAGCTGCTCGTCCCAGCCCGGCTCGAACAGCGTGTGCGAATCGACCTGCAGCACGAACTCTTCGCCGTCGTACAGCGAGAAACCGATGCTGCGCGCCCAGCACACGCCGAGCGTGTCTTGCGGATGCAGGTGGACGTAGCGTATCTGGCGCGCCTGCGGCAGGGCTTCGATCGCGGCGCGCTGGTCCTCGAGGTGCTGGTCGACGACACCGACGCGCACCAGGTCGGGACGGGCGGCCTTGGCGAAGGCGTCGTTGAGGGTGAAGAACAGCATCGGGTCGAGGTAGGAGGCGATGCTGACGAAGATGGCGCCGCTCATGCGGGTCCTCCGCTTGCCGAGCCTTCGAGCCGCTTGCCGCCGCCATCGGCGGTCGCGAGAGCGCGCTGCACCGCCGACGCCGGCAGGTTCATCAACAGCCGCACCAGCTCGGGTTGGCGGTTGGTCGCGGTTTTCTGGTAGATCGACAGCAGCTGCTTGCGCACCGTGTCGTACTGCACGCCGAGCAGGTCGGCGATGGTCTTGAGCGGCATGCCGTCGGCCAGCATCGAGGCGATCCGGCATTCGGCGTGCGACAGGCCGAAGGCGGCGGTGAGCAGGGCCGAATCGATTTCCTGGGCCGAGGTCGGGTGGTAGAAGAACAGCATCACCAGCGGACGCAGGCCGAAGCTGCCGAGCGTGTTCTCCGGCGTCAGCATGGTAAAGAAGGCATACAGCGTATCGGGTGCGGCGCCCGCTTCGCTGCGCATGTGCAGCGCGCGCGACTCCTTGTTGTCGGGGATGCCCTGGGCGATGGCGTGGCGCACCTGGGTTTCCAGCTCGCCGCACTGCATCAGGAAGGAGGTGCGATAGCGCTGGGGAAGTACCAGCTTGCCATCGGCCACCTGCACCAGGCCGGTGGCGGCGAGCAGGCCACGCGCGGCCTCGTTGGCCAGCACCACGTCGCCATGCGCGGTCACGAGCATCACCGGCTGGCGCAGCTTGTCGACCAGGGCATGGCCCACCAGCGCCTGGGTCGAGTACACGAACTGCGCCAGGCCAAGGCGCACCGCACGCTCCATATGCGGCCGCAGGCGGTCGAGGAAGGCCACTACTTCGAGCGGCAGCGGGCCCTCGTCGCTGCTGCGCAGGCAGGACAGGATCACGGTCGCCTCGGGCGACTCGACCAGCTTGCAGGCCGAGACATAGCGCGCCCCGTGCGGGATCAGGAATTCCTGGTAGAAGGGATGGTCGGCGGCGAAACCGTCGTCGAAATGCTCATGGCAGTGCAGCCAGCCGCTGGTGGATTGCTGTCGCAGCAAGCCCACGCGCGGGTCGATGAACTGGTACTTCTGGATGTATTCGAGGTCGATCTGCGGCGCCATGGCGGCGCCGTCGCTGTACGACAGCGCGCCGCGCTCGCCGTCGAAGCCGAGCATGTGGACGGCGCGGCCACCAATCGCTTCATGCACGCTGTCGAGCATGCAGCGCCAGGCAGCGCGGTCGTCCAATGTGTCGTAGATGAGATTGACGATGCAGTCGAAACGCGCCTGCGACAGGTCCACGGTGAATCTCCCGATATTGTTCGCACAGAAATACTGATGCTATCGGGCATTCGATCTTTGGTCGATACAATTTTGCGACAATGTTTGGTTGTGGAAATTATAAGACAGAAGCTGTTGTCAGAATGCCGCACCGGTTCGTCAAGGCGTGTTGCCGGGCGCCGGTAGCGAGCTCATCAAGACTGTCCTGGGCGCGCCGCCGGGACCGGGCGCCAGCTGGTAGAGGCGGTCGTATTCGTCGTCGGCGATGTCGGCGCCCGGCTCGCCGCCGAACAGCCGCACCAGTTCCGGCAAGGTGTTCGAGTGCCCGACGACCAGCACGGCGCCGTGCAGCGCCTTGACCTTGTCGACCAGCGCCTGTGGCTTGGCCGGGTCATAGCGCTCGACCTTCAGCCCGAGCCGCTGCGCCAGCGGTTGCGCGGTCTGCAGCGTGCGCGTGGTCGGGGTGCTGAAGATGGCCTGGATGCCGCTGCGGTGCAGGATGGCGGCGATGTTTTGCGCGCGTAGCTGGCCTTGCGGAGTGAGGGCGGGGTCCTGGCCAAGGCTGGCTTTTTCGCCGTGGCGGACGAGGTAGATCGCGCTTGGCTCGGCGAAGGCCATGCTTGGGACGAGAACGGCAAGGGACAGCAGGAGGTGTCGCGATATGCGTGCGAGGTGGATCGAAGGCAGGCCCATTGCAGTTTTCCCGAAGGTGGACAGGCAGCCAGCGTAGCATGGCTGTGCGTCGTAGGGTGGGCGGCTCTGCCGCCCACGCGTTCAAATCACGGGCGCGATGTGGCAACGTTTGCGTTGTTTGAACGCGTGGACGGGAAACCCGTCCACCCTACCTGCTTTCAAACGCCGCGTTTTTGTCGCGCTTACAGCTGCGTCAACGAAATCGTCTTCGCCGCCGGCGTCGAACACGGCTCCTCATCGAAGGCAATATCCCCCAGCGGATTCGGCACGCCATCGGTCTTCAGCCCGACGAAGTCGAACAGATCCCGATCCTGCAAATGCGACGGCACCACGGTCGACAGCGCCGAGAAGGTATTCTCGACCCGGCCCGGATGTTTCTTTTCCCATTCGCGCAGCATGTTCTTGATCTGCTTGCGCTGCAGGTTTTCCTGCGAGCCGCACAGGTCGCACGGAATGATCGGGAAGCCCTTCACCTCGGCATAGCGCTCGGTATCGGCTTCCTTCACATAGGCCATCGGGCGGATCACCATGTGCTTGCCGTCGTCCGACACCAGCTTGGCCGGCATGCCCTTCAGCTTCCCGCCAAAGAACATGTTCAGGAAGAAGGTCTCCAGGATGTCGTCGCGGTGGTGGCCCAGGGCGATCTTGTTGCAGCCGAGCTCGTCCGCCACGCGGTACAGGATGCCGCGTCGCAGGCGCGAGCACAGCGAGCAGGTGGTCTTGCCTTCCGGGACCAGGCGCTTGACGATGCTGTAGGTGTCCTGGTTCTCGATGTGGTAGGGCACGCCGAGCTTGTCGAGGTAGGCCGGCAGGATGTGGGCCGGGAAGTTCGGCTGCTTCTGGTCGAGGTTGACCGCGACGATGTCGAAGTGGATCGGCGCGCGCTCGCGCAGCGTCATCAGGATGTCGAGCAGGGCATAGCTGTCCTTGCCGCCCGACAGGCAGACCATCACCTTGTCGCCGTCCTCGATCATATTGAAGTCGCCGATCGCCTGGCCGACCAGGCGGCACAGGCGCTTGTGCAGCTTGTTGTTCTCGTGGGCGATCTTTTCCTGCTTCTTGACGTCGACGTTGACGTCGGCGCCCGCGGTCGGGAAATCCGCTTCCACGACGCGTTCGATAACCGTTTCGTTCATGCTGCTTCCTTGATCTGGAATACTTCGACGCCGACGCCTTCGCAATCGGCATACACGTCCGGCTTCATCGTCGAGACGCCGGCGGCGCGCACGCGCGGGTGCGCCAGCATCGCCTTGACCACGTCGTCGCACAGGGTTTCCTGCAGGTGGATGTGGCCGCGGGCGATGCGCTGGGCGATGGTCTCGCGCATGAAATCGTAGTCGACCACTTCGGCCAGCTGGTCGGCCTTCGGCGTCGACAGCTCCAGCGGAATGTACAGCTCGACATTGATCAGGACACGCTGCTCGCCCTTCTTCTCGAAATCGTGCACGCCGATATTGATCATCACTTCGTAATTGCGCAGGAACAGCCGGCGGCAATCGCGCAAGCTCGGGTGGGACAGGGCGGACAACATGGTTAAGCCTTCTTTGATGTGTTGGGTGATTCGGTCAGGAACATCACGTCGCGCGCCAGCGGCATCAGGTGCTGGCCGCCGTCGACCAGCAGGGTGGTGCCGGTCAGGGCGCGCGCCGTGGCGGCATACACGACGGCGTCGGCGATGTCCTGCGGGGTCGAGGATCGCCCCAGCGGCGTCATGCGGTGCGCCTCGGCGAAGCCTTCCTCGGTCTGGTCGCCCGAGACCAGCGTGATGCCGGGCGCCACGCCGACCACGCGCAGCTTCGGCGCCAGCGCCTGCGCCAGCATCGTGGTCGCCGCCTGCAGGGCCGCCTTGGACAGCGTGTACGACAGAAAATCCGGGTTGAGATTGTACAGTTTCTGGTCCAGCAAGTTGACGACGACGGCCTGGCCGCCATCCGGCGTGGCCGCATGCAGCGCCTGGGCCAGCAGCAGCGGGGCGGCCACGTTCGCCTGCATATGGGTCGCCAGCAGCGCCGGCGAAAAATCGGTGGCGCTGTCGTGTTCGAACAACGAAGCATTGTTGACGATGCAAGAGACCGGGCCCAGCGCCGCGCGCGCGCGATCCACCAGCTGCCGCACCGCCGCCTCGTCGGCCAGGTCGCATTGCAGCAGCGCCGCGCGCCGGCCCAGCGCCAGGATGGCGTCGCGGGTCGCGATCGCATCGCGCTCGGAATGGCGGTAGTGCAGCGCGACGTCCCAGCCGGCGCCGGCGAGGCCGAGCGCGATCGCGCGCCCCAGGCGGCGGCCGGCGCCGGTCACGAGCGCGACCGGGGACAGGGAAGTCGAGGTGCTTTCCGTCATCGTGGTTCCATGAGGGCGTTAATTGTTGATAAAAGCTATTCTGGCTACAATGCCGGCATGTCCCTGCCCGCACCCGACCGCGACGCCCTGGCCGCGTCCCATTCCCTCCAGGACCTCCTGGCCGCCGATATCGCGCAGCACGGCGGCGCGATCGCATTCTCACGGTTCATGGAACTGGCGCTCTATGCGCCGAGGCTCGGTTACTACAGCGGCGGTGCATCGAAGCTGGGCGCCAACGGCGATTTCACCACCGCGCCCGAGATGACGCCGCTGTTCGGGGCGGCCGTGGCGCGCGTGGCAGCCGCTATTATCGCCCAAAGCGCGCCCGACATCATCGAGTTCGGCGCCGGCACCGGCCGCCTGGCGCGCGACGTGCTCACCGCCCTGGCGCGCAGCGGCGTTGCCGTGAACTCCTACACCATCATCGAACTGTCCGGCGAATTGCGCGCGCGCCAGCAGGAAAACCTGGCCGACCTGCCGCAAGTGCGCTGGCTGGACGCCATGCCGGACAGCTTCAGCGGCGTGGTGCTGGCCAACGAAGTGCTCGACGCCATGCCGGTCGAGCTGGTGATCCGCAGCGCCGACGGCTGGCGGCGGCAGATGGTGACGGTCGAGGACGGCGCCTTCGCCTTCGTCCAGGCGCCATTGGGAGAAGACCTGGAGCAGCAGCTGGCGCGCCAGGTGCCCGATCACGAGAACATGATCGAGGGCTATGTCACCGAGCTGCACCCGGTCGGCGCCGGCTTCATGCGTTCGCTGGCGGCGATGTTCGCGGGCGGCCGCGGCGCCGCCATCCTGGTCGACTACGGTTTCCCGGCCCACGAGTTCTACCTCGACCAGCGCATCGGCGGCACCCTGATGTGCCATTACCGCCATCACGCGCATCCCGACCCCTTCTATTTGCCCGGCCTGCAGGACATCACGGCCCACGTCGATTTCACGGCGATGGCGCTGGCGTCCCAGGATGCCGGCCTGCCGGTGCTGGCCTATATGAGCCAGGCCGCCTTCCTGCTCGGCGCCGGCATCGGCGAGCTGTTGCTGGAAAACGACCCCGAGGATGCGAAACGGTTCCTGCCCCATTCGCGGGCCGTGCAAAAACTGGTTTCTCCTGCTGAAATGGGGGAGTTGTTCAAGGTGCTGGTGGTCGGGCAGGGCGTAGAATTACCCGAGCCAATCGTGCGGGCGGACCGCAGCCACCGCCTGTAGACTGATTGATATCTTGCATAGCGGACACAAATCCGGCTAAGCTGTGAGATATTCCCGCGCCCCGTCACACCGACGGGCACCGGCCGAGGATGACCGAACGCGCAGGGCAGAAGCGGGTAGACTTGACAGATCATGGCCAAGATTCACACACATTATGACAACCTGAAGGTGTCGCGTCACGCGCCCCAGGAAGTCATTCGTGCATCCTACAAGGCCCTGAGCCAGAAATATCATCCTGACAAGAATCCGGGCGATGAAAAATCGGCCCGCATCATGGCGGTCGTCAACACCGCCTATAACGTCCTGTCCGATCCCGTGCGCCGCAAGGAACACGACGAATGGATCGCTTCCGAGGAATGGGAAGTCGCGTGGCTGGAAAGTTCCAGCGCCAAGGAAGGCCAGCCGCGCAAGCATGGCGAGCACGGGGAGGCGCAACCGAATCCCAAACCGCGCCGCAGGCGCCTGTGGCGCGATCCGCGCTGGTGGCTGGGCCTGTCGGGCTGCTTCGTGGCCGGCGCCGTCGCCGCCGTGCTGACCATCGAACAACAGCCCGACATCATCCCCAGCGCCCTGGCCTGGAGCGGCATCGCCCGGGCCGAAAGCATCGCGATTGGCCGCCCCGAGGCGCCCGAGGCGGGTGCCGGAAGCAGCGCCGGCAGCACCGACCCCGGCAACGACAGCTGGGCCCGCCGCATCATGCCGGACGGCGCCAAGGGCCCGCCGCCCGCGGTGCGCGCGCTCGCCGTCGCCCAGTTGGCGGTCCCGGCCCGCGCCCCGGACTGCAGCACCGACCTGCAAACCCTCGCCGCGCCCAGCGGCGACCCCTGGCCGCTCGAGTCGTCCTACCTGCCCGGCTACCCGGTCGGCAACGAAGGCGGCGAGATGCAGGTCGCGATCGATAACAGCGCCAACGCGGCGCCGGTCTTCGTCAAGCTGTACGACCTGGAGCGCCGCGCCAATGTTCGCCACGCCTTCGTCCAGCAGCGCTCGAGTTTTACTTTCGACAAGCTGGCGGCCGGCAGGTACGAGGTGCGCTACCAGAACATCGTCGACGGCGCCAGCCAGTCCGAGTGCGACGGCAGCCAGTCGCCCTTGCGCCAGGCCGCGGCCGACCAATAGGGCTGTCGTTTTTTGGCGTTGTGACATATTCTGGTGTCACGTACTTACCCGATTTCATTATTTTCGTTCTGCGCCGTAATATACTGGCCTGATGCCGCGCGCCCATGCAGCCGCGGCGCCATGCCCAACGCAGGCTCACACGGACCATCATGAACGAACTGGAAGGCCTGACGGCCCTGATCATCGAACCCCACGCGGGAATGCGGGCCAGCATCCACAGCATGCTCACGCTGTGCGGCCTGACCCGGATCGAGCACGCCAGCACCTCCAACCAGGCCGTCAAGCACCTCGGCCTGCGCCAGTTCGACATGATCCTGTGCGAATACGACCTGGAAGGCGGCCAGGACGGCCAGCAATTGCTCGAAGATTTGCGCCACCACAAGCTGATGCGCCTGGCCACCATGTTCTTCATGGTCACCGCCGAGGGCAACCACAGCAAGGTGGTCAGCGCCGCCGAGCTGGCGCCGACCGACTATATCCTCAAGCCGTTCACCGCCGACCGCCTGCTGGACCGCATCGCGCGCGCCCTCGACAAGCGCAACGCCTTTTTACCGGTGTACACGCTGATGGAGGCGGGCGACCAGGAGCAGGCGATCGCCGCCTGCATCGAGGGCCAGCGCCTGCACACGCGCTATGCGGTCGATTTCCTGCGCCTGCGCGCCGAGCTGCACATGTTCCTGGGCCAGGCCGAGCAGGCCGAACCGATCTACCGTCACCTGGTCGAGATCAAGGCCATCGCCTGGGCCCGGCTCGGCCTGGCCAAGACCCTGTTCGTGCGCAAGCGCTACGACGAGGCGCGCGAGATCCTGGAAGACCTGGTCGACACCAACCGCAACTTCGTCGACGCCTATGACTGGCTGGCGCGCACCCAGGCCGCGGTCGGCGACCTGCAGAAGTCGCAGGCGGTGCTGGAAGACGCGGTGGCGGTCTCGCCGCATGCAGTGCGGCGCCTGCGCACCCTGGCCGACACCGCCTTCGAGGCGGGCGACGTCGACACCGCCGAGAAAGCGCTGCGGCAGGTGGTGGGCAAGGCCAAGTACTCCGAATTCCGCGACCCCGAAGACCACGTCAAGCTGGTGCGCGCGCTGGTGCACAAGGGCGATCCGGTGGGCGCCGCTGCCGTGATCCGCGACCTCGACCGCTCGATGGGCGGGCGCAACAATACGGCACTATGCAGCGCGATTGCCTCGTCCCTGGTGCACGAGTACACCGGCAACGAGGCGCGCCTGGGCGAGGCCCTGGGCACGGCCCTTGCCGCCAGCAAGGACGCGCCCGGCCTGTCGGCCGACCTCAAGCTGGAGCTGGCGCGCACCTGCATCGACAACGGCCGCGAAGAGGGCGCTTCGGAACTGGTGCGCGAGGTGATGAGCAATGCCTCGAACGATGCCGTGGTCACCCGCGCCATGGGCGTGCTGGAGCAGGCCGGCAAGGGCGAGCTGGCGCAGTCGCTGGCCCAGCAGAGCCGCCAGCAGGTGGTCGACCTGGTCGCCGGCGGCGCCGCGCGCGCCAAGAACGGCGACTATCGCGGCGCGGTGACCCTGATGCTCGAAGCGGCGACCAAGCTGCCGAACAATCCGGCGGTGGCCTTCAATGCCGCGCTGGCGGTGCTGCGCTGCCTCGAGCACGAGGCCTGGGACAACCGGCTCGGCGCCCAGGTGCCGGCCCTGATCGGCAATGTGCGCAAGCTCGACCCGCTCAATCCCAAGCTGCCGGCGCTGGCGGCGCTGCACCAGCAGGTGCTCAAGCAGCACAAGCAGGGGCCGCACGCGGTGGCGGCGCCGCTGCGCAAGGCGGGATAGGAATGGCCGACATCCCCCAGGACGGCGCCGCGCGCCGCGTGCGTCCCGCCCTGATGCGCAAGCTCAGCGGCACCGAACGCATGTTCACCCTGGGCGGCGCCATCATGCACGTGATCGGCATGGGCTATAGCGACGACCTGGGCACGGCCGATCTCGCCTACTACGTGGTGTCCGATGTCGCCCTGACCCAGCGCATCCTGCGGCTGTCGAACACGGTCCAGTACCGCACCCTGTCCAACACGCCGGTGACGACGATTTCGCGCGCCATCTCCCTGCTCGGCTTCGACAATGTGCGCGCCGCCGCGCTGGCGATGTTGCTGGTCGATGCGCTCGACACCGCCGAGCACGGCGTGCGGGTGGAACTCGAAGCGGCCCTGTGCGCCAGCCTGGTCGGACGCGAGCTGGCGCGCCACAGCCCGATCCCGGGCGCCGAGGAAGCGGCGATCTGTGCGCTGTTCAAGAACCTGGGCGCGCTGCTGCTGGCCAGCCACGAGCCGGAGCGCTACCGCGAGATCGCGGCGCTGGTGGCGGCCGGCAAGCACACCCCCAGCCAGGCTGCGCAACTGATTTTGGGCTGCAGCTTCGAGGCCTTGTCCGAGGCGGTGCTGCGCGAGTGGCAGATGCCGGGACTGATCGTGCAGGCCCAGCTCGCCTTGCCGCCTGGGCCGGTCGAGACCGCCGCCGATCGCAACGGCTGGATGCGGCAAGTGGCCGCCTTCAGCCGCGATGTGGCGCGCCTGATGGGGCGCCACCACGATCCGGCCGCCGCCCCCGAGACGCAAGACCTGATCGCGCGCTATGGCGTGGCGCTGGGCGTCGATCATCCAGCCATGGTGGCGCTGTTCGACGAGGTGCAGGAAGGCATGAACGGCATGCTGCAGAGCATGAACATGGAACGGGCGCCGAAGACCGATCCCAAGGCCGGCAGCGGCCTGCCGAACGTGCTGGCGCTGGCCACGCTGGACGCGGGCGAGGACGATGAAGGCGAGTTTTATCCCAGTGGCAAGCCGAAGAATGCGCGCGACCTGTTGCTGGCCGGCGTACAGGACGTGACCTTGCTGGCCGGATCGGGCGCCAGCGTCAACGACGTGATCATGGCGGTGCTCGAAACCCTGTACGGCGCGCTCGGTTTCCGCTTCGCCACCGTGTGCCTGCGCGATGCGCGCACCCGGCAGTACCGGGCCCGGGTCTCGCTGGGCGAGGGCAGCGTCGACCTGCAGGATGGTTTTGTCTTTCCCTGCGCATTCACGCGCGACGTGTTCCACCTGGCGCTCGAGAACGACGCCGACATGATGATCGCGGACACCTTCAGTCCAAAGATCCGCGACCTGCTGCCGGCCTGGTACAAGACCCTGCTGGCGGATGCCGAGAGTTTCATCGTGCTGCCGCTGGTGGTGGGCAAGGGCCAGCTGGGGCTGATCTATGCCGATCGCATCTTCACCGCGCCGGAGGGCGTGGCGCCGGACGAGACGGCCTTGATCAAGGCGCTCAAGGCGCAGGTGCTGGCGGCCCTGGCGCCGCAGGGTTCGAATAACTCCCAGCCCTGATATTGCTGCTAGCTGGAAGACCGTCGTTCCCGCGAAGGCGGGAACCCAAGTCCAACGTGCACCGATAACGCCGAAAGCCACCGCCGCGAGATGCCGGCAACCTTGGGTTCCCGCCTGCGCGGGAACGACGTTAATGGGTGCGGTGGAAATGCCAGCGGAACAATTCCAGATAAGTTCATAAAGATTTTTTCGCACTTGGCAAAATCACCCTTGCAGCTTTACAGTCCGACCGTTACAATCACGCCCCGAAGCAACGCTGTCAGGCGAAGTAGAAAATCTTCTACCGAAACCTGATTGACAGTACGTTGAGCTTGCTTCATACTCTGCGGTTCTTCGCGGTGGGGTGGCCGAGTGGTTAAAGGCAGCAGACTGTAAATCTGCCCTCTCTGAGTACGCTGGTTCGAATCCAGCCCCCACCACCAAAAAGAAGATCGTGAAGTCGGATAGAAGTTGTACCTCGCGGGTGTAGCTCAATGGTAGAGCAGAAGCCTTCCAAGCTTACGACGAGGGTTCGATTCCCTTCACCCGCTCCAGTTAGTGCGGTGGTTTCTTCATCGCAAATATCAGCCCTTGTAGCTCAGTGGTAGAGCACTCCCTTGGTAAGGGAGAGGCCACGTGTTCAATCCACGTCAAGGGCACCAGAATTTTGTACGGCAGTCGCGTTGCACTCGTCCGTCAGGTGTGCCTGGTAATCCCCAAATATATCGTTAGATCTTAGGAGTCTGAAATGGCAAAAGGTAAATTCGAACGGACCAAGCCGCACGTCGCGCATCCGGCTGCCGCCGCGCGCGGCGGCGCGCATCGGCATCGCCTTCGACAGCGCGCTGCCGGCGCGCATGCTGGCCGGCCGCGGCCTGCCGCGCCTGCGCCTGCACGTCGCCGGCGACGGCCTGCTGGCGGCGGCGCTGATCGACAGCCTGTGCATGAACGTGGTCGAGACCTGGCTCGAGGCGGACGGCATCGACGGCTGGCGCCGCCTCGACGGCCCGGCGCTGTGCCTGGGTGGCCTGGAGCGCGACGAAGCGCTGGTGCCGGAACCATCGCATGCCCATCCCGCCTACCGGCTGCTGACCGAATACTTCGCCTTCCCCGACAAATTCCACTTCCTGGACCTCGACCTGGCCCGGCTGGCGCCGCTGCTGCCGGCCGGCGCGCGCCGCTTCACCCTGCATTTCCTGCTGGCCGGCGTGCCGGCCGAGTCGAGCGGCGCGCGCATCCTGCGCGCGCTGTCCGCCGCCAACCTGCTCACCGGGTGCGTGCCGGTGGTGAACCTGTTCCGGCAGGCGGCGGCGCCGGTGCGCATCACGCAGCGCGCCGCGATGTACGACGTGGCCCCGAGCCGGCACGAGGAAGACGTCGAGGTCTACAGCATCGATGCGGTGCAGGTACTCAAGAACCGCGACGGCAAGAGCGCCAGCGTCGAGTACCGGCCGTATTACGGCCTGCGCCATGGTGAAGGCGGCGAACATGGACAGCGCTACTGGTTCGCGCGCCGCGACGACCGCGGCGACAGCCGTCACCGCATGAAGATCGCCTTCACCGACGACGATTTCTCGCTGCAGGGCGAAGCCGCCAGCGTGGCCTCGATCGACCTCACCTGCAGCAACGGCGCGGCCGCCTGCGGCGTCGGCGTGGGCGCGCCAGGAGGCGACCTGGCCAGCGAGACCACGACCTCCGGCCTGCCGATCCGCCTGCTGCGCAAGCCCACCGCGCCGCTACGCTTCGGCAACCGCAGCGGCACCCACTGGCGCCTGGTGACCCAGTTGGCGCTGAACCACCGCTCGCTGGCCGATCTCGACGCCTTCCGCGAGACCCTGGCCTTGTACGACCTGAAGAGATCCAGCGCCTCGCAGCGCCAGATCGCCGGCGTCACGGCGCTCGCCGCGCAGCCGGCCACCGCCTGGCTGCGCAACCGCTATGGCGCGACCCTGGTGCACGGGGTCGAGGTGCGCATGACGGTCGACGAGGAAGCCTTCGCCGGCAGCAGCCTGGCGGTGTTCGCCCAGGTCGTGAGCCGCTTCCTGGGCCTGTATGTGCACCTGAACAGCTTTACCCGGCTGGTGCTGGTGTCGGGACAGGGCGGGAAGGAGTTGCTGCGATGCGAGCCCCGCAACGGCAGCCTGGCGCTGGTGTAGGCGCCGACATGCGCGCTGGCGTGGTCGCCGACCTGCTGCGCCATCCGCAACGCTATGAATTCTTCCAGGCGGTGCGGCTGCTGGTGCGCTGGCTCGGCCGCCAGGGCATCGCGCCCGAGCACGCGCTGAGCGGCTTGATCCGCTTTCGCAACAGCCTGGGCCTGGCCTTCCCGGCCAGCGAGATTGAGGCCATCGAGCCCACTACCGATGGCGTGCCGGCGGTACGGGTCACGCCCGCGCTGATGGGGCTGCTTGGCGTGATGGGGACCCTGCCGCTGCATTACACCGAGCGCTTCGCGGCCTGGGAACTGGCGGCCAGGGACGACGGGCCGCGCGCCTTCCTCGACCTGTTATCAAACCGCCTGGTGGCCCTGTTCTATCGGGCCTGGTGCAAGTACCGGGTGCGCCATGGCTTCGAGCCGGGCGTCGATCACTTCATGCCGCTGTTGCTGGCGCTGGCCGGCGTGCCGCGGCGCGATAAGGAGTTGCTGGACGCGGATGCGGCCAGCCTGGCGTGGTTCGCGGCGCCCTTGCGCAGCCGGGTGGTGAGCGCCGACCTGGTGGCCGGCGTGCTGGAAGCGTATTTCCGGCTGCCGGTGAAGGTCGAGCAGTTTACTGGTCGCTGGGACATCCTCGAACTGGGACAGCGCACGCGCCTGGCGCGCAGCAATTGCGTGCTGGGCGCCGGCGCCACCGCCGGCGCGCGCCTGCTGCGGCCGGAGCTGGGCATCCGCATCCGCCTGGGGCCGGTGGACGCCGAAGCCTTCGAGCGCTTCCTGCCGGGCGCGCCGGGAGCGCTGGCGCTGGCGCGCCTGCTGGACCGCTTCGCGATCGACGTTCCCTACCGCGAGCTGCAGGTGGTGCTGCGGCGCGAAGACGTCGCCGGCGCCTGCCTGGACGGCGCGGCGCGGCTGGGGCTGGATGGCTTTCTCGGTGACGGGGCGGGGCGAGGCGACCGCGACGACGTCTGCTATCTGCTGGACTGACCGTGCAATTGAATGCCGGCAGGCATGCGCGCGCCGCGGGCAGGGTGGCCGACCTACAATCGATGTGAATGCATCACATCGATCAAGGAGGCCATATGCAACAAGCACAGAACATGCAGCCGGCGGATCACGTCGAGCCGGCCGCCACCCAATCCCTGCAGGGCCGGCGCGTCGCGGTCCTGATGACCGACGGCGTCGAACAGGTCGAGTACACCGAGCCACGCCGCTTTCTCGAAGAGCAGGGCGTGAAGGTGATCCTGGTCTCGCCGAAGAAGGCCGGCGAGGAGATCCAGGGTTTCAACCATCTTGAGCCGGACCAGAAATTCAAGGTCGAGCTGAGCGTGCAGGATGCGAAGCCGGGCGACTACGACCTGCTGCTGTTGCCGGGCGGGGTCGCGAATCCCGACAGCCTGCGCCTGAGCCCGGAGTCCATCGATTTCATCAAGGCCTTCGGCGACGAGGACAAGCCGATCGCCGCGATTTGCCACGGCCCCTGGCCGCTGATCGATGCCGGCGTGGCCGAATCGAAGCACATGACCAGCTGGCCTTCGCTGCAGCACGACCTGCGCAATGCGGGCGCGGAGTGGACGGATGAAGAGGTGGTGGTCGACGGCAAGCTGATCACGAGCCGCAAGCCGGACGATCTGCCGGCGTTTAATGAAGCCATCATGAAGCAGTTGATGGTGTTGCAGCAGGCGGGAAGCGATCCGGGGCCGACGTCGTGATGGTGTCGAAACGCCGTCGCATTCCTGTTCG
The DNA here is from genome assembly GCF_030770395.1 of Telluria beijingensis. Taxonomy (GTDB): domain Bacteria; phylum Pseudomonadota; class Gammaproteobacteria; order Burkholderiales; family Burkholderiaceae_D; genus Telluria; species Telluria beijingensis. Next base: position 3,186,403 of record NZ_CP132480.1, on the reverse strand, counting down.
TTAGCTCCGGCACGTCGTACCCGCGCAGGCGGGTACCTAATTTACCCGAACGAAGTAGGACCGCCTGAAGGCAAGCGTCATTGCAGATGTTCATACAGCGTGACGCTGCCGACGGCAATCAATACCAGGCCGCCGAAGATCTCGGCGCGCTTGCCCACCACGGCCCCGATGCGGCGGCCGATCAGCAATCCCAGTGTCACCGTCGTCAGCGTCGCCAGGCCGATCGCCAGCGCCGGCCACAGGATGCCGGTGTCCGCAAAAGCCAGGCTGACGCCGACCACCATCGCATCGATGCTGGTCGCGAAGCCGGTCAGGGCCAGCAGCCAGAAGGGACGGGCAGGATCGTCGGCTTCGAGGTCCGGATCGCCGCAGCCTTCGACGACCATGCGAATGCCCAGGCCGCCAAGAAGGACGAAGGCGATCCAGTGGTCCCAGCTTTCGACGTAAGAGGCGGCAATGCTGCCGAGCGCAAAGCCGACCAGCGGCGTCACACCTTCGATGATCCCGAACAGCAAGCCGACCTTGAGCGCGTCCTTGAGCAGGACGTTGGTGCGTTGGGAACCCATGGCGATCGCGACGGCGAACGCATCGGTGGACATGGCAAGGGCGAGGATGATGATGGCAGCGAGCGTCATGACAGCTTTCCGATCGGGCACGACACAAGGCATGCCGCGCGGCCCGATCGTCGCGCAGGCATGCCAATGGTCTTGCCAACCAGAAGGCTTCCGCACCATGACGTGGAGACGTCAAGTATGTTGATGCGGAACTTTCCAAAACGGAAGAGGCTACTCCCCAAGGGCGGAGGCATGGTACAGCAGACATGCCCGTGAGGCAAGAAGAGTGCCTGCTTCAGGTTCTCTTCCGTGCAAAGACAGGATCAGCCGTAAGGCGTGTACTCGAAGCCGTTACCGATGATGTCGGCCAGGGCCGTGAAGTTTTCCGCGCTCTCGCTGAAGCTGGCCAGCACTTGCGCGACCGTCAGCGTGCCCTGGTCGAGCAGTGCATTCCAGTGCGCGATGCCGCCCGCGTCGCCTTTGCGGCCCAGCACGTGTTCATAGAACTTGTCGACGATCACGGCGTTGGATGGCGCGCTGCCGTATACCTTGAGGAACTCAGCGGATTCGACAAAGAATTGCGCGGCGTTGTTCAGCGACAGGCCCTGGTCCATGTTCTTGATCCAGTAACCTAGTCCGGACTTGTCGGGCTCGCGATCGAATGCCGCCTGGTAAAGCCGGTAGGCCTGGCCGCCGACCATGTCTTTTCCGGTGTCGAGTGCGACGTTGATGTCCTTGAACTGGATCCGGTCGGTATCTTCCAGCAGGTATGCAACTCCCACATCGTCGTCTGCGCTGAAGAAGGTGAGGTCGAGTGCGCGATCGATGCGGTAGTCGCCGGAACGGGTATCGATCGCCAGCGTGCTGACTGGCTGGCCGTCGCCGCTCATGACGGCTTGCTGGTCGCGCACCGTCAGGCCGACATCGCGCAGCACGCCGATGACGACCGGGTCGAGCGAGATGCGCTGGCCGTTGCGTGGGCCGTCGTAGCTCATCAGGGTTTGGGCGCCTGTCAGTTTGTCCTCGGCGAAGGTGATCGCATCGCCAAGGTGGACGTTGGTGAGGGGAACGTCCCCGCCATAGGCCTTGCTGGCATGCTCACCGACGAAATAGCTGCGTCCCCCGTCAAATTTGACCAGCCGATCGAAGGTGCTGATGGAGTCTTTGGTATATGTCTCCCCGCTGTTGGCCAACCAACCATTGAATCCTACCGTGTGCAGCAGCTCGTGCAGCATGATGCGGAAGCCATCGGTTTTATTCGCCGGAATATCGTCGGTACTGGCCAGGCTTTCATCAAACCAGTAATACTGGTCAAGATTGGTCGTTCCAACATTGATTTCTGCGTCAGGTCGGGAGCCGTTGCCATCGATGCCGGACTTGATTTCCGCAATGGCGCCATCTTCATACAATCGATAGGTTTTCCCGTCTTGCGCCTTGCCCGTTCCCAGCGCCTTGACCTCCACGGACCTCGCATTCATCGTCGCGATGGTGTCGTCGAAGCGTAGTTCGACGTCGATCGTACCGGTGCCACTGATATACGTCGACAACCACAGACCTGCAGCGCGCGCGCTCTCGAGAATCAGCGCTTGTTTTTGTTCCTGCCCTGGCAATCCTGCGCCGGCCAGCGTGACGGTGTAATTCGTGCTCAATCGAAGCCCCTCGTAATTAAAGCATGTTGCGCAGTGGCGATTCATCTGCGTGCATGCTTCATTGTATTGCTTTATAGAACTATTTGATACCTGTCTATCAGAGGGCGGGACATTCTTGCGCCAAGGGGCGAGATACACGCTGGAAGAGACAAAAAAGCTGTTGAAGCATCGGCGTCGGTTTTCATTGGCCCGGGCGGTTTGGGTATGCTGGGCGAGCATTGCCGTGTCGGCATGCTGCGAACAGAACGCCTGGCTAGCGATCAGGCGGGGAGGGGGCTGGCATTGGCAAGCGCATAGATCGTCTTCGAGCGCATAATATTTTCCGTCGCACGTCACGATCATGCGCGGCCCAGCGCACTGGATCGTTCCTTTTCCCGCACAGGCCGGGCAGTCGATCATGTCGCCTTCGAGGGCATATCTGACGCCATTCAGGCTGGTATGGGACGTCGCTGTCACGACGGTGCCGCCGGTTGTGGTGATGGCGCCTAGCAGGATCTGGTGGCGTTTCATCAGAGCCTTTTCTTAAGATCGATGGTTGAGGGGCAAAGCGCATTGCTTTTATTGCGCGCAAAGCCTCATATCCCGGCGCGTGTTCTGGATGCCCTGCAAATCCTCCTCCGGGATGCGTTGGAATGCAGGCCAATCCTTCTCCTTGATGAGAACCGTTGTACCGCTACCGAAACATATTGCCTCGACGGTAAGCCCTTGCGGAATGCCGCAGTTGGCATACCCCAACGCACAACGTTCCCAAGCCTTGACCCGGACGCTTGATGTACCGCCGTAGAGAGTTGCCTCGATTGGCCTGGTCGCGATCGCCATTTCGCTGAAATCGAGATTGGGCACGCCCAATCGCGCGGTGCTTTGCCAATATTGCCGGTGCAGGTCATAACCATAGACTGCCGCTGCCGGCAGCACGGTCAGGAATGACAGGAATGCGGCGACTGCCAGTGCTCGAATCCGGCTGCCCTGAAACTTTCTAAGAGCGGGTCCACCAATTACTGGAAATACCAGCGAGAGGGCCAGCCCCCAACTTACCGAACTGCCCAGCCTCTGCATGGAACAGGGGTCGCCACAAAGCGGAACGAGACCAGTATTGAACGCCCCAACGACCACGCCCGAGATGAGACCTGTGACCGCCAACAGGATTAGTTCCGGCAAGCGGTTCATTCAATTTCCCAGAACAATATCTCGCTCGAGCGCCCAAGATCTGAATATCCCCAAGAGGAGCCTGCGCCAATTGCACTGAAGCCCAGACGCCGGCCGACGGTCGAGAAAAAGCTCGCGCCGGTCGCAGTCAATCTGGAGCCGTTCCATAGGTCGATATGGTCGCCGCTAGGCATGTCCCTTGCCCTCTCCCTCGCGTTCCTGGCCCAGTAGTTAGCGAAATAGACGATCCCCGTCCTTTCTTTGATTTTCTCTTGCCAGTCCTTTCCGGTCACGTTCTTCGGCTCATTGGGTAGCCCGCAAAACGGTTGCAGCTTGAGCCATGCGGCCAACTGGGAAGCTAATGCTGCGGCTGGCAAACCATTCACCTGCACTGTGCCGCCGCGGACTTCATTTCAATCCCGGCACCGTGGATCGCGACCGATACCTTGATCGCGCACTGATTCTCATCGTATCGAGGTGGCTTGCCGGTCTTGGGATCAATATACGGGGGCGTAGTTGGGTAGGACTGCCACAGCGTCGCGAACGTCACCTTATCGACATCGACGCTGCACACCGAGTTCTTCAACGTGTTGGTTTTGATTCGAGCTTGCTGTGCTAATGCCTTACCCATTCCGCAACCCTCAGATCAACTTTGTATGAACGAATTTAAAAGCGAGAAAACGCGAAGGGTTGATTGCGCACAGAATGTGAACTGGGTAAGTTTGAATTGGATCAGACCGGCTTGTTGTAACGCCATGACGGCACGGCAAGGGCGAGGATGCTGATTGCAACGAGGGGATGACGGCTTTCCGATTGGGCCCGACACAAGGAGATAAGGACAATAAGTCTCGGGAGGATGACATGAAACCCAGACCTCACAGCCTGACTCCGCTGATGCGCTGATGTTGGCTGTCTTCGATCAATCGTCATCCTGAGGAATATCGAGCCACATGACGTAATGCCCTTCGTCTGGAGCGCTGCAGATCTTCCCACCTCGAATTTTTGCAGAACATTCAAAATGTGTGAACTCGCCCAAATGCCCTTCGATGATCGCGCGGCGAAAATCCTGTGCAATACGAGGAGCCAGATTTCCAATCACCTCGTCCTGGATGAGTACGCGCACGGCACCTGATTTAGTTTCGACACGCAGCTGCACCTGGATATCAAGAGCCGCGCCCTTACCTGTTCGCGGTCCGCATATGGCTTCAAATGATTGCTGATACCGCTTGGTGCCCAGCACCTCGATCCTGAACTGTCGGGGACCTGTTATGACTGGTATGACCGAGGGAGAGCCGGTTGATAGCGATTTTGCAGCGCGGCTTGGCGACGTAGTTGGGCGGGCGCCGTGCATTGCGCGGAAATATACCTCCAATGCCCAGAGTGTATCGTTCAGCGCGCGATGAGCCACGCCGTTTTCCAAGCCAAGGTAATCGGCAAGATGCGCTAATTTATGGTTTGGTAAATCCGGCCAGGCTTCTCGAGCCCGGGCAAGCGCGCAATGCCCGATATTCTTGAGCGGAGGCCGACCGTGCCGGGCAAGCGTGGAGTTAAGAAAGCCTGTGTCGAAGTTGATGTTGAACGAGACGACGTCATGATCGCCGATGAACTCGATAAATTCATCGAGCACGACTTCCATTTGGCGCCCCTCCCGCTGCAGCATATCGTTTGTAATGCCAGTAAGCCTGGAAATAAATGGCGATAGCGGCCTGTCAATCAGTATCAACTGTTGCATATGCGGGTGTGCATTCGCGCCCGGCAAATACTTCACCGCCGCGACTTCGATGATCAGATCGGTTTTTGCGGATAATCCAGTTGTCTCGAAATCAAAAAAGACGATCGGGTTACCGGTTTGAGGGTAGTGTGTATCGTGCATGGGCGGCTTGATTGGACGGCGAGACCAGGGCGATTGCCAACTGAACAGGTTTGCTGTCGCGAGTATAGCCGTACAGGTGCTCGTCGATTCTCGCACATACTCACTGGAGAAAGAGCGCATCGAAGTAGTCGGTGACATCATGTCCGCCAGGCTGCGGAAATGAAAAAGCCGCTGACGAATCAGCGGCTTTTTTGAATGCGGTTGGTGGAGGCGGCGGGAATCGAACCCGCGTCCGCAAGCACTCTACAGACAGTTCTACATACTTAGCACTATCATTTGATTTGACCTGTACAACGGGGATGTGCACCCTTTGGACAAGCGAGTTACCTTAAATTTCGGAAGCAACCAAGTAACCCGATTGATTCCTAGCCTCTGTAAATGACTCTACCAGTCTTGCGACTCACCCCAGAGGCGAGGTGTTGTAGAGCTAGCAGCAATTAAGCTGCTTGTGCGTACGAGTTATCGTTTGCAGTTATTGATTTCTGGATGTATTTACGAGGTAACCAGTCCTCGGTATGCCCTGCGCTGCTTTGCAACCCACGTCGAAACCAGGTCGCCCCCAACGTCAAGAACCACCATTGTACCCCAAGCGCCAAGGATGTCCAGACCCGCACCTTAGACCGGCCTTAATCAGGCCAGCATCCAGCCACAAAAAAAGGCCGCAGACTGAAAAGTCGGCGGCCAAGGGGAGAGCGAAGTAAGTTAGCGCTTGCTTAGCGGCTGTTGCGATTGGCAATCTCGTTACCGATGATGCCGCCGCCGATCACACCGGCGACCGTCGCCAGCTTCTTGCCATTGCCGCCGCCGATCTGGTTGCCGATCAGGCCGCCGATCACGGCGCCGGTGCCGATGCCGACATAATTAGGCTGGGCTGGCGCCGGGGCAGGCTGCGAATAACGCGGCTCTTCATAACGCACCGGCTGCGGCTTGGCGTGCACCACGCGAGTTTTCTCGACCACTTTCACCACCGGCTTTTCCTTGACGATCACGGTCGGCTGCGGCTGCACCTGGGCTACCGGCTGGGCATACGCCACCTGGTGAGCCGGCACCATCGCAGGCACCATGGCCGGCACCAGTTGCTGGCCGTTCGCCGCCACCTGCGCCATCTGGCCAGGCTGGGCCACATAACCGGCCGGCACCTGCATGCCTGGCTGCTGCATGGCATATGGCGAAGCGGCTGCCAGCGGCATGGCCGGCTCCGGAGCGCTCTTCGAGGTCGGCAGCAGGCCGGTGATTGCGGCGGCGCCGGTCAGGCTGACGACGATGACCGAGGCGGCGGCAGCGGCCATCAATGGGTGGATGCGGTTGGTGGTCGTGGTTTCCATGATCTGCTCCGTTAGGTATGGCGTGTTCGTATGGACGTAGATTACTGGCGGCCCGAACGGAGAGATAGACGTGTCCCTGTATCAATCGTAATCAGATGTAAATGCAGATGTAAGCACAGGGAGCAGACGTGAAAACGGCGCCGGGGAAGGGCGCCGTCGAGATAACGAATCAGGCCGCCTGCTCGGCCTGTCGCGCCGCTTCGGACAGCTGTCCCAGCAGCGCCAGCAGTTGCGCCGGCGTTTCGAGCAGGTAATCCGCGCCCCAGGTCGATGGCTCGATCGCGCCGCAATAGCCCCATACGCAGGCGACGGTGACCATGCCGGCCGCCTGTCCCGCCTCGATGTCGCGCAGGTCGTCGCCCACATACCAGCACTGTTCCGGTGCAATGCCGAGGCGGCGCGCGCCTTCCAGCAGCGGGGCCGGATGCGGTTTCGCGAAACCCGTGGTGTCGCCCGACACGATGCAGCCGGCATGCGCCAGCGCGATCTGCGGCACCAGCGGGTCGGTGAAACGGGACGGTTTGTTGGTGACGATGCCCCAGGCCATGCCGGCGTCCGAAATCCCGGCCAGCAGTTCGGGAATGCCGTCGAACAGGGTCGTATGGGTCCACATGGCCGACTGATAGCGGTCGAACCAGGCCAGGCGCAGTTCTTCATAGCCCTCGTCGCCCGGCGCCAGCCCGAAGGCGGCGCCGATCATGCCGCGCGCGCCGGCCGAGGCCGTGGGACGCAGCACTTCATAGGGCGTCGGATCGAGGCCACGCTCGGTGCGCAGCCAGTTGACGGCCGCGGCGAGATCGGGCGCGGTGTCGGCCAGGGTGCCGTCGAGGTCGAACAGGACGGCACGCGGTGCCGGCGTCACGGTAGGAAAAGTCATGTCGTTCAGAGCGGTTTGCTGCACGCCACCATGTAGTTCACATCGGTGTCGTTGTTCAGCGAGTAGATCTTGGTCAGCGGATTGTAGGTGAGGCCCTTCAGGCCGTCGACCTGCAGGCCGGCCGAACGCACGTATTGCGCCAGTTCGGCCGGGGTGATGAACTTGCCGTAGTCGTGGGTCCCGCGCGGCAGCATGCGCAGCACGTACTCGGCGCCGATCACGGCGAACAGGTACGACTTGGGATTGCGGTTCAGGGTCGAGAAGAACACATGGCCGCCCGGTTTCACCAGCGCGGCCGCGGCGCGCACGATCGAGGCCGGATCGGGCACGTGTTCCAGCATTTCCATGCAGGTGACCACGTCGAACTGGCCGGCTTCCTGCTCCGCCATCTCTTCGGCCGCGATGTGTTTATAGCGCACCTCGACGCCCGATTCCAGACTGTGCAGGTCGGCGACCTTGAGCGCCTTCTTGGACAGGTCGATGCCCGTAACCTTGGCGCCCTTGCGCGCCATCGATTCGGACAGCACGCCGCCGCCGCAACCGATGTCGATCACGTTCTTGCCGGCCAGGGGCGCGCGCGCATTGATCCACTCAAGGCGCAAGGGGTTGATTTCGTGCAGCGGACGGAACTCGGAGGTCGGGTCCCACCAGCGGTGGGCCAGTTCGCTGAACTTCTGGATTTCTAATGGGTCTGCGTTTGTCGTCGTCATAGCCCGGAATAATAGCGGAATAATTCAATTTCGGCGGCGCAAAAACGTCGTCCCCGCGAAGGCGGGGACCCAAGGTTTCTAAGCGTCACGATATCGCTTGTAAACTTGGGTCCCCGCCTGCGCGGGGACGACCTGCTTAGTGCAGTGGCTTAAAGCCGATTACTTGTTGACGGTACGGGTACCGACCACTTCGATTTCCACGCGACGGTTCTGTGCGCGGCCTTCGGCGGTCTTGTTGTCGGCCTTCGGCTGGCTCTCGCCCTTGCCTTCGGTGTAGATACGGGTTTCTTCGATGCCCTTGCCTTTCAGGTAGGCTTTGACAGCCTCGGCGCGGCGGATCGACAGCTTCTGGTTGTAGGCATCGGTGCCGATCGAGTCGGTGTGGCCGACGGCGATGATGACTTCCAGGTTCATGTCGCCCAGCTTGGCGCTCAGCTCATCCAGCGAGGCCTTGCCGGCCGGTTTCAGGATCGCCTTGTCGAAGTCGAAGAAGGCGTCGGCCGAGTAGCTGACTTTTTCCGAGGTCGGCACTGGCGCGGCAACGACCGGGGCAGGCGCTGGTTCGGCGACTGGCGCTGGTGGCGGCGGCGGAGCGACGCACTTGCCGTTTTCGAGTTTTTCAGGCTCGACGCACAGCGGCGCGTCGCAGCCCGGGACCGCATCGGCCGGGGTCCAGTAGCCGGTGCGCCAGCACAGGCCGAAAGGATTGCGCGCGATCACGCCGCGGGAATCCTGCACATAGGCGCTGTACGGGGTACGGGCCTGGATGTCGGTGGTCAGCGGTGCGTAGGGAGGAGCGCTCTGGGCGGAAGCGACGCCAGCGATCGCGGCCGACGCTGCGAGCAGAACGGTGATCAGTTTCTTCATATTCTTTTCCTTTCGGTTTTAAATCCGTAGCCGAATCAGACAGGTTCCGTGTGTGGTCATAAGATTAACACGGCGGCCGCACCGTCTGTTTCGTATTGTGAAACAAGCAATTGACTTCCTGTCCATTTTGCCACACGCACCAAAATCGCACGACTGCACCCAAATCAAACATCAAGCATTAATTGCTTGACGTTGTTTCGTCGCAACATTTTCACAAGCGGACTCCGCCCGCGTCGACAATGCTGGAAATTTCGCGTTTCCCCGCCCAATTTTTAGAGGGCAGGGCAGGGCGGTCGGAATTGAGCAACTGCTATCTGTCGCATGGTAGAATCGTCCGTTGCAACTTATAACCATCGCCTGAAAGCAGTCGACCCGCCCAATGGATCAATTCGCAAAAGAAACAGTCCCGATTTCCCTCGAAGAAGAGATGCGCAAGAGCTACCTCGATTACGCGATGAGCGTGATCGTGGGCCGAGCGCTGCCGGACGTACGCGACGGCCTGAAGCCGGTGCACCGCCGTGTGCTCTACGCGATGCACGAGATGAACAACGTGTGGAACCGGCCTTACCTGAAGTGCGCGCGCGTCGTCGGCGACACCATGGGCAAGTTCCACCCGCACGGCGACTCGTCGATCTACGACACGCTGGTCCGCATGGCCCAGGATTTCTCGCTGCGCTACACCCTGGTCGACGGCCAGGGCAACTTCGGCTCGATCGACGGCGACAGCGCCGCGGCAATGCGTTATACCGAATGCCGCCTGGACCGCATCGCCGGCGAAATCCTGGCCGACATCGACAAGGACACGGTCGATTTCCAGCCGAACTACGACGGGAAAGAGAAAGAACCGACCGTCCTGCCGACCCGCATCCCGAACCTGCTCATCAACGGTTCGTCCGGCATCGCTGTCGGCATGGCGACCAATATCCCGCCGCACAACCTGTCCGAAGTGATTGCCGGCGCGATGCACGTGCTGCGCAACCCGGACTGCACCATCGACGAGCTGATCGAGCTGATCCCGGCGCCGGACTTCCCGACCGCCGGCATCATCTATGGCGTCTCGGGCGTGCGCGACGGCTATCGCACCGGCCGCGGCCGCGTGGTGATGCGCGCCAAGACCCACTTCGAGGAAGTGGGCCGCGACGGTTCGCGCACTGCGATCATCATCGACGAGCTGCCGTACCAGGTAAATAAAAAATCGCTGCTCGAGCGCATCGCCGAAAACGTGCGCGACAAGAAGCTCGAAGGCATCAGCGACATCCGCGACGAGTCCGACAAGTCGGGCATGCGCGTGGTGATCGAGCTCAAACGTGGCGAAGTGCCGGAAGTGGTGCTGAACAATCTGTACAAGCAGACCCAGCTGCAAGACACCTTCGGCATGAATATGGTGGCGCTGGTCAATGGCCAGCCGAAGCTGCTGAACCTCAAGCAAATGCTCGAGTGCTTCCTGTCGCACCGCCGTGAAGTCGTCACCCGCCGCACCGTGTTCGAACTGCGCAAGGCGCGCGACCGCGGTCACATGCTGGAAGGCCTGGCCGTCGCGCTGGCGAACATCGACGACTTCATCGCCATCATCAAGGCCGCGCCGACCCCGCCGGTCGCCAAGGTCGAGCTGATGGAGCGCGCCTGGGATTCGTCCCTGGTGCGCGAGATGCTCAACCGCACCGAGCTGGGCGAATCCGGCGGCATCGCCGCCTTCCGTCCGGAACACCTGCCGAAGCACTACGGCATGCAGCAGAACGGCCTGTATAAACTGTCGGACGAGCAGGCGCAAGAGATCCTGCAGATGCGCCTGCAGCGCCTGACCGGCCTCGAGCAGGACAAGATCGTCAACGAATACAAGGAGGTGATGGCCCACATCGCCGACCTGCTCGACATCCTGGCCAAGCCGGAGCGCGTGACCACGATCATCGTCGACGAGATGTCGGCCATCAAGGCCGACTACGCCGACAACGGCAAGGACACCCGTCGTTCGACCATCGAGCACAACGCCAGCGACCTCGAGACCGAAGACCTGATCACCCCGCAGGACATGGTGGTGACCCTGTCGCACGCCGGCTACATGAAGGCGCAGCCGATCTCCGAATACCGCGCCCAGAAGCGCGGCGGCCGCGGCAAGCAGGCGACGGCGACCAAGGACGAAGACTGGATCGACCAGCTGTTCATCGCCAATACCCACGACTACATGCTGTGCTTCAGCAACCGTGGCCGGATGTACTGGCTCAAGGTGTGGGAAGTGCCGCAAGGCTCGCGCAACTCGCGCGGCAAGCCGATCGTCAATATGTTCCCGTTGCAGGACAACGAAAAGATCACCGTGGTGCTGCCGCTGCAGGGCGAGAACCGCACCTTCCCCGAAGATCACTACGTCTTCATGTCGACTTCGCTGGGCACGGTCAAGAAGACCCCGCTGAAGGACTTCAGCAATCCACGCAAGGCCGGCATCATCGCGGTCGACCTGGACGAAGGCGACGTGCTGGTCGGCGCCGCGCTCACCGACGGCAAGCACGACGTCATGCTGTTCTCCGACGGCGGCAAAGCCGTGCGCTTCGACGAGAACGACGTGCGTCCGATGGGCCGCACCGCGCGCGGCGTGCGCGGCATGAACCTCGAAGAAGGCCAGCAAGTGATCGCGCTGCTGGTGGCCGAGAGCGAAGAGCAGACTGTCCTCACCGCCACCGAGAACGGCTTCGGCAAGCGTACCCCGATCACCGAGTACACCCGCCACGGCCGCGGCACCAAGGGCATGATCGCGATCCAGACCAGCGAGCGTAACGGCAAAGTCGTGGCCGCGACCCTGGTCGAGCCGAGCGACGAGATCATGCTGATCACGACCGGCGGCATCCTGATCCGCACCCGCGTTTCCGAGATCCGCGAAATGGGCCGCGCGACCCAGGGCGTGACCCTGATCGCGGTGGAAGACGGCACCAAGCTGTCCGGCCTGCAGCGCATCGTCGAGACCGACCTCGAGGAAGTCGAGCTGGAACCGGCGCCGGAATAATGGCGCCGCGGGGTGCAAGCGCCAGGTGGCGTTTGCACCCTTCGTACAATTCAATGGGCGCCAACGCCCGCTTGGAAAACCAATGAAAAAAATCCTTCTCGCCGTGACCTGCGCCGCCGCCTTCGCCGGCATCCCTTCGTTCGCGCTGGCGCAAGCGCCTGCCGCCCCGAGCGCCCAGGAGGCTGCGGCGGTCAAGGAATTGATGGACGCGATGGACGTGCGCAAGATGATGACGGCCTCGTTCACCGAGATGGAAAAGGCGCTGCCGCAGATGATGCGGGCCCAGGTCACGGCCGTGATCAATGCCGATCCGACCGCCAGCGATGAGAAGAAAAAGGCGGCGCTGGCCAAGATCGAGCAGATCCTGCCGGGCGCCGCGGACGCGGTCAACCGCATGTTCCGCGACCCGGCCCTGATCGAGGAGATGATGGCCGAGATCGGCCCGCTGTACGCGCGCAACTACACCGTGGACGAGTTGAAGCAACTGACGGCATTCTACCGCACCCCACTGGGCCAGAAGATGCTGGCCCTCTCGCCGCGCCTGGCCGCCGAGAGCATGGCGGTCGGCCAGAAGATCGTCGCCCCGCGCCTGAACGGCCTGATGCTGGAAGTGATGCAGAACGCCCAGGCCAAATAATTTTCCAGAAAGGACCGCATGACCCACGTCTTCAATTTCTCGGCCGGCCCCGCCGTCCTTCCGAAAGAAGTGCTGCTGCAGGCGGCGAGCGAAATGCTCGACTGGCATGGCAGCGGCATGTCGGTGATGGAGATGAGTCACCGCGGTCCGGAATTTTCCAGCATCCACCGCCAGGCCCTGGACGACCTGCGTGAGCTGCTGGACGTGCCGGCCAACTACAAGATCCTGTTCCAGCAGGGCGGGGGACTGGGGCAGAACGCCATCGTTCCTCTCAACCTGGTGGGCCGCCGCCAGGACCCGGTGGTCGATTTCGTCCACACCGGTTCGTGGTCGGGCAAGTCGATCAAGGAAGCGGCGCGCTATGCGCGCGTGAACGTCGCGGCGTCGAGCGAAGCGGAAGGCTTTGCCCGCGTGCCGGCGCGCGAGTCGTGGAAACTGTCGCAGGACGCGGCCTATCTGCACATCTGCACCAACGAGACCATCGACGGCGTCGAATACCCGGACGCGCCGGAGATCGATCCCGATGTGCCCATCGTGGCCGACATGTCGTCGCACATCCTGTCGCGCAAGATCGACGTTTCAAAGTACGGCGTGATCTTCGCCGGCGCCCAGAAGAATATCGGGCCGGCCGGGCTGACGCTGGTGATCGTGCGCGAAGACCTGCTCGATTTCGCCTCGCCGCAATGCCCGTCGGCCTTCCACTGGAAGACCTGCGCCGAGCACGACTCGCTGTACAACACGCCGCCGACTTATTCGATTTATATCGCGGGCCTGGTGTTCGCCTGGCTCAAGGCCAATGGCGGCGTGGCGGCGATGGAGCAGCGCAATATCGAGAAGGCGCGGCTGCTGTATGAGGCGCTCGACCGCGACGATTTCTATACCAATCGCGTGGCGCCCGAATTCCGTTCGCGCATGAACGTGCCGTTCTACCTGCGCGACGAATCGTTGAACCAGTTATTCCTGACCGGCGCACAAGCGCGCGGTCTGCTGCAACTGAAGGGCCACAAGTCCGTCGGCGGCATGCGGGCATCGATCTACAACGCGATGCCTATCGAGGGCGTACAGGCTCTCGTCGATTATTTGAACGAGTTTGCGGGACGGTGATTCCGGCGTGATGCGCGATGGCGCATCGGCCGGTTGAACGCGTGGACGGCTCTGCCGTCCACGCGTCCAACTCACGGTTGATTCCACCCACTGCAAACAAAATCGACCACGAAGCATAACGATGACAGACAAACTCACACCCCTGCGCGAACGGATCGATGCGATCGACGCGCAAATCCTCTCGCTGCTGAGCGAGCGCGGCAAGGTCGCGCAAGAGGTCGGCCACGTCAAGGCCGAGACCAATGCCCCGGTGTTCCGCCCCGAGCGCGAAGCGCAGGTGCTGCGCGGCGTCGCCGAGCGCAACCCCGGCCCCCTGAAGGACAAGGACGTCCAGACGATCTTCCGCGAGATCATGTCGTCCTGCCGCGCGCTGGAAAAGCGCGTCACGGTCGCCTATCTCGGCCCGACCGGCACCTTCAGCGAGCAGGCCGTGTTCCAGCAATTCGGCACCGCGATCGAGACGCTGCCCTGCGTGTCGATCGACGAGGTATTCCGCGCCACCGAGGCCGGCACCGCCGACTTCGGCGTGGTCCCGGTCGAGAATTCGTCCGAAGGCGCGATCAACCGTTCGCTCGACCTGCTGCTGGCGACCACCACCATCATCAGCGGCGAAGTCTCGATCGCCGTCCACCACAGCCTGATGAGCAAGACCGGCTCGATGGATGGCATCAAGACCATCTGCGCGCACTCGCAGGCGCTGGCCCAGTGCCAGGTCTGGCTCAACCTGCACCATCCGCACATCGAGCGCCGCGCCGTGGCGTCGAACGCCGAGGCGGCCGTGCTGGCCAGCCAGGATCCGACGGTCGCCGCGATCGCCAGCGAGATGGCGGGCGAGCAGTATCAATTGGGCGTGGTGCAGGCCCACATCCAGGACGATCCGCACAACCGCACCCGCTTCGTGGTGATCGGCCAGTTGCAGACCGGCCCGTCGGGCAAGGACCGCACCGGCATCGTGCTGGCCGTGCCGAACAAGGCCGGCGCCGTCTACAACCTGCTGGCGCCGCTGGAAAAGCATGGCGTGTCGATGACCCGCTTCGAATCGCGCCCGGCGCGTATCGGCACCTGGGAGTATTACTTCTACGTCGATATCGAGGGCCATGTGCACGATGCCGCCGTCGCGCGCGCGCTCGAGGAACTCAAGGACAACGCCGCCTTCTTCAAGGTACTGGGCTCGTATCCGCAAAGCCTTTAACAAAATAGAGAGAGACACACCATGTCGAAATTCGGTCCAGAATACGTCCGCGCCATCGCCCCTTACCAGGCCGGCAAACCCATCGCCGAAGTCGCCCGCGAGTTCGGTCTCGACGAAGCGACCATCGTCAAGCTGGCGTCCAACGAGAATCCGTTCGGCCTGCCGGAATCGAGCCGCGCCGCGATGCTCGAAGCCGCC
The DNA here is from genome assembly GCF_030770395.1 of Telluria beijingensis. Lineage (GTDB taxonomy): Bacteria > Pseudomonadota > Gammaproteobacteria > Burkholderiales > Burkholderiaceae_D > Telluria > Telluria beijingensis. The sequence continues at coordinate 3,171,276 of NZ_CP132480.1, read as the reverse complement.
GCCGATCTCGGCCGCTACCCGGACGCCAACGGCTTCGAACTGAAGGCCGCGCTGTCGCAGCGCTACGACGTGCCGCCCGAGTGGATCACCCTCGGCAACGGCAGCAACGACATCCTGGAAATCGCCGCCCACGCCTTCGTGCAGAAGGGGGAAGCAGTCGTCTACTCGCAGTATTCGTTCGCGGTGTATGCGCTGGCGACGCAGGGCGTGGGCGGCCGCGCCATCGTGGTCCCGGCCGTGAACTACGGCCATGACCTGGATGCGATGGCCGCCGCGATCGATGCCGATACCCGCCTGGTCTACCTCGCCAACCCGAACAACCCGACCGGCACCTTCATCCCTGCCGAACAAGTCGAAGCCTTCCTGCAAAAAGTGCCGGCCAATGTGGTCGTGGTGCTGGACGAAGCGTACAACGAATACCTGGCGCCGGAACACCAGTTCGAATCGAGCGCCTGGGTGCGCAAGTACCCGAACCTGATCGTCTCGCGCACCTTCTCCAAGGCCTATGGCCTGGCCGGCCTGCGCGTGGGCTTCGCCATCGCCCAGCCCGACGTGACCGACCTGATGAACCGCATCCGCCAGCCGTTCAACGTCAACTCGCTGGCGCAGGCCGCCGCGATCGCGGCGCTGAACGACAAGCCGTTCCTGGAAAAGGGTGCGCAAAATAACGCCGCAGGCTACAGGCAGATGATCGCCGCCTTCGAGGAGTTGAAGCTCGAGTACGTGCCGTCGTTCGGCAACTTCGTGCTGGTGAAAGTCGGCGACGACGACCAGGCCGGCGCCCGCGTGAACACGGCGCTGCTCAAGCAGGGCGTGATCGTGCGTCCGGTCGGCGCCTACGGCCTGCCGCAGTGGCTGCGCATCTCGATCGGCCTGCCGGAAGAGAACGCGGCCTTCATCGAAGCGCTCAAGAAATCCCTTAGCTGAATGCTCGGTAAAGTCCTTATCGTCGGCGTCGGCCTGATCGGCGGCTCTTTCGCGCTGGCGCTGAAGAAGGCTGGCCAGGTGGGCGAGGTGGTCGGCATCGGCCGCCACCCCGAGGCGATGGCGCGCGCTTTGGCGCTCGGCATCGTCGATCGCGTGAGCGATGACTACGCGGATGCGCTGCGCGGCGCCGACCTCGTGCTGCTGGCGGCGCCGGTGGCGCAGGCCGGCGCCATCCTCGAAGCGCTGTTGCCGCACCTGGAGCGGCAGACGGTCGTGACCGACGCCGGCAGCACCAAGTGCGACGTGGTCGCGGCCGCGCGCGCGGTGCTGGGGGACCGCGTACGCCAGTTCGTGCCCGGCCACCCGATCGCGGGCAGCGAATCGAACGGTCCCGACGCTGCCTTGCCCGGCCTGTACCAGGGCAAGAAATGCGTGCTGGCGCCGCTGCCGGAAAACGCGGCCGAGGACGTCGAACGGGTCGCCAGCGCCTGGCGCGCCTGCGGCGCCGCGATCCACACGCTCACCCCGGAAGACCATGACCGCGTGTTCGCCGCCGTCAGCCATTTGCCGCACCTGCTGGCCTATGCGCTGGTGGACGATATCGCCGCCAGGCCACACGCCGACCTGCTGTTCCAGTACGCCGCCAGCGGCTTCCGCGACTTCACCCGCATCGCCGGTTCGTCGCCCGAGATGTGGCGCGACATCAGCCTGGCCAATCGCGCCGCGCTGCTTACCGAGCTGGATGCATATCTGGCACAATTGACGTCGATGCGGGCCATGCTCGCGGCCGCTGACGGCGTCGGTTTGCAAGGAATCTACGCGACCGCCCAGCGCGCCCGCCGCGAATGGCAAGAAGCCATCGAGGCCGGCTCGCTGGACCGGCGTTCGCCCAATCAGGAAAACACATGACGCAGCAAAAACACTACCCGCAGCATATCGACCTCGAGCCCGTGCTTCATGCGCAGGGCACGGTGCGGCTGCCGGGTTCCAAGAGCATCTCGAACCGCACGCTGCTGCTGGCGGCGCTGTCCGAGGGCGCGACCACGATCCACGACCTGCTGGCCTCGGACGACACCATGGTGATGCTGGGCGCCCTGCGCTCGCTGGGCATCCAGTGGGACGAGGTCGACGAGCGCACCGTGGTCGTGCACGGCAATGGCGGCGAGTTGCCGAACCATGAGGCCGACCTGTTCCTGGGCAATGCCGGCACCGCGATCCGTCCGCTGACCGCCGCCCTGGCCGTGATCGGCGGCGACTATACGCTGCATGGCGTGTCGCGCATGCACGAGCGCCCGATCGGCGACCTGGTCGACGCACTGAACGACGTCGGCGCCCAGATCGAATACACCGGCGAAAAAGGCTTCCCGCCGCTGCGCATCCGCCGCGGCCGCGTCAACCCGCAGCGCATCGCCGTGCGCGGCAATGTGTCGAGCCAGTTCCTGACCGCGCTGTTGATGTCGGCGCCGCTGATGGCCAAGAGCCATCCGGTGGCGATCGACGTCGTCGGCGAACTGATCTCGAAGCCGTATATCGAGATCACCCTGAACCTGATGCGCCGCTTCGGCGTCGAGGTAGAGCAGAACGGCTGGGCCTCGTTCACCGTGCATCCCGGCCAGCGCTACCGCAGCCCCGGCACCATCCACGTCGAAGGCGACGCCTCGTCGGCATCGTATTTCCTGGCGGCGGGCGCGATCGCCGGTGGCCCGGTGAGGGTCGAAGGCGTGGGCGAGCACAGCATCCAGGGCGATGTGCGCTTCGCCGATGCGCTGGAGAGAATGGGAGCCATCGTCACCCGCGGCGACAACTGGATCGAAGCGCGTTCGAACGGCGTATTGAAAGCCATCGACGCCGACTTCAACCACATCCCGGATGCTGCGATGACGATCGCGGTGGCGGCGCTGTACGCCGACGGTCCGAGCACGCTGCGCAATATCGCCAGCTGGCGGGTGAAGGAAACCGATCGCCTGGCGGCCATGGCGACCGAGCTGCGCAAGGTTGGCGCCGAGGTGGAGGAGGGGCCGGACTATATCCGCATCACCCCGCCCGAGGAACTGAAACCGGCCACCATCGATACCTATGACGACCACCGGATGGCGATGTGCTTCTCGCTCGCCTCGCTCGACGGCAAGGCGCGGCGCGGCAATGCGATGCGGATCAACGATCCGAAGTGCGTGGCCAAGACCTTCCCCGATTATTTCGAGGCGTTCGCGGGCATCGCGCGCGACGAGTTGTTTTAACCGTTAGCCAGGGAATCCGCATGCCGAATTCGAACATACCAGTCATCGCCATCGACGGCCCGACCGCCTCGGGCAAGGGCACGGTTGCCAGCCGGGTCGCCGAGCGCCTCAGTTTTCATCTGCTCGACTCGGGCGCGCTGTACCGGCTGACGGCGCTGCAGGCGCTGCGCCGCGAAGTCGACCTGCGCGACGAGCATGCGATCGCCAAGCTGGCCGAGCACCTGCCGGCGCGTTTCCAGGGCGGCAATATTTACCTGGCGAATGAAGACGTCAGCCATGCGATCCGGGCCGAGGAAGTGGGCAATATGGCGTCGAAGATCGCCGCGCTGCCGACCGTGCGCACGGCCTTGTTCGGGCTGCAGCTGGGCTTTCGCCAGACGCCGGGGCTGGTGGCCGACGGGCGCGATATGGGCACTGTGATCTTCCCTGGCGCCAAGCTGAAGGTGTTCTTGACCGCAAGTGTTGAGGCCCGTGCGACACGCCGGTATAAGCAATTGATTGACAAAGGATTTTCTGCTAATATGGACGATCTGCTCGCGGATTTGCAGGCCCGTGACGAGCGCGACACCAAGCGCGCGGTCGCTCCCCTGGCGCCGGCGGAGGATGCGCATCTGCTGGATACGTCCGAAATGGGCGTGGATGAGGCAGTGGAACAGGTCATGGCCTGGTATTCGCAGAAGTAACCCGGCAAAAGTAATCAAGAAGAGTTTTTAAAGACTTTGAATGGCGTTTCGATGCCTTCGGCGTAAGCCGTTGGCGTCAAAACGTCATTCCCGCGCAGGCGGGAATCCAAGTCCGTAACGCCGCCGTTGGCTCGAGTCATCGCCGTGGCGGCTGCGCTAAGTAACTTGGGTCCCCGCCTTCGCGGGGACGACGGTCTCACGGCCGGCGTCCTTTGGTGCTTGCAACAGATTTTTGGCGTTGCAGGCGTGTTTTAACCCTAACCCAGTTCAGTCCGCATATTGCCGGCCTGCTGGTTAACATGAAATATCCCACTTTTATGTCTACTGCAACTCAAGATACCGGTATGGAAAGCTTCGCAGCCCTCTTCGAGGAATCGCTGCAACGCCAGGACATGCGTTCGGGCGAAGTCATCTCGGCTGAAGTCGTGCGCCTGGATCACAACTTCGTGATCGTCAACGCCGGCCTGAAGTCGGAAGCGTTCATCCCAGTTGAAGAATTCAAGAACGACCAGGGCGAACTGGAAGTTCAAATCGGCGATTTCGTTTCCGTGGCTATCGAGTCGCTGGAAAACGGCTTCGGCGACACCATCCTGTCGCGCGACAAGGCCAAGCGCCTGGCATCGTGGCTGGCACTGGAAAAAGCGATGGAATCGGGCGAAATCGTCACCGGTACCGTCAACGGTAAAGTCAAAGGCGGCCTGACCGTCCTGACCAACGGCATCCGCGCCTTCCTGCCGGGTTCGCTGGTTGACACCCGTCCAGTCAAGGACACCACCCCATTCGAAGGCAAGACCCTCGAATTCAAGGTCATCAAGCTGGACCGCAAGCGTAACAACGTCGTGCTGTCGCGTCGTGCCGTCATCGAAGCCTCGATGGGCGAAGAGCGCGCGAAGCTGATGGAAACCCTGAAAGAAGGCACCGTGGTGACCGGCGTCGTCAAGAACATCACCGACTACGGTGCGTTCGTCGACCTGGGCGGCATCGACGGCCTGCTGCACATCACCGACCTGGCATGGCGTCGCGTGCGTCACCCGTCGGAAGTCCTGTCGGTTGGCCAAGAGATCACCGCCAAGGTCCTCAAGTACGATCAAGAGAAGAACCGCGTTTCGCTGGGCGTCAAGCAACTGGGCGACGATCCATGGACCGGTCTGTCGCGTCGTTACCCACAAGGCACCCGCCTGTTCGGTAAAGTCACCAACCTGACCGACTACGGCGCGTTCGTCGAAGTGGAACAAGGCATCGAAGGCCTGGTCCACGTGTCGGAAATGGACTGGACCAACAAGAACGTGGCTCCAAACAAGGTTGTCCAGCTGGGCGACGAAGTGGAAGTCATGGTCCTGGAAATCGACGAAGAGCGTCGCCGTATCTCGCTGGGCATGAAGCAGTGCAAGGCGAACCCATGGGACGACTTCGGCATGACCCACAAGAAGGGCGACAAGGTCAAGGGTTCGATCAAGTCGATCACCGACTTCGGCGTCTTCATCGGCCTGCCAGGCAATATCGATGGCCTGGTCCACCTGTCGGACCTGTCGTGGACCGAAGCCGGCGAAGAAGCCGTGCGTCGCTTCAAGAAGGGCGACGAGCTGGAAGCCGTGGTCCTGGCAATCGACGTCGAGCGCGAGCGTGTTTCGCTGGGCGTGAAGCAGCTGGAAGGCGACCCGTTCAACACCTACTCGTCGCTGAACGACAAGGGTTCGCTGGTCACCGGCACCGTGAAATCGGTTGAGCCAAAAGGCGCCGTGATCTCGCTGAGCGAAGAAGTCGAAGGCTACCTGCGCGCGTCGGAAATCTCGCGTGACCGCGTGGAAGACGCTGGCACCCACCTGAAAGTGGGCGACAAGGTCGAAGCCCTGGTCATCAACATCGATCGCAAGGCTCGCAGCATCCAGCTGTCGATCAAGGCGAAAGACAGCGCCGACACCCAGGAAGCGATGAGCAAACTGGCGAACGACAACAGCGCAGCTTCGGGCACCACCAGCCTGGGCGCACTGCTGAAGGCCAAGTTCGACAATAAGAACTAATCAGGAATTTCCTGAGGAGCTGCGATGACCAAATCCGAGCTGATCAACCGTCTGGCTGAGCGTTATTCGCAGCTGGTGGCAAAGGATGCGGAATTCGCTGTCAAGACCATCCTCGACGCGATGACCAACGCCCTGGCGACCGGGCAGCGCATCGAGATCCGTGGTTTCGGCAGCTTTTCGCTGAACAGCCGTCCCCCGCGCATCGGACGCAATCCGAAGTCCGGCGACAAGGTGATGGTGCCTGAGAAACGGGTGCCGCACTTCAAGCCGGGCAAGCAGTTGCGCGAGCGGGTGGATGCGATGGTCGGTCAACCGATCATCAACGATTGAGTCGTTTCAAGCCCACAAGAACGGCATCCGCGAGGATGCCGTTTTTTTATCTCTGCCATCGGGCCAGCGGTCCCACGCCCCATACCATTTTGAAATATCATGGCGAATATGCGACACTTCGCCCTCACACCATTCTCCAGCGGAACCTGCTGATGAAATTCGTCTCGACCATCGTCGGAATCGTCCTGTTCATCCTCTTCTTCGGCTTCGCCCTGAAGAATACCCAGGAAGTCGACCTGCACTTCTTCCTGCAATATGAATTGCGCGGCCCGCTGGTGCTGATGCTGCTGGCCTTCTTCGTTGCCGGCGCCGCCTTCGGCATCATGGCGCTGGCCCCGACCGTGTTCCGCCAGCGCCGCGAGAAGTGGCTCAACAAGATCACCATCCAGTCGCTGCAAAGCGCCGCCGGCACCGGCACCCCGGTCGCGCCGGCGCCGGACAGCGTGCCGCCGGCCCCGCCGCGGCACTGAACAATAAGAAAACAAGAACTCCATGGAATTCGAACTCTGGATGCTGCTTGGCATCCCCTTCTTTTTTGGTCTCGGCTGGCTTGCGGCCCGGGTCGACATCAATGAACTGGTCTCCGAATCGCGCACCTTGCCGCGCGGCTATTTCAAGGGCCTCAATCACTTGCTGAACGACCAGCCCGACAAGGCCATCGATTCCTTCATCGAGATCGTCAAGCTCGACCCCGAGTCGAGCGATATGCACTTTGCGCTGGGTAACCTGTTCCGCCGCCGCGGCGAGACCGAGCGCGCCATCCGCGTGCACCAGAACCTGCTGGCGCGGCCCGACCTGCCGGCTGAAGACAAGGCGCACGCGCAGTACGAGCTCGGTATCGACTACCTGAAAGCCGGCCTGCTCGATCGCGCCGAGGAAACCTTTGATCAACTGGTCGACTCATCGTACGCCGTCAAGGCGCGCCGCTCGCTGCTCGAGATCTACCAGCGCGAGAAAGAGTGGAAACGCGCCATCGCGGCCGCAGAAGGGCTGCAGGAATCGGGCGCCGGCTCACGTCAGAAAGAAATTGCTCAGTTCTATTGCGAATTGGCCCAGGATGCGCTGGTACATACCGCGCCAAGCGACGCCATGCTGCTGCTGGACAAAGCCCTGGAAGCCGACCGCAACAGCGTGCGCGCCACCATCCTGCGCGGCGACGCGCTGCTGGCCCAGGGCGACGTCGAAGAAGCCCTCAAGACCTGGCGCCGCGTCGAGCAGCAGAGCGTGCCGCACGTGGCCCTGGTCGCCGCCCGCCTGATGGATGGCTACCGCAAGGTGGGCCGCCCGCAGGAAGGCGTCAACCTGCTCAAGTCCTACCTCGCCGAGGCCTCGTCGATCGACCTGATCGAGGTGGTGTTCAAGGCCGTCATCGAACTCGATGGCGTGCAGGCGGCCAAGGAGCTGGTGGTCGAGGAATTGCGCCGCAATCCGACCCTGCTGGGCCTGGATAAACTGCTGGAAGCGCGCCTGATGGATGCGCCGGCGAATATCTGGGAAGAACTGTCGATGGTCAAGAACCTGGTGCAGCGCTATACCCAGAAGCTGGCGCGCTACCAGTGCAGCCACTGCGGCTTCAAGGCGCGCCAGTTCTACTGGCAGTGCCCCGGGTGCAACCGCTGGGACTCCTATCCGCCGCGCCGCACCGAAGAACTGAATGTGATGAACTGAGCGCCATGAACAAGCCGACCCCGAGCCGCCTGCTGGCGGCCGACGATTTCCGCCAGCAGGCGGCCCCGCAACTGTCCGCCGTGCGCCTGCTGGTGGTGGGCGACGTGATGCTCGACCGCTACTGGTTTGGTGACGTGTCGCGCATCTCGCCCGAGGCGCCGGTGCCGGTGGTGCGGATCCAGAAACGCGAAGAACGCCTGGGCGGCGCCGCCAATGTGGCGCGCAATGCCGCCGCGCTGGGCGCGCACACGGGCTTGCTGGGCGTGGCCGGCGCCGACGAGGCGGGCGACCAAATGGAGCAATTGCTGCAGGCGGGTGGCATCCACAGCTACCTGAAGCGCGACGAGGCGATTTCGACCATCATCAAGCTGCGCGTGATCGGCCGCCAGCAGCAGATGGTGCGCATCGACTTCGAGGATGCGCCGACCGAGGACGTGTTGCGCGACAAGCTCACCCAGTTCAAGGCGCTGCTGCCGGACTATGACGTGATCGTGCTGTCCGACTACAACAAGGGCGCGCTGGTGAACGTGGCCGAGATGATCGCGCTGGCGCGCGCCGCCGGCAAGATCGTGCTGGTCGACCCGAAGGGCGACGATTTCACGCCGTATCGCGGCGCCAGCATCCTGACCCCGAACCGTTCCGAGCTGCAGCAAGTCGTCGGCGGCTGGAAGACCGAAGAGCAATTGCTCGAGAAAGCGCAAAAGCTGCGCGAGGAACTGGGCCTGGATGCGTTGCTGCTGACCCGTTCCGAAGAAGGCATGAGCCTGTTCACGCAGGACGAGGTGCTGCACGTGCATGCCGACGCGCGCGAGGTGTTCGACGTCTCGGGCGCCGGCGACACCGTGATCGCCACCCTGGCCACCATGCTCGGCACCGGCGCGCCGCTGGCCGAGGCGCTGGTAACGGCCAACCGGGCCGGCGGTATCGTGGTCGGCAAGCTGGGCACGGCGACCGTGACCCGCGAGGAGCTCTTCCCCGCCTGACCCTTGATCGCGCTCAGTCCTCGAGCATCAACAAAAGCCGGGGTCATCCGTCTAAGTGAACTCCGGCGGCGCCGCCGTCGGGTGTATTCACCTACGGAGAACATCAATGATCAAGAAACTGATACTGGCGGTCGCCGCGCTGGTCGCCTCGGCCGGCTTCGCCTTTGCCCAGGTCGATGTCAACAAGGCCGATGCTGCCGCGCTCGACGGCGTGAAGGGCGTGGGACCGAGCATGTCCAAGAACATCCTGGACGAACGCGCCAAGGGCGAGTTCAAGGACTGGACCGACCTGCAGGGGCGGATAAAAGGCTTGGGTGACAAGAAGGCCGCGAAGCTGTCCGAAGCCGGCCTGGTGGTCAACGGAAAGGGCAAGGAGGGCGCTACGGCGGCGCCGGCCGCCAAGGCCGTCAAGGCCGCCAAGCCGGCCCAGACGGCCGATGCCAAAGCCGCAATGTGACATGTATTGACTGACATTCCCCGAGGCGCATGGCAAGATGTGCAAGCTCATCTGTTACAGCTTGCACATCCAATACCAGAAAGGTAATCATGCCTCACGCCCGTGTTTCCACCGCCTTGCTGGCGGCCCTGCTGGCAGCCTCGGCCGGCGCTTCCGCAGCTACTCCCGCACAACCCAATATCACCGCCCAGCAAGCCCAGATCAACAAGATCCTTGGCGAGATTTCGCAGAAGCGCATCGAAGGCCATATCCAGAAACTGGTCAGCTTCGGCACCCGCCACACGATGTCGGAAACCGAGTCCGAGACGCGCGGCATTGGCGCCGCCCGGCGCTGGATCAAGGCCGAGCTTGAGCGCTGCGGCGCCGGCACGCCGCTGCAGGTCGCCTTCGAAAGCCACGTGGCCCCGGTCTCGGCGCGCATCTCGAAGCCGACCGAGATCGTCAACGTGGTCGCCACGCTGCCGGGCACGCAGGCGGCTTCGAAGGACCGCATGTACGTGGTCAGCGGCCACTACGATTCGCGCGCCTCGGACGTGATGGACGCCACCTCGGATGCGCCGGGCGCCAATGACGATGCCTCGGGCACCGCCGCCATCATGGAACTGGCCTGCGTGATGGCCAAGTACAAATTCGACGCCACGCTGGTGTTCATGGCCGTGGCGGCCGAAGAGCAGGGCCTGATCGGCGCCCGCCACTGGGCGACCCAGGCCCGCGAGAAGGGCTGGAACGTGGCCGGCATGTTCACCAACGACATCATCGGCAGCTCGCGCGGCGACGATGGCAAGGTCGACGACAAATCGGTGCGCCTGTTCGCGCAAAGCATCCCGGCGACCAAGGAAATGAGCGAGGCCGTGCGCCAGCTGGTGGCTACCGGCGGCGAGAACGATTCGCTCTCGCGCCAGCTCGCGCGCCATACCAAGGAGCAGGGCGAGCGCTACGTGAAGGGCTTCAAGGTCAACGTCATCCAGCGCCACGACCGCTACCTGCGCGGCGGCGACCACATGCCGTTCCTGGAGCAGGGCTATGCCGCGCTGCGCTTCACCGAGCCGGCCGAGAACTTCGACCACCAGCACCAGGACCTGCGCACCGAAGGCGGCAAGGTGTATGGCGACACGATCGATCACGTCGACTTCCGCTATGTTGCCAACGTCACCAAGGTCAATGGCGCCGCGATGGCGTCGCTGGCGCTGGCGCCTGGCGCGCCGCAAGACGTCAAATTGCGCACATCGGGTCTCACCAACGATTCGACCCTGGTGTGGAAGGCAAACGCCGAACCCGACCTGGCCGGTTACCGCCTCGTGTGGCGCGACACCACGTCAGCCAACTGGGAAGGTTCGAAGTGGGTCGGTAATGTCACTGAAGCCACGGTCGACCTGTCGAAAGACAATGTGTTCTTCGGCGTGCAGGCTGTCGACAAGGACGGCAACGTCAGCCCGGCCACCTATCCCTTGCCCCTGCGCTGACGCAGCATAAGCCAGGCTTCTCGTCCCTGGCGGAAGATGTCCGTCAGGGCCTGACCAAACGCCGACTTGCTTCTCGGATTAAAATGGCGCTTTGGTATCGCAAGGAATAGAGAAAGCAATGGCTTACAAGACCATCGAAGCCACGATCGGCAATACGCCGCTCGTGCAGCTGCAGCGCCTGCCGGGCGCTGACATCGCGGCCCGCAACAACATCATCCTGGGCAAGCTGGAAGGCAATAACCCGGCCGGCTCGGTGAAGGACCGGGCAGCGATGTCGATGCTGCGCGGCGCCGAATTGCGCGGCCAGATCAAGCCGGGCGACACCCTGATCGAAGCGACCAGCGGTAATACGGGCATCGCGCTGGCGATGGCGGCGGCGATCCTCGGCTACAAGATGATCCTGCTCATGCCAGACAATCTCTCGGTCGAGCGCCGCCAGAGCATGGCCGCCTACGGCGCGCAAATCATCCTGACGCCGAAATCGGGCGGCATGGAATATGCGCGCGACATGGCCGAGCAGATGCAGAAAGATGGCCAGGGCATCATCCTCGACCAGTTCGCCAATTTCGATAATCCGCGCGCGCACTACGAGACTACCGGTCCCGAGATTTGGAGGGATACGGAAGGACGTGTTACCCACTTCGTCAGCGCCATGGGCACCACCGGCACCATCATGGGCGTCTCGCGCTACCTGAAGGAACAGAACGAGGCGATCCGCATCGTCGGCGCCCAGCCCGAAGAAGGCTCGTCGATCCCGGGCATCCGCAAATGGCCCGAAGCCTATCTGCCGAAGATCTTCGAATCGGCGCGCGTCGACCAGGTCGAGAACGTCAGCCAAGCGTCCGCCGAGCAGATGGCGCGCCGGTTGGCGGCCGAAGAAGGCATCTTCTGCGGCATCTCGGCCGCCGGCGCCTGCGAAGTGGCATTGCGCATCGCCCAGACGGTCGAGAACGCGACCATCGTGTTCGTGGTGTGCGATCGCGGCGACCGCTACCTGTCGACCGGCGTGTTCCCGGCTTAAAAGACAGCGCCCAATAAAAAGGCCGCCTGGATGACAGGCGGCCTTTGTCGTATCAGTCGCTGGGACTGCGTAGACCTTACAAGCGGCTCATCGCCGGCCCGGTCGGTCGTCCGCCAATGCGGCGGCTCGTACGCCCGCGCGGGCGTACGCACTACTCACGTGGCGGCGCGCAGGGCGCCGCCAATCCTGTGCACAAGGGGAGGGCCAGGGCGCGCAGTACCATCACCGCCACGCCCGCGGCGCCTCAGTCCTTTGCAGGAACCGCACCTTCCTTCGGCTTGAACTGCTTGTCGCTGATGCGGAACTTCGCACGGCGGTCGCCCATCAGGTAGCGCAGGTCGCGGATCGACAGGTCGCTGACTTCGTGCATGCGGATCAGCAGCGAAGCGCCGACCGGCAGGCGATGGTGGCGGATCTTCGAAATCACCGGCGGCGCGACTTCGAGTGCGCGCGACAGTGCTGCGTCGTTCTTCAGGCGCAGGTTCTCGATCAGGGTGTCGAGCAGGCGGTTCGGGTTGTACTGAAGCAGCTCATCGCCTTCCGAATCGCTGTTCATATCAATGCCGACTTGGTTAGTCATGATTCATATTCCTATCAGGGGGGTGAAACGGAGTCGCTGGAGGCGCTCGATTCCGCAAATTTAATTTCGTAATTTTCTATTCAATTGTACAACTATTTTTATTCCGATACTCATGAGCAAGTCGGAATCATTTCTCTTCCCTCGGCTTCGTTGTCTGATTGCAACAATAGCCGCAATGCAATTCTCTCACAAACTCACTGGCAAAATATATTGTTTTTTATTTAAGCAACAGTGTACGGGCATCCAGCAAATGATGCAGCACAGTACGTTTTTTGCTGACGAAATGGAAAGAAAATGGGGGGTATGTTAACAGCGATGCCAGATTTGCCACGAAAGCAACTGGCCCTGTCATGGATACCCCTGGGGGGTATGTAGGAGGATGCCTACGAACAATAGGAAGGGAAGAGGGGAAACCTGTTACAAAGGATTACAAAGTTTCCCCGCTGGAAACAGTCAACCGGGTCGTGCCGCCCGCACCGCGCGGCCCAGATCGACCACCGACATGGCGTAGAAGTAACTGCGATTGTATTTTGTGATGGCATAAAAATTATCGTTAGCCACCCAATATTCTGTTGCATCCGCGCCATTCTGCAGGTCAATCAAGCCATACAGGCGGTCGCCCGGCAGGGCCGCCGCAGTGGCAACGCCCGCCGCGCGCAGCTCGTCCGGGCGTAGTGTCGCTTCGAGGCCACGCGCGATCAGGGGCTCCCAGGCGCGCGCCGGCGAGACGTCGGCCGGGTACACGGTCGGGCCGCGGTGCTCGGCATTCCAGCCATGCTGGACCAGGAAATTGGCTACGCTGCCGATGGCGTCGGTCGCCGAGCCGCGCAAGTCGACCCGGCCATCGCTATCGAAGTCGACCCCGTATCTGAGGATATTGCTCGGCATGAATTGCGGCATCCCGACCGCGCCGGCAAACGAGCCGAGCAGCGAGAACGGATCGTAGCCGCGCTCGCGCGCCAGCACCAGGGTGTTGGCCAGCTCGTCGCGGAAGAAGGCCTTGCGCGCGGCCTGGTTCGGCGTTTCAGGATAGGCGAAGGCGAGCGTGGTCAGGCTGTCCAGCACGCGGAACTTGCCGGTGTCGCGGCCATAGATGGTCTCGATGCCGATGATGCCGACGATGATCTCGGCCGGCACGCCATAGGCGGCCTCGGCGCGCGCCAGCGCCTCGGCGTTCTCGTTCCAGAAGCGCACGCCGGCGCGGATGCGGATCGGCTCGATGAAGCGCGCGCTATAGGCTTGCCAGTTCTTCGGCTTGCCCGGCGGTGCCGGCTTGACCAGCTGCACGGCGCGATCGATGAAGCGGACTTCCTTGAATATCGTCTGCAGCGCTTCGCGCTCGAAGCCGTGGGTGGCGACCATCTCTTCGATGAACTCGCGCACCGGCAGCCATTCGAGGAAGTTGACGTGTTCGGGGTCCAGCTCGGCCGCGGCGGCGGTCGCGGCCTGGGACGCGGTGGATTGGCCGGCGGCGCCGGCATCGCCAGGCGCGGCCGCGAAGAGGGCGACTGCGGAAAACAGGGAAACAATGGATTTCATCTGACTTGCGATAGTAAGCTTTTCAAGGTGGCGGTAAGCCGGGGATCGGCGGCCGGGGGCGCATAGCGCCAGGCACTGTAGCGTCGCAGGAATTCGCTGGCCGCTGCGCGCGATTGGGGCGCCAGGTCGGCGGCGCCGTCGACCCGCGCAGCAAAGGCGCTCGGTCCTTCGTCCTGGGCACGCGCCAGGCCCAGCTGGCCGAGACGCTTGCACAGGGTCGAGTATAGAGCATCGGCCGGATGGGTCGCGCGCCGCCGGCGCACCATCCGCAGCACCAGCAGCGCCAGCACGACTGCCGCCGGCAGGACGACCAGCGGCCAGCCGGACAGCTTGCGCTGCAGGTCGCGCACGACCGCGCGCTGGCGCTCCGGCGTGTAATTGAGCACCCACTGGTTCCAGCCATTGTTGACGGCGTTGACGGCATTGCGCAACTGGACCATCCAGGCTTTGCCCTGGCCCTGGAAGGGGTTCATGCCGCGCAGCGCCTCGATGCCGAACGGGGCCGGGCGCGGCACCGAGGCGTCCAGGCCGCGCCGCACGCGCTCGGGCGCCACCGCGGCGGTCGGGTCGATCCGCTGCCAGCCGCGGCCCGCGATCCAGACTTCGGCCCAGGCGTGGGCATCGGACTGGCGCACCGTCATGAAGCCGTCGAGCGGGTTGATCTCGCCGCCCTGGTAGCCGGTCACCACGCGCGCCGGCACGCCGGCCGCGCGCATCAGGAACACGAAGGCGCCCGAGTAGTGTTCGCAAAAGCCGGAGCGGGTGCCGTACATGAATTCATCGACCGTGTGCCGTCCCAGCAGCGGCGGCGCCAGCGTGTACTGGAACGGCTGCTCGCGGAACTGCCGCAGTACCGCTTCCACCCGCTGCATCGGATCGCCAAGCTGGCGCAGTTCGCGGCCGGCGGCCAGCGCGCGCGGATTGAAGCCATAGGGCAGCAGCAGCCAGCGCCCGGCGTCGTCCAGGGCCGGGCCGGCCTGGAGGGCGAAGTCCAGGTGCGAGCTGGCGCGGTAGCGCACCCGGCTGCCCAAGGGATCAGTGGCCATCAGCTCGAACTGCGGCGAGATGCGTAGCCGGTGGCCCGGCACCGCCGGCAATTCGCCCGGCATCTCGAGTGCGAACACCCAGCGCGCCGACGAGGGTTCGAGCGTCACTTCATACTCCAGCGCGTCGCCGCCGACCGCCAGGTGCAGGTCGCGGCCGGAAGCCTGGCTGGCGCCGCGCGACCAGGTCAGGCCGTCGAAGAAATCGAGCACCGGGCCGCGCCAGTACAACTGGGACTGCAGCGGGGGACGGCCGAAGAAGCGCGCCCGGAACGCCGGTTCCTCGGACAGCGCCAGGTTGGACATCTGGCCCGGCGCCATCTGGTCCGACAGACCCGAGCGGCCGCCGGCGTCGCCCGGCATGCTCCACAGCGGCCCGTGGATGCGCGGGAACACCACGAACAGCACGATCGCGATTGGCGCCGCGAAGGCCAGCATGCGGCCCGCCATCGCCAGCCGCACGCGCAGCGGCGGCACCGCGCCGGTGAACTGGAACGATAGCTGGGTCGCCAGCAGGAGCAGCACCGAAGCGATGGTCAGGAGCGCGGTGCCGATGCCCTGGGCATAGAAGAAGTTGGTCAGCACCAGGAAGAAGCACAGGAAGATCACGACGAACAGGTCGCGCCGCGCATGCATCTCGAGCATCTTGAAGGCGACCAGCAGCACCAGCATCGCCACCCCGGCGTCCTTGCCGAGCAGGGTGTCGTAGCTGAACTGGACACCGGCCATCGCCGCCACCGCCAGCGGCAGCAACAGCAGGGCCGGCGGCATGCGCTTGCCGCGCAGCGTGATCGCGGCGCGCCAGGCCAGGGTGGCGCCGCACAGCAGCGCGACCCACAGCGGCACGTGCAGCGCATGCGGCGCCAGCACCAGCACCGCGGTCCCCAGCAGCAGCAGGGTGTCGGCCTTGTCGCGGCTCAGGGCCGTGGTCAGGCGCTTCATGCCGCGTCCTCGATCCCGTACAGCGCCAGCGCGCGCAGGCAGGCCGCCTGGTGGGCGGCGCCGAGGGCGGCGTCGAAGCGCACCGCGCCCAGGCGGAAGGCATAGGGCAGGGCGCGGCCCTCGGCGTCCAGCACCCAGCGTGTCAGGCGAGACAGACGCAGCTCGAGGTCGAGCGTGCCGGGCAGGGCGTCGAAGTCGAGCACCAGCTCGTCGCCACCGCCGCCCTCGAAATGCTTCGACAGCAGGGCGCCCGACTCGCCGCCGAGGCGGGCGATCTGGCGCCAGGCAAGCCGGCGCGGCGAATCGCCGGCCTGGTAGTTGCGCACGCCGGCGAAATCGTCGTGGCCGGGCGCGCGCAGGCTGCCGCCGTCGTCGCCTCTCAGCGGCAGCGCCGGGGCGCCATCCTCGGGGCGCGGATAGACCAGCGCGCGCGTGGCCGGGCGCCAGTAGCTCCAGGCGTTGAACAGGCCGAGCGGAAAGCGGGTCGACAGCCTGACCCGGGCCGGCGCCAGCCAGCCGCGCCGCTCGGTCGGCACCGCCAGCGTCAGCAGCGCGTGGCTGCCGGGGGCGATATCGGCCACGTGGCGCGCTTCGCGCACGTCGGCGAAATCGGCGCGGATGGCGTAGCGCGCCAGGCGCGTGCGGTTGAAGACCTGCAGCTCGAACTGCGCTTCCTGGCCGGCGAACACCGGCGCGCCCCGGCCCTGCTGCAGCGCCAGGTGGGCCAGGTTGCGGTAGGTGGCGACCATGTCGACCAGCGCGCACGACAGCGCGAGGAAGGTCAGGCCGAAGCCCAGGCCCAGCGTGTAGTTGATCGAACCGACCAGCAGCACCGCCAGCAGCAGGGCGAAGCCCAGGCCGGCCCGGGTGGGCAGGATGAACACGCGGCGCTGCCCGAGCACCACTTCGCCGGCGTCCTGGGTGCCGGCGCGCGGCAGCCAGGCGCCGGTGGCGCGCCGCAGCCGTCCGCGCAAGCCTCCCGCAGCTTGCGCCATCAGACCGGCACCGCCTTCTGCAGTTGCAGCACCAGGTCGCGGCTGGCCAGCGCGGTGCCGTGGGCGGCGCGCAGCGGCCGCAGGCGGTGCGCGCAGACCGGCACCAGCACCGCCTGGATGTCTTCGGGGATCACGTGGTCGCGCCCCTCGAGCGCGGCCCAGGCACGGCCGGCCTGCAGCAGCGCCAGCGCGGCGCGCGGCGACAGCCCTTCGGCGAACAGGCCGTTCTGGCGCGACGCCTGGGCCAGCGCCTGGACATAGTCGACCAGCTTGCCGGATGCGTGGATCGCGCGCAGCTGGCGCTGGGCGGCCGCCAGTTCCTCGGGCTGCATCGCCGGCGGCAAGGCCTTGAGCATGCTGCGCCGGTCTTCGCCCATCAACAGCGCGCGCTCGGCGGCGGCGTCCGGATAGCCAAGGCTCAGGCACATCAGGAAGCGATCGAGCTGCGATTCGGGCAGCGGGAACACGCCGACCTGGTTGGCCGGGTTCTGGGTGGCGATCACGAAGAACGGCTCGGGCAGGGGGCGCGTGACGCCGTCGGCCGAGACCTGGCGCTCTTCCATCGCCTCGAGCAGGCCGGACTGGGTCTTGGGCGTNGGCGATCACGAAGAACGGCTCGGGCAGGGGGCGCGTGACGCCGTCGGCCGAGACCTGGCGCTCTTCCATCGCCTCGAGCAGGCCGGACTGGGTCTTGGGCGTGGCGCGGTTGATCTCGTCGGCCAGCAGCACTTGCGTGAAGATGGGGCCGGGGTGGAACACGAAGGCGTTCTTTTCGCGCTCGTAGACCGAGATGCCGGCCACGTCGGCCGGCAGCAGGTCGCTGGTGAACTGCACCCGGTTGAACTTGAGGCCGAGCGAGATCGCCAGCGCATGCGCCAGGGTGGTCTTGCCGACGCCGGGCAGGTCGTCCAGCAGCAGGTGGCCGCCGGCCAGCAGGCAGGTCAGGGCCAGGCGTACCTGCTGGTCCTTGCCGACCACGACTTCGTTGACCTGGCGTGCGACGGCGTGCAGTTTGTTAAACATGGATGGATTCCGGTAGTGGTCGTCTTCAATTCGGCGGCCGGCGTGGTAGATTAGCGCCATTGGCAAGCTTCATGCCCTGCAAGGTACAGCCGTCCCGGGGGATTCTATGCGAGAACGGCGGCGCGGGGTATGAATGGATGAGCATTGGCGGAGACGACAGCATCATGAGCACAGCGATTTACAGCCACCCCGACTGCCTGCGGCACGAGATGGGCAGCTGGCACCCCGAATCCCCGGCCCGCCTGCAGGCGATCGACGACCAGCTGATCCTGGCCCGGCTGGACGGGCTGCTCGAGCAGCGCAGCGCGCCGCTGGCCGAGCTGGACCAGGTGTTGCGCAACCATACGCCGGGCGCGCTGGCGCTGGTGCGCGAGAACGTGCCGGCCACGCCGGGCGACTATTACCCGCTCGATGGCGACACCTCGCTCTGTCATTACAGCTACCAGGCGGCGCTGCGCGCGGCCGGGGCCGCGGTGGCCGCGACCGACGACGTCATCAAGGGCAGCGTGTCGAATGCCTTCTGCTCGGTGCGCCCGCCCGGCCACCACGCCACCCCGACCACGCCGATGGGGTTCTGCTTCTTCAACAACGTCGCGATCGCGGCGCGCCATGCGCTCGAGGCCCACGGCCTGGAGCGGGTCGCCATCGTCGACTTCGACGTCCACCACGGCAACGGCACCGCCGACGCCTTCCGCGACGAGCCGCGGGTGCTGATGGCCAGCTTCTTCCAGCATCCGTTCTATCCGTACAGCGAGCCGGAGCCGGTCACGGCCAACCGCATCAACCTGCCGGTGCCGGCGCTGTGCGACGGCGACGCGGTGCGCAAGCTGGTGCGCGAGCATTGGCTGCCGGCGCTGCACGCCTTCAAGCCGCAGATGATCTTCATCTCTGCCGGCTTCGACGGCCACCGCGACGACGATATGGGCGGCATGGGCCTGGTGGAGGCCGATTATGCATGGATCACGCGCCAGGTGATGGCGGTGGCGAACGAGCACGCCGGCGGGCGCGTGGTGAGCTGCCTCGAAGGCGGCTACGACCTGTCGGCGCTGGGGCGCAGCGTGGTGGCGCACCTGAAGGCGATGGCGGATCTGGAGTAAAACACGGGAACGGTCAGGAAACCCAACGGCGCTTTTCGCGCAGTCACGCATGACCGGCCGCTTGGTCAGTACGCTTGCTATATCCTGACGACAGCAGCAGCAGCTAGCTGTTGCTTGGGCACGCGCTGGCCAATTTCGGCGGCGCCCCGCGTGCCCTCAAGGGCGCCCATCCCAACGCCGCCGGCGTCTGCGGCTACATTGGCTGCGTGCAGGGCGGCTGGAACTTGACATCCTCCCCGCCCTGAAGGACGAGAATTCCTACGGCGCCGCACGCTGAGCTGTTGGGCGCTTCGGTGGGTTCCTGCTTCGTCGAGCGGCCTGGCTGCACCATCTCTCCACAGGCTAATACGCGATGTCCTCGCGCTAAGACGTTAATTGCGGCGACTACATCGGCATGATTTTTGTAGCCGCAATCGACGCACAAGAATGACGCCTGAGTTTGCCGATTCTCTCTCGAGACGTGACCACACCACGGGCAAGTCTGGCTGGTGTGTTGCGGTGGCACGCATAGCAATACGCCGCCACACCACGCCATCTTGTAGTTGAGCTGCCGCCGGAATTCGCCCCATCCCTGATCGAGAATGGCGCGGTTCAGACCGCTTTTCTGGCTGACCTTCTTGCCCGGCTGTTCGATTGTGCCCTTGGAAGACCTGGACATATTCCGTACCTGCAAATCCTCAATGCAGACGAGTGCGTGGTTTTTGCTGATCGCCGTTGTGGTTTTATGCAGGAAGTCTTTTCGCGCGTTCGCGATGCCGGTGTGAATCTTCTGGACGCGGGCTTTCGCCTTCTTCCAGTTGTTGCTGAACTTGACCTTGCGGCTCATGCTGCGCTGGCAGCGTGCCAGGCGAGGTAGATGCTTCTTGAAACAGTTTAGCGGGACGATGAATTCGCCGTCGCTCATCGTGACGAATCGACCGATACCGACATCGATGCCGATGGCCGTTGTCGCTGTGGGAAGCGGCTGTTCGACTTCGCGTTGCGTCTGGATCGACGCGAACCACTTTCCGCCTGACTTGCTGACGGTGACGTTGCGGACTTCGCCCAGTACCTCACGGCTTTTGCGGTAGCGTAACCACCCGAGCTTCGGCAAGGAGATGCGATCGTTGGCCTGGTCGAGCTTGATCTGCTTCGGATCAGGGTAGTGGAAGCTCTCGCCGGCGCCTTTGCGCTTGAAGCTGGGGAAGTCGGCTCGGTTCTCGAAAAAGTTCTTGTACGCCTTATCTAAGTTCTTCAAGGCTTGTTGCAATGGGTGGCAAGGCGAGTCTTTCAGCCATGGCGTTTCAGCACTGTTGCGCCAACTGGTCAAGTGCTTCGCCATGGCGACGTATCCGATGAACTTGTTACCAGCGTCGTGGTTTTCCTTTTGCAGCGCCAGCGCCTTGTTGTAGACGAAGCGGCACGCTCCGGCGTAGCGACGCATGGCACGTGCTTGCTCGCCACTGGGCATCAGTTCGTACTTATACGCTTGTAGACGTAACATGCTTCGATTGTCGTCGGTCTACGAGCAGTGATAACGACATACGTCAATGAAGAATTAACCAGTATTCGTACGAAGCTCTGGAGCGGCGCACCCATTGCCGCTATACAGCGGTACATCGAATATCGGCTGCCCCTGCACTGACGATGACGAGGACAGCTCCGCCGTCTGCGCCTGCCCCGGCAGTGAATAGCGAGGTTTGCCGCCGCAACTATTCGAGTGGCTGCGGGTAGTATCGTGCGCCTTGAGTGGTTCGGAACTTGGCCGCGGATCAATAAGGCAGCAGCGGCAACTGGTCGACCAGCGCCGACACCACGATGGCGCAGCACAGCATCAGCACGCCATACCAGCGCACCAGCGACCGTTTCAGTTTTTCCCGTGCGCGCATTCCCATCTCCGTCGTGTGCAGGCAAGACGGGAGTGTGCGCCTCGAATATGTCAACAGTGTTGCAACAGCTCAACGGTACGTGCCGTGAAAAGCGGGGTTGTGGCCGTCGCGCTACGTTTGCAACTAGGCTCAGCGTAAAATAGCGCCTTGGACGAAAGATTAAGAGAGCAATAGTATGTCGATTCAATGGTTCCCTGGCCACATGAACGCGGCCAAGCGGGAAGCGGCCGAGCAGATGGAAAACATCGATCTGGTGATCGAGGTGCTCGACGCGCGCCTGCCCGAGGCGAGCTGCAACCCGCTGGTGGACCAGTTGCGCAAGTTCCGCCAACGCCCCTGCCTGAAGGTCTTGAACAAGATCGACCTGGCCGACCCCAATGCGACCGCCGCCTGGAAAGCCTATTACGATGCGCAGGACGGCGTGACCGCCTATCCGATGACGACCAAGAAGCCGGCCGATGTGGCCCGCATCCCCGACCTGGCGCTGTCGCTGGCGCCGCACCGCGGCGTGCCGACCAAGCCGCTGCGCATCATGATCATGGGTATCCCCAATGTCGGCAAATCGACCCTGATGAACGCGCTGCTGAAGAAGCGCGTGGCCAAGGTGGGCGACGAGCCGGCCGTGACCAAGACCCAGCAGCGCCTGTACCTGAACAAGAACGTGGTGCTGGTCGACACCCCCGGCATGCTGTGGCCCAAGATCGCCATGGCCAGCGACGGCCTGATGCTGGCCGCCAGCCACGCGATCGGCACCAATGCCCTGGTCGAGGAAGAAGTGGCCGAATACCTGGGCGAGCTGCTGCTGCAGCGCTACCCTCAACTGCTCACCGCGCGCTATGGCTTCAAGACCGAGGGCATGGATGGCGTGGCGGTGATCGAGGGCGTGGCCCAGCGCCGCGGTTTCCGCGTACGCGGCGGCGACTTCGATTACGAGAAGGCGGCGCATACGCTGCTGCAGGATTATCGCCAGGGCGCCCTGGGCCGCATCAGCCTGGAAACGCCCGAGTCGCGCGCGGCCAGCCTGGCGGCGCACGAGGCCGAGATGGCCGAGAAGGCGCGCATCGCGGCCGAGAAGGCCGCGGCGAAGGCCGAGGAAGCGGCGCGCGGCAAGCGGGGGACGTGATATTCGCCGCTAGCGCGCTCCCTGCGTAAGCCTCGAAACGTCGTACCCGCGCAGGCGGGTACCCAAGTTTGCTAGCGTTTCGACAGCATGAGCAGTACTTGGGTACCCGCCTGCGCGGGTACGACGTGTGAGCGGTATGGTTGCTTGCTTATGACTGCGGCGCCGCCCCGAACCTGAAACTCGACACCGCCAAATTGCCCATGAACGCGTCTTCATGATAGACGCAGGCCGCGGCCTCGTGTTCGGCCGCCCCCAGCGCCACCATCAGCGGGATCAGGTGTTCTTCGCGCGGATGCGCCGCCCGCGCCATCGGCGCCGACTCCCATTGCAGCAAGTCCTGCGCGCGTTCGGCAGGATCGCGTCCGAGCAGCGTCTGCTGCAACCACCCATCGAACGCCCGCGAGGCCTCGCGTCCATTCGGCCCGAACTGGCGCAGGTTGTGGTACGACAGCCCGCTGCCGATGATCAACACGCCCTCGTCGCGCAGCGGCGCCAGCGCACGGCCCGCGGCCAGGTGGGCGGCCGGATCGAGGTCGGCCCTGAGCGACAGCTGCACCACCGGCATGCGCGCTTCCGGATACACCGGATACAGCATTGAGAACGTCCCATGGTCGAAGCCGCGTTCGGCGTCCAGCGTCGCGGGATGGCCGGCCTCGTTCAGCAGATCGGCCATGCGCCGCGCCAAAGCCGGTTCTCCCGGGGCCGGGTAGGTGATCTGGTAGGTATGCGACGGAAAGCCGCCATAGTCATAAATCATGCCCGGCGCCGCCCCGGACGACACCATGAACTGCGGCGTCTCCCAGTGCGCAGTCACGACCAGCACCGCGCGCACCGCATCGCCAGCCTCGACCCGCATGGCAGCGAGCGAGGCGGCCAGCTGGTCATAGGCAGTGCCGTACTGCTCGCGCATCCACGGCCAGGGACCGCCGCCGTGCGACACGAAATAAGTGGGTAGACGCGCCATGGACACTCCCGTGATGAGCATGAAAACGACGATGGTAGCCGATCCCGCGCCAGGCTGCCGGCGGCCGGGCAGCGGGCGGCTTGTCAGGTTATAATCGCCCCGTTTTGGTGCTCTCGCGCGCGTCCAGGTGCGCGAAGTTAAACGGGAAACACGACATGGCCGCGCCCCGCGCCGCCATGGAGGTGTGCTGCCCCCGCAACGGTCAACAAGCGCCGCGCCTGCTCTTGCAGCGCGGCAGGCGGTCTCGACAACCACTGTGCATGACGCGCAGGAAGGTGAGGCCGTCATGCTTGCCAGCCCGGATACCGGCCAAACAGGTGGAAGCGCGTCGTACGTGCTTCCGTTGACTCTGGCCTGCGGGGACGCGGGCCGGTGCCTTTTACCGAGAACACATTCATCATGATTTTTGCTGCCGCACCGCGCCGCGCGCCACTCGCATTGGCCTGCGCCTTCGCCCTGTTCGCCCCGAACGTTGTCGCCCAGGACACCTTGCCATCGGTCGTCATCACCGGCCCGCGCTTCCCGGCCCAGGCCACGCCGATCGGCGCCACCGTCATCAGCGCCGAGCAGATCCGCAGCGCCGGCGCCACCGACGTCAACCAGGCGATCCGCAAGATCGGCGGCGTCTTCGGCCGCCAGAGCCTGGACGGCTCGCCCGACTTCGGCCTCGACCTGCGCGGCTTCGGCACCAACAGCGCCCAGAACACCGTGGTGCTGGTCGACGGCGTGCGCCTGAACGAGAACGAACTGGCGCATACCGTGCTGTCGACGATTCCCGTGGACACCGTCGAGCGCATCGAGATCACGCGCGGCGGCAGCAGCGTGCTGTATGGCGACGGCGCCACCGGCGGCGTGATCAATATCGTCACCCGCCGCGGCGCGGGCAAGGAAGGCACCTCGGGCTCGCTGTTCGCCGAAGCCGGCCGCTTCGACCACCTCGACCTGCGCGCCTCGATTGCCCACGGCGCCGGTCCCTGGTCGTTCGACGCCGCAGTCAGCGACCGCCGCACCGACAACTACCGCGACAACAACAAGTATGAGCAGACGAGCTTCAGCGGTGGCCTGCAGTACGCCTATGCGCCGAACGGCCGCGCCGGCCTGCGCTTCGAAAGTTCGCGCTCGGATTCGCGCCTGCCCGGCGCGCTGACCGAAGCGCAATTCCTGGCCATCCCGACCCAGACCGACACGCCGAACAACTTCGGCTCGCTCGACACCGACCGCGTGACCGCCTTCGTCGAGCACCGCGTGGGCGCCTTCGAGCTGGCCGCCGAGCTGTCGCATCGCGAACGCGAAGTCTCGTCGACCTACGATTTCGGCACGCTGTCGACCTCGGTCTATGAGGCCGAGCAGACCCAGTTCTCGCCGCGCCTGCGCCATACCGCCGACCTTGGCGGCCAGCGCAACGAATTCGTCGCCGGCATCGACCTGATGCGCTGGGAGCGCGACGTGACGTCCGACTTTTCGGCCGGCGATGCGCGCCAGGATTCGAAGGCCTTCTACCTGCGCGACGAACTGCTGTGGAACGCGCCGCACAATGCCCGCCTGGCGATCGGCGGCCGCCACGAGCGTTTCGAAAAAGACTACAGCGACCCGCTGGCCTTCCCGCCAGTGGTCGGGGAGCACCGCAAGCAGTCGCTCAATGCCTGGACCGTCGAGGGCAGCATCGACGTGATGCCGCTCGTGACCGTGTTCGCCAAGGCCGGCCGCAGCTACCGCATCGCCAATATCGACGAAAACAGCTACCGTTCGACCCTGGACGTCTTGGCGCCGCAAACCTCGCGCGACCTGGAGCTGGGCGTCAGCGCCGGCACCGAAGCCCGTAAAGCGACCGCGCGCCTGTTCCGCCACCGCCTGACCAACGAGATCTACTTCGACCCGACCATCGGCTTCGGCGCCAATACCAACCTCGATCCGACCCGCCGCCAGGGCGTGGAGCTCGAAGGGCAGGCCGTCTTTGCCAGGGACTGGCGCCTGACCGGGGCGTGGCAGTACGTGCAGGCCGAGTTCCGCGACGGCCCCAACGCCGGCCGCGAGATGGTGCTGGTGCCGAAGCACGTCGTCACCGCGCGCCTGGCCTGGGCCCCGGGCAACGGCCAGACCGCCGACATCGGCGCCCAGTGGGTCGACAGCCAGCGCTATGGCGACGATTTCACCAATAGCTGCAGCACCCGCATGCCGTCGTTCACCACGCTCGACGCCCGCTATGCGCGCCGCTTCGGCCCATGGGAAGTGGCGGTCTCGGGCCTGAACCTGGCCGACCGCCAGTACTACAGCCAAGCCTACAACTGCCGCGCCGGCATCTATCCGAGCGACGGCCGCCAACTGAAACTGTCGGCGCGTTTCGACTTCTGATGCCATGAAGGTCTTGCTGGGGGCCGTGCTGGCCGTACTCTGTGCCAATGCGTCGGCCGCCATCGCCGTCGTCGACGACGCCGGCCGCACGGTCACGCTGGCGCGGCCGGCCCAGCGCGTGATCGCGCTGGCGCCCCACGTCACCGAGCTGCTGTACGCGGCCGGCGGCGGGGCGCGGCTCGTCGGCGCCGTCGACTACAGCGACTATCCGGAGGCTGCGAAGAAGCTGCCGCAGGTGGGCAGCTACAACAAGATCGACTTCGAGCGCGTGCTGGCGCTCAAGCCCGACCTGGTCGTGGTCTGGCACAGCGGCAATCCGGTGCGCCAGGTCGAGCAACTGGAGCGCCTCGGCATCCCGGTCTACCACAGCGAACCGAACCGGCTGGAACAGGTCGGCGTCAACCTGCTGCGCCTGGGGCGGCTGCTGGGCACCGAACCGGTCGCGCGCCAGGCGGCGCAGGACTACGACGGTCGCATCGCGGCGCTCAGGACGCGCTACGCCGGGCGGCCGACGGTCACCGTGTTCTACCAGGTCTGGGACCGGCCGCTGTACACCCTCAACGACGACCATATCGCCAGCGATATGGTGCGCCTGTGCGGCGGACGCAATCTGTTCGGGAGGCTGAAGACGATCGCGCCCGAGGTCGGCGTCGAGGCGGTGATCGAGGCCGATCCCGAAGTGATCCTGGTCGGCAGGCGCGACGATCCCAAGGACCCGGGCGGCAAGATGTGGCAAGCCTTCAAGGGCATGACCGCCGTGAAGCGCGACAACCTGTTCCTGATCGATGGCGATCTGACCAACCGCGCCGGGCCGCGCACGGCCGAGGGCGCCGAGCAGTTATGCGCGATGCTGGAAGAGGCGCGCGGGCGCCGGCCCCGCTGACTTGATCATCTTGGCAGCTAATCTATAGTGAATGTCACCACGCGCTTGTTTCAGCCGTAAGCAAATGCAAAAAAACGCGCTCTCGGGACAGGGGAAAGGCAAAAAGTGGTAATCTCGCGGTCGTTCGTTCATTCTCACTGGAAGGATTTTATGCGCACCCTGCGTTTCGCCCTCGTTGCCGCTGCCCTGGTCGCCGGTTTCGCCAATGCCTCGCCGACCGATCCGCGCGTTGGCGCCGAATACACCGTGCTCGCGACTCCGCAGCCGACCCAGACCGTGGGCAAGAAGGTCGAAGTGGTCGAGTTCTTCGCCTACCACTGCGGCGCCTGCAACGCGTTCGAGCCGACCCTGGTCAACTGGGTCAAGAAACAGGGCGACAATATCGTGATGCGCCGCATTCCGCTGCCGTTCCAGGGCGCAACCGACCCGGAAGCACGCCTGTTCCTGACGCTTGACGCCATGGGCAAGCTGGAGGAATATCATCATCGCGTGTTCCGCGCCGTGCACGTCGAGCGCAAGCGCCTGATGAAGGACGACGACATCATCGCGTGGGCTGCCGCCAACGGCCTGGACAAGGCCAAGTTCATGGAAGCGTGGAACTCGTTTGGCGTGCAGACCAAGCTCAAGCGCCTGCCGCAGATCGCCGAGGCCTACAAGGCCAGCAGCACCCCGACCGTCGTCATCGACGGTAAATACGTCGTGTCGCCGGCAACGGTGGCGCAATCCAACAAAATCCAGGACATGGGCCAGCTGATGACGGCCACCGGCCAGGTCCTCGATGCACTGGTGGCGAAGGCAGCCAAGGCAAAATGAGCGACAAAGTCGAAGGCGAGATCCTCAAGATCTATGAAGGGTCACGACCCAAAGAGGAAACCTTGTTCGAGACCAGTAATGTGAATCACGTCGCGTGGTCGCTGGCGCTGATCTTCATCCTGACGACCATCTGGCTCGGCATCGCGCTCGTCCATGCCGAAAACCAGCGTCATGCGATTGCCACCAATCTCTGTCCTGATAAAGTGTTCAAGACAGGGATCGACCAGAAGTGCCTGACCACCGTGCGTTCGCGCGATCACTGGTGGCAGCATCTGTGGTACGGCGTGACGCATGTGCGCGCCCGGCCCGTCCACGACGGCCGCATCGATACCCGCAATTAAGAAAAACGGCGTCCAGTGGACGCCGTTTTTTCATGGGGCCGCCGCCGGCGACTCCAGGTGAGGATGCGGACTGCGCACGCTCCATCGGCGCAGCGCCACAGAGGCCCAGGCCGCCAGCAGGCCGCCGACGACCAGCACCAGGCGGGTATCGACCAGGGTCAGCACGGACCCGGCCAGCGCCATCAGGATATTCGCCAGGCAAAAAATCGTCGACAGCAAGGCCATCACGGAACCCTGGCCGTGCAGTGCGAACTCGTCCGCCGCCCAGGTCTGCAGGGCGGTGTTATAAAAGGCATGCGGCGCGCCGAACAGCAGGATGCCCGCGATGCCCACCCACAGGTTGCCGAAGCCCACGCACAGGATGGCGGTGGCCGCCACCGCGGCATACCAGCCGGCGCGCAGGCGGCCTTCGACCGGGCTGGCGCGTCCGGCGAACAGGGCGGCGGTGGTCATCAGCGCGCACATGCCCATGTTCACGAGGGCGATCTGGCGCGCATCGTAGCCGCCCACGTCCACCAGCCATAGCGGAAAGAATTCGTACAGCGCCGCCACGCCGCAGCAGTAGCCGAGGTGGACCGTGAACAGGGTGCGCAGCGGCGGATGGCGCAGCAGGGTCAGCGCATGGCGTTCGCGCGCCACCGTCCACCAGCGGCGCCCGTGCGGCGCGATCGGAGTCGCCGGGAGAGAGATAAGCACGCCCAGCGTGCCCAGCAGCAGCGCGCCGGCGGCGATATAAAACGGAAACGCGGGACTGATGGCCATGGTGAAGCCGGCCAGCAGCGGCCCCACCAGCCAGCCGAGGTTGAAGGCGCCATTGAGCCACGACAGCGCGTGATTGCGCAGCGGCCCCGAGATGCGCTCGATGACCAGCGCCCGCATCACCGCGCCATTGCCTTCCAGTAGGCCGGTGAAAAAGCGCGCCGCCAGGAATAGCGGATAGGATTCCATCACCATCGCGACCGCCGTGAGCAGGTGGCCGAGCGCCGCGCCGACCGTGGTCAGGAGCAGGGCGCGGCGCCGGCCGAAGCCGTCCGACAGCGGCCCCAGCACCGCGCTGCCGATCAGCAGGCCGACCGGATTGATCATCAGGGCGATCCCCAGCAAGAGTTTGGGCGGCAGGCCGAGGAAGCTGTTGAGGCCATTGACATTGCCGTCGGCGAACAGCGGCGCCAGCATCGGATAGGGCAGCGAGGCGCCGACGGTGGACAGCAAACCCAGCGCGCACAGGGTGGCGATCAGGAGGCGCTCGTTCATGCCGGCAGCCCGATGACGAAACGCGCCCCGCCCAGCGCCGAGGTCTCCACCCGCAGGCTCCCGCCATGCAACGCCACCGCCTTTTGCGCGATCGACAGGCCGAGCCCGAAGCCGCCGGTGGCCCGGTCGCGGCTGCGGTCGAGGCGGTAGAACGGATCGAAGATGCGCTCGCGTTCTTCCGCGGGAATGCCGGGGCCGTCGTCGTCGACCGCGATCTCGACGCCGCCCGTGTCCGGCAGGCGCCGCGCCGACAGAACGATATTCCCCTGCGCATATTTCTGGGCATTGCGCAGCAGATTGCCCACCGCGCGCGCCAGCAGGCGGGCGTCACCCTCGACCGCGCCGAGTTGCGGCGCCAGCTCGCAGGCGACTTGTTGCGTCGAGGGCGGCAGGGTGGCGCAGCAGTCGCGCAGCAGGGCGTCCAGGTCGAGCGAAGCGCACTGCAGGCTGCGTGCGCTGTCGAGCTTGCTCATATCGAGCAATTCCTTCACCAGGTTGTTCAGTTCGGCGAGGTCGCCTTCCATGGCCGCGATGCGCTTGCTGAGGTCCGGGTTATTGGCCTTGGCATCGAGCAGTTCCAGCCCGAACTCCAGGCGCGCGATCGGCGTGCGCAGCTCATGCGACACCGAATGCAGCAGGCTGCGCTGCGCCTCCATCAATTCCTCGATGCGGCCGGCCATGTGGTTGATGCGCTCGGCCAGCGGATAGACGGCGTCGGACGGTTGCAAGTGGGCGCGCACCGACAGCTTGCCGGCGCCGAACTCGTCCGCCATGCGCGACAGCGATTGCAGGGCCTTCCAGTGCGAGCGCGACCACAGCGCGATCGGGACCAGGATGGCGATGGCGACGATCACATAGCGCAGCACTTCCATCTTGAGCGCCTGCCCAATATCGATCGGCAAGTCTTGCGCATGCAGCACTTCGTCCTGGCTGCCGATATAGCGTTCGCCATCGAGGTCGACCCGCCGGTAGAAGGATTTGCCGGCGGCGTCGAGCACGATGGCGCCGCGCTCGAGCTCGGCGCGCTGGCCGGCGCCGAGCGCCTCGCGGGCTTGTTCGAGCGACATCAGGTCGTAGCGCACGTCGGACACTTCGCGCACATTGTTCAGGCGCGTCAGCCATTCGTCGGTGGGCGCCTGGTCGACGTATTGCTCGAGCAGGAAGATCTGGGCCGCCGCCTGGCGCCGCGCGATGTCGTCGAGCGGGTCGCCGAACAGGCGCGCGAAGGCGAAATAAATGACGAAAGTCGCCGCCGTGATCGACAGCATGACGAGCACGAAGAAACGGAAGAATATCCGGTTCACGGTCGCGTCCTCGTTGACTGTCGGTATGGCGTTGCTGCCCGCTGCATGGCTTCTCCTCGGTCCCGGATTGTACAGGTGCAATGCCTGCCCCGGTAAGCCACAAGGGAGAGGCGCGGCATGGCTTACAAATTGACGACAATTGGCCGACATCTCAGGGATGAATGACAGGGGGGCGAACGATTACTATCTTTCCCATCATCAGGTTTTCCGTTTGCCCACCTGATGCGCAAGTGTCGGTGGGTTTTTTTATTCAAGTAGGAAGCGACCCGGAGCGGTTCCACGGTCGATTCCGAAGCGCCAATCCGGCGCACGGCAGTACCCAGCGCGGCGGCGCATTCGACAGGAATGCGACGCCGATCATCATGGGATGGGAGAGCGAAGCTTGCTCGACGTAAAATATCGACAAACGAACTCTCCGAGCACGATCACGATGAAACCATTCTTCGCCCTGGCCCTGGCGGCTGCGAGCACCGCAGCAAGTGCGCAGACGCCGGCCACCAACCCGATGCCCGACGGCAGCCGCGACATGTACGCAGGGCTGGGCGCCGTCTCGCGGCCGCGTTACGAGGGGGCGGACAGTCACAAGGTTTCAGCCTTGCCGGTGCTCCAGGTGCAATGGAGCAACGGCCTTTTTATTTCCGGCATGAGCGCAGGGATGCATTTGTCCAACCGTCCGACGGTCGAATACGGCCCGCTGCTGACGGTCCACCCGAATCGGGACGAGTCCGGCTCCGGCCATATCGTGGACGGCGTCGGCGTTACCACGGGGCCGGTGACGGCCATGCGCGCACAGAATCGCCTGGCCGGCATGCAGGATGTCAGCACCCGGCTCGAGGGCGGATTCTTCTTCAATTACTACCTGGCGCCGGAATGGCGGCTGACCAGCAGCGCGCTGTTCGGCGCGGGCAACGACCGCGACGGCGCGCGCATGGAACTGGGCGTGCAGCGCCTGGCCGTGCAACTGGCGCCACGGCACACCATGTCGTTCAATGCCGGCGTCACGATCGTCAATGCCGACTACAACCGCGCCTATTTCGGCGTGACGGGCGAGGAAGCCTGGCAAAGCGGCAATCCGGTCTACCGGCCGGGCGGCGGGATCAAGGACGTGCGCGTCGGCGCCCGCTGGAACTGGGCCCTGAGCCCTTCATGGATGCTGGTCACCAATGTCCAGGCCATGCGCCTGGTCGGCCAGGTCCGCCATAGCCCGCTCGTCGAGCGGCCCACCAACGTGACGGTTTCGGCCGCCTTCGCTTACCGGTTCTGATGATGCGACGCGCACACCTCACCGCTTGCGTGACCCTGCTGCTGACGGCCGGTATGGCCGTGGCGCAGCCGCGCGCCGGGGAATGGGTGAACTATCGCGACGCCTACCGCGCGATGGTGCTGTTTGATAAATACGGTGGTCCCAAGAACCTGTTGCACAACCACTTGCAGGTGCTGCCGCGCGACAAGGGCGTGCTGGGGCAGGGCGTGCAGCTGTTCATGAAGGGCAAGACGGTCGAGACCGGCCTGGCGCTCGATGCGCTGGGACGCACCACGCTGCCGCTGCTCAAGGCGGCCTATGACGAGAATGCGGTGTTGACGCCGAACCGTGCGCTGGGCGGCTTCACCGTCAGGCCGCGGGTGTCGCTGGCGCTGCGCGCCGACGGCGCCTATGACGTCACCGAACTGCGCGCGGCCTGCGAGCAGGCGCTGGGCTACGCCCGCTATGCCGACAGCTCGGCGCGCGGCCGCCAATGCGTCGGCGTGCGTTTGATCTTCCCGCGCGACGGCGCGGCGGCCAGCGTGCACGTCCGCCTGGGCGGCACGGAGACCGTGCTGCCGCAGACGCGCGGCGCGGCCTTCGCCGGCGACGTCGACGACGACCTGCCGGTCGTCACCTACCGCTTCGCCCAGGCCCCGGAGCAGGCTACCCTGCAACTGGTGACCTCGCGCCTGGCGACGTCGACGGTGCAGACCTATCAAGCGCCATTGGCGATCGTGCCGCTGTTCGAATAAAGCGGCGCAAAAAAACCTGCAAGCAGCAGGTTTCATGGACAAGCCTTCAATTCCAGGCCGAAGGCGAGAACAGATAGCCTTCGCCCCACACGGTCTTGATTTTTTCGGACTCGGCATCGTCGAACTTGCGGCGCAGCTTGGAGATGCAGTTGTCGATGCTGCGGTCCAGGCCGTCGAACTCGATGCCGCGCATCTTCTTGAGCAGGGCGTCGCGCGACAGTACGCGGCCGGCCGCCTCGGCCAGCACCAGCAGCAGCTTGTATTCGGTGTTCGACAGCACGCAGGGCTGGCCGCGCCAGACCACACTGCGGTCGGACGTCACGATGCGCAGCGCCCCGAACTGCAGCACGCGCGAATCGACGCCCGACTTGGCCTGGGTGCGGCGCAGCAGCGCGCGCAGGCGCGCCAGCAGGACACGCGGCTGCACCGGCTTGTTGACGAAATCGTCGGCGCCTTGCTCGAGGCCCGAGACTTCATCGTAGGAATCTTCGCGCGCGGTGAGGATGAGGATGGGGACGTCGGACTGGTCGCGAATCTGGCGGCAGACGACCATGCCGTCCAGGCCCGGCAGCATCAGGTCGAGGATCACGACGTCGGGCGTCAATTCCTTGAAGCGCTCGACGGCGGCATCGCCGCGCGTGACCAGTTCGACCGCGAATTCATAGCCGGACAGGTATTCGGTGACGAGCTCGGCCAGGCGCGCATCGTCTTCCACCAACATCACTCGGTACATACATTTTCTCCTTGGTCTGCCATTGTATAAGACCAAGTGTCCAATTAACACATCCTCCTGACATAGAAGACAGTTAATTACAGTTTGACGACAAATAGGCGGGCTTGCGGCTTGTCGGGAAGATCACGGCTGTGGCAGGCATATCAAGTGTAGGCTGAAATATGACATTGTCCAGTGTCGATATTATTCATCCAGGATGTTTGGGGAGCGGAACTCTAGTCCCAGTTCTCGTGTCTGAGCATACGTAGGTGTGTATGGAGAGACACCATGGAAACAACGTTCAAGACGGGAGCTGCAGCACGTCGCCTTGGGGTGACGCCCAAGCCATTGCAACGCTGGGACCGCTGCGGCACTTTCTCTCCGCTCGCGCGTATCCCGACCGGTCTGCGCCTTTATAGTTGAAGCGCAAATTTCAGAACATATTGGATTGCAGTCACGCCCTGCGGCGCAACGAATCGTCGACTACTGCAGAGTATCGAGTACCGCGTAAAAACCTGATTTGCGCAACCAGCGCAGGGTTCTAGAGGAATTTTGCTCGGCGCGCGGTTTGGCGAATGTCGAATTTGTTGAAGAGATTGCGGCGGATTGAACTTCAAGCGGCGTGGCTTGCTAGATCTGACCGATGCGATCGCCCGACGCGAGGTGCGGATGCTCATCCTGGCGCACCGGGATCGGCTGACACGTTTTGGCTATGAGTGGTTCGAGCATCTTGCGCAAAAGCACGGCGGTGAGCTGCTCGTGTTGAACCAGGAACGGCTATCCCCGGAACAGGAGATGGTGCAAGACATGGTGACCATCATGCACTGTTTCTCTAGCCGCTTGTACGGGCTGCGAAACTACCGCAAACAGCTCAACGCTGCACTCAACAAGGACACAGAGCATGATGTTGGCGCACCGAATCCGGCTTGAAGCCACGCCCGAGCAGAGCGATTACTTCGCACGTGCGGCGGGAACAGCACGCAAGGTCTGGAACTGGGCCCTGGCTGAGTGGCACAGGCAAGTGGAGTTAGGGCAGCGGCCACAGGCGAAGGCGCTGAAAAAGGCGTTCAACGCGATCAAGTATGTCCATCCGGACTGGCTTGATGAGCAAGGCAATCCGTGGCTAAAAACAATTCACCGAGACGCGCATTCACAGCCGTTCATGCATTTGGAGCGCGCATTGAGCCACTACTTCAAGCAGCGACAAGCTGGAGAGCGTGCCTTCCCGCCAGTGTTCAAGAAGAAAGGCAGATGCAGGGATAGCTTTTATATCGCCAATGACAAGGTTCGACTGGAGGGCAAGTATGCTGTGCTGCCAAAAATCGGCAAGGTGGCGCTGGTCGAGTCCCTGCGGTTGACTGGCAAAATCATGGGAGCGTACGTATTACGTGAAGCGGACCACTGGTATCTTGCGGTGCAAATCGATCTGCCAGAGCAGGAGAGCATTCTGCAGCGCAGTGGCGATGGTGTGATCGGCGTCGATCTTGGCATAAGCGCCGCAGCGGTCCTATCCAGCGGGGAAAAGATCTCGGCACCTCGGCCATTACGAAAGTCGAAGCGGCGGCTGCGCATCCGCTCTCGACGCCATACGCGTAAACTGAAGGCCGAAAAGAAGGCTGCTGGCATCGTTGGTGCAATACCCAAAGGCGCGCGCTTGCCGGTATCCTGCAATCGCAAAAAGAGCGCGCGGGCCCTGGCACGAACGCATGCGCGGATCGCGCATGTCCGTGCCGATTTCACCCACAAACTGACGACGCGATTGTGCCGCGAAAACCAAGCGGTGGCGATCGAGGATCTGAATATGCGCGGAATGCTGGCCAATCACCGGCTGGCGCGCGCGATTGCGGACGTCGGATTTGACGAGATACGGCGCCAGCTTCAGTACAAGGCGCAGCGTTATCGTACCTTGCTGGTAGTGGCTGATCGCTGGTACCCATCGAGCAAATTGTGCTCGGCATGTGGTGCACATTACGCTGCGTTGAAATTAGGTGAGCGCGAATGGAGCTGCCAGTGCGGCGCGCGCCATGATCGTGATGTGAACGCGGCGATCAACCTGGAACGGCTCGCCACCGACGCCCTCGTGGCGATAACGGCGCTACCCGTGGCGAGTCTGACGGTAACGTCAGGCACTGCCGCCAACATACTGTTGGCGGGAGGCGGGAAAGTCACGCCTGTCAGGTATGAGTACGGTCAGCAGGACGGCTCAGGGCAGGAAGAGGACGCTGAGCACATTTGCTCACGTCTTTGATAGCAGGTAGCTGATCAATATCAAACGAGGTCGGGTGGGCGGCAGTTAAAAAGGTGATCGTTGTTTTCGATGATTCCCTTATTTTCTGTCCAAGGATATGCCATGACGACTGCACCGCGTTACACGCAATTCGAAATCAATCCGTATCCGAGCAATCTGCAAAGCGGCTGGCTGCCGCGCTATGGCAGCCCGGGCATGCAAACCTATTTCGAGCGCGTGCTGGGCGCCGAACGCAAGCCGCTGGCGCCCTCGGTGCAGGCGCTGAGCACGTATATCCAGGAAAACGAAGTGGTGCGCTTCCTGGTCAATAACGCCTGCGCCGAAAACCTGAACATCATCGATGCGCACTCGCCGGAAGCGAAAGGCGTGCCGATCCCGCGCATCAAGGACGTCGATACGCTGCTGCACGGCTTCAATACCATCCTGACCCACGCGCCGAGTTTCATCAACGACGAACTGGTCGGCCTGCCGTTCTCCGCCTTCGTGGTGGGCATCGACCCGACCCAGAGCGGCACGACCCTGTTCCGCCTGCCCACCTTCAATGTGCTGATGTCGAACATCCTGTGCGATTGGAACGCCTTCCTCGACACCCCGGCCTCGAACGTCGGTTTCCGGGTCGACGGCGAGCAGTGGCTGTCGCCGGCGGCCAAGGAACAATACCAGTTCCCATTATGGAAAAAGGATTCCGAAACCCTGCCTTACTGGAAAAGCTGGAACTCCTTCTTTACCCGCACCTTCAAGCATCCGGAACAGGCGCGGCCGATCGCCGATCCGGCATCCAACCAGACCGTCATTTGCCCGAACGACGGCTCGCTATTTCGCTGGGATGCGAATATCGCGCGCAAGGATGCATTCTGGTTCAAGGACATGAATTATTCGCTGACCGATATCCTGAATTCGCCGGTGCCGCAGCAACAGGCGCTGGTGGACGAATATCCGTTGGTCGACCTGTTCGAAGGCGGCTATATCTTCCAGACCTACCTGAATCCGTATAACTTCCACCGCTGGTGGGTGCCGGTCAATGGCGAAGTGCTGTTCGACCCGTTCACCATTCCCGGCTGCTTCTTCAACAAGCTGGTCTTGCCGGACTTCGGCGGCGCCACCACGGCCTCGCTGCCTTACCTGGCGCAGGTCAATGCGCGCGGCGTGATCGTCATCAAGACCGAGGATTTCGGGCACGTGTGCTGCATCCCGCTCGGCATGAGCGAGGTGTCCAGTGTCGTGTTCGACCCCGCGATGCGGCGCGGCGCGCGGGTGCGCAAGGGCCAGGAAATGGGGATGTTCAATTACGGCGGCTCGTCCTTCGCCATCCTCTACGAAAAGCTGCCCGGCAAGGAACTGATCTTCGTGAATGCCGACGGCGTACCGTATCCGCAGTGCCCGGTCCTGCCCAGCGGCAGCGCCAGCACGGGCGGCAACGTCACGCTGATCGGTTCGCAGATCGGCGTCTGGTACAACCGGAAATAGGATAGGGCGGTGAGCTACGCCATGCGGCTGTAGACGACGGCGCCATGCGCGGGCATCATGCAATCATGTCAACCAACGCCATGGGTGCATATGGACTGGATCGATGAGCTGCGCGTACGGCGCGCGCTGCGCTGTTCACCTCACCGTGAACGGCTGGAACACATCTCGCCGGCGCTGCGCGCGGCCTGGCAGCGCAACGGGCCGCAAGAGTTTCCGGGCATGCCGACAGGCCGCCTGTTCTTCCATCGGGCACTCGCGGGCTTGGTGGACTTCTTCGACGTTTCCGCGCGCCGCGGCCAGCCCTGTGCATTGCCGTCGCTGGCTGCCGATTCGGTCTGGCATGCCTGGTCGGCATGGGACGCGGACGACCTGGCGCGCTTTTGCCGCCGCCACTTCGGCATGCCGATCGTGCACCTGCCGCAATCCGCGCTCGATCGTACGGCCCTGGCGCAGACGCTGGTCGGCTGCCGCGCGCTGGAAGGGCGGCCGGCCCAGGGGCCCGGACTGCCGGCGCTGTTCGGCCTGGATGCCGGCTTGCGCATGCCGAACGGCCACGGCTACTGGATCGAGCATGGCGACATCGTCTACCGGCGCCTCGATGCGGCGGGACGCAAGGCGGGGCCGGCCAGCGTGCATCCCGACCTGGCGCTGCCGGCCCTGTTCGGCGCGGGGCTGGTCAGTGAAATGGCTTACCTGGCGCTCATGAAGAAATACGAAGCGGGGTCGCCGGCCGCTTCGCAAACGGGCGATGGCGGCGTCGTCATTGCCGATGGCGGTGGTGGCAACGGTTGCGCCGATGGCGGCGGTGGGGGAGGTGGCGGTTGCGGCGGCTGTGGCGGAGATTGAGCGGCGGCCGATGAAATGACAAGGCCCGCGCGAGCGGGCCCTGGTCGTCGACGCGTCACGCCGTTGTCGGCGCGACCGTCAGCGCATTCAGACGAAATTCTTGTTCACGAATTCCCAGTTGGCGACATTCCAGAACGCTTCCAGGAACTTGGCGCGCGCGTTGCGGTAGTCGATGTAGTAGGCGTGTTCCCAGACGTCGGCGGTCAGCAGCGGCACGTCGGCGGTGGTCAGCGGGGTGCCGGCGCCGGTCGTGTTGACGATGTCGACGCTGCCGTCGGCCTTCTGCACCAGCCAGGTCCAGCCCGAGCCGAAGTTGCCCAGTGCCGATTTGTTGAACTCTTCCTTGAACTTGTCGAACGAACCCCATTTGGCGTTGATCGCGTCCAGTGCCTTGCCGGTCGGCGCGCCGCCGCCGTTCGGGCTCAGGCAGTTCCAGAAGAAGGTGTGGTTCCAGATCTGGGCCGAGTTGTTGAACACGCCGCCCGACGACTTCTTGACGATCTCTTCCAGCTCCAGGTTCTCGAACTCGGTGCCCTTGATCATGTTGTTCAGGTTGGTCACATAGGTCTGGTGGTGCTTACCGTGGTGATACTCCAGCGTCTCGGCCGAGATGTGCGGTTGCAGGGCGTCCTTGGCATACGGCAGTGGCGGCAGGGTGTGTTCCATGTGTGCGTTCCTTAGTGGTTGGGAAAGGTTGCTGTTCTGATAGCGCCGTTATTCTACGCGGTCTGCGCCAACGTTGCAGGCTATCAACGACAGCAACCCTTCCCGTTCACTCGAGGACGCTTTGCACCTGGGCCACGCCGACCTCGGCGCTGCCGCCCGCCAGGCGTACCGTCAGCGTGTCGCGGGCATGGATCTGGGCCGGGTCGCGCACGATCTGGCCTTTGCCGTCGCGCACGATGGCATAGCCGCGTTCCAACGTGCGCTGCGGGTTCAGCAATTCGAGCTGGGCCGCTAGGCCGGCCAGCGCATCGCGCTGTTGCTTGATGCGGTTGCACAGGCTGGCGTTCAGGTGGCGTCCGTCGGACAGCAGTTGCGCGCGCAGGGCGCGCATGTCGGGGCGGTGGCGCGACATGCGCTGCTGCAGCTGGGCCAGCAGCAGGCCGTGGCGGCCCACCGGCAGCTTGACCGCATGGCTCATGGCGGTGGCCATGGACAGCAGTTTCAGGCGCTGGTGGCCGATCTGGGCCGTGGGATTCAATAGCCGGCTGCTCAGCTTGTCCAGGCCCTGCGCCGCGTCGTGCAGGCGACGTTCCATGGCGCGTTGCAGGTCGCGGGCGTCGCCTTCGAGCGAGGCGAGCCAGTCGGCGCGCGGCGTGGCGGCCAGTTCGGCGGCCGCGGTCGGCGTGGCGGCGCGCACGTCGGCGGCGAAGTCGGCGATGGTGACGTCGGTTTCGTGGCCGACGCCCGAGATCACGGGAATCGCGCAGGCGTCGATCGCGCGCGCCACGCATTCCTCGTTGAAGCTCCACAGGTCTTCGATCGAGCCGCCGCCGCGGCAGACCAGCAGCACATCGACCTCGCCGCGGCGCGAGGCCGTCATGATGGCTTCGGCAATCTTGTCGGCTGCGAACTGGCCCTGGACCGGGGCCGGGTAGAGCACGATCCGCACATGGGGCGCGCGCCGGCGCAGCGCGGTCAGCACGTCGCGCAGGGCGGCCGCCTGCGGGCTGGTGACGATGCCGATGCTGCGCGCGAACAGCGGCAGCGGGCGCTTGCGGTCGGCATCGAACAGGCCCTGCGCCGCCAGCTTGTCCTTCAGGCGCAGGAAGGCTTCATACAGCTGTCCGACACCGGCGCGGCGGATCGCCTCGACATTGATCTGGTAGTCGCCGCGTGCGCCATACAGCGTCACCAGCGCGCGCACCTCGACCTTGTCGCCTTCGCGCGGGGTAAAGCCGGCCGACTGCGCGCGGCTGCGGAACATCACGGCGCGCACCTGGGCCGCATCGTCCTTCAAGGTGAAATACCAGTGGCCCGACGCGGCGCGCGTGAAGTTGGAGATCTCGCCGCTGATCCACACCAGCGGGAACGAGCGTTCCAGCAGGCGCGCCACCTGCTGGTTCAGGGCGGTCACGCTCAGCACGGCGGGGGCGGCGTAGGCTGGGTCGACGTCGTTCGATGGTTGCATGGTATGTGGGCAAAAAACGGGGACAGGGATGATTATCCATCTATTGGCAAAGCACAAGTGTTTTCCTACGCCGTGCGCTAAAGTTGCTGCTTTTCAATGCAATCTATTGAAATCCTTTTTTAATCAATGGCTTATGGATGGGGCAATGTCGTTTGAGCGGGATTTATCCACAAAAACTGTGGGGAACTCGTGCATTTGGACGGGGGATGCGTAGCGTTTGGGCAGGCTAAGTAGAATTGTTACGAATCAATGACTTAAACCGCTAGCCGGTCGCTTGATCACAAAGTTGTCCACAGAATCTGTGCAAACCTTTCGACCAGCGCTAACGCCCATTCGGGACCCCAGCAAGCCGTTGGCCTGGCCGGAAACGCTATGCCAGGCCATGCCTATTTTTGTGGCAGTATCAGCTGGAACTAATGAAATCAAGGGCTTAGGGTGTAATGTTCGACCTTTCTCACACTCTTATCCACAAAAATTGTGCACATGACGAATATTGTGTGAACAACGATATGCCAGGCCGAACAAACAGGGCAGAAAAGGTTCCCAAGGCAGCATTTATTGGCAAAAAATGCCTCATGCCAATATTTTGAGCAGGTGGATTTAATTGAGGTAAATCAAAGGCTTAGTGTCATATGAACCGCCTTGCTCACACTTTTGTCCACAAAAAATGTGCGAAACCGGGGACGTCAGGATGGGAAGTACAGCCGCGTTTTTCTGCCCGCAATTTGAGCTCGGCGATTAAACCGAATGAAATCAGTGGCTTGGCAGAGCCCGCCTACCCTTGCGCACAATTTTGTCCACAGAATTTGTTCGCAACTACATCGTGTCGGTGGGCAACACACGCGGCGAACGCGCGTTTGAGCCAAGTCATGAGACTGCCATTTTCTTGCGCAGGCGCAGAAAGCCCTTACAAATCAAGGTGCTTCACCAAGACCGCCCCCATTGCGCACAATTTTATCCACAGAAGTTGTGAAGAACTCTACTTGCCGCTTCGCTGCCAACTTGCTACATTGCCGAATTGATCTTTTTCCTCTCAGGAGTATCTCTTGCTCGCCATTTTCCAAGCCGCAGGCTGGCCCATCTGGTTCCTGCTGGTCGCGTCGATCGTCGCCGTCGCCCTCATCGTCGAACGCCTGATCACCCTGCGCCGCGAGAAGATCCTGCCCCGCAACCTGCTCGATGAAGTCATCCGCGTCTACCGCAGCGGCAAGGTCACCCCGGACGTCGTGGACAAGCTGGAACACAACTCGCCGCTCGGCACCGTGCTGGCAGCCGCGCTGCGCAACGTCGACGCACCGCGCGACGTGATGAAGGAGTCGATCGAGGAGACCGGCCGCGGCGTGGCCCAGAACCTGGAACGCTTCCTCACCACGCTCGGCACGATCGCCTCGCTGGCGCCGCTGATGGGCCTGTTCGGCACGATTGTCGGCATGATCGAGATCTTCGGCGCCGCGACGCCGACCGGCGGCAATAACCCGGCCCAGCTGGCGCACGGCATCTCGGTCGCCCTGTACAACACCGGCTTCGGCATCGCGATCGCCATGCCGGCCCTGGTGTTCTACCGCCACTTCCGCAACCTGGTCGATACCTATGTGGTCGACATGGAACTGCAGGCGGTGAAGCTGGTCGACGTCGTCCACGGTGCCCGCAAATGATGGACTTTCGCCGCGGCCGCAAGCGCGAGGAACCGGAGATCAACCTGATCCCGTTCATCGACGTGCTGCTGGTGATCCTGATCTTCGTGATGGTCACGACCACCTATAGCAAGTTCACCGAGCTGCAGATCACCCTGCCGACCGCCGAGGCCGAGAAGCAGGCCGAGAAGCCGTTCGAGATCAACGTCACCATCGACGCCAAGGGCAACTACACGGTCAACAACACGCCGGTGGCTTTCCACAGCGTGGCCGGCCTGGCCCAGGACATGAAGAACGCCGCCCGCACGCCGGACGGCCAGGTCGTGGCCAGCCCGGTGGTGATCGTCAATGCCGATCAGTTCGCGATGCACCAGATGGTGATCAATGTGCTGGAAGCGGCGCGCGTGGCCG
The DNA here is from genome assembly GCF_030770395.1 of Telluria beijingensis. Taxonomy (GTDB): domain Bacteria; phylum Pseudomonadota; class Gammaproteobacteria; order Burkholderiales; family Burkholderiaceae_D; genus Telluria; species Telluria beijingensis. Next base: position 3,129,915 of record NZ_CP132480.1, on the reverse strand, counting down.
GCTACGACAAGCTGACCTTCGCGGCCCAGACCGGCGCCGCCAAATAATCCCCGGGGGCACACGTGCCCCCGTTTTCCTCCGCATGGCTTCCCACCTCGAATCGACCCTGACCCGCGCCTGGCTCCGGCGCGGGCCGCTCGCCATCCTGCTGCTGCCGGTGGCGCTGCTGTTTCGCCTGCTCGCCGGCCTGCGTCGGCTGCTTTTCCAGAGCGGCCTGATACGGTCCGAACGCCTGCCGGTGCCGGTCATCGTGGTCGGCAATATTTTCATTGGCGGCACCGGCAAGACGCCGCTGACGATCTGGCTGGCCGACAGCCTGCGCGCGGCCGGCCTGCGTCCCGGCGTGATCTCGCGCGGCCATGGCGGCGCCGAAGGTGCGCCGCGCGCCGTCAGCCTGGATGCCGATCCGCGCCAGGTGGGCGATGAGCCCCTGCTGATCGCGACCCGCACTGGCTGCCCGGTGGTGGTCGGCCGCCGCCGTGTCGAGGCGGGCAGGGCGCTGCTGCAGGCGCATCCGGACGTCGACGTGCTGATCGCCGACGACGGCCTGCAGCACTATGCGCTGGAGCGCGACGTCGAGATCGTGCTGTTCGACGGCCGCGGCGTCGGCAATGGCTGGCTGCTGCCGGCGGGCCCGCTGCGCGAGCCGCCGTCGCGCCGCCGCGATTTTACCGTCGTCAATGCACCCGAACTCACGCCGGCGCTGGCGCGCGCGGTCGGCGGCCAGCCCTGGCGCATGCACCTGGCCGGGGAAGTTGCCGAGCCGCTGCAGGGCGGCAGGCGCCTGCCGCTGGCGCAGTTGCGCGACAAGCGCATCGTGGCCGCCGCCGGCATCGGCAACCCGGGCCGCTTCTTCGCCATGCTGCGCGCGGCCGGATTGGCGGTGGAAGAGCTGCCCTTGCCCGACCACCACGACTTCCTGGACGACCCGTTCGGCAAGGTCGATGCCGATGTCATCCTGATCACCGAGAAGGATGCAGTAAAATGTCGGCAAATTGATCATCTGAAGAACGATCCACGGCTGTGGGTCGTGCCGGTCACGGCGCAGCTCGACCCTGCACTGGCCGAACAAATCGTGGAGAAATGTCGTGGACGCTCGCTTGCTTGATATCCTGGTCTGCCCGCTGTGCAAGGGACCGCTTGAACTCGACAAAAAGGCGCAGGAACTGACGTGCCGCGCCGACCGCCTGGCCTATCCGATCCGCGACGACATCCCGATCATGTGGGCCGACCAGGCGCGCAAGATCGAGCCCGCCTGAGCGATGGGCTTTACCGTCATCATCCCGGCGCGCCTGGCGTCGACCCGCCTGCCGAACAAGCCGCTGGCCGACCTGGGCGGCAAGCCGATGGTGGTGCGCGTCGCCGAGCGCGCGCGCCTCTCGGGCGCCACGCGCATCATCGTCGCCACCGACCATGAAGACATCGCCACCGCCTGCGCCGCGCATGGCGTGAGCGCCGTGCTGACCCGCGCCGACCACCCGTCGGGCACCGACCGCATCGCCGAAGTGGCGCAAGTGCTGGGCCTGGGCGAGGATGAAGTCGTGGTCAACCTGCAGGGCGACGAGCCCCTGATCGACCCGGCCCTGCTGGCCGCCTGCGCCGCCCGCATCGACGCCAGTACGCCGATGGCCACCTGCGCCCATCCGATCCTCGACGCCGCCGAGGTGTTCAACCCGAACATCGTCAAGGTGGTGCTCGACAAGGCGGGCCGCGCGCTGTATTTCTCGCGCGCCACGATCCCGTGGCACCGCGACGCCTTCGCCGCGACCCAGGACTCGCTGCCGCTCGGTTATGCGCCGCTGCGCCATGTCGGCCTCTACGCCTACAGCAATGCCTTCCTGCAGGCGTATCCGAAGCTGGAGGTCTCGCCGCTCGAAGGGATCGAGGCGCTGGAACAGTTGCGCGTGCTGTGGCACGGCTATCCGATCGCCGTCCATGTCACACAAGAGGCGCCGCCAGGCGGCGTCGACACGCCAGACGACCTGGCGCGGGTACGCCTGCATTACACGTCTTGATGCGAACCACAGAGTAGTGGTGGGGCTATCTGCGATGGATCAATATTCCCTATCGCAGGGCCCCAAAACTGGCTTATAAGCCAACTTTTGTGGTAACTTCCGTGTCAAGGAAGTCCTGGCAGCATCAATCAATATTTGTACATTCCCCAAAACTTTCATTATTTTCTAGAATCTCAGGAAACTCATGCGTCTCATTCTGTTAGGAGCACCCGGCGCCGGTAAGGGCACCCAGGCAAACTTCATCAAGGAAAAGTTCAACATCCCACAAATCTCGACCGGCGACATGCTGCGCGCCGCGATCAAGGCGGGCACCGAACTGGGCCTGGCTGCGAAAAAGGTGATGGATGCCGGCCAACTGGTGTCGGACGACATCATCATCGGCCTGGTCAAGGAGCGCCTGAAGGATGCGGATTGCGCCAACGGCTACCTGTTCGACGGCTTCCCGCGCACCATCGCCCAGGCCGAGGCGATGAAGGACAGCGGCGTCACCATCGACTACGTGCTCGAAATCGACGTTCCTGACGAAATGATCCTCGAACGCATGACCGGCCGCCGCTCGCACCCGGCTTCGGGCCGCGTCTACCACGTCAAGTTCAACCCGCCGAAGGTTGCCGACGTCGACGACGTCACTGGCGAAGCGCTGGTCCAGCGCGACGACGACAAGGCCGAGACCGTGTCGAAGCGCCTGGAGGTGTATCACAACCAGACCGAAGTGCTGCTGGGTTACTACGGCAAGTGGGCCGAATCGGGCTTGCCCGGCGCCCCGAAATACCGCAAGATCTCGGGCGTCGGTCCGGTCGAGCAGGTGCGCGACAACGCGTTCGCGGCGCTGTCCGAGTAAACCGCTACACTCAGTAGCCCCGTCGTTCCCGCGCAGGCGGGAACCCAAGTTTGCAGCGTTACCAATACGCGTATGACTTGGGTTCCCGCCTCCGCGGGAACGACGCGTTTACACATGTGCTGGCAGATGATTATGTGAGCAATTGTTTCGAGTGCGCCGTGCGCGGGTTATCAAGACGATAATAGGTTCACCGATCATATAAATACGGAGAGAGGTCTACCATGAACACGTCGAAAGCCATCCTTGCCGTCCTGCTCGCAGCCACTGCCATCGGCGCCGGCGCCCAGACCACCGGCGCCGCCCAGGGCCAGCCAGCTTCCGGCGCGACCTATCGGCCGTCGCTGGACGGCCAGCAGACCTCCACGCCGGCCCCGACCATCGACATGCGTCCCATGACGCAGGAAGAAAAAGCCACCGGGCGCCAGGAACCGTCGCGCCTGAAGGACATCGACCCGGCCACCCATCCACAGCCGCAGAACGTGCGTCCCCAACCGAGCCCGGTTCCGCGTCCGCAGCAGGATGCGACGGTCCAGCCAACGGCGCGCATCACGCCGCCGCCCGCACCTGCGGTGGCTCCGGCTCCGGTCGGCCCGACGTCGCGTCCGGTCGCCGGCTGCGTCGGCGCCACCTGCACCGACACCAGCGGCGCCACCACCGCCGGCCAGGTCGGTAACGCCAGCGTCAACAGCGAAGGCCGCCTGTGCAACCGCACCGGCAATTCGATGCAGTGCTTCTGACCTGAGGCATGGTTGTTCGGCTTAAAAGTTCGCTACAATGTCGGTTGGCGCTGACGTTTACGTAAACGTAAACGTTAGACATGCGGCACACAGAACTTTTATAAGGGACACACCATGCAAATCCAGAACAACGTCTTCATCGTCACCGGCGGCGCCTCGGGCCTGGGCGCGGCCAGCGCGCGCATGCTGGCGGAGGGCGGCGCGAAAGTCGTGATCGCCGACGTCCAGGAAGAAGCCGGCAAGGCACTGGCGGCCGAAATCGGTGGCCAGTTCGTCAAATGCGACGTCACCCAGGAAGCGGACGGCAAGGCCGTGATCGAGACCGCCGTCGCCCTGGGCAACCTGCGCGGCCTGGTCAACTGCGCCGGCGTGGCGCCGGCCGTCAAGACCGTCGGCAAGGACGGTCCGCATCCGCTGGACGTGTTCCAGCGCGCCGTCAACATCAACCTGGTCGGCACCTTCAATATGGCGCGCCTGGCGGCCGAGGCCATGAGCAAGACGGAAGAAGCCGAATACGGCGAGCGCGGCGTCATCATCAACACCGCCTCGGTCGCGGCCTTCGACGGCCAGATGGGGCAGGCTGCCTACGGCTCGTCGAAAGCGGCCGTGGCCGGCATGACCCTGCCGATGGCGCGCGACCTGGCCCGCAACGGCATCCGCGTGATGACGATCGCGCCGGGCATCTTCGAGACCCCGATGCTGATGAACATGCCGCAGGAAGTGCGCGATTCGCTGGGCAAGATGGTGCCGTTCCCGCCGCGCCTCGGCCTGCCGAAGGAGTATGCCCACCTGGCCAAGGCCATCATCGAGAACGTGATGCTCAACGGCGAGACGATCCGCCTGGACGGCGCGATCCGCATGCAGCCGAAGTAAGAGCTATTGTCCTGAAAGCAAGCTCGCGCGACATGCGGTAGCATGTTGCGATGTCGGGCGCGTCGCCGCTGTCATGCGGCGGCGCGCCCGTTGGCTTTTGGGAGATCCACTTGAAACAGTTCAGCACCTTTGCACTCGGCCTGGCCCTGGCCGGCGCTTTCAATTTTCCTGCCGGCGCGCAGGATTCCTTGCAGGCCGCGCCGGAAGCGGCCAGCGGTTTCCAGGAAAAGACCGGCTGGCCGGCCCAGAAATACATGGTCGCCGCCGCCAATCCACTGGCGGTCGATGCCGGCTACCAGATCCTGCGCCGCGGCGGCAGCGCGATCGACGCCGCGATCGCGACCCAGATGGTGCTGACGCTGGTCGAGCCGCAATCGTCGGGCATCGGCGGCGGCGCCTTCATGGTCCATTACGACGGCAAGCAGACGCAGGCCTTCGACGGCCGCGAGACCGCGCCGGGTAAAGCCGACGAGCACCTGTTCGAACACAAGGACGGCACGCCGCTGTCGCGCACCGAGGGCGTGGTCGGCGGCCGCTCGGTCGGCGCGCCGGGCGTGCTGCGCATGCTCGAACTGGCCCACCGCCAGCACGGAAAGCTGCCCTGGAAAACCCTGTTCGAGCCGGCGATCCGTCTGTCGGAACAGGGCTTCGCGGTCAGCCCGCGCATGCACAAGATGCTGTCGGGCGAGACCCACCTGCGCAAGGACCCGGTGGCGCTGGCCTACTTCTACGACAGCAAGGGCCAGGCCTGGCCGGTCGGCCATGTCCTGAAGAACCCGGCGCTGGCCAGGACCTTGCGCGAGATCGCCGAGGGCGGCGCCAACGTGTTCTACACCGGCCGCATCGCGCGCAATATCGCGGAGAAGGTCGCGCGCCATCCGACCAATCCCGGCCTGTTGACGGCGCAGGACATCGCCGGCTACCGGCCCAAGGTGCGCACGCCGGTATGCACCGACTACCGGCAGTACACCGTATGCGGCATGCCGCCGCCGTCGTCGGGCGGGATCGCGGTGGCGCAGATGCTGGGCATGTTCGAGACCTTCGACATGAAGGCGCTGGCGCCTAAAGACGGCGTGCCGGGCGCGCAGGCCGTGCACCTGTTCTCCGAAGTGGGGCGCCTGGCCTACGCCGACCGCAACCGCTACGCTGCCGACACCGATTTCGTGCCGCTGCCGGGCCGCGGCATCCCGAGCCTGGTCGACAAGGGCTACCTGAAGGCGCGCGCGGCCCTGGTCGGCGCCAATTCGATGGGCGAGGCGAAGGCCGGCACGCCGCCGGGCATGGACGTCGCCTGGGGCACGGACAATGCGATCGAGACGCCGTCCACCTCGCACCTGTCGGTGGTCGACGCCGACGGCCGCGGCCTGGCGATGACGACCACCATCGAGGACGCCTTCGGTTCGCGCCAGATGGTCGACGGCTTCATCCTCAACAACCAGCTGACCGATTTTTCGTTCAGCGCGCGTGATGCCGACGGCCCGGTGGCCAACCGGGTCGAGGCGAATAAACGGCCGCGCAGCGCCATGTCGCCGACCATCGTGTTCGAGCGCGAGAGTGGCCGGCTGGTGCTGACCGTCGGTTCTCCCGGCGGCCCGGCCATCATCAATTATGTGGCCAAGGTGCTGGTCGGGACCCTCGACTGGGGCCTGAACGTGCAACAGGCGATCGCGCTGCCCAATTTCGGCAGCCGCAACGGCCCGACCGAGCTCGAACGCGGACGCTTCCCGCAAGCCACGCAGGACGTGCTGCGCGCGCGCGGCCATGCGATCCGGGTGAGCGACCAGACCTCGGGCCTGCACGGCATCGAGCGCATCCGCGTGCACGGCGTGCCGATGTGGTTCGGCGGCGCCGACCCGCGCCGCGAGGGTATCGCCAAAGGCGACTGAAGGGGTGGGGCAGGGAAGCGACAGATCGCGACAATTTATGGCTTTCCCTGTCCCTTATTTGCCTCAAGACAAGCAGAGTTTGCTACCCTGTCGCCGTGGATAGCGAACAGAAAACCGGATTGATCCTGACGGGGGGAGGAGCGCGCGCCGCCTACCAGGCCGGGGTCCTGCATGCGATCTCGCGCATCCTGCAGGATGCCGGGCGGCCGGCCGCGTATTCGCCGTTCGACATCATCTGCGGCACTTCGGCCGGCGCCCTGAACGCGACCGCGCTGGCCTGCCGCGCCGACAACTTCGCCGGCGGCGTGCGCGGCCTGCTGGCGGTGTGGGAAAACGTGGTCACGCACGCCGTCTACCGCGCCGATTCGCTGGCCGTGCTGCGCTCCGGCGCGCGCTGGCTGTCGCTGCTGTCGTTCGGCTGGCTGCTGCGCAAATGGCATGCCGCGCCGCCCCGTTCGCTGCTCGACAACACGCCGCTGGCCGGCCTGCTGCACCGCGCGCTCGACCTGCCGCGCCTGGACGCCAACCTGGAGAGCGGCCGCCTGCACGCGCTGGCCATCACCGCGTCCTCGTACAGCAGCGGCCACCACCTGACCTTCTACCAGAGCGCGGCCCGCGTCGAACCCTGGGTGCGCCACCAGCGCATGGCGCTGCCCACCCAGATCGGGGTCGAGCACCTGCTGGCCTCGAGCGCCATCCCCTTCGTGTTCCCGGCCGTGCCGCTGTACCTGGCCGGCCATCGCGAATTCTGCGGCGACGGCTCGATGCGCCAGGCGGCGCCGATCGCGCCCGCCATCCACCTGGGCGCCACCCGGGTGCTGGTGGTCGGCGCCGGCCGCATGGGCGAGCCGGCTTCGCTCGAGCCGGCCCAGGCAGGTTATCCGAGCCTGGCGCAGGTGGCCGGCCATGCGCTGTCCTCGATCTTCCTCGACAGCCTGGCGGCCGACGTCGAGCGCCTGCAGCGGGTGAACCATACGCTGGCGCGCATTCCCCTCGAGGTGCGCGCCACCATGCCGCTACGCCAGGTGGACCTGCTCACCATCGCCCCCTCCGAGCCGCTGGACGACATCGCCGCCCGCCACACGGCCAGCCTGCCGGCGCCGGTGCGCACGCTGCTCGGGGCGCTGGGCGCGCTCGAGACGCGCGGCGCGGCGCTGGCGTCCTACCTGCTGTTCGAGGCCAGCTATACGCGCGAACTGATCCGGTTGGGCGAACACGACACCCTGGCGCGGCGCGCCGACGTGCTGGAATTCTTCGCCCCATGAACATGCTGCGCCTCTTCCTGTCGCTGCTGGTGCTGGTCCTGGCGCTGCCGCAGGCGTTGCCCCTGCACGCGGCCGCGCCCGAGCCGACCCTGCGCTTCGAGCACCTGTCGGTGCAACAGGGCCTGCCGCAGGAATCGATCCTGGCGATGGTCCAGGACCGCGACGGCTTCATGTGGTTCGGCACCCAGTCCGGCCTGGCGCGCTATGACGGCTACCGTTTCGTGAACTACCGCAGCGAGATCGGCAATCCGCGCAGCCTGGCCAGCAACTGGGTGCGGGTGCTGCACCTGGACCGGCATGGCCGCATGTGGCTGGGCACCGACGGCGGCCTGAATCGCTACGACCCCGCCACCCGCAGCTTCACCCTGTACGTCCCGCACGAGCCGGCGCGGCGCGGCACCGGCAACCGCCAGATCCGGGCCATGGTCGGCGACGGCGGCGATGGCCTGTGGATCGGCACCGCCGACGGCCTGCAGCACTTCGATACCGAGACCGGCAGGTTCACGGTCTGGCACCACGTGCCGAATGACGTGCGGACCCTGCGCGACGACGGCATCCAGGCGCTGGCGCTGGACGCCGACGGCCGGCTGTGGATCGGGACCGCGGCCGGACTCGACAGCCTGGCCCCGGACCGCAAGACCGTCGAACACCATCCGACGCACCTGGATTCGCGCGCGCGGCCGGTGCATGCGCTGCTGGTCGACAGCGAGCAGCGCCTGTGGATCGGCCGTTTTGGCGGGCTGGAACGGCGCGCGCTGCGCGGGCTGGATGCGGGCAGCGTGCGCGGCTTCGGGCCGGGGGAGGGCATCGGCGCGGCCTGGATCACCACCCTGTACCAGGATGCCGACGGCACGGTGTGGGCCGGCAAGCACGAGGACGGGCTGCTGCGCTGGCGCGCCGACCGCGAGCGCTTCGACGCCTTCCGCAATGTCGTCACCGACCGCCACAGCCTGGTGGACAACTACGTCTCGGCCCTGTACCGCGACCGGGTCGGCACCTTCTGGGCCGGCACCTGGTATGGCGGGGTGTCGCGCGTGGACCTGGGCAGCGGCGGCTTCGCGCGCCTGAACGCGCGGCCCGGCGCGAGCGACTCGCTGGCCGACAACAAGGTGCGCGCGCTGCTGCAGGACGGCGAGCGGCTATGGGTGGGCTCGGCCACCGCCTTGCACCTTTACGATCCCTCGAGCGGCAAGGCCGAGGTATTCCGCCACCGGAAGGACGACCCCAACAGCCTGGTCGACGTGCCGGCGGCCGCCATCGTGCGCGACCATGCCGGCCTGCTGTGGATCGGCAGCCGCTCCGGCATCACTTCTTTCGATCCGCAGGCGCGCCGCTTCCGGCGCATGACGCTGCCGGGCGACGCCGACGCCAACAATGTGCGCGCGATGCTGGTCGACCGCGAAGGCGGCATCTGGATCACGACCCGCGGCGGCATGCACCGGCTCGACCCGCGAACGCATGACGTGATCAGCTACCGCCACGACCCGGCCAGGTTCACCAGCCTGTCGGACGACATCGCGCGGCCGATGCTGGAAGACCGCCACGGCCGCTTCTGGGTCGGCACCTTCGCCGGCCTCGACCTGCTGGACCGCGCCAGCGGCCGCTTCCGCCACTTCCGCCACGATCCCTATGACCCCAACAGCATCAGCCACGACGAGGTACACCACCTGATGGAAGACAGCCGCGGCGACATCTGGATCGGCACCGCCGTTGGCCTGAATCGCATGGTGACCGGCCCCGACGGCGCGCTGGCCTTCACCCGCTACACCACGCGCGACGGCCTGGTGGACGATGCGGTGGCGGCGATCGTGGAAGACCAGGATGGCCGCATCTGGGCCAGCACCGCGAGCGGCATCTCGAGCTTCGACCCGGCCAGCGGCAGGTGGCGCAGCTACACGGCGGCCGACGGCATCACCGAGGGCGCCTTCTTCGACGCCGCGGTCCTCAGGACGAGCGACGGCACCCTGTACTTCGGCGGCTTCAACGGCATCACCGCCTTCGATCCGCGCGCGATCCGCGACAACCGCATCGCGCCGCGTCCCGTGATCACCGGGCTGCAGGTCTATAACCGGCCGCTGGACCAGGTGTTCCCCGGCCTGCTGCCGGGACCGATCGAGAACGCCAGCGCCGTGACCCTGCCGGCCGACGCCGCCGTGATCACGCTCGAATTCGCGGCGCTGCACTTTGCCGCGCCCGAGCGCAACAAGTTCGCCTACCGCCTGGACGGCTTCGACCAGGGCTGGGTGAATGCCGGCGCCGAGCAGCGCTTCGCCACCTATACCAACCTCGATCCCGGCACCTACGTGTTCCGGGTGCGCGCCGCCAACAAGGACGAGGTTTGGAGCGAGGACGTGGCGGCGCTGGCGCTGACCATCGAGCCGCCGCCGTGGGGCACGCCCTGGGCCAGGATCGGCATGATCCTGGCGGCCTGCGGCGCGGTTTATGTCGGCCTGCGCATGCGCTTTGCCGGCCTGCGGCGCCAGAAAGAGCGGCTGGAGCGCCAGGTCAGTGCGCGCACCGAGCAGGTGGAGCAGCAGAACCGCATGCTCGAACTCCAGACCCAGGAATTGCGCGAGCAGGAGCGGCGCGGACGCCACCAGAGCAACGAGCTGGCGCGCGCCTACCGCGCGCTGCAGGAGAACGAGGAATTCCTGCGCCAGGCGAAGGAGCGCGCCGAGGACGCGACGCGCCAGAAATCGGAATTCCTGGCCAATATGAGCCACGAGATGCGCACCCCGCTGGCCGGCGTGATCGGCATGCTCGGCTTCGCGCTGCGCGACCTGGCGCTCAAGGACAATACGCGCGAACAGATCCTGCGCGGCCAGGCCAATGCCGAGGCGCTGCTGGCGATCATCAACGACCTGCTCGACTTCTCGAAGATCGAGGCCGGCAAGCTGACCGTCGAGCGGATCGACTTCGACCTGCACGCCAATATGCGCAACGTGGCCAGCCTGTTCCAGCAGCAGGCGGCCGGCCACAGCCTGGAGTTCAGGGTGGACGTGGCCGACGACGTGCCGCGCTACCTGGTGGGCGACCCGACCCGCGTGCGCCAGGTGCTGGTCAACCTGATCGGCAATGCCTTCAAGTTCACCAAATCGGGCAGCGTGACGGTGCAGGTGGAATGCCGGCCTGACGACCAGGACCGGCCGCCAGGCATGCACATGATCCGCTTCACGGTGCGCGACACCGGCATCGGCATCCCGGCCGCGGCGCTGCCGCGCCTGTTCCAGAAGTTCGAGCAGGCCGACAGCACCACCACGCGCCGCTACGGCGGCACCGGCCTGGGACTGGCGATCTGCCGCCAGCTGGTGGAGCTGATGGGCGGCACGATCGGCGTCAACAGCGAGGAAAGCAAGGGCAGCGTGTTCAGCGTGCTGCTGCCGCTGCCGGACGGCGTTGAGCCGGCCCACGCCGAGCAGGCGCCGCGCGCGCCGCACAGCCACCGCCTCAGGGTGTTGTGCGCCGAGGACTTCCCGACCAACCAGATCATCGCGCGCCTGATGGTCGAGGAGATGGGGCACGAGATCGACATCGTCGACAACGGCGTGGAAGCGGTCGCCGCCTGCGCCCGCAAGCGCTACGACCTGGTGCTGATGGATGGCCGCATGCCCGAGATGGACGGCGCCAGCGCCACCCGCCTGATCCGCGCCGGCGGCTCGCTGGACACGCCGGTACTCGACCAGCACGTGATGATCGTGGCGCTGACCGCGAACGCCAGCGACGAGGACCGTTCGCGCTACCTGGCCTGCGGCATGGATGCCTTCCTGACCAAGCCGATCGACGAGGCGACGCTGCACATGCAACTGGCGCGCGCGATCGAGCGCCAGCTGCAGCGCGGCCTGGCGCTCGAGCCCATGCCGGCGCCGGAGTCGGCCGACCAGCGCGCCGCCGACAGCCGCGCCCAGGCCATGGCGGCGCTAGACGCGATGTTCGAGGTGACCTTCGACGAGTCCGAGCCGCCGGCAGCGCCGACCCCGGCCCCAGCGGCCAACGGCGAACCGCTGGCCGCGCGCCTGCGCGCCGCCTTCGGCGCCGACCTGCCGCGCCGGCGCCGCGAGCTGGCGGCCGCGGTCGCGTCAAACGACCTGGATGCGGCCGGCCGCATCCTGCACGGCCTGCGCGGCAGCGCCGGCCACCTGGCCGAACCGGAACTCGCGGCCCTGTGCGGCGAGCTGGAAGCGGCGGCCGACGACGGCGACCATGCGCGCCTGCATGACGGCCTGCCGCGCCTGCATGCGCTGCTGGACGCCTTCCAGTCACACTGATGCTGTAACGGCTGCTTATATAATGCAGGTTTGAACGATCTGGCGGAGAGTTGATGAAGGTGCTGGTAGTGGACGACGACATCGTGGCGCGCATGATGCTGATGCATCTGGTCGACAGCTGCGGCAGCCATGCGATCCTGGAAGCGGAGGACGGCGCCGACGCCTGGCGCCAGCTGGAAGCCGGCCTGCGGCCCGGCATCGTATTCTGCGACCTGCGCATGCCGCACCTGTCCGGCCTGGAGCTGCTGCAGCGGGTGCGCGCCGACGCGCGCATGGCGACGCTGCCCTTCGTGCTGGTCTCGGCCGCCTCCGACGCCGTCACCCAGGGCGAGGCGGCGGCGCTGGGCGCCAGCGGCTACATCGTCAAGCCGTTCCGCCAGGACGACGTGCGCGCCCAGTTCGAGCGCCTGTTCCCGGCTGCTCCCGCGGCCGAGGAGACGCCGGACGAGGCCCCGCACGAAGTGGCGCGCCGGCTCGGCATCGACCATGCGCGCCTGCGGCTCTACCTGGACGGCCTGGCGCGCCAGCTGCAGGTGGCGATGCGCGAGCCGCCGGCGAACGACGAAGGCGCGCAGGCGCGCCTGAACCGCCTGCGCGAAGGCTGCAAGACGCTCGGCCTGTACGCCGCCGCCACGGCGCTGGCGCGCGTGGCCGAGGCGCGCAGTCCGGAGCCCGACCAGGTGCTGGCGGCACTGGGCGTCGCCAGCGCGGCGGTCGCGCGCCAGGCCGAACGCGCGGCATGCGGCTGAGCGCAAGGAGAGGCCGCGAATCCGCTTGCCGCTGGGTTGCTTTAGATTTAAAGTATCCCTGGATCGCCGCTTGAGGAATCATCGGGTCGTCGCCTCGTTTCACCCGCTTGTCCACGCCTTGATCAACGCTCGGGACCATTCATGAACGACGCCACCTTCGCTCCGCTGTCGCCATCCGGCCACGCCGACGGCTTCGCCCGCGCCAACCTGCCGCCGGCGCACGCCTGGCCGCAATTCCTGTTCGACCTGCCCGAACTGCATTACCCGCCACGTCTGAACTGCGTCGCCGAACTGCTCGACGGCGCCGTCGCGCGCGGCTGGGGTGGACGCACGGCGCTGATCGGCGCGCGCGAGCGGCTGACCTATGCCGAACTGCTGGCGCGGGTCGACCGCATCGCCCACGTGCTGCGCCACGACCTGGGCCTGGTCACCGGCAACCGGGTGCTGGTGCGCGGCGCCAACTGCTTGACGATGGCGGCCTGCATCCTGGGCGTGATCAAGGCCGGCTACATCGCGGTGCCCACCATGCCGCTGCTGCGCGCACGCGAACTCGGCGCCATCGCCGACAAGGCGCAGGTCAACGCTGTGCTGTGCGCCGGCGCCCTGGTTGGCGAGATCGAGACGCTCGGCTTGAGCGTGCCGGTGCTGGTGTTCGACGACCCTGCGCCAAATGTGTCGAACCTGCCGAACGCGCTGGAGCCGCGCATGGCGCGCCACGACGCGCCGTTCGCCGCCGCCGACACGGCGCTGGACGACGTCTGCCTGATCGGCTTCACGTCCGGCACCACGGGCATCCCGAAAGGGACCATGCACTTCCACCGCGACCTGCTGGCGATCTGCGACTGCTTCCCGCGCTCGATCCTGCGTTCGCGGGCGGATGACGTGTTCATTGGCACGCCGCCGCTGGCGTTTACGTTCGGGCTGGGCGGCCTGCTGCTGTTTCCGCTGCGGGTGGGCGCTTGCGGGGTGCTGATCGAGAAGCTCACGCCCGACACGCTGCTCGCCGCGATCGCCGAACACCGCGCCACCGTGTGCTTCACGGCGCCGACCTTCTACCGGCAGATGGCGGCGCAGGCCGGCCAGGCCGACCTGTCGAGCCTGCGCGCCAGCGTGTCGGCCGGCGAGGCCTTGCCGGTGGCGACGCGCGAAGCCTGGCAGGCGGCGACCGGGCTGGCCATGATCGACGGGATCGGCGCGACCGAACTGCTGCACATCTTCATCTCGAGCGCGGGCGACGACATCCGTCCCGGAGCCACCGGCAAGCCGGTGCCGGGCTACCAGGCCTGCATCGTCGATGGCCTGGGCCGGCGCCTGGGACCGGGCGTGATCGGGCGGCTGGCCGTGAAGGGCCCGACCGGCTGCCGCTACCTGGCCGACGAGCGCCAGCGCGACTATGTGCAGGATGGCTGGAACCTGACCGGCGACGCCTACGAGATGGACGAAGACGGCTATTTCTATTACCGCTCGCGGCTGGACGACATGATCATCTCGTCCGGCTACAACATCGCCGGCGCCGAAGTCGAAGAAGCGCTGCTGCACCATCCGGCGGTGGCCGAATGCGGGGTGGTGGGGCGGGCCGACCCGGTGCGTGGGCAGGTGGTCGAGGCGCACGTGGTGCTGCGCGCGGGCCATGTCGGGACCGACGACCTGGCGCACCAGTTGCAGGAGTTCGTGAAGCGCCAGATCGCGCCGTATAAATACCCGCGCGCGATTCTGTTTACGGAACAGCTGCCGCGGACCGAAACCGGTAAACTGCAACGGTTTAAATTACGCACGAAAGCGGTTTGAGGGGCATATGGATGACGACAGGCGCACACGGGCCGGCGACGACGACGCGGCCGACCTGGACCTGGAAAGCCGCCTGACGGACGAACACCACCAGTCGCTGCGGCTGTGGCTGCGCATGCTGTCGTGCACGACGCGCATCGAGAACGAGATCCGCAGCCGCCTGCGCACCACCTTCGGCATTACCCTGCCGCGCTTCGACCTGATGGCGCAACTGGAGCGGCATCCGGAAGGTTTGCGCATGGGCGAGCTGTCGAAGCGCATGATGGTGACCGGGGGGAATATCACCGGGATCACCGACCAGCTCGAGCGCGAGGAACTGGTCGTGCGGGTGCAGGATGCGCGCGACCGGCGGGCGTCGGCGGTCAAGCTGACCGAGGCGGGCAGGGTGGCGTTTGCCGAGATGGCGGCGGTGCACGAGCGCTGGATCGAGGAGATGCTGGCGGATATACCTGGAGAGGACAAGGCGGGCATGGTGGCGTTGTTGTCGACCATGAAGCGCAAGCTGCGGGTCGATGATGCGACGTGAAAGGCGCGGGCGACGTCACAGCGTTGCCCGCGCAGAAGGTCGAACATTTTCACCGAGCGTACAACCATGGCGGCGTTAAGGCCGAATGGATAGTACGGGGTCCTGCTATCGAGAGCACATGCCTGCGCATATGCTTTCTTCCTGCCCCGAGTCGTCTTGCTGACCGTGCTCGTATCTGACAGGCGTGACTTTCCCGCCTCCCGCCGATAACAGAACGGCGGCAGTGCCCAGCGTTGCCGCTGGACTCGCCACGGGTAGCGCAGATCGCGTCGTGAAGACGCAGGGTGCGAGCCTGATGGCTGACTACGTGATTATGACATCGGAAAATCGGCGCAGTTCCGCGCCTGCTGGCAGAATCGGCGTGACGTGCTGAAGAGGGTGGTCCCCCCGACTGGAATCGAACCAGTATCCCACGCTTAGGAGCGGAACTCTGGTCGGGGTCTCGGTGTCTGAAACTACGTAAGCAGGTAAGACGCAGTGCTATTGAATTGCTCTTCCATTCCGCGAAAACCAAGCGGAAGAACGAGAGTGTAAGAATGCGGTCGTCGAATCAGCTCCTTGCCAACTTACATATGAAAGACGGCTCGCAACCAGCGTCCTCGCGACGCATGCTGCGCTACCCGTGGCGAGTCTGACGGCAACGTCAGGCACTACTTCCGGCGTTTTGCCGATGGTAGGCGGGAAAGTCACGCCTGTCAGATACGAGCACGGTCAATAGGACGGTTCGGGGCAGGAAGAAAACGCTGAGCACATTTGTTCACGTTTTTGATAGCAGGCATGTGCACTATCCATTGTGCTACGGAGAGGAGGCAAGTGTTGCCAAGACGGCGGAGCCTCGCAAGACGCGCTTGCAAAGGAGATGCTGGCGGATATACCCGGCGAGGACAAGGCGGGCATGGTCGCTTTGTTGTCGACCATGAAGCACACGCTGCGGGTGGAGGATGGCGGCGCGTCCTGACGCCGCCAGGGTCATTGCAGCGGCCAGAACCAGATTTCCTCGGATGCGAAGAAGCAGCTGCGGGCGCATTGCGGGAATCCATACGGGCCGGGTGAGATCAAGTCGATGTGGCCGCCCGGGCCGCCGCCGATGCGAAAGAAGGAAATCACGCCGCTGCGGTTGGCAATGCCGTCGCGCGCATCCTGCTCGCTGGCATAGATGTCGGGCTCGCCCCATAGCCCCCTGAGCATGCGCGAAAGATTTGCCTGGCGCGGTTCGATACGCTTGTTCTTGAGGTCGCCCAATTTCGCCTTCATCGCGCCGCGCACGGGCACGCCGGCGCCTGCGAGTCCGACGCTCATCCGGATGGCGCAGGTATCGTTGAAGCCGGGATGCTGGATGACGTCGGCCCAGCCTATCCGGCGGTACAGGTTTTCCTTGCTCTCGTGCCTGGGATAATGCTGGTTCAGCACGGCGAAAAGCGGTTTCATCGCTTGCCGCCGTTGCGGCAAGGGTAGGTGCGACCCAGTTGCTCCAGCAATAGCTGCGAAGCGTTTTTCTTGCGCTCGGTGGCCGGAAGCTGTGCGAGCTTGCTGGCCATCTCGTATGCCAGGTCCGGCGTCTTGAGCTGGCTCACGTCGCACCAGACCCGACCCTCGGCGCCGTCGCGCAGGCCGTCGAGGTAGCTGTAGGCTTTCTCGCGGTCCAGGTAGGCCTGGCCGGAAGGCGACGGGTGGCTCATCATCTCGATGAAGCGGTTGCCATCCATGGTTGGAGAGTAGGGCGCGGCCAGCGCCGTGAGCGGCAACATCAAACCGAGACAGGTCTGCCTGCGCATGGGATCCTCCTGGTGGTAGTGGAAGGATCGTGGCAGAGTTGTATCCAGGCTATTGGATAAATATCAATCGGCCAGCACGGGTCGTCGATGTTGCGGTGATCGACATTAAGGAGTCGGGTGCGACAAGCTGACATTTGCACCTTGGCACTGACACAAGGCGCCTGCGGCTGGTACAATTCGCCCGGAGTGTCGCCATCGTACAATGGATAGTACAAGCCCCTCCTAAGGGTTAGATGCAGGTTCGATTCCTGCTGGCGATACCATTTCCCCTTCCTGCAGCTGTTGCGCTCCCCCTGAATATCCGAGAATTGACGCCGCCGGCCCGTGCAGTCGGTACAATGTGCGCCTTACTCAATCAACTCACGCTTTTGCCCGCGCCGGCGACCAGTTCCCGCACCGGGCCGCACACCGAATATGGCAGTCATCTCCCTCACTTCCGCGCAACTGGCCTTCGGCCACGTCCCGCTGCTCGACCACGCCGATTTTTCGCTGGAAACCGGCGAGCGCGTCGGCCTCATCGGCCGTAACGGCACCGGCAAATCCTCGCTCCTGAAGATTATCTCGGGCCGCTCGAAACTCGACGACGGCCTGCTCGTCATGCAGCAGGGCCTGAGCATCGCCTACGTGGAGCAGGAACCGGTATTCGACCCGGAGATGTCGGTGTTCGAGGTGGTCGCACTGGGCATGGGCGACCAGCAGGCGATGCTGACGGAATATGAAGAGCTCACCGGCAAGTTCGGCCAGGGCGACGACGACGCCCTGATGGAGCGCATGCACGTGCTGCAGACCAAACTCGACGCCACCGATGGCTGGAACCTGGCGAACAAGGTCGAGACCACGCTGGGCCGCCTGAACCTGGCGGGCGATGCGAAGATGGGCACCTTGTCCGGCGGCATGCAGAAGCGCGTGGCGCTGGCCGTGGCCCTGGTGTCGGCGCCCGACGTGCTGCTGCTCGACGAACCGACCAACCACCTGGAC
Organism: Telluria beijingensis; assembly: GCF_030770395.1. GTDB lineage: Bacteria > Pseudomonadota > Gammaproteobacteria > Burkholderiales > Burkholderiaceae_D > Telluria > Telluria beijingensis. Next base: position 3,112,217 of record NZ_CP132480.1, on the reverse strand, counting down.
TTTACTTCGATCAAGTGGCTGGAGAGCTTGCTGCGCGACTTCCGCGGCTCGATCCTGTTCATCACCCACGATCGCAGCTTCCTGGACAATGTCTCCACCCGCATCATCGAACTCGACCGCGGCATCCTGCTGTCGTTCCCTGGCAATTTCACGACCTACCAGGAGCGCAAGCGCGAACTGCTGGCCAATGAAGAAGTCGAGAACGCCAAGTTCGATAAATTTTTGGCGCAAGAAGAAGTGTGGATCCGCAAGGGCGTGCAGGCGCGCCGTACCCGCGACGAAGGCCGCGTGCGCCGCCTGGAAGCGCTGCGCCTGCAGCGCGCCGCGCGCCGCGACCAGCAGGGCCAGATCAAGCTCGACGTCGCCACCGGCGAGCGCTCCGGCAAGATCGTGGCTGACCTCGAAGGCGTGTCGAAGCGCTACGGCGACAAGGTCATCGTCGAGCATTTCACCGGCACCATCATGCGCGGCGACAAGGTCGGCCTGATCGGCCCGAACGGCGCCGGCAAGACCACCCTGCTCAAGATCATCCTGGGCGAGGAAACCGCCGACAGCGGCGCCGTGCGTCTCGGCACCAAGCTGAACGTGGCATATTTCGACCAGATGCGCACCCAGCTCAACGAAGAGGCGAGCCTGGCCGACACCATCGCGCCGGGCAGCGACTGGGTCGAGATCAATGGCCAGCGCAAGCACGTCATGACTTACCTGAACGACTTCCTGTTCTCGCCGGAGCGGGCGCGTTCGCCGGTCAAGTCGCTCTCTGGCGGCGAACGCAACCGCCTGCTGCTGGCGCGCCTGTTCGCCAAGCCGGCCAACTGCCTGGTGCTGGACGAACCGACCAACGACCTCGACATCGATACCCTCGAGCTGCTGGAAGAACTGCTCGAGGAATACACCGGCACCGTCTTCCTCGTCAGCCACGACCGTACCTTCCTGGACAATGTCGTGACCCAGGTCATCGTGGCCGAAGGCGGCGGCAAGTGGCGCGAGTATGTGGGCGGTTATACTGACTGGGAGCGCGTCAGGGCCGCGGCCCCGGTGGTCCAGGCGCCGGTCGCGGCGAAGGCGAGCCCGGCCAAGACCGAAGAGGCGGCGCCTGCAAGCCCGGCAGCGGCCAAGAAGGTCAAGCTGAGCTACAAGGAACAGCGCGAGCTGGAAGAACTGCCGCAACTGATCGCCACCCTCGAGGACGAGCAATCGGCCATCACCCAGCAACTGAACGCGCCGGACTTCTACAAGACGAATCCGGCCGACGCCAAGCGCATCAATGCGCGCTTTGCCGAGATCGAGGACCTGCTGCTCGACGCGCTGGACCGCTGGGAGCGCATCGAGGCGCGGGCCCGGGGCGAATAAAGCTGTTACGACGCAGCCGCGCCGGAGAGGCATATCGATGAGCGAATACCGGGATCCACATCGTTCTCCGCCGGCTGCGGCTGTCGAACCCTTCCTCAGCCGCGCCGCCTGGGCGCGGATCCTGCCGTTCGGCGCCTATATATTCTTCATCATCGTCGGCGACCTGCTCGAGCGGGCAGGTATCGGCCGCGCCGAGCTGCGCTGGCTGTATCCGGTCCAGGTCGGCGCCGTGCTGGCGCTGCTGGCCGCCTTCTGGCGCGATTACGAGGAATTGCACCGGTTCTCGCTGTCGCTGCGGCAGGTGCTCGTCGCCATCGTCGCCGGTATCGTGGTGCTGGTCCTGTGGGTCAACCTGGTCGCGCCCTGGATGACGATCGGCAGCTCGCCTGGCTACGATCCGCGCACGAACGGCGAGATCGACTGGCTGCTGGTGGCGATCCGCATCGCCGGCGCTGCGCTGATCGTGCCCGTGATGGAAGAATTGTTCTGGCGCTCGTTCTTGATGCGCTGGGTCGAACGGTCCGATTTCATGTCGGTTGATCCGGCTCGCATCGGCTTCAAGGCTTTCGTGATTCCATGCGTGTTGTTCGGGTTCGAACACACGCTTTGGCTGGCCGGCATTGCGGCAGGCGTGGCCTACGGCTTGCTGTATATGCGGCACCGCAAGCTGTGGTCGCCCATACTGGCCCACGCTATCACGAATGGATTGCTGGGAATCTGGGTGGTGCATACCGGAGGCTGGCAGTTCTGGTAATTCCTTCGGCGCAGTGTCACCGGGATCACTTAGAACATGCCTTACCACCCTGCATCGCATCGGCATAGCACCCTGCTTGCGCTGGCGACCCTGTTGTGTTCGTTCCCGGCACTGGCCGCACAGAAAGACGCGCAGCAAGAGGGCGTGCGCCTGCTCGGCGCCATCGGCTGGACCCATGACGACAATCTGTTGCGGGTGGCCGACGACGAGCCGCCGTTCGAAGGCCGGCGCAGCGATACCTATCGCACGCTCGAGGCCGGCGTGGTCGTCAACGAGACGATCGGCCGCCAGCGCCTCGCGGCCACGGCCAGGCTGTCGAAGGTCGCGTTCGACCACTTCGACCAGCTCGACTACGATGGCCGCGACCTGCAGGCGAGCTGGCTGTGGGAAGTCGGCAGCAGGTTCGAGGGCCGCGCCGAAACGCTGTACATCGAGACGCTGGCGCCGTACACCGACTTCGACAGCGACGAACGGAACCTGCGCCAGCAGCGCCGCCAGGTAGTCGATGCCAGCTGGAAGATGCATCCGAGCTGGAAGCTGCGGGTCGGTGCGGCGCGCGACAAATACACGTACGAGTTGCTGGCCCAGCGCTACAACAACCGCACCGAAAAGGCAGTCGAGGCCGAACTCCTGTACCGGCCCAGGAGCGGCAGTTCGGTCGGCCTCGTCGCGCGTCGCATCAAGGGCACGTATCCCTACCGGCGCCCCTCCGCCAGCGGCGTGCTCACCGACGATTTCACGCAACACGAACTCAAGGCGCGAATCGACTGGCTGGCCAGCGGAACCACCACGGTACAGGCGCTGGCCGGCTATGCGCGGCGCGAGCAGCCCTCGTATGGCGAGGGCAGCACCAGCGGCATCAATGGCCGTATCACGGCCATCGTCAAGCCGGCGGGCAAGATCAGCTACAGCGCAGCCCTGTGGCGCGAGTTCGCGCCGATCGAAAGCCCGAGCGTCAGCTATACCCTCAACAAGGGCGCCAGCCTGCAAGCCACCTGGCTCGCTTCCGACAAGATCAGGGTCGATGCCAGCGCCGCCTACGAGAAGCGCGACTACACGGCGCGCACCGTGTTCGCCGGCTCGGACGACCTGACCGACGCGATCCGCAGCGCCAGCCTGCGCGCGCTGTGGCAGGTCCGGTCCAGGGTGCAGGTGGTGGCCGGCTATGCCTACCAGGCACGCGCCGGCTCGCCGGTACTCGGCACCGGCAAGTTCGACGCCAATATGGTGCAGCTGAGCGCCAATCTGCTGTTCTGACCGAGGCTCGTCCGGCGCATGACGGTCAACGACATCCCCATCATCTCGTTCTTCCAGCGCGTGCTCGATCCGCTGATCGTGATGGGCAGCCTGTACCTGGCAACCCTGGCCTTCGGCGAACCGTTCTCTGGCTATTGCCTGGTGCTCATGATCCTCGCCTTCTTCATCGCATCGGCCGTCTACCAGCATATCGATCCCTACCGCACCTGGCGCAGCGGCCGCATGCTGGCCTATGCCCGCGATACGGTGTTCGGCTGGTGCCTGACGCTCGCGGTGCTGTACTTCCTGGGCACGGCCAGCGGCATGATCCATTACTACGATGACCGGGTACTGCTGGCCTGGGCGATCGCCACGCCGCTGACGATCCTGGCCAGCCATATCGCGGTGCGACTCGCCACCGGTAGCGGCAAGCACAGCCGCCGGCACGGCTGCGAGCTGCGCTCGATCGTCGTGGTCGGCGCCAACGATGCCGGCATCAAGTTCGCCGGCGTGTGCGAGCGCCATCCGAACCTGTTCATGCAGGTGCGGGGTTTCTTCGACGACCGCGCCGACGGACGCCAGCCGGCCGGCCTGGCATACCCGATGCTCGGCACGATGACTGAAGTCGCGGCGTATGTGCGCCGGCACAATATCAAGATGATTTTCATCAGCCAGCCGGTCTCGGCCCAGCCACGCATCCGGCGCCTGGTCGACGAACTGAAGGACACCACCGCCTCGGTCTATTTCTTGCCGGATGTTTATGTGTTCGACCTGATGCAGGCGCGTTTCGATACCGTGGGCGGGATGCCGGTCATCGCCATCAGCGAGACGCCGTTCATGGGCTTCAATAGCGTGATCAAGCGCGGCACGGACATCGCGGTAAGCGCGTCCGCCCTGATAGTGCTGGGGCCGCTGATGCTGCTGGTCGCCATTGCCGTGAAGCTCGGCTCGCCCGGCCCGGTGCTGTTCAGGCAGCGCCGCTACGGCCTGTATGGCGAAGAAATCTATATCTATAAATTCCGCTCGATGACGGTGCTGGACGACGGGCACACCATCGTCCAGGCCCGGGCCGGCGACGGCCGCGTCACGCGCCTGGGACGCTTCCTGCGCCGCGCCCAGCCAATCCGCGAAGAGTACCTCATGAACGGCATGCTCGAGCCGACCAACGAGCCCTATGCCATGGCCAAGATCGCCGGCATCAAGCTGTGCGAGAGCTATAACCGCCAATACGGCACTGACTACCGCAGCGTGATGCCGAACAATCTGTACGCCCCGGCGACAATTACCACCCCGAGAACAGCCACGTGATCCCGGCCCTGCTGCGCCGCTTCTACGAGGCCAAGAGCGGTGCCGCGCCCGAGGTCGTGATCTGGGGCAGCGGCAAGCCGATGCGCGAATTCCTCTACGTCGACGACATGGCGGCCGCCAGCGTCCGCGTGATGGACCTGGCGCCCGCGGTGTACGCAGCCAGCACCGATCCCATGCATTCGCACATCAATATCGGCACCGGGCAAGACGTCAGCATCGCCGACCTGGCGCACCTGGTGGGGCAGACCGTGGGCTACCGCGGCAGGATCGTCTTCGATGCGAGCAAGCCCGATGGCACGCCGCGCAAGCTGCTCGACGTTTCCCGGCTGGCGGCGCTGGGCTGGCGCGCCAGCACGCCGCTGGCCAAGGGCTTGCAGCGCGCCTACGCCGCCTATCTCGACGCACGATGTGAAATGCTGAACAGAGAGGACGGCGCAAGGGGTCCAGAATGGCAGGTTTCGACCCGGACCGCCCATGCATGATCCCGGCAAGCGGCGTCCACTCACGTTGGAGTACAGCATGAACAACCCGCACCACGACGCCCGATCGACCATCCTTTCGTTTATTCTCGGGCGAGAGGCGGCGCGCACGGGCATGGTCCCTGCACTGGTCCCGGCGCTGGTCCTGGCCTTGGCCGGCATGACGCTGGCCGGCTGCCAGCGCGACCAGCCGGCGGCGGATGCCAAGCCCGGCCAGGCGCTTGCAAGCGTGAACGGCGAAGAGATCACGGTCTTGCAGCTGAACGAAGAAATGCAGCGCGCCGGGGTGCCGGCGGCCCAGCAGCAAGTGGCAAGCAAGCAATTGCTGCAAGCCTTGATTGACCGTGAACTGCTCGAGAGCGAAGCGGCCAAGGAAAAGCTCGACCGCGACCCCAAGGTGATGCAGGCGATCGAACGCGCGCGCTCCCTCATCATCGCCCAGGCCTATATGCAAAAGCGCGTGGGCGATACCGGCCGCCCGAGCCAGTCCGAGATCGAAGACTATTTCAACAAGCACCCGCAGTTCTTCGCCAAGCGCCGCCAGTTGACGATGAGCCAGCTCGTATTACCGGTTTCAAACGTGACCCCCGAGCTGCGCACCGCCGCCGACCGCGCGAAGTCGCTCGACGAGGTAGCGGCCTTCCTCGACGCCCGCCAGGTCGTTCACGGCCGCGCCCAGGTCACGCGCAGCACGGCCGACCTCAAGCCCGAGCTGGCATCGAAGCTGCTGTCGATGCCCAAGGGCCAGCTATTCCTGGTGCAGGAAGGGCAGCGCGCGATGCTGGTCGCGGTCGACGAGGTGCGCGAGGCGCCGGTGGCGCTGGACATCGCCGCGCCGCAGATCGCGCAATACCTTGCCAAGCGCAAGAACACGGAGCTGGCCCAGGCCGAAATCCAGCGCCTGCGCGGCAGCGCCAAGATCGAATACATGAACAAGGACCTGGCGCCCGATGCCACCGCGCCTGGAGCCCTGCCAGCCGCGGCCGCGGCGCCGGCGTCACTGGCGGGTCTTGCCGACGACGGCCAGGCGGGCGCCGCCACGGACGCTGGCGGCGATCCCGCTGCCAAGGCCGCGCTCGACCGCGGCGTGGCCGGCCTTGAGTAAGCGCCTGGCGCAATAGGCGCCAACACTTGGCGACGACCTTCGTTGCCAGAGGAGTGACGATGCAACGCTTGACGAGATGGGTGATGGGCGCCGCCTTCATGTTGGGTATCAGCATGGGGATTGGTGCGGCAGGCGCGGCCGAGGTCCTGCTGGGCGCGGGCGACGTGGTCAAGCTGTCGGTGTATGGCAGCCCGGACCTGTCGATCGAGACCCGGGTCAGCGAGAGCGGTCACATTACGTTCCCGCTGCTGGGCCAGGTCGCCGTGGGCGGCCTGTCGGTGGCCGCCGCCGAAAGGAAGATCGCCGGCCAGCTCGAGAAGGGTGGCTACCTCAAGCGGGCCCAGGTCAATATGCTGGTCACCACGCTGGCCAGCCAGCAGGTGTCGGTGCTGGGCCATGTGAACCGGCCAGGCCGCTATCCGGTCGAAGGCAGGCGCAAGGTGCTCGACATGCTGGCGCTGGCCGGCGGCATCCACGGCGACGGCGGCGACATGATCAGCCTGCTCCTTACGGCGGCTCATGCTGGTGGAGCCTGACGCGCGGCTGCCTGCGCGAGGTGCTGGCGCTGGCGGACGCGCATCCGCGCCTGCTGCGCTTTTGCGGCAGCGTGCAGTCGCCCGACGAACTGTTTTTCCAGACCCTGGTCATGCATACGCGCTTCGCCAGCCGGGTGCTGCCGAATAATTTTCGCTATATCCAGTGGCCGGAGGGCGGCGCCTGCCATCCGACGGTGCTCGATGAGGATGACCTGGCGCATATCCAAGCGTCCGGCGCTCACTTCTGCCGCAAGCTCGACAGCCGGGCGAGCGCCGCCTTGCTGCCGCGCCTGCTGGCGTGGAAGGAAGGCCGCGCAGGGTGGTCCGCTTAAAAAGTGACCTTGATCTCGCGCGCGCTGAAGGTCGCCTCGCCGTGGTACACGGCTTCGATATTGTTGCCGTCAGGATCGATCACGAAGGCGCCGTAATAACCCGGGTGGTAGGGACGTTCGCCCGGCGCGCCATTGTCCTTGCCGCCGGCCGCCAGCGCCGCATGGTAGAAGGCATCCACCATCGCCCGGTCGCGCGCCTGGAAGGCCAGGTGGTGGCGGCCGGTCAGCTGGCCCTGGGCCGCTTCGCTGTCCGGGGACGAGATGAACAGCTCGTCGGCCCACAGGTAATCGTCGCCCGAGCCGCCCAGCGGAATGCCCAGCACGTCGAAAACTGCCGTATAGAACTTGCGCGACGCGGGCAAGTCGCGCACCACCAGCTGGATATGATCGATCAGGCGTCCGCGGTAAATCTCGTTGGTTTCCATCGCTTCTCCTTGTGGGTAGTCCGAAGCGCCGATTATACGGACGTCGCGTAAGGCTGAGCGTGGCGACACGCATCTTGCATGGATGGCATGATTCCGTCCAAGAATGCCGGTCAACCATGGAGGGAACGCAAGTGTGGTGGAGAGAAAGCTGGTTGACGATCCAGCGTGAATTTTCCGACCTCGGCAATGCCGAGGACGTGACCGTGATCGTGGTGCGCCTGCTGGTGGCGGCGCTGGTGGGCGGGATGCTGGGCTACGAGCGCGAGACGGTGGGCGCGTCGGCAGGCCTGCGCACCCATATGCTGGTCTCGGTCGGCTCGGCCCTGTTCGTGCTGATCCCGCTGCAGGCGGGCATGGAGGTGTCCGACCTGTCGCGCGTGCTGCAAGGGGTGACGGCCGGCATCGGCTTCCTGGGCGCCGGGGCCATCCTCAAGCAGAAGGAACAGAACGACATCAAGGGCCTGACAACCGCCGCCAGCGTGTGGATGACGGCCGCCATCGGCGTCGCCGCCGGCATGGGGCGCGAAGCCACGGCCATCCTCAGCGCGCTGTTCGGCCTGGTGATCCTGTCCATCCTGCGCACCCCGGCCAAGAAGGTGGGCGAATACGGCCCGGCCGACCGCGACACCGACCGCTAGCGCATCGCCGCGGCGCACAAGTCTGCGCTAGCTGAAACATCCGGCGCGGATGGCGGTCTAGTATCGTAGCTTCCACCATCGATACGAGCGCCATGCGCCAACTGGATCCCATCGCGCCATTGCGCATCCTGCATATCGTGCGCGACCCCCTGCCGCCGGTCCGCGCCGACCTGAGGTCCCTGTTCGGCGCCGAGCTGCCGCGCCACGGCATCGGCAGCGCGCTGGTGGGGCAGGGCGGCGACTCCCCGGTCGACTGGAGCGGGGCGGCATGCACGCGGTCGGCCGCGCCGACAGCCCGTGGGCCAGCCTGCTGGCGCCGTGCTGGGACTTGCTGGGGCTGCTGCGCGCGCGGCGTCGCGCCAGGCTGGACGCGATCCAGGTGCGCGACAAGATCGCATCCGGCCTGGTCGGCCGCGCCGCCGCCGCCATCCTCGGCGTACCGTTCATCTACTGGATGTCGTTCCCGATCGTCGAAGGCTACGCGTCGCGCCGCGACGCGATCGCGCGCCGCGGCAGGGGGCCGCGCTGGCTGGCGCATGCCGCGCGCGCCGCCGCCTCGCGCTGGCTGCTGTACCGCCTGGTGCTGCCGGGCGCCGATCACGTGTTCGTGCAGAGCGAAGCGATGGCCGACTGGCTGTCCGGCAAGGGTTTCAGGCGCGAGCGCATGACGGCGGTGCCGATGGGCGTCGACCTCGCCGCCTTCGACCGCGACCGCATCGCGCCCAGCACCGACCCGCGCCTCGACGGACGCCGGGTGCTGCTCTACCTGGGCCGGGTCGCGCAGTCGCGCGCGTCGAGCTTCCTGCTCGACCTGGCCGAACGCCTGGCAAACGAGGTGCCCGAGGTCTTGCTGGTGATCGCCGGCGACGCCCCGTCGCGGGACGAGATGGCCTGGATGCGCTCCGAGATCGCGCGCCGCGGCCTTGCGGCCCAGGTCCTGCTCACCGGCTGGCTGCCGCAGCGCGAAGCGCTGGGCTACGCGGTGCGGGCCGAGGTCGGCCTGTCGCCGATCCCGCGCGGCGCGCTGTTCGACGTCTCGTCGCCGACCAAGCTGGTCGAATACCTGGCGCTCGGCATCCCGAGCGTGGCCAACGACATCCCGGACCAGGCCCGGGTGCTGGCCGGGAGCAGCGCCGGGCTGTGCGCGCCGATGGAGCTCGATGCCTTCGCCGACGCCGTGCGCCGGCTGCTGGACGAGCCGACGCTGGCCGCCGCCTGCGCCGCGCACGGCCCGGCCTGGGTGCGGGAGCACCGCAGCTATGCGGTGCTGGGCCGCGGTGTGGCCATGGCCTATGCCCGCATCCTGGCCGGCGAGGGCGATTGATGGACCCGCGGCCTCTGGTGCGTCTCCTCGTGCGCAGCCTGCCGGCGCGCTGCCTCGTGCTGCCGGCCCTGCTGCGCAACGAGCGCTCGGCCGCCGCCCTCGAGCGCTACGTGGCGCGCCGCGCGCACGCCCTCGGCCTGGCCGCCGCGCCGGACCCGACCCGGCGCAGGCCGTCCCGCCCGGCGCGGCCCTGCTGACCAAGGCCGCGCTGCGCCAGGACCCGGCGCGCCACCTGCGGCCGCGCCGCGCCGGCACCCTGCTGCGCAACACGATCCGCACCAGCGGCACCTCGGGTACGCCCCTGAGCCTGGTGCAGTCGCTGGGCGCCGTGATCCGCGAAGAGGCGTTCATCCAGCGCCAGCTGGGATGGATCGGCTGGCGTCCCGGCCAACGCCGCGCCTGGATCCGCGGCGACCTGCTCAGTGGCGAGCGCCACTGGCGCCACGACCGGGCCGGCAAGATGCTCGTCATGTCGTCCTACCACCTGTCGGATGCGACCATCGGCGCCTATGTCGCGGCCCTGGAAAGCCACGATCCGGTGGTGATCCAGGCCTATCCATCCTCGATCGGCGCCATCGCCAACTGGTTGATCGCGGCCGGCCGCCCCTATGCGGGCCGGGCCCTGCGCGGCGTGATGACCTCGTCCGAGACCCTGGAGCCCGCCGTGCGCGCGGCCATCGAACGCGCCTTCGGCGTCGCCGTGTTCGACTGGTATGGCCAGGCCGAGCGGGTCGCCGCCATCGGCACCTGCGAGCACGGCCGCTACCACGTGCTGACCGACTACGGCGGCGTCGAACTGCTGGCGCTGCCCGACGGCAGCAGCGAACTCGTCGGCACCAGCCTGAACAACCCCGCGATGGCGCTGGCGCGCTACCGCACCGGCGATACCGTGTTCGTCGGCGAGCAGGCGCCATGTCCCTGCGGTCGGGTATTCCCGACCGTGGAGGCCGTGATCGGACGCCAGGAACGCCTCCTGACCCTGCCCAACGGCCGCAGGGTGGGGCGCCTGGATCGCGTATTCCAGGGCTTGGACGGGCGCCTTCTCGAGGGTCAGGTGCGCTACCACGGCCAGGGCCGCTTCACCTTGCGGGTGGTCGTCACCGCCGCCTTCGACGGCAGCAACGAAGCCGCCCTGCGCGAACGCTTCCTGCAGCGGGTGCCCGGCGTGCAGGTCGCGGTGGAGCGGGTCGCATCGATCCCACGCGGCGCCAACGGCAAATTCACCTTCATCGCCGTGGATGAGTGAATCGTGCGCGCGATTCGACAAGCTGCCATGTATGATTGTAAATATTGCCCCTTTACTAATTGCGTGAAGCGATGAGTGCGATGCCGACACATTCCCCGACCAGGATGCCTGCATGAACACGGCCTCCCCACGCGTGCTGATGGTCGGGACGGCGTTGGAGGCAAGGGAGGCATCGCCAGCGTGGTCGAGGTGCTGCGCGAAGACGGCCTGTTCGAACGCGAAGGCATCGCCTACGTGGCGACCCACGTCGACGGCGCGCGCCTGGACAAGCTCGGCGCCGCGCTGGGCGGCCTGGCGCGGGCGGGGCTGGCCTGCCTGGCGCGGCGGCCGGCCATCGTCCACGTCCATTGCGCATCGAACGCCAGCTTCCTGCGCAAGTCGCTGGTGCTGCTGATGGCGCGCCTGGGCGGCGCGCGCACCGTGTGCCACCTGCACGGCGGCGGCTTTCGCCGCTATGCCCTGGTCGAGGCCGGACCGCTGCTGCGGCGCTGGATCCGGCACACGCTCGAAGCGAGTTCGCGCGTGATCGCCCTGTCGCCCGGCTGGGCCGCGATGGTGCGCGACTGCGCGCCGCGCGCGCGGGTCGAGGTGCTGCCCAATCCAGTACGCCTGGCAGCGGCGGGCGCCCAGGGGGAAAGGGGACGCATCCTGTTCCTCGGCCGCATCGAGCCGGCCAAGGGCGTGGACGAATTGCTGCAGGCCTGCGCCCGCCATCCGGCCCTGCGCCTGGTGCTGGGCGGCGCCGGCGATCTGGACTGGGCGCGCCGGCGCGCCGCCGAACTCGGCATTGCCGGCCGGGTCGAGCTGCCGGGCTGGCTCGATGCCCGCGCGCGCGATGCCGAGCTGGCGCGCGCCTGGCTGTTCTGCCTGCCGTCCCATGTCGAAGGCTTGCCGATGGCGATGCTCGAGGCGATGGCGGCCGGGGTGCCGGTGGTGGCGACGCGGGTCGGCGGCATACCCGAGGCGCTGGCCGACGGCCTCCTGGGCCTGCTGGTGCCGCCGCGCGACGCCGAGGCCCTGGCGGATGCCATCGGACGCCTGCTGGCCGACGAAACGCTGCATGCGCGGCTGGCGTGCGCGGCGCGCGCGGCGATTGAACGACACTACTCAGCCGGCGTCGTCTGCGCCCGGCTGGCCACGCTGTACGCGCACCTGGCGAACGAGAAAGCAAAATTGTGAGGGAAATTGAATGAACGCAACAGTACGCATGACGTGGCTCGTCAACCGCCTGCGCTGCATGTCGGTCCCCGAGATGGCTTACCGGCTGCGCCAGGCCGCGGCGATCCAGCTGGGCCGCCGCGCGACCGGGCGGGCCGCGCCGCCGCCGCTGCCGCGCGCGCTGACGCTCGATGTGCGCGGCGCGCCCGCGCTCGAGCCGCCTGAAGTCGAGGCGCTGCTGCTCGACGCCGAGCGCATCGAGGCCGGCCACGTGGTGCTGTTCGCCGAACGCCGCTTCGACGTCGGCGTGCCCACCGCCTGGAACCGCGATCCCGAGACCGGCGTCGTGGCGCCGCCGCTGTACCGCGGCGACATCGCGGTCGAAGACCGCGAACTGGTGGGCGACATCAAGCACGTCTGGGAACTCAACCGCCACCTGCACCTGGTGACCCTGGCCCAGGCCTGGGCCTTGACCCGCGATGCGCGCTGGCTGCAGGCATTGGAGAACAACCTGCGCAGCTGGTTCGAGGCCTGCCCGCCGCTCACCGGCCCCAACTGGACCAGCCCGATGGAGCTGGGCATCCGCCTCATCAACTGGAGCCTCATCTGGCAACTGGTCGGCGGCGAGCGCAGCGCGCTGTTCGAAGGCGACGCCGGGCGCCGCCTGCAGGCCGACTGGCTCGGCAGCATCCACGCCCATTGCCGCACCATCGCAAGTCACCTGTCGCGCCACTCGTCGGCCAACAACCACCTGATCGGCGAGCTGGCCGGCCTGTATGCCGGCGCCGTCACCTGGCCGTGCTGGAAGGAGTCGAAGGAGTGGGAAGCGCTGGCGCAGCGCGAGCTGGAGCAGGAAGCGCAGGCGCAATTCTCGCGCGACGGCGTCAACCGCGAGCAGGCTTTTGGTTACCACATGTTTTCGTGTGAATTCCTGTTCCTGGCCGGCCTGCTGGGCCAGGCCGGCGGCAGGTCGTTCTCGCGCAGCTACTGGGCCGTGCTGCAGCGCGCGCTGCGCTTCCTGCGTTCGGTGCGCGACGTCGACGGCGGCCTGCCGATGGTGGGCGACGCCGACGACGGCTGCGTGTTCCGCCTGCACGCCGGCGCCCGGCGGCCCGGCGCCGGGCGCGCCGCGCAATTGCTGGCGCTGGGCGATACCGTGTTCGGCGGCCAGCCCGACCACCATCCCGGCGTGCGCTGGCTGCTGCACGCGCTGCCCGGCCCGCGGCCCGACTGCGATCCGCACGAGGTCGATAGCGGCTGGTCCTTCCCCGATGGCGGTTACCTGCTGTTCGGCAACCAATTCGGCGAAGCGAACGAGATCAAGGGCCTGCTCGACTGCGGACCGTTGGGCTATCTCGGCATCGCCGCCCACGGCCACGCCGATGCGCTCGCGCTCACCCTGTCGGTGGCGGGCGAGCCCTGCCTGGTCGACCCCGGCACCTATTCGTACTGGCAAGACCAGAAATGGCGCGATTATTTCCGCGGCACGTCGAGCCACAATACCGTGCGCATCGATGGCCTCGACCAGTCGGTGCCGGGCGGACGCTTCATGTGGGTGCGCAAGGCGCGCGCCAGCATCGAGCGCATGCCGGCCTCGCACCACGATTTCGATTTCCGCGGCTCGCACGACGGCTATGCGCGCCTGCCGGACCCGGTGCTGCACCTGCGCAGCGTGCGCTTCGACGGCGCCGCCAACACCCTGGTCGTGCGCGACGAGGTGGCGGGCAAGAAGGCGCACAAGGTCGAGGCCTTCTGGCATTTCGCGCCCGGCCTCGACGTGCGCCTGACCAGCCACGGCCTGGCGGTGCGCGGCAAGCGCTTCGTGCTGCAGATGCAGGCCAGCGGCGAAGACCTGCACCTGGAACTGGTGCGCGGCGCCGAGAATCCGCCGCTGGGCTGGTATTCGGCGGCCTACGAGACGAAGGAGCCGTGCGAGGTGCTGCGCATCACGACGATATCGTCCGCCGTTCCCATCGAGTGCAGGTTTACAATCACCTTCGTCGATGACCAATAGTTAAAATCAAGAAACGTCATTCACCGGACTGGAGGGCACGCATGAACGAGCGCGTCACGCTGTTTGGTTGTAATATGGATAACGTTTCGATGGAAGAGACCCTGGAGATCGTCGAGGGTTTCGTGCGCTCCGGGCGCCCGCACCAGCACGTGGTGGTCAACGTCGACAAGCTGGTCAAGGCCAGCCGCGACGAAGGGCTGCGCCGCATCATCAATGATTGCGACCTCGTCAATGTGGACGGCATGCCCGTGGTGTGGGCGGCGCGCCTGCTGGGCAAGCCGCTCAAGGAACGGGTCGCCGGGATCGACCTGTTCGAGGCTCTGATGCGGCGCGCGGCCGAGCGCGGCTGGCGCGTGTTCCTGCTGGGGGCGCGGGCCGAGGTCGTGCGGGCGGTGGCCGCGACCTATGCCGGCCGCTATCCGGGCCTGGTGCTGGCCGGCGTGCGCGACGGCTATTGGCAGGGCGCGGACGAAGAGGCGGAACTGGTGCGCCAGATCCGCGCCAGCCGCGCCGACCTGCTGTTCGTGGCGATCTCCTCGCCCACGAAGGAACAGTTTCTCGGCAAGTACCAGGCCGAGATGCGGGTGCCGTTCGCGATGGGGGTGGGCGGCAGCTTCGACGTGGCGGTCGGCAGGGTGAAGCGGGCGCCGGCCTGGATGCAGCGATCCGGACTGGAGTGGTTCTACCGCTTCCTGCAGGAGCCGCGCCGGATGTTCCGCCGTTACTTCATCGACGACATGGTCTTTGTCTGGCTGCTGGTCAAGGAAGCAGCCAGGGGCAGGTAGTGCTAGCAGATTAACAACATACTTATTGAACAGAGAGCGAAAGACATGAAGATCCTGGTTACTGGCGGTGTGGGCTATATCGGTTCGCATACCGTCGTCGAACTGCAGGCCGCCGGCCACGACGTGGTGGTGGTCGACAACCTGTCGAACGCCCAGCAGTCGGTGTGCGAGCGCGTGCAGCGCATCAGCGGCAAGCCGTTCGCTTTCGTGCAGGCCGACATCCGCGACCGCGCGGCCATGGAAGCGGCGTTTGCCGAACACAAGCCCGAGGCGGTGATCCACTTCGCCGGCCTGAAGGCGGTGGGCGAATCGGTGGCCCAGCCGCTGCGCTACTACGACAACAACGTCACCGGCAGCGTGGTGCTGTTCGAGACGATGGCCAAGTTCGGTTGCAAGTCGCTGGTGTTCTCGTCCTCGGCCACCGTGTATGGCGATCCGGCCTCGGTGCCGATCCGCGAGGATTTCCCGCTGTCGGCCACCAATCCCTATGGCCGCAGCAAGCTGATGATCGAGGACATCCTGCGCGACCTGGCCAAGGCCGAGCCCGACTGGCGCATCGCGCTGCTACGCTATTTCAATCCGGTCGGCGCCCACCAAAGCGGCCTGATCGGCGAAGAGCCGAGCGGCATCCCCAACAACCTCGTACCGTACATCGCCCAGGTCGCCAACGGCCAGCGCGACAAGCTGTCGGTGTTCGGCGGCGACTACGACACCCCGGACGGCACCGGCTTGCGCGACTATATCCACGTGGTGGATCTCGCCATCGGCCACGTCAAGACCCTGGACCGCCTGAACAAGGGGCCGGGCATCGTCACCTACAACCTCGGCACTGGCCGGGGCAATAGTGTATTGGAAATGGTACGCGCCTTCGAGGCGGCCAGCGGGCGTTCCGTCGCCTACCAGATCGTCGACCGCCGCCCCGGCGACGTGGCCAAGTGCTACGCCGACCCGTCGCTGGCGCGCGAGGAACTGGGCTGGACTGCCGAACGTGATGTCGCTCAAATGTGCGCCGACGTATGGCGCTACCAAACCACAGCCAAATAATCTAAAGGATAGTCTAATGAAAGCCATGATTCTCGCCGCAGGCAAGGGCACACGCGTCCGTCCGCTCACCTATGACCTGCCCAAACCCATGATCCCGCTGCTGGGCAAACCCGTGATGGCCTACCTGGTCGAACACCTCAAGAAGCATGGCGTGTCCGAAATCATGGTCAACGTCAGCTGGCTGCACGACAAGATCGAAGATTACTTCGGCGAGGGCGAGCAGTTCGGCGTCCAGATCGGCTACTCCTTCGAGGGCTATACGAAGGATGACGGCGAAGTCGTGCCGGAGCCGATCGGTTCGGCCGGCGGCATGAAGAAAATCCAGGAATTCGGCGGCTTCTTCGACGACACCACCGTGGTGCTGTGCGGCGACGCCCTGATCGACCTCGACCTCAAGGCCGCGCTGCTGGAACACCGCCGCAAGGGCGCCATGGCCACGGTCATCACGAAAGAGGTTCCATGGGACAAGGTCTCGTCCTATGGCGTGGTGGTCTCGGACGAGCAGGGCCGCATCCTGGAGTTTCAAGAGAAACCGAGCCAGCAAGAAGCGAAGTCCAACTTCATTTCCACTGGCATCTATATTTTTGAACCAGAAGTGATCGACCTGATTCCGTCCGGCGTGCCGTTCGACATCGGTTCCGAGCTGTTCCCGCTGCTGGCCGAGCGCGGCCTGCCTTTCTATGCCCAGGGCCGGCCGTTCAACTGGCTCGACATCGGCACCATGGGCGATTACTGGGAAGTGCTGCAATCCGTCATCACCGGCGAAGTCAACCACATGGACGTGCCGGGTATCCAGATCAAGCCCGGGGTCTGGGTGGGCCTGAATACCAGCATCGACTGGGAAGGTACGACTATCGAGGGACCCGTCTACATCGGTTCCGGGGTTAAAGTAGAGGCCGGCGCCCGCATCGTGGGCCCGACCTGGATCGGCCACGGCAGCCATATCTGCGAAGGCGCCGAAATCGTGCGCAGCGTGCTGTTCGAGTACACCCGCGTGTTGCATGATGTAACATTGAATGAAATGATTGTCTTTAAGGAATATAGTGTCGACCGAAAAGGCGAAATGAAGCACGCCTCCGAGTATTCCTCAGAGGAATGGCTCAATGCACGCGATCGTCGCCGCTCCCGGCGCAAGGAAATCGCGGATCAGGACAACAACGAGTTAGAGAAAGAGAAAGTCAGCGCATGAAGATCTATCCAGTCATCCTCTCCGGCGGCGCCGGCACCCGCCTGTGGCCCTTGTCGCGCAAGGTCTTGCCGAAGCAGCTGCTGCCGCTGGTGGCCGACAAGACCATGCTGCAGGAAACCGCCTTGCGCGTGGCCGGCTGGCCAGAGATGATGGCGCCGCTCGTGGTGTGCGGCAATGACCACCGCTTCATGGTGGCCGAGCAACTGCGTGAAGTCGGCATCACGCCGCTGGGCATCCTGCTCGAGCCGGTCGGCCGCAACACGGCGCCGGCCGTGGCCGCCGCCGCCCATCACCTGCAACAGATCGACCCCGAAGCCGTGATGCTGGTGCTGCCGGCCGACCACGTGATTGAGAACGGCGAAGCGTTCCGCGAAGCGGTCGACCGCGCCACCCGCCTGGTGGCCAAGGGCGCGCTGGCGACCTTCGGCATCGTGCCCAAGACCCCGGAAACCGGCTACGGCTATATCCGCCGCGGCGAGGCGGTGGACGAGTGCGGCGAATGCTACAAGGTGGCGCGCTTCGTCGAGAAACCCGATGCATCCACCGCCGAAGGCTTCCTGGCCGAAGGCGGCTATTACTGGAACAGCGGCATGTTCATGTTCTCCGCCGCCCGTTACCTGACCGAGCTCGAGCAGCACGCCCCGGCGATCGCCGGCGCCGCCAGCCAGGCCATGCACGCCGCCTACCGCGACCTCGATTTCTGCCGCCTCGACGAAGGCGCGTTCTCGGCCTGCCCGTCCGATTCGATCGACTATGCGGTGATGGAACACACCCGCGACGCCGCCGTGGTGCCGGCCGATATCGGCTGGAACGACGTCGGTTCGTGGTCGGCCCTGTGGGAAACCCAGGCCAAGGACGCCAACGGCAATGCCCAGCGCGGCGACGTCTACCTGGACGGCGTCAAGAACTCGCTGGTGCGCGCCGAAAGCCGCATCGTGGCCGTGGTCGGCCTGGAAGACGTGGTCGTGGTCGAGACCCAGGATGCGGTGCTGGTCACCTGTAAGAGCAAGGTGCAGCGCGTCAAGCAGGTGGTCGAACACCTGGCGTCCAAGGAGCGCACCGAGCACCTGCATCACACCCGTGTCTACCGTCCCTGGGGCCACTACGAGGGCATCGATGCGGGCGACCGCTTCCAGGTCAAGCGCATCACGGTCAAGCCGGGCGAAAAACTGTCGCTGCAGATGCACCACCACCGCGCCGAACACTGGGTCGTGGTGTCGGGCACGGCGCGCGTCACCTGCGGCGATACCGTGAGCCTGCTGTCCGAGAACGAATCGACCTATATCCCGATCGGCATGAACCACCGCCTCGAGAATCCGGGCAAGCTGCCGCTGCATATCATCGAAGTGCAGTCGGGCAGCTACCTGGGCGAGGACGACATCGTCCGCTTCGAGGACATCTACAAGCGCGCCTGACCGGCATCATCCGCGGCTGGAACTTGTCCGGCGACGTGCAGTCTGACGTTGCATGGACAAGATTCTTGCAGCGGGCAGGGCGGCCGTCATCCTCGGCGCCCTGGCATCGCCGGCAGTGGCGCAAACCGATGCGCCGCTGCTCGACCCGAGCCTGCAGGGCCAGCTCGAACGCTGGTTCGGGGCCGGCCCCCTCTATTTCGAGAACGTCTACACCCGCCAGGCGGGCGACGATGCGCTCGACTTTCACGCGGCCGCCGATGGGCGCGGCAGCAACTTCACCCTGATGCGCATTGCCGACGACGCCGGCGCCAACTGGGTGGTGGGCGGCTACAACCCGCGCAGCTGGTCGTCGACCGACGGCTGGCATGTCGCCGAGCGCAACTGGCAGCGCACCGGCTTCCTGTTCAACTATACCGAGCCGGCCGTGTACCGCCAGCTCCTGTCCGACCATATTTTGCCCAGCCAGGGCTCGCGCCAGACCTATAACTGGCCAGATCACGGTCCCACCTTCGGCGCCGGCCCCGACCTGTTCGTCGACGACCTCCTCACCACCTCCATTTCCTGGCAACTCAGCTATGGCGACCCTGCCTTCGAAGGCCGCAGTATCATCGACGGCACGTATGGGGGGCAGTTCCGGCGCGTCGAGGCGCTCGAGGTCTATGCGATTTCGCTGGTGCCCGAGCCGCAAGCCCCTGCGCTGCTGGCCGCCGGGCTGGCCCTGGTCGGCTTCGTCGCATGCCGCCGTTGGCGCTGAATTCTCTGCATTTTCCCTGCGGCAAGCCGGTTCCTCGGCATTAAATTTCCGCTAAGCTAGAAATTACCCAAGGGGGTTAATTTCTCGTCATCATGTTGTCAATATCCGCATTTACTATCATTCTGCTAACGGATGTGGCGGGCACATATTGTGCGACAACTAACGGGGAATCAATGACCACCTTTGCAACTTTCACGCCACGGCGCACGCTGCTGGCAAGCCTCATCGCCGGCCTGGCGGCGAGCGCGCCGGCGCTTGCCGCCGACGTCGTCATCAACCAGCTGTATGCTTTTTCGCACAGCACCGCCAGCAATTTCGGCCACGATTTCGTCGAACTGTACAACCGCAGTGACGCGCCGGTCAGCCTGGCCGGCCTGCAGCTGCAATACCAGTCGGCGGGTGGCAGCAGCTGGAGCAGCGTCACTCCCTTGCCGTCGGTCACGCTGGCGCCGGGGCAGTATTTCCTGATGCGCGGCGCCCGTGACCAGGGCAAGAACCCGATCGAGGTGTTCGACGTCCAGGCGCCGAGCTTCAATATGGCAGGCGCGACCGGCAAGGTCGCCATCAGCGACGGCAGCCGCATCCTCGACCTGGTCGGCTATGGCAGCGCCAACCTGTCCGAAGGATCGCCGGCCCCGTCGTCGACGCTGCTCCTCTCGCTCCAGCGCGCCGCAGCCGGCTGCCAGGACACCGACGATAACAGTGCCGACTTCGTGCTGGCGCCGCCAGTCGGACCACGCAGCACCGTATCGCCGCTGCAGCCTTGCGGCGACGTCGGCCCGGCGCCGAAGCCGATCGTCCTGACTTGCCCGGCCACGGTGCAGGTCGAGCAGGGCCGCGGCGGCTCGGCGCTGCTGTCGGCGATCGATGGCGATGCCATCGTCAACCGCGCCACCATCGTGGCGGGCGGCGTTGCCGGCATCACCCTCGGCCAGTTCACCCCGGCCGGCGCGGCCGGCGGCAAGGCCGAGGCGCGCCTCGACATCGCCGACACCCTGGCCGGCGGCCGCTATCCGGTGCAGGTCGAGTTCGGCAACGATGCGGACGAGACCGAGCGCTGCACCGTGAATGTCGCCGTCGCAGGCATATTGACCATTCCGCAGATCCAGGGCGCGGGCGATACCAGCCCCTATGCCAATACCGTGCAGACCGCGCGCGGTGTGATCACCGCCAAGGTCGACGGCGGCTTCTTCATCCAGGATCCGCAGGGCGATGGCGATCCGACCACGTCGGACGGCATCTATGTGTACGGTACCGAGACTGCGCACCCGGTCGGCACGCTGGTGAGCGTGACCGGCCTGGTGGTCGAATTCCGTCCGAACGGCGCCGAGCGCACCTATACCGAATTCAAGGACGTCACCAATATCACTTCGTTGGGCGCCGGTCCGACCATCGCGCCGACCAATATCAACGTGCCGGGCACCGACCTGGCCAGCGTCGAAGGCATGCTGGTGCGCATCACCAACACGCTCACCATCAACGGCAATGGCGACCTGGCCAACCGTGGCGAGCTGACCCTGTCCAGCGGCCGCCGCGAGCAGCCGACCAGCCGCTACCCGCAGGGTTCGCCAGAAGCCGAGGCACTGTATCGTGAGCACATGGCCAACCGCATCGTGCTGGACGACGGCCTGTTCCGCGCCCCGGCCGCCATGCCTTACCTGGCCGAGGACGGCACCGTGCGCGCCGGCGACACCATCGACAACCTGACCGGCGTGATCGATTTCGGTTCGACCGGCGCCAGCAGCGGGGCCAGCACCGGCTTCAAGCTGCAGCCGACCGAGACCCCGGTCATCGAGCGCGCCAACGCGCGCCAGCCGGCGCCGGTACTGCCGGAAGGCATCAAGGTGGCGGCCGCCAATGTGCTGAACTTCTTCACCACCTTCACCGATGGCCGGGATGCCTGGGGCAGGTCGGGCCAGGGCTGCGAGCTGGATGGCCGCGTATCGGCCGGCAATTGCCGCGGCGCCGACAACAGCGCCGAGTTCGTCCGCCAGCGCGACAAGATCGTCGCCTCGCTGGCCGCGCTGGATGCCGACGTGGTCGGCCTGATGGAAATCCAGAACAATGGCGACATCGCGGCCAAGTACCTGGTCGACGAGATCAACCGCGTCACCGCGCCCGGCACCTATGCCGTGGTGCCGGCCCCGGTCGCGCTCGGCACCGATGCGATCCGCGTCGCCATGATCTACAAGCCGTCGAAGCTGACCCTGGTGGGCGGCGCGCTGTCCGATGGACACGAGATCAACAACCGTCCGCCGATGGCGCAGACCTTCATGGCGGCCAATGGCGGCAAATTCTCGGTCATCGCCAACCACCTGAAATCGAAGGGTTGCGGCGGCGCCAGCGGCGGCGACGCCGACCAGGGCTATGGCCAGGGTTGCTATGACGCCACCCGCGTGCTCCAGGCCCAGCGCCTGAGCAATGTCTTCATCCCGCAGGTGGTGGCGGCAGCCAAGGATCCGGACGTGCTGGTGCTGGGCGACCTGAACGCCTACGCCTTCGAAAACCCGATCAACCACCTGACCGGCGCCGCCGGCATGGTCAACCTGATCGAACGCTTCGTGCGGCCGCATGCGATGCCGTACTCCTATGTGTTCAACGGCCTGGCCGGCTCGCTCGACCACGTCCTGGCCAGCAGCTCGCTGGCGCCGCAGGTAGTGGGCGCGGCCGAATGGCATAACAATGCCGACGAACCGAAGGACATCGACTACAACATCGAAAACACCGGCACCGATGTGTACCGCAAGAACGCCTACCGCGCCTCGGACCACGATCCGCTGGTCGTCAGCCTGAACCTGGCCGGCTCCACCACCGATGTCACGGCATCGAGCAAGATCGTGATCAATGGCTTCAGCATCAACCGCGCGACTGGCAAGACCACCGGCACCGTCACCATCACCAATACGAGCGACCAGCCCCTGGGCGGTCCGCTGCACCTGGTGCTGAACGGCCTGCCGGCAGGCATCACGCTCGACGGCCCGAGCGGCATGCAGGGTGGCGCGCCGTACATCACGCTGCCGCAGGCGAGCATCGCCCCGGGCGCCAGCGTGACCGTCGCCACCGCGTTCACCAATACCGCCAAGCGTAACTTCATCTACACGCCGCAGCTGGTCTCCGGCGCGTTCTAAAGGAAAACACCATGTCCAATCTCGTCTCCCTGTTGTTCCGCGCGCTGCTGGCGCTGTCGATCGCGCTCGGCGCCCCTGCGGCCCTGGCCGGTCCGATGTACCGCGTCTCGCTCGATACCTCGGCGCTGGCCGGTACCGTCGGCTATCTCGACCTGGGCCTGAACGGGCCGCTGGCCGCCGATCCGACCGTGGCCCGCGTCAGCAATTTCAGCGGCGCCTTCCTGGATGGCGGCGTCCTGCCGCCGTCGGGCGACGTCAGCGGCGACGTCGTCAACGGTGTCGTCCTGCGCAACGGCCCCGACCTGAACTTCTTCGACCAGCTGGTCCAGTTCGGCGGCCTGTTCAGCTTCGACGTCAGCTTCGAGCTGGGCGGCGGCGACAACGGCACCCTGTTCAGTGTCGCCTTCATCGACGATGCCTACAATTACCTGGGCGCCTTCGCCAATGTGATCGAACTGAACCTGGTCGCCGGACAGCCGGCCGAACTGCAACTGGTGGACACTGGCTTCGCCAGCGCGACCCAGGTGCCGGAACCGGGCGCCTGGCTGCTGCTGGCGAGCGGCCTGTTCCTGCTCGCGACGACGAAGCGCATGGGGCGCCGTCGCTGAGCGCACGTAAAGGGCGCCTTGCCTCAGGACTGGGACAGGCGCGCCTCGAGCGCGGCGCGGCGGGCGGCGTCGATGCGCCAGGCCTCGGCATTGCCGTCGATGATGCGCAGGCTGGCGCAGCCTTCGGCGGCGCAGTTGGGGGCCGGCACCGTGGCCGAGGCGGCGGTGGCCGGCGCAGCAACCACCTCGATGGTGGCGGCCGCCGTTTGCACCGGCATGTAGGCAGGGTCGGCGCCGCCGCAGGCGGCGAGGAGGGAAGGCAGGACCACGGTGGAGGCGATGCGCAGGAAGGTCATGTGTGAACTCGTACAAGCTCGTCTGTAACGAAGCTATTGTAGTGAGTAAATTTTCCGTGGCGCAATTTCCCAGAGGCAAAATATGAAGGCGCCTTGCGTTCCGTAACTAACACACAAGAGGCAGCAGGATACATCTGGTGACAGTTTGTCAAGGTGTTCTACTTGACCACATATACATCGCAGGTGAAGATGGAGGCATGAAAAATCTCATCCTCATCCTCCTGTTCGGCGCGACTTCCGCCTGCACCACCCAGGCCCGTGATCCCGCCAATTCGCCAGTCAAGGAAGGCGCGCCGCCCGTCGTCGCCCTCCAGCCTGGCGCCACCGTCTCCGAGATCAAGCGCCTGATCGGCACGCCCGCCTGCAGCGACAATGCGCAATGCCGCTCGCTGCCGGTCGGCGCGCTGGCCTGCGGCGGGCCGCAGGAATACCTGCCGTATTCGACCGCGCAGACCGACGAGAAGGCGTTACTGGCCCTGGCCGAGCGCTCGAAGACCGAACGCCAGGCCGAGATCCAGCGCACCGGCGAGATGTCGATCTGCATCCACCGGCCCGATCCGGGCGCGGTGTGCGTGGCCGGCGCCTGCCAGCTGGGCGGACAGCCGGCGGCCTGACGCCGCCATCCATCGCGGAGCGACCAGCTCATGAACCGGATCCTGTCATGCCTGCTGCTTGCCTGTGGCGCCTGCACCAGCCAGGCCGGCGCCCCGCAGCCGGTCCAGGGCAGTACGGTGGCAGCGGGCGATTCCAGCGCCACTGTGGCCGAGATCAGGCGCCTGGTCGGCGCGGCCAGTTGCGACAGCAGCGCCCAGTGCCGCACCCTGCCGGTTGGCGCCAGGCCATGTGGCGGACCTGACTTCTACCTGCCGTGGTCCAGTCCCCATCCCGACGAGGCCCGCTTGCTGGCGCTGGCGCAGCGTTCGCGCAGCGAGCGCCAGGCCGAGGCCGGGCGTAGCGGCGAACTGTCGACCTGCCAGCACCGGCCCGATCCGGGCGCGGTCTGCGTTGCCGGGCGCTGTCAGCTCGCCACTCCTTCAACGGATATCTGAAGCCAGCATGCAAAAAGCCCTGCAGGCGGCCAGCCTGCAGGGCTTTTTTGTTGCTGCCGTCAGGTCGCCCTGGCAGCAGCTCAGCTTGCCTGATCAGTTGACCAGATGCTTCGGCCGCGCGCGCTGGCCTCGCTCCGCCAGTGGCAGCGGGTTGTTGGTCTCGACTTGCACCGCGGTCGTCGTGCCCACCACGTTGTTGTTGTCGAGCAGGCGCACCGCGCCCAGGAAGCGCTTGCCGGCCGGCAGGCCCGACCAGCTGGTCGCCACCGACGCGCTACCGCCCACGTACACCCGGGCCGGCAACAGGGCCCTGAAGTTGCCGCCACGGTCGGCGGTGGTCACCACGGCCGACGACAGGCCGAACGTGGTCGGACCCTCGTCCGAGGTTTCATACACGATGGCGCAGACGCGATAATTGCCCGCCGCCGGCGAGATGAGCCTGACGGTCTCGTTCGAACCGCCCTCGGCCGAGTAATCCACCAGGGCGCCGGCGCTGTTCAGCACCAGCAGGTCGAGATCGTCGCCACCCTGGCCCGTGGTGTCGCGGTCGAAGGTTTCGAACTGCGCAACCATGGCGCCGCTCGGGATCGACACCTGTTCCACGATGGTGCCCGGGATGCCGGCAGCGCAGGCCTGGCGCATCGTTTCGAGGGTCGTCGTCGCGCTTGAAGTTACCTGCGGCGCGGTGTGGACGTTGCGGACGATCTCCTTCAGGCCACCGGTGACCGCACTCATCTTGCCGGCGAAGTTGGTGTACACCGTCATCGGCTTGTTGCCGGTGGCGCGGTCGCTGGAGGCGAACTCCGGTGCGCTCAGGCTGGCGCCGGCGGCGCGCGCCACCACCGGGCTGCGCACGGTGCGGCCCTGGCCGGTCCAGGTCAGGGCGCCGTACTGCCAGGCCTGGGTCGGGGCGGTGTCGCGCACCAGGCGCACCGTGAACGAGCGCGATTCGCCGGGCGGGATCGTCAGCGTGCTCGGGTTGACGCTGGCGGTGAAGCCGGGCACGCTGATGCGGCCAGTGTAGGTGCCTGGAGAATTGGTGACGTTGGTCACGGTACGCACCACGTCCACCGAGCCGAGCACATTCGGGACCGAGATCGACGGCAGGTTCAGGTTGTAGCCGAGGATGCTGCCGCCCGCGCACTGGGCCGTCATGCCGGCGCCGCACATGTATTTGCGGTAGTCGGCTTCGGTGATCGCATACACCAGGCCCGGATCGAGCGCTGCCTGCGGATTGACGTGGCCGGCGCCCTGGCCGAACGCGCCGCGGCCGGCGGTGTCGCCGACGATGCCGTCGTCGACGGTATTGGTGGCGGTGGTCATCAGCGCCGACTTGATCATCGACGGCAGCCAGTCCGGATAGCGCTGGCGCAGCAGGGCCGAGAGGCCCGACACGTGCGGCGCCGACATCGAGGTGCCGCTCATCGGCGAGAAGTCCACCGGTGGCGTCAGGGTGCCGTTGATCACGTCCAGCCGCTCGGCGGGCGACAGCTCGGGCGTGACGGCGGCGATGATGTCCACGCCCGGCGCGGTCATGTCCGGCTTGAGCACATTGGCGTCGGCGCGGTTCGGGCCGCGCGAGGAGAAGCCGGCCATCATCGGGGCCGGCAGTTCCGACACGCCGATCTTGAACTGGGTGATCGCGGCGGTGCCGCCACCGACCGCATAGCTGCGGATGGCGGCGCCCTTGGCAGCGGTCACGTGGACCGAGGGCACCGAGTGCATCTCGGCCACCAGGCCCGCGCCATTGTCCACCTGGACCATGCCGACGCCGCCGGCCTCGAACACGGCGAGGCTCTTGTCCACCCGCGCATTGGTGCCGCGGTTGCAGATCACGATCTTGTCCTTGACCTTGGCCGGATCCAGCACCGCCACGCCACCGTTCGAGGCGGCGCTGTAGCACAGGGCGACAAAGGTCGGATTCGCGCCGGGCATGGCGGCGGCCGCGGCGTCGATCAGCGGGGCCGAGGGCAGCGGCGTGGCATTGATCGAGGCGCCGCTGTAGCGCTGGCCATTGCCGAGCACGACGTCGGCCTGCAGGCTGCGGTCGTAGGTCGAGGCGCCGATGGTCGAGTGCCACGGGCTGACGTGGGCGACCTGGTTCCCGGGGCCATCGTTGCCGGCCGAGGCCACCGCGATCACGCCGGCGTTCGAGGCATTGAAGAAGGCCTGTTCGACGATGTCGTTGATCGACAGGCCGCCGCTGATCGAATAGTTGATCACATGCACGCCATCCTTGACCGCCTTGTCGATGGCGGCGACGTTGTCGCCCGCGTAGCAGGTGTTGCGGGCGCCGGTGGGCTGGGTGGCGTCGTTGTACGACCAGCACACCTTGTAGCTCGACAGGCGCGCGCGCGGCGCCATGCCCGACATCTGGCCGATGCCGACGGTATTGATGGTGACGTCGACCAGCGCGTTGCCGCCGGCGGTGGACGAGGTGTGGGTGCCATGGCCGCCTTCGCCCAGCGCGCCGCCGATCGAGTCGCGCGGCGACGAATTGAACTCGCTCCAGTGGGTCGGGCGGTTGACGCTCAGGAAGACGCTGTCGAAATACTGGGCGCCGATCAGCTTGTTGTTGCAGTTGGCGGTGGTGAAGCCTTCGCCTTCCTGGCAGGTGCCGTTCCAGCGTGCCGGTGGCGCGCCGTAGACCAGCGTGCCGCTGTTGTCGAAGGTCGGCTTGCCATTGGCGTCGACGCGGTCGGCGTAGGATGGGTGTTCCGGCCACACGCCGCCGTCGACGATGCCGATGATGATGTCCTCGCCCTTGAGGTTGGCTCGATTGGCGTCCAGCTGCGACCACACGCCGCCCGGCCCGTCCAGGCCGAGGAAGGTCGGCGTGTAGGTGGTGGCCAGCTGCAGCGGCGTATCGGGCTGGACCTTTTCCACGTCGCTGCGCGCCATCAGCAGGCGCACTTCGGCGTCGGTGAGCAGGGCCGAGAAGCCGTTCAGCACGACATCGTAGGTGTGCGTCACGGGGGCGCTGGCGACGCTGGCGCGCACCGCGGCCTTCTTGCCGTCGAGGTAGGCGGAGTACATCTGGACATTGGGGGCGGCCATGTCGATGCGGCGGCCGGGCACCGGCTTGGTCGCGGCCAGGCCGCTGATCGTGCCGTCATAGGAAGCGACCGGCTTGTCGGTCAGTTGCACGATATACGGGCGGCGGACGTCGTCGGCCTGGGCTGCCAGCGTCAGGCTGGACAGGGCAAGCAGTACCGCTGCGGAGAGTGGACGGATTTTCATGAGCGTGATTCCTCGTTCGGTTCTTGTCGGTTCTTGTCGGTTCTGGACTGGGCGAGGCGCTCAGGCAGTGCGGCGGCGTGCGCGGGCCAGCAGGCCCATCAGGCCAATGCCGAGCAGCAGGCCGCTGGCGGGCTCGGGGACTTCGGACGCGTCGTCGGCGACCAGCACCATATTGTCGATGCCGAACTGGGCGGCATTGCTCTGATAGGCGCGGCAAAACCCATCCGCGGTGCAGGCGTAGCCGATCATCAGCAGTTCGGTGAAAGCATTGTCGAACATGGTCGTTGCGGCAAAATTCGCGAACGAGAAGCCATTCTGGCCAGGACCGCCGAGCCAGAAATCTTCGCTAAGGACGGCGCCGTCGGCCGTCAGTCCACGCACCTCGATCAGGCCGACCGTCGACATGTAGCCGCCCAGTTCGTTGGTGTGGCCGATGAAGCTGGCGTCGAAACCCTGCAGGCGGAAGGGATTCCCCGAGTCCGAGAGAATGGAGATCAGGCTGTCGTTCAGGGCGCCGTAGTAGGCGCCGCTGGTCCCGGTGGGGCAGGCCATCGACTGGCACCAACTCGGATCGCTGCCATCGATATTGGCACCGACCAGCGAACCGGCGCCATCGGCGAACGGCGACAGGAACTGGAAGGTGTAACCGCTTTCGGAATAGGTGTCGCCATCGATGTACGCGGCGCCGGCGCCGCCCTCGAACGTGATGGTGGCTGCCTGCGCCGGCATGGCGAAGGCAGCGCCAGCGAGCGTCAGGCCGATGATGGTGGAGAGGGACTTGCCGAGTGAGGATGAAGCCGGGTGCGATTTCCGAGTCATGATCTGCCTTTGTGGTTGAGAATTCTCGCCTTGTGGGCGCGGCATGCGTGTAACACCTGAAGTTCAGGTTGTTAGGAAATATATCAATGGAAATAACTAAAGTGTAAAAAATCTTAACAATAGATATTTTGACTTTTGTTAACTTGCATTGATTAAATTTGGTTTCCCCTATGAACAATCATTATTTTGTTGCCTGCGTCATCCGTTTGAAATATGCATCATTGCAATTTGGAAAAGATTGTTACATGCAACTTGTTGCCATTGGCTTGACGTGAGACTCGTGTACTTTTGAAAAGAACAGTTGTCGTCGCGCCAGCCAGCGTGTTACCTTTCGACGGCAGGATTTCAAAGAAGCAATCTAGGAGTCGCTTGATGGTTTTTGCTATGAAACAGGGCGCTGTTTTCGGTCATCGACGCGGCGCGGGCTTCACGCTGCTGGAGCTGCTGGTGGTGATCGTCATCATCGGCCTGCTTGCCGCCTATGTTGGCCCCAAGTACTTCTCGCAGCTCGGCAAATCCGAAGTGACCGCCGCCCGGGCCCAGATCGACGCCTTCGACAAGACACTCGACACCTACCGGCTCGACGTGGGCCGCTATCCGACCACCGAAGAGGGCCTGGCGGCCCTGATGACGGCGCCGCCCAGCGCCGGCGCCAAGTGGAACGGTCCCTACCTGAAAAAGGCGATACCACCGGACCCCTGGGGCAACGCCTACCAGTACCGCGCGCCAGGCACCCGTGGCGACTACGAAGTGCTATCGCTCGGCAAGGACGGGCAGCCGGGCGGGACTGGCGACAACGCCGATATCAGTTCCAACTGACCACGCCGATTTCGTTGCAGCGCAACCCCGCCGGACATCCCATGCAGTTCGCCGTTCGCACCCTCGCGCCCGATATGTCGATCTCGAACCTCGTCGTCGACGCGCTCGACGCCCAGGACGCGCGCCGCCAGGTCGAGGCGCGCGGCCTGTTCGTCAGCGCGGTCGAGCCGGCGCGCGGGACGGCGCTGGCGCGCCCGCGCGGCGGCAAGCTCTCTCTCGTGCTGTTCAGCCAGGAATTGCTGGCCCTGCTCAATGCCGGCCTGGGCATCGTCGAAAGCCTCGAGGCTTTGCTCGAGAAAGAGGGCGCGCCCGCCACCCGCGGCGTGCTGGAACGCCTGCTGGGCGGCCTGCGCGAGGGCAAGCGTTTTTCCAGCGTGCTGGCGGCGCAGCCGGCCCTGTTCCCGCCGCTGTACGTCGGCATCGTGCGCGCCGCCGAAGGCACCAGCGACCTGCCGCGCGCGCTGGCGCGCTATATCGACTACCAGCAGCGGGTCGACACCGTGCGGTCGAAAATCGTCAGCGCCTCGATCTATCCGGTGATCCTGCTGATGGTCGGCGGCGGCGTCAGCGCTTTCCTGATCGGCTACGTGGTGCCGAAGTTCGCCGAGGTCTACCACGGCGCCGGGCGCGACCTGCCGTGGATGTCGCAGCTGCTGCTCGACTGGGGCCAGTTCGCTGCCGGCCACGGCACGGCGATCCTGGTCGCGGCCGCGCTGCTGGTCGCTAGCCTCGTCGCTGGCGTGCGCCACCTGCTGCGCAGCGGCGGCATGGCGCGCCTGCTGGCCCGCCTGCCGGGCATTGGCGAAAAGGCCCGCGTCTACGAGCTGTCGCGGCTATACCTGACGCTCGGCATGCTGACCGAAGGCGGCATCACCATCGTCGCCGCGATCGAGACCGTGCAGCCGATGGTCTCGAACCACCTCGCCAGGAACCTGGCCGCGGCGCGCGCCGCGATCGAGGCCGGCCAGCCGCTGTCGAACGCCTTCGAGGCGCACGGCCTGACCACGCCCATCTCGCTGCGCATGCTGCGCGTGGGCGAGCGCACCGGCGAGATGGGGCCGATGCTGACCCAGTCGGCCGCCTTCTACGACGGCGAGATCGGGCGCTGGATCGACCGCTTCACGCGCACCTTCGAGCCGCTCCTGATGGCCGCCATCGGCCTGGTGGTGGGCGCCATCGTGGTGTTGCTGTACATGCCGATCTTCGACCTGGCGGGAGACATGTCGTGAGCGCGCCACAGGCAATCGACGACGTGGCGCCGTTCGACACGGCGCTGCTGCTGCGCGCCCGCGCCGCCGCCGCCGCCTCGCGGCGCGGCCTGGTGGCCGAGCTGGAGGCGCTCACCGGGCGCGACCCGCGCGCGCTGGTGCATGCGCTGGCGGCGCCGTTCGCGATGCCGGTGATGGAAACCGGCGCCATGCTGGCGCTGGCGCCGGCCTTCGAACTGCTGCCGCTGGCCCAGGCGCTGTCGCGCCACTGCGTGCTGCTGCGCCATCCCGACGGGCGCCTGACCGGGGTACTGGCCGATCCCTTCGACCTCGACCTGCAGACCTGGCTCGGGGCCCAGGCGCGCGCCAGCGCCAGCCGTCCGCTGGACCTGTGCCTGGCGCTGCAGTCCGACATCCAGGCCTACCTGTCCAAGCAGGAGGAATCCGCGCGCGCGGTCGACTCGCTGGTGGGCGGCGCCCAGGACGCGCGGCGCGACGGCAAGAGCGCCACCCAGCTGTCGTTCGCTTCGGTGTCGGAAGCCGGCAGCCCGGCCGTCAAGCTGGTCAACTCGACCCTGTACGACGCGCTCAAGGCCGGCGCCTCGGACATCCACCTGGAAAGCACGGCCGGCGGGCTGGCCGTCAAGTACCGGGTCGACGGCGTGCTCGATCATGCGGCCACCGTGGGCGGGATCGAACTGGCCGAGCACATCATCTCGCGCCTGAAGGTGCTCGCCGAACTCGACATCGCCGAACGGCGCGTGCCGCAGGACGGCAGCTTCCGGGTCGAGGCGGGCGGGCGCGACATCGACTTGCGGGTGTCGATCATGCCCAGCATCCACGGCGAGGACGCGGTGATCCGTATCCTCGACAAGCGCGCCATGATCGAGGCCTATGGCGCGCTCACGCTGGAGGCGCTCGGCTTCGACGCGCCTTCGCTGGTGACCTTGCGCCAGCTGGCCCAGGAAGCGTATGGCATGCTGCTGGTGACCGGGCCCACCGGCTCGGGCAAGACCACCACCCTGTACGCGGCGCTGACCGAGATCCACAACGGGCGCGAGAAGATTATCACCATCGAAGACCCGGTCGAATACCAGCTGCCCGGCATCCTGCAGATCCCGGTCAACGAAAAGAAGGGCCTGACTTTCGCCAAGGGCCTGCGCTCGATCCTGCGCCACGACCCCGATAAAATCATGGTCGGCGAGATCCGCGACCGCGAGACCGCCGAGATCGCGGTGCAGTCGGCCCTGACCGGCCACCTGGTGCTGACCACCGTCCACGCCAATAATGTGTTCGACGTGTTCGGCCGTTTTACGCACATGGGCATCGACCCGTATGCGTTTGTCTCGGCGCTGAACGGCATCTGGGCCCAGCGCCTGATCCGCATGTGCTGCCCGCGCTGCGCCGAGCGCTACGAACCCTCGGACCACGAGCTGGCCTCGGTGCACCTGCTGCGCAATGAAGTCGAAGGCTTCAGCTTCATGCGCGGAAAAGGCTGCGGCGACTGCCGCGGCACCGGTTACAAGGGCCGCCGCTCGATCGCCGAGATCCTGACCCTGAACGACGAGATCCGCGAACTGATCGTCGACAAGCAGCCGATTCGCCGCATCAAGGCCGCGGCCCATGCCAACGGCACCCGCAGCCTGCGCCTGGCGGCGCTCGACCTGGTGCGGCGCGGCGCCACCACGATCGACGAGATCAAGCGGGTGACCCTGCATGCCTAGACTGCATTTTCGACCGGCCTTGCCGCGCCTGGGACAGGCCCTGCGCCTGGGCGTGGCCGCCAACGGCCTGGCCCTGGTCAAGACCAGCCGCCTGTTCGGTGGCGCGCCGCTGGCCCTGTCCGAGCAGCCGCTCGACCTGTTCGCTCCCGACGCGCTGGCGCTTGGCCTGCCCATGCTGTTCGCCGACCTGCCGGTGAAGGGCTGGTCGTTGAGCGTGGTGCTGGCCGACGAGCTGGTGCGCCTGTGGCAGGTCGCGCCGCCGCCCGGCGCGACCCGAATTGGCGACCTGGAAGCGGCCGCCGCGCTGCGCTTCCAGCACCTGTTCGGCGCGTCTGGCGCCGACTGGAAGATCAGCGCCGACTGGGATGCGGTCGACCCCTTCCTGGCCGCGGCGGCGCCCGTGGCCCTGCTCGATGCGCTGGCGGCGGCGGCGCGCGAACACGGCTTCCACCTGGTCGAGATCGGCCCGCAATTCGTCGCCGCCCTGAACGCCTGGCGCCGCGAGCGCAGGCCAGGGGCCTGGTTCGGCCTGGTCCACGGCGGTGTGCTGTCGCTGGCCGCCTACGAAGGCCGCAAGCTGGCGGCGGTGCGCAGCAGCCCGATTCCGCCCGGCGCCGACCGCGACTGGCTCGAGTCCCACGTGGCAAGGGAAGCGCTGCGGGTCGGCATCGCGCGGCCCGAGCGCCTGCAATTGAGCGGCGCCGCACCAGGCGCCTGGGCCAGCAGCCCGGGGCGGCTGAAGTTCGCCTGCAGCCTGCTCGAGCAGCAGGACGAGTGGTCGGAACTGGCGCGGCTGGCGCGCACGGGAGTAGCCGCATGAGGCGCACCCGCATCGATTTCGCGCCGCCCAGCCTGCGCCGCACATTGTTCCGCGCGCCGCCGACGCTGGTCTATGCCGTGCCCGGCGTGCTGGCGCTGTGCATCCCGGCGCTGTTGATGGGCCGGCAATACGTCGAGCAGCAGGAAGAATTGCGCGACCTGCAGGCGGCGCTGGCCGCGCGCAGCGCGCCGCCCCCGGTCGTCGCGCCGCCGGCGCCGAAGGTCGCGGTGTCGCCCGGCCAGGCCGGCGCCGTCAATGCCGCCATCCTGCAACTGAACCTGCCATGGCGCGACCTGGCCGCGGCCCTGGGCGAAGCGACGCCGAACTCGATCGCGCTGCTGGCGCTGGAGCCGGACGCCAAGCGGCGCACGGTGCGCATCAGCGCCGAGGCGCGCACCAGCGACGAGATGCTCGCCTATATCACACGCCTGCAGGCCGAAGAATGGTTCAGCAGCGTGGTGCTGCTGCGCCACGAGGTGATGGAACAGGACCCGAACCGCCCGCTGCGGTTCCAGGTCAGCGTGCAGTGGGAGGCCTCATGAAGCCGGCCGGCCTGCTGCTGCGCGCGCGCCTGCGGCTGGCGCGCATCGATCCGCTGGTGGCGCTGGTGCTGGCGCTGCTGCTGGCCGGCGCCGCCGCGCAAGTGGCCTTGTTGCCGGCGCGCGCGCAGTTGAACGAGGACTACGAGGCGGCGCGGCTGGCGGCGCGCACGCCGCTGCCGCCACGGCCCCTGCCTGCGGCGCCGCCGCCCAGCAGCGACCAGAACCTGCGCGACTTCTATGCCGCTCTGGGCGAGCGGCGCGGCGTCGAACACCAGTTGAAGCAGGTGTTCGCGCTGGCCGAGCGCCACGGCCTGGCGCTGCGCCAGGGAGAATACCGGGCCACGAACGACCGCAATGCGAAGCTCGTCGCCTACCAGGTCAACCTGCCGGTCAAGGGCAGTTATGGCGCGATCTGGGAATTCGCGATGGACGTGCTGCGCGCGATCCCGCATGCCTCGCTGGACGACGTCGCCTTCCGCCGCGACAGCGTGGGCGAGGCCGGCGTCGAGGCGCGCCTGCGCCTGACGTTCTATCTCGCCGACGGACGCTCGCCATGAAGCCGCGCCATCTCGTCCTGGGTGCGGCCCTGGTGCTGGCCGCCGGCCTGGTGCTGTTCGGCGACAAGGCGCCGGACGATGGACTGGCGGAGCCGGTCGAGCGCAGCGCGGCCACGCCCTCGGCCCCGGTGCGCACGCCAGCGCCGTCCGCCAGGGACGGCGCCGAGGTCGCGATCGCGCGCCTGGTCCCGCGCGAGACCTTGATCGGCGCCAGCGGCGACCGCTTCGGGGAAGGCGAAAACAGCCTGTTCGCGCGTCATGACTGGACGCCGCCCCCGCCGCCGCCATCGAACGAGCCGCTGCCACCGCCGCCGCCGCCGAGCGCGCCGCCGCTGCCGTTCACCTATCTCGGCAAATCGTTGCAGGACGGCGTCTGGGAAATCTACCTGGCGCGCGGCGAGCGCACCTATCTCGTGCGCGATGGCGCCACCATCGACGGCACCTACCGCGTGGACGCGATCCGTCCGCCGGTGCTGAACCTGACCTACCTGCCGCTGGAACAACCCCAGCAGCTCAATATTGGAGTATTCGACTGATGGTGCGAACCCGGATTCACCACCTGGCGCTGGCCTTGCTGCCGCTGCTGCTGGCAGGCTGCGCGGCGCAGCGCGCCTACCAGGAAGGCAATGCGCTGGTGGCCCAGGACCAGGTCGGCGCCGGCCTGGCCAAGTACCAGGAAGCGCTGGCGTCGGAACCGAACAACCCGGTCTACCGGGCGGCCTGGCTGCGTGCGCGCGACAATGCGACCTCGCGCCTGGTGGACCAGGCCGAGCGCGCGCTGGCGGCCGGCCAGGTCGACCTCGCGACCCAGGACTTCCGGCGCGTGCTGGCGATCGACCCCGTGAACGACCGCGCCCGCGCCGGCCTGCGCCAGGTCGAGGCCGAGCGCCGCCACGCGGCGGCGATCCTGGACGCCAGGGCCGCCCTCGAGAAGGACGAGCCGGAGACGGCGCGCCAGAAGCTGGCGGCGGTGCTCACCGAGCGTCCGGGGCACGAGGCCGCGCGCCAGTTGATGCTCGAGGTCGACGAGAAGGCGGCGGCCGCGCCGAAAGGGCAGGCGGCGCTGGCGGCAAGCTATCGCAAGCCGATCAGCCTGGAGTTTCGCGACGCCCCGCTCAAGCAGGTGTTCGAGGTCATCGCGCGCCACTCGGGCCTGAACTTCATCTTCGACAAGGACGTCAAGGCCGACGTGCGCACTTCGATCTTCCTCAAGGACAGCACGGTCGAGGCGGCGGTGTACTACCTGTTGATGACCAACCAGCTCGAGCGCCAGGTCATGGACGGCAACACGGTCCTGATCTACCCGAACACGGCGGCCAAGCTGCGCGAGTACCAGGAGATGACGGTCAAGACCTTCTTCCTGGCCAATGCCGAGGCCAAGGCTATCGCCAACACCTTCAAGACCATCCTCAAGGCGCGCGACGTGGTGGTGGACGAGAAGCTGAACCTGGTAATCCTGCGCGACAACCCGGAAGCGATCCGCATCGCCACCCAGCTGGTGGCATTGCAAGACGTGCCCGAGCCCGAGGTCATGCTCGACGTCGAAGTGCTCGAGATCCGGCGCAGCAGCGTGATGGACCTCGGAATCGTGTGGCCGACCAACCTGTCGTTCGCGCCGCTGCAGACGCAGGGCGGCCTGCCGCTGACGATCGACGACCTGCGCACCTTCAACAGCAGCAATATCACGGTGGGCGACATCAGCGCCCGGCTCAATGCCAACAAGACCGACGGCGACACCAACACCTTGGCCAATCCGCGCATCCGGGTGCGCAACAAGGAAAAGGCGAAAGTCGTCATCGGCGACAAGATCCCGAACATCTCGGCCACCGTGTCGTCCGGCATCGGCGGCTTCGCGTCCGAGAACATCAACTACATCGACGTCGGCCTGACCCTGAACGTGGAACCGATCATCTACCTGAACAACGAGGTGGCGATCCGGATCGGCCTCGAGGTCAGCAGCCTGGGCGAGTCGGTAGAGACCCGCAGCGGCACCGTGGCCTACCGCATCGGCACGCGCTCGGCCAATACCGTGCTGCAGCTCAAGGATGGCGAGAACCAGGTGCTGGCGGGCCTGATCAGCAACGAAGACCGCAGCAGCGGCAGCAAGGTGCCGGGCATCGGCGACCTGCCGATCGTGGGCCGCCTGTTCGGCAGCCAGCGCGACCAGCGCGACCGCACCGAGATCGTGCTGTCGATCACGCCGCGCATCGTGCGTGCGGTGCAGCGGCCGACGGCGGCGGCATCCGAATTCGGCGCCGGCACCGAGGCCAGCTTCCGGCGCCGTCCCGACAACGCGGTGCGGGTGCAGGTAGGCGGCGCCAATGTGCGCACGCCGCCGCAGTCGCTGCCGGCGCCGGCGCCGGCCGTCGAGACGACGCCCGTCGCGCCGCCGCCGCCAGCCACGCCGAGCTTCTCGGTGCCGCCGTCGGCGCTGCCGGCGACGCCGCAACTGGGCTCGCCGCCATCGGCGCCGCCGGGCGCGCCGCTTCCCGTACCGGCACCGACGGCGCCGGAACCCGTCGCCGAGCCGGAGTTCGTGCCGACCGCCTATCCGCCTGGCGTCACGCCGCCGCCCCCGCAGCGATGACCATCCAGCCTGGCCGCGGCTTCACGCTGATCGAATTGCTGGTCACGCTGGCCATCCTCGCGCTGCTGGGCACCCTGGTGTTGCCGGTGGCCGAGGTCACGGTGCAGCGCCGCGACGAGCAGGAGTTGCGGCGCGCGCTGCGCGAGATCCGCCACGGCCTGGACGCTTATAAAAAGGCCGGCGACGAGGGCCGCGTGACCAGGGCGGCCGATGCCAGCGGCTATCCGGAGCGCCTGGAACTGCTGGTCGAGGGCGTGCCCGACCTGCGCAGCCCGAAGCAGGCCAAGATCTTCTTCCTGCGGCGCCTGCCGCGCGACCCGTTCAATCCCGATCCTGAACTGTCGGACGCCGCCACCTGGGGCAAGCGCAGCTATGCAAGCGAAGCCGACGAGCCGAGGGAGGGCGACGACGTCTACGATGTGTACTCGACCTCGGAGCGGGTGGGCCTGAACGGCATCCCGTACAACAAATGGTGAACCGGATGAAACAAGCGCGCGGCTTCACGCTGATCGAACTGCTGGTGGTGCTGGGCATCGTGGCCCTGCTGCTGACGCTCGCCGTGCCGCGCTTCTTCCCCAGCATCGACGGCGCGAAAGAGACGATCCTGGCCGACAACCTGCGCAATACGCGCGCCGTGGTCGACCAGTACCGCTCGGACACCGGCCGCTATCCCGACTCGCTGGAACAGCTGGTGGAGCAAAAATACCTGCGCGAGATCCCGCTCGACCCGGTCACCGAAAGCCGGGAGACCTGGATCCTGGAAGCGCCGCAAGAGGGCGAGCAGGGCGGCTTCTCGAACCTGCGCAGCGGCGCGCCGGGCAACGACCGGCGCGGGCGGCCCTACCTGGAATGGTGATGCGCGCCGGGCGCCAGGCTGGTTTCACTTACCTGGGCCTGATCGTGTTCGTGGCCATCGTCGGCCTGGTCGGCGCGGCCACGCTCAAGGTCGGCTCGCTCCTGCAGCGCGCGGCGGCCGAGGAAGAGTTGCTGGAGATCGGCGCCGCCTTCAGCGCGGCGCTGGACAGCTATGCCGCCGCCACGCCGCGCGGCGCGTCTCCTTATCCGCCATCGATGGCCGAGTTGCTGAAGGACCCGCGCTCGCCCGCCGTGCGGCGCCACCTGCGCAAGGTGTTCATCGATCCGCTGACCGGCAAGGCCGAGTGGGGTATCGTCTACCTGGGCGGCGGCGAGACCGGCATCGTCGCCTTCCACAGCCTGTCGCAGGCCAGGCCGCTGAAGATCGCGAACTTCGACAGCCGCTTCAAGGGCCTGGACAACAAGGAGAAGATCTCGGAATGGCGCTTCAGCGCGGGCGAGCGCAGCCTGGCGCCGGCGAATGTCCCGGCCCAGCCGGGGGCACCGGATGCGCCGGTGGCGCCGCCGGTTCCTCTTCCTCCGCCACCCCCGGCGCCGGAACCCGAGCCCGAGCCCGAGCCGGAAGCGGTGGAAGAACCTGCAGCGCCGACGCCGACCGAAGAGGATGGCGAAGCGGTTGATCGGGAGTGAGGCAACGTGATACTTTTGCACGACCGCCCCACATTACCGACAATCGCATGCCCCTGTCTTTACACACTGCCCTGAGGTCCTGGCACGGCTTCTTCGCTGCGCTGCTGCTAGTATCGACGTCGAGCCTGGCGCTGGCCGCGCAAAGCAATGTGCAGCAAAGCCCTCGCGCCACCGTGTCGCTGGTCAGCGAATACGCTGCCGTCACACCGGGCCAGGAGTTGCGCATCGGCCTGCGCCAGCGCCTGGCGCCGCACTGGCATACGTATTGGAAGAACCCCGGCGATGCCGGCTCGCCGCCCAGCATCACCTTTAACTCGCCGCAAGGCGCCACGGTCGGCGATATCGCCTGGCCGGGCCCCGACCGCTTCATCATCGGCCCTGTCGCCAGCTACGGTTACGAGAACGAGATCGTGTTCCCGATGACGCTCAAGGTGCCGCAGGATGCGCGGCCCGGCAGCGAACTGGTGCTCGAAGCGAAGGCCGACTGGGTGGTGTGCGAGAAGGAGTGCATCCCCGAAGAAGGGACGTTCCGCCTGGTGTTGCCGGTCGAGGCGAGCGCGCGCGATGCGAGCGACGAGATTCGCGCCGCGTTCAGGACGGCCGATGCGCGCCAGCCGCAGGCCTCGCCGTGGAAGGCCACGGTCAGCGCCGGCGAGTCGACCCTGCATTTGACGGTCGAGGGCGAGGGCATCGCGCCGGCGACCGTGCGATCGGCCCTGTATTTCCCGGATAGCTGGGGCATCGTCGACCACGTCGCCGAGCAGTTCCTGAAGGTGGAGGAGGGCAGGCTCACGCTGGCGACGACGAAAGGCCAGGGCTACACGCCCGGCCCGTCCGCAGGCCTGCTGGCGATCACGGATGGCGGCGGACAGAAACGCTGGTTTGCGCTGGAACTCACGCCGGGAGCGGCGACTGCGGCCACGACCGAGGCGCCGGCCACGCTGCCGTTATGGCAGATGGCACTGTTTGCCTTCCTGGGTGGCCTGATCCTGAACCTGATGCCCTGCGTATTCCCTGTCCTGGCGATCAAGGCCACGGCGGTGGCGGGCATGTCGGGTGGCGATCGGCGCGCGGTGCGCCTGTCCGGCGTGTTCTACACCCTCGGCGTGCTGGCAGCCTTCATGGCGCTGGCCCTGGCCCTGCTGGCGGTGCGCGCCGGTGGCAGCGCCGTCGGCTGGGGCTTCCAGTTCCAGTCGCCGCTGTTCGTGGCGGCGATGTGCTGGCTGATGCTGGCGATCGGCCTGAACCTCTCCGGCGTGTACGAGATCGGCGGGACGCTCGCCGGCGCCGGCCAGGACCTGGCGCAAAAGAAGGGCCATGCCGGCAGCTTCTTTACCGGCCTGCTGGCGGTGGTGGTGGCCACGCCCTGCACCGCGCCGTTCATGGGCGCGGCAATCGGGTCGGCGCTGGTGGCGCCTGCCTACGTCAGCCTGGTTGTGTTCGCGACGATGGGCCTCGGCCTGGCCTTGCCCTTCCTGTTTCTGGGCATCTTCCCGTCCATCGCCCGGCGCCTGCCGCGGCCGGGCGGCTGGATGGTGACCCTGCGCCAGGCGATGGCCTTCCCTATGTATGCGACCGCCGCCTGGCTGCTGTGGGTGCTGGCCCAGCAGGCGGGCGAGGCGGGGTTGCGCATGGCGCTGGCCGGCCTGGTGCTGGTCGGGCTGGTGGCCTGGCTGATCGGATTGCACCAGCACCGCGCGAAAAAGACCTGGTGGCCGCGCGGCGCGGCGCTGGCCGGCGTGGCCGGGATCGCCGGCCTGATGGTCGTGCTGCATGGCGCCGAGCCGGTGGCCGCGGCCGCATCGACGCAATCCGCGCAGGCCGAACCCTATAGCGCCGAACGGCTGGCCCTTCTACGCGCCGAAGGCAAGCCGGTGTTCGTCAACATGACGGCCGCCTGGTGCATCACCTGCCTGGTCAACGAGCGCACTACCTTGTCGACCGCCGCCGTCCAGCAGGCCATGCAGGAGGGCGGCGTGGTCTACATGAAAGGCGACTGGACCAACCGCGATCCCGCCATCACAGCCTTCCTGCAATCGTTCGGGCGCGATGGCCTGCCGTTCTATGCGTTCTATCCCGCCGGGAAGGGGCCGGTGGTCTTGCCGCCAGTCCTGACCCAGGCCATCGTTACCGATTCACTCAAGCAGTAATCACTCACAAGGAGATGTCTCAATGAACGGTACTTCTCGTCGCGCCATGCTGCGCACCACCGCATCGGCCGCAGCCCTGGCGGCAGCCGGTTTCCTCGTCGCCGCGCCGGCACTGGCCGCCCCCGTCATCGGCCAGCCTGCGCCGGCCTTCACCGCCGTCGACAGCAAGGGCAAGCAGCACAGCCTGTCCGACTTCAAGGGCAAGACCGTGGTGCTGGAATGGACCAACCACGATTGCCCTTACGTGAAGAAGCACTACCAGGCGAATATCCCGGCCTTGCAGAAGCAGGCCAGGGATGCCGGCGTGGTGTGGCTGAGCGTGATCTCGTCGGCGCCCGGAGAGCAGGGCCATGTGGACGGCAAGAAGGCCGACGAGCTGACCGCCAGCCGCAATGCCGCCCCGACCGCGGTGCTGCTCGACCCGCAGGGAACGGTCGGCAAGGCGTATGACGCGCGCACCACGCCGCATATGTACGTGATCGACGCCAAGGGCGTGCTGCGCTACGCGGGCGGCATCGACAGCATCGCGTCGGCCAAGCTGGAAGACATCGAGAAGGCCAGCCCGCTGTTCAAGACCGCGATGGAAGCGGTGGTCAAGGGCGAGAACGTGGCGCAAGCCACGACCCGCCCTTACGGCTGCAACGTCAAGTACAAGTCCTGATCGCGGTCCATCTCAGGCTGCGCGGCGGCGGAAGTCGCGCGGCCTGAAGCCCAGCACGGCCAGCACCGCGAAGTAGGCGAAGGCGCAGGCCGTGATGATGCCCAGCAGCGCGCCGATGCGCAGCGCCGGCGTGGCCTTCATCGCCGCCCAGTCGAACTGCGCCTGGCCGAACCAGGCGAGAAGCCCCATCAGGCTGACCGCGACGGCCAGCTTGATGAAGAACTTCAACCAGCCCGGCTGCGGCGCATAGATGCCGCGCCGGCGCAGGCCCACGTACAGGCAGATGGCGTTGATGCAGGCGCCCAGGCCGATCGACAGCGCCAGGCCGGCCACGCCCAGGCCGAGCCAGAACACGAAGACCAAATTCATCAACTGGGTCGCGAACAGCACCATGATCGCGATGCGCACCGGCGTCTTGACGTCCTGGCGCGCATAGAAGGCCGGCGCCAGGATTTTCACCAGGATGATGCCGAGCAGGCCGACGCTGTAGGCCATCAAGGGCATGGCCGAATTGGCCAGCGCCGCATCGTCGAATTTACCGTAGTGGAACAGGGTGGCGATCATCGGCTCGGCCAGCGTTGCCAGGCCCACCGCCGCCGGCAGGGCCAGCAGGAAGGTCAGGCGCAGGCCCCAGTTGAGCAGGGCCGCATACTCTTCGGCATTGCCTTCGCTATTGGCTTTCGACAGCGACGGCAGCAGGATGGTGCCCAGCGCCACGCCCAGCATCGCGGTTGGGAATTCCATCAGGCGGTCGGCATACTGCAGGGCCGAGACGGCGCCGGCCGCCAGGCTGGCGGCGATGCCGGTATTGATCAAGAGGCTGATCTGGGCCGCCGATACCGCGAACACGGCCGGGCCCATCTTTCTCAGCATGCGCCGCACGCCGGCGTCGCGCAGGCCGTGCATCGGGTTGATGGAAATGCGCGGCAGCATGCCAATCTTCACCAGCGAGGGAATCTGGATCGCCACCTGCAGCAGGCCGCCGACGCAGACCGCGATCGCCATCGCATAGATCGGCTGTTCCAGGTAGTTGACCAGCACCAGCGAGGCGAAGATGAAGGAAAGATTGAGCAGGACAGGGGTAAAGGCTGGAATCTTGAACTGGCGCCAGGTGTTCAGGATGCCGCCGGCCAGGGCCACGAAGGACATGCAGGCGATGTAGGGGAACATCATTTGCGTCATGATCACCGAGGCGTCGTAGGCGCCGGGCGTCTCGCGCAGGTCGCCGGCCAGCATGGTGATCAGGAGCGGGGCGCCGACGATGCCG
Organism: Telluria beijingensis; assembly: GCF_030770395.1. Taxonomy (GTDB): domain Bacteria; phylum Pseudomonadota; class Gammaproteobacteria; order Burkholderiales; family Burkholderiaceae_D; genus Telluria; species Telluria beijingensis. The sequence continues at coordinate 3,070,141 of NZ_CP132480.1, read as the reverse complement.
ACGATGCTGGTCAGCACCGTGGCCCAGATCAGGGCGGTGGCGACGTGGTCGACCAGGGTTTTCGTCGCCTGTTCCCCATGTTGCGTCTTGTACTCCGACAGGATCGGCACGAAGGCTTGCGAGAACGCGCCTTCGGCAAACAGGCGGCGCAGCAGGTTCGGCAGGCGGAAGGCGATGATGAAGGCGTCGGTGTAGGCCGAGGCGCCGAAGGCGCGCGCGAACAGGCTTTCGCGCAGCAGGCCGGTGACGCGCGACAGCATCGTCATGCTGGAGATGGCAGCGAGGGTTCTGAGCAGGTTCATGGCGCAAGATTATACTTGGGCAACTCGTCTGGATTCGGGTCGTTTTGACGTATTGGACAACGCCCTCGAAAGGGCGGTAAACCGACAATGTCTGAATTATGAATTGCTCCGAATTGAAACCTTCGCTATAATCATGGGCTGTACTGAATTCTGTTAGCAGACACTAATCGTTGGGCAGGCTCCGCTAGGTAAGCCAAGGCGCCGGTTTGACAGTCGCTAATGTTTGCAAACGCAACTTGACCCCGATTTAGGAAATTCCATGGCAAATACCGCACAAGCGCGCAAACGCGCTCGTCAAGCAGTTAAGCAAAACGCACACAACTCGTCGCAGCGTTCGACCCTGCGCACCGCAATCAAGGCCGTCCGCAAAGCCATCCAGGCTGGCGACAAGGCTGCCGCGACCACCATCTTCCAGCAGTCCGTGTCGAAGATCGACAGCATCGCTGACAAGAAAATCATCCACAAGAACAAGGCAGCACGTCACAAGAGCCGCCTGGCTGCAGCCCTGAAGGCACTGTCGGCCTAATAGCCGTTTGCGACGCGGCCCCTGGGCTGCGACGGCAAAGTTCTGTGCAGTTGGAAAGACCCGCCCGACTTCGGTCCTGGCGGGTTTTTTTGCTTGGCGCGGCGCTCTTCATGCTCCAGGGTTGTCGAGCGCTTAAAAACTGGTATCGCGCCCAAACCTCGGGCATAATATGGCGCGTCTTATGTCTTATAGAAGACTTGCGGCGCGCGACCGCGGATCACTCAGGGGGCTCATCACTCCTTTGCAATCTGTCCATTCCGGGATCGGGAGGGGTAGAATGTCCGGCATCAGCGCGGTGCGCCAAGGCGGAGCGCCAGGGTCTTGCCCTGTGGCCAATTGTCAGTTTTATACTCGCGACGACGTTCGCGATTACCGAGGAAAATGTGCATGAGCAGTGATCAGACCATCATCTACACCCTGACCGACGAGGCGCCGCTGCTGGCGACCCACGCCTTCCTGCCCGTGGTCAGCACCTTCACCAAGCCGGCCGGCATCAATGTCGAGGCCAGCGACATCTCGGTCGCAGCCCGTATCCTGGCTGCCTTCCCGGAGAACCTGACCCCGGAACAGCGCGTTCCCGACGCCCTGGCCGACCTGGGCCAGAAGACGCTCACGCCGGAAGCGAACATCATCAAGCTGCCGAACATCAGCGCTTCGGTCACCCAGCTGACCACCGCGATCAAGGAACTGCAGGAAAAGGGCTACAACATCCCCGACTATCCGGCCGATCCGAAGACCGACGAAGAAAAAACCATCAAGGCCAAGTACGGCAAGTGCATCGGCTCGGCCGTGAACCCGGTCCTGCGCGAAGGTAACTCGGACCGCCGCGCGCCGCGCGCCGTCAAGGAATACGCACGCAAGAACCCGCACTCGATGCAGGCATGGTCGCAGGCTTCGCGCACCCACGTGTCGCACATGACCGGCGGCGACTTCTACCACGGCGAGAAATCGATGACCCTCGATGCCGCCCGTGAAGTCAAGATGGAACTGGTGACCAAGAGCGGCCAGACCATCGTCCTGAAGCCGAAGGTCGCCCTGCAGGCCGGCGAGATCATCGATTCGATGTTCATGAGGCGCAAGGCCCTGCTGGCCTTCTACGAAGCCCAGATCGAAGACGCGCACCAGACCGGCATGCTGTTCTCGCTGCACGTCAAGGCGACCATGATGAAGGTCTCGCACCCGATCGTGTTCGGCCACTGCGTGCGCATGTTCTACAAGGAGGCGTTCGAAAAGCACGGCGCCCTGTTCGACAGCCTCGGCATCAACGTCAACAACGGCATGGCCGACCTGTACAACAAGATCGCCGACCTGCCGTCGTCGCAGCGCGAAGAAATCATCCGCGACCTGCACGCCTGCCAGGAACACCGTCCAGAGCTGGCCATGGTCGACTCGGCCAAGGGCATCACCAACTTCCACTCGCCGAATGACGTGATCGTCGACGCGTCGATGCCTGCCATGATCCGCGCCGGCGGCAAGATGTACGGCGCCGATGGCCGCCTGAAGGAAGTCAAGGCCGTCATCCCGGAAAGCACCTTCGCCCGCATCTACCAGGAGATCATCAACTTCTGCAAATGGCATGGCGCCTTCGATCCGAAGACCATGGGCACCGTCCCGAACGTCGGCCTGATGGCCCAGCAGGCCGAGGAATACGGCTCGCACGACAAGACCTTCGAGATCCAGGAAGACGGCGTGGCCAACATTACCGACCTCGCCACCGGCGAAGTCTTGATGTCGCAAAACGTCGAGCAGGGCGATATCTGGCGCATGTGCCAGGTCAAGGACGCGCCGATCCGCGACTGGGTCAAGCTGGCCGTGACCCGCGCCCGCAACTCGGGCATGCCGGCCGTGTTCTGGCTCGACCCATACCGTCCGCACGAGAATGAACTGATCAAGAAGGTCAAGGTCTACCTGAAGGATCACGACACCAGCGGCCTGGACATCCAGATCATGTCGCAGGTGCGCGCGATGCGCTACACCCTGGAGCGCGTCTCGCGCGGCCTGGACACCATCTCCGTGACCGGCAACATCCTGCGCGACTACCTGACCGACCTGTTCCCGATCATGGAACTGGGCACCAGCGCCAAGATGCTGTCGATCGTGCCGCTGATGGCCGGTGGCGGCATGTACGAAACCGGCGCCGGCGGTTCGGCGCCGAAGCACGTGCAGCAGCTGGTCGAGGAAAACCACCTGCGCTGGGATTCGCTGGGCGAGTTCCTGGCCCTGGCCGTCTCGCTGGAAGACCTCGGCATCAAGACCGGCAACAACAAGGCCAAGGTGCTGGCCAAGACCCTGGACGCGGCCACCGGCAAGCTGCTGGACAACCGCAAGTCGCCATCGCCGAAGACCGGCGAACTCGACAACCGCGGCAGCCAGTTCTACCTGTCGATGTACTGGGCCCAGGAACTGGCCGCGCAAACCGAGGATGCCGACCTGGCCGCCAAGTTCGCGCCGCTGGCCAAGCAGCTGACCGAGAACGAAGCCAGGATCGTCGCCGAACTGCTCGAAGTGCAGGGCAAGCCGGCCGACATCGGCGGTTACTACAAGCTGGACGAAGCCAAGGTGGGCGCCGTGATGCGTCCGAGCGCGACCTTCAACGCTGCGCTCGAATCGCTGGCCTGAAGTTGAAACGCCCATGAAAAAACCCGCCGTACCGTAAAGGTCGGCGGGTTTTTTTACATCCTGACTTCGGTGTATTCGCCGGGCATCAATGGATGCGTCGCCAATGAAAACGGCCCGATACTGCTGCGCACCAGGCGCAGGGTAGGGTGGCCCACCGCCGCCGTCATCCGGCGCACCTGGCGGTTCTTGCCTTCTTCCAGCGTGATCGCGATCCAGGCCGTCGGCTGGTCCTGGCGCGTGCGGATCGGCGGGTTGCGTGGCCACAGCCATTCGGGCTCGGCGATGCGCACGGCGCGGCACGGTTTCGTGACGAAATCGCCCAGGTCGAGCGGCGCCTGCAGGCGCGCCAGCGCGGCGGCTTCGGGCACGCCATCCACCTGCACCAGGTAGGTCTTGGCTTCCTTGTGGTCGGGATGGGCGATCTTGTGCTGCAGCTTGCCGTCGTCGGTCAGCAGCATCAGGCCCTCGCTGTCGGCGTCCAGCCGGCCGGCGGGATAAATGCCGGGAATGTCCAGGTAATCGGCCAGCGATTCACGGCCTTCCTGTGGCGAGAACTGGCACAGGACCTGGAACGGTTTATTGAAGAGAATCAGGGGCATCGATATGGGAGGGCTTCAGGTCAATAGCGTGCCGATATGGCAGAATACTGAGGCATGATAAAACGCACACCATCTTATGTCTTATAGAGGACTGGCGGCATGCAGGCGAATCGGGGCAATATTGTAATCGAGTTCGTCCTGCCGACCGCCGCCCACCTGGGAGAACACGCGATGTACCAGCATATCACCGTCCCGGCCGACGGCAGCAAGATCACCGTCAACGCCGATTTCACCCTGAACGTCCCGGATAACCCGGTCATTCCCTATATCGAGGGCGATGGCACCGGCGTGGACGTCACGCCCGTCATGATCAAGGTGGTCGACGCCGCGGTGGAGAAAGCCTATGGCGGCGCGCGCAAGATCCGCTGGATGGAGATCTTTGCCGGCGAGAAGGCGACCCGGCGCTACGGCGCGGACACCTGGCTGCCGGGCGAGACGCTCGAGGTGCTGAAGGATTACGTGGTCTCGATCAAGGGCCCGCTGACGACGCCGGTCGGCGGCGGCATCCGTTCGCTCAATGTCGCGCTGCGCCAGGAGCTCGACCTGTATGTGTGCCTGCGCCCGGTGCGTTATTTCACCGGCGTGCCGTCGCCGCTCAAGCAGCCGGAAAGGACCGATATGGTGATCTTCCGCGAAAACTCCGAAGACATCTATGCCGGCATCGAATACCAGGCCGGTTCGGAAGGCGCGCGCAAGCTGATCGCCTTCCTGGCCGAGGAAATGGGCGTCAGCAAGATCCGCTTCCCCGAGACCTCGGGCCTGGGCATCAAGCCGGTCTCGCGCGAAGGGACCGAGCGCCTGGTGCGCAAGGCGATCCAGTATGCGATCGACCATGACAAGCCATCGGTGACCCTGGTCCACAAGGGCAATATCATGAAATATACCGAAGGCGCTTTCCGCGACTGGGGTTACGCGCTGGCGCAAAAGGAATTTGGCGCCGAGCTGTTCGACGGCGGTCCGTGGTGCAGGGTGAAGAATCCGAAGACCGGACGCGACATCATGATCAAGGATTCGATTGCCGACGCCTTCCTGCAGCAAATCCTGCTGCGGCCCGCCGAATACAGCGTGATCGCGACCCTCAACCTGAATGGCGACTATATCTCGGATGCGCTGGCGGCCCAGGTCGGCGGCATCGGCATCGCGCCGGGCGCGAATATGTCGGATTCGGTGGCGGTGTTCGAGGCGACCCACGGTACGGCGCCGAAATACGCGGGCAAGGATTACGTGAATCCGGGTTCGCTGATCCTGTCGGCCGAAATGATGTTGCGCCATATGGGCTGGAGCGAGGCGGCCGACCTGGTCATCGCGGCCATGGGCCGGGCGATCGTATCGAAAAAGGTGACGTACGATTTCGCGCGCCTGATGGAAGGCGCGACCCAGGTGTCATGCTCGGGATTCGGCGACGTCATGATCGAAAATATGGGATAGTCGTTCATCGCGTACCAGGAGACGGCATGAGCGAAGAATCGATCACCCAGCAGCATTACGAGAAAATCGGGCGCTTCATCTATGGGGTCAAGCGCCATGCCGATCCGGAGAAGTTGCGCGCGGCGGTGGCGGCGGGAGCACTGGCGCCCGATGATTCGGAACGGGCGGCGGCGCTGGTGCGCCGTTTCGACGAGGCGATGGAGGGGCTCAAGCATGCCAGTGCGGAAGGCTTGCCGGACGCGGTCGACGAGGAATAGCTTGGCGCCATCCTGGCCGACTTGCGGGTCTTCGTGCAGGATAGCGGCTGGACGCATGCTTGACGGGCGAAAAAAAACCCCGCAGTTGCGGGGTTCCTTGCTTCCGGGAGGGGAAAGATTACAGACCCTGGATATTGGAAGCTTGCTTGCCTTTAGGGCCTTGCGTGACTTCGAATTGGACTTTTTGACCTTCTTTGAGGGTCTTAAAACCGTTCATGTTGATCGCGGAGAAGTGAGCGAACAGATCCTCGCCGCCGTCATCAGGAGTGATGAAGCCAAAGCCTTTGGAATCATTGAACCACTTAACAGTACCAGTTGCCATAAAAGAACTTTCAAATTTAACAAATCACACGAGCCATAAAAGCAAGAAGCTTCTTGCCCCCTCCTCAGCCTGCTCACTTCTTATCAACAAGTACATAAGTACAATGTCAATAACTGCATTGTTGGTGGAATAATCACTGAAGTCAAGCGCTTTTGCGTGCCTATTGCCAAATATTTCCAGCGTAACCCATCCACGGTCTTGATTTCCTCAATCGGAACGCCATCTGCGCAAATATCTGAAAACGCGTAAGATGGAAGCACCAGAAAACGAGCTGATGTTTACGCTTGGCACCAACCGCGGAAGTATTAGAATAACCCCATGGCAACGAAGCACGATACTGAACAACTGCTTGAGCGGCAGACCGTCAAACCGCCTCCGCTATACCAGGTGGCGCTGCTGAACGATGACTACACGCCGATGGAGTTCGTGGTCGCCGTGATCCAGGAGTATTTCAACAAGGATCGCGAGACCGCAACCCAGATCATGCTCTCTGTTCACCGTCATGGTAAAGGGGTGTGTGGGGTGTTTTCCAAAGATATAGCGTGTACCAAAGTGGAGTTTGTCTTAACGCATGCGCGCAAGGCCGGGCACCCCCTGCAGTGCGTGATGGAGGAAGTATGATTGCGCAGGAACTTGAAGTATCCCTACACATGGCCTTTGTCGAAGCACGACAGGCACGCCACGAGTTCATCACCGTGGAACACCTGCTGCTCGCGCTACTCGACAACCCATCGGCCGCCGAAGTCCTGCGTGCGTGCGCGGTCAATATCGAAGACCTGCGCAAGACCTTGACTAATTTTATCGGTGATAACACCCCGACCGTGCCCGGCACGGGCGAGGTCGACACCCAGCCGACGCTCGGTTTCCAGCGCGTGATCCAGCGCGCGATCATGCACGTGCAGTCGGCGTCGAACGGCAAGAAAGAAGTCACCGGCGCCAATGTGCTGGTCGCGATCTTCGGCGAGAAGGATTCGCATGCCGTCTACTACCTGCACCAGCAGGGCGTGACGCGCCTGGACGTCGTCAATTTCATTTCGCACGGCGTGCGCAAGGACCAGCAGATGGACACCCAGAAGGCGTCCGAAGGCGTGGAAGAAGCGCAGGTCGAAGGCCAGGCCAAGGAGTCGCCGCTCGATCAGTTCACCCAGAACCTGAACAAGGCCGCCGCCGACGGCAAGATCGATCCGCTGATCGGCCGTGAAGAAGAAGTCGACCGCGTGATCCAGATCCTGTGCCGCCGCCGCAAGAACAACCCGCTGCTGGTGGGCGAGGCCGGTGTCGGCAAGACCGCGATCGCCGAAGGCCTGGCCTGGCGCATCGTGCAAGAGGATGTGCCCGAGATCCTGCAGAACGCCGTCGTGTTCTCGCTCGACATGGGCGCGCTGCTGGCCGGCACCAAGTACCGCGGCGATTTCGAGCAGCGCCTGAAGGCCGTGCTCAAGCAGATCAAGGATACGCCGAACGGCATCCTGTTCATCGACGAGATCCACACGATCATCGGCGCCGGTTCGGCCTCGGGCGGCACGCTCGACGCGTCGAACCTGCTCAAGCCGGCCCTGGCCAATGGCCAACTGAAGTGCATCGGCGCGACCACGTTCACCGAGTTCCGTGGCGTGTTCGAGAAAGACCATGCGCTGTCGCGCCGGTTCCAGAAGGTCGACGTCAACGAACCGTCGGTCGAGCAGACCGTGGCGATCCTGCGCGGCCTGAAGTCGCGCTTCGAAGAGCACCACGGCGTCAAGTATTCGGCGTCGGCGCTGTCGACCGCGGCCGAACTGGCGGCGCGCTTCATCAACGACCGTCACCTGCCAGACAAGGCGATCGACGTCATCGACGAGGCGGGCGCCGCGCAGCGCATCCTGCCGAAGTCGAAGCAAAAGAAAACCATCGGCAAGACCGAGATCGAGGACATCATCGCGAAGATCGCGCGGATTCCCCCGCAGACGGTCAACCAGGACGACCGCAGCAAGCTGCAGACGATCGACCGCGACCTGCGCAACGTCGTGTTCGGGCAGGATCCCGCGATCGAGGCGCTGTCGGCAGCGATCAAGATGGCGCGCGCCGGCCTCGGCAAGACCGACAAGCCGATCGGCTCCTTCCTGTTCTCGGGTCCGACCGGCGTCGGCAAGACCGAGGTGGCGAAACAGCTGGCCTTCATCCTGGGCATCGAGCTGGTGCGCTTCGACATGTCCGAGTACATGGAGCGCCACGCCGTGTCGCGCCTGATCGGCGCGCCGCCGGGCTATGTCGGCTTCGACCAGGGTGGTTTGCTGACCGAGGCCATCACCAAGAAGCCGCACACCGTGCTGCTGCTGGACGAGATCGAGAAGGCCCATCCGGACATCTTCAACATCCTGCTGCAGGTGATGGACCATGGCACGCTGACCGACAACAACGGCCGCAAGGCGGACTTCCGCAACGTGATCATCATCATGACCACCAATGCGGGCGCCGAGAGCCTGACCAAGCGCTCGCTGGGCTTCGTGGATTCGCGCGCGACCGGCGACGAGATGGCCGACATCAAGCGCATGTTCACGCCGGAGTTCCGTAACCGCCTGGACGCGATCATCAGCTTCCGCGCGCTGGACGAAGACATCATCCTGCGCGTCGTCGACAAGTTCCTGATGCAGCTCGAAGAGCAGCTGCACGAGAAGAAAGTCGAAGCGGTGTTCACCGAGAAGCTGCGCAAGTTCCTCGGCACCAAGGGCTTCGATCCGGCGATGGGTGCGCGTCCGATGTCGCGCCTGATCCAGGACATGATCCGCAAGGCGCTGGCCGACGAGCTGCTGTTCGGTCGCCTGACCAACGGCGGCCGCGTGACGGTCGATTTGAACGAGAAGGACGATGTGGTCCTCGAGTTCCCGGAAGGCGACGCATTGCCGCCGCCGGCGCCGGCCGAAACGGTCGAGATCGAGTAAGCACGGTCGTATAGCTACTGCAAGGTAGTTAGCTGTAACAAACCGTCATCCCCGCCTGCGCGCACTGCTGTCCGGAATAATTTTCTTGACACGGTCACTTAGATCAAACTGAGCTGGCATGCGGCAATTTGTAGTTGCCGCTGCCTCTTTTTCTTGTAGTAGTTCTCAGTTGCTACGCGCTGAAACAACGTGGCTCGCACTACGGCGAGACAGTCCCAGAGAGACCCTGTCATCGCGTTGCGATGCTTATACAGCGCCAGTAGCAAGTAGCTAATCAACGCGGTAAGAATCTGGATACGTACGGCGTTCTCGCTTCGTCCCAAGAACTTTTTGATCTTCAAGTGCTGCTTGATCCATTTGAAGAACAACTCGATGCCCCAGCGGTCCTTGTAGCGCTGGGCAATTTCCAGTGCTGGACTCGTCAGGTCATTGGTGGCGATCTCCATCGACGTGGGCTTGTCTGGACGTGCTACCGTGATACGACGTAACGGCGCGACATAGGGATTTCGCCGGCCACCGCCAGGGTTGCGGTTCTTGAGCTGAACAATCTCGTCACTGAGAATCACCGAAGCTGCATCGGCCGGGATCGCGCGTTGCTCCAGGCAAGCCAAGCTGGCATTGCTCTTGAATCGGGTAACAAATCGTGCTCCAGCCTTGTCGATCCTGTGCCACCAGCTGTAACTGCAGTAGCCCTTGTCGAAGACGTACAAGGCGCCCTCTCTCAGCGGCACGTCCGATGCCAGCTCAACGTCATTGACGTTTGCTGCGCTGAATCGGTGCCAGTGCGGCACCTGCGAATGCGCATCGAGCAACATGTGCAGCTTGATTCCCTGTGTATTGCGAGTGCGGTTCGCCAACGTCCACTGATCGAATTCACGCCCTTTGAGCGTGATGGATGTCGAGTCCAGCAGATACATCAACTCAGCGCTGTCGCTGCGTAACTTGGCCGAAACCTGGCCCATCAGCATTACTGCAACGTCATTGAAAACGGCATCCGAACGGTTCTTGTTCGCTTCAGCTAGTGTGGAGCGCTTGATCGGCTTCGTACCCAGGTGGTACAGGTGAGACACATGACTATTGAATCCGGCCTCGAGCGGACGAAGACCTGGCGCCTCGCTCATCTGAGCGTACAGCATCGTGATCAGGTGATCCCAATGGCCGAAGCGCTTCACATATTTGTCGCCCTTGTGGGCATTGACCAATTTGTCGAAGGTTGCGCGAGGCAACCCCTTTAATAATTCGTGAAAGGTGGTTATGCTGAACATGTTGCAGGGTTTGGTTTTTTGAGTTTGGCGACTCCGGTATACGCCGGTAAACCAGTCCCTGCAACCCTTCCAGCAATTTCCTCTCAAATTATCCCGGACAGCAGTGCGCCTGCGCGGGGATGACGTTTTTGGGCCGGCGGTTAGAACAGTCACTAGCGATTTTTTACTTTCAATTAAGCAAACTCAGTTTCTGTTTAAATAATGCTATTTCTTGAAATGTGAGTTCACGCACCTGTCATATAACATTTCTACACTACCCGCATTGTTGGCCCACCCCCTCATGGACTCCCAATGCGACTCCCACAGCTCAACACCTCCGCCAAGCTCATCGGCGCTTTCGGCATCCTCTCCCTCGTCATCGTGATCATCGCCGCCGTCGCGGTATGGCGCATGCATGCGGCCGATGTCATCACTTCCAACCTGGTCGACGACAAGCTGGCCAAGCAGCAGCTGGTGTCCGACCTGCTCGGCATCGAGCGCCTGAACGGTTCGCGCACCGTCTCGATCGCGCGCAGCGACAGCCTCGAGCTGGCCGACTATTTCCAGGCCCAGCTGGCCGAAGGCCGCAAGAACATCGCCGCCATCGAAGCCCGGCTGGGCAAGCTGCCGATCTCGGAAGGCGAACGCACTTTGCTGCAGGACGCCGCCCGCCACAAGGCCGCGCTGGGCACCGTCCAGGAGGCGCTGTTCAAGGCCAAGGACCTGGGCCAGACCGGCCTGGTCGAAGAGATCCTCACCACCCGATGGGAACCCGGCTACAAAGCCAAGATCGGCGCACTGGAAGCCTTGCTGGCCCATGAGAGCAGCGAGGCGCACCGCCTGGCCGACGCCTCGGCGGCCGCATCGAGCTTCAGCAAGATGCTGCTGCTGGGCCTGGGCGGCGCGGCGCTGCTGGTCGGCGCCGGCCTGGCCTGGATGATCAGCCGCAACCTGGTGGTGCCGCTGCAGCAGGCCGCCATACTGGCCGAGCAGGTGGCCAAGGGCGACTTGCGGCCGACCATCAGCCACCAGCGCAGCGACGAAATCGGGCGCCTGTTCGACGCCCTCAACGGCATGACCCATGGCGTCTCGAGCACCGTGTCGCAGGTGCTGGTGGGCGCCCAGGCGATCGATGCGGCCTCGAGCGAGATCGCCGAAGGCAACCAGGACCTGTCGACCCGCACCGAGCGCCAGGCCGACGCGCTGCGCCAGACGGTGGCCGCGATGGATGAACTGAGCGAGGCGATCGCCAGCAACAACGCCAACGCGAAGAACGCCAATGCGCTGGCCCAGACCGCGTCCGGCGTGGCGACCGAAGGAGCGCGGGCGGTTGAACAGCTGGTAGCGCGCATGGGCGCGATCAAGGCCTCGGCCGCGCGCATCGTGGACATCACCGGCATGATCGACAGCATCGCCTTCCAGACCAATATCCTGGCGCTCAACGCGGCGGTGGAAGCGGCGCGCGCCGGCAGCGAAGGGCGCGGTTTCGCCGTGGTGGCGTCCGAGGTGCGCAACCTGGCCCAGCACTCGGCCGGGGCGGCCAAGGAAATCAAGAAGCTGGTCCAGGATTCGTCGAGCGAGATCGAGGCCGGCACCGGCATGGCCGAATCGGCCGGCTCGACGATGCGCGCCATGCTGGAACATGTGCACGAGGTGGCCGGCATCCTGGGCCAGATCCACACCGCCAGCGCCGGCCAGGCCGACGGCGTCACGCAAGTGAGCCGCGCCATGGCCGAGATCGACCTGTCGACCCAGCAGAACGCGGCGATGGTCGAAGAAGCCGCGGCGGCGGCAAGCTCGATGCGCCAGCAGGCCGCCGAGCTGTCGGCGCTGGTGGCGACCTTCAAGTTGCGCGGCAGCCTGCCGGCGCCGACGCCAGCGCACCAGCGCCTGCTCGAAGCCGCGTGACGATGTGCGCATATTCGGGGCCGGTTCTTGGCTATGCTGGAAGGCCATGCCTCGAATTGCCGACCGATGATCCAACTGTTTTCCCTGCTGCTGGCCGTGTGGGCTCCCACCGCCCTGGCGGCCGATCCGCCGCCGCGTCCACAGCCATCGCAACAGCTGCTGGACGATGCGGCGCTGCGCCTCGCGCCAGCCGACATGCCGCCCATCGCCGCCACCTGGCGCGCCGACGTGCAGGCGCGCCGGCATCCGATCCGTTCCCTGTTCAGCGACGACTTCAGCGACCTGCAATTCCTCAAGCCGCTATTGCAGGGCAAGCGCATCGTCCAGCTGGGCGAAGCCTCGCACGGCGTGGCCGAATCCAATTGGGCGAAGGTCAGGCTGATCAAGTTCCTGCACCAGCAGATGGGATTCGACGTGCTGGCGTTCGAGGGATCGCTCGACCAGTGCATCGACGCCGACCGGCAGATCGGCACGCTGGCAAGCCGCGAAGTGATGCGGCGCTGCCTGTTCCTGACCTGGAACACCACCGAAATCGAAGGCCTGTTCGACTACCTGAAAGCGCAGCGCGAGGGCAGCAAGCCGCTGACGCTGGCCGGTTTCGATGTCCAGTTCAGCGGCTGGCACCTCGACAAGGCGCGCTTGCGCGGCATGCTGGCGATCGCCGATGCAGGGCTTGCGCCACGCGTCGCGGAACATGACAAGGAACTGGGCGACAGCCGTCCGTTGACGGCAGAGCGGAGCAGGGAAATCCAGGCATTCTACGCGGACGTCGCCACGGCGCTCGCTGCGAGTCGCACCCAGCTGCGGGCGGCGGGATACGCGGACCACGAGGTCGACATCGAGATCCAGACCACGCAGGCACGCAAGTGGCTGGCGCGCCGCAACGAACACCTGGGCAGCGTCAACAGCATGGAGGGCAATACCGTGCGCGATGCGGGCATGGCCGAGCAGCTCGACGCCGTGCTCGATACCTTGTACCCTGGCCGCAAGGTGATCGTGTGGGCCCACAATATGCACGTCACCAACGCCGCGGCGCCAGGCGACTTCACCAGCATGGGCCAGTTGCTCGCCCAGCGGCGCCGGGCCGAGATGTACACGGTCGGCTTCTACATGGGCCGCGGCATGGTGGTCAACGGAGAGTATCCGCCGTCGCCGGTGCCGGCCCCGCCGCCTGGAACGCTCGAGGCGGTGCTCGCCAACGGCGGCCTGAAATACGCCTTCGTCGATTTTTCACAGGCGACCCCGGGGCCATCCACGGGCTGGTTCCACCAGAAGAACACGGTGCGCGAATTCGGGACGGTCTCCAAGGAGATCGTCCCGGCGCAGTCGTACGACGGCGTCTTCTACACCGACAGCGTGACGCCGGCCCGGAAGTTCTGATTCAGATTGCCGCCAGCGCGCGCCTTAGATCCTCGCGCTGGTCGTCGACATGCTCGATGCCGACCGACAGGCGGATGAGCCCATCGCCGATGCCCAGTTCGGCGCGCCGCTCGGGCGGAATGCTGGCGTGGGTCATCAGCGCCGGATGCTCGATCAGGCTCTCGACGCCACCCAGGCTCTCGGCCAGCGTGAACACCTCGCAGGCTTCCAGGAAGCGCCGCGCGCCGTCGATGTCGGTATCGAGGTCGAGCGAGACGATGCCGCCGTAGCCATGCATCTGGCGCCGCGCCAGCGCATGCTGGGGATGCGATTCCAGGCCGGGATAATAGACCTTGCGCACCTTGGGCTGCTGCTCGAGCCAGCTTGCCAGCAGCAGGGCGTTGGCGCTGCTGCGTTCCACGCGCAGGGCCAGGGTCTTGATCCCGCGCAGCACCAGGAAGCTGTCGAACGGCCCCTGGATCGCGCCGACCGAATTCTGGATGAAGCCGAGCTTCTCGGCCAGCCCGGTCTGGGCGTCGCCGGCGCCGACCACCGCCACGCCGCCGATCACGTCGGAGTGGCCGTTCATGTACTTGGTGGTGGAGTGCACCACGATGTCGAAGCCGTGCTCCAGCGGACGTTGCACGATCGGGCTGGCGAAGGTGTTGTCGCACACGCTGATGATGCCGCGCGCGTGGCAGAGCCCCGCGATGGCGGTCAGGTCGGCCAGCTTGAGCATCGGGTTGGTCGGGGTCTCGACCCATACCATGCGGGTCTCTGGCTTGATCGCGGCGGCCAGCGCCTCGGGGTCGGCCAGGTCGACGTAGCTGAAGGTATGGCCGGCGCTGTCGCGCCGCACGCGCTCGAACAGGCGGTAGGTGCCGCCATACATATCGTCGCCGGCCACGATGTGCGAGCCGGCCGGCAGCAGTTCGAGCACCGCCGCGATGGCGGCCAGGCCGGAGGCGAAGGCGAAGGCCGCGCGGCCGCCTTCGATATCGGCCACGCAGCGTTCGAGCGCCCAGCGCGTCGGGTTGTGCGAGCGGCCGTAGTCGAGGCCCTTGTGCACGCCGGGACTCTCCTGCTTGAAGGTCGAGGTGGCGAAGATGGGCGGCATCACGGCGCCGGTGGCCGGTTCGGGCGCCTGGCCGCCGTGGATGACGCGGGTGGCCAGGTGGCGCTTGAATTCGGTAGGATTGGTCAAGACAGGGTCCTTCGCAGATGGTTGAGCAGGTCGTAGCGCGTGATCAGGCCGTAGAAGCGCGGCCCGTCGGCGATGACGGCGGTCAGGCCGCGGTCGAGGACCTCGCGCAGCTGGGCCATGCCGGCCGTCGGGTGCAGGGTTTGCAGTTCGACTGTCATGGTGCCGGACACCGGCGCATTGAAGCGCGCGGTATCCTGCGTCACCTGGTGCAGCAGGTCGGATTCGTCGATCAGGCCCAGCAGCCGGCCTTCGGCATCGACCACCGGCAACTGCTGCAGGTCGCTCGCGCGCATGCGGTTGAAGGCGGTGAGCAGGGTGTCGTCGGGCGACAGGGTGATGACTTCGCCGGCGTCGTGGCGGCGCCCGATCAGGTCGCGCAAGTCGTTCGTCCTGGGACGCGTGATCAGGCCCTGGTCGACCATCCAGCCGTCGCTGTACACCTTGGACAAGTAGCGGGTGCCGGTATCGCACACGAACGTGACCACGCGCTTGGGCCGGGTCTGCGCGCGGCAGTAGCGCAGCGCCGCCGCCAGCAGCGTGCCGGTCGACGAGCCGGCCAGGATGCCTTCTTGCTGCAGCAGCAGGCGCGCGGTCGAGAAGCTTTCTTCGTCGCCGATGGTGTACGCCGTCTTGACCCGCGACAGGTCGGCGATGCCGGGAATGAAATCTTCGCCGATGCCCTCGACCGCCCACGAACCGGCATGCTGCGACACATGGCCGGTGTTGACGTATTCGGCCAGGATCGAGCCTTTCGGGTCGGCCAGGATGAATTCGAGCAGCGGCTGGGTCTTCTTGAAATAGCGCGACAGGCCGGTGAGGGTGCCGCTCGACCCGACGCCGACCACGATGGCGTCGAGCTTGTGGTTGGTCTGGTCCCACAGTTCGGGCCCGGTCGTGGTTTCGTGGGCGCGCGGGTTGGCCGGGTTGTTGAACTGGTCGGCAAACCAGGCGCCGGGGATTTCTTTCGCCAGGCGTGCGGCGTAATCCTGGTAATACTCGGGATGGCCCTTGCCGACGTCGGAGCGGGTCAGGTGGATCTCGGCGCCAAGCGCCTTGAGGTGCAGGACTTTCTCTGCCGCCATTTTGTCGGGCACCACCAGCACCACCCGGTAGCCCTTGATGCGCGCCACCAGCGCCAGGCCCAGGCCGGTATTGCCGGCGGTGGCCTCGACGACGGTGCCGCCCGGCTGCAGCAGGCCGTCGTGCTCGGCCTGCTCGATCATGGTCTTGCCGATGCGGTCCTTGATGGAGCCGCCCGGGTTCTGCGATTCGAGCTTGAGGAAGAGCTGGCAGGGGCCGGTATCGATGCGGGTGACTTCGACCAGCGGGGTATCGCCGATCAGCGAAAACAGTGCAGCTTGCGACGCATGTTGCATATTGCCTCCGACGTGCTAGGACGAGCTGGCGCGGATAGCGCCAGGCCATGGTCAAGCAAACATGATACGAGTTTTTGTCGAGCGCTGCTTTGGAGCAGCTTAAAGTTTTGCTAAGTTTCCGACTTCAGGCGCCGCCACAGGGTCGTGCGGCTGATACCGAGGTGTTCGGCAGCCAGGTCGCGCTGGCCGCCAAAGCGGGCCAGCACCGCGCTCGCCGATTCGCGCAGCATGGACGGGGAGGGCGGCGCATCGAACGCCGGCGCCGGCTGGCGACCCAGCTCCGGCGCCACCGACAGCAAAAAGCCGGGCGTGAGCGACTGCAAGGGTTCGGCCGCCAGGAATAGCGCGACTCTCTCCATCAGGTTGCGCAGTTCGCGCACATTGCCGGGCCAGGCGTAGGCGGCGAGCAGCGGCGTGCAGGCCGCGATCTCGGCCGCCAGGTTCGGATGCGGGCGCGCATCGAGCGCGGCCAGCGCCTGTTTCAGCGACCATTCGGCCAGCGGCGCGATGTCGGGCCCGCGCGCGCGCAGCGGCGGCAGCGCCAGCCGCAGCACGGCCAGGCGATAGAACAGGTCGGCCCGGAAGCGTCCTTCGCGCACCCGCGCCTCGAGGTCGCAATGGGTGGCGCTGATCACCCGCACGTCGATCGGCACCGGGCGAGTGCCGCCGACCCGCATCACCTCGCGTTCTTCGAGCACGCGCAGCAGGCGGGTCTGCAGGCCGAGCGGCATCTCGCCGATCTCGTCCAGGAACAGGGTGCCGCCGTTGGCGGCCTCGAACAGGCCGGCGTGGCCGCCGCGGCGGGCGCCGGTAAACGCGCCTTCTTCATGGCCGAACAGTTCCGATTCGAGCAGCGATTCGGCGATCGCGCCGCAGTTGACGGCCACGAAGGGACGCTGGGCGCCGCGGCGCGGGCTTTCGCGGTGGATCGCCTGCGCCACCAGTTCCTTGCCGCTGCCGGTCTCGCCTTCGATCAGCACGGTGCTGGGCGAGCGCGCATACAGCACCACGGTCTGGCGCAGGCGTTCCATCGCCGGCGACTCGCCGCGCAAGTCGTTCAGGCCGCGCCGCGTGCGTTGTTCTACCTGCTTGCGCCGCCCGCGGCCGGCCTCGAGCCGGGTCAGGCGCGCCAGTTCGAGCGCGTCGTCGAAGGCCTGGCGGATCGAGGCCGCCGAGTACAGGAACACGCCGGTCAGGCCGGCTTCCTCGGCCAGGTCGGTGATCAAGCCGGCGCCGACGATGACGGCGATGCCCGCGGACTTCAGTTCGTGCACGGCGGCGCGCGCATCCTCGCGCGTGACATAGGTGCGCTGGGCCAGGTCGAGGTCGAAGGTGGCGGCAAAATCCGCCAGTTCGGGCAGCGGCGCCTGGTAGCTGATCACGCCGATGCGGGGCGAGACGCGGCGCGCCCGCGCCAGCGCCTTCAGCACGTCGTAGCCGCTGGCCTTGGCCGCCACCACCGGCACCGCCACCCGGCCCTTGAGCCAGGCCGCGTTCGAGCCGGCCGCGATCACCACGTCACAGTGTTCGGTAGCCAGGCGTTCGCGGATGTGCCGGGCGGCTTCGTCGAAGCCCAGGTGCAGCGGTTCGATCGCGGCCAGGTGGTCGTATTCGACGGTGATGTCGCGGAACAGGTCGGACAGGCGCGAGACGGAGACGGTCCAGATGACGGGCTTGTCGCCGGCCTCCGCAGGAGAACGGGAAGAATTCATGTTTCAAGTCTAGTGCATTTTTCATCTATTCGTTTCATTTTGAAACGCTGGAGCGTAAGCGAACGGCCGGTCAATTAATTGCATGCCGTAAGAATCCGGTAAGGGCGCGCCCGTAGGATGGATTTCAGTTGCATAGGCAACACCAAGAAAATCAGGAGACAAAATTGGAACAAGACGTCGTACAAAGGGTCAAGAGCGACCCGAATTACCAAAAGCTCAAAACGACCCGCTCCAGGTTCGGCTGGACGCTGACCTGGGCCATGATGATCGTGTACTACGGCTTCACGCTGCTGGTCGCCTTCGACAAGGAATTCATGGGTTCGCGCATCGGCGACGGTGTCATGACCTGGGGCATTCCGCTGGGCCTGTTCGTGATCATCTTCACCGTCGTCATCACCGGCATCTACGTGCGCCGCGCCAACCGCGAATACGATGAGCTGAGCGATGCCATCAAGGCGAAAGTGGGTGCCGCATGATGCGCCGTCTCCACACCTCGGCCGCACTGGCCCTGCTGGCCATCGCTGGCATCGCCCACGCTGCCCCCGACCTGGGTCAGGGCGTCAAGCAGGCCACCAACTGGACCGCCATCATCATGTTCGGCGTGTTCGTGCTGGGCACCCTGTACATCACCAAGTGGGCCGCCGCCAAGACCCGCTCGGCGTCCGATTTCTATACCGCCGGCGGCGGCATCACCGGTTTCCAGAACGGCCTCGCCATTGCCGGCGACTTCATGTCGGCCGCCTCCTTCCTGGGTATTTCGGCCGCCGTGTTCCTCGATGGCTTCGATGGCCTGATCTATGCGATCGGCTTCCTGGTCGGCTGGCCCGTCATCACCTTCCTGATGGCCGAGCGCCTGCGCAACCTGGGCCGCTTCACCTTCGCCGACGTGGCCTCGTACCGCTTCGCCCAGAAGCCGATCCGCGTGTTCGCGGCGTCCGGCACCCTGGTCGTGGTGGCCTTCTACCTGATCGCGCAGATGGTCGGCGCCGGCCAGCTGATCAAGCTGCTGTTCGGCCTCGACTACTGGATCGCGGTGGTTCTGGTTGGCGCGCTGATGATGGTCTACGTGCTGTTCGGCGGCATGACCGCCACCACCTGGGTGCAGATCATCAAGGCCGTGCTGCTGCTGTCGGGCGCTTCGTTCATGGCGTTCTCGGTGCTGGCCCAGTACAACTTCAGCCCATCGCAACTGTTCCAGTCGGCCACCGAACTGCACGCCAAAGGCGAGGCCATCATGGGCCCGGGCAGCTTCATCAAGGATCCGATCTCGGCCATTTCGTTCGGCATGGCGCTGATGTTCGGCACCGCCGGCCTGCCGCACATCCTGATGCGCTTCTTCACCGTCCCGAGCGCCAAGGAAGCGCGTAAATCGGTGCTGTGGGCGACCACCTGGATCGGCTACTTCTATATCCTGACCTTCATCATCGGCTTCGGCGCGATCGTGCTGGTCGGCACCAACCCGGCCTTCAAGGATGCTGCCGGCGCGCTGCTGGGCGGTAACAACATGGCGGCGGTCCACCTGGCGCAGGCCGTGGGCGGCGACGTGTTCCTCGGCTTCATCTCGGCAGTCGCCTTCGCGACCATCCTGGCGGTGGTGGCCGGCCTGACCCTGTCGGGCGCCTCGGCCGTCTCGCACGACCTGTACGCCACCGTGTTCAAGAAGGGCCAGGCAACCAGCGCCAACGAGCTGAAAGTGTCGAAGATCACCACCATCTGCCTCGGCATCATCGCCGTGCTGCTGGGTATCGCGTTCGAGAAGCAGAACGTCGCCTTCATGGTGTCGCTGGCCTTCGCCATCGCGGCCTCGGCCAACTTCCCGGTGCTGTTCATGTCGGTGCTGTGGAAAGACTGCACCACCCGCGGCGCCACCGTGGGCGGCTTCCTGGGCCTGGCAACGGCCGTGATCCTGACCATGCTGTCGAAATCGGTCTGGGTCGACGTGCTGGGCAATAGCGCGGCGATCTTCCCGTACGCTTCGCCGGCGATCTTCTCGATGGCGATCGGCTTCTTCGGCATCTGGATCTTCTCGATCACCGACAAGGGTCCACGTGCCCGCATCGACCGCGCCGGCTTCGAGGCGCAGGAAGTGCGCGCCGAGACCGGCATCGGCGCGGCGGGAGCGACGGCGCACTGATCGTGTTTGACTGAATGAAAAAGGGCGGCCTGCGAAGGCCGCCCTTTTTTATTTACCCGACGCTCCATCCCAGGGGCCGATGGTGAACGCCGCACCTTCGATGTGCTGCACGGTGGGCTCGCTTGAAAAATAGTCCTGCAAACCCGCCATGAACGCCTGGTGGTCGTCGCTCGCCTCGAAGCGCGGGCTGTGATCCTCCAGCGTCTGCCAGCGGACGATCAGCGTGAATTGCGCGGGTTGCTCGATGCCCGGCGCGAGCATGTGTCCCCGATACCCCTTGGCGCGGCTGAGCAGGGGCGCGACTTCGGCAAAAGAACTCCTGAACGTGGCGACGTGTTCAGGCTTGACGGGGAGGGTGGCGATTTCGTAGACCATGATGTTCCTCTCTGAATGAATCGATGGCTCAGGACTGCGCGCCAGTGCCCGCGACATCGGCCAGCGGCCCGACGGCGATCGCGATCTTGCCCCTGAGGCCATTGTTCGGATTTTCCAGCCGCGCATGGGCCTGGGCGATGTCGGCCAGCGGATAGACGGCGCCGACATGCGGTTTCAGCTGGCCGCGCTCGACCAGGGTACGCAATTCGTCGAGCTTGCCGCGGTTCTGGCGGGTGAACACGAAGTGGTAGCTGGCATTCTTGCCCCAGGCCTGGATCAGGTTCTGCGGCTTGGCGATGTCGACGATCGAGACCACGCGGCCGAGCTGGGCCAGCGCATCCGGGCTGCGGGTCAGGGTGTCGCCGCCGATGGTGTCGAAGATCACGTCGACGCCGTGGCCACCGGTTTCGCGCAGCACGGCATCCACATAGTCTTCTTTCGTGTAGTCGATGACGACGTCGGCGCCCAGCGAACGGACGAATCCAAAATTCTCTTCGCGCACCGTGGTAAACACCTTCGCGCCCATGGCTTTGGCGACCTGGATCACGACGTGGCCGACACCGCCCGCGCCGCCGTGGATCAGGACGCTTTCGCCGGCTTTCAGCTGGGCGCGCACGGCGAGGGCTTCCCAGGCGGTGCCGCCGACCAGGGTCAGGCTGGCGGCCTCGAGGTGGGTCAGCGAAGCGGGTTTGCGGCCGACGATGCTTTCGTTGGCAACATGGTATTCGGCATAGCTGCCAGGGCCGTCGAAGATTTGCGGGGTGTACCAGACTTCATCGCCCGGTGCGAAGGCGGTCACGCCGGGGCCGACCGCCTCGACCACGCCCGACACGTCGTGCCCCGTGATGCCGGGCAGCGGCACCAGGTCGGCATAGTCGCCGCGGCGGACCTGGTAGTCCAGCGGATTGATGGAGGTGGCCTGCACCCGGACCAGGACCTGGCCAGCCTGCGGCACGGGCTTTGCCACGTCACGCAGTTCGAACGATTGTGGGCCGCCAAAAGAAGTGAGCACTTGAGCTTTCATGATTGTTTCCTCGTTTCGTTAAAAATAAATATCGAGAATTATCGATATATAGTGGCAAAAAAAATTACAGGTCTTTCCCGATGATCTCGGCAAGCGCGCGGATGGTTTCTTCATTGCGCTTGTAGTACGTCCACTGGCCAATGCGCCTGACTTCCACCAGGCCGGCCCGTTGCAGGGTCGCCAGGTAGTTGGACACGGTCGACTGGGACAAGCCGACACCTTCCTGGATACTGCTGACGCACACACCGACCGTGTGCACATCACCCTCGTCCTGCGGTGGGAAGCTGTTCGCAGGATCTTTCAGCCCTTTCAATATGTCGAGGCGGGTCTGGTTCGAGAGGGCTTTGAAGATGTCGAGAAGGTCCATGGCGTTCAGTATATCGAGATATCTCGATATGTCAAGCGGCTTTCAGCATGGATCGCGCTATCGACCCAACGCGGACCTTCGAGTTATCTCACCTGCCATTTTCTACAAATAGACGCGCGGTTGCCTGGGTTGGTTCATTGGGCAGTAAGCCCGGCGCACCGTCCACGAATCGGACAATGGCGTCGCGTGTGAGTTCCTGCCCCCGCGCGTTACCCCAGACAATATGTCCAACGCCCGGAATTAGATGAGCGCGTGCGGTTGTATAGACGCCGAAGTATTCCATCGCGCGCCCTCGAGGTATATAGCTGCATTCGCCGAGTAGCATCATTACCGGCGCCGCCATGTCGTGCAGGTCAGGCTTCGCTGCCGTGCCCGCATCGCGGCCGATACGGGCGTTCGCGAGCAGGTTGAAGCGGCCAGGATGGAAGGTGTCCAACAATGCGGTATCGCCTTTGCAGAACGCATTGGATACCAGTAAACGCTGCACGTCCGGGGTGTAATGGTTGATGAGCTCCTCCTGCGACGCCAGGCCGTTCCCTGCCGGCAGAAACGCTGCAAGCAATGCGCGCGGCGCAATCAGCTTGCCCATGACCGCTGCGCTCGGCGCAAGCGTCGCATCAGGCGCATGGGTCGTCTTTTTCGACATGGATTTATCCAACGAAAATGCTGCACCCGGGATGCGGCCGGGTTCGGTGAGGACCAGATGGGTCACCATATTGCGTACGTTTCGGTCGGCCAATGCCGACGTGACCAGGGTCGCGCCATACGATTGCGCTACCAGGACGGTAGGCGTGTTCACCCTCGCCAGCACGGCAGCCAGATCCCTGACGTTGTTGTCGTGCGTGTAGTGCTCGGGACTGACAAGCGAGGAACGGCCGGCGCCGACCTGGTCGTAGAGCACGACGTCGAATCCGGCACGCGCGAAACCGGCGAAGAAGTCGCGATCGATGTCCCTGACATAGGCGCCCGGACCTCCATGTACGAACACGAGCGCAGCATGCCTGGCGCGAGCTGCATCAGCCGGGTAGCGATACACAGCGACGGCACGGCCTGGCCCTGTCGACCACAACTCGGCTGATGGATCGGTGGCAAGCGGCGCCAGGGACGGCGGTGCGAGCGGCACAAGCACATACGCCACCGGAGCCAGGGTCAGTACCATGAGAATGCCACGCACAATGACGCGGCGGCGCGGTGCGCCGCGCGTGGATCGCCACCACAAGACACCGGCAACGGCGATGGCGATACACATCGCCGGAACGCCCGCTGCGCCTCCCCGGGTGACCCACAATACTGCCAAAAACGTCAGCCATACCGCCAGCATCTGGAATGGAATAGCAAGGAAGCGCATACTTTTCCCACTTGTTGTCACAATGAAATCATTGTAATGACGTTGAGTTGGTAGTGCGGCATTTTCCGACAGGCTGCCGTACAAGGGGTATGAAATGCCAGGTCTCGTTGTTCCAATGTTTCATTCCAATGTTTCAATGTGAAACGGAGGGCTGGCGTGGGCGCCGCTGGTGGCGGGCTTCAGCACATGCTAAGTGCTTGAAATTATGCGAAAAACGCGGGTGGGCAACATTTGCCGACATGCTGGCACGTTGCTTGCAACAGTAGCCACGACATCCACCGATCAGAAAGGACACCGCATGACCACGCTCTCCGCCGGCGCCGCATTCCGCAAGGCACTTCAGGAAGAATCCCCACTGCAAGTCGTCGGCGCGATCAACGCCAACCACGCCCTGCTGGCCAAGCGCGCCGGCTTCAAGGCGATCTACCTGTCCGGTGGCGGGGTGGCGGCCGGTTCGTTGGGCTTGCCTGACCTGGGCATCTCGAACCTCGACGACGTGCTGGTCGACGTGCGCCGCATCACCGACGTGTGCGACCTGCCGCTGCTGGTCGACGTCGACACCGGCTTCGGCGCCTCGGCCTTCAATGTCGCGCGCACCGTGCGCACCCTGGCCAAGGCCGGCGCCGCTGCCTGCCATATCGAAGACCAGGTGGGCGCCAAGCGCTGCGGCCACCGTCCGGGCAAGGAAATCGTCGGCAAGGACGAGATGGTCGACCGCATCAAGGCCGCCGCCGACGCCCGCCCGTATGACGACTTCGTGATCATGGCGCGCACCGACGCGCTGGCGGTGGAAGGGCTGGACGCCGCGATCGAACGCGCCGTGGCCTGCGTCGAAGCGGGCGCCGACATGATCTTCCCCGAAGCGATCACCGACCTGGCGATGTATGAACGATTCGCCGACGCGGTCAAGGTGCCGGTGCTGGCCAATATCACCGAATTCGGCGCGACCCCGCTGTTCACCGTCGACGAGCTGAAAGGCGCCGGCGTCGGCATGGTGCTGTATCCGCTGTCGGCCTTCCGCGCCATGAACAAGGCGGCCGAGAACGTGTACAACGCGATCCGCCGCGACGGCACCCAGCAGAACGTGGTCGACACCATGCAGACGCGCGCCGAACTGTACGACCGCATCGATTACCACAGCTACGAACAGAAACTCGACGCGCTGTTCGCCCAGAACAAAGCCAAGTAACAGGAGACCGGAACATGAGCAATCAACACAACGAGACCCCAACCTTCAAGCCGAAGAAATCGGTGGCCCTGTCCGGCGTCGCCGCCGGCAATACCGCGCTGTGCTCGGTGGGCAAATCGGGCAACGACCTGCACTACCGCGGCTACGACATCCTGGACGTGGCCGACGCCTGCGAGTTCGAGGAAATCGCCTACCTGCTGGTGCACGGCAAGCTGCCGAACGAGGCCGAGTTGCGCGGTTACAAAGCCAAGCTGCGTTCGCTGCGCGGCCTGCCGCAGGCGGTGAAGAGCGCGCTCGAGGCGCTGCCGGCCGGCGCCCATCCGATGGACGTGATGCGCACCGGCGTGTCGACCCTGGGCTGCGCGCTGCCCGAGAAGGACGACCACAATATCGCCGGCGCGCGCGACATCGCCGACCGCCTGATGGCGTCGTTCGGCTCGATGCTGCTGTACTGGTACCACTTCAGCCATAACGGCAAGCGCATCGAGGTCGAGACCGACGACGATTCGATCGGCGGCCACTTCCTGCACCTGCTGCACGGCGTCAAGCCATCGCAGAGCTGGGTGCAGGCGATGCACACCTCGCTGATCCTGTACGCCGAGCACGAGTTCAATGCCTCGACCTTCACCGCGCGCGTGATCGCCGGCACCGGTTCCGACATCCATTCGGCCATCACCGGCGCCATCGGCGCGCTACGCGGTCCGAAGCACGGCGGCGCCAACGAGGTGGCGCTGGACATTCAGAAGCGCTACGAAAACGCCGACGAAGCCGAAGCCGACATCCGCAACCGCGTGGCCAACAAGGAAGTCGTGATCGGCTTCGGCCATCCGGTGTACACGATCTCGGACCCGCGCAACAAGGTGATCAAGGAAGTGGCGCGCACCCTGTCGTCCGAAGCCGGTTCGATGAAGATGTTCGACATCGCCGAGCGCCTGGAGTCGGTGATGTGGGAAGTGAAAAAGATGTTCCCGAACCTGGACTGGTTCTCGGCCGTGTCGTACCACATGATGGGCGTGCCGACCGCCATGTTCACGCCGCTGTTCGTCATTTCGCGCACCTCGGGCTGGGCCGCCCACGTCATCGAGCAGCGCATCGACAACAAGATCATCCGCCCGAGCGCGAACTACGTGGGACCTGAAGACCTGCAATTCGTGCCGCTGGCCGAGCGCAAGTAATCCACGAAGCCATTTGCACCACGATCACTCGCACGTCGTTCCCGGCCTCGTCGGCCACCTTGGCGGGGACGACGGTTTTACGGCCAACTCATGAATCGAGCCGCATCATGAATACTAATCACCTGAAACCACTTCCCGGCACCGACCTGGACTACTTCGACACGCGCGCCGCCGTCGATGCCATCCAGCCCGGCGCCTACGACACCTTGCCCTACACCTCGCGCGTGCTGGCCGAAAACCTCGTGCGCCGCTGCGACCCGGCCTGCATGACGGACTCGCTCAGGCAGATCATCGAACGCAAGCGCGAGCTCGACTTCCCCTGGTTCCCGGCGCGCGTGGTGTGCCACGACATCCTGGGCCAGACCGCGCTGGTCGACCTGGCCGGCCTGCGCGACGCCATCGCGCTGCAGGGCGGCGACCCGGCCCTGGTCAATCCGGTGGTGCCGACCCAGCTGGTGGTGGACCACTCGCTGGCCGTCGAATGCGGCGGCTTCGACCCGGATGCGTTCACCAAGAACCGCGCGATCGAGGATCGCCGCAACGAAGACCGCTTCCACTTCATCGACTGGACCAAGAAGGCGTTCCAGAACGTCGACGTGATCCCGCCCGGCAACGGCATCCTGCACCAGATCAACCTGGAACGCATGTCGCCCGTGATCCAGGTGGAGCAGGGCGTGGCCTATCCCGACACCCTGGTCGGCACCGACTCGCACACCCCGATGGTCGACGCGCTGGGCGTGATCGCGATCGGCGTCGGCGGGCTGGAAGCCGAAAGCGTGATGCTGGGCCGCGCCTCGTACATGCGCCTGCCCGACATCGTCGGCGTCGAGCTGACGGGCAAGCCGCAAGCCGGCATCACCGCCACCGACATCGTGCTGGCGCTGACGGAATTCCTGCGCAAGTCGAAGGTCGTCTCTGCCTATCTCGAATTCTATGGCGAGGGCGCCAGCGCGCTGACGCTGGGCGACCGCGCCACGATCTCGAACATGGCGCCCGAGTTCGGCGCCACCGCCGCGATGTTCTACATCGACGAGCAGACCATCAAGTACCTGCGCCTGACCGGCCGCGAGGACGAGACCGTGCACCTGGTCGAGACCTATGCGAAACAGGCCGGCCTGTGGGCCGACAGCCTCGTCAACGCCCAGTACGAACGCACGCTGTCGTTCGACCTGTCCAGCGTGGTGCGCAATATCGCCGGCCCGTCGAACCCGCACAAGCGCGTGCCAACCTCCGAACTGGCGGCGCGAGGCATCGCCGGCAAGGTGGAAAACGAACCGGGCCTGATGCCGGACGGCGCGGTGATCATCGCCGCCATCACCAGCTGCACCAACACCAATAACCCGCGCAATATGGTCGCCGCCGGCCTGCTGGCGCGTAACGCCAACCGCGCCGGCCTGCTGCGCAAGCCGTGGGTGAAAAGCTCGCTGGCGCCGGGCTCGAAGGCCGTCGCACTCTACCTGGACGAAGCCGGCCTCACGCCCGAGCTGGACCAGTTGGGCTTCGGCGTGGTCGCGTTTGCCTGCACCACCTGCAACGGCATGAGCGGCGCGCTCGATCCGGTCATCCAGCAAGAGATCATCGAGCGCGACCTGTACGCGACCGCCGTCCTGTCGGGCAACCGCAACTTCGACGGCCGCATCCACCCGTATGCCAAGCAGGCCTTCCTGGCTTCGCCGGCGCTGGTGGTGGCCTACGCGATCGCCGGCACCATCCGCTTCGACATCGAGAAGGACGTGCTGGGCGTCGACGATGCGGGCAAGGAGATCCGCCTGGCCGACCTGTGGCCGTCGGACAAAGAGATCGACGCCGTGGTGGCAAGCAGCGTGAAGCCCGAGCAGTTCCGCAAGGTCTATACGCCGATGTTCGCGCGCGTGGTGGACGATGGCAGCAAAGTCAGCCCGCTGTACGACTGGCGTCCGCAGAGCACCTATATCCGCCGTCCGCCGTACTGGGAAGGCGCTCTGGCCGGCGAACGCCTACTTTCTGGCATGCGTCCGCTGGCGGTCCTGGGCGACAACATCACCACCGACCACCTGTCGCCGTCGAACGCCATCCTGCTCGATTCGGCAGCCGGCGAATACCTGGCGAAGATGGGCCTGCCCGAGGAAGACTTCAATTCCTACGCCACCCACCGCGGCGACCACCTGACGGCGCAGCGCGCGACCTTCGCCAATCCCACCCTCAAGAACGAGATGGTGAAGGACGGGCAGGGCAATGTGGTTGCCGGTTCGCTGGCGCGCATCGAGCCGTCGGGCGAGGTAACCCGCATGTGGGAAGCGATCGAGCACTATATGGAGCGCAAACAGCCGCTGATCGTGGTGGCCGGCGCCGACTATGGACAGGGCTCGTCGCGCGACTGGGCGGCCAAGGGCGTGCGCCTGGCGGGCGTGGAAGCGATCGTGGCCGAAGGCTTCGAGCGCATCCACCGCACGAACCTGGTGGGCATGGGCGTGCTGCCGCTGGAATTCAAGCCGGGCGTCAACCGCCTCACGCTCGGGATCGACGGCAGCGAGACCTTCGACGTGGTGGGCGAACGTACCCCGCGCGCCGACCTGACGCTGGTGATTCATCGCCGTAACGGCGAGAAGCTCGACGTCGTCGTTACCTGCCGCCTCGACACGGCCGAGGAAGTTTCGATCTACGAGGCCGGCGGGGTGCTGCAGCGCTTTGCCCAGGATTTCCTCGAGTCGTCGGCGCCGAAAGCGGCGGCGTAAGGAAGACAACCATGACACATACCCCCCAAATCAGGATCCCCGCCACCTATATGCGCGGCGGCACCAGCAAAGGCGTGTTTTTCAAGCTGGAAGACCTGCCCGAAGCCGCCCGCGTGCCGGGCGCCGCGCGCGACGCGCTGCTGCTGCGCGTGATCGGCAGCCCCGACCCCTACGGCAAGCAGATTGACGGCATGGGCTGCGCCACCTCCAGCACCAGCAAGGCCGTGATCGCCGACCGCAGCACGCGGCCCGATCACGACGTCGACTACCTGTTCGGCCAGGTGGCGATCGACAAGCCCTTCGTCGACTGGAGCGGCAACTGCGGCAACCTGTCGGCCGCGATCGGACCGTTCGCCATCGCCAACGGCCTGGTCGATCCGGCGCGCATCCCGCATGACGGCATCGCGATCGTGCGCATCTGGCAGGCCAATATCGGCAAGACCATCGTCGCCCACGTCCCGATGACCGCTGGTCAGGTGCAGGAGACCGGCGACTTCGAGCTCGACGGCGTCACCTTCCCGGCGGCCGAGGTGCAGCTGGAGTTCATCGACCCGGCGGCCGAGGAAGAGGGCAGCGCCGGCGCCATGTTCCCGACCGGGAACGTGGTCGACGAGCTGGACGTTCCCGGCGTCGGCGTCCTGCGCGCCACGATGATCAATGCCGGCATCCCGACCATCTTCGTCGAGGCGGGCGCGGTCGGCTACGACGGCACCGAGCTGCAGGATGCGATCAACGGCGATGCGCGCGCGCTATCCATGTTCGAGACCATCCGCGCCCACGGGGCGCTGCGCATGGGCCTGATCGCCAGCATCGAGGATGCCGGCAAGCGCCAGCACACGCCCAAGGTCGCCTTCGTGGCCAGGCCGGCCGGCTATGTCTCGTCCAGCGGCAAGCCGGTGGCGCAGGGGGACATCGACCTGGTGGTGCGCGCGTTATCGATGGGCAAGCTGCACCACGCGATGATGGGCACGGCGGCGGTGGCGATCGGCACCGCCGCCGCCATTCCCGGCACCCTGGTCAACCTCGCGGCCGGCGGCGGCGAACGCACTGCGGTGCGCTTCGGCCATCCTTCCGGTACCTTGCGGGTGGGCGCCGAGGCGGTCTGCACCGATGGCGCCTGGAGCGTCGCCAAGGCCATCATGAGCCGCAGCGCGCGGGTCCTGATGGAGGGGAAGATATGCGTGCCGGGTGACATTTTCTGAACCATCGCCGCGGCAGTGGCGCCGATGTCGCTTTCTCGTCGCAAGCAGTTCTGTTACTGCCGGTTCCGGGTTATGATGGGCGCCCGAGTTGCAAGTGGGCAACTCGTGGCAACCATGAGCCCTTAGCCGCGACAGCAACGACCGATGGATGGATTTCCGAACCTGCACCTGCCTGACGTTGCGGACATCGATGCGCACAAGACCGACCTGGCCCTGCTGCGGCGCATGGTGCGCGAGCAGCGCGCCGTGTTCGAGAACGCGCCGGTCGGCATTGCCGTCACCCAGCCCGACCAGGTCCGTTCCTTCAACCCGCGCGCCGGCGAGATGTTCGGCTTCGCACCGCACGAAGTGGGCAGCATCGCGCCCGAAGACGTGTGCGTGTCGATCGAGGACTACCAGAACCTGATCGGCGAAGCGTTCGCAGTGTTGTCCAGGGGCGGGCTGTTCGAGAAGACCGAGCAGCAGTTCCGGCGCCGCAACGGCAGCACTTTCTGGGCGCGCCTGCGCGGTTGCGCGGTCGAACCGGGCAACCGCGCGGCCGGCACGATCTGGATCGTCGAGGACGTGACCGAGGCGCGCCAGGCCATGAGCGAGGTGCAGGCGATCATGACCAATTCCTCGATCGGCATCATGTTCACCCGCAACCGCGTGATCCGGCGCGCCAACCCCGCCTTTTGCCAGATGTTCGGCTATGGCGAGGACGAGCCGATCGGCATCTCGACGCGCTCCCTGTACCCGGACGAAACCGCCTATCGCCAGCTCGGCGCCGACGCCTATCCGCAACTGGCGCGCGGCCTGCCGTTCCGTACCGAGCGCACCCTGGTGCGCCGGGACGGCACGCCGGCCTGGGTCCAGATGATCGGCTACCAAGTCAATGCGCACGACCCCGACAAGGGCACGATCTGGATGCTGGAAGACCGTACCCGCGAGCGCAGCGACGAGCAGTCGCTGCGCGAGGCGCTGATGGAGAACCGCGCCATCCTCGACAACGCGGTGCTGGGCATCGCCGTGGTCGAGGGCGGCCGCACCCTGCACTGCAACCGCAAGATGGAAGAGCTGTTCGGCATGCCGCCGGGCGGCATGGACGGCATCGCGGTGCGCTCGCTGTATCCCGATCCCGCCAGCTGGAAGGAGGCGCGCGAGCTGTCCGGCCGCCAGTTCGCCCTGGGCCAGGCCCACATGGCCGAGCACGAGATGGTGCGCCGCGACGGCAGCCGCTTCTGGGCGCGGCTGTCGGGCCGCCTGTTCGACCTGGCGCAGGCGGGCGGCCGCAGCGTGTGGCTGGTGGACGATGTTACCGCCCAGCGCGAGGCGGCCGATACCGTCCTGCGCGCGCGCGACGAACTCGAACTGCGGGTGGCCGCGCGCACCGCCGAACTGGCCGGCGCCAACGCGCTGCTGCAGGAGGAGATCAACGAGCGGCGCCAGGCCGAGGCGCGGGTCCACCACATGGCCTACCACGACAGCCTGACGGGCCTGCCCAACCGCGCCATGCTGTCCGAGCGGCTCGACGCCGCGATGCGGGTCGTGTCGTCGGGCGACGAGCCCCACCAGGGACAGCAGCTGGCGCTGATGTTCATCGACCTCGACCGCTTCAAGAACATCAACGACACGCTCGGCCACCTGGTCGGCGATGGCCTGCTGCGCAACGTCGCCCTGCGCCTGGTGACGGCGGTGCGCCCCGGCGACCTGGTGGCGCGCCTGGGCGGCGACGAATTCGTGGTGCTGATGCCGGCGATCGCCGATGGCGCCGAGGCCGCCGCTGTCGCCGGGAACATCATCTCCGCGCTGTCCATGGCTTGCCAGATCGACGGCCACAGCCTGCACATCTCGCCCTCGATCGGCATCTGCCTGTACCCGGACGACGGGGTCGACGTCGAGACCCTGATGCGCCACGCCGACGCCGCGATGTACCAGGCCAAGGCGGCCGGCCGCAACAATTACCAGTTCTTCACCGCGCGCATGAACCAGGCGGCGGCGCGCCATTTCGAGCTCGAATCGAACCTGCGCGGCGCGCTCGCGCGCGACGAGTTCGCGCTGCATTTTCAGCCGATCATGTGCACCGAATCGCGCCGCCCGCGCGCACTCGAGGTGCTGCTGCGCTGGCGCCGCGGCGCGACCCTGGTGGGGCCGGACGAATTCATCCCGATCCTGGAAGAGAGCGGCATGATCGTGGAGGTCGGGGAGTGGGTGATCCGCAGCGCCTGCGCCCAGGTCATGGAGTGGCAGCGCGAAGGGCTGGACGTGGTGCCACTGGCGATCAACCTGTCGGCGCGCCAGTTCATGCACCAGGGCCTGGTCGAGTCGATCCGGGCCATCGTCGACGACACCGGGATCGACCCGCGGCTGGTGGAGTTCGAGATCACCGAGACCGCGCTGATGCAGCACGGCGGCCAGACGCTCGAGACCCTGCGCCAGATGAATGCGATGGGGATGTGCCTGTCGATCGACGATTTCGGCACCGGTTACTCGAGCCTGGCCTACCTCAAGCGCTTCCCGGTACGCAAGATCAAGATCGACCGCGCCTTCGTGCGCGAACTCGAAGCCAGCGCCGAGGACCGCGCCATCGTGGCGGCGGTGATGGCGCTGGCCAACAGCCTGCAGCTGTCGGTGGTGGCCGAAGGTGTGGAGACCGAGGGGCAGTATGCCTTGCTGCGCTCTTTCGGCTGCCAGTATGCGCAGGGTTATCTGTTCGCGCGGCCGTTGCCGGCGGAGCAGGTGGCGAAGCTGCTGGCGGGGTGATGCCCCGCATCGAAACCCTCAATCCGCGATCGTCGCCACCACCGGCGCATGATCCGACGGCTGTTCCCACTTGCGCGTCTCGCGGTCGATATGGCAGGCGGTGCAGCGCTCGGCCAGCGCCTTCGACAGCAGGATGTGGTCGATGCGCAGCCCGCGGTTGCGGCGGAACGCCATCTGCCGGTAATCCCACCAGCTGTACTGCTTTTCAGGCTGGTCGAACAGGCGGAACGCGTCGGACAGCCCCAGCGCCATCAGTTCCTGCAGCGCAGCGCGCTCGGGAATCGAGAAATGGATGCGGCCTTCCCATTCGGCCGGGTCGTGCACGTCGCGCGCCTCGGGGGCGATATTGTAGTCGCCTAGGATCGCGAAGCGCTCGTGCGCGGCCATCTCGGCCGCCACCCAGGTGCGCAGCGCCTCGAGCCAGGCCAGCTTATAGGCATATTTGTCGGAACCGACTTCCTGGCCGTTCGGCACGTAGGCACAGATGAAGCGCACGCCGTCGATTGTCGCCGCCAGCAGGCGCTGCTGCGCGTCTTCGTAATGCGGGTTGTTCCTTACCACGTCTTCGATCGGGTGCTTCGACAGGATGGCGACGCCGTTATACGTCTTCTGGCCAGAAAACGCGACCTGGTAGCCGGCCGCGTTCAGCTCGGCCAGCGGGAACTTGTCGTCGGTCAGTTTGGTTTCCTGAATACACAGGGCATCGACGGGATTAGCTTCCAGCCATTGCAGCAAATGCGAGAGACGAACTTTCAGGGAATTAACATTCCAGGTGACTAATTTCATGCTTTTATGTGTGTCATGGTAGAGTGTTGGCTGTAACATACTGTCGTGCGGCCAAATTGCTTGCCAATCAGCTATTATTGCCGGGTTTGCGGCTTGTAGCGATGCCGAGTTCTCTCCAACGAGGGAAATACGGACGTGTGCTTGGTTAAGCCGCAACAGGTGATAATAAAATTAATTGATAGCTTGCTAAACGGTATTGCTCCAATGTCGCGTCGGAGCTATAACGTGGGTAGGTCGCCGCAGCAAAGCTATGGTCGACGTTGTTGGTTTGTTGCTTTCTGGTAATAATAAAATTGCGTAAGGGCAACTTCCATTGTACCATTAGCGTACCGTGAAGCCGGTTCGGTCAGGCCGCACGTTGTCGCAGACCATCGATGTGCGGTAGTGGTACTATTGTGAAATATCGAGTTTCACGAGTTAATAATCCGAACGCAGATTTGAAAAGGATAGAAATGCGTAGTGCATTTGAAGCGTGGGCCCAGCGTGAGGGCCACATCGTTCGCCGCCGCGAAGACAAACCCGAGGAATACCTCGTTTTCGAAACCCAGCGCCGTTGGGTGATCTGGCAGGCAGCACTGGCGCATGGCGCCAAGGCCGCCGCCGATACCCCATCGAAGTTCGCCAAGGATGGCGCGGCGCCCGCGATTGCCCAAGATGAAGCGGCAGTGCGCAACCGCGTGCTGAACGAAGTGCTGGACGCCTTCAGCGAACTGGACGAGACCGCCGGCATGGAAGGCGTGCTCAAGGTTATCCAGGGCCTGAAGAAAAAGCAGAAGGCCGAGGCCGAGAAGGTCTGATCCGGCTTTCCAGGCATGCCGATACGTTACCGCCATTACAAGGGCGGCATCTACGAGCTGGTATGCGAAGCGGTGCTCGAAGCCGACCACACACCCGTGGTCGTCTATCGCGGCCAGGATGGCGTCGTGTGGGTAAGGCCCCGTGACGCATTCTTCGGAGAAGTGACGGTCGACGGCACGACGCTGCCGCGCTTCGCTCTCCTCGACGCACCGCCTGCCTGAGCGCAGGCGCGAAGGACTTCAGTTATGGCGACATGCTGCCGTTAAAGAGGTATCTGCCTTTTGACGGTCCCCATGTTCTTCCTATCTCGCCCGTTTGCCCTTGCCGTCTTCGCCCCGCTGCTCTTGCTGGGCGGATGCGCCACCGTGTCCGATTCCCCCGTGCAGCAGATCGAGGTGCGCGCCGTGCTCGATTACCGCGAGATCGGCGGGGTCGGTTGCATTCTCAGCAATGACGTCGGCCGCTGGTACATGATCGCGCCGGGCCGCGTGACCGTCACCCGCAGCAGCCAGCCGATCTCGATCAGCTGCAAGAAGGGCGCGTCCGCCAGCGCCGCCGAGGTGGTCCAGTCCAGGCTCGATACGTCCAACCTGGTGGGCAACCTCGTCACCACGGCCGGCCTCGGCTATCTCGTCGACCGCCATTCGGGCGCTGGGTATGGCTATCCGGCCATCCTGACGGTGCTGATGCAGCCGTCGGCGCCGCCGCCGGAAGCGGTGGAGGCGAGCCCGCTCGCAACCCGGGTGTTCTGAGCTCCCTAAAACGAAACAGCCCCGCATGCGGGGCTGTTTCGTTTCAATGCGCCAGGCGGCGATTACACCCGATTCATCAGGAAGGTCGTCAGCAGCGGCACCGGACGGCCGGTCGCGCCCTTGTTCGCACCCGATTTCCAGGCGGTGCCGGCGATGTCCAGGTGGGCCCAGGTGTACTTGCGGGTGAAGTTCTCCAGGAAGCAGGCTGCGGTGATCGAGGCCGCGCCCGGGGTGCCGATATTGGCCAGGTCGGCGAAGTTCGACTTGAGCTGGTCGTTGTAGATCTCGCCCAGCGGGAAGCGCCATGCCACGTCGCCCGCCTGCTTGCCGGCGTCCAGCAGCTCGGTCGCCAGCTGGTCGTGGGCGGCGTCGTCGCGGGTGAACAGGCCGCTGGTGTGGTGGCCCAGGGCCACGATGCAGGCGCCGGTCAGGGTCGCGATGTCGACCACGGCGGCCGGCTTGAAGCGCTCGGCATAGGTCAGGGCGTCGCACAGGATCAGGCGGCCTTCGGCGTCGGTGTTGAGCACTTCGATGGTAGTGCCGTTCATCGCGGTGACGATGTCGCCCGGCTTGGTCGCGCGGCCCGACGGCATGTTCTCGCAGGCGGCGACGATGCCGACGACATTGAGCTTCAGGCCCATCTCGCCGATGGCGCGGAAGGTGCCGAGCACCGAGCCGGCGCCGCACATATCGTATTTCATTTCGTCCATGCCGGGACCTGGCTTGAGCGAGATGCCGCCGGTGTCGAAGGTGATGCCCTTGCCGACCAGGACCACCGGCGCGTCCTTCGACTTGCCGCCGTTGTGCTTGAGGACGATGAACTTCGGCGCTTCGTCGCTGCCGCGCGTCACCGACAGGAAGCTGCCCATCTTGAGCGCTTCGAGTTGCTTGCGTTCCAGGACTTCGATGTCGAAGCCGTAGTCCTCGGCCAGCTTGCGCGCGGTGTTGGCGAGGAAGGTCGGGGTGCAGACGTTCGGCGACAGGTTGCCCAGTTCCTTGGTCAGGTTCATGCCATTGGCGATGGCCGCGGCCTGGGCCAGGGTCGCCTTGTTCACGCCTGCCTCGGGGACGGCGACGACGATCTTGCGCACGCCGGCAATGGCCGGATCCTTCTTGCTCTTCTGGCCGTCGGTGCGGAATTCGGCTTCGCTGGCGGCGATCACGAGCGCGCGCAGCGCCCAGTTTGCGTCGCGCTCTTTCACGCTGTCGAGCGGGAATGCGATAATGGCGTCCGCCGCGCCGAGGGTCGAGAAGGCTTTCAGCGTGGCGGTGACGCCGGTCGTGAAGCTTTTCTCGCTGGCGACGTCGTCGCTACCCAGGCCGACCAGCAGCACGCGCGTAGCGGCCACGCCAGCCACGCCGCGCAGCAGCAGGGTCGAACCGGGCTTGCCGCTGATGTCGCCCGACTTGAGCGCCGCGCTGATGTCGCCGTTCACATCGAGTGCTTTTGCCGCAGCCGACAGTTTCTTGTTCTCGTACACCGCAACCGCGATGCAGCCGGATTTCGCAGCGGCCAGGGTGTTTTTTGTGTCGAATGCTTTTATGCTAAAGTCCATTTGGTTCTCCGTATCGATGTTTGGCGGCGGACTGCCTAATCTGCAATTATAACGACTCTATTGAATGATTTTCCGACGTTCCCTGCAACGTGAATTGGCGAGCGCCGCGGGCGCGACGTTCACGGTGCTGTTTTCCATCCTCGTCACCTGGACCCTGATCGCCATCCTCGGCCGGGCCGCGGGCGGCAAGGTGGCATCCGGCGACGTGCTGGCGCTGATCGTGTTCCGCAGCGCCGAGCTCTTGCCGATCATCCTTATCCTCACGTCCTTTATTGCCGTGGTCGCGACCATCACGCGCAGCTACCGCGATTCCGAAATGGTGGTCTGGTTCGCCTCGGGTCAATCCCTCCTCGGGTGGATCCGGCCGGTCCTGACGCTGGGCTTGCCGATGGTGGCCCTGGTCGGCGCGCTGTCCTTCGTCGTCACGCCCTGGGCCAAGATGAAGAGCGCCGAATTCGTCGAGCGCTTCCAGAAGCGCGAAGACCTGCAGCGCGTGGCGCCCGGCCAGTTCCGCGAATCGAGCTCGAGCGACCGCGTGTTCTTCGTCGAACGCAGCGCCGAAGGCTCCACCGTGGTGCAGAATGTGTTCGTCGGCGGCGTCGATGGCGACAGCCACTCGGTGGTCGTGGCCAAGCAGGGCGTGATCGAGTCGGACGGCAAGGGCGGCCAGTTCCTGGTGCTCAGCAATGGCCGCCGCTACGAAGGCGTGCCGGGCCAGG
Source organism: Telluria beijingensis (assembly GCF_030770395.1). Classification (GTDB taxonomy): domain Bacteria; phylum Pseudomonadota; class Gammaproteobacteria; order Burkholderiales; family Burkholderiaceae_D; genus Telluria; species Telluria beijingensis. The sequence goes on along the minus strand of NZ_CP132480.1, from coordinate 3,033,486 downwards.
CCGATTTCCAGACCATGGAATTCGAGCGCTACAGCATGCGGGTGGCCACCCAGGCGCCGATGCTCGGCGCCGACGTGCCGGTGTCGGCCCTGTCCACGCCGGCGCTGTTGATCGCCCCCAACCGCTTTACCCAGGCCGAACTGCTGGCCCGTATCGCGGCGCCGATCACCTGCCTCGTCCTGATGCTCCTGGCGATTCCGCTCGGCTTCGTCAATCCGCGCGCGGGGTCGTCGGCCAACCTGATCATCGCCTTGTTGATCTTCTTCACCTATAACAACCTGGTGCGCCTGACCGAGGCCAGCGTCAAGCAGGGCAAGCTGGCCTTCGCCATGGGCTGGTGGCCGCTGCACCTGGCGGCGCTGCTGGTCGTGGTGGGGCTGTTCGCCTGGCGACTGAACGTGAACCACCGTTACCATCCGCTGGTGTTGATCAATGGCTTCAAGCGCCGCCGTTTCTTGAAAAAAGCGGCTGCGCCCAAGCGTGAAGAGGCGCGCGCAGAATGAAAATCCTCCAACGCTATTTCGCCGTCAATATTTTCCAGGCGGTGGCCTTCGTGCTGGCGGCCTTCCTGGCGCTGGTCGCCTTCATGGACCTGACCAGCATCCTGCCGTCGGTGGGCAAGAACGACTTCGGCATGCAGCATGCCTTGCTGTATGTGCTGTTGCTGGTGCCGGGCAATGTGTACCAGGTGATGCCGGTGGCGGCCCTGATCGGCACCATCTATACGATGGCGCAGTTCGCCTCGAGTTCCGAATTCACCATCATGCGCGCCTCGTCGATGTCGACCCGCCAGGCCGCCATGATGCTGTTTAAAATCGGCGCCGTGTTCGTGCTGATCGCATTCGTGTTCGGCGAACTGATTACGCCGCGCACGGCCCCGGTCGCCGAGCGCATGCGCCTGACCGCCAAGGGCGGTTCGGTGTCGGCCGAATTCCGCTCGGGCATGTGGACCAAGGACAGCGTGCATGCGGACGGCGTGCGCGGCAACATCACCGGTTCGCGCTTCTTCAATGTGCGCCGCATCGCCCCCGACGGCCAGCTCGAGGACGTGCGCCTCTATGAGTTCGACAACAATATGCGCATCCGCTCGATCGTCACGGCGGCGCACGGCGCTTATGGCGGCAACAATACCTGGCGCCTGTCCAACGTCACCGAGACCATGTTCGCGAACAGCCGCGAGCTGCCCGCGCCCGGCTCGGCTGTCCCGGCCGGGCAGACCATCCAGAGCACCTATGGGCAGGAGACAGCCTCGGTCTCGACCCGCAAGCTCGACAGCTATGTGCTCGCGTCCGAGATCACGCCCAAGATCCTGTCGGTGTCTCGCTCCGACCCCGAACGCATGTCGGCCGCCGAACTGGCCGTCTACACGCGCCACCTGGCCGAAAACCGGCAAGAGACCGAACGCTTCAAGGTCGCGTTCTGGAAGAAGGTCATCGACCCGTTCTCGATCTTCGTGCTGATGGCGCTGGCGCTGCCGTTCGCCTACCTGCACACGCGCAGCGGCGGCGTGAGCCTCAAGATCTTCATCGGCATCATGATCGGGGTGAGCTTCCTGCTCATCAATTCGCTGTTCTCGCACCTGGGCGTGCTGACCATCCTGCCGGCCTTCCTGACGGCGGTGGCGCCGAGCATGCTGTTCCTGCTGATGGCGCTCGGGGCGCTGTGGTGGGTGGAGAGGCATTGATGACGCGCGGACTGATCCTGTTCGCCCACGGCGCGCGCGCCGCTTCCTGGGCGGCGCCGTTCGAACGGCTGCGCGATGCGACGCAGGCCCAGGCGCCGGATGCCGAGGTGGCGCTGGCCTTCCTCGAATTGATGACGCCCAGCCTGCCGGACACGGTGGCGGCAATGGTCGCGCGCGGGATCGATCGGGTGACGGTGGTGCCGGTATTCCTGGGGCAGGGCGGGCACCTGCTGCGCGACCTGCCGGCCCTGTGCGATACGATCCGCGCCGCGCATCCCGGATTGACGCTCGACGTGGTGGGCGCCATCGGCGAGGACGCCGGGGTGCAGAGGGCGATGACCGATTACTGCGTGGCCGCGCTCGATAATCAACCCGGTTGAGCGTTATCTCGCCGTATAAGCGTGCTTGACGAGAAACTCGTCGATGGCGTCGCAGCCCCGCTGTTGAACCGCCTTGTCGGGCTGGGGAAATCCGCTATCCGGCTTTCCTCTTGGGGTGAAGAGGTGTCCGACATCATCGTGCGAGAGCCCGGAAAACCAGGCGCAGGTATTCGAAGCGATCGAGGACGGCATCGCCTTCGTGCCGTGGTGGTAACGCTTACGATGCCTGGTGCTCGCGCCTGGCGAGCGCCTCGCCCATCATCACCAGCACCGGTCCATGACCGGGCTCGAGACCACGCGCGAGATCAGTCAGCGTCAGGCGCAGGATGCGTTCGTCGGCGCGGCTGCAGTTCTCCACGACCACCACCGGCAGATCGGGGCGCCGGCCTTCGGCCAGCAGGCGTTCGGCGGTGGCCGCGGCTTCGCGTCCGCCCATGTACTGGACCAGGGTGTCGGTTTCTGGAAGCGCAGGATGATCCGGCTCGTCCGGCGCCGTGCTCGAGGTGAAGAAGGCGACGCTGCGCGCGAGGCCGCGCTTGGTCAAGGGTTGCTTGGTCGCCGCCGCCGCCGCCACCGCGGTAGTGATGCCGGGGACGACTTCGACCTCGATGCCTTCGGCTTCCAGCGCGCGCAATTCTTCGTCGGCGCGGCCGAACAGCATCGGATCGCCGCCTTTCAGGCGAACCACCAGCGCATATTTGCCGGCGCAGTCGACCAGCTGCTCGTTGATCAGCGTCTGCGCCATCGAGCGCTGGCCCGAGCGCTTGCCGACCGAGATTTTCTCGGCCCGCAGGCACAGTTCCAGCATCTCGGGCGTGACGAGGGCGTCATACAGCACCACGTCGGCCTGCGCCAGCAGGCGCGCGCCGCGCACCGTGATGAGATCAGCTGCGCCGGGACCGGCTCCTACGAGATACACTTTGCCCAGCGCCGCCATACGATTCCCTAATAATTACTCTTCGATGCGGATCATACCCGCTGCGACGGTCTGGTGGGTGACTTCGTCGATCAGGATGAAAGCGCCGGTGGCGCGGATGTCGGCGTAGGCGTCGGCCGCCAGCGGCTGCTGCACCGTCAACTGCACGCGCGCGATGTCGTTCAGCTTCAGGCCTTCTGCCGGGTGGCGTTCCTGCGTGTTGACGTCCAGGATGGTGTCCAGGCGCGCCACCTTGGCCGCGGTCTGGCGGGTGCCGTGCTTGATCCAGTATTTGCGGCGCAGGTCGAGCGGCTCGTCGGCCATCCAGCACACGTCGGCCGTCACCTGCTTGAGCAGGGTCGCCGGCTGCTCGGCGCCCGCCAGCATGTCGCCGCGCGAGACATCCACGTATTCGTTCAGCACCAGGGTCACCGACTGGCCGGCCACGGCCGATTCCAGCTTGCCGTCGAAGGTGACGATCTCCTTGACGGTCGCGCTCTGGTTGGAAGGCTGCACCGTCAGCTTGTCGCCGACCTTGACCGCGCCCGACTCGATGCGGCCCATATAGCCGCGGAAGTCGTTGGCTTCGTGGCCGTTGTGGCGCGCCACCAGCTGCACCGGGAAGCGGAATGGCGCGGCGTGCGATGCGTCGTAGACCGACAGCGATTCGAGCAGCTCGATCAGGGTCGGGCCTTCGTACCACGCCAGTTTTTCAGATTTTTCGACCACATTGTCGCCGGCCAGCGCCGACAGCGGGATCGGGGTGATGTCCTTCAGGCCCAGCGATTGCGCGAACTTCTGGTACTCGGCGACGATGCGCTCATAGACGCCGCGGTCGTAATCGACCAGGTCCATCTTGTTCACGGCCACCACCACGTGCTCGATCTGCAGCAGCTTGGCGATGGTCGAATGGCGCTTGGTCTGCGTGAGCAGCTGCACGCTGCCGTCGTCGCCCAATTTGACCTTCGAGACGTCGATCAGGATGATCACGGCGTCGGCGGTCGAGGCGCCGGTGACCATATTGCGGGTGTACTGCTCGTGGCCCGGGGTGTCGGCGATGATGAATTTGCGCTTCGGCGTGGCGAAGTAACGGTAGGCCACGTCGATCGTGATGCCCTGTTCGCGCTCGGCTTCCAGGCCATCGGTCAGCAGCGACAGGTCGATGGTGTCGCCCACGGTGCGCTTGTGCTTGGCGCGCGAGACGGCGGCCAGCTGGTCGGCGAAGATGCCCTTGCTGTCGAACAGCAGGCGGCCGATCAGGGTGCTCTTGCCATCGTCCACCGAGCCGGCGGTGATGAAGCGCAGCAGGGTCGAGCCGGCCTGTTGGTCGGCGAAATTGTCGGTACGGGCGTTCATCAGAAGTATCCTGCTTTCTTGCGTTTTTCCATCGAGGCTTCGGAAGTCTGGTCGTCCATCCGGGTCGCGCCGCGCTCCGTGATGTCGGTGATGGCGGTCTCGGCGATGATGCCGTCCACGGTGTCCGCATCGGACGCTACCGGGCAGGTGCACGAGATGTCGCCCACGGTCCGGAAGCGCACGGTACGGGTCTCGACCGTCTCGCCCTCGCGCGCCGGGGTGAGTGGGGTCAGCGGCACCAGCAGGCCATTACGCGGGATCACTTCGCGCTGGTGGGCGAAATAAATCGACGGCAGCGCCAGGCGTTCGCGGGCGATGTACTGCCACACGTCCAGCTCGGTCCAGTTCGAGATCGGGAACACGCGCATGTTCTCGCCCGGGTGCACGCGGGTGTTATACAGGTCCCACAGCTCGGGGCGCTGGGCCTTTGGATCCCACTGGCCGAATTCGTCGCGGAACGAGAAGATCCGTTCCTTTGCGCGCGCTTTTTCTTCATCGCGGCGGGCGCCGCCGATGCAGGCGTCGAAGCCGTGTTCGGCGATGGTTTCCAGCAGGGTCACGGCCTGGGCCGCATTGCGCGAGTCGGTCTGCGGATTGCGCAGGCGCACGGTGCCGCGCTTGATCGAGTCCTCGACGCTGCCGACGATCAGGCGTTCGCCCAGTTCTGCGGCGCGCGCATCGCGGAAGGCGATCACTTCATCGAAATTGTGGCCGGTATCGATGTGCACCAGCGGGAAGGGGAATTTGCCCGGGCGGAAAGCCTTTTCGGCCAGGCGCAGCAGGACGACCGAGTCCTTGCCGCCCGAGAACAGCAGGGCGGGGTTGCTGCATTCGGCCGCCACTTCGCGCAGGATGTGGATAGCTTCCGATTCCAGGGCATCCAGGTGGGCGGCATTCACATCGCTCAGTACCAGGTTGTCGGTAATAGTTGTCATGGCTGTGCCTGTCGTTTATTGGGGCGTGGCTTCGGCAGCCACGGATTTGATGCGAATGAGTTTGCCGTCCACTACGTGCAGCCCGCATTCCTTCGATTCCGGGTTTTCCCACCACCAGCGTCCGGCGCGCACGTCCTCGCCCGGCTGGATGGCGCGGGTGCAGGGTTCGCAGCCGATCGAGGGGTAACCGCGGTCGTGCAGGGCATTGTAGGGCACGTCGTTCTGGCGCAGGTAATCCCAGATGTCCTGCTCGCTCCAGTCGGCCAGCGGATTGAATTTCTGCATGCCGTGGCCCTGGTCGTCTTCCTGCACCGCCAGTTCGGCGCGGGTGCTCGACTGGGCGCGGCGCTGGCCGGTGATCCAGGCCTTGTTGCCGGCCAGGGCGCGGCCGAGCGGCTCGACCTTGCGGATGCGGCAGCATTCCTTGCGCATCTCGACGCTGTCGTAGAAGGCGTTCAGGCCGTGGTCGGCGACGTAGCGCTCGACGGCCTCTGGCTGTGGGCGGAACAGGGCGATGTCGTAGTCGTAATTCTCCTTGACGCGCTCGACCATCGACAGCGTTTCGGCGTGCAGGCGGCCGGTCTCGAGCGAGAAGATCCCGATCGGCAGTTTTGCCTTGAGGATCAGGTCGGTCAGCACCATGTCTTCGGCCGCCAGGCTCGATGCGAACACGGCGGGTGTGAAATCGCGGGCAATACGGGTCAGTATCGCGTGGGTTTCAGCCACGCGATGATGCAGGTCGCTCATGGTAAAAGCTCCTAGATGCCGGCGCCGATGTCGCGATGTTCGGCCGGCGTATCGCGTGGCACCCGGCGGAACAGCGGGATCGGATTGTCGACCGTCGCCTGGTAGGTTTCCGAAAATACCGACAGGCCCTTGACCGCGTCATGGATGCTGCGGTCTTGCCTGGTGGCGTAGGCATCGAAGCCGCAGCGCGCCATCTGGAACAACTGGTCGCGCAGCACGTCGCCGATCGCGCGCAATTCTCCGGTCCAGCCCAGGCGCTTGCGGAGGTTGTAGGCGATCGAGTAGCCGCGGCCATCGGTGAATTTCGGGAAATCGATGGCGATCACGGTAAAGCGCTGCAGGTCGTCCTTGATGCTTGCCGCGCTTTCGTCCGGCGCCAGCCACACGCCCAGTTCGGCACGGTCGGCCAGCGCATCGCGCTGGGCCTGCCATACGGCCAGCGGCACGATGATCTTGCCGGCAGGGACCTCGACCGCGTCGGCGGTCTGTCCCTCGTCGAGCTTGAGCACGCTCCAGTCGTCGTCGACCACTTCGCGACCCTTGATGATCTGTGGGTGTCGATTAAGCATAGTGGTCTTCTCCTACCAGTTCCTGCGCCGGGATCGGCGTGGCGTACACATGTTCCTTGAATGGGGCGACGCCCAGGCGCTGCACGGTGTCGACAAAGCGCTCACCTTCGATGCGACAGCGCACATAGACGTCGAGCAGGCGGCCGATGACTTCGGGCATCTGCACCGCCGAGAACGACGGTCCGATGATCTTGCCGATGGCGGAGTCATTGCCCTGGGCGCCGCCGATCGACACCTGGTACCACTCGCTGCCATCCTTGTCGACGCCCAGCACGCCAATATTGCCGACGTGGTGGTGGCCGCAGGCGTTGATGCAGCCCGAGATATTCAGTTCGATGTCGCCGATATCGTGCTGGAAATCCAGGTCGTCGAAACGCTCGGCGATGGCCGCCGCGATCGGCAGCGACTTCGCATTCGCCAGCGAGCAGTAGTCGCCGCCGGGGCAGGCGATGATGTCGGTCAAGAGGCCGATATTCGGCGTCGCCATGCCTTTCGACTTGGCCAGTTGCCAGACTTCGAACAATTTACTTTGCTCGACGTCGGCCAGCACCAGGTTCTGCTCGTGGGTCACGCGCACCTGGCCGAAGCTGAAGCGGTCGGCCAGTTCGGCCACGAAATCCATCTGCTCGGCGGTGGCGTCGCCCGGCGGCACGCCGGTCTTCTTGAGCGACAGCACGACGGCGGCATAGCCCGGCACCTTGTGCGGTTTGACGTTGCGGTTGAGCCAATTGGCGAAGGCGCGGTTATCTGGCTGCGAAGCGGCGACATCAGTGTCGGCCAGTTCGCGGTAGGCGTGCGGCTGGAACCACTTGGCCACGCGGTCGAATTCTTCCTGCGTCAGCGTTTCGGGGCCATCCTTCAGGTCGGCCCATTCTTCTTCGACCTGGCGGGTGAATTCCTCGACACCGAGCGCCTTGAGCAGGATCTTGATGCGGGCCTTGTACTTGTTGTCGCGGCGGCCGTGGGTGTTATACACGCGCATTACCGCCTCAGTGTAGGTCAGCAGGTGCTTCCATGGCAGGAAGTCGCGGATCACGCTGCCCAGGATCGGGGTGCGGCCCATGCCGCCGCCGGCCATGAACTTGAAGCCGACTTCGCCCGCCTCGTTGTACACCACGGTCAGGCCGATATCGTGCACGGCGATGGCGGCGCGGTCTTCCAGCGCGCCATTGATCGCGACCTTGAACTTGCGCGGCAAGGCCAGGAATTCTGGGTGGAAGGTGCTCCATTGGCGCAGGATTTCGGCAAACGGACGCGGATCGATGATCTCGTCGGCCGCGACACCGGCGAATTCGTCGGTGGTAATGTTACGGATGCAGTTGCCCGAGGTTTGGATCGCATGCATCTCGACCGAGGCCAGGTCGGTCAGGATGTCCGGCGTCTGCTCCAGCTCGATCCAGTTGTACTGGATGTTCTGGCGCGTGGTGAAGTGGCCGTAGCCGCGGTCATACTTGCGGGCGATATGGGCGAACATGCGCACCTGGTCCGCCGACAGCAGGCCGTACGGCACCGCGACGCGCAGCATATAGGCGTGGCGCTGCATGTACAGGCCATTCTGCAGGCGCAGCGGCACGAATTCTTCTTCGAGCAGCTCGCCGCTCAGGCGGCGGGCGACCTGGTCGCGGTACTGGGCGATGCGCTCGCGCACGATAAGGTGGTCGTAATGGTCGTAACGGTACATGTGCTGGGTCCGTGCTGGGTCCGTATGAGGGAAGGCGGATGGTGTTCGCCCATTAAATAATGTCCCGATGATACGGAGCTAAGCTTATATTCCAAACTACGGATAATTTATTTGCTTATATACGTAACTCGAATAAGCATCTTAGAATGTCGTTCGCAAGCAGATTGATGCCACTTTCACAACAATAATTATCAAATGAATCTCCACCAACTACGCTTCGTGCGCGAAGCCGTGCGCCAGAACTACAATCTGACCGATGCCGCCAAGGCATTGTTCACGTCGCAGCCCGGGGTCTCGAAGGCCATCATCGAGCTCGAAGAAGAGCTGGGCGTCGACATCTTCACCCGACATGGCAAGCGCATCCGCGGCCTGACCGAGCCGGGGCGGCTGGTGCTGCAATCGGTCGAGCTGATCATGCAGGAAATCGACAGCCTGAAACGCATCGGCAAGGAATACGCGGCCCACGACAGCGGCAGCTTCACCATCGCCACCACCCACACCCAGGCCCGCTACATGCTGCCGAAGGTGGTGCAGGGCTTCATGCAGAAGTATCCGAAGGTGCGCCTGTCGCTACTGCAGGGCAATCCGAAGCAGATCGCCGACATGGTCAAGAACGACCAGGCCGACCTGGCGATCGCCACCGAGTCGATCACCGCCGTGGACGGCCTGATCACCTTGCCGGCTTACCAGTGGGAACACGTGGTGGTGGCCCCGCCCGACCACCCGCTGTTCAAGTCGCGCGCGATCTCGCTGGAAGAGATCGCTACTTACCCCGTGATCACGTATGATGCCGCCTTCGCCGGCCGCAGCAAGATCGACCACGCCTTCGGCCTGCGCAACCTGAAGCCGGACGTGCTGCTGGAAGCGATCGACGCCGACGTGATCAAGACCTATGTCGAGCTGGGCATGGGCATCGGCATCATCGCCGGCATGGCTTTCGATGCGGAGCGCGACCGCAACCTGCGCGCGCTGCCGGTCGGCCACCTGTTCGGCATGAACACCTCGCGCGTGGCGATCAAGCAGGGCGCCTACCTGCGCAGCTATATCTATACCTTCATCGAACTGCTGACGCCGACGCTGACCCGCAAGATGGTCGAGTCGGCGATGCGCGGTGGGGAAAACTACGAACTTTGAAGTACGACGAACTTTTACTGGATACACAGATGGACAAGAACCCGATCATTGCTTATTACGACAGTGTGGCAGGTTGGTACGATACCCTCAGGGATGACTACTCGGAGGAGCAGCAGGAAGACCTGCAAGAGGCCCACGAACAAATATCCACGCTGCTCGCGGGACATCGCGTGCTCGAGTTGGGTTGTGGTACCGGTGCCTGGAGCGAAGTGCTGGCCGAGACCGCCGAATATGTCCTGGCGACCGACATTAGCGTCAACATGTTCGACGTGGCGCGCATGCATGGGGATGACCTTCAGAACGTCGAGTATCGCCAGATCGATGCACTCGACCTCCCCGACGATCTGGACAGCAGTGGCGACGGCTTCAGTGCCGTGTTCATGGCCGGCCTTTGGTCGCGCCTGACGCGTGAGCAAGGTGACGCCCTGCTTCAGTCGCTCAAGAAGCGCCTGGGCAAGGACGTGCTGCTGGTGATCTTCGATGACGCCTATGTGGAGGGCGAAAGCGCCACGATCGCACGCACCGACCTGCAGGGCAATACGCATGAGTTCAAGATCGATGCCGAAGGCATTCGCCACGAGCTGGTCAAGAACTACCCGACCGACAGCTCCCTGCGCAAGCGCCTGGACAAAGTCGGCCGCGAGATCAAGATTGCACGCTGGGAGTTTTATTGGGTGCTGACTTGCCGCCTGAAGTGATGCCTCAGGACCTGCACATCTGGGTCGATGCCGATGCCTGTCCCGGCGTGGTCAAGGACATCCTGTTCCGGGTGGCCGAGCGCCTGCAACTGCACGTCACGCTGGTGGCGAACCAGTTGATCCGGGTGCCGGGCTCGCGCTTCATCCGCGCGCTGCAGGTGCCGGCCGGGGCGGATGCGGCCGACGCCGAGATCGTGGCGCGCGTAAACGCCGGCGACATCGTCGTCACCGGGGACATCCCGCTGGCGGCGCTGGTGCTGGACAAGGGCGGCCTGCCGCTCAACCCGCGCGGCGAGTGGTACACCAGGGACACCATCGCCCAGCAGCTGACGATGCGCGCCTTCATGGAAGAGTTGCGCGGCAGCGGCGTCGACACCGGCGGGCCGGCGGCCTTCAGCCAGGCGGATCGCCAGAATTTCGCCAATGCGCTCGATCGGGAGCTGGCGCGGCGCAAATCGGCGACGCCGACAAGGCGGTAGCGTGGACGGTTGTCGTTGTCCTGACGACCCTGCTCCGTCCGCTTGGTTTTCGCGGAGGGAGAAAGCTATTGATCGTGCTGCGTCTTACTGGCTTACGTAGTATCGGACATCCGACCCGGACCAGAGTTCCGATCCAGGCCCTCCATGCATAGGCCGCCCAGGCGGACCGCATCGACATGCGCCTGGCCAGCGCCACCATATGGCCGACCGGCGGACGCTGGCCGTCGTCGCGCCACACCATGGTCAGCGGCGCGGAGAGGGTGGGTGGGGCGTCCTGGATCGCGCAATAGACCACGCGCCGCGCATGGAAGCCCTGCATCGATGCCGGCACCGCCGACACGCCGGCGCCGGCCGCGACCAGGCTGATATTGGTCAGCATGCGCTCGACCTCGATCGCGACGTGCGGCACGAAGCCGGCCTGGACGCAGGCCTCGATCAGGTTGCCATACATGCCTGGTGCGCCGCTGCGCCGCACCAGGATGAACGGTTCGTCGCGCAGCGCCAGCAGCGGCACCTTCGGCAGCGTGCCCGCGGCGTGGGCCGGGATCGCCGCATGCCCGGCGGGTAGCACCAGCAGCAGATCTTCTTCGAGCAGGGTATGGAAGGTCAAGCCATCCGGCCGGCTGGCGGGCCGGCGCAGGAAGGCGATATCGAGCTTGCCCTGCGCTACCTCGTCGGTGAGCTCGGCCGCATTGCGCTCGCGGAAGTCGAGCACGACCTGCGGCCACTGTTCGCGATAGGTCCGGGTCAGCGCCGGAATGGCCTGGTGGGCCGCGGCCGAACTGGTGAAACCGATCGACAGGACACCTTCGACGCCCTGGCTGATCCGCCCGGCGCGCTCCACCGCAGTGTCGAGCCGTGCCAGGATCGCCCTCGCTTCTTCCACGAAGACCTGGCCTCCCGCCGTCAGCGCCGCGCCTTTCGGATGGCGCCGGAACAGCGCGAATCCGAGTTCCCGCTCGAGCGCCCGGATCTGCTGCTGAGGGGCGGTTGCTGCATGCCGAGGCGCTCGGCGGCGCGCGTGAAATGGCCTTCCTCGGCCACGACCAGGAAATACCGTAAATGTCGGAGTTCCATTTGCCTCTATATTTTTTATATATGATGTGTCTTTCAAGATATTACGTCGAAAGACAGGCTGGTCAGGCTCGCGCGGCTCTCAGGAAAAGAACCGCGGATCGTAGAGCCAGCGCCTGAGCGTGGTGGCGGCGATCGCGGCGCTGCCGCCGTGCGCCGGATGGATCAGCACATTGTATTCGTCGGGCACGATCACGGAAGGGACCAGCAGCAGCGCGCTTTCCAGCGATGCGATCCAGGCGTCGCCGGCAGCGATCGACGTGAGTCCGAAAGGAATCGCATCCGAGCCGGCCGGCGCCGGATCGAGTACCTGGCGCTCGTCCCAGACGGCATCGGGGATATCGATCCGGACCAGGTAGCGGTTGAATGGCAGGCTGTCGCGCATGAAGTAATGCATCGTTTCGAGCGTCGCCAGGGCGATCGTGCTGGCGCAGTAGACGACTGGCACGCCCTGGCTATTCCAGCGTCCGCCGGTAGCCTTGGCGCCGAGCCCCAGCAAGTCGTGCGCCGGGTAATCGGGCGTTTCGACCGCGATCCGCCAGGCCGCGACGCTCACGCATAGACTCCGCTCTGGCTCATCGCGAGCAGATTCGCCAGCAACTTCTGGCCTTCGAACGTGTCCATATAACTGGCGGGGGTGGCGCCCGCGAGCGCCGGCACCGGATTGGCGAGCCAACCCGCAAGCCAGCGCGCCGCATCGAAACCGGCCGGATCGCCCGACTGTTCGACCATGGCTTGCACCGTGCCGATCAGCATCTCGATGCCCAGCACGCGCTCGGACTCGTCCTTGGACAAGAGGGCGGCGTTTTTCTCCTTGCGGCTGATTGTGGCGCGCGACATGCCGAGGATCGCCAGCAGGTTTTCCTTGCTGATCCCCATGCGCGCCGCGAGGTCGCCGATGCGGGCAGCGGGAATGCCTTGCCGGATGATGTCGATCCGGGTCTGCGGATCGGCAAGGTATGCGCTGCTCACCTCGGCGACATGGCGGCCATGTGCACCGGCAGGGGAGCTTGCTGGATAGGTGTGGGCGCCGGGCGTTACGGCAGGGGAGGTGCCGGTCGCTGTCTTGGGTTTTTTCAGGCTGGCCATGATTGTCTCCAGTGAGACTCTAGTCTAGGCCAAGTGAGACCCCTGCCAGACTGTATATGGCGGATCTTTGAGCGGTCACAAATACTTTGGCTGGGTGGCTTGACTACCTCCGCGCCATGAAAAAACGCCAGCGTAGCCGGCGTCAGGTGCTCCCGCGGACGCGGGAAGCGGATCGCACCGTCGCAGGCCGCCGGCGGCGACCTGCGCGCTGCTGCGTGATCAGAACGAGTGACGCAGGCCGACGGTGAACACCGATGGATCGGCGCCCAGCGCAGTGGCTGGCGGGGTCACGTTGTTCGACGAGGCGTTGATGCCGAACACGCCGCGGCCGTTGTTGCGCAGTTGGGCGTAGGTCGTGTAGATGTTGGTGCGCTTCGACATCGAGTAGGTGTACGACACCGACACGGTGTTGCCCTTGGCATCGGTGTTGTCCTGCTTTTGCTGCTGGAAGTTCAGGAAGAACTTGTTCGCACCCACGGTGTACGACGCGCCGATGTTGGCGTTGGTGTACTCCGGGTTGACCGCGGTGCCGGTGCCTTCCAGCTCGGCTTTCAGGTAGTTACCCTTGATCTCGAAGGCGCCGAAGTTGTAGCCTGCGCCGAACGCCATTTCCTTGTCGTCGCCTTCGTTCAGGCGTTCGATGGCGTGGTAGCCGGCGCCCAGGTACAGGCCGCCGTTCTTGTATTCCAGCGATGCGCCGATCAGGTCGCCCGATGGGTCGACGGTTTTTTCACCGGTCGAGTAGGCGGCGTTGACGACGAAGCCCGACAGCGAGTTCGATTTGTAGTTGACCGAGTTCGACAGGCGACGGGTCAGGCGGTTGGTGCCGAATGCCGACAGGTTCGAGCCGTACAGGCCCTGGCCGTTGATGTCGGTGGCGGCGGCGACGGCGGCGATCGGCGAGTATTCGCGGCCGACGGTCAGGGTACCGAAGTTGCCTTGCAGGCCGACCACGGCGCGGCGGCCGAAGGTCTGGGTATCGGTAGCGCCGGTGTCGAGCGACACGCCAGCTTCGATGTTGAACATGGCTTTCAGGCCATTGCCGAGATCTTCGGTACCGCGGAAGCCGAGACGGCTGCTCGACTGGTTGCCCGAGCTGATGGTGGTACGACGGTCTTCACCCGGTGCATCGGTGTCCTCGATCGCGATGGCGGCGTCCATCACACCGTAGATCTGGACGTTGGTCTGGGCGTGGGCGAACAGTGGCAGGGACGACAGCACAGCGGCGGCCAGGAACTTATACTTCATGAAGATCTCCAGTTTGGTTTCGACAAGATGTTGAGTTAGCAAGTCAACTCAGATCGACAGCGATCTTATCGAGCCAATATGTCGAGTTCATGACATCCTGACTATGTTGTTTTTACGCAATAGCCCGAATAATATTCTTTACTTTGATGCCCCGTGAACGATATCAGACGGCGTGGCCGGCCAGCGGCAGCACGATGTCGATGCGGGTGCCGGGCGCCTCGTCGCTGCCGATCGTGATGTCGCCCTGCATGGCCCAGACCCGCTCGCGCATGCCGACCAGGCCCAGCGACTGGGCCTTTTCCATGTCTTCGGCGCGGATGCCGCGGCCATTGTCCTGGATCGTCACCAGCAGCTCGCCATCGGTGCGGTACAGGTTGAGCAAGACATTGCTGGCGCCCGCATGGCGCGCAATATTGGTCAGCGCCTCTTGCACGATGCGGAACACGGCCGTGCTGGCGGCATCGTCGAGGCGCAGTTCGGCTTCGTCGGCGAGCAGGGTGCAGGCGATGCCGTGGCGCTCGACGAATTCGTCGCGCAAGCCCTGCAGCGCGAAATACAGGCCGCCTTCGTCGAGGGCGCGCGGGCGCAGGTTGGTGGCGATGCGGCGCAGCGAGGCGATGGCGGTGAGAAGATTGGTCTCCATGCCGGCCAGCAGGCGCACGCTGGCGTCGGGCAGGTGGTCGACCCGGGCCAGCAGGGTCAGGTCCATGCGCAGCGAAGCGAGCAGTTGGCCGAGGTCGTCGTGCAGCTCGCGCGCGATATGGGTGCGTTCTTCTTCGCGGATGCTCTGCAGGGCCGAGGACAGCTGGCGCAGCTGGTCGTGCGAGCGCGCCAGCTTTTGCTGCACCAGGTGGCGTTCGGACACGTCGCGCAGGATGACGGTGAAGATGGTGCGGCCGTCGTGCTCGACGCTCGAGATCGACCCCTCGACGGGAAACAGCTGGCCGCCGGCGCGGATGCCGGTGACGGCGTAGTCGGTGGCGCGCCGGCCCGCGCGGCCGCCGCCGGCCGGAAAGAAGTCGAGCGGGGTATGGGCGTCGGGCGTGGGCGGCTGGATGAAGCGCGCCAGCCGGGCGCCCTGCATGGCGTTCACGCCGGCATTGAACATCTGGGCTGCGGCCGGATTGGCCAGCAGGATGGTGGCGTCCTCGTCGACCGACAGGATGGCGTCGCTGGCGCTGTGGACGATGCGCCGGCCGTCGACGCTGCGTGCGCCGCGCTGCGGATGGCGGGCCCGGCGCAGGGCGGCGGCCATATTGACTGCGCAGTAGCCGCCCAGGATGCCGGCCACCAGCACGGCCGGACCGGTACGACGCCGGCGTGCGTTGCGCTGAGGTCTCATGCGGGATATCTATGGAGAAGATGGCCGCGGGTGCGGACCGGGTCCTCTACATTACGCGCGCGAGGGGGAGGGGGTGTTGAGGGGTGACAAGGTAGGGCATCCTGTATAGCCGGCCTCAAAACGTCATTCCCGCGTAGGCGGGAACCCAAGTTGCATGCGCTGTCGCTACGTTCGATGTATGTGGCTGCGCAAGAAACTTGGGTTCCCGCCTTCGCGGGAACGACGCTTTCAGGCTAAGCAAATGGGCGCGGCCGACCTTACATCTGCTTGAACAGGTGCAAGAAACTGCGGCTCACCTCGAGCTTCTCGGGCCGCCCCTTGACCAGCACCAGGTGACGCCCGCGGATATCGCGCGTCACGCCCTCGATCGCATTCACATTGACCAGGGTCGCGCGGTGGATCTGCCAGAACAGCGATGGATCGAGCTCCTCGGCCAGGTCGCGCACCGGCTTGCGGATCAGGGCCTCGAAAGCGGCCGTCTGCACCGCCGTGTATTTCTCGTCGGAGCGGAAGAACAGGATTTCCTCGACCGGGATCATGCGCAGGTCCTGGCCGATGCTGGCCTGGATCCATTGCAGGTGCTTTTGCTTGGGCGCGGCGATCTTTTCGGCCAGCTGGCTCAGCATCGCCGAGACGCTGTCGTTGACGCTGCCCGCCACCTGCGGCTTTTCCAGGCGCTCCTTGAGGCGGTCGACCGTGACCTTGAGGCGGTCCGGCTCGGTCGGCTTGAGCACGTAGTCGATCGCCCCGCGCTCGAAGGCTTCGACCGCGTACTGGTCGTAGGCGGTGACGAACACGATCTGGCTGCGCTCGCCGATCTCGCGCGCCGCTTCCATGCCGGTCTTGCCCGGCATGCGGATATCGAGGAAGGTCAGGTCGGGATTCAGCTCGCCGACCAGTTGCACGGCTTCTTCGCCATTCTTCGCTTCGCCGACGATCTGCAGCTCGGGCCAGGCCTCCTGCAGGCGCATGCGCAGCTGTTCGCGCATCAGTCTTTCGTCGTCGGCAATAATCGCGGTAGGCATGGTGGGTCTCTTTACAGGTTTATTATGTGTTGATTATTCAATGAAACAGCGGTTCCAGGCAAGCCGGGCGGTGGCCTCTACGCCTGCTTCGACAACTGGTAGGGCACCTCGATCGTCGCGATCACGCCGCTCGGGCTGTTGGCGCCGATGTGCAGGCGCCCGGCGTCGCCGTGCAGCAGCTTGAGGCGGTCGCGGATGGTCTGCAGGCCCAGGCCGGTGCCGTCGCTCGGCACCACGCCGAAGCCCACGCCGTCGTCGGTCACGGTCACGCGCAGCTTGCTGTCGGCCACCTCGGCCACGATCCTGAGGGTGCCGCCTTCGGGCTTGCATTCCAGGCCGTGCTTGATGGCGTTCTCGACCATCGACTGCAGCATCATGGGCGGGAAGGCCGCGCTGCGCAGGCCGTCGGGGATCTGCAGGTCGACCGTCAGGCGCTCTTCCATGCGCATCTTGAGCAGGGCCAGGTAGGCGCTGACCATGTCCACTTCGCGCCCCAGTCCGGTCAAGACGGCGTTGTCGCGCATCTGCGGCAGCACCGCGCGCAGGTACTGGATCAGGCTGCGCTGCATGGCCGAGGCGCGCGGCGGATCGACCCGGATCAGGTGCTCGACCGACGCCAAGGTATTGAATAAAAAGTGCGGTTCGACCTGGGCCTGCATCATCTGCATCCTGGTCTCGGACAGCTGGCGCTGCATGGCTTCGCGCTCGGCGGCCGCATTGGCGACCTGGGCCTCGGCATCGGCGCGCTTCTTGCCGCCGACCAGGGCCTTGGTGCCGAACAGGGCGAGCAGGAGCAGCAGCACGAAGTTCATGAACCAGGTCGAGGCCTGCTTGTGGTAGCGCGACACCTTCTGTTCGGCGGCATCCTCGACCGCCGCCTCAATGGCGTTCGACAATTCTTCGCCGATCTGCGGCGGCAGTTCGATGTGGACCGAATCGTCGCCCGGGTGGATATTGACGCCGCTGCCGCCGATGGCTGGCGGATTGGGCGGCATGGGCGGACGCGGCGCGTCGGACGCATCGGGATGGGCCGGGTCGGCGGGAGTCGCCGGGGTGGCCGGAGGTTCGGCCGGCTCGCTGCGCGGACGGTTGCGCGGGTTGAAGCGGATGCCGCTCTCGTCGATCAGGATGCTCGCTTCGCTGCGGCGGCCGGCTTCGCGCTCGGCGCGGGCGATCTCTTCCTGGGCGGGGCCGTTGAACAGTTCCTCTTGCAGGATGGCGGCGGCGGTCAGGGTCAGGCAGGCGAACAGGAGGAACTTCCACCACGAGAGCTGGGTAACCCAGGTCGCCACCGCGTCGAAGGCCCGGTAGAGCCAGGACAGGATGCCCGTCAAATACTGTTGTGTCGAACTGCGTGCTTGCATGGCAATGTCAATCTGGGTTGGCCGGGAAAACCCGGCGTTGGGATGATGCAACTTTAACGCGCCGGGCGCGTCAGGGCCAGCCCCCTGCGACAGCCTGCAGGATTCGGGGAATGGACGGCACGCAGGCATCCCGTTCGGTGGCAAGGATGATCGGCCTCAAAAGCTACTAATTAGAAACATTGCAAGGTATGATGTCCTTCTCTCATGGCCATGCCGGGACCGTTCGCAACCGACGATGAAAGGGTATGCCGATGTCTGCAATTCCCCACAAATTCCGCCTCGTGACCCGCAGCGATTTCGACGGACTCGTCTGCGCCGTGCTGCTGAGGCATCTCGAACTGATCGACGACATCCTGTTCGTCCATCCGAAGGACATGCAGGACGGAAAGATCGTGATCACCGCCCGCGACATCACGACCAACCTGCCCTATGTCGCCGGCGCCCACCTGGTGTTCGACCACCACCTGTCGGAAACCATCCGCAATACCGGCCGCCGCGAGAATCACATCATCCATCCGGATGCGCCGTCGGCGGCGCGCGTGGTCTACGACCACTACGGCGGCGCGCGCACCTTCCCGGCGGCCTGGAACGCCATGATGGCGGCAGTCGACAAGGGCGATGCGGCGCGTTTCTCGCGCGAGGAGGTGCTCGATCCGCAGGGCTGGGACCTGCTCAACTTCCTGATGGATGCGCGCACCGGGCTGGGCCGCTTCCATGATTTCAGGATCTCGAACTACCAGCTCATGATGGACCTGATCGGCCATTGCGCCACCCAGGACATCGACCAGTTGATGGCGCTGCCGGACGTCGTCGAGCGCAGCGCGCTGTACCGCGAACATAGCGAGCGCTGCAAGGAGCAGATCCGGCGCTGCGCCCGGGTCGAGGCCAACCTGGTCGTGCTCGACCTGCGTGAGGAGCCGGTGATCTATGCCGGCAACCGCTTCATCATCTATGCCATGTTCCCCGAGACGAATATCTCGATCCACGTGCTGTGGGGCGTCAAGCAGCAGAACACCGTGTTCGCCACCGGCAAGTCGATCATCAACCGCACGTCGCGCACGAATATCGGCGCGCTGATGCTGGAATACGGCGGTGGCGGGCACGAAAATGCGGGTACCTGCCAGGTGGACAATGAAGTGGCGGAGGAGGTGCTGGGGGCGCTGGTTGCGCGCATCACGAGCGAGGGGTAGGGAGCCCGGCACGGCCAGGATGGCCACCTCGTCATTCCCGCGCAGGCGGGAATCCAAGGCCCATGCGTAGTGACAGAGTGAGGCGTAGTTGGTAACGCCGGCAAACTTGGATTCCTGCCTGCGCGGGAATGACGTGGATGGAGGGCGGCCGATGGCTACGCGCCGTGCTGCCGCTGTCCCAGTAAATGCCGCGCCGCTTCGGCCGACAGCGGCTCGCTGAACCACTGGCCCTGCATCTGGTCGCAGCCGTGGCTGCGCAGGAACTCCACCTGCGCCTCGGTCTCCACCGCTTCGCCCACCACCGTGATGTCGAGGTTGCGGCCGATGTCGATCAGGGCCTTGGCTAGCGAACCGCCGCGCCCGTGGTTGGCGATATTGTGCACCGCCAGCTTGGACAGCTTGACCTGGCGCACCGACAGCTGCTGCAAAAAGTTGAGGTCCGAGATGCCGCGCCCGAACTGGTCGATCGACAGCATGGCGCCGACGTCGCGCAACTGGGCCGCCAGGTCGCGTCCCAGTCCCGGATTGCGGATCAGGTCGGCCTCGGGGATCTCGATCTCGATGCTGCCCGGCGGCAGGCCGTAGCGCGACATGCGCTCGGCGATGCCGGCGATGAAAGTCGGCCGGCTGTATTCGCGGTGCGAGACGTTGACCGCCACCGGCAGCGCCGTATAGCCGGCGTGGCGCAGTTCGCGGGCGAAGGCGCAGGCCCGGTCCAGCACCCAGTTACCGATCTCGACGATCTGGCCGCTCTCTTCGGCCTCGCCCAGGAAGGCGGCTGGCAGCATCACCCCGTGCTCGGGATGGCGCCAGCGCAGCAGGGCCTCGAAGCCGCGCACCTTGCCGCTGCGCGCATCCATGCGCGGCTGGAACAGCAGGAACAGTTCATCGTCCTCGAGCGCGCTCTTCATGCTGCCGGCCAGGGCCGCGCGTGCTTCGCTGGCCGAGCGCATCTCGCTGGAAAAGAAGTGCACGCCGCCGCCATTGTCCTTGGCGCGGTACATCGCCATGTCGGCCGCCCGCAACAGTTCGGCCGGGGCATGGCCGTCGTGCGGGAAGGCTGCCACCCCCAGGCTGGCGCCGACCGGGATCTCGCTGCCGCCGAAGGCCACCGGCATGATCAGCGCGCGCCGCACCCGCTCCACCATGCGCAGCGTGTAGCGCAGGCTGGGCTGGTCGACCAGCACCATCACGAATTCGTCGCCCGACATGCGCGCCACCGTGTCGCTGTCGCGCACGGTCGCCTGCAGGCGCCGCGCCACGACCTTGAGCACGGCGTCGCCGGCATCGTGGCCGAAGGTGTCGTTGATGGTCTTGAAGTTGTCGAGGTCGATCAGCACGGCCGCCACCAGGGTCTGGTGGCGCTGGGCCAGGTGCACCGCGTGGTCGAGCCGGTCCCACAGCAGGGTGCGGTTGGCCAGGCCGGTCAGGCTGTCGTGGTTGACTTCGTGCTCGAGGTGGTCGGCGCGCTCCTTGCTGGCCGTGACATCGATCAGGATGCCGACGAAGTGGGTCACCTGGCCGTTGTCGTCGTGGACCGGCGTGATGTGCAGGTCATTCCAGAACAGCTCGCCGTTCTTGCGCAGGTTGCGCAGCACCACGTGCACCGAGCGATGCTCGTCGAGCGCCTGGCGCATGCGCCTGCGTTCGTCCTCGTCATGGCCCGGAGAGGCCATGAAGCGCGAATCACGGCCGATCACCTCGTCGGCGCCATAGCCGGTGATGCGTTCGAAGGCGGGGTTGACGTACTCGATCAGGTTGTCGGGCCCGGCATCGTGGGCGATGATCACGCCATTGCTGGCCGCATCCAGTGCGCGCTTGTACAGGTTCATCTGCCGTTCGCGCTCGCGCCGCTTCGAGATGTCGATTCCCATGCCGAACAGATATTGGCCGCCGTTGCATTCGATGCGTGCGCCGCGCAGCAGCATCGGCGTTTCGCGTCCGCTCCTGGCGACGTAGTCGACTTCCATCTCGACTTCGGTATTGCTTTCGAACAGGCGCTGGGACTTTTCCATCGCTTCTGGCTGGTCGCGCGGATCGAGCAGTTCGAAGGCATTCGCCTGCGCGATTTCTTCGGGCATCATCTCGCACAAGCGCTCGAGGTTGTGGTTCCACATCAGGATGCGGCCTTCGGGGTTGAGGATGTAGAAGGTGCCAGGCAGCAGGTCGACCACGTCCCTGAGGGCCGTGGCGCCGATGCGTTCGGCTTCGGACAGG
Organism: Telluria beijingensis; assembly: GCF_030770395.1. Taxonomy (GTDB): domain Bacteria; phylum Pseudomonadota; class Gammaproteobacteria; order Burkholderiales; family Burkholderiaceae_D; genus Telluria; species Telluria beijingensis. The sequence goes on along the minus strand of NZ_CP132480.1, from coordinate 3,012,358 downwards.
GCGCAGGACGCTGGAGTGACGGTGACGCTATAGCCGCGCGGTACGCCGATCGCATCGAGCTGGGCCGCCAGCGCGATGCTGGCCGCGCGCTGCGCCGGCGCCGGCAAATCGACATGGGTGGCGCCTGCCTGCAGCAGGTCGGGCCAGGACGACGCGCCCAGCAGCCCGGCGGCGTCGCGCCCGACGGCATCGGGCGCCGCGACGCCGAACAGGGCGGCGCATGGGGGATTCCAGGTAACGACCGTGCCCGCGTCGTCAGCCAGGAAGCTGACCTGCTCGGAGGGGTCGAACGTTGACATGTCGGGCCGCCTTTCTCGCTTCCAAGCGCCTGCTGCCGCAGCATGCGCTTGCGTGAAGCCAGCTTACACCTGTTCCGAATTCGCTTGGCAAGCGTTACGTGACGTGCGCAACAGTGGAGCTGCGTTCGAGCAGGACATCGATCGATTTCGCCGCCGGCACCTTGCTCTCTTTCGCGTGGTGCCACAGGGGGATCAGCGGATTGCATTCGGGATAGTAGCCGGCGATGCAGCCGGGCGGCACGTCGTAGGGCACGACCTGCAGGCCGTCGACGCGGCGCTCGACGCCGTCGTCGGCGGCCGTGCGCAGCGCCACCAGGTCGCCCTGCGCCAGGCCGTATTCCGCCATGTCGGCCGCGGCCATGAACAGCACCATGCGGCTGCCGTGCACGCCGCGGAAGCGGTCGTCGTGGCTGTAGATCGTGGTATTGAACTGGCCGTCGCTGCGGATCGTGAAGAGGCGCAGCACGTCCGGGCCTCCGTTCAGGTCGGGGTCGCCGGGCAAGTCGTCAGGTGGCGTGAATTCAGCCTTGCTGCTCTCCGTCTTCCAGATGCGCTCGGCGGCGCCGAGCGGCTTGCGGAATCCTCCGGGCGTCCACATGCGCGCGTTGAAGTCGCGGAAGATCTCGGGATAGGTCTGTTCGATCGCATCGCGGATGGCGGCGTAGTCGGCCACCCAGGCATCCCAGTCGATGCGCGGGTTCGGGTCCAGCGTGGCCTTGGCGATGCCGGCCACGATGGCAGGTTCCGACAGCAGCGTCGGCGCGGCCGGCTCGGCCATTCCGCGCGAACCGTGCATGCACGAGGTGCTGTCCTCGACCGTGACCGCCTGCGGCCCGGTGCGCTGGCGGTCGATCTCGATCCGCCCCAGGCAGGGCAGCAGGTAGGCCGCCTTGCCGTGGATGACGTGGTTGCGGTTCAGCTTGGTGGCGATCTGCACCGTCAGCGGCAGTTCGCGCCAGGCCGCTTCCATCAGCCGGGTCTCGGGCACCGCGCGCAAGAAATTGCCGCCCAGGCCAATGAAAGCCTGCAGCTCGCGCTTGAGAATCGCTTCGCAGGCGTCGACCGTGGTCATGCCCGTGTCGCGCGGCGCCTCGAAGCCGTACTGTTCTTCCAGCTTGTCGAGCGGCGCGAGTTCCGGCTTCTCGGTGATGCCGACCGTGCGCTGGCCCTGCACATTGGAGTGGCCGCGCACCGGGCAGATGCCGGCGCCGGGCTTGCCGATATTGCCGCGCAAGAGCAGCAGGTTGACCATCATGGTGACGTTCTGCACGCCGTTGCGGTGCTGGGTCAGGCCCATGCCGTACACGCCCATGGCGGCGCCGGCCTTGCAGTAGACGTCGGCCGCTTCTTCCAGCGCGGCGCGCGCCAGGCCCGATTCGCGCTCGATCGCCTCCCAGCCGCAGGCGCGCACGGCGCGTTCGAACGCATCGAAGCCGTGGGTGTGTTCCTGGACGAAGGCGATGTCGATCACGCGCTGTTCGCCGTTCGCCTTCGCCGCATCGTCCAGCGCGAAGATGGCCTTGCACATGCCCATGATGGCGGCGGTGTCGCCGCCCGGCACGATCTGGTGGTACTGGGTGCTGATCGCGGTCTCGTGCCCGGTGAGCATCTCGAGCGGCGACTGCGGGTTGGTGAAGCTCACCAGGCCGCGCTCGCGCAGCGGATTGAAGGTGACGACCGGCACGCCGCGCGCCCGCGCTTCCTGCAGCTGGTGCAGCATGCGCGGGCTGTTGACGCCCACGTTCTGGCCGAAGAACAGGATGCAGTCGGTGTGCTTGAAGTCGTTCAGGTCGACCGTGCCGACGCCGACGCCGATCGTCTTCTGCAGGCCGACCGAGGTGCTTTCGTGGCACATATTCGAGCTGTCCGGCAGGTTGTTATTGCCGTACATGCGCGCCAGCAGCTGGTACATATACGAGGTTTCCAGCGAGGCGCGGCCCGAGGCATAGAACACCACCTTCTTGCGCTCGAGCGCGCGCAGGGCGGCGCCGATCTCGGCAAAGGCCACGTCCCAGTCGACCGGGTGGTATTTGTCGCTGGCCGCGTCGTAACGCAGCGGCACCGTCAGGCGCCCGCTGTCTTCCAGGTCATGGTCGCTCCAGGCTTCGAGTTCGGCGAGCGTATGGCGGTCGAAGAAGTCGGGGCCGATGGTCTTGCTGGTGGTTTCCCAGGCGGTGGCCTTGGCGCCGCTGGCACAGAATTCGAAGGGATGCGGATCGGCCGGCTTGGCCCAGGCGCAGCTGACGCAGGCATAGCCGTCCGGCTTGTTCTGTTTCATCAGCAGCCGCGCGTCCTTCAGCACCACGTTCTGCCCGCTGAGGGCCTGCCTGACATCGTCGACCGAGCCCCAGCCGCCGGCAGGCATGGTGGCGGGTTCAACGCGAACGGGTTTTTCGTGCTGGCTCATCGGGTTCTCCCTGCTGGTGGAAGGTCTACCGTAGCCGCCTGCGGGGCATGGCTCGGTGCGTCTGCGCACCTTGCGCCGCAATCGCGGCGCTGGAATGGTGACAAAGCCCGGTCGGCCCGGCCTACCCGCAGTGCATTGCATCGTTGTCAAGGCAATGGCACACTCGATGGATTCATTCCATTGGGAAAATCATGACGATCACGACCTGGCGCTTTGCCTTGGCCGCGCTGCTGGCCGCACCGACGATGGGCCTGGCCCATGCCGCACCCGCAGCCGGGCAGGAAACCTTCGATTTCGGTGCCTGGAGCATGCTGCGCACCACCTTGCCCCGCGGCGAAGGACCGCGAGTGAGCTATTACCTGTCGACACCGAAGACCAAGGCGCCGCTGGTGCTGTTCGTGCAGGGTTGGGGCTGCACGCCGCCGTTCAGCGGGCTGGGCACGGACCAGCGCAGTGCATCGATCTTCCACTGGGTGCCGTTGGCGGCCACTGGCCGCTACGCCGTGATGGCCGTCGACAAGCCTTACCAGCCGGCCCGGCAAGACGGGTCTGCGGGCGACGTCGCCGCTTGCGGCCAGGCCTTCAATGACTATTTTTCGTACGACACCTGGCTGGCTACCTTGCAGCAGGCCCTACGCCATGCGCTGGCGCGGCCCGAGGTGGATGCGACGCGTGTGCTGGTGATCGGCGTCTCGGAGGGCGGGGCACTGGCGGCCGGCCTTGCACGCACGATGCCGGAAGTCGGCGCGGTGGCGCTCAGCGGCGCGTCGGGGACGACCCAGCTGTATGACTTCGCGGCGCGCATCCACCAGGGCGGTGGGTCGGATGCTGACAAACAGCGCGAACTCGCTGCGATCGACACCACGGTCCGGGATATCCTGGCCGACCCGTCCAGCGGCACCAAGTTCGCCTGGGGCCATCCCTACCGCCGCTGGAGCAGCTTCTTCGCCCAATCGGCCGGCGACAACCTGCTGCAATCGAAGGCGCGCGTGTATGTCGTCAGCGGAATGAAGGACGCCAGCACGCCGATCCTGTCGACCGAGGTGATGGTGGCCCAGTTGCGCGGGCAGGGAAGGGATGTGACGGTGCGGCGCGTGCCGGCGGCGGATCACGATCTGGTGCCGGCGGGCGGGGGTTACGAACAGGTGCAGGCGGAGTATGAGGCCATCATGGCTTGGTACGAGCGGAAATAGTGCTATCTACCTGCATCACTTCGGAATGGCCGAAAACGAACGCCACGGGCCCGGACGGTTGAGGGATGAAAACATTGCGACGGATGGGCACTCCAGCACACGATCTCGTTCCCTTCATAGCCGGCGCGCGTGAGCAGTGCTACTGCTAACTTACTCGTACAGTAAGTACGAACTGGACCGATGGAACATTGACGCAATAATGCAAGATCCTCGACGATGTCTTCCATCACGCCTTTTTTCTTCCGCTCGTTCTCCGGCCATTTATCGTCAGAGCTGCCAGTCCCTGCCGGACGAAGATAGGGTAGCTGATTGTGAAAAATGAACGCGCCGCCGTCATTCTGGATGTAATTAGCTGCATCAGTCCGGTCGACCATGTCTACCCATGACTCCTTGCTAGTCTTGCTATTTTTTCTTGTCTGCCAAAGAATCCATGCCCAGATTCTGTGCCAGAAAGGGTCTCGATCCACAAAGGGATTGGAAAGATAGTAGGCCCAGTCACCAACGTCCGCCAGCGCGGCGACATCATAAAAATCCAGGCCCAGGAAAATATAGGTGTGAGTAGGCTTCCGGGTCAGGCAAGACATTGTCCAATCAGTGTAGGGATTCAGCCCATGAGGCAGGCCACGAGAACGGTGACTGAAGATGGGCCGAAAAGCGGCATTGCCCAATCTCTTTGCTTCGACAGCATTGACCAGTTGCAGTTGTGCCTCGACAGGATCGAATAGCCCAAGCTCTCCTGTCGTCAATTCCATCACGCCATTCGCGTCGCCGTATCTCTCGCTTCTTCGAATTTGTGCCAGCAGGCCTGTCAGGTTGGCCCAGCGATAGCCCTGCTCGGCACGCGCCGCGAATTCGGCCAGGTCAGGATGAGGAACGTTCATCGTGTACATTTAGTGGTTGTATATGGATAAAAAAAGCCACGGCATTGCCGTGGCTTTCCTGGAAGGGTTGCTCTACTTAACTTCTGCGCTTACGCCGCCACGACTTCCTGCTTTTCCGGCAGCGCGATCTCGTTGTTCACGCTGAACTGGTAATCCTTGAACACGTGCTCCGCGCTCAGGATCTGGTAGTTGCCGTCCGCCAGCAGGTGCGAGGTGTCCTTCAGGCGGTAGGTATAGTGGCCGCAAGTCCAGCAATTGAAGTTGCGCATATGCGTGCACAGGCAGGTCTTGTCCATCACGACCACTTTCTTCTGGTCCGGATGGGCCTGCACCTCGCGGTTGTACGAGTTGATGTAGGCGCAGTTGCCGGTGGCGTCGAGCAGGTAGCCATACGATTCGCAGCCGGGGCGGATGCCGGAGCCGATCGCCGGCGTGTTCTTGAGCATGCGCATCGGATAGCCGGTCGGCGAGACGCCGTTGACTTCGATATCGTCTTCGCCGGCGCGGAAGTATTCCTGCTTCACGCTATCCGGCAGGCCGCATTCGTGGGTCACGGTGAAGCGGGTCGCCACCTGCACGCCGGCCGCGCCTTTTTCCATGAAGCCAGCCGCATCCGAACCCGTAAACACGCCGCCGGCGGCGATCACCGGGATGCCTAGCTGCTCGGCCTGCATGAAGGCGTGGATCTCGTCCATGATGGTGTGCAGGTCGTACTGCTTCCAGTCATCGAGGCCGAAACCCAGGTGGCCGCCGGCCAGCGGGCCTTCGACGATCACGAAATCGGGCTTGCGGTCCAGGCGCGAGACTTTCTTGAGGAACAGTTGCAGCGCGCGCACCGAGGACACGATGATGCCCAGGTGGGCATCGCGGAAGCGCGGGTGGTCCTTGATCAGCTCGAACGAACCCAGGTGCAGGCCGGCCGACAGGGTGATGCCGTCGATGCCGGCGTCGAGGGCAGCGCCCAGGCGCACGCGCAGGGTTTCCTTCGGCGCGTTCATGGTCAGCTTTTCCATGCAATTGACGTAGATAAGGCCATCGCCTTTCTTCGCTTCCATGGTGGCGCCGACGTGGCGACGGGTCGCCTCGGCCAGGTGGTCCAGGTCGAACTGGACCACGGCCTTGTTCATATTATTGATGTTGAACTTGTAGGTCTTTGTCTTGTCTTTTACGAAGGTGGTGTCGAACTTGCGGTCGGACACGTCCTGCGACATGGCGTCGGAGATATGACCGATACCACCGAGGCGGGCCGCTTCCAGGGCCAGCTCGGACGTCGAGATATCCACGCCCATTCCGCCGATCATGATGGGCACATATTCCTTGTTGCCCATACGTAGGCGGAAATCATCAACACGTTTCATTGCTATCCTTAGACTACCAATTCTGCCCGGGGTTGCCGCGGCGCGCGCGTCAAGAATTGCGCGCGAAGTTCGCACGGCGCCATTCTACTCCAAGCGATGCAAGGCGCCGCGCTTCCTGTTTGCGGGCGCCTCGCTCTCCAGGCCGGTCATGCCGGCCACGATGCGATGCGTTAACTAAAAATCTAATTAGTCGCGGAAATTATTGAATGCCAGCGGCAGGTCCTGCACGTCCTTGCGCAGCATCGCCATCGCCGTCTGCAGGTCGTCGCGCTTGGCGCCGGTGATGCGCACCGATTCGCCCTGGATACTGGCCTGCACCTTCATCTTGCTTTCCTTGACCAGCTTGGTGATCTTCTTCGCGTCTTCGGTCTCGATGCCGTTGCGCACCTTGATCACCTGCTTGACCTTGTCGCCGCCGATCTTCTCGACCTTGCCTTCGTCGAGGAAGCGCACGTCGACCTTGCGCTTCGACATCTTGTTGATGAGCACGTCCTTGACCTGGCCGAGCTGGAAGTCGGAATCGGCGAGCAGGGTCAGTTCACGCTCTTTTTGTTCGACATTGGCTGAGCTGCCCTTGAAGTCGAAGCGGGTCGTGATTTCTTTGTTCGATTGTTCGACCGCATTCTTTACTTCGACCATGTCTGCTTCGCAGACCACATCAAACGATGGCATGGAGAGTCCTTTTCTGATATTGCATTAGATGAATCCCTCTATTTTAGCGGACAACGGCCCGAATCGCGACCGTTTTGCCCTTCCAGAAAGGAGGGGAAGCGTGAACCACTATAATGAAACGACATTTTCATTCGTCCAAGACATGCATCCAGACCTGCCCATCGTCCACGACCAGCCGCTCGCCGGCCTGAACACCTTCCGCATCCCCGCCCGCGCCCGCCATTACCTGCGCGTCACCGGCGCCGCGCAACTGGCCGCGGTGCGGGCCGATCCCGCCCTGGCCGGCCTGCCGCGCCTGGTGCTGGGCGGCGGCAGCAACCTGCTGTTCACGCAAGACGTCGACGGCCTGGTGCTGCACATGAGCGGCCAGGGCCGCGCCATCCTGGGCGAGCACGACGGCAAGATCCTGGTGCGGGCCCAGGCCGGCGAAAACTGGCACGCCTTCGTCGGCTACACGCTGGAGCAGGGCCTGGGCGGGCTGGAAAACCTGTCCCTGATCCCGGGCACCGTGGGCGCCGCGCCGATCCAGAACGTGGGCGCGTATGGCGTCGAGACCAAAGACGTGTTCCACAGCCTCACCGCCTTCGACATGGCCAGCGGCGATCTGCGCACGCTGGACGCCGCCGCCTGCCGCTTCGGCTACCGCGACAGCATCTTCAAGCATGCCGAAGGGCGCGACCTGATCGTGCTGGACGTCACCTTCGCCCTGCCGGCGGCCTGGGCGCCGAACCTGCGCTACGCCGAGCTGGCCAATGCCGCGCATGAGGCAGGCCTGGCGGCGCCGACGCCGCGCGAGGTCGGCGCGCTGGTCGAGGCGATCCGCCGCCGCAAGCTGCCCGACCCGGCCGAGATCGGCAATGCGGGCAGCTTCTTCAAGAACCCGGTGGTCTCCAGCAGGGAGTGCGCGCGCCTGCTCGAGACCTACCCGAACCTGGTCCACCACCGCCAGCCGGACGGCAGCGAAAAGCTGGCCGCGGGCTGGCTGATCGACCAGTGCGGCTGGAAAGGGCGCCATATCGGCCCGGCCGGTGTCTATCACAAGCAGGCGCTGGTGCTGGTGAACCTGGGCGATGCGCAGGGGACCGACGTGGTTCGCCTCGCCCAGGCGATCCAGGCCGACGTCGCCGCGCGCTACGGCGTGGCGCTCGAACCCGAACCCGTATTCATCTGAATGTGAGGAAGCGAGCATGAAGAAGGCAATCGTCACTGGCCACACCCGTGGCCTCGGGGCCGCCATCGCGGCCGAGTTGCAGGGGCGCGGCATCGCCGTGCTGGGCATGGCGCGCGGCCGTTCGCCGCTGGCCGGGATCGAACAGGCCGAAGTCGACCTGGCCGACCCGGCCGCCCTGCAAGCCTGGCTGGCGGGCGACGCCTTGCGCGCTTACCTGCTTGATGCCGACAACGCCTTCCTGGTCAATAACGCGGGTGTGGTCACGCCGGTCGGCCCGCTCGCCGCGCAAGACCCGGCGGACGTGCTGCGCGCGGTGACGCTCAACGTCGCGGCGCCGCTGGCGCTGGCGGCGGCCTTCGTGCGGGCCGCCCCCCTGGCCGCGCGGCGCATCCTGCACGTCTCGAGCGGCGCTGCGCGCAGTGCCTATCCCGGCTGGGCCGTGTACGGCGCCACCAAGGCGGCGCTCGACCACCACGCGCGCGCGGTGCTGCTCGACGGCGACCTGCGGGTGCGCGCCTGCAGCCTGGCGCCGGGCGTGATCGACACCGATATGCAGGCCGCGATCCGCGCCACACCCGGCAGCGACTTTCCGCTGCGCCAGCGCTTCGTCGACCTGAAGGAGGGCGGCGCGCTCGATTCGCCCGAGGATTGCGCGCGCAAGCTGGCCGACTACCTGCTGGCGCCCGGCTTCGGCAGCGAACCGGTGGACGACCTCCGTAACTAGTTGACAGCTGTGCGACAGTTGTCGCATCATTGCGTCAATCGTCGCAATGGAGTGTTTGTCATGGCCGTCCCCTCGATCTCCGAACTGAGTCTGCTCAAGGCCCTGTGGCGCCAGCAGCCGCTGAGCGCCCGCGAAATCCACGACGCGGTCGTCGGAGAGATGGCGTGGTCGTATTCGTCGACCCGCAAGACGCTCGAACGCATGCTCGAAAAAGACATGGTGCGCCAGGAGCAGCGTCACGGCGTGCAGGTGTACGAGGCGGTGAGCGACAAGGTCGACACGCTGGCCGCTTTTGCCCACGACTTCGGCCGGCGCGTGATGGAGATCGATACGCCGCTGCCGGTCAATATGTTCACCGGCAGCAAACTGGTCGACGATGCCGAACTGGCGCGCCTGGAGCAACTGCTGAACGACTGGCCGGTCGAGAAGGACGCCGCGCCATGACGGCGCCCGACCAGCTGGCCATCCGCTTCCTGTTCGCCAGCCTCGGCTGCCTGGCGGCGGGGCTGGCGGTGTGGGGCGCGGCCGGGCTGGCGCGGCGCTGGCTGCCGGCGCTGGGCATGCAGCGCTCGACCTGGCTGCTGGCGCAGCTGGCGATCGCGGCCACCTTCATGCTGCTGCTGGCGCCCCCGGGACAGCAGGTGAACATGCTGCCCGTGTTCGAAGTGGACGTGAACGCGGCGGCGAGCCTGCCTGCGGCGCAGCCGGAGCAGGACGTCGGGGCGGTCACGCCGCTTGCCAACGCAGGCCAGCGTTCCTGGCTGGCGTGGCTGGCCTGGGCCTGGGTTCTGGCCTACGTGGCCGGCCTGGCCTGGATGCTGGGCCGCCTGTGGCAGGGCCAGCGCATGCTGGAACGCCTGGCGCAAGGCGGCGCGCGCCAGGCGGCGGCGCTGCCGGCCATGATCGAAGTCGACGCCCCGATTCCGCCGATGCTGGTCGGCCCGTTCAAGCCGCGCCTGCTGCTGCCGCGCTCCCTGCGCGATATGCCTGCGCTGCAGCGCGAACTGATCGTGGCCCATGAACTCACGCACTGGCGCCGCGGCGACCTGTGGTGGTGTACGGTGGGCGCCATGCTGCAGGCGCTGTGCTGGTTCAACCCCGCCATGCGCCGGCTGCGCGAACGACTCACGTGGGCCCAGGAACTCGGTTGCGACCGCGACGTGCTGCGCGGCCGGCCGCAAGCCGAACGCCGCGCCTATGCCGCCGCGCTGGTGGCCCAGTTGCGCATGCAGCATCATGCCGCACATGGCGCGCTGGCCTTTGGCGGCGTCAGCCCGAATACGCTGGCGGCCCGGGTCGAACTGATCCGTGCTCCCGCCGCAACGCGCCATGCGCTGTGGAGCCGCGGCGCCGGCCTCGCCATCCTGGCGCTGGCCTTCGGCGGCAACCTGGCGCTGCAGCCCGCGCTGGCCTGGACCAGCGCACCATTCCGGCTCGACTGCACCATCATGCTCGACGCCGCCAGCGGCGAACGGCTGGTGGAGCAGGGCGACTGCGGCGCGCGCGTCACGCCCGCGTCCACCTTCAATATCGCGGTCAGCCTGCTGGGCTACGACGCCGGTATCCTGCACGACACGCATTCGCCGGCGCTGCCGTTCAGGCAGGGCTATGCCGACTGGCTGCCGGCCTGGCGCACCACGACCGACCCCACGGGCTGGATCCGCCATTCGACGGTCTGGTATGCGCAGGAGGTCACGACCCGCCTCGGCCTCAATGGCCTGCAGTCGTACCTGCGGCGTTTCGACTACGGCAACCAGGACTTGTCGGGCGGCGTGGCCGAGTCCTGGATCGGATCGTCTCTGCAGATATCGCCGCGCGAGCAGACCGCCTTCCTGCGCAAGCTGGTCCGGCGCGAACTGGGCCTGAAGCCCCAGGCCTACGACATGACGGCCACCCTGCTGCGGCTGCCCGACCTGCCCAATGGCTGGAACGTGCATGCCAAGACCGGCACCGCCTTCCTGGCCCCGCGCGATGGCGTGGCCGACCCGCATCTTGCGTATGGCTGGTTCGTCGGCTGGGCCAGCAAGGAAGGTCGCACGATCGTGTTCGCGCGCATGGTCCTCGAACCGCGCCAGGAACGCGGGGCCGCCGGCCCGCTGTTGAAGCAAGCCTTCCTGCGCGAACTCCCGGCAAGGCTGGACGCGCTCCAAACCACCACCTAAGGATATCTTCATGAAGCTCACAAGCCTGGCATTCGCCGCGGCTGGCCTCGTCACGTGCGTCGCACCCGCGACGGCCGATGACTGGAACACGCCGCAGGAACCGTTCGCCCTGTCCGCCGACAGCTATTACGTCGGCACCCGCGGTCTCAGTTCGGTGCTGGTCGCGTCGAAGGACGGCCATATCCTGATCGATGGCGCCACCGCCGAAGCGGCGCCGCTGATCGCAGCCAATGTCCGCAAGCTCGGCTTCAAGGTCGAGGACATCCGCATCATCCTGAACTCGCACGAGCACATGGACCATGCGGGCGGGATCGCCGAATTGCAGCGCCTGTCCGGCGCGGAGGTGAAGGCGACGCCGGCCGCGGCGCCGGTGCTGCGCAGCGGGCAGGCCAGCCGCGGCGATCCGCAATACGGCAGCCTGCCGGCCATGGCGCCGGTCGCCAGGGTGACCGAGGTGCGCGATGGCGAGACCGTCAAGCTCGGACCGCTCGCCGTCACGCTGCACGCGACGCCGGGCCACACCCAGGGCGGCTCGACCTGGACCTGGCGCTCGCAGGCCGCGGGCAAGGCGGTCGACATGGTCTATGCCGACAGCCTGACCGCCATCGGCGCCGGCGCCTTCCGCTACAGCGGCGATCCGGCCTACCCGACCGCGCGCCGTGACATCGAGCGCTCGATCGCGCGCGTGGCGGCGCTGCCCTGCGACGTGCTGGTCTCGGCCCATCCCGAGGCGAGCGGCCTGTGGCAGCGCCAGGCGCGGGGCGCGCTTGTCGACAAGGGCGCCTGCCGCGCCTATGCCGACAAGGGCCGCGCGTGGCTGGCGAAGACGCTGGCGACGGAAGCGAAGACGGCGCCGATCGTGTGGCGCGACGATGCGCGGATCGGCGAGATGTTCGAAAAAGCGGGCGTGACCGGCACCCTGGTCGTGCACGATGTCGCCACCGGCGAATTCACCGGCCACGACCGCCAGCGCGCCAGCATCCGCTACGTCCCGGCCTCGACCTTCAAGATTCCGAACTCGCTGATCGGCCTGGACGCCGGGGCCGTGGCCGATGTGGACGAAGTGCTTCCCTACGGCGGCGGCCCCACGCTCATGCCGCAATGGGCCAGGGACATGCCGTTGCGCGAAGCGATCAGGGTCTCCAACGTCCCCGTCTACAAGGAACTGGCGCGCCGCATCGGCATGCCGCGCATGCGCGAGGGCTTGCGCAAGCTCGACTACGGCAATATGAATGCTGGGAACACGATCGACACCTTCTGGCTCGAGGGACCGTTGAAGATCAGCGCGGTCGAGCAGGTGCGCTTCCTGGGCCGGCTGGCGCAGGACAGGCTGCCGTTCCCGAAGCCGGCGATGGCGGCGGTGCGCGAGATCGTTCGCCAGGAGGGCGCCGCCAATCTGTACGCCAAGACCGGATGGTATATGCCGGATGATCGCAAGAACCAGATCGGCTGGTGGGTCGGCTGGGTCGAAAAAGACGGCAAGGTGTATGCCTTCGCCATGAATGTCGACATCACCGACGACACGGTGGCCGCCAAGCGGGTCCCGCTCGGCAAGGCGGCGCTGCAGTCGCTCGGCCTGTTGTAGCCGCCTACCTCAATGTGTCCTGCAACTGCGCCAGACTGATCACCGACACCGGTTTCACCGGCGCCCGCGCCGTGTGGTGGCCGAGGCAGTCGACCGGCTTGCCGGTCGCTTCGCTGAGCATCTGCGCGGTCGTGTGCTGGCAATAGCGACCCTGGCACATGCCCATGCCGGTGCGGCAGGCCAGCTTGACGCTGTTGACGTCGCTGACGTGCGGATTCCTGTCCAGGAAATCGCGAACCTCGGCGGCGCTGACTTCCTCGCAGCGGCACACCAATGTATCGCCGCTGGCCAACCGCGCCAGCGCCGCCATGTTCGGGGCGAAGAAATCGCGCACGACGTCGCTGAAGCGGTGCGCCTTGCGGATCGCACGCTGCACGGCATCCAGTTCGTCGTCACCCGGTCGCTGCCCAGGCGCCGCCAGCGTGCGCGCGATGTCCAGCGCCGCCAGCCGGCCCTCCAGGTGGGCCAGTTCGGCGCCGCCGACGCCGCCCGGCTCGCCCGCCACCCAGACCCCGTCCACGCTGCTGCGCATGGTGGCGTCGCGGCGCACGATCCAGCCGCCTTCATCGGGCTTGTAGTCGACCGCGCAGCCGGCCTGGCGCGCCAGCTCGGTCGATGCCAGCAGGCCGTAGCCGATGACCAGCGTGTCGGCCTCCACATGGCGTTCGGTGCCGGGCAGCGGCCGCCAGTCGCGGTCGACGTCGACCATGGTCGCGCCGTCGACGGCGTCGGCGCCGGATGCGGCCTTGATCATGCTGCCGAAGCGCAGCGGTACCCCATGCCGCTTCAGGTTCCACGCGGCGCGCGCCGCCTGCAACATCAGGCCAAGATGGCCGGGCACGGCGCGCCAGCCGCGCAGCAGTTCTCCGATGGCGGGACGCGGGCGCGCGAACGCGACTTCCGCCACCTCGGCGCCGGATGTCAGCAGCAGGTCGGCCACCAGCAGCAGCAGCGGATGCGAGCCGGCCAGCACGAAGCGGCTGCCCGGACGCAGGAACTGGCTTTTCAGCAGGGTCTGCACGCCGCCGGCGCTCATCACGCCGGGCAGGGTCCAGCCGGGGAAGGCCACCGGCAAGTCATAGGCGCCGGTGGCGACCAGCAGCGCGCGTCCGTTCAGCATGGCGCCGGCGTCGTTCTTGCTCACGCCCAGCCGCAGGCACTCCTGCTGCGGGTCGCGGAACACGCCCCAGGCCATGGTCCCGTAATGCCAGGCGATGCGGGTGTCGGCGCGCGCACGCCGCAGCAGCTCGCGGCCGAACGGATAGGCGAGTTTTGCGCCGCCTTCGGGCTGTTTGAAGCTGCCCGGGGGCTGTCGGAAGATCTGGCCGCCCGGCGCATGCTGTTCGTCGACCACGGCCACCTTCAGGCCGCGCGCGGCCGCTTCCAGCGCCGCGCCCAGGCCGGCCGGCCCGGCGCCGACCACCAGCAGGTCGTAGTCTTCATTGTGTTCGGTAGTCATTCAGGACCTCTCGATCCGCATGCCGTCCGCGACCAGGGTCATGCAGCTGCGCGTGCCGGGACGGCCGTCGACCGTCACCGCGCACTCGAAGCACACGCCCATATTGCACACAGGGGCGCGCGGCGCGCCGCGCGCCGTGGTGCGAAAACGGGCGCTGCCGGCGGCCAGCAGGGCGGTGGCGACGGTCTCGCCCGGATAGGCCGTGGTCGGGGCCCCATTGACGAAAATGGTGACCGGCGCGGGGCGCAGGCCGTCGCCGCCGTTGGGTTGGATGCGAAGGGTTTTAAGCAAAGGTCAGGCTCGCGAATCGGTTGGGGTCGTAGCGGCTGACGTCGAAGACGGGGCTCTTGCCGAGCACCTTGTCGGCCAGCACGCGGGCATAAGTGGGGCCGAGCGTGAAGGCAGAGCCGCCGGTGGCGATGAAGGCGCCCGGCGCGCGCGGCACTTCGCCGATCAGCGGCAACTGGTCGGCAATCAGCGCCGTCATGCCGGTCCAGACGCGCAGCACCGGCAAATGGGCCACGCCGGGCACCACGCTGGCCGCGGCCGCCATATTCCCGGCCAGTGAGGACAGCAGCAGTTCGGGCTTGCGTTCCAGGTCGACGATGCCGTGTTCCTGGTGCAGGCGCGCCGGCCAGCCGCCGCCGATCAACACATTGCCTTCGCCGGTCTGCTTCATCGACAGCCGCCGCCCGGCATGCTGCACCAGGTGCGACACCAGCGGCGCGCTGCGCGCGGTAGCCGTCATCGTCAGGCCGACCGGGCTGACCGGCAGTACGGTGCCGGCCATCTGCGCGACCCGGCCCGACCAGGCGCCGGCCGCGATCACGATGGTGGCGGCGCGGCAGTTGCTGCCGTCTTCCAGGCTGGCCTGCCAGCCGTGCGCGGTCCTGGCCAGCGTGGTGACGCTGCAGGCGGTGCGCAGCTCGGCGCCCAGGCGCACGGCGGCATTGGCATAGGCCAGCGCGCAGCGGCGCGGATCGGCCTTGCCCTCGGTGGGACAGAAGGCGGCCGCCAGGATCGACGGCCCCAGGTAGGGCGCGCGGCGCCGCACCTCGTCGCCATCGAGCAGATCGGTCACCAGGCCGCTCGCCCGTTCCAGTTCGACTTTTTGCGCCAGGCGTTCGACCTGTTGCGGCGTCTCGGCCACCATGAAGCCGCCATGCTGGGCCACGCCCAGCGGGCTGCCCAGTTCCTGCTCCAGGCCCGCCCAGGCCTGCTGCGCATGCAGGTGCAACGGCATCGCCTCGGCCGCCTTGCGCGCCGCTTCCAGGCCGTTCTCGATCATCCGGTATTCGAGCTGGAAGTGCAGGCTGCCCGCGTTCTGGCCCGAGGCCTGGCGGTTGATCTGGTCCTTCTCGGCCAGCAGCACGCGGCTGCCGGCCTGCGCCAGGTAGTACGCAACGGCGCTGCCCAGCAGGCCGCCGCCGATCACCAGGGTGTCGACGACGCGGCTGTCGGCGGGAGCGGGCGGCTGCTTCACGCGGCGCCGGTCTCGATGCCGAGGCCTTCGAGCGTGGCGCGCACCTGTTCCACCTCGGCCGGGGTCAGGTCGAGCAGCGGACGGCGCACGTAGCCGGCCGGCACACCGCGCAGGCGCAGGGCGGTCTTGAGGATGGCCTGGGCGCTGCCGAAGTTGCCGGCGAAGTCCTTGTTGAACCAGGCTTTCATGATTACCCGGTCGCGCGCGCCGAGCGCCACCGCGCCGGCCTTGTCGCCGTTCTCGATCAGGCGCCAGAAGTCGGGATGGTCCGAACCGAGCACGCCGCCGGCGCCCATCAGGCCGTCGCCGCGGCCGATCGAGACCAGGTCGGCGCCCAGTTCCGAGGTCGGCACGTTGAAGTAGCGCACCTTGTTGCCCAGCGCGTACAGGCCTTCCAGGAAGCCGGCGAAGTTGGGCGTGGAATTCTTGATCGCGACCACGTGGTCGATCTCGCTGATCTCGCCCAGCAGCTCGGTATCCATGTCGACCACGCAGCCGCGCGGCCAGTTGTAGACGCAGATCGGGATGTCGGTGGCGTCCGAGACGTCCTGGTAGAACTGGACCAGTTCGCGCCGGCTCGGCACCATATAGGGGGGAGGGGTCAGCAGGATGCCGTCCAGGCCAGCCTTCTCGGCGGCGCGCGCATGGCGGATCGCTTCATCGGCGGTATAAGCGTTGCAGCCGCCCAGCACGGTGATGCGGCGGTCGATGGTGCGGCCGGCTTCTTCGAACAGCTGGGCGCGTTCGTGCTCGTTCATGCTGAACCATTCGCCCGAGGTGCCGGCCAGGACCACGCCATGCATGCGCTGCTCGACGTACCACTCCAGCTGCGCGGCGAGGTCGTCCCATGCCATCGCGCCGTCGCGGGTGAAGGGGGTGGTGATGGCCGGGATGTAGCCGGTCCAGTTGATGTCGTTGCGGTTCATGGTGGTCCATTCCAGTCAAAAAAAGGGCGAGCGGGGGCCGCTGGCGGCGCAGGGCGCAGCCAGGACGATGTCCAGGCTCAAAACAACGGTATGCGGCTCAGGGCACGGGCGGCGTGATCGAGACGATCACTTCGGCATCCTCGTTCCCGGCATTGCGGTAGCGGTGCGACTGCTGGGCGTCGAAGGTGATGCTTTCGCCGGCCGCCACGTGGTAGACGGCGCCCGCGATCTCGGCCGTCAGGGTGCCCTTGATTACGTACACGCATTCGAGCGACGGGTGGCGCAGGCCATCCTCGGCCGAGAACTGGCCCGGCGCGAACACGGCGCGCAGCACTTCCATCTGGCCGTTGCCGCGGGTCAGGCGCTCGTAGCTGACGCCGCCCTTGGGGCCCATCAGGGTGGTGCGTTCGCCGGGGCGGCTGTGCCAGACCGACGGCGCGCCGGGGTCGGCGAACAGGGCCGACATCGATTCGCCGAACACCGCGCTCAGGCTGCGCAGCGTGGTCAGGCTCGGTTCGGTCACTTCGCGCTCGACCTGGCTGAGCAGGGTCGGCGAGACGCCCGCGATCTCGGCCAGGCCGCGCAGGGACAGGCCGCGCGCCACGCGCAGGTCATGCAGACGTTTACCAATCACAGGAACTCCTCTTCATGTACAGCCCGGGTGCACGCACCGCAGTACGCACCATTCCGGGGCATTCGTGCATTAATACTGCACGCTCTTTGATTATTTCACCTGCTTTTACGCTTGTCAATTATTTGCTTGTGGCAGGGAATCTACGTGCTTTCCCTCGTTTTTGGCCGGATTATGACAATCGCGTTTAAAAATCTTGACTTCGTACATTTCTTAAAATAAGTTTCGTTGTGCAGTTTTGCTGCACAAACATCTCATCGTATCGAAAAGGTTCCGCCATGAAGTCCGATTTGCATACCGATCCACCCGCACGGGTGATCCGCCGAGGCCACTTGTGGCTGCTGACCTTGCCCTTCGTGTGGCAGCTCGGCATGGCGCCTTTCATCAACGATGTGACCTACAAGCCGTTCGGCCTGCCATTCCCCATGGCCTGGCAGATGGCCGGTGTGATCCTGGCCACGGTGCTGTTCGCGATCGTATTCGAACTCGATCGCCGCGCCGGGGTGCAGGCCGAGGAAGAAGCCTTCATGGCCGCCATCGCCAATAGCGAAAGCGCCCAGGCGCCGGCGGGGCACGCATGAAACTGAGCATCGTACTCCTGCTGCTGCTGACGACCGTGGTCGGCGCCATCGGCTTCGGCCGCGCCAAGACGAAGAACAAGACCGTCGCCGACTGGGCGCTGGGTGGCCGCGGCATGGGCACCCTGCTGTTCTGGTTCATGAACGCCGGTGAGATCTATACCACCTTCGCCGTGTTCGGCATCGCCGGCTATGCCTGGGCGATGGGCGCGCCGGCCTACCTGGCCTTCTGCTCGGTGTCGCTGTCGTATGCCATCGGCTATTTGCTGATGCCGAAGATCTGGCGCGCCGGGCGCACGGCCGGCCTGGTGACCCAGGCCGACTTCTTTGCCGCCCGCTACGAGGCGCCGTGGCTGGGCGTGGTCACGGGGATCGTCGGCATCGGCGCCCTGATCGTGTACGTGCAGATCCAGCTGGTGAGCCTGGGCCTGGTGGTCGCGCTCACCTTCGGCGACGCCGTCTCGCCGCTCGTCTCGCACCTGCTCGCGGGCCTGGTGATGGTGACCTTCGTGCTGTTCGCCGGCCTGCGCTCGGCCGCCTATGCGGCGGCGATCAAGGACATCCTGATGGTGGTGCTGGTCGTGATCCTGGCCTGGACCCTGGCCGACAAGGTCGGCGCCAGCTCGCTGATGGACGTGTTCACCCTGGCCGAGCAAAGCTATCCCGGCATCACCAAACTTCCCGGCATCGATCCGAACGCCACCACCACCGGCATCTGGCTGATCACCTCGGCCCTGAACATCGCGCTCGGCAACTGGGTGTTCCCGCACCTGTTCCAGATTTCGTATTCGGCCCACAGCCCGACCGCGATCCGTCGCAACGCCATCTGGCAGCCGATCTATTCGCTGGCCTTCTTCTTCATCATCGTGCTGGGCCTGGGCGCGCTGGTGGCCGGCACCCAGCCGCCGGGCGGCAACATGAACGCGGCCCTGCTGCAGTTCGTGTCGAACCAGTATCCCGAGTGGGTGATCGGCCTGCTGGCCGGCACCGGCTTCCTGCTGGCGCTGGCCCCGGGCTCGGTGCTGCTGCTGACCGCCGCCTCGATCTTCACCCGCAACGTGGTCACGCCGCTGGCGCCGAACCTGGGCGAGCGCAACGCGCTGCTGCTGTCGCGGGTGTCGGTGGTCGGTTTCGCGGTGATCGCGGTGGCGGTCTCGCTGCTGCAGAAAGGTTCGCTGATGTCGATCCTGCTCAACGCCTATTCGGCCATCGGCATGCTGGCCCCGGGCGTGTTCCTGGCCTTCCTGTGGCGCCGCGCCACCGCCGTCGGCGTCATCTGCGGCGTGGTCGCGGGCTTTACCGCCCTGGTCGCGCCGTTCGCCAAGACCTACTGGGCGGCGACCCTGCCGGGCTGGGAGCCGGGCCTGCTGGCCATGGCCATCAATGCCGTGGTGATGGTGGCGGTCAGCCTCATGACCAGGGCGCCGGGCCGCGCCGGCCTGGCGCTCGGACCGGGCTTGCCGGTGGCGCCGGCGCCGACTGGCAAGGCGGCCGCCGCCTGAGGAACCGCGGCGGCGCCAGCGTGCGCCGCCGCCTTCTTGAAGTTTCGTTCCACCGATGTTCACGCATGACGCACACCGCGTCAGGAAAGGTCACGCCTTGAGCCAAGCACTTATCAGTTTCCGCCGCATCGATCACGTCTCCTGGACGGTCGCCGAGCTGGAACCCGTCATCGATTTCTACCGCCGCGTGTTCGGTGTGACGCCGCTCTACGCCCTGGGACCGCTGGACGCGGCCGACATCCCGCGCGACGCCGAGGGGCGCGACTGGACCGAGGCGCACCTCGGCATTCCGGACGCCCGGCTGCGGCTGGCGATGCTGCAGTTCCCGGATGGCTTCCGGCTCGAGCTGTTCGAGTACCGGCGCCCGCTGGGCGGCAGCAGCGCGCCGCTGCCCAGCAACCACGTCGGCAGCCACCACCTCGGGATCGAGGTCGACGACCTCGAAGCCTCGGCCGCCGTGCTGCTGGAAAACGGCTGCAGCGTGATGGAGCGCATCGCCCTCGACGAGGGGCCGACCGCCGGTTCGGCCTTCCGTTATTTCCGCGACCCGTGGGGCCACATCTTCGAGCTGTGCCAGCACGGCAGCGGTACCCGGGCGCCATGAGCGCATCCGACCAACCCAATCACCTTCGAACCAGGAGCATTCCATGACCCGCCGCGCCATCAATCCCGACACCATGTATGCCAGCGTCCCGTTCGGCTTTTCCCACGCCGTCGAGCAGCAGCCCGGCCGCACCCTGCACCTGGCCGGCCAGGTGGCCTGGGACAGCCAGTACCAGCTGGTGGGCGGCAGCGACGTGGTGGCCCAGGCGCGCCAGGCGCTGGCCAACCTGAAGCAGGTGCTGGCCGCGGCCGGCGCCACCCCGGCCGACGTGGTGCGCATGCGCACCTACATCGTCAACCACGACCCGGAAAAACTGGGTCCGATCTGCGCCGAGATCGCGGCCTTCTACGGCGAGGCCGAGCCGGCCGCCAACACGGTGGTGGGTGTGGCGGCGCTGGCGCTGCCGGACTTCCTGATCGAGATCGAGGTCACCGCCGCACTGGCCTGAACCCGGCCCGCCGTCCTCGAACCGTTCCCGACAATTAACTAGAATGATGGAGTGAGAAGATGAGTAGACTCGACCGAAAGCGCCTGTCCGGCGCCTGCGCCATGGTGTGCGCGATGGGCGCCAGCGCGGCCTGGGCCCAGGCCCCGAATCCGGCCCGCGCCGGCGCCACCGATGCGGCGGTGACCACCGAGGCGGGGCGCCAGGCGGCGCCGCAAAAGCCGACCGATAGCGGCGTGCTGGCCTCGCTGGCCGACAAGGGCATCTATACCCGCCTGATGCTGAACATGGAACTGGCGGCCAATCCCAGCGGCGGCATCGACCAGGGCGCCACCGCCTCGCAGTACGCGGTGGCGGGCGCCGACTTCGACCTCGACCGGCTGGTCGGCTGGAAGGGCGGCAAGGTCCAGGCCACCATCATCGGCATCAAGAGCCGCAGCCTGACCAGCTACTACATCGGCGGCGGCACGTCGGCCCAGGAAAACTCGGCGCCGTTCACGCTGCTGCGCTTCCTCGACCTGAGCTTCCACCAGAACTTCTCGCTGGTGAACAAGAACGACCTGAGCTTCTCGATCGGCCGCATGAGCGCCTTCCAGACTTTCGCCAAGTCGCCGTTCTCGACCCTGTTCCAGAACCACGCCCACAGCGGCGCGCTGTATGGCTTCAGCCAGTCGTCCGGCACCGTGCTGGCGCCGCTGTCGACCTGGGGCGGTCGAATCAGCTACCGGCCGAGCGAGAAGACCTATGTGCATGCCGGCTCGTTCTCGATCGACCCGGCCACGCTGGACGCCGGCACCCACCTGTGGGATTTCAGCTCGAGCCGCATCACCGGCCAGAACTACATGCTCGAGACGGGCTACGAGACCGAGTTCCATAACGATCCGATGCCGCGCCGCGTGCGCCTGGGTATCTGGTACCTCGACGCGGCGCGCAACGACGTCTACCTGAATACGGCAGGGCAGTCGTTCACCCGCTTCGGCGGCAAGCGCCTCACGCACCGCCACGGCAACGGCCTGTACCTGATGGGCGACAGGGTCTTGTGGCGGCCCGACCTGAAGTCGCGCCGCAACGTCGCCATGTTCGGCAGCATGGTGTACAACCGCAGCGATTCGGAAGCGATCAAGTACACGGCCAAGGTCGGCGTGGTCAAGACTGGCACCTTCGCCGGCCGTGACAACGATACCTTCGGCATCGTCGCCAGCACGCTCAAGATGCCGGACAAGCAGGTGGCGTTCCTGAGCGAGCGGCGCGCGCTGGGCGGCGGCACCGGCCGCGTGAACTCGGAAGGCTATGTGCTGGAAGCGGCCTACAGCTATGCGCTGGCGCCGGGCGTGACGGTGGCGCCGAACATCCAGTACCTGCACAAGCCCGATTCGCGCGTGACGCCGAACTACCCGCGCGACATCCAGGATGCGCTGGTGCTGGGCGTGCGCATCAACGCCAATATCGGCGCGTTGTTCAACTTCCCGCGCATCCCGTGATGCTTGACTTCTCGACCCTCGACCAACACCATGAAGGCTGACATGAATTCGAAACGACTGTTCCTGACCACCGGCGCCAAACTCCTGCTGGCCGCCGGCCTGATGCTGCAGGCGCCCGCCTGGGCCGCCGCGTTCACCGACGCTACCGCCGAACTGCGCACCCCGTCCGGCGTGCTGCGCGGCCAGGATGGCGGCGACGTCGCGCGCTACCTCGGCATCCCCTACGCCCAGCCGCCGGTCGGCGCGCTGCGCTTCAAGGCGCCGCAGTCGGCTGCGCCATGGAGCGGCGTGCTGGAAGCGAAGGCCTTCCCCAAGGCGCCGATCCAGATGCCGATCGGGCCCAGCAAGTACGTGCCGGTGGGGCCCGAGTATTCCGAGGATTGCCTGTACCTGAACGTGTGGACGCCGAAGACGCCGGGCCCGCATCCGGTGTACGTGTACATCTACGGCGGCGGCAACGTGGCCGGCACCACCAGCATGCCGGTGTTCGACGGCGCCAATATGGCGCGCCAGGGCGTGGTGGTGGTGTCGGTCGCCTACCGCGTGGGCGTGTTCGGCTTCATGGACGTGAGCAGCGTGCTGGGCCAGGACTACGTCGGCAGCGGCAACAACGGCCTGCTGGACCAGATCAAGGGCCTGGAGTGGATCCAGAAGAATATCGCGGCCTTCGGCGGCGACCCGGGCCGCGTGACGATCGGCGGCCAGAGCGCCGGCGGCAAGAACGTGGTGTCGCTGCTGGCGATGCCTGCCGCGAAAGGCCTGTTCCACGGCGCGATCAGCCAGAGCGGCGGCGGCCAGACCCTGGCCACGCCAACCATGGCGAGCGAAGTCACCGAAGGCATCCTGGCGCGGGCTGGCCTGGACAAGAGCCGCGCGCGCGAGCTGACGACCTTGCCGGCCAAGGATCTGCTGGCGGCCCAGGTCAAGCTGATCGCCGAGAACTCCTATAAATATCCGTTCCGCGGCGTGGTCGATGGCGTCACGATGCCAGTACTGCCGGTGGCGGCGCTGGCGCAGGGTGTGGCGCGCGATATCCCGGTCATCATGGGCACCGCGCGCGACGAGAATGCGTTCTTTGGCCCGGCCAAGACCATGAACGGCAATATCGAGGGCAAGGAGCTGGCCAACCTGCCCCTTAGTGAATTCGACAAGGTGTTCTCGAAGTATCCGAAAGCCTTCCCCAGGCTGAACGACGCCCAGCTGCGCTACAAGGCCCTGAGCGCGGTGGAATACTGGATCCCGACCGTGCGCATGGCCGAGGCCCAGGCCAAGGGCGGCGGCAAGGCCTATGTGTACCGCCTCGACATGCCGTTCGCCAGCGGCGAGAAGGTGGGGTATGCGGTACACGGCTCGGAACTGGCGCTGGTATTCGACAACCTGCACGATTCGACGGCGCCGCACCTGGGGCCGGTCGGTCCCGAGGCCGAGCAGTTGAAGGACGTGATGTTCGGGCAGTGGCTGTCGTTTATCAAGACCGGGCGCCCGGCGGCGGGCAATGCGCCGGCCTGGCCGGCGTATGACCTGGCCAAGCGGCCGACCATGGTGTTCGATGCCAGGCCGAAGCTGCGCGTGCAGTCGGATCTGGATGCGACCGAGCGCAAGCTGTGGGCGGAGTGGGAGCCGCGCTGATGCGTGCGACGTGACCTGGGCTCACTGGCAGATGTCGGGGTACAAGTCACGCCAGGCAGGATTGATCGACTGGATCAGGTTGATTTTCCAGTCGCGGTTCCAGCGTTTGAGCTGTTTTTCGCGGGTGATGGCGGCGGTGATGTCGGTGTGGATTTCGTACCAGACCAGGCGCTTGATGTCATAGTGTTTCGTGAAGCTGTGTACTGCAGCTTCCTTGTGCTGCCAGATGCGTTTGATCAGGTCGGAGGTGACGCCGATATAGAGGGTGCCGTAGGGGCGGCTGGCCAGCATGTAGACGTAGGAGGGCTTGTCCATGAGGGCCAGTTTGCGTGTGCGGGTGCGGGGTGGGCTTGTGGCGGCGCAAAGTAGCTTGGGTTCCCGCCTGCGCGGGAACGACGTTGGGTGTGGTGGCGGAATGCGAACAACGAGGCTCCGGCCACGTCCCCTGGCACGTCGTTCCCGCGCAGGCGGGAACCCAAGTTCGCCAGCACACCACCCACGCCTTCACACCCACCAGCCCAAACCCAAAAACGAAAAACCGCCCGAAGGCGGTTTATTTGCTTGCCCAGAACCGGCCGCACAACCGGTCCACGACAATCTTACTGCCCGCGCTTCGCGCGCGCCTTCGCAGCGATGCGCATGCGCAGCGCGTTCAGCTTGATGAAGCCGCCCGCATCCGCCTGGTTGTAGGCGCCGCCGTCTTCGTCGAAGGTGGCGATAGTCATGTCGAACAGCGAATCGGTCTTCGAATCGCGCGACACGACGATCACATTGCCCTTGTACAGCTTGATGCGCACCCAGCCGTTCACGGTCGCCTGGGTATGGTCGATCAGCGTCTGCAGCGCGACGCGTTCCGGCGCCCACCAGTAGCCGTTATAGATCAACGATGCATAGCGCGGCATCAGGTCGTCCTTCAGGTGCGCCACTTCGCGGTCCAGCGTGATCGATTCGATCGCGCGGTGCGCGCGCAGCATGATGGTGCCGCCCGGGGTTTCATAGCAGCCGCGCGACTTCATGCCGACGTAGCGGTTTTCCACCAGGTCCAGGCGGCCGATGCCGTGCTTGCCGCCCAGGCGGTTCAGCTCGGTCAACACGGCGGCCGGCGACAGGCGCTTGCCATTCAGGCCGACGATGTCGCCTTTTTCGTATTCGATATCGAGGTACTCGGCTTCATCCGGCGCCTGCTCGGGCGACACGGTCCAGCGCCACATCGATTCCTCGGCTTCGGCGCTCGGGTTTTCCAGGTGACGGCCTTCGAACGAGATGTGCAGCAGGTTGGCGTCCATCGAGTAGGGCGCGCCGCCGTTCTTGTGCTTCATGTCGATCGCGATGCCGGCGTCTTCCGCGTACTTCAGCAGTTTTTCGCGCGACAGCAGGTCCCATTCGCGCCATGGCGCGATGACCTTGACGTCCGGCTTCAGCGCATAGGCGCCCAGCTCGAAGCGCACCTGGTCGTTGCCCTTGCCGGTCGCGCCGTGCGAGATGGCGTCGGCGCCGGTCTCGTTGGCGATCTCGATCAGGCGCTTGGCGATCAGCGGACGCGCGATCGAAGTGCCCAGCAGGTACTCGCCTTCATACACGGTGTTGGCGCGGAACATCGGGAACACGAAGTCGCGTACGAACTCTTCGCGCACATCGTCGATATAGATATTCTCTGGCTTGATGCCGAACTTCAGCGCCTTGGCGCGCGCCGGTTCCAGTTCTTCACCCTGGCCGAGGTCGGCGGTAAAGGTGACGATTTCGCAGTTGTAATTGTCCTGCAGCCATTTCAGGATGACGGAGGTGTCGAGACCGCCGGAATAGGCAAGGACTACTTTCTTGATGTCGCTCATGGGAGTTCCAGTGATGGAGGGATGGTAGGGGAATGATGGTCAGCTGGCGCGCAAATCCATCCCGTCATTACAACAGGATGGACGGCCAACGATCAAGCTTCGGGGGTAAAAAATTAGTCTTCAATACGGCCGAGCAGCAGGTACTCGATCAGGGCTTTCTGCACGTGCAGGCGGTTCTCGGCTTCGTCCCAGACCACCGATTGCGGGCCGTCGATGACGCCGGCCGAGACTTCCTCGCCGCGGTGCGCAGGCAGGCAGTGCATGAAGAGGGCGTCGTCGGCCGCACGCGCCATCTTGGCTTCGTCGACGATGAAGCCGTCAAACGCTTTCAACCGTTCTGCGTTTTCCTTCTCGTAGCCCATGCTGGTCCAGACGTCGGTATTGACCAGGTGGGCACCTAGACAGGCTTCCGACGGATCGTCGAACAGGGTGTAGCGCGAAGTCGATACCAGGCTCGGATCGATCTCGTAGCCCTTCGGCGTCGATACGTTCAGGTGGAAGCCGAATACCTCGGCCGCCTGCAGCCACGAGTACAGCATATTGTTGGCGTCGCCGATCCAGGCCACCGTCTTGCCGGCGATCGAGCCGCGGTGTTCCCAGAAGGTGAACACGTCGGCCAGCACCTGGCAGGGGTGGTGTTCGTTGGTCAGGCCGTTAATCACCGGTACGCGCGAATTGGCGGCGAAGCGCTCGATGATGTCCTGGCCGAAGGTGCGCACCATGATGATGTCGCACATGCGGCTCATGACCTGGCCGGCGTCTTCGACCGGCTCGCCGCGGCCCAGCTGGCTGTCGCGGGTATTCAGGTAGATGGCGGCGCCGCCCAGCTGGTGCATGCCGGCCTCGAAACTGAGGCGGGTACGGGTCGAGCTCTTTTCGAACACCATCACCAGGGTGCGGTCGACCAGCGGATGATAGACCTCGTAGGCCTTGAACTTGCGCTTGATGATCGCCGCGCGCTTGATGACGTATTCGAACTCGTCGCGCGTGAAGTCGGAGAATTGCAGGAAGTGCTTGATCGGAGTGGTGCCTGGCATAATCTGGTCTACTCGTTTGTTGTCCCTTGAATTATAAGGGCTTTTTCTTTCCGTTAGGGAAAGTGACGGTTTCTGCTTGTTTATTAGTACAGGGTCTGTGACGACTCGTGCAGCAGCTGCGCATACAGCTCGTGGCGCATGCGCGCGATCTTGCCTTCGGCGACCGCGTCCAGCACCGCGCATTGCGGCTCGGCCAGGTGGCGGCAGTTGTAATATTTGCAGCCGCCCAGGTAGGGCGTGAACTCGACGAAGGCGCGTTCCAGCATCCCTTCGGTCAGGTGATACAGGCCGAATTCCTGGAAGCCGGGCGAATCGATGATCGCCGAAGGCTTCCCATCCACCTCGGGCAGCCAGTACAGGCGGGTAAACGTCGTGGTGTGCTTGCCCGTGTCGAGGGCCGCCGAGATCTCGCGCACCGCGATGTCGGCGTCCGGCACCAAGAGGTTGATCATCGACGACTTGCCCATGCCCGACTGGCCGATGAAGATCGACGAGTGGCCCGCCAGCAGTGGCGCCAGCTTGGCCACGGTCTCCTCGGGCCGGGCCTTGGCCGACACCTCGTGCACCGGATAACCCAGCGCGGCATACGGCGCGACCCGTTCGCGCGCGCGCGGCAGCAGGTCGTCGACGTCGATCTTGTTCAGGATGAGGTGGGCCTCGATGCCGGCCGCCTCGCAGGCCACCAGCGCGCGCGAGACCAGGTCGTCGGTGAAGCCGGGTTCGGTGGCGACGACGATGAACAGGCGCGAGATGTTCGCCGCCAGCAGCTTCGATTTATACTGGTCGGAGCGGTAGAGCAGGGTGGTGCGCTCGGCGATCTTCTCGATCACGGCCTGGTCGTTCGAGGTGCGCTTGAGGTGCACGACGTCGCCCACGGCGACATTGGTCTTCTTGCCGCGCGTGACGCATTGCAGCTTTTCGCCGTTCGCGTCGGCCAGGTAGTGACGGCCATGGGCCGCAATGATGGTTCCAGTCAGGGTGTCGAGTGAGTCGCTCATGCGCTGGTGATTCCTTGGTAAAGCGCATTCACTTTCGCGGCGCAGATAAAATCGTTTTCGGTCAGGGCGCCGCCGGCCGAGTGGGTGCTCCACGTCACGCGGCAGGTGGCATAGCCGACCGTCATTTCAGGATGATGGTCCTGGGCTTCGGCGACCTGCGCCACCGCGTTCACGAAGGCGATGGTGGCGCGGTAGTCCGGCAGGCGGAATTCGCGCGACAGGATGCCGTCGACCGACATCCAGCCAGGGACGTCAGCCAGTAGCGCATCGATCGCCCAGGGATCGAGCGCCTTCGCATTGTGGACGCAGTCGCGGTGTTCGAGCTTCATGCGCCCGCCATCGTCAGGTGTTTCACCCGCACCGAGGCCGGCGGATGCGAATCGTAGAAGGCCGAATGCAGCGGATCCGGCGTCAGGGTCGAGGCGTTATCCTCGTACATCTTGACCAGGGCCGACACCAGGTGGCGACTGTCGGTATGCTGCGCCGCGAAGGCATCCGCCTCGAATTCGTGCTTGCGCGACGTGATCGAGGACAGCGGCGCCAGCGGGAAGGTAAACACCGGCAGTACCAAAACGAAGAGCAACAGGGCCATGCCGTCGTTCGCGGCGTTCATGAAGGGCAGCACGCCCAGGCCCGTATAGAACCAGGCCTGGCCTTTCAGGTAGCCGAGCAGGGCCAGGAAGGCCAGCGACATGGCGAACATCACGGTCACGCGCTTGACGATGTGGCGCAGCTTGAAGTGGCCGAGTTCGTGCGCCAGCACGGCCTCGATCTCTTGCGGCTCGAGGCGCGACAGCAGGGTGTCGAAGAACACGATGCGCTTGGCGCGGCCGAGGCCGGAGAAATAAGCGTTGCCGTGGGCGCTGCGCCTGGAACCGTCCATCACGAACAGGCCGCGCGACGCAAAGCCGACGCGCGCCATCAGGCCTTCGATGCGCTGCTTGAGGCTGGCGTCTTCGAGCGGGGTGAATTTATTGAACAGCGGCGCGATCACGCTCGGGTAGACCGCGATCATGAGCAGCTGGAAGCCGCTCCACACCAGCCAGGTGTAAAACCACCACAGGTCTCCCGACTTTTCCATCAGGGTCAGCACGACCCACAGCAGCGGCAGGCCGATCACGGCGCCAACGACTGCGCCCTTGACCATGTCAGTGACCCACAGGCCGGGTGTCATCTTGTTGAAGCCGAAGCGCTGCTCCAGCACGAACTGGCGGTACCAGTCGAGCGGCAGGTCGAGCAGGCCGGAGACTATGCCGAAGGCCACCACCAGCGCCATCTGGTGCCACAGGCCCGGCCCGGTCAGCGGCAGGATGGCCAGCGACAGCAGCTGCAGGCCGCCCAGCAGGGTAAAGCCGATCAGGACCGCGCCGCCCCACAGCATGCCCACCAGGCCGAGGCGGGTCTTGGCGACGGTATAGTCGGCCGCTTTCTGGTGCGCCGCCAGCGGCACCTTTGGCGCAAACTCGGCCGGCACGCTGGCGCGGTGGCGCGCGATATGGCGGATATGGCGCGCGGCCAGCCAGGTGCGCAGCACCAGGGTCAGCACGAAGAAAACGACGAACAAAACCGAAAACCCGAATGAAGACATTCTGTGCCTGTGAGAAAATGCAGGATTGGATAAAACACGACTAGGCAAAGAGAGAATTATGTCACAAGCTACACCAACCACCGAGTCCGCCGCGGCCCAGCGTCCCAACGAGTTCAACCTGGTCTGGGTGGACATGGAAATGACCGGCCTGGATCCGGACAACGACCGCATCATCGAGGTGGCGGTGGTTGTCACCGATCCCGAGCTGAACGTCATCGCCGAGGGCCCGGTATTCGCCATCCACCAGTCGGACGCCACCCTGGACAAGATGGACAACTGGAACAAGGGCACCCACGGCAAGTCGGGCCTGATCGACCGCGTGAAGGCGTCGACCGTCACCGAAGCCCAGGCCGAGCAGGAACTGATCGCCTTCCTCAAGAAATACGTACCGGCCAATAAATCGCCGATGTGCGGCAACTCGATCTGCCAGGACCGCCGCTTCATGGCGCGCGGCATGCCGAAGCTGGAAGCCTTCTTCCACTACCGTAACCTGGACGTGTCGACCCTGAAGGAATTGTGCCGCCGCTGGAAGCCCGAGGTCGCCAGCGGTTTCAGGAAGGCCCAGAAGCACACGGCGCTGGCCGACATCACCGAGTCGATCGACGAGCTGCGCTATTACCGCGAGCATTTCATCCAGAAATAGTCGGATAAAAAATGCGGTAAAAACAGCAAAAAAACAGTGCTGTATTGATAAGCAGGTGTGCGACAATCGGCGGTATGGTTCCGCTCCCGCATACCGCTTTCTCGAGTGATGGCCAGGTGGCGGCGCGCATGCGCGGCCACGACTGGCATACGTCCAGCCTCGGCGCTCCCGAGGGCTGGCCGCCGCCGCTGCGCACCGCGGTGGAGATGATGCTGCATTCGTCCTTCCCGATGTTCATCGCGTGGGGCCCGCAGCTCGCCTTCCTGCACAACGACGCCTATATTCCCATCCTGGGCGAGCGCCATCCGTGCGCGCCGGGGCTGCCTTTCGCCGAAGTATGGCCGGAAGCCTGGCCCGAGCTGCAACCGCTGGTCGAGCGCACCATGGCGGGCGAGGCGGTGTTCTTCGAAGACCTCGAACTGAGCCTGCTGCGCAACGGCTACCCGGAGCGCGCCTGGTTCACCTTCTCGTATGCGCCGCTGTACGATGGCGCCGGCCAGGTCGGCGGCCTGTTCTGCACCTGCATGGAAACCACGGGCCGCGTGCTGGCAGAGCGCCGCGCCGCCTTCCAGCTCAGGGTATCCGACGCCCTCGGCCCACTGGAAGATCCGGGCGAGGTGATCGCCACCGCCAGCGCCCTGCTGGGCGTCGAGCTGGGCGCGGCGCGGGTGCTGTACGCCGAGATCGATCCGATCAGCGGCCAGCTGGACGCCCCGCGCCTGTGGCCCGACCAGGGCGCCGCGCCGCGCTCGCCGCTGCAGGACTTTCCTCCCGCGGTAGTGGACGAGCTGCGCAGTGGGGCCGTGGTGCGCATCCACGATGCCGCCAACGACCCGCGCGCCGCCTGGCACGATGAACGCATCGGCGCCTTGCTGGTGGTGCCGCTCGTCAAATCGGGCCGCCTGATCGCCTGCCTGGGCGCCGATGCGCCGACGCCGCGCTCCTGGACCGCCCACGACGTGCGGCTCGCCTGCGACGTGGCCGAGCGCACCTGGGCCGCGGCCGAGACCGCGCGCGCCCAGGCGCTGCTGCGCGAGGAACGCGACCGCAGCCGCGACATCTTCGACAATATCTCCGAAGGCTTCGCCCTGTTCGACCGCAACTGGATCATGCAGCGCATGAATGCGGAGGGCTTGCGCATCTGCGCCGTCACGCGCGAAGAGGTTATCGGCCGCAACCACTGGGAAGTGTTCACCGCGATGGCCGACAGCGAGGCTGGCCACATGTACCGGCGCGTGATGGACACGCGCCGCGCCGGCGCCGCCGAACAGTGTCATACCTTCCCGGACGGCCGCCGCATCTGGACCGATATCCGCGCCTATCCGACCCAGGACGGCGGCATCGCCAGCTTCTTCCGCGACATCACCGACCGCAAGCTGGCGGAAGATAAATTAATGGAAGCCGACCGCCGCAAGGACGAATTCCTGGCGATGCTGGCGCACGAGTTGCGTAATCCGCTGGCGCCGATCAGCGCCGCCGCCGAGCTGCTGCGCATGGGCAATATGGACGAGCGCCGGGTGCACCAGAGCAGCACCATCATCGGGCGCCAGGTGCGCCACATGACGCGCCTCGTGGACGACCTGCTGGACGTGTCGCGCGTCACGCGCGGCCTCATCACCCTGGGCCAGGCGCGGGTGGCGGCGCGCACCGTGGTCGAGGAAGCGGTGGAGCAGGTGCGGCCGACGATCGACGCGCGCTCGCAGCAACTGGGCGTGCGCCTGCCGCCCGATACGGCGGCGGTGCGCGGCGACAAGGCGCGCCTGGTGCAGGTGGTGGCCAATGTGCTGGGCAATGCGGCCAAGTACACGCCGCCCGGGCGCGGCATCGACCTGCGCGCCGAGGTGCTGGGCACGCGCCTGGTGCTGAGCGTGCGCGACGAGGGCATCGGCATGGACCGCGAGCTCACCGGCCGCGTATTCGACCTGTTCACCCAGGCCGAGCGCTCGTCCGACCGCTCGCAGGGCGGCCTGGGGCTCGGACTGGCCCTGGTCAAGCACCTGGTCGAGCTGCATGGCGGCACGGTCGGCTGTTCCAGCCCGGGCCTGGGCAAGGGCAGCACCTTCGTGATCAGCCTGCCGCTGCTGCACGAAGAAGACGCGCCGGCGCCCGAACCTGGCGCGGCCTGTCCGGCCGGCGAGGCGGTCTTGCGCATCCTGGTGGTGGACGACAACCATGACGCCGCCGAGACGCTGGGCCTGCTGCTGTCGGCCCAGGGCCACGAGGTGGCGATCGAGCACGGGTCGTTACCGGCGCTCGAACGCGCGCGCAGCGTGCGGCCTGATGTGTGCCTGCTCGACATCGGCCTGCCCGAAATGGACGGCCGCGAACTGGCGCGCCGCCTGAAGGCCGACCCGGCGACCAGCGGCGCGACCCTGGTCGCGATCACCGGCTACGGCCAGCAGCAGGACCGCGACGCCGCGCTGGCCGCCGGTTTCCAGCATCACCTGGTCAAGCCGGTCAATGTCGACATCCTGCTGCGGGTGCTCGAGGGCGTGCGCAGTGAGGCGGGGGAGGCGGGGGAGGCGGGCGCAGGATCAGGAGCAGGCGCAACCCACGACCCGGGCCAGCAAACCGTCGCACCCGCGTAGGCGGGTGCCCAAGTCGCTCGAGCAGTCAGTTGCACCAATTCTGGACTGTCTTGCACCCATTTCGTGCAAATGTGCTGTAATAACAGTCTTTGCGCTCAACGTTGGTGCAATGCCATCCTTTCTTCTTACCCTGCTGCGGCGGCCGCACCCGGTCGCCTTGCCGCCCATGGGCCAGGCGCGGGCCGCGTTCGGCGCGCTGTTCGGCCTGGCGCTGTCCGGTGTCCTGAGCCAGCTCGTGCTGGCCTGGAGCGCGCCCGGCTTCCATGCCGCCTGGCTGGTCGCCCCCATGGCGGCGTCGGCCGTGCTGCTGTTCTGCGTGCCCGCCAGTCCCCTGGCCCAGCCCTGGCCGGCCATCGGCGGCAATCTGGTCTCGGCCCTGGTGGGCGTCGCCTGTGCCCAGCTGGTGCCGGAACCGATGTTCGCCGCGCCGCTGGCTGGCGGCCTGGCGATCGCCGTGATGTTCCTGCTGCGCTGCCTGCACCCGCCGGGCGGGGCGGTGGCCATGACGGCGGTGCTGGGCGGATCGGAAGTACACGAGTTGGGACTGGGTTTCGCTCTGGCGCCGGTCGGCTTGAACACAGTGCTGCTGGTGCTGGCGGCGCTGCTCTACAACCGGGTGACGGGCGCTCACCACGTGCACAAGCCCGCCCCAGCGCCATCGGCCGTGGCGGCCGAGGACATCGACGCCGCGCTGGAGCACTTCGGCGAAGCGCTCGACGTCTCGCGCGACGACCTGGCCGTGATCGTCAACGAGGCCGAACACCACGCTGCCGAGCGCCGTGCGCGCATGCTGCAGGCGGGCGACGTGGTGGTGCCGCCGCTGGCGCGGCTGGCGCCCGACATGCCGCTGGCGACGGCGCGCGCCATCCTGCTCAGGCACGGCCTGCCGTCCTTGCCGGTGGTGGATGGAGAAGGGCGGCTGCATGGGGTGCTGACCCTGAAGTCCCTGCTGCACGAGGTGGCGCAGGCCGAGGCGCGCAGTTTCAGGACGCGGGCGCTGGGTGTGCTGGGCGGGAAGAAGGACGCGGCGCGGGTGGCCGAACTGATGATGACCGGGATCGCCGTGCAGGCCATTCAACCGGCCAGCGCGGTGGCCGCGCTGGCGGGACGCCACGGTCTGGCGCGGGTGCCGGTGATCGATGGGGCGGGCAAGCTGGTGGGGATGGCGGGGCCGGTCGAAGTGCTCGATGCCTTGCATGGCGTCCAGCTGGCCGCGTGATGCTGCTGTGAACGTGGCGTGGACGGCTCTGCCGTCCACGTGGTGACGGTTATCCGCTCCGGTTTCGCGCTGGATGGATTTATCTGCCAACTATCACCGCGTGGAAGGCGAAGCCTTCCACCCTACGATCCAATACGGCGAATTTTATTGAGCCGATTCCGCCCCGCAGCACTTCTTGAACTTCTTGCCGCTGCCGCAAGGGCAATCGTCGTTGCGGCCGACCTTCGGCTCCTCGCGCACCACGGTCTCGACCGCGGCCTTGCGCAGCGGCAGCCAGTAGCGGTAGATGGCCGGGACATTGGCCTCGATTTCCAGGGCCAGCGCGTGGATCTTGTGCGGGTTGTCGACCAGGGCCAGTTCTTCTTCATCGATCTCGTCGGCGCCCAGCAGGTAGATCGGGCGCGCCAGTTCGGCCACGTCCGAGCTCCAGATGGAATCCCAGGAGTCGGCGCGCAGTTCGACGCCTTCCCAGAAGCCCCAGCACCAGGCTTCCGGATCGATCAGCACCTTGCCTTCGAATTCATGCTCGACGAACAGTGGCTCGAATTCCTTGGGCGAGACTTCGAACGTGATCAGGACTTCGTTCATGAAGCGCATGATCAGGTTGACGATTTTTTCTTCCTCGCGCTGGTTCTTCCACTTCGGCGCGTCCGCGGCGTCCTCGCCCCATACCTTTGGCAGCCATTCGGCCGGCATGATGGTTTCCGGCCCGATCGCGATCGCGGTCAGGAAGCCGTGCAGGGTGTCCATCGTCATCGCGTCGTCGGAGCAACGGTCGGATAACAGGAACTGGTCGAGTTCGTCGAATTCTTTTTCGGAGAGGGGCTGTTCGAGATGCATGGGAGTGTCTGGTGGTGGCGCGCGGGCGCCGGTTGTGCGTAAAGGCGCCAGTGTAACGCCTGCGCCGCCGTGCGGCACGAAAAAAACCGCTATCCACAAGGCAGATGGCGCCGCGGCGCAACGGCCGCGGCGCCGGGACGGGATCAGCGCTTGGCGTTGAAGGCCTTGGCCAGTTCGTCGGCGGCGAACTGCTGGGCTTCCTTGGCTTTCGGCACCACGGCGCCCATGCCGAAGAATTCATGGGTCACGCCCGTGAAGTGGCGGTAGTTGACGGTCACGCCTTCTTTCTTGAGACGGTCGGCGTACGCCTTGCCCTCAGTCATCAGCGGATCGATCTCGGCCGTGATCACGGTCGCCGGCGGCAAGCCCTTGAGCGAGGTCGCCTTCAGCGGCAGCGCGTATGGGCTCTTCGGATCGGCGCCATAGTGCTTGAAGAACCAGCCCATCATCGCCTTGTTGAGCGGCTTGGCGTTGGCATTCTTCTTGTACGATTCGTTGTTCATGTCGTTGTCGACGACTGGATACACCAGCAACTGGTGCAGCGGCAGCTGGGCTTTCTGGTCGCGCGCCATCATCGAGACCACGGTCGCGAGGTTGCCGCCGGCCGATTCGCCGGCCACCGCCACGCGCATCGGGTCGCCATTGAACTGCTTCGCGTTCTCGATCGCCCATTTGTAGGCGGCGAAGGCGTCTTCAGGCTGGGTCGGGAAGGTGTGTTCGGGCGCCAGGCGATAGTCGGCCGACACCACGATCGCCTTGGCGCCCTTGGCCAGCGCGCGCACCGACGCTTCATACACCTTGGTGTCGGCGATCACGAAGCCGCCGCCGTGGTAGTAGACGATGACCGGGAACGGTCCCGTGCCCTCGGGCGTGAAGATATGGACCGGGAAGCTGCCGCCCTTGCCCTGGACCGTCTGCGTCTTCATGGTGACGCCCGGTTCCGGCGCGGTGCTCTGGCCGGCATCCGACAGCACTTTCTTGACCGCGTCGGCGGCGCTCGGCTGCTTGCGCGCCTCGGCCGGCGTCAAGGTCTCGATCGGCTTCGGTTTCAGCGCGGCCATCGCGTCCAGCACCTTTTGCATGGCCGGCTCGGCCTTTGGCGGCTGGGCATTCTGGGCGATGGCGGTACCAGCTAGCATGCCGGCGGCGAGGGCGACCAGGGTCAGGGTCATCTTTTTCATAAGGTTCCAATCAGGTGTCACGCCAACGCGGAATGCGTCTGGCTGTGTTTGTGACATGAAACCTTGTATCAATGTCTTTACTCTGTGCGGCCGCGAACCCAGCAAGGGTGAATCGCGGGCGATTTCCGCTTCGCCGTGCGCCACCGTACAATGCGGGCATGGATAACATGACCACAGCCGGCGACACGCCTGAACACCCTTTCTCCCGCCTCGATCCCGCCCTGGTGATGGACGCGCTCGACAGCGTCGGGCTGTACGGCGACGGCCGCCTGCTGGCGCTGAATAGCTACGAGAACCGGGTCTACCAGGTCGGACGCGAAGAAGGGGCGCCGGTGGTGGTCAAGTTCTACCGCCCGGCGCGTTGGAGCGATGAGGCCATTCTCGAGGAACACGCCTTCGTGGCCGAGTTGGTCGAGCAGGAAGTGCCGGTGGTGCCTGCCATGGTCATCGATGGCAAGACGCTGCACGACTACGAAGGCTTCCGCTTTTCGGTGTTCGAACGGCGCGGCGGCCGCGCGCCCGAACTGGGCGACCCGGCCGTGCTGGAATGGATTGGCCGTTTCATCGGCCGTATTCACGCCCAGGGCGCGGCCAGGCCATACCAGCATCGTCCTGCGCTCGACCCGGTCACCTTTGGCCGCCAGCCCTATGACTGGCTGCGCAGCCATGATTTCATCCCGCCTGAGCTGATGGCGGCCTGGTCGAGCGTGGTCGAGCAAGCCCTCGATGGGGTGGCGCGCTGCTACGAGCGGGCCGGCGAGTTGCCCCTCTTGCGCCTGCATGGCGACTGCCACGGCGGCAACGTGCTGTGGACGCCCGACGGCCCGCATTTCGTCGACTTCGACGACAGCCGCATGGGGCCAGCGGTGCAGGACTTGTGGATGCTGCTCTCGGGCGAGCGTCACGAGATGGTGCGCCAGATGGGCGACGTCTTGGCCGGCTATGAAGATTTTGCCGAATTCCACCCGCGCCAGCTGTACCTGGTCGAGGCCTTGCGCACCCTGCGCCTGATTCATTACTCGGCCTGGCTGGCGATGCGATGGGACGATCCGGCCTTTCCGGCGGCTTTCCCCTGGTTTAACACCCAGCGCTACTGGCAAGACCGCATCCTGGAGCTGCGCGAGCAGGTGGCCCTGATGGACGAGCCGCCGCTATGGCCCGTCTAATGGATGAGCTGAACCAATATTGCCGCCCAGTTCCGCGTAGCAGCCGGAACGGTTTTACTGGATAATCGACCAGACCGCCGCCACCGAGACCTCGCATGGAACCGAATCCAGCCAAGCAAGACGATGCCGACCTGCCGAATGACCTGATGCCTGCTGCGCCGGCGCCGGACGCGCCTGTGCCGGACGCCCCTACGCCGGGCGCCCCTACGCCGGGCGCCCGCAAGCCGCTGGAAATGCGCGAGATCCAGGAAGCGATCGCGCGCGTCGAAGCCGAGGCCAAGGCCAACGTCGCCGCCGAGAGCCGCCAGACCGCCGAGTCGCGCGCCCGCGCGCTGGCCGAGGAGCGCGCCGCCCTCGACGCCGCCGCTGCTGCCGCCGCGCTGGCCAATTCCCAGGCCTCCGAAGACGCGATCGCAGCCAACCGCGACCGGCTGGATTCGCTGCGCGCCGCGGCGAAAGCGTCGGCCGAGCGCCTGGAAGCGATCCGGCAAGAGACCGCCGAGCTGCGCGAACGGGTCAAGAGCGATACCGAGATCCGGCTGGCGACCGAGGCCCGCTCGCGCTCCGAAGAAGAAGCGCGGCGCCGCGCCGCGGCCCAGATGGAGGCCGAGGCGGAGCTGTCGGCCAAGGCGGCCCGCGCGGCTGACGAGCTGGTGGCGCATACCGAACAGGCGCGCCTGCAGGCCGCCGAGCGCATGGCGGCGGTGGAGGCGGCGAAGGAAGAAGTGCTGCACAACGCCAGCGCCGACGCCCGTATCGCGATCCTGGCGCGCGAGCGCGAGCGCGCCGAAAAAGCCGCGCGTCAGACCGCCGAGAAGCTGGCCCAGGCCGAGACCGAGGCGCTGGAACTGACGCAACAGCGCGAACGCGCCGACCAGGTGGCGCTGGCCTCGGCCTTCTCGCGCGCCGCGGCCGAGGCGCGCGCGCTGGAAGAAGCGCGCGCCTACGCCCATATCGAACAGGAGCGCGAGGCGATCGCGCTGGCCCAGGCCGAATCCGAGCGGGTCGCGGCCCAGTCGCTGCGCATGCGCCTGCAGACCGAGAAGGAATTGCGCGACGCCGCCACCCACCGCGAGCGCCTGGAGCAGATGGCAGCCGCCAGCGCCGAGGCGCGGCGCGAGGCCGAGACGCGCATCCTGGCCGCGACCGAGGCCCGCATCGAGACCGACCGCAAGCTGCGCCTGGTGGCCGAAGACCGCGCCCGCGCCGAGGAAGAAGCGGACGAGCAGGTGCAGGCCCGGCTCGAGGCCGAGGCCGTGGCGGCGCTCGAGGCGCGCGCGCGCCGTGCGGCCGACGAGGCGGCGGTGGAGGCGGCCAAGGCTGAGGCCGAGGAACACCGGCGCGAGCAGGCCCTGGCTGAACAAAAAGCGGCCCTGGCCCGCGAGGCGGCCGAGATCCAGGCCAAGCGCAATGCCGACGAGGCGGATGCGGTGGCATTCGACGCCGAACTGGTCGAACTGCAGCGCCAGGCCGCGCAACTGGCCGAGCAAAAGCGCGAAGAAGCCGAACGCCTGGTCCAGCTCGAACGCGAGCGGGTCGCGGCCGAGGCCGAAGCGCTGGCCCAGCTCGAGCACAAGGTGGCGGCCGAACAGGAATCGATGCTGGCGGCCCAGGCGCGCAGCGAAGCCGAAGCCGCCGCCGCCGCGGCGCTGGCCGCCAGGGCGCAGGCCGAGCGGCGCCTGGAAGAAGCCCAGCGCGCCACCTTCGAAGCGCAGCAGGCCCAGCAGGATGCGGTAGCGGAAGAAGCGGCGCAGGCCGAGTCGACCCGCGACGCCCAGCAGGCGCATGCGCGCCGCGCGCAGGAACTGGCCCAGGCCCAGGCCGAGCGGGCCGAGGTCGAGCGCCAGCAGGTGGCGTTGACCGAGCAGGCGATCGGCGCCGAGCGCGAGGCCGCCCGGTCGGCACGCGAATCGCTGGCCCTGGTCGAGCGCAAGCTGGCCGCCCAGCGCGCCCAGGCCGCGGCCGACGCCCGCGCCAACGAGGCGCAGGCGGCGCGGCTGGCGTCGGAACACGCCGCCGCCCAGGCCGCCGAGGCGCGCGCCGAGGCCGAGGAAGCGCAGGCGCGCCTGGCGCGCGAGCGCGAACTGGTCGAGCAGGCCGCGGTGCAGTCGGCGGTGGAAAAACGCGAAGCCCAGCGCGCGTTGCTGGAACACGCCCAGCAGCATGCCGAGATGCAGCGCAAGGCGGCGCATGCCACCTTGCAGATGGCCGATGCGCGCAAGCACCTGGTGAATTTGGAAAGCAAGCGCCAGGACGAACAGGCCGCCGAGCTGGCGGCGACCGAACGCGAAATCGGCGAGCGCAAGGTGGAAGCCGGCCAGCGCTCGGTGTCGGCGGATTTGACGCGCGAAGTGCTGGGAAGGTTCAAGCAGTCGCAGGCGAAGGCGGGGGACACCTCGGCCGCGCAGGCGGCGGCGAGGCTGGCGGAAGTGATTGCGGCCCAGCGCGAGCTGGATCGGGATATGGATCGGAACAAGGATCGGGAATGATACATGTGGGCAATGCATCCCACGTCTCCGCCAACCCGGGTCCCGACGCACGTCGTTCCCGCGTAGGCGGGAACCCAAGTTTGCCGCTCAGTTGCTACGGGATGAGCTGGTGGCTGCTTGAATGACTTGGATTCACGCCTGCGCGGGAACGACGTGGGGGTGTGCTTACTGCACTGGCGTCCGATTTTCCATCCCACCTTGCGCCTGGCTCGGCGACACCGGATCCACCGGCCCGGTCACCGCGCGCTTCACGAAATACTCGGTATCGCCAAAGCAGCTGGTCGGCACGCCCTTGTGCTGCTCGTAAGAGATCTGCACGCGGCGTCCGATATTGCTGTTCAACTGCTGCACCACCGCCTCGTCGCGCACGGTGAAGGCGAAGCGCTCCGGAATCGCCCCCGGCATGCTCGACAGCAGGATCTCCCCTTCCCAGGTCTTGCACAACCAGCCCTTCTTGGAGAAGGTCTGCAGGTAGCCGGCGCGGTCGCCCTCGGAATACGCCCAGGTCAGGGTGAACCAGGTATACAGGGAACCGAGCACTGCCACGACGGCGATGACGGACAGCAGGATGGCGGAAGAACGGGCTTTGGGCATGGTCGGGCAGGGCAATCGAAAAGTGGTCGGGGATTGTCAATATGGCAGCGCAGAAGCGATGCGCGCCCATTCTGCCATGCCTTGCGGTAATCGCAAACCGCGAATCTCATCCAGACATGTTTAACCAGTGCGCGCCGCCATCTCGGCCTCTTGCGCCGCGATCTTGCGCCGATAACGTATGGACGACCACAGCGACACCAGGATGAAGGCCAGCCCCGACAGCCCGGTAAACCATTCCGGGATGTGATAGTGCACGCTGGCGAACATGATCATCGCCAGGATCCCGATCGCGTAGTGTGCCCCATGCTCGAGGTAGACAAATTCCTGCA
Organism: Telluria beijingensis; assembly: GCF_030770395.1. Taxonomy (GTDB): domain Bacteria; phylum Pseudomonadota; class Gammaproteobacteria; order Burkholderiales; family Burkholderiaceae_D; genus Telluria; species Telluria beijingensis. Next base: position 2,972,664 of record NZ_CP132480.1, on the reverse strand, counting down.
GCGTGCCCTTATAGACCAGGAACACGGTCATCGAACGCACGAACATGGCGCCGATCGCCAGCCCCAGCATGATGATGACGACGTCGTTGGTAATCGCAAACGCCCCGATCACGCCGTCGAAGCTGAACGAGGCGTCCAGCACCTCCAGGTAGAGAAAGCCGCCGATGCTGCCCTGCGAGATCATGGCGCCGACCGACGGGTCTTCTTCCTTCTCTTCGAGCAGCCCGCTGAGCCACTTGACGCCGATATAGATGAGCACCCCGGTCACCCCGGCGATCAGTACCGCCAGCTTGCGCACCTCGGGCATCAGGCTCATGGCGCCGATCACGCCCAGCAGGGTGAGCAGGACCGCCAGCCCTTCGGTGCCATACCTGCCCACCTTGCTCTCGAACCAGCCAAACCAGTGCAATTCCTTTTCTTCGTCGAATAAAAAGTTCAGGAACACCAGTAGCAGGAAGGCGCCGCCGAAGGCCGCGACCTCGGCGTGGTGCTCGGTCAGGTGGCGCGAATACTCGTTGGGATTGTCGATCGCCATATGCCAGACGTCGAACAGGCCAAGGCCGGTGGCGGCGGCAACGATGACCAGCGGGAACAGCAGGCGCATGCCGAACACGGCCACCAGGATGCCGACGGTCAGGAACAGCTTGCGCCAGAATTCGTTCCAGTGCTTGAGGACCGAGGCATTGACGACGGCATTGTCGAAAGAAAGCGACACTTCGAGCACGCCCAGGATGGCGGTGATCCACAGTGCTTGCAGCAGGCCGGGCAGGCCCTTATGCTCGTAACCCCACCAGCCGGCGAGGGTCATCAGGACTGCCGTGACGATGAAGGACCACCTGAAATGCCGCATGCCTGCCTCTTGTAGGGATAGCCGTGTGGGAGCAATATTACCGTGTCTGCGGTAAATACGCCGGTTCCGACAGTCACCCAGAAAGTCGCCCAGAAAGTCGCCCCTGAGCTCTTGCTTCTGAGATAATTCCGCCCAGCATTTTTCAACCTGAGACATCATGGAAATTATCTACCTCGTGACACCGGTGCTGACCTGGATGGTGGTCGGTCCGATCAAGTTTCTCATCTCCAGCGTGCGACTGCGGCGCTGGGCCTTCGACCTGGTCGGCAATGGCGGCTTTCCCAGTAACCATAGCGCGGTCGTATCGAGCATGGCCACGCTGATCGCGCTGCGCGAGGGCATGGGCCATCCGGCCTTTGGCGTGGCGGTCACGCTCGCCTTCATCGTCATGATCGACGCCAACAGCCTGCGCCAGCATGTCGGCCGCCACGCGGTGTCGATCAACCGCCTGCACGACGGGAAAGAAGATTACGTGATCCTGCGCGAGCGCATGGGCCATACCAAGATCGAGATCGCGGGCGGCGTCCTGACCGGCATCGGCATGGGCTTCCTGATCAGCGCCGTCCTGGGCGGCGCCTGATATGTATGTACGCCGGCGTCCATTGTGCGGACGTCCGGCTGTCCGTTTTAATCCGGTAACGGACCTGCATTTCGTCCGGGCTGGAATGCAGCTCATCGCCAAAAAACGCAGTTCATCCATCGAATTCGGCGTTATACAGGTTCGTCAATTGACGCCCCCGGGGCCCTCCTGAATACTGCGCGCTGAGTATCCATCCTCATTTTTATAAAAAAACCAAGTCCTTCTCTGGAGAACCAATATGCTGCGCAAGACCCTCCTCGTTCTAGCCATCGCCACAAGCCTCGTCGCCTGCGGCAAGGATTCCGCCAAGGCCCCTGGCCAGGCCAAGGACAACAAGCCGACGCAGCTGACGGTGGCGCCCGAGGACGTGCTGACGGTCCAGAGCGATTCGATCTCGTCGGGCCCGGTGATCACCGGTTCGATCCAGCCCGAGCGCCGCGCCGACCTGCGCGCCGAGGTATCCGCCATCGTGCTCCAGGTGCTGAAGGAAAACGGCGAGCCGGTCAAGCGCGGCGACGTGCTGGTGCGCCTCGACGAAACCTCGATCCGCGACACCCTGACTTCGGCCGAGGATGCGCAGCGCGCCGCCACCCTGGCGCTGGAGCAGGCCAACCGCCAGCTCGAGCGTCTCAAGACCCTGACCGCTTCCGGCATGACTTCGGCCAAGGCCCTGGACGACGCCGAGATGGCGCGCAACAACGCCCTGAGCGAACTGTCGGCATCGAAGAGCCGCGTCGCCACCGCGCGCCAGCAACTGGCCCGCACCACGGTGCGCGCGCCGTTCGACGGCATCGTCTCCGAGCGCAAGGTATCCAATGGCGATACCGCCACCATCGGCAAGGAACTGGTGAAAGTGATCGATCCGACCAGCATGCGCTTCGAAGGCGCGGTGTCGGCCGATTCGGTCAGCACGGTCAAGGTCGGCCAGAAAGTCAATTTCCGCGTCAACGGCTATGCCGACCAGCAGTTCGCCGGCATCGTGAAAAGGATCGACCCTGCAGCCAACCCGGTCACGCGCCAGGTCGAGGTGCTGGTGGGCTTTGCCGACAAGTCGCAGCCGCGCGTGGCCGGCCTGTATGCCGAGGGCCGGGTCGACGCCGCCGCCACCGACGCCCTGATGCTGCCGGAAAGCGCGCTGGTGCGCGTGGGCGACGACAGCCACACCTGGCGCATCAAGGACAAGACCCTGTCCAAGGTCAAGCTGGTGGTCGGCGCGCGCGACCCGCGCACCGGCAACCTCGAAGTCAAGCAGGGCCTGGCCGCCGGCGACATCGTGCTGCGCGCCCCGACCTCGAACCTGAAGGATGGGCAAAAAGTCGACATGCCGACCGCGCGCGTGGCCAGCGCCGCCACCGGCGCCGCCGCCCAAGGCAAGTAATACGGGAAACACATAAGGAAAACAACCATGTTCCTGTCCAATTTTAGTGTCAAGAAACCGGTCGCGACGATCGTCATCATCGTCGCGATGATGGCCATCGGCCTGCTGGCCCTGTCCAAGCTGCGCGTCAACCAGAACCCCGACGTCGACATCCCCGTCATCGTGGTCGACATCCCGTATCCGGGCGCCTCGCCCGAGACGTCCGAGCGCGAGATCACCAACCGCCTCGAGAAGCAGATGCAGGCGATCCAGGGCGTCACCGAAGTCAATTCCAACTCCTACGAGGGCGGCGCCACGATCTGGATGGAGTTCGACTTCGACCGCAACCTGATCGAAGCCTCGGACGACGTCCGCAACGCCATCGCCGCGGTGCGCTACAAGCTGCCGGTCGAGATGCGCGAACCGGTGCTGCGCCGGATCGACCCGGCCGCCGAGCCCGTGATGTCGCTGGCGCTGTCGTCCAGCACCCAGAGCCATGCCGAGATCTCGCGCTATGCCGAGGACGTGCTGGCCGACCAGTTCCGCGCCATCGACGGCGTCTCGACGGTGGCCGTCAACGGCGCCCTGCGGCGTGAACTGTCGGTGCTGTTGCGCGCCGAGAAGCTGCGTGAATTCAATGTGTCGGTCACGGAGGTCACCAACGCGCTGCGCACCGGCAATACCAATGCGCCGGTCGGCAAGCTGCGTAGCGAGCTCGACGAGAAGGGCATCCGCCTGGTCGGCCGCATCGAGCGCCCCGAGGATTTCTCGCAAATCGTGGTCAAGCGCAATGGCGACACCATCGTGCGCCTGAACCAGGTGGCCGAGATCCAGGACGGCTTCGCCGACATCAACAGCCTGTCCATGCGCAGCGGCAAGCCGAACGTCGGCCTGCAGATCTCCCGTTCCCGCGATGCGTCGACCGTGTCGCTGGCCAAGAAAGTCCACGAGGTTGTCAAGGAAGCGAGCAAGCACCTGCCGGAAGGCACCAAGCTGGAAGTCGTGCGCGACGGCGGCGAAGATGCGCAGTCGAGCCTGAACAACGTGATCGAGGCGCTGGTGCTGGGCGCCGTGCTGACCGTGTTCGTGGTGTACGCCTTCCTTAATTCCTGGCGCTCGACCCTGATCACCGCGCTGGCCCTGCCGACCTCGGTGCTGGCGGCCTTCATCGCGGTCTGGCTGTGCGGCTTCACCCTCAACTTCATGACCCTGCTGGGCCTGTCGCTGGCGATCGGCGTGCTGATCGACGATGCGATCGTGGTGCGCGAAAACATCGTGCGCCATATGGAAATGGGTTCCGACCGCCGCACCGCGGCGCTCGAGGGCACCGCCGAGATCGGCATGGCCGTGGCTGCCACGACCTTCTCGATCATGGCCGTGTTCGTGCCGGTGGCCTTCATGCCGGGCGTGTCCGGCGAGTGGTTCCGTCCGTTCGCGCTGACCGTCACCTGCTCGGTGATCGTGTCGCTGTTCATCTCGTTCACGCTCGACCCGATGCTGTCGGCCTACTGGGGCGACCCGCCGGATCACCACAGCGCGCCCAAGAAAGGCATGGGCCGCCTGCTGGACAAGTTCAACCACTGGTTCGACCACCAGGCCGACCGCTACGGCCACGTGATCGCCTGGGCGCTGCACCACCGGCGCTGGATGGGCTTCATCGCCCTGGCCAGCTTCGTCGGCGCCATCGTCCTGCACAGCATGTTCGGCGGCTCGAGCTTCCTGCCCAAGATGGACTCGGGCACGATCATGGTCGACGTCCGGGTGCCGGCCTCGTCGAGCGTCGAATACGCCCGCCGCAAGGTCGAGGCGGCCGCCGAACTGGCGCGCAGCCTGCCTGAAACCGAAGACACCAACAGCAACGTCAACCTGAACGGCGGCAAGGTGTATGTCGACATCGGCAAGCGCCGCCAGCGCGAGCGCAGCGCCTCCGAAGTCGCGGTCGAACTGCGTGAAAAGATCAGCCGCCTGGTCGGCGCCGAATACACGGTCATGGATGACCTGAGCGGCAACGGCAAACCGGTGCAGGTCGAGTTCAGCGGCCCGGATTCGCGCAAGCTGATGGAACTGACCAATGCCTTCATGGTCAAGCTGCGCGAAGTGCCGGGTGCGGTCGACGTCACCCTGTCCGAGCAGGATCCCAAGAACGAGCTGCAGATCGTGCTCGACCGCGGCCTGGCCAATATGATGGGCATCTCGGTCAACGACGCCGCCCAGTCGCTGCGCGTGGCCTTCGCCGGCATCGAGGTGGGCGACTGGGTCGACCCGACCAGCGAGACCCGCGACGTCGCCGTGCGCCTGCACCCGGAAGACCGCGTCAACACCGAGAGCATCGAACGCCTGCCGATCTCGGTCGGCGGCACCGGCATGATGGTGCCACTGGACCAGATCGCCTCCATCACCATGGGCAAGGGTCCGTCGGCGATCCGCCACAAGAACGGCGAGCGCATGATCACCGTGTCGGCCAATGCCCAGGGCCGTTCGCCGGGCGAAGTCACGGCCGACGCCATGAAGCTGGCGCGCACCTTCGACTTCCCGCCGGGCTATGGCCTGGCGCTGGGCGGCTCGGGTGAAGACCAGCAGGAACTGTTCACCGAGATGGTCATCTCGCTGGTCTCGGGCATCGCCCTGATGTACCTGATCCTGGTGATGCAGTTCGGTTCGTTCACCGCGCCGATCGGCGTGATGATGTCGCTGCCGCTGTCGCTGATCGGCGTGGTGCTGGCGCTGATCGTCACCGGCCACACGCTCAACCTGATGAGCATGATCGGCATCATCATGCTGATGGGGCTGGTGGCCAAGAACGCGATCCTGCTGCTGGACGCCGCCCGCGCCCTGGAGCACGAGGGCATGGACCGCGAAGAAGCCCTGATGGCGGCCGGCCGCAAGCGCCTGCGTCCGATCCTGATGACGACCTTCGCGCTGATCGCCGGCATGCTGCCGGTGGCGCTGGCCTTCGGCGACGCGGGCGAGTTCTACCAGCCGCTGGCGATCGCCATCATCGGCGGCACGATCACCTCGACCGTGCTGACCCTGCTGGTGGTGCCGACCTTCTACGACAGCATCGAGATCGCCCGCGACCGCATGGTGGCCAAGTACGGCCGCCGCGCCGAGCGCTGGAACACCTTGCCGGCCTTCCTGGTGACCTTCGTGGAAGCGATCCTGACCCTGACCTTCGTGCGCCTGGTCTACCGCATGATCGTGCGCGCCGGCCGCTTCGTCACCGGCCGCGGCCGCAACAAGGCCTTGACGGCCTGAACGGGGAGGGTGGCCACGTGACACGCTGCGCCGCCCTGTCCCTGATCCTTGCGCTGGCGCTTGGGCTGCTCGCCCCGGCGCCGGCGCACGCCACTTTCTCCATCGTCGCCTGCGACGCCACCCGCTCCTGCGGCGCGGCGGTCGCCACCAACAACCTGGCCGTCGGGGGCAGCGTCATCGATGCGCGCGCCAATGTCGGCGCCGTCGCCAGCCAGTTCGAGACCAATCCAGGCCATGCGCAAGAGGCGCTGCGCCAGCTCCAGCTAGGGAAGCCGGCGCCGCAGGCGCTGGCGGCGGTGCTGGCTGCGCCGCGCCAACGAAGCGCTGTTGCGGGGCGAACGCTCCTGGCGCCGCGGCGACCGGGCACGGGCGGACCGGCAACTGGCGCAAGCGGCCGCACTCGCGCCGGGTTGGGACCGCGTCTGGCGCCGGATCGCCCGCTTGCGCCTCGGGATGGGCGAGCCCGACGCGGCGCGGGCAGCGTTCGCAACCTTTGCCGCCCTGAATCCGGCCTGGGCCGCGATCGAGCACGCCGACCCCTATTACCGGCCGCTGTCTGACACGGCCTTGCAATGCTCATCCACGCCGTAAACTACGCCGTACTTCCGGGCATTATGGTCTAATGGCGGTTGCCTAAAGGCACTCCCGTAATGACTTGTCAAAACCGGCGCGTTAGTTCTTGCCGGCAAGTCCCCGTTCCATCGCCTGTAAGGTCTTGCGCCATGCCTCATTTGTCCTCGCCATCGTCATCCAACGGTTCCGACCTGAACTGGCTTGCCGGCGGCGGTGAGATGGGCGAACTGATCCGCAGCATGGACTGGTCGGCGACGCCGCTGGGACCCTTGTCCGAATGGCCGCAAAGCCTGCGCACCTCGGTCAGCCTGTGCCTGTCCTCGACCTTCCCGATCCTGGTGTGCTGGGGCCCGGACGACATCCAGATCTACAACGACGCCTACCGCCCGATCTGCGGCGACCTGCACCCGGCGTCGATGGGAGCGCCGTTCAAGGTGGTGTGGGCCTCGGCATTGCCGGTGGTGGGGGCGGCCTTCGAGCGCGCGCACCAGGGCGAGGGCGCCTATATCAAGGACCAGCAGATGTTCCTCGACCGCAGTGGCTATCTCGAGGAGGCGAACATGACCTTCTCGTTCTCGCCGATCCGCGACGAGTCCGGCGCAGTCGGTGGGGTGTTCCACCCGATCACCGAAACCACGGCCCAGGTGTTGGGCGCGCGCCGCAGCCAGGGTCTGCGCGACCTGACCGCCAGCCTGGCGTCGACCCGCTCGATCGCCGAAATCGGCCAGCAGCTGACCACCCACGCCAAGCGCATGAAGGGGGACGTTCCTTTTCTGCTGTTTTACCAGGTCGATCCGGAAAGTGGCGAGTTGAAGCTGCGCGGCGGCGGTGGTTTGCCGCCTGGCAGTTCGCTGACGCCGGCCGCGATGTCCCTGGACGACACCTGCTGGCCGTTCGCGCGTTGCGCCGCCGAGCGTGCTGCCGCGCAGGTCGACGATGTCGCTCCGCGCCTGCTCGGGCTGGCTTGCGGGCCCTATGAAGACCCGCCGCGCTCGGCCCTGGTGCTGCCGCTGTCGCTGCCGGGCCAGCAGGACCTGTTCGGCTTCGTGGTGGCCGGGGTGAGCGTGCGCCGCGCGCTCGACGCCGAGTACCGCAACTTCTACGAATTGCTGGGCGCGGCCGTCAACACGGCGGTGGGCAATGTGATCGCCTACGAGCAGGAACAGCGCCGCGCCGAAGAACTGGCCAAGATCGATTGCGCCAAGACCGCCTTCTTCTCGAACGTGTCGCATGAATTCCGTACGCCGCTGACCCTGATCCTGGGCCCGCTCGACGACGCCCTGGCCGATGAGCCGGACAGCTTGAGCCCGGCCCAGCGCAAGCGCATCGAGGTCACCCACCGCAATGCGCTGCGCCTGCTCAAGCTGGTCAATTCGCTGCTCGATTTCTCGCGCATCGAGGCCGGCCGGGTCCAGGCCAGCTACGTGCCGGTCGACCTGGCGCACCTGACGCTCGACCTGGCCGGGGTGTTCGAATCGGCGATGGCCAAGGGCGGCCTGGGCTACCGGCTCGAGCTCCAGGACCTGGGCCAGCCGGTCTACGTCGACCGCGACATGTGGGAAAAAATCGTCTTCAACCTGCTGTCGAACGCCTTCAAGTTCACACTGCAGGGCGAGGTCGCGGTGAGCCTGCGCGAACATGCCGGCATGGCGCGCCTGTCGGTGCGGGATACCGGCACCGGCATCCCCGCGCACGAGCTGCCGCGCATGTTCGAGCGCTTCCACCGCATCGAGGGCGCGCCGGGCCGTACCTACGAGGGCACCGGCATCGGCCTGGCCCTGATCCAGGAACTGGTGCGCCTGCATGGCGGCGCGATCGCGGTGTCGAGCACCTTCGGCGAAGGTACCTGCTTCGACGTCGACCTGCCGTTCGGCCAGGCCCACCTGCCGCAGGACCGCATCGTGCAGGCGCCAGGCGACGTCGAGGACCGGCGCCGCATGGGCGCCGCCTTCGTCGAGGAAGCGCTGCGCTGGCTGCCGGATGCCGAGCCGGCGCCGGGCGATGTCGCACCGGGAGACGCCGTGGCCATGGCTGGCGAGGCGCGTCCGCGCATCCTGGTTGCCGACGACAACAACGATATGCGGGCCTACCTGAAGGCGCTGCTCGAGCCGCATGCCGAGGTGCGCGCCTGCGCCGACGGCCAGGCCGCCTTCGAGCTGGCGCTGCAGGATCCGCCCGACCTGCTGCTGAGTGACGTGATGATGCCGAAGCTGGACGGCTTCGGCCTGATCGCGAAGATCCGCGACCACGAGGCGCTGCGCCTGCTGCCGGTGATGCTGCTGTCGGCGCGCGCCGGCGAGGAAGCCAAGGTCGAAGGCCTGCAGGCCGGCGCCGACGATTACCTGGTCAAGCCGTTCTCGGCCAACGAGCTGCTGGCGCGGGTGCGCACGCAGGTGGCGCTGGGCCGCGAGCGGCGCCAGATGGAACGCGAAGCGCGCGAGCGCGAGGCGCAGGTGCGGGCCCTGGTCGACGCTTCGCCGGCCATGCTGTGGACCACCGACAACGAGGGCGTGTGCACCTACCTGAGCCAGCGCTGGTACGACTATACCGGCCGCACGCCCGAGCAGGACCTGGGCTTTGGCTGGCTGCAGAACGTGCATCCCGAGGACCGCCCGCGCTCGGGCGAGATCTTCCTGGCGGCGAACGCGGTGCGCGAACCGTTCTCGTTCGACTACCGCCTGCGCTGCCACGACGGCAGCTATCGCTGGTTCATCGATACCGGCCTGCCGCGCACGAATGCACAGGGCGAGCCGGACGGCTACGTCGGCACCGTGATCGACATCGACAGCCAGAAGTACGCCGAACAGGAGCTGCAGCGCCTGGCCCACGAACTGGGACAGAAGAACCGCGCGCAGAGCGATTTCCTGTTCACGCTGGCGCATGAGCTGCGCAATCCGCTGGCGCCCATCCGCTCGGGGCTGGAACTGATGCGCATCGGCGCCGCCAGCGGCGACGTGCAGGCGATCATGCGGCGCCAGGTCGACCACATGGTGCACCTGGTCGACGACCTGCTCGACATGGCGCGCCTGGCCGAGGGCAAGGTCACCCTGCGGCTGGAGCGCGTGCTTCTGGCCGATGTGGTGCGCGAGGCAGTCGACATGAGCATGCCGCTGGTGCAGGCGGGCCGGCACGCGCTGGATGTGAAGCTGCCCGACGCGCCGCTGGCGCTGCGCGCCGACCGCCACCGCGTGGCGCAAATCCTCAGCAACCTGCTCAACAACGCCGCCAAGTACACGCCGCAGGGCGGCGCGATCGAGCTTGCGGCCCGGGTCGAGACCGCCGGCAACGCGGAGGAGGTCGCGATCACGGTGTCCGACAACGGCATCGGCATCGATCCCCAGGCGCTGGAGACGGTGTTCGACATGTATGCCCAGGACCATGCCGGGTCGAGCATGGCCCAGGGCGGCCTGGGAGTGGGCCTGAACCTGGTCCAGCGCCTGGTGGGGCTGCACGGCGGCCGGGTCGCGGCCAGTAGTGGCGGCGCAGGAATGGGAAGCCGGTTCACGGTATGGCTGCCGTTGCCTGACGATGCGCCGGACGCGGCGCCTGGCGACACGCTGCCCGTGCCAACGGCCAATACGCCGGTCGGTGTGCTGCGGATCCTGGTGGTGGACGACAACGTCGACGCGGCCGAGACGCTGCAGGCACTGCTCGAGATGAGCGAACACGTGGTCACTGTCGCCTACGACGGCGCGCAGGCATTGCGCCTGGCCCGGGAAGGGCAGCCGCAGGTCGTGTTCCTGGACATCGGCCTTCCCGACATGAGCGGCTTCGAGGCAGCCCAGGCGATGCGCCGTATCGCGGGCATGGAAAGCGCGACCCTGGTGGCGCTGACCGGCTGGGGCGCGGAGCAGGACCGGCAACGTTCGCAGCAGGCGGGATTCGACCATCACCTGACCAAGCCGGCCGACTTCGGCCTGGTGGAGAACCTGATCCGCGATGTCGCGGCGAGGGCGTGGACCAGCGGATAAAAAACAACCCGGCCGTGAGGAGCCGGGTGCATGGACTTCCAGAGTATGCCCCGGCGATCCGGGGCGTCACTCGATGATGCGGACCAATGCTTACTGGCCGGTGGTGCCGGTCGGTGGCGTGGTGGTGGTTGCCGGATCGGTGGTGGTCGGGCTGGTGGCGCCTTCGGCAGTGCCGGTGGTGCCGGTCATGCCGCTGGTGCCGGTCGCGCCGCTGGTGTCGCCCGCAGTGCCGGTTGCGCCGGTGGTGCCGGTGGTACCCATGTCGGTGGTGCCGGTGCCGGTGGTGCCGGTGCCGGTCGCGCCAGTGCCGGTGTCACCCATGGTGCCGGTGGCGCCCGAGGTGCTGCTTGGCATGGTCGCCGAGGTGTCGGCTGGGACGGTGGTGGTCGCTGCGTCATCCTTCTTGCAGGCGCCCAGCAGGGTTGCCAGCACGGCGGCGGTCAGCAGGATTTTTGGTGCTTTGGTCATTGCATTCATTTTTGAACTCCTCGTTTACGTCTATCTTTTTGCCGAAGTCTCCAGCTCACCCTCGGTGAGACAGTGGAGGTACAACGGCGCCAGTTAGTTCCGTCATCTGCAATTCATGAGCGGAACACTTAGGGAACCGACGCAACACGCGGCCCCGGTGCGTACTTCAATCCAACTGAGCCCATTAGACCGGAAGCCCGGCCGCCGGTTCGTTAGATACCGCACTCTTGCGAAACTCCGTAACATTTTTTACAGAGTTTCCACTTGCCGGGCGTGTCAGGCGCCCAGCTGTTCGTCACCCGGCACGCGACGGGTGGCAGGCCCGGCGTCCTTGCGCTGCCGGGTGTTCTTGTGCCCGAGCTGTTCCAGCAGCGCAGGAACTTCCAACGAGATTTCTCGCGCCAAATATCCCAGTGTGCCCATGCGCTCCGCCAGGCGGTCACCGGCGCGCGCATGCAGGGCTACGCCCCAGCAGGCGGCCTGTTCCGGCGCCGCGCCCCGCGCCAGCAGGCCGGCGATGATGCCGGCAAGCACGTCGCCCGAACCGGAAATAGCCAGGCCGACATTGCCCGCGCCTTCGTGCTGCCACAAGGTGCCGTCCGGCGCCGCGATCACCGTGCGCGCGCCCTTGAGCGCGATCACGGCATTCCAGTCGCGCGCCGCCTGCAGTGCCGGCGCATCGGGCCGGCCGACGATGCATTCTTTCTCGAGACCGGTCAGGTGCGCCATTTCTCCGCAATGCGGGGTCATGATCACGGGCCGCGCGAAGCGCATCGGCTTGCCGTCGGGCCAGTCGTGCGGCATGTGCAGCATGACGTCCATGGCGCAGGCGTCGAGCACCAGGCCGACGCCGGCCTGGTCGAGGCGCGGCAGTAGCGCGTGCACCAGGCGCGCGGTGCACGGCGCGTCGCGCATGCCGGGGCCGACCAGTACCGCATCGACCTTGTCGGCCAGCGGATCGAGGCTGTCCAGGGCGTCGAGGTGGAAGCCGTCGGTCTCGTTCTCAGTCAGGCCGATGACGCGCGCCTCGGGCATGGCCAGCGCCACCAGCTGGGCCACGCTTGCGCCGGTGGCGATGGTCAGCTTGCCGGCGCCGGCGCGCAGGGCGGCGGTGGCGGCCAGGATGACGGCGCCCGGCATTTCGCGCGAGCCGCCCAGCACCAGCACGTGGCCGCGCAATTCCTTGTCGCCCTCGGCTTCGGGCTGGGGCAGCGGCCAGGCCGCCAGGCTGGCGGCATCGACGTCGTGCACGGCTGCGTGATCGGTGGTATCCATGGCGAGGCGTCAGGCCTTGGGGGCGGTGGGCACGTCCTTGGCGACGGTGACCGGCGTACCGGTGGCTTCGAGCGGCGCCACGAAGTTGAGCAGGCGCAGCGCCAGGTCGCCGCGCTTGCCGATGCCGGGATCGAATTCATACGAGGTGACCGAGCAGTTCGGCACGTCGCCGGCGCGGTCGAATTCGAGGATCTTCGCTTCGTCGAGATGCTCGAACAGGTAGCGGAAGCAATTGACCGTGACCTGGTGCGCCACGATCAGCACGCGCTCGCCGCAGAAGTCGCGCTCGAGCGTGTCCATCACGCTGCGCAGGCGCAGGATCACGTCGCACCAGCTCTCGCCGCCGGGCGGGCGAAAATAGAATTTGCCGACGTGGCTGCGCTGCTCGTACAGGTCGGGGAAGTGGTGGGCGATGCCGTGCGTGGTGAGGCGGTCGAGCACGCCGAATTCTTTTTCGCGCAGGCGTTCGTCCGCCAGCACGCACAGCAGCTCGTCGCGGTCCAGGTGCCGCATGATGAGGTTGGCGGTCTCGGTGGCGCGCACATAGGGCGAATGCAGCACGACATTGGGACGCTGATCTGGCGCGAGCGACGCAAACCAGGCGCCGAGGGCCGCGGACTGCTGCTCGCCCAGTTCGGACAGCGGCACGTCGACGTCGCGTTCGGCGATGTCGATGCGGTGGCCGGCGGCGGCTTCGGCAATGTCGCGCGCGACATTGCCCGCGCTTTGTCCATGCCTGACGAGCCAGATTTCTTGTGGCCACTTCTGTTCCATCACCGTCCGCCGAAAAGTTAACATGGCGTCATCATGACGGATTCGGCAAGGCGTCAGCGCACGATTGCTGCGCTGCGGGCGGTGTTTACGGCCGGTTCGGCACGACGGTCAAACTGCCCGTTCCTCGCTGTCGAGATTGATCTCGGCGTCGTCCTGGAACACCCGCAGGTCGGTCTGTCCCAGCACCCGGCTGGTGACGGTGCCGGCCGCGATCGAGCCGCTGACGTTGAGGGCGGTGCGGCCCATGTCGATCAGCGGTTCGACCGAGATCAAGAGGCCCGCCAGCGCCACCGGCAAGTCCATTGCCGACAGCACGATCAGGGCAGCGAAGGTGGCGCCGCCGCCGACCCCGGCCACGCCGATCGAGCCGAAGGCGACGATCGCCAGCAGCGGCAGCAGGAAGCTCGCGGTGAACGGATCGATGCCGACCGTGGGCGCGATCATCACCGCCAGCATCGCCGGATAGATGCCGGCGCAGCCGTTCTGGCCGATGGTGGCGCCGAACGAAGCGGCGAAGTTGGCCGTGCCTTCCGGCGTGCCGAGGCGCGCGGTCTGGGTCGCCACGCTCATCGGGATCGAACCGGCGCTCGTGCGCGACGTAAACGCGAACACCAGCACCGGGAAGATTTTCTTCACATAGCGCAGCGGATTGAGGCCGCTGCAGGCCACCATGGCCAGGTGCACGCAGAACATCAGGGCCAGCGCGGCGTACGAGGCGACGACAAAATTGAGCAGGCCGAGGATGTCCTGCAGGCTGGAGCCGGCCACCATCTTCGCCATCAGGGCGAACACGCCGAACGGGGTCAGGCGCAGCACCAGGGTCACCATGCGCATCACGATCACGTGGGCCACGTGCACGAAGCCGCTGAACGACTGGAACACCTCCGGCTTCTTGCCGGCGACGCCGACCGCCGCGATGCCGATGAAGACCGCGAACACCACCACCGCGATGGTCGAGGTCTTGCGCGCGCCGGTCATGTCGAGGAAGGGATTGGCGGGAATGAAGGACAGCAGCAGCGAGGGCAGCGACAGTTCCTGGGCGGTGGCGAGATTGCCTTGCAGGTATTCGCCGCGCGCGACTTCGGCCGCGGATGCCGTCAGGCCGACGGCGGACAGGCCGAACAGCTTGGCCATCGCGATGCCGATGACAGCGGCGACCACCGTGGTCGCGAGCAGGATGCCGATGGTGAGGGTGCTGATCTTGCCCAGCGACGAGGCGTCGCGCAGTTTGAGGATGGCTTGCACGATCGACACCATGATCAGGGGAATGACGATCATCTGCAGCAGCTTGACGTAGCCGCTGCCGATCACGTCCAGCCAGGTATTGGTGGCGACGATCTCGCTGGAGCCCGCCCCATACGCGGCCTGCAGGCCGGCGCCGAGCACCACGCCCAGCCCGAGGCCGGCGAATACGCGCTTGGTGAACGAGACATGGCGGGCCTGCAGGCCATACAGGAGTGCGCAGACGGCCAGGGCGAGGGCCAGGTTCAGGAGGACGGGAAAGGTCATAACGCTTGGGGTTGATGCGGAGAATCGCGCCATTCTATCGGCAAAGTTGCCTTGCCGTAGTCTTATTGTCACATTTGCTTATGCGCTACAGGAATATGCGCAGGAAACTGATCCGTTCATTATCTGTTGCTGCACGGCGACGGAAGAATGGTGATAGCACAAGGAAATGAGCAATGCTTCCCACAAGGAGACTAATGTTTCTATAATCCAATAGATACCACCTTTCTAGTCCATGGGCTTCAGGCCAGCGAATCATGTTCAAAAACCTCAGCATCAAGTCGCGCCTCATCTTCGTCATCTCCTTCCTGGCCGTCGAGCTGATCGCCGGCGCGGTCATCGGCATCTATAACCTCGGCATCGCGAATGCCGAGCTCAAGCAGATGTATGACCACCGCCTGGTCGGTCTCGGGCAGGTAAGCCAGGTTACCCAGTTGATCACGACCAACCAGCTGACCGTCGCCAAGGCAGTCAGCATGGAAGACGGTGGCCAGCGCACTGCCGCCCTGGCGTCGGTCGACACCAATATCGCGGTGATCAGCAAGATCCTGGACAGCTACCGCCAGCTGCCGATGACCGACGCCGAACAGGCGCTGTACGAGCAGTTCATCCAGGCGCGCAAGACCTTCGTCGAGCAGGGCCTGCGTCCGGCGGTGGCCGCGATCAATGCGGGCGATACCGTGCAGGCGGTGGCGCAGCTGAACGGTCCGATGACCAGCCTGTACCTGCCGGTGAATGAGCTGGGCGCGAAGCTGGTCAAGGAACAGCAGGAAGCGGCCCTGAAGGAATACGAGGCCTCGCAATCGACCTTCGAGCTGGTGCGCGCGGTATGCCTGGCCGGCCTGGTGTTCGGCCTGGTCATGGCTGCCTTCGTCGGCTGGGTGCTGGTGCGCGCCATCGTGCGTCCGCTGGAGCAGGCGGTCGCGATCGCCGGCGCCGTGGCCCAGGGCGACCTGACCCAGACCATCGAAGTGACGTCGAAGGACGAGACCGGCCGCCTGCTGCAGGCGCTGAAGGACATGAACGACTCGCTGGTGAAGATCGTGAGCCAGGTCCGCACCGGCACCGACAATATCGCCACCGCCTCGAGCCAGATCGCGGCCGGCAACCTCGACCTGTCCTCGCGCACCGAGCAGCAGGCCGGCTCGCTCGAGGAAACCGCGTCGTCGATGGAAGAACTGACCTCGACCGTCAAGCAGAACGCCGACAACGCACGCCAGGCCAATGCCCTGGCCACCTCGGCATCTGAAGTAGCGGGCAAGGGCGGCGCGGTGGTCGAGCAGGTGGTGCAGACCATGGGTGCGATCAACGCTTCGGCGACCCGTATCGTGGACATCATCGCCGTCATCGACGGCATCGCCTTCCAGACCAATATCCTGGCGCTGAATGCGGCGGTGGAAGCGGCGCGCGCCGGCGAGCAGGGCCGCGGCTTCGCGGTCGTGGCGGGCGAGGTGCGCAGCCTGGCCCAGCGCAGCGCGGCGGCGGCCAAGGAAATCAAGCTTCTCATCGACGACTCCGTCGACAAGGTGCACCACGGTTCGGAACTGGTCGACTGCGCCGGTTCGACCATGGCCGAGATCGTGCAGAGCGTGAACCGCGTGACCGATATCATGGCCGAGATCACCGCCGCCAGCCAGGAGCAGACCGCCGGCATCGAGCAGATCAACGGCGCCGTGGCGCAGATGGACCAGGTGACCACGCAAAACGCGGCGCTGGTGGAAGAAGCCTCGGCGGCGGCTGCATCGCTCCAGGAAGAAGCGACCGCGCTGGCGCACACTGTCGGCGCGTTCAAGCTGGCCGGTGCGGGCAGCAGCCGTGCTGCCGTCAAGGCGGCGCAGCGCGTGACCGGCAACCTGCCGGCGGTGGTGCCGAAGGCGCCGGCGAAGCCGGCCGCCAAGCCGGCCAGGCCGAAAGCACAGGCAGCACCGGCGGCCGCTGCGAAGGCGAAGAAAGCGGAAACCGCGGACGTGGGCGAGGGTTGGGAAGAGTTCTGATCGCGGCGCGCCGGCGGTCATGCTGGTGGACGGGAAACCCGTCCACCAGCATGACCGCCCGCCCCCAGGCACACCGCGGCCGTGAAATGCCCGCCCGCTTGCTCGTCCACGCGCAGCTCCCAGCCGTGAACCGCGCAAATGCGCGCCGCCAGGTGCAGGCCTTGCCCGATTCCTTCGGCGCGCGCCTGCGCCGGCTTGCTTGAAGCGTTGGCGACAGGATTGGAAAACGTGAGCCAGCCGCCGTCGCAGGCGATGTCCAGGGCCGGTTCGGCGCCGTGTTTCAGCGCATTGTCCAGCAGGTTCGCCAGCAATAGCTCGAGCAGCCGCGGATTGCATGCGACCGTGGTCCGGTCCGGGATCCCGACCGTCAGCGCGAAGTCGTCGGGCCAGGTCGTGTCGGGACGGGCCAGGATCACGCGCTCCACCGCCGCGCCAAGGTCGATGTCCGTGCGCGCCAGCGATTCCTGGCGCGCCAGCGCCAGCAGGATATCCACCGTCGACTGCTGCCAGTCCAGCATCTCGCCGAGCTGGCGCACCTGCGCCGGCGTAATGCCGGACTCGGTCGCCAGTTGCTGGTGCAGGTTGCGCAGGATCGTCAGCGGTGTCCTGAGTTCATGGCTGACGTCGCGGGTGAAATCGCGCTCGCGCGCCAGCTGCGCTTCCAGTTGCCGCCATTGGCCCTCGATCACCCGCGCCAGGTAGCCTGTTTCATTGTCCGGCAGGCCGTCGGCGAAGCGGGGCGCGAGCGGCGCGCCATCGGCCTGTTCCAGTTGCCGGGCCAGGCGCCCGAGAGGCGCCACCAGCTTCTCCACCCGCCGATAGACCAGCCAGGTGCCAGCGCCGACCAACAGCGCGCTGAGCAGCAAGAGCAGGGCCAGCACCGGCCTCCAGGTGTGCCCGGCGAAGCCGAAGGGCTCGACCTGCGCCACCAGCACCACCGATGCCTGCGGCGACAGCGCGACCTGCCTGGCGTGGATTACCTCGCCACCGGGCTGGGTGAATTCGACGCGGCCCGGCTCCCGCGCATGCAGGCGTCGCACCGGTTCGGGCAGCGCATCCCAGCCTGGATGAACCCGCATGAAGGGGTAGCGCGGCTCGGGCAGGACGCCATGCGCGCGATACTGCGCTTGCAGCCAGGCCGACTCGCTGTCGAGCTGCGCATTGAATACATTGTCTTCCGCGACCAGCGCGTAGCCCAGCACCAGGCCGCTGAACAGCAGGCACAGGACCAGCGCCTGCAGCGCGAACAGGCGCCGGATGCCGATGCTGATGCGCTGCTTCACGGCGTTGCCTGCAGCCGGTATCCCGCCGCGTGCACGGTGCGGATCATGTTGAAGCCGAACGGCTTGTCGACAGCCTGGCGCAGCGTGTACATATGCGCCTTGAGCACGTCGCTGTCGGGCGCCTGTTCCCCCCATAGCCTGGCCATCAGCTCCGAGCGGCCCAGCGCGCGCGGCGCTGCCTCGACCAGCAGCAGCAGGAGCCGGAAATCGAGGTCGCTCAATGCGATCGGATGGCCATCGCGCTGCACCTGGCGCGACTGGCGGCAGATCGCCAGCGGCCCGATGCGCACCACGCGTTCGGTATGCAGCAAGTGGCGGCGCGCCAGTACCTGGCAACGGGCCGCCACTTCGGCCAGCGCGAACGGCTTGGTGACGTAGTCGTCGGCCCCGGTGGACAGGCCGCGGATCTTGTCGTCCAGGCTGTCCCGGGCGGTGAGCATCAGCACCGGCGTGTGGTAACGCTGCTGCGCCTTCAGTTGGCGGCATACCTCGACGCCGTCGATGTCGGGCAGGTTGAGGTCGAGGACGATCACGTCGAAATGGCCGTCCAGCGCGAGCCGCAGCGCCGCGCGGCCGCTGGCGGCGTGGTCGACCAGGCAGCCTGCCTGGGCCAGGAAATCGCCCAGCTGGGCGGCGATGGTCGCATTGTCTTCGACCAGCAGGATGTTCAGGACGTGGACGGTCATCGGGCAGGCGTCGGGGCGGCCAGGCTGGCGCCCGCCAGCCTGATGTTTTCCTCCATTGTGCCACGTGGAAAGTCGGGATAGTCGCTGGCGATGCGCGCCAGCCAGGCGCGGGCGCGTCCCAGGTCCTTCCCGCGCAGGTGGTGCGCCACCAGGCCCTTGTACACCTCGGGATGCGGAAAGTGGCGCGCGATCGTCTCCGCCAGCGAGGTCACTTGCGGCAGCCGGTCGGCCGGATAGGCGTCGCTGGGGCCATACAGGGCATACAGCATCATCCAGTCGGCATCGTAGCTGGCCTTGTCCAGCGCCAGCTGCATCTCGAGTACCGCGGCGCCCGAGCCGAGCGCCTGGGCGACCAGCGCCATGCTGGCGTCGTCCGGGAAGTGCAGGGCCGGCTTGAGCGTCACCCCGAGCAGTTGCATGAAGCGGCGCGTCGCCAATTGCACCGAGACCGGGTTCTGGGCCGTGACCAGGTTGGCGTCCTGCGCCACGTAAGGCAGCATGGCGGGCGCCTGGCGATAGTCGGCGCCGCGTGCGCGCAGGCGCGTTTCGAGCCGGTCCTGCGCATGCTGGCCGCCGTCCTTGCCGAACAGCGATTCTTCGCGATTGCTGAAGGCGCTGACCGTCCTGCCCTGGAGCAGTGGCTGCCCGTCGGCGCCGGTGACGTCGAGCAGCGCGGCGACCCCGTGGCATACCGCGGCGACCGGCTTGCCCGCGCGCGCCATCGCACCGAGGAACCGGATGACGTTGGCGTCGCCGGGCAGGTCGCGCGCCGCGCCATCGCCGCCGATGACCAGCACGCCATCGAAGGATTGCTGGTCGAGCAGGGCGCCCGGGCGGGTGGCCGCCAGTTGCGCCAGCGCCGGCGTGGCCTGCTTGAAGCGCTGCATGTGCGCGTACTGGTCCTTGTGTCCGTGCACCGGCAGGCTGCCTCCCGCCGGGCTGAACAGGACCACGTCGACGCCATGGTCATGCAGGCTCAGCCAAGCCTTGGCCAGCTCGTCGAGGTTGAAGCCGGCCCTGCCGGGCTCCGGCTGGCTGCTCGAGACGATCACGGCCACCCGCGGGGCCGCCTGGCACAGGACGGGGATGAGTTGCAGAAGCAAGACAAGGACTAGCGACTTGATCATGACGGCCTCCGCCGAGTGAGTAATGCCCGGACTGTAAGGCATGGCAGGTGAAGGAATGGTCAAGCCGCCAGCGATGCCTCAGGCCGGCCGCCGCAGCTGGCGCAGGCCGGCGCGGAGCAGCGTCAGCGCCAGCACGGCCAGCGCCAGCAACTGGCCGGACGCCAGCTCGCCGCCCGCAGCTCCGACCGCGTAGCGCGGCAGCCTGGCCAGGTCGGCTTGCGTGAACGGCCGCTCTTCGAACAGATAGGGGTAGAAGAACTTGCGCAGCTCGGTATGGTAGGCCGCGATCCGGTCCTGGTAGGCCAGTTGCGCCGCCAGGTCGGTATCCGCCAGCCGGTGCAGCAGCACCTGCACATTCACCGATGCCAGCAGCAGGCCGACACGCGCCGTCCAGTCCTCGCGCGACTGCATGCTGGCGCGGTACTGCGCCACATCCTGCGCCACCGCCTGGTCGCCCGCCTGGTGCATCGCGTAATACCATTTCCAGTGGAAGCGGCCTTCGACCGGCGCCGTGTCCTTCCACTCGGGGTGGGTCTGGAAAAATTTGGCGAAGGTCTCCGGCTTCGGGATGTCCCAGCCCGAGTGCACCGCCTGGCGCTGCGCCAGGGCCAGTTCGACACCCTTCGACACCGGCGCCAGGCGCGCGATCGCGGCATCGGCCAGGGTCGGCAGGATCATCGTCAGGCCGACCAGGCAGGCCAGCAGGATCGCCGCGCTGCTGCTCGAGGTGTGGGCGCGCGCCGCCACCCAGCTGGCCAGGCCGAACCAGAAGGCGAGATACAGCGTGGCGACCAGCGCGATCGCGCCGAAGCCGGCCACCCCGGCGCCGGCCGCCAGGGCGCCGACGGCCACCGGCAGCAGCGCCGCCAGCCACAGCAGCCCGAAACGCAAGCCGACCCGCCGGCGCCAGGTGTTGGCGGCGCCCGCGGGCAGTGACGCCAGCAGGCGCAGGCGGCCCGCCTCGCGCTCGCTGGTGACCAGGTCGTGCATCAGCGCGATCACGAACAGCGGCGCCAGGAATACCAGCACGAAGGCGAAATCGAAGCGGCCCGGCATGGCCAGTTCGGGGTTGATGGCTTCGGATTCGTACATCTGCGAGTGCAGGCCGAGCAGGCGCACGCGCAGCGCCTGCGGCTGCAGGTCGCGCTGGCCGATGGCGACGAAGGCCAGGGCCGACGGCGGATTCACGGTCAGGTGCGGCAGGTAGTAGCCGACCGAGCCGGCTTCGGCCGCGCCGCCCTTGAGCTGCTTGGCGGCGATAGCGGCGTGGTCTTGCGCGTGGCTGGCGGCGATGCGTTCGAGCGCGGCGCGCTGCTGGCCGACGGCTTGCAGGCCGGTCCATACCGACAGGGCCGCCAGCCCCGCCAGCAGCAGTACGGCGCCGACCGCCAGCCGCGAGTGCAGCACCTGGCGCAATTCGATGATGAGGGTTTTCATTTGGCCTTCCTTTCCAGGCGTTTGGCGATCAGTTGGCCGGCGAAACACAGGGCCAGCAGCCAGCCGCCCAGCACGGCGAAGGCCGGCCAGGCGTGGCGCTGCGCGACCTCGGCGTACGGCGCGGGCGGGTAGCCGAAGCGCGGCGTCTCGTCCCAGTGGGCCTTGTCGATGCGCTCGTCGCCCGCGCCCTGCGGCGAGACGACGTTGGCGTGCAGGCCGTTGAGCGCCTGGACGAAGGCGTAGCGGTATCGTTCGCCCTCGACCAGAAAGCGCGCGTGGCTGTCGAGATTGGTGCCGGCCAGCGCGGTCGACATGCGGCGCAGCGCGATCACGGGGCTGAACAGGCTGGCCGAATGCACGATGGCGTTTTCCTGGCGCTGGCGTGCGAAGTCGGCGCGCATGAATTCGTCGAACAGTTCACTGGTCATGCGCTCGCCTTCGGCCATCAACAGCCCGCCATAATTCACCGGCAGGTCCTCGACCCGCTGCACGCCGTATTTTTCCAGGGTGCGTGCACGGAAGGCGTTGAAATACGGGTCGTTCGGGTTGTGGCTGTCGCCGATCGCCGCCAGGCGTTCGTGGATCGCGACCTCGGTCTCGATGCGGCTCGGCCGGCCGACGTCGTCGGCGGCGAAGTCGGGCATCACACGCGGCAGCAGGATCGCTGTGACGATCCAGCAGGCCACCAGCGCCAGCAGGGCGTCGCGCGCACGCGGCAGGCTGCTCGACACCAGCACCGCGGCCGCCACCCACAGCAGCAGGTAGAGCGCATACCCGGCCAGCATCGTCAGCGCTTCCAGCGCGACCGCCGGATGCATCGCCGCGATGGCGACCAGGGCGATGAAGGCGGGTGCGCCGAGCAGCAGGGCCACGCCGGCATGCGCCGCCAGCTTGCCGAGCAGGAGCGTCGCGCCCGGGATGCCCTGCACGATCTGCAGCCGCAACTGTCCCCGCTCGCGCTCGCGCGCCACGCTGCCAAAGGCCAGGAACACGATCAGCAGGGGCGTCAGCACCTGCAGCACGAAGGCTGGCGTCAACTGGCCGAAGCGCAGCAGCACCGACGATTGGCCGGCGTCGCTGAAGTTGGCGCTGTTCTGGCGGTGCCCCTCCAGGAACAGCGTGTTGCCGGTGAACGGATCGACGCCGAAGTCGAAGAAGGCGAGGGGGCTCAGCGGGCGGAACACGTAGTGCCCGTAGTGCACCACGCGGTGCGGGTGGCGGTCGGGCTGGTTGTGCCACTGCTCGTCGGCCGTGCTTTGGAAGCGCGCGCGTTCGGCGTTGACCGCGCCCAGGCGTTCTTGGCTGACCAGGATCGCGGCCAGCGTCAGCGCCAGCATCAGGATGCCGGCCGCCACCGCGACCTGGTTGCGCAGCATGGCGCGCCATTCGCCGCGGGCGATGGCGGGCAGCGCTTGCGTCAAGCTGGCGCTCATGCCGCCTCCGCCACGCGCGATGCGCCGGCATAGCGCCGGTACAGGTCGCGCACATCGTAACGCTCGGCGCCGCTGGCGGTCACTTCGTGGCTGATGTGGCCGCGCTCCAGGAAGCCGATGCGGTCGGCCACCTCGGCCGCCCCCAGCAGGTCGTGGGTGACCATGAAGATTGCGCTGCCGCGTGCGCGCAGGCCCTGCAGCAGGGCGTTGAATTCGCTGGTGGCCTGCGGATCGAGGCCGGTGGTGGGTTCGTCCAGCAGCAGCACCGGCACCTGGCGCGCCACGGCCAGCGCGATCGCGACCTTCTGGCGCATGCCTTTCGAATAGCCGCCCAGGCGGCGCCGGCGGGCCGCGGGATCGAGGCGCACGGCGTCCAGCGCCTCGTCGATAGTTGCGGCGGTCCAGGCGCTGCCGCTCAGGCGCAGGAAGTATTCGATGTTCTCGACCGCGTCGAGGTGGTCGTACAGCGCGACGTTCTCGGGCACATAGGCCAGCTGGCCACGCGCGGCCAGCGGGTCCGCAGCGACGTCGATGCCGCACACGCGCACGCTTCCGGCAGTTGGCACGGTGAAGCCGAGTAAGGTGTTCATGGTGGTCGACTTGCCGGCGCCGTTGCCCCCTAACAGGGCATAGATCTCGCCGCGCGCGACGCGCAGGGACAGGTCGCGCAGCACGGGCGTGGACTGGGGCTGGTAAGCGACGGTCACGCCGTTCGCTTCCAGGGCAGGGGAATTCATGGTCATCGTGGTCCTTTACTGGGTGTTGCTGGAGCAGGGGCATGGCGTAGCCGCGCACCGGGACGGCCGGCGGCAACGCATGCGGGGTGCACGCCTGGCGCGAACGCGCAGGCGCGCCTGCGGACCGGCGCGCGCCGGCCTGCAGGGAATGCAGGGACGGATCAGTGGCGCGGAGGCGCCTGGCGGGATGGAATCAGGTAGCGGCGCAGGACGACCGGCGCGGGGCGCGGCAGGCGTGCGAGGACGTAGGCGATGACGAGGAAGACCGCCAGCAGTTCTGGCGATACCGCGGGAAGATCGGCGGTGGAGTGGGACGCGACGTGGCAGCTGACGCAGTCGGGCAGGTGCTCGGACAGGTCATGGTCGTGGAACGAGGCGCCCACGAGTTGCAGGGCCAGGATCAGCGCGCACAGGCAGGCCAGCACCCGGCAGAGCGGTGCGCTGGCTAACTGGCGGCGTATGGACTGGAACTGCATGCGATCCCGGCGGAAGACGATACGGGGCAGTATAGCCCAGCCGTGATCGGTGCGACAACCTGGGCGGTTCCAGCCGGCACGGTTTATTCGAAGGCGACCAGCAGCGCGGTCAGGCCGATGCAGGCGGCGGCGATGACGCCGATGCGGGTGCGCAGGCGACGGCTGCTCGAGACGATGTCCTTCGCGATATCGCGTTTCGGCGCGCGCGGATTGCTGCGGTCGACGGCGGTCGCGGCGTGGATCGGGGAGTGGTGGCGTTCGGTGTGTTCGGTGTTCATGAATGGCTCCAGTGCCGTCCCTGGCGGAATCGGCGAATAAATAGTATGAGTGGCCGGCGCGAGCCGGGCGGAATACGATGGGATGTCGCCGTTCGGGCGCGCGTTGCGCTTCAGGAAGGCGAGTAAGCCGACCGGCAACTGTGCCGCGCTGTCGCGTCGGTCGCCGTGCAGGAGCGCAGGCTTAGGTGGGGCGGGCGACAGATAATGCTAAGGATGCGGCGTGACATGCGGATGCCAGTACAAAGCGTCGAATTCGGTGCCCGCAAACCCAGTGGCCCTTCAAGGCCGGCTGCGTTGCTGACGTTATTTATTTTACATGTATGCCACGTATAGACAAGGGGCGCACGATTGACGCAACTGGTATTTTCGTAAGGCAACGCTTGATCCTAGCATGCGCCGAACGGTAGTAGAAGGCCGTTCTGATTGATCTTTCGCAAGGGCTGTTTTGAGGGTGCCAAAATGATGCACTGCGCAATCGCGGTGCGGCGTTTGCGCCATCGCACGGTGCGCCTGGCGCGTGGGCGGCAGGCGTTTCACTCTGCGTGATCAGCTGGCATAAACATTGCGTATTGTGCATTAGCGCAATGGAGCGCTGCGTGTGCCGCCAACGAAGGCGATGCCCACCGAGACAACGACGTCTACCTGGACATGAATGCGTTCATGTCGGGTACGCGTCTTTTTTTTTGCCTGATCACATTTGGGATTCGCGATGAAAAAACAGCAGCTTGAATCGAAGAGCGCCTTGCCGGTGGATGCCGCAGTCGACGTCATGCGCAGGAAAGTCATTCATGGAGCAGGGCTGGTCGCGGGAGGGAGCTTGATGGGACTGGCAACGGGCGGCGTGTGGGCGGCGGGTTCGGACAAGCCGGAGAAGACCGAGATCAGGATCGGCTTCATTCCGCTGACCGATTGCGCCTCGGTGGTGATGGCGTCGGTGCTGGGCTTCGACAAGAAGTACGGCGTCAAGTTCGTGCTGAGCAAGGAAGCCTCGTGGGCCGGCGTGCGCGACAAGTTGGCCAATGGCGACCTGGACGCGGCCCACGTGCTGTACGGCCTGCTGTATGGCGTCCAGATGGGCATCGGCGGCCAGCGCAAGGACATGGCGGTGCTGATGGGCCTGAACAACAACGGCCAGGCGATCACGCTGTCGAAGCAGCTGGCGGGCAAGGGCGCGGTCGACGGCCAGTCGCTGGCCAAGGTAATGCGCACCGAGAAGCGCGAATTCACCTTCGCCCAGACCTTCCCGACCGGCACCCACGCGATGTGGCTGTACTACTGGCTGGCGGCCAATGGCATCGATCCGATGAAGGAAGCGAAAGTCATCACCGTGCCGCCGCCGCAGATGGTGGCCAATATGCGGGTCGGGAACATGGACGGCTTCTGCGTGGGCGAACCCTGGGGCCACCGCGCGATCATGGACGGCATCGGCATCACCGCGAT
The DNA here is from genome assembly GCF_030770395.1 of Telluria beijingensis. Taxonomy (GTDB): domain Bacteria; phylum Pseudomonadota; class Gammaproteobacteria; order Burkholderiales; family Burkholderiaceae_D; genus Telluria; species Telluria beijingensis. The sequence goes on along the minus strand of NZ_CP132480.1, from coordinate 2,947,164 downwards.
CACCACCCAGGACATCTGGCGCGACCATCCCGAGAAGGTGCTGGGCTCGACCCTGGAGTTCGCGAACAAGCACCCGAACACCTGCCGCGCCATGATGGCCGCGATCCTGGAAGCCGGCCGCTGGATCGACGCCTCGATGGCCAACAAGAACAGGATGGCCGAGGTCATCGCCGCCAAGTCGTACGTCAACACCAGCAAGGACGCGATCGACCAGCGCATCATGGGGCGCTACCAGAATGGACTGGGCAAGACCTGGGACGACCCGCACGCCATGAAGTTCTACAGCGACGGCGCGGTCAACTTCCCCTATCTGTCGGACGGCATGTGGTTCATGACCCAGCATCGGCGCTGGGGCTTGCTGAAGCAGGATCCGGATTACCTGGCCGTCGCCTCGAAGGTCAACCAGGTCGCGCTGTACAAGGAAGCGGCCACGCTGGCCAAGGCGCCGCTCCCCGCCAGCCCGATGCGCAGTTCGAAGCTGATGGACGGCGCGGTCTGGGACGGCAAGGACCCGAAAGCCTATGCCGCCTCGTTCAAGGTCAGGGCCTGACTCTTTTCTCTCGCTTGCATAAGGAAACGCCATGAACGCTATCCTGAAATCCGAATTGCCTGCGCCGCCAACCGGTGGTGCGACCGTGGTCAACTTCCCGGTTGCCGCCGACGCGGGCAGCGCCCCGCCTCCCGCGCGCAAGCCGGTCGCCATCGCGCGTCGCGGACAGCCGTTGGCCAGGGCAGTGAACCTGGTGCTGCCCCCCTTCGTCGGCCTGGCGCTGGTGGTGCTGGCCTGGCAGCTGATCGCGACCCGCAACGAGGCCTTCCCATCGCCAGTGGTGACCTTCCAGCAGGCGATGACGCTGTTCGCCGATCCGTTCTACTACAACAGCCCGAACGACCAGGGCATCGGCTGGAACGTGCTGGCTTCGCTCAAGCGGGTGGCGCTGGGCTTCGGGCTGGCGGCGCTGGTCGGCATTCCCTTGGGCTTCATCATCGGCCGGGTGAAATTCGTGAACGGCATGTTCGGGCCGATCGTCAGCCTGCTGAAACCCGTGTCGCCGCTGGCCTGGCTGCCGATCGGCCTGCTGGTATTCAAGTCGGCCGACCCGGCGGCGATCTGGTCGATCTTCATCTGCTCGATCTGGCCGATGATCATCAATACCGCGGTCGGCGTGCAGCGCGTGCCGCAGGACTACATGAACGTGGCGCGGGTGCTGAACCTGTCGGAGTGGAAGGTCCTGACCAGGATCCTGCTGCCCTCGGCGCTGCCCTACATCCTGACCGGCGTGCGCCTTGCCATCGGCACCGCCTGGCTGGTGATCGTGGCGGCCGAGATGCTGACCGGCGGCGTGGGCATCGGTTTCTGGGTGTGGGACGAGTGGAACAACCTGAACGTCGCCAACATCATCATCGCCATCGTCGTGATCGGCGTGGTGGGGCTGCTGCTGGAGCAGGCGCTGGTGGCGCTGGCGCGGGCGCTGACGCACGAACAAGTGGCCAACTGAGAGGAACGCGATCATGGACGAGCTTCAATCGAAATTCATCGACATCGGCGGCGTGGAAATGGCGTTCCACACCAAGAAGGGCGTGTTCCAGGCCTTGCAGGGAATCGATCTCGCGGTGCGCAAGGGCGAATTCATCACGCTGATCGGCCACTCTGGCTGCGGCAAGTCGACCCTGCTGAACCTGATCGCCGGGCTGCTGAAACCCACGGCAGGCGTGCTGCTGTGCGCCAACCGCGAAATCGCCGGGCCGTCGCCGGAGCGGGCGGTGGTGTTCCAGAACCACTCGCTGCTGCCGTGGCTGACCTGCTACGAGAACATCCACCTGGGTGTGGAGCGGGTATTCGGGGCGACCGAGAACCGTGCGCAACTGCGCGAGCGGACCATGGCGGCGCTGGCCCTGGTCGGCCTGACGAGTGCCGAGGGCAAGCGGCCGCACGAGATCTCGGGCGGCATGAAGCAGCGCGTCGGCATCGCGCGGGCGCTTGCGATGGAGCCAAAGGTGCTGTTGATGGACGAGCCGTTCGGTGCGCTCGACGCGCTGACCCGGGCGCACCTGCAGGACGAGTTGCTCAAGATCGTCGCCGCCACCCGCTCGACGGTGGTGATGGTGACCCACGACGTCGACGAAGCGGTGCTGCTGTCGGACCGGATCGTCATGCTCACCAACGGGCCGGCGGCGACCATCGGCGAGATCGTCGAGGTCGACCTGGCGCGGCCGCGCGACCGGGTGGCGCTGGCGCAGGATGCGCGTTATACCGAGCATCGGAAGGCGGTGCTGGAGTTCCTGTATCGCAAGCAGGCGCATCCGGCCGTGGAAGCGGCTTGAACGCCTGCCAGGGGAAGCTCAGGGCGTCTTTTTCTTTTGCACCTGGCGCTGCTGCTGCTTGCGCTGCGTCTGGTTGCGGTTCTGCTTGGCTTCGTACAGCGCGACCGCGTCCAGCTTGGCCTGGGCGACGGTGCGCAGTTCTTCCTTGTCGTCGTGGGTGACGAAGTAGTCGGCGGCCTGGGCGTCGACCACCAGCTTGATGGCGGCTTCGTCGTCGAGGTTGTAGATCTCGGTGAGCAGGGTCGTTACTTCGTCAAGAAAATCTTCGTAGGTCATGGCGCGGTCGTCCTTGGATGCGGTAGCGTGAATGATAGGCTGAAAACAAAAACGCCAGCCCGAAGGCTGGCGTTTTCTGAATCTTTGGTAGGCCGTGCGTGGCTCGAACACGCGACCAACGGATTAAAAGTCCGCTGCTCTACCAACTGAGCTAACGACCCGAAGAAGCGAGATTATAGGGCACGGCCCAGTGCCTGTCAATTGCCGAGCCTGCCCAACGTCTTACTTGAGCGACGCCAACCGGTCGCGCGCCGTCTGCGCCGCGCTCGAGTCCGGATATTTGGACACCAGCGTCTGCAGCGACTTCTTGGCGTTCTTGTTGTCCTTCAGCAGGGCGTAGCTGCTGGCGATGTTCAGCATGGCGTCCGGCACCTTGGCGCTGTTGGCGTAAGTGGTGGTCACGACCTGCTGGGCCGCGATGGCCTTCTTGTAGTCGCCCAGCGCATAAAAGGTATTGCCCAGCCAGTATTGCGCGTTCGACGCATAGGCCGACTGCGGATAGGCTTTTACGAATTCCTGCAGCGCGGTGGAAGCGCCCTTGTAGTCGCCCGACTGGAACAGGGCGGTGGCGGCCTCGTAGGCGGCTTTTTCGGTTGGCATCACTTCGGCGGCCTGGCCGTCGATCATTTCCTGGCGCGGCTCCATGCGTTTCAGGCGCGCGTCGAGGTCGGCGTACAGCTGGCGCTGGCTTTCCTGGGCCTTGGTCACTTCGTTCTGCAGCACCTCGATCTGGCCGCGCAGGCGCGCGATCTCGCGCATCGTCTGCTCGTGCTGGTTGAGCATCTCGATCTGGACCGTCTTGTCCGATTTGCCGTCGATGCGCGCGCTCAGGTCGCGCGTGATGTTGTCGACCTTGGTGCGCAGGTCCAGGATGGCCTTGCGCGCTTCGTCGTCGTCGAACGGGCCGGCCACGGCATGCAGCGGCATCCACAGGGCCAGGACGAGGCAGGCGAGGCGGGACGGAGACAGTTTGATCATAAGCGTTGCTCTTTCTAAACCGGTTGCTGAGATAAAACGGGGCGGGTAGCAGTCTGCACTGCGTCCCGCCCCCTGTCAATCGGCTGAGTCAGCCGTATTGATTACTGGTACACGATGTCGGCGCGGCGGTTTTCAGCCCAGGCTTCTTCGTTGCTGCCGGTGGCTTTCGGCTTTTCTTCGCCCAGCGAGACGGCTTCCATCTGGCCTTCCGACACGCCCAGCGACGCCATCGAGCGACGGACGGCTTCGGCACGCTTCTGGCCCAGGGCCAGGTTGTACTCGGTGCCGCCGCGTTCGTCGGTGTTGCCTTGGATCAGGACTTTACGCGAGGTGTTCTTGGTCAGGTAGCCCGAGTGGTTCTGGACCACTGGCTGGCCGTCGGCGCGGACCACGAAGCTGTCGTAGTCGAAGTAGACGCTACGGTTGGCCAGGACGCCTTTTGGATCGTTCAGTGGATCGACGGTGCCGGTTTCCACTGGACGGATGTCACGAGCGTCAGCCACTGGTGCTGCTGGCTCTGGCGATTTTTCAACGACTGGGGTTTCTTCCAGTTTAGTTGGCGACGAGCAAGCGGCCAGCAAGGCTGCAGCGGAAGCGATGAAAGCGAGACTCTTGAAGTTGCGCATGGATTTTCTCCTGTTCTGGTTAAGGTTTTACTTCTTACTTCATGAAAGGACCCCAGCTGGGCTCCCGAATGTTTCCCGCTTTGGTCGTCAAGCGTTGCTTGACCCGTCCATCCACAGACACCACTGCAAGCGAGACGCGCCCGCCGCCCTTGGTTGCATACATGATGTACTTGCCGTTAGGCGAAAAACTCGGTTCGGTGGCCCCATCGGCCAGGCGAAGTTCCCGGCCGCTTGCCAGGTCCATCGCATATAAGGAGAAAGCGCCGCCGCGCTGCGAAATCCAGGCCAGCGTCTTGCCGTCGGACGACACGCGTGGGCTGATGTTGTAGTTGCCATTGAACGTCACGCGGGTAGCGTTGCCGCCCGAGGCGCTCATCTTGTAGATTTGCGGACCGCCGCTGCGGTCGCTCGTGAAATAAATGGTCTGGCCGTCGGCCGAGTATTGCGGCTCGGTGTCGATGGCCGGGTTGTTGGTCAGGCGGCGATGGCCGCTGCCGCTCGAATTGACCGAGTAGATTTCGGTATTGCCGTCCTGCGACAGCGCCACGGCCAGGGTTGAGCCGTCCGGGGACCAGGTCGGGGCCGAGTTGTTGCCCTTCTGGTTAGAGATCACGTTGCGGCGGCCGGTCATCAGGTCTTGCAGGTAGACTACCGGCTTGCGGTTTTCCATCGACACATAGGCGACCTTGAGGCCGTCCGGCGACCAGGCCGGCGAGATGATCGGTTCCTTGCCCTGGGTCGCGATGATTTCGTTCTCGCCGTCGGCGTCGGCCACGGCCAGCGCGTAGCGGTTGGCCGCGCGGTCTTCCTTCACATAGGCGATGCGGGTCGAGAAGATGCCGCGCACGCCGGTCAGCTTTTCATAGACGTCGTCGGCGATGCGGTGCGCCTGCAGGCGGGTGTAGCGCGGCTGCACTTCGCCGCCCAGCTGCGAGATCTCGCCGCCCTTTACCGTGTCGAGCAGCTTGTAGCGGATCGCGAAGCGGCCGTCCGGCTGGCGCGCCACGCTGCCGACCACCAGCGCATCGGCGCCGCTGGCCTTGAACGCGCCCAGGTTGACCTGGCCGGCGTCGGCGTCGCTGATCACCTGGCCGGCGTCGATCACCCTGAACACGCCGCTGCGCTCGAGGTCGGCGCGGATCACGGCCGAGACTTTATCGGGGGCGACGGATTCGTCGGCGAAGGCGGCGATGGCCACCGGGATCTGGTTGCTGCCGACGCCGGCAATTTCGATCTGGATCTGCGCATTGGCTGCCGTTCCCATCGCCAGGGAGACGCTGAACAGCAAAATGTGAAGTTTTTTCATGGTGTCTCTAGTAAAACTGGTTCGAACCGAATCAATCGTAATCTTTCATCGAGAAATTCACGTCAAGCGTACGCTCCACGGTCCCGTCCTTCTTCTTGGGCAGCGGAGATGCTTTCTTGATACCATTTTCCACTGCTCTGTCAAATTCTGGCACACCGCTGCTTTTTACCAGTCGAACCGACATGATTTCGCCGGTTGGCAACTGTTCGACCCGGAACGTGGCGCGCGGATTGCCCGCCACATCCGTGTTGCCCGGATAGGCCGTCGCGCTCTTGATCGCGGCCGTGATCGCGGCGATATAGCCGCCATCGCTGCGCGGACCCGTCGATTTCGCGGCGGTGCCGGTGCTGCCCATGGCGCCGGCCATGCGTTTCAACTCTTCATTGCGGAACTTCTCCAGCTTAGCGGCCTCGGCCTTTGCGGCAGCGTCGGCTTTTTTCTTCTTCTCAGCGGCGGCGGCGTCGGCCTTTTTCTTCTCGGCAAGTTCCTTCTTCTTACGCTCGGCTTCCTCGAGTTTCTTTTTCTCGGCCTCGTCGCGCTTTTTCTGTTCCGCTTCGTCGCGCTTCTTCTGCTCGGCTTCCTCGCGCTTGCGCTCCTCGGCTTCCTTGCGCTTCTTCTCTTCGGCAGCAGATTTCTTCGCTTCTTCTTCCTTGCGTTTCTTTTCCTCGCGCAGCGCGATGTCCGGATCCGGCGTCGGCGCAGGACGTTCCACCACCGGCTCCGGTGGAGGAGGTGGCGGCGGTTCCGGCGCGGGCTCCGGCTCCGGTTCGGGTTCCGGCGCCGGCTCGGGCGGCAACTCGGGCGCCGCGGCCGTCTGCACCGACATATCCCACACCTCGGCCTCGACCGAGACCGGATTGACCTTTTGCCAGCTCACGCCGATCGCCAGGAAGGCCAGCAGCGCCGCGTGCACCGCCACTGCCAGCAGGAACGATGGCAGGGGTTTCGGTTCAGGCGGCACGTGGTAGGGCGTGCCGGTGTTGGCTGGCTTCGGTGCGGTCATAACGTCGGCGTCACTGGGTGGCCAGGCCGACCCGGTTGATGCCCATCTTCTTGGCTTCCGAAATCAGCTGGATCACGTCGTCGTACTTACTGTCGCGGTCGCCTGCGATCAGGACCGGGAATTCCGGATTTTCTTCGTGCAAGGCGCGCAGGCGTTGCAGCAGGGCGGAGCGGTCGGCCACCTCATCCTGGGCCACCTTGACCTTGCCGTGAACGCCGATCGACAGCTTGTTGCCCGGCTCGATCGAAATCTGGATATAGGTATCCGGCGGCAGCGCCGATTTCTCGGCGCGCGGCAGGTTGACGACGCTCGGCGCCTCATTGGCCGGTACCGCCATGAAAATGATGAGCAGCACCAGCATCACGTCGATATACGGCACGACGTTGATCTCGGACTTGAACTTGCGGCGACGTCCACCGCGCATGCTGCTGGAAAATGCCATCCCGATGCTCTCCCGGTTCCTTGGTGATCAGCGCGACTGGCGCTGGAGGATGTTCGAGAATTCCTCGACGAAGCTTTCGAAGCGGTTCGCCAGGCGGTCGATGTCGTGGGTGAAGCGGTTGTACGCCACCACAGCCGGGATCGCGGCGAACAGGCCGATCGCGGTGGCGATCAGCGCTTCGGCGATGCCGGGCGCGACCACCGCCAGGGTGGCTTGCTCGACGCTGGCCAGGCCGCGGAACGAGTTCATGATGCCCCACACGGTGCCCAGCAGGCCGATATAGGGCGAGACCGAACCGACCGAGGCCAGGAAGTTCAGGTGGGTGTCGAGCGAATCGAGTTCACGCTGGAACGAGGCGCGCATGGCGCGGCGGGCGCCGTCGAGCACCGAATTCATGTCCAGCGCTTCGCGCGAGGCCTGCTTGCCCTTGATGAACTCGCCCATGCCGGCTTCGAAGATGCGGGCCAGGGGGCCGCTCTGGTCGCGCTGGCTGCTGGCGCTCTGGTGCAGGGTGTGCAGGTTGCCGCCGGCCCAGAAGCTGCGTTCGAACTGCTCGGTTTGTGCCCGGGCGGCGCGAATTGCAAATACTTTGCGGAAAATATAGGTCCAGCTCACGATCGACAGCAGCAACAGCAAGGCCATGATCAATTGCACCAGCACGTGGGCGTTGGCGATCAGCGAGACAAACGAAAGGTCGTGGGTTGCGGTCATCGTAAGCTTAATTGTGTAAATATTCAGGCGGCACGCATTTTAGCAGCCACGTGGTCGGGCAGGGAACGGGGGCGCATGGATTCGACGTCCACGCAGCCGACCTTCACGCTGGCGGTATTCAGCAGCACGTCGCCGCGCCATGCTTCCTGCTTGAACTGCACTGAGGCGCGCCCCAGTTTTTCCACGCTGGTCAGGATGGACAACTCGTCGTCGAGGCGCGCGGCGGCATGGTAATCGAGAGTCACATTCTTGACGACGAAGGCGGTCCGGTCCTGGTCGAGCAGTTCCTGCTGCTGCACCCCAAGGGCGCGCAGCCATTCGGTACGGGCCCGCTCAAAGAATTTCAGATAGTTGGCATAAAAGACAATGCCGCCGGCGTCGGTATCCTCGTAATACACCCTGACTGGCCAGTTAAATACTGAAGGCATTCTTTGTTGCCGAAATAAATGAAAACGGGAAATATTTTACGCGACTTTCCACTTTAATATGTACGCTGCCGTACCTTGTGAGCGGAAAAGTTTTACGTACTGATGGCACGAGATCGTGCTTTTGAGCAGTAGTAGACTTGAAACGTGGTTAAAAGACCAATCACTGTAACACTTTCTCACAAATGATTGGTGCATCGCCGATCCATTACCAATCGGAGGGACCGCAAGCGGTCCTCCCCACATCAGGTGCGCTTGACGTTAAATGGCGAGAAGCCCTGGCAAGTGGGCATCAGTTCGATACTGTTCACATTGACATGCGGTGGCAGGGTCGCAATCCAGTAGGCGGTGTCGGCAATATCCTTGGCCGTCAGCGGCTGCGTGTTCTCGTACACTTTGGCCGCCGCCGCGTCGTCGCCCTTGAAGCGCACACTCGAGAATTCAGTACCACCGCACAGTCCTGGCGCGATATTGGTCGCGCGCACGCCAGTGCCGACCAGGTCGGCGCGCAGGTTCAGCGTGAACTGCTCGACGAAGGCCTTGGTGGCGCCATACACATTGCCACCCGGGTAAGGGTAGTGACCGGCCACCGAACCGATATTGATCACCAGGCCGCTGCCGCGCGCGACCATGTCGGGCAGCACCGAGCGGGTCATCGTCACCAGACCCTGGCAATTGGTCGCGATCATGGTGTCCCAGTCTTCCAGCGGCACCTCGTGGGCCGGGGCCGTGTTCAGGGCCAGGCCGGCATTATTGACCAGCACGTCGATCGGCCGCCATTCGGGCGGCAGGCCGGACAGGGCGGCCTCGATCGAGGCGCGGCTGGTGACGTCCAGCGTGACTGCCAGGGCGGCCTCGCCCAGTTCGGCGGCCAGGCCGGCGATGCGGTCGGTGCGGCGGGCGGCCAGCACGACGCGGTGGCCATGCGAGACGAAGGTGCGCGCCATTTCGGCGCCGAAGCCGGCCGATGCGCCGGTGATGAAGACGATCATATTGGGTCCTTGGGATGGGCGACAGGGTGGCAGGCGGGAGAGGCGAAGCGCGCTGCCGAACCATAAAATTGTAGCCGAAACGACCATGGGTCCGCTGGCGCGCCCCCATTCGGCCCCGGCTTGCCGCCTGGACAGCGGTTTCCTTGCCCTACGATGGGGAGTTCAGTACAATTTGGAGTCCTTACGTCTCACGTAACTGGCGAAACACCGCGTGCGCGCACCATCAGGATGCGCGGCGCGGCTAAGGTGGGCAACCACCGGGGAATGTGAGACGCCATACGCCGTTCGCCTGGGCAGCCATCAACCGGTACGCGTCGATCGCGGTTGCCTGCGCCCGTCCATACGGCCCGCTCCCGCACCCGATTCGGCACGATCAGTTGCCTGGAATACTATCGATTGGAGTTTTACATGTTTGCCAAAGACCATACGCTCGCCAATATCGACCCGGAACTGTGGGATGCAATCCAAAAAGAAAACGTTCGCCAGCAAGACCACATCGAGCTGATCGCCTCCGAGAACTACACCTCGCCGGCCGTGATGGAAGCGCAGGGCTCGCAGCTGACCAACAAGTACGCCGAAGGCTATCCAGGCAAGCGCTACTATGGCGGTTGCGAATACGTCGACGTCGCCGAACAACTGGCGATCGACCGCCTCAAGGAACTGTTCGGCGCCGAAGCCGCCAACGTCCAGCCGAATTCGGGCTCGCAAGCCAACCAGGGCGTGTTCTTCGCCATGCTCAAGCCGGGCGACACCATCATGGGCATGTCGCTGGCCGAAGGCGGCCACCTGACCCACGGCATGTCGCTGAACATGTCGGGCAAATGGTTCAACGTCGTCTCGTACGGCCTGACCCCTGAAGAAGACATCGACTACGAAGCGCTGGAAAAACAGGCACACGAGCACAAGCCGAAGATGATCATCGCCGGCGCATCGGCATTCGCGCTGCGTATCGACTTCGAGCGCATCGCCAAGGTGGCCAAGGATGTCGGCGCCTACTTCATGGTCGACATGGCCCACTACGCCGGCCTGATCGCCGCCGGCGAATACCCGAACCCGGTGCCGCACGCCGACTTCGTGACCTCGACCACCCACAAATCGCTGCGCGGCCCGCGCGGTGGCATCATCCTGATGAAGGCCGAGCACGAAAAAGCCATCAACTCGGCGATCTTCCCCGGCATCCAGGGCGGTCCGCTGATGCACGTGATCGCCGGTAAAGCCGTCGCGTTCAAGGAAGCGCTGTCGCCGGAGTTCAAGACCTATCAGCAGCAGGTCGTGAAGAACGCCAAGGCACTGGCTGAAACCCTGATCGCGCGCGGCCTGCGCATCGTGTCGGGCCGTACCGAATCGCACGTGATGCTGGTGGACCTGCGCGCCAAGGGCCTGACCGGCAAGGAAGCCGAAGCGATCCTGGGCCAGGCCCACATGACCTGCAACAAGAACGGCATCCCGAACGACCCACAGAAACCGTTCGTCACCTCGGGCATCCGCCTGGGCAGCCCGGCCTTCACCACCCGTGGCTTCAAGGAAGAAGACGCGGTCACCGTGGGCAACCTGATCGCCGACGTGCTGGACAACCCGCACGACGCCGCGACCATCGAGCGCGTGAAGGGCGAAGTCAAGAAGCTGACCGACAAGTACCCGGTCTACGCCCGTTAATTTTTACGATGTACGCGGGCCGGTTCGCCGGCCCGCTCGGTATCAATGTTGTACCTGCAGCCCCGGCGCCATGAAATGTCCCTTTTGCCAGCATGAAGAAACGCAAGTCCTCGATACCCGCGTATCCGAGGAAGGGGATGCCATCCGGCGCCGGCGCCGCTGCGGCAAGTGCGACAAGCGCTTCACGACCTATGAGCGCATCGAACTGTCGATGCCCATCATCGTCAAGAAGAATGGCAGCCGCACCGAATTCGCATCGAGCAAGCTGCGCGGCAGCCTGATGCTGGCGCTGCGCAAGCGCCCGGTGGCGGCCGAGGCCATCGACGCCGCCGTCGCCTCGATCGAGGAAAAGCTGCTCACCAGCGGCCGGCGCGAAGTCGCCAGCGTGTATGTGGGCGAGCTGGTGATGGAAGAGCTCAAGCGCCTCGACAAGATCGCGTATATCCGCTTCGCCTCCGTCTACAAGAATTTCGAGGACCTGGATTCCTTCCAGGCGGCGCTGGCCGAAGTCGGCCACCAGCGCAAGCTCGACAACTAAGCACGCTTCCAAGTTCCGTTTTACGTCCGGCGCACGCTTGCGCCGACGCATGCGCGGTATGCACCCTGGCTGATAACTTCTCTGCTCGCACAGCGTGAGCGGAGGTGTCATATGCAGGCGCGCGGTTTCACCCTGATCGAAGTCCTGGTGGCCTTGTTCGTGCTGGCCGTCGGCGTGCTCGGCGCCGGCGCCGCGCAACTGGCCGCCCTGCGCACGCGCCAGCAGGCGGCGCTGGGTTCCGAGGCGGCCCAGCTGGCATCATCGCTGGCCGCGCGCATGCAGGCCAATGCCCACGTGGCCGGGCTGCCCGACGGCGCCAACCCCTATCTTGCGCTCGACTACGACGCGGCCGTCCATGGCCCGCCCGCGGGTGGCGCCACCTGCTTCGGCGTGGGCGCCTGCGATCCGCTGGCGCTGGCGGCTTTCGACCTGCACGAGATGAGGCTGGCGCTGCACCGCGGTTTTCCGGGCGGGCGCATCGCCGTCTGTCGCGACGACGCGCCATGGAGCGCCGAGCACGGCCGCTATCGCTGGGGGTGCAGTGGGGATGCGGGGGCGCCGCTGGCGATCAAGATCGGCTGGGACGGCACGGGCGACGCGCCGGCTCACGTGCTGCTGGTGGCGCGATGAGCATTGTTCGTTCTCGCACACGGCAGGCCGGCCTGACGATCGCAGAGCTGATGGTGGCGATGGCGCTCGGCCTGGCAGTGCTGCTGGCGGCCGGTGCGCTCCTGATCGGCAGCGTGCGCGCGCATGTCGCCGTCACGGACTCGGTCGAGATGGACGACGGCGGCCGCTACGCCGTCGATGCGCTGGCGCGCGCGATCCGGCTCGCGGCGCACGTCGACTGGGCGGCGCATCCGGCGCCCGATCCGGCGGCGCCGGCGAGAATTGCGGGCCTCGATGCCCACTCGCTCGCGCGCACCGTGCCCGGGATCGACGGCCCCTTGCCCGACGAAGTCAACGGCAGCGACGTGCTGGCCCTGCGCTTTCCCGGCAGCGGCGCACCGCCCGCTGGCGATGGCGCGACCCTCGATTGCGCCGGATTTCCGGTGCACCGCAACGAGGAGGGCTGGAGCATCTTCTATGTCGCGCGCAATGCCCAGGGCGAGGCCGAATTGCGCTGCAAGTACCGCGGCGCGACCAACTGGTCGTCGGACGCGGTGGCGGGGCGGGTGGACGGTTTCCAGGTGCTGTATGGGCTGGATGCCGATGGCGACGGCGTCCCGGAGCGTTACCTGAACGCGACCGGTATCGCGGCGCTCGATGCGGCGCTGGTGCTGGCCGGCGCCACGCCCGACGAACAGGCCGCCGACCTGCGCAAGCGCACGCACTGGAAGCGGGTGGCGCTGGTGCGGGTGGCGCTGCTGCTGCACGGCCCGCGCCTCGATCCTGGCGCGCAGCAGGCGGTGGTGTATGACCTGTTCGGGCCGGATCACGGCGCCACCTATGCCGCTGGCGACCTTGGCACGCGGCTGGACGCGGCGACGCTGGACGAATCAAGCGATGGGCGCGGACGCCGCCTGCGCAAGGTGTATGGCGTGACCGTCGCTTTGCCGGTGGCGCCTGATCCCAGGTGAGGCGCGCATGGCGACTTCGTATCCAGCACCGCGCCGGCAGCGGCAAGACGGCATTGCGCTCCTGACCGCCCTGATCCTGATGCTGGCGGTGCTGATGACCGGCATCGCCTCGACCCGCGGCGCCCTGCAAGGCGCGCGCGCCGCCGCCCATGAACGCGACCGCCTGCTGGCGCTGCAGATGGCCGACGCCGCGCTGCTGGACGCCGAACGCGACATCGAAGGCGGCGCGGAGCCAGGTTCGGCGCGCGCCAACGCCATCGCCGGCGGCAGCGCCGACGCCTTCGTCGCCGGCTGTGGCGGCGGCCGGCCCTACCAGGGTCTGTGCGCGCTCGCGGCCGATCCGGACCAGGTGCCGGCCTTGCTGGCCGGCGACGATGGGCCCGCGCTGGCGTTCGGCAGCGTCACCGGGGCGATGCTGCCGGAGGGCGAAGGCGCGCTGCCCATCGAGGCGCCGCGTTACCTGATCGAATTGATGCCGGAATCGCCGGAAGGCCGGCTGTACCGGATCGTGGCGCGCGGCGCCGGCAGCCTGCCCGGTACCCACGCCGCGCTGCAGGCCTATTACCGCAAGCCGCCGGGCGGCCTGCCGGGCCGGCGCGTCGGCTGGCGCGAACTGGGCGACTGGAGCGAGACGGTGGCCGCCGCCGGGGCGACCGCCACGACAGGGGAGGGCAGGCGATGACACGGCGCGCTCACGGGTTCACGCTGGTCGAGTTGCTGGCCGTGCTGGCCATCCTCGGCATCCTGGCGGCGACCGCCTATCCCTCGTATGCGCGCCAGATGGCCAAGGCGCGCCGACTGGAAGCCCAGCTCGCGCTGCTGGACACGATGCAGCGCCAGGAACAGCACCGGGCCCTGCACCATACCTACCTGGCGTTCTCGATCGAGGCGGAGGATGGCGATAGCGGCGATGCCGGTCCGTTCCCGGCCTGGAGCGGCAGCAGCGCCGCCGCCAGCGCCTACGAGCTGGATGGTTATGCCTGCCCAGGCCAGGACATCGCCCACTGCATCGAATTGCGCGCCCGGCCCGGAACGGCCAATGTCGACACCGGATTCGTCGACCCTGACTGCGGCACACTCACGCTCGACAGCACCGGCCGGCAAACGGCCAGCGGGCCCTCTCCACGCTGTTGGCCATGAAGTTGGCAATACAGCGGCGCCGTTGCGCCGGCCTGTCCCTGGCCGAGCTGGTGGTCGTCCTGGGCATGGTCGCGGTGACGGCGGCGGTGGCCGCCCCCAATCTGCACCAGCTGCTGCGCGGCCAGCAGTTGCGCACGGCCTCCGGCGACCTGCACGGCGCGATCCTGCTCACCCGTTCGCAGGCGATCGCGCGCAACGAGCGGGTCAAGCTCACGCCCAACGACGAGGCGGGCCGCGACTGGTCGCGCGGCTGGACCGTCTACGTCGACCGCGACAACGACCGCCGCCCGGGCGAAGACGACGAAATCCTGGCCGTGCACGCGCCTCTGCCGGAAGGCTTGCAGGTCAGCTATTCCTTCACCAGCCCTGCGCCGCCGCAGTACATCGCCTACAATGGCGCGGGACGCAGCTGCAGCGACACCAACGGCGCCGCCTCGCGCCTCGGCACGCTGTCGCTATTCCACGGCGGACAGGTGCGCCGTATTAAAATCAATATGCTCGGGCGTGCGCGCCTGTGCAATCCCGCCCGCGAAGACGGGTGCGACGGCGCCGCGGCGCCGCCCTGAAACAAGGTAACTACCCGCATGAGTACGGACACGAGCGCGTACAGCGAACTGATTCTGAACGATACCGACGGCATGGCCCTGGCCCTGGACTGGGCGGCGCGCGGCATGTACATCACCGCGCCGAATCCGCGCATCGGTTGCGTGATCGTCAGGGACGGCATCGTGATCGGCGCCGGCCACACCCAGCCCGCCGGCCAGGCCCATGCAGAGATCCAGGCGCTGCGCGACGCCGCGGCGCGCGGCAACGACGTGCGCGGCGCCACCGCCTACGTCACGCTGGAGCCGTGCAGCCACCACGGCCGCACGCCGCCGTGTTCCGATGCCCTGGTGCGGGCCGGCCTGGGGCGGGTGGTGGCGGCCATGGTCGACCCGAATCCGCTGGTGGCCGGCCGCGGCCTGGCCCAGCTGGAGGCCGCCGGCATCGAGGTCAAGGCCGGCGTGCTGGCCGAGGCCGCGCAAGAACTGAATATCGGCTTCTTCTCGCGCATGGTGCGCGGCCTGCCGTGGGTGCGCCTGAAGGTCGCGGCGAGCCTGGACGGCGCCACGGCCCTCACCAATGGCGAGAGCCAGTGGATCACCGGCGAAGCGGCGCGCGCCGACGGCCACGCCTGGCGTGCCCGCGCCGGCGCGATCGTCACCGGCATCGGCACCGTCAAGGCCGACGATCCGCAACTGACCGTGCGCGGCATCGACACGCCCTTGCAGCCGCGCCGCGTGATCGTCGACAGCCGCCTCGACATCGATGTGAATGCCCGCATCCTGCAGGGCGAGCCGTGCTGGATCGTGGCGGCCGTCGACCACCAGGACAAATCGGCCGCCTTGCAGGCCGCCGGCCACGAAGTGATCATGCTGCCGAACGCCAATGGCAAGGTCGACCTGCCGGCCCTGATGCGCGAGCTGGGCCGGCGCGAGATCAATGAAGTGCACGTCGAGGCGGGTTCGAAGCTGAACGCCTCGATGGTGCGCGAAGGCTGCGTCGACGAATTGCTGGCCTACCTGGCGCCAAGCCTCATCGGGCCGGGACAGGGCATGTTCGACCTGCCCGCGCTCGAGCGACTGGGCGAGCGCCGCCAGCTGCGCTTCCACGACGTGGCGCGCGTGGGCGACGACCTGCGCATCCTGGCCAGGTTCGTCGAACCGGCCGCCTGACCCCCGAACAAGACATCAACACGAAGGAATTACTATGTTTACTGGAATCGTCGCCGCCGTCGGCAACATCACTTCCGTCGCGCCGCTGGCCGGTGGCCTGGACGCCGGCGTGCGCCTGGTCGTCGATGCCGGCCCGTTGCCGCTGCTCGACGTCGCCCTGGGCGACTCGATCGCCATCAACGGCGCCTGCATGACCGTGGTCGAGAAAACCGACAAGGCGTTCACGGTCGACGTCTCGCGGGAGAGCTTGAACAAAACGGTGGGCCTTGAAAAAACCGGCGAAGTGAACCTGGAAAAGGCGCTGACCCTGGCCGAACGCCTGGGCGGCCACCTGGTCTCTGGCCACGTCGATGGCCTGGGCGTGGTGCACAGCTTCGAGCCGGTTGGCGAGTCGTTCGAGCTGGTGATCGACGCGCCCCACGAGCTGGGCAAGTTCTTGGCCTATAAAGGCTCGGTGGTGGTCAATGGCGTGTCGCTGACCGTCAACCGCGTGGCCGACCTGGAAGCCGACGGCGACAAGGTGTGCCGCTTCTCGATCAACCTGATCCCGCACACGATCGAGGTCACCACGCTCAAGCACCTGAAGGCCGGTGCGAAGGTCAACCTCGAGATCGACCTGATCGCGCGCTACGTCGAGCGCATGCTGTCGGCGGCGCGCTGAAACTGATCGCGGTTCGCCTCAAGAACCGGTCGCCGGCTTGCCGGCAGCCTTGGCCACCTTGGCCGCGGCCTGCGTCTCGGGATTGAGCACCACCTGCACATAATTCTTCGTGTCGAAATAGCGCCGCGCCGCCGCCTTGATGTCGTCGGCCGTCAGGGCCTGCACCTGCTTTTCGACGGAAAGAATCGCGGCCGGATCGGTCCCTTCGGTCAGCGCCGACTGCAGGTTCGCCACCCAGTAGCCATTCTCGCGCAGCGAGCGCCGGTGGTTCTGGATCCAGCCGGTCTTCACCTTGTCCAGTTCGGCCGCGTCCGGGCCTTTTTCCTGTAGCCGCGCGATCTCGGCGAAGGTCGCGGCGATCACCTTGTCCACGTGTTCCGGCCCGGTCGGCAGGCTGATGCCGACCGAGTAGTTCCCGTACGGGATCTTGCTCAGCGTGCCGCTGGCGCCGCCGCCATAGATCATCGCCATCTTTTCACGCAGCACCTCGATGATGCGCAGGTTCGTCACTTCGATCAGCGCCGACAGGCGCAGCTGCTCGGCGTCCGAGAACTCGGCCGGGCCGGTGAAGTTGAGCGCGATCGTGCTCTTCGGCTCGGAGCCGCTGCGCACCTCGCGCTTGACGATGCCGGTCGCCGGGCGCAGGCCGACGTCGCGGAAGGCGACCGGGATGTCCGGCGTCGGCAGGGTGCCGAGATAGGTCGCCAGCAGCGGCCGGATCTTCTGTTCGTCGAAGCTGCCGACCAAAATGAAAGTCAGGTCCTTGGCGCTCGAGAAGCGCTGGCGGAAGATGTCGATGCTGCGATCGAGGTCGATCCTGGCGTATTCGGCGGCGTCCAGCGTGCGCGGCGCCCGCGGGTGGTTGTTGTACAGCGCCGAGACCAGCGCGTCGTTGAAGTAGCGGCCCGGCAGGCTGCTCTGGTTGCGCGCGATCTCGGCCTGCTTGTCGATATAGGCGTGGAACAAATCCTCGTCGCGGCGCACCTCGGCGAACTTCAGCCACAGCAGCTGCAGCATGGTCTCGACGTCGGTGGCGCCCGAGGCGCCCGCGATCACGTCGGTATAGCTGCCCAGGCCTACGGTCACGGTGGCCGCCTTGCCGGCCAGGATCTTGCGCATGTCGAGCGGGGTGAAATCGCGCGTGCCCATGCTGGCCACGATCGCGTTCGAGAAGCGCGCGTTGAGGATGTCCTGGTCGGGGAACAGGCTCTGGCCGCCCGGACGGGCCGCGCTCAGCATCACCTGGTCGTTGCGGAAGTCCGTGGGCTTCAGGATCACCTTGACGCCGTTCGACAGGGTCAGGCGGGTCAGGCCCAGCGCCTTGTCGTGCTGCTCCGACGTGATCTTGCCCGGCTGCGCCGGCCGCTCCATCAGGCGCGTCGCCAGCAGTTTTTCGTCCTGCCGTTCGACCGGCTTGCGCGCGGCCTCGCTGACCGCCGCCAGCAGTTGCTCGCCGGTCGGGGCGTCGGGCGCATTCGGCTTGCCGACGCCGGTGTACAGCACCAGCTTGCCCGAATCCGCCGGGATGGTGCGGCGCGCATAGCCATTCATCTCGTCGAGCGAAATGCCCGGCACCAGCTGCTGCACATAGCGGTACTCGGTCTCGATGCCGGGAATGGCTTCGTCCTGCAGGAAGTTGCGGATGTATTCGGCGGCGTAGCTGCCCGAATCGCTCTTGGCGCGCTCGAGCCAGGCCTGCTCGTAGCTGCGCATCAGGTTCTTCTTGGCCCGCTCGAGTTCCTGTTCGCCGAAGCCGTGCTGGCGCGCGCGCTCGTTTTCCTGGACCAGTGCCGCGATCGCCGGCAGGGCGCCGCGCGGGCCGATGGCGGCCGACGAATTGTACGAATGGTAGCGCGGGGTCAGCTTGCCCAGCGAGCTGCTGGCGCCCAGGTAGGGCGCGTCCGGCAACTGCGACAGTTCCGCCAGGCGCTGGTTGAGCATGGTGCCGAACAGCGACTGCACCAGCTCTTCGCGGTAGGCGCCGATGGTGCCCAGTTCGCGCACTGGCTGCACCGGATAGCGGATCAATACCGCGTTGCCATTGGCTTCCGGGTCCGTCACGACCAGCGCCTCGGTGTCGGCGCGCGCGGGAATCGTGGCGTACTCGCGCGGGCGCGGATTGGCCGGGTTTTTCAGGCGCGCAAAATGCTGCTTCACCAGGCGCTCGGCGCGCGCCGGATCGACGTCGCCGACCACCACCACCGCCATCAGGTCGGGGCGGTACCAGTCGCGGTAGAAGCGCTTCAGGGCGTCGGGCTTGAAATTCCTTAACACGTCTTCACGGCCGATCGGCAGCCGTTCGGCATACTTCGAGCCATTGAACAGGCGCGGATAGATCTGCTTGCCCATGCGGTCCGAAGCGCCCTTGCCCAGGCGGAGCTCTTCCAGCACGATGCCGCGTTCCTTCTCGATCGCGTCGTCGTCGAAGCGCACGCCGTGGGCCCAGTCCTCGAGCACCTGGAACGCCTTGGTCACGTTCTCGGGCTTGTCGGTCGGGATGGGGAGGATGTAGACGGTCTCGTCGAACGAGGTGTACGCGTTCAGGTCGGCGCCGAAGCCCACGCCGATCGACTGCAGGTAGGACACCAGCTCGTGCTTGCGGAAGTTGGTGGTGCCGTTGAAGGCCATGTGCTCGACGAAGTGGGCCAGGCCGCGCTGGTCTTCGTCTTCGAGGATCGAGCCGGCCTTGACCACCAGGCGCAGTTCGAGCTTGCGTTCGGGGCGCGCATTGCGCTGGATGTAATAGGTCAGGCCGTTATCGAGCTTGCCGACCTTGACCTGCGGGCCGACCGGGATCGGCGCATCCATCTGCAGCGCTGGTAACTGCTCCTGCGCCTGGCCTGCCTGCGGCGCGCCATGCGCCAGCGGGGACAGTCCCAGGGCCGCGGCCAATACCAGCAAGGGCAGGCCGCGCGTGAAGTTGTTGCTCATTCAGTAGTTTCCGGATGACTTGTTGATTGCATTCTACATGGCGCAAGGGCGGGCACGGCTGAGCTTAAGATTGGCCTAAAGGACCACCCGCCCCGTCGCCAGCAGCCGGGCCATCTCGTCGGCCGGCATCGGCCGCCCGTACAGATAGCCCTGCAATACGTCACAGCCGAGGGAGCCGAGAAAATCGCGCTGGCCGACCGTTTCCACCCCTTCGGCGACCACCGCCAGCGACAGGCCCTGGGCCAGGGCAATGGTGGCCTGGGCGATGGCGGCGCTGCGCTGTTCGGTGGCGATATTGCGCACGAAGGTCTGGTCGATCTTGAGTTTGTCGAGCGGGAAGCGCGACAGGTAGCCGAGCGACGAGTAGCCGGTGCCGAAGTCGTCCAGCGACAGCGATACCCCCAGCGCGCGCAGTTCGGCCATTTGCGCCTCGGCCGCCGCGCTGTCGCCCAGCATCACGCTCTCGGTCAGTTCGACCTCGAGCCAGCGCGGGGCCAGGCCACTGTCCTGCAGGGCGGCGCGCACGACTTGCGCCACGGTGCCGGCCTTGAACTGGCTGGCCGAAACATTCACCGCGACCCGCACCGGCGCCAGGCCGGCGTCTTGCCAGGCCTTGTTCTGGCGGCAGGCCTGGCGGATCACCCATTCGCCGATCGGGTGGATCAGGCCCGTGTCCTCGGCCAGAGGGATGAAGTCGGCGGGCGAGACCGGGCCGATTTCTTCGCTGCGCCAGCGCAGCAGGGCTTCCATGCCGACCACGCGGCCATCGGTCAGCGAGACCTGCGGCTGGTAGTGCAGCGACAGTTCGTCGCGCTCGATCGCGCGCCGCAGGCGCGTTTCCAGCGCCAGCCAGCGCAGCGCCTCGGCGTTCATCTCGCCCTTGAAGAACCGGAAGCCGTTGCGGCCCGAATCCTTCACGTGGGTCAGCGCGGCGTCGGCCGCCTTGAGCAGGTCGCCCGGTGCGTCGCCGTCGCGCGGGTAGACGCTGATCCCGATGCTGCCGGTGACCACCACGTCGTGCCCATCCACCGGGTGTGGCTGGGACATGGCGTCGATCAGGCGCTGGGCCGTGTAGATCACGTCGTCGGTGTCGTCGAAGCTGGTCAGGAGCAGCACGAATTCGTCGCCCGACAGGCGCGCCACGGTGTCGGTCGGGCCGGCCACCTCGCTGGCGCGGCGCGCGACTTCGCGCAGCACGGCGTCGCCGGCCGCGTGGCCGAGGCTATCGTTGATGCGCGACAGGCGGTCGACGTTGAACAGCAGCAGGGCCACCTGGCTGGCGTCCTGGCGCGCCGCGGCCAGCGCCTGCTGCATGCGGTCGTTGAACAGCGAGCGGTTCGGCAGCAGGGTCAGTGCGTCGTGGTTGGCCAGGAAATCGAGCTGGTGGTGGGCCGCCTTCAGGGCCGACAGGTCGGTCGACACCGAGACATAGGCGGTGATCTCGCCGGCGTCGTTGCGCACCACGCTCAGGCTGGTGCGCTCGGGGTAGATCTCGCCGTTCTTGCGGCGGTTCCAGACCTCGCCGCGCCACTGGCCGTCCTTTTCCAGGCACTCCCACATCGCGCGGTAGAAGCCGGGATCGTGGCGGCCCGAGCGCAGCATCGAGGGGCTGCGGCCGACCACCTCGGATTCGAGGAAGCCGGTGATCTCTTCGAAGGCCGGATTGACGGCCACGATGCGCGCGTCGGCGTCGGTCATCAGGATCGCCTCCTGCGTGCTGTCGAACACCTGGCGCGCCAGTTCCAGCCGGTGCTCGCTGTCGCGCAGGGCGGCGTCGGTGTCGGCGCGCGCGATGGCCTCGAGCTGCAACTGGGCCGCATGGCGCTGCACGACTTCGTACAGGTTCAGGTTTTCATAGGCCACCGCCAGCTGGGCCGCCAGCGCCGTGGCCCAGCGTTCTTCCTCGTCCGAGAACGGCGCCGCGCCGACGCGCCGGGTGCAATACAGCCAGCCGAGCGGATGCTGCAGGTCGTGCACCTGCAGGCCGAGCAGGTGGCCGACTTCCGGGTGGTGCTGGGGCAGGGTGGCCAGCAGGGCGTCGTCGCCATCCAGGCGCAGCGGCGCGCGGGCGCGCAGCAGCACGCCGGGCAGTTCCTTCTCGCGCAGCGCATAGTCTTCGAGCAGGCCGCCGTCGACACCGTGCGTGCACAGGTGGCGCACCGTGCGTTCGGTGCTGGCCAGCAGGCACAGGGCGACGCAGTCGGCATTGAGCACGCGCCGCGCGGCGTCGACGAAGGCGCAGGCCAGGGCCTCGACGCGGCGCTCGCCCACCAGCATCATGCACATGCGTTCGAGTTCGGACAGGCGCGCGCAGAGGTCGAACGGCAGGTCGCGCTCTTCGTCCAGCGGCAGGCTGGGCGCCGGCGCCCCGCGCGCCACGCCCAGCTCGGCGGCGACGGCTTCGAGGATGCGTTGCGGCTCGGCCGGTTTGCCCAGCACCGTGGTCACGCCGCAGCGCGCCGCCATCGCCAGCGTCTCGCGCTCCGAATACACGGCCGAGAAGAAGATGACGCGGGTCGCGCGCAGCGCGGGATCGGCGCGCAACTGCTGGACGAACTCGTAGCCGTCCATGGTCGGCATCAGGATGTCGGTGATGATCAGGTCGGGCCGTTCGGCGCGCGTGATGGCCAGCGCCTGGGCGCCGTCCTCGGCCTCGAGCATCCGGTGGTCGGTATAGCCGAGCAGGGCCGACAGGTAGCTGCGGTTGCTGGGACGGTCATCGACGATCAGGATCGTAGCCATCAGCGACGCCTGCCGCAGTATGCGGCGTCTCGATGACCGATTGGGAGGACTACCGGCATGGCGACTCCGAAAAATTACAGCAGCATCGCCTCGACGAATGCGGCAAAGATGTCATTATCATAATCCAGCTTGGCCCGGGCACAGTGCGGTGCTGCACGCAAAAACATTGAGCTTAGCAATTTAAAGCCGCAAAATCATTAGTTGTTGCTCAATCGTAACGCTGGTTGACGTCCCGGCGTGGCTGTGCTGCCGATTTGGGGATAGGCAAGGGGGGAATGCGGTTGAACGTCTGTAAATCCATTAAAATAGCGGATTACGCATAACCCTCCCGTTTCAAGGAATCCCGTATGTCTATTTCCAGCACCGAGGACATCGTTGCCGAACTTCGTGCCGGCCGCATGGTCATCCTGGTCGACGAAGAAGATCGCGAGAACGAAGGCGACCTCGTGCTTGCAGCCGACTTCGTCACGCCCGAGGCGATCAACTTCATGATCCGCCATGCGCGCGGCCTGGTCTGCCTGACCCTGTCCGAAGAAATCTGCGACCGCCTGGCGCTGCCGATGATGACATCCCGTAACGGCACCTCGTTCGGCACCAACTTTACCGTGTCGATCGAAGCGGCCGAAGGCGTCACCACCGGCATCTCGGCGGCCGACCGCGCGCGCACCATCCAGGTGGCGGTGAACAAGGGCACGACCCCGGACGACCTGGTGCAGCCGGGCCATATCTTCCCGCTGCGCGCCCAGAAGGGCGGCGTCCTGATGCGCGCCGGGCATACCGAAGCGGGTTGCGACCTGACCCACATGGCGGGCCTGACCCCGGCCTCGGTGATCTGCGAGATCATCAAGGAAGACGGCACCATGGCGCGCCTGCCCGACCTGGTCGAGTTCGCCAAAGAACACAACCTCAAGATCGGCACCATCGCCGACCTGATCCACTACCGCAGCCAGAACGAATGCCTGGTCGAGCGCGTTGCCGAGCGCACGCTCTCGACCGAGGCCGGCGAATTCCAGCTGGTCGCCTTCCGCGACGCGCCGAGCGGCTCGGCCCACCTGGCCCTGGTCCATGGCGAGCTGTCGCCCGAGAAAGAAGCGCTGGTGCGCGTGCACCAGCCGGTGTCGATCCTCGACCTGCTCGAGAACCGCGCCACCACCCACTCCTGGGACATGGCGTCGGCCATGAAGACCATCAAGGCCAGCGACGCCGGCGTGATCGTGCTGCTCAATTGCGGCGAAAGCGCCGATCAACTGTTCGCCCAACTGGCGCCGCAGGACGGCAAGGCGAACCGCGCTGGCGCCCGCGCCGCGTCGATGGACTTGCGCACCTACGGCATCGGCGCCCAGATCCTGCGCGCCCTGGGCGTGGGCAAGATGCAGCTGCTGGCCAATCCGCGCAAGATGCCGTCGATGACCGGTTTCGACCTGGAAGTCACGGGCTACGTGCCGCGTCCCGAAGCCTGAAGCACCCAATCAACCAACACGGAATACAAAGAGGTCAGCCATGACGGTAGGAACTTTTGAAAGCAATCTGCAGGGCGAAGACCTGCGCATCGGTATCGTGCAGGCCCGTTTCAACGCCGACGTCGGCCACGGCCTGCTGTCGTCCTGCCTGGCCGAACTCAAGCGCCTGGGCGTGGCCGACGAAGACATCCTGCACGTGACCGTGCCGGGTGCGCTCGAAGTGCCGCTGGCGCTGCAGCGCATGGCCGTCACCGAACAGTTCGACGCGCTGATCGCGCTGGGCGCCGTAATCCGCGGCGAAACCTACCACTTCGAGCTGGTGTCGAACGAATCGGGCGCCGGCATCACCCGCATCGGCCTCGACTACGGCATTCCGATCGCCAACGCGATCCTGACCACCGAGAACGACGAGCAGGCCGAAGTCCGCATGGCCGAGAAGGGCGGCGACGCCGCGCGCGTCGCGGTCGAGATGGCCAACCTCCTGATGGCGCTGGACGAGCTGGTGCCAGAGGACGAATAACAGTAAAGGCAAGAACACAATGACTGACAAGAGCACGCACGCCAACCCCAGCAAGAACCGCACGCCGCGCCACCGCGCGCGCGAGTTCGCGCTCCAGGGTCTGTATCAATGGCTGCTGAATAATGAATCGGCACGGGTCGTGGCGACCAATATCCGCGGCGCCCACGGTTTCGACAAGGCCGACAGCGAGTTCTTCTCGGCGCTGCTCAATGGCGCGATCAGCACCTCGATCGAGCTGCGCGAGGCGATCGCCCCGCTGATCGACCGCGCCATCGGCGAGCTGTCGCCGATCGAGCACGCGGTGCTGCTGCTGGGCGCCTACGAGCTGAAGAATCATCCCGAGATCCCGTACCGGGTCGTGATCAACGAGGCGGTCGAATTGACCAAGTCGTTCGGCGGGATCGATGGGCACAAGTACGTCAATGGCGTGCTGGACAAGCTGGCGTCGAAGCTGCGGCCGGACGAAGTGGCGGCGAACGAGCGTCGTTGATCGGCGGGTTCAGTTGCAATAAAAAAGCCACCGTGCGCGAGCCGGTGGCTTTTTTGTTGGGCGGTTTCCGTGTCTATATATATGTAGTGGTGCGCGCACATGCAAGAAAGCCACCGCCGCAGCGGTGGCTTAAGGACTTCCTCGCGACGATTACAGCCCTGCCAGCGGCTCCACGTTCGGCACCTTCGCGCCGGTAGTGGACACGGTGGTGGTCTCCTGCATCGGCTTCGCCTCAGGCTTGGCCGTGTCGGTCTCGGTCTGCTTGGCGGTCATGATCGTGGCTGGCGCCGGCGCCACGCGCGGGGTGCGCACGGGAACGTTCTGGCCTTTCGAGACTTTCTTGAGCAGCTTGTACTCGGCCAGCACCTTGTTGCCGTAGCCCGAATCGGTTTCCAGGTCGGCCGCGCCGACATAGGTCTTCAGGCCGCCTTCGATCGAACCGGTGCGCTTGACGTAATCCTTCAGGATCAGGGCGCCGACACGGATGTTGGCGACCGGATTCAGGGCCGCCTGCGGGCCTCCGACGTCCTCGAACTTGTCGTGATGGACCTTTGCCATGACCTGCATCAGGCCCTTGGCGCCCATCGCGCTTTCGGCGAACGGGTTCAGGCCCGATTCGATCGCCATCACGGCCAGGATCAGCAGTGGGTCGAGCTTGAGCTCATGCGCCGTCAGATAAGCGGTCGAGACCAGCATATTGGCGGCGTCGCCGGCTACGCGATAACGC
The DNA here is from genome assembly GCF_030770395.1 of Telluria beijingensis. Classification (GTDB taxonomy): domain Bacteria; phylum Pseudomonadota; class Gammaproteobacteria; order Burkholderiales; family Burkholderiaceae_D; genus Telluria; species Telluria beijingensis. The sequence goes on along the minus strand of NZ_CP132480.1, from coordinate 2,921,920 downwards.
TTGGACAGCCACTTGGTCACGTACTGCTGCTGCTTGCTATCTCCCAGCATCGCATGCGAATCGCGCAAGTGCGTCGTTTCGACGGCAACCGCCTCGACCACGGCCTTCGGCGTCGACGCGACGACAGGCGCCACCGGTACGGCGGCGACGGTGACTGGCTGCGGATGCAGCATCTCAGAGACGCGCTTGGCGAAACTGTCATTGGTATACAGCAGCGCCAGCATGGCGACTGCGGTCAGACCGAACACGGTCAGGGTAGTGCGTGCGGTTTTCAAGAGTCCGCTTGCCGTTTTGCTCACGGAAGACCACGTGATTGGCTGGCTCGCCATGGATTGCACGAGCCTTGCGCTCGTGACCAAACGATGAAACATCGAATTTTCCCCTTGTCGCGGCAAAAAGGATCCCGTCGTCTCGCTCGGAGCGATACGGTGGATGGACTTTTGCCGTGCATCAGAAAATCGTTTGTCGCCGCGACGCGGCCGACTAACGCCGTCATTGCTTTGCTTCAGCTGGCTGCTAACCCGGAGGGCAGGGACCAGTGGCTCAACAACTGTCTCGGGGGTTTGGGCAGACGCCCAAGAGAAAACACTCCTTAAAATGTCATATGGGGCCCCGACCCCGTGAATGCATGAGAACAGCTAAAATTGTGTCAAAAAAGGTAAGGCCGTCTCATCAAGTAGGACGGATTGTAGGGGTGGACCTTATATCAAGTCAACCCTAGCACGCTCGATCCTTATTACTTTTGGTTCTGATGAGGTCGCCTTCCAAATGGAAACACTTGACGAATCAATCACTTGGCACCACCCTCTCACTTACGTTCTGCAATCGAAGAAATGCACAAAACTTGATGAAATATACAGACTTGCGTGATTTTATGGCCCAGCTCGAACGCATGGGCGAGCTCAAACGTGTTGACATTCCGGTATCGCCCCACCTCGAAATGACCGAAGTCTGCGACCGCACCCTGCGCGCCGCCGGCCCCGCATTGCTGTTCAGCCAGCCGAGCGGGCACACGATCCCCGTCCTCGGCAACCTGTTCGGCACCCCGCGCCGGGTGGCGCTGGGCATGGGCGCCGACGACCTGGGCGAGCTGCGCCAGATTGGCCACGTGCTGGCGCGCCTGAAGGAACCCGAGCCGCCCAAGGGATTCAAGGACATCATGGGCATGGGCTCGCTCGTCAAGGCGGTGTGGGACATGGCGCCGAAGGAAGTGAAGGGCGCCCCCTGCCAGGAAATCGTGTGGGAGGGCAAGGACGTCGACCTCGGCCGCCTGCCGATCCAGCACTGCTGGCCGGGCGATGTCGCGCCCCTGATCACCTGGGGCCTGGTCATCACCAAGGGGCCGAACAAGAAGCGCCAGAACCTGGGCATCTACCGCCAGCAGGTGCTGGGGCCGAACAAAGTGATCATGCGCTGGCTGGCGCACCGCGGCGGCGCCCTCGATTTCCGCGAGCACGCGCTGGCCAATCCGGGGCAGCCGTATCCGATCGCGGTGGCGCTGGGCGCCGACCCGGCCACCATCCTGGGCGCCGTCACGCCGGTGCCGGACACCCTGTCCGAATACCAGTTCGCCGGCCTGCTGCGTGGCAGCCGCACGGCGCTGACCAAGGCCATCGGTAGTGAATTAAGGGTTCCAGCGTCGGCCGAGATCGTGCTCGAAGGGCATATCCATCCGGATGAAAACCACCCGTCGGGCTTCGAGCATGCGCTCGAGGGGCCGTATGGCGACCACACCGGCTACTATAATGAACAGGATAGTTTCCCGGTGTTCACGATCGACCGCATCACGATGCGGCGCGACCCGATCTATCACTCGACCTATACCGGCAAGCCGCCGGACGAGCCGGCCGTGCTGGGCGTGGCGCTCAACGAAGTCTTCATTCCTCTGCTGCAGAAGCAGTTCACCGAAATCACCGACTTCTACCTGCCGCCGGAAGGCTGCAGCTACCGCATGGCGGTAGTGCAGATGAAGAAGCAGTACGCCGGCCACGCCAAGCGGGTGATGTTCGGCGTGTGGAGTTTCTTGCGCCAGTTCATGTATACGAAGTTCATCGTCGTGGTCGACGAAGACGTCGACGTGCGCGACTGGAAAGAAGTGATCTGGGCCATCACGACCCGCGTCGACCCGACCCGCGACACGGTGATGGTCGACAATACTCCGATCGACTACCTCGACTTCGCCTCGCCGATCAGTGGCCTGGGCAGCAAGATGGGGATCGATGCCACTAATAAATGGCCCGGTGAAACCAATCGCGAGTGGGGCACCCCGATCGTGATGGAGCCGGCGGTCAAGAAGAAGATCGACGAGATCTGGGGGCAGTTGGGGATTTGAGCGAGCAAGCCGGCATGCCTGTTTTATCCCACCTCCCTTGGCACGTCGTTCCCGCGCAGGCGGGAACCCGATTTTCCTTGCGCTGACGCTACGTTTGATCGAGCTGGCTGAGCGAAGAACTCAGGTACCCGCCTCCGCGGGTAGTCGTTACCTCCAGTGGAGGTAACGACGTGCTGGTGCTAGCGTCGGAATGGTTCTGGCGGGCTGCTTGGGGAGACGATGGCCCATTTCCCTAAACGCTTTACCCTAAGGTATAATGAGCGCTGGCGGGCCCCTGCGCATTGTGGCATGGTTTACCTGGTCAGGTCGGGAACGAAGCAGCCAAAGCCGTTCACCGCAAGTGCCGCAGATCAGGCTCGCCTCTTATCTCTCCCCCCTGTAGTTACTCCCTTCTTCTCGTTGTTCGGTCCTGGCGTAGCCGCGTCCATCGCAGACGTTGCCCATGCCGTTTGCCCAAGTGCATGCCCCCGTTTTGTTCGCGGCGCCTCTCATCTGCGGTAAAATCGTGGCATGTCCTATCAAGTCCTCGCCCGCAAATACCGTCCCAAGAACTTCGAAACGCTGGTCGGCCAGGAGCACGTCGTCCGTGCGCTGAGCCATGCCTTGCGCACGGAGCGCTTGCACCACGCCTATCTGTTCACGGGCACGCGCGGGGTCGGCAAGACCACCCTGTCGCGCATCCTGGCCAAGTCGCTCAATTGCACCGGCCCGGACGGGCAGGGCGGGATCACGGCCGAGCCGTGCGGCCAGTGCGAAGCCTGTCGCGCGATCGATGCCGGCCGCTTCGTCGACTATATCGAGATGGACGCGGCGTCCAACCGCGGCGTGGACGAGATGGCCCAGCTGCTGGAACAGGCGGTCTATGCGCCGAGCAATGCGCGCTTCAAGGTCTATATGATCGACGAGGTGCACATGCTCACCAACCACGCGTTCAACGCGATGCTCAAGACGCTCGAAGAACCGCCGCCGCACGTCAAGTTCATCCTGGCGACGACCGACCCGCAAAAGATTCCCGTCACGGTGCTGTCGCGCTGCCTCCAGTTCAACCTCAAGCAGATGCCGCCGGGCCATATCGTCGGCCATCTCGAGAACATCCTGGGGCAAGAGGGCGTGACCTTCGAGCAGCCGGCCCTGCGCCTGCTGGCGCAAGGCGCCCACGGCTCGATGCGCGATGCGCTGTCGCTCACCGACCAGGCGATCGCCTATGCGGCCGGCCAGGTCACGCTCGACGCGGTGCAGGGCATGCTCGGCGCGCTCGACCAGTCTTACCTGGTGCGCCTGCTCGATGCGCTGGCGGCGCAGGACGGCGCCGACCTGATGGCGGTGGCCGACGAGATGGCCAGCCGCAGCCTGTCCTATAACGGCGCACTGCAAGACCTGGGCACTCTGCTGCACCGGATCGCGCTGGCGCAGTCGGTGCCCGGCGCCGTGCCGCAAGACTTGCCCGAGCTGGCCGATATCATGCGCCTGGCCGGCGTCTTCGAGCCGCAAGAAGTACAGCTGTACTACCAGATCGCCGTCCACGGCCGCAACGAGATCGGGCTGGCGCCGGACGAATACGCCGGCTTCACCATGACCCTGCTGCGCATGCTGGCCTTTCGCCCCGGACAGGGTGGGGCCGAAGCACCGGTAGCGCCGCCCGCCGCCGCGCCAGTCGGCGCCTCGCCGGCGCGCGCTGCCGCCGCGGCTGCGGCCAGCCATGCGGCGGTGACGTTAATCCTGTCCACCATTCCGGTGCATCTCACTCTGACCCTCTTTGTTTTTGGGCCAGTCTGGCACTGCGGGTATTGAAACACATTCCCGGCTTCATTTGGTTTTATAGCTGAAACTATTTGGCCTGAAAATCAGGTTTCATCCATGAGGGTCAGAGTCGATTTATCGAGCAATTTTCCAAGTTGTCAGTTAATTCGACTCCGACCCTATGGTAATCCCAAGCTATTACCCAAGAATTAGGGTCGGAGTAGATTTAATTCGTAATTGATTTACTGAAGTTGTCAAACAATTTTACTCTGACCCTAATTGATGGGTGGGTGCGTGGCGTCGGGTAGGGGGAGTCGATTGTAGAATGGCATGGTTATTCGGGATAGGGGAATTGCCATGCGGATGCTTTGGTGCGGTTTTGTGGTGGCGGTATTGATGGGGTGGTCGCAGTTGACGCTGGCGGGGGCGTTGTTGATCCAGAATGCGCATGTGCTGAGTTTCGATCCCCAAGTTGGCGATCGGCGGGGGGCGGATGTGCTGGTGCGGGAGGGGCGGATCGTCGAGGTCGGGCGGGGGCTCGAGGCGGCGGGGGTGGAGCGGATCGATGCGGCTGGCATGATCTTGATGCCGGGGCTGGTCGATACCCATAATCATCTGTGGCTCAGCGCGGCGCGCGGGCAGTTTCGCAATACGGCGCGGACCGATTATTTTGTGCTCAAGAAGCATTTGGGGCGGCACTATACGGCGCGCGATATTGAAGTTGGTACCTATTTCGGGGCGCTCGAGACGCTCGCGTCGGGGGTGACGACCACTGTCGACTTTTTCCATAATCTGCGCAGCCCGGCGCATCTCGATGCGGCGGAACGGGCGCTGCGGCGTAGCGGGATCCGGGCGCGGTTGTTGTATGGGGCGCATGACGACTTGCCGGGGCATGAGAGCGTCGATCTCGAGCACCTGGCAGCCGTGGCGGGACGCATGCGGCAGGGGATGGTGACGCTGGGATTTGGCTGGCGTGGGGTGGGTGAGGGGGCGCCAGCCCTGCTGGAGAACGGGCGGCGCGAGGTTGCGGCGGCGCGTGCGCTCGGCTTGCCGGTGTCGGTGCACTCGGGCGGCAAGCGCAATGGCGCGCTGGTCGCGAGCGGACTGCTCGGCAAGGATGTGCAGATCGTGCATGCCACTGGCGCCACGCCTGGCGAACTGGCCGCGTTCCGCGCGGCCGGCAGCGCGCTGTCGCTCACGCCTGTCACCGAGCAGCGGGTCGGCTATGGTCTCACCGTGCTGAGCGACTATCAGGACGTGGGCCGCCTCGGCCTGGGCATCGACGGCACCGCGCTGGCCGGCAGCGCCGACCTGTTCGCCAATATGCGCCTGCTGGCGCTTACCGAGTCCGGCGCCAGGAAGGCCGAGACGGCGGTCGCGCCGCGCCGCATCCTCGAACTGGCCACCATCGAGGCCGCGCGCTCGATCGGCATGGACGACCAGATTGGTTCGATCACGCCCGGCAAGCGCGCCGACCTGATCCTGGTCGATCCGGGCGCGCTCAATATGGCCCTCTCCAGCGAGGACGATCCCTATGCCCTGGTCGTCTATTCGGCCACGCCGGCCAATGTCGATACCGTGATCGTCGACGGCGTCGTCCGCAAGCGCGGCGGGCGCCTGCTCGGCGTCGACGTGCCGCAGGCGATGAAGGATGCGCGCGGCTCGATCGAGGCGATCATGGAGCGCGCCGGGCCGGTGCCCGCGCCCAACGCCGGCAAATGAGGCCGGGCGCTCAGCGCGCCTGCGCCGCCGGATTGGCCTGCAGGCGCAGGGTGGCGCGCAGGCCTGGGTGGTTGTCTTCCAGGGTCAGCGCGCCGCCATGCAGGCGCGCCACGGCCGAGACCACGCTCAGGCCCAGGCCCACGCCCGGCGTGCCGCGGCTGGCGTCGACCCGGTAGAAGCGCTCGATGACGCGCGTGCGCTCGTGCTCCGGGATGCCGGGGCCATTGTCGGCCACCACCACCGCCACCGTGTCGGCGTCCAGGCGGCGCGCGGTGATCGCGATCGTGCCCCGCACCGGGGCGAACTTGAGGGCGTTGTCGGCCATATTGCCCAGCGCCTGGGCCAGCAGCACGGGGTCGCCCACGACCCGCAAGTCTTCCGGGGCGTCGAAGCCCAGGTCGATGTCCTTCAGCTCGGCCACCGGGCCGTAGAATTCGGTCACCTCGGCGCCCAGCGCCGCAAGGTCGACCTCGACGAAGCCCCCGCGCCGGCTGCCGCTGTCGATCTCGGCGAGGCGCAGCAGCGCATTGAAGATGCCCATCACGCGGTCGACGTCGTCGATCGCGGCGTCGATCTCGGCGAAGGTCTCTTCGCCCGCGGGACGCGCCACCGACAGCTCCTCGAGCCGCGCGCGCAGTTCGGACAGGGGCGTGCGCAGGTCGTGCGCGATCGCGTTCGACACGTCCTGCACCCCGGTCACCAGGTGCTCGATCTGGTCCAGCATGCGGTTCACGGTGCGCGTCAGCTGCTGCAGCTCGTCGCCGTCGCACGGCTCGACCAGGCGGTGCGACAGCTTGCCCTCGATGATCGAGGCCGTGGTCTGGCTGATGCGCTGCACCCGCCCCAGCAGCGCGCGCCGGATCAACACCCCACCCAGCGCCGCGCCCACCAGCACCGCCAGCGCGCAGCCCAGCAGGCCATAGGCGAACAGGCGCTCGAGCTGCTGGAAGCGGTCCAGGTTGCTGGCCACCAGAAGCATATAGCCGTCTTCCAGCGTCACCCGCACCAGTTCCACGTTGCGCGGCTTGTCGTCGACCCGGATCGTCACCTGGCACAGGCCATCGCGTTCCGGCACGCCCTCGGGCCACTCCGGCAGGTTGCCGGCCAGCTTGGCGCCGTCGGGGGCGACCAGCAGCATGATCTTGCGCACGCCATCGTTGACGCCATGGACCTGGCTATCGATCGCCGCCGCCAGCGCCGGCGGGCCCTGGCGCTCGAACAGGTTGCTCAGGTGGCGCGCATCGGACTTGAGTAGCTGGGTGCGCACCTCGCCGATGTTCTTGTGCCAGGCGAACCACAGCGGACCGGCGAACATGGCCAGTACCAGCAGGCTGACGACGGCGTAGCCGATCGCGATGGTGCGCGCGGAAAACCCGGGCAGGCGCAGGTTCAAGAATGCCTCATGGCTGGTCGGTCAGCATGTAGCCGGCATTGCGCACCGTGCGCAGCAGCGGCGTGGCGAAGCCGGCGTCGATCTTCTGGCGCAGCTTGCTGATGTGGACGTCGATGACGTTGGTCTGCGGGTCGAAGTGGTAGTCCCACACGCTCTCGAGCAGCATGGTGCGCGTCACCACCTGGTTGGCATGGCGCAGCAGATAGGTGAGCAGCTTGAATTCGCGCGGCTGCAGCGCCACCGGCTTGCCGGCGCGCGTGACGCGGTGCGACAGCATGTCGACCGAGAGGTCGCCCAGCGTCATCACGGTCTCCACAGCCTGGCTCTGCGAGCGGCGCAGCAGGGCGTCGAGCCGCGCCAGCAACTCGCCGAAGGCGAACGGCTTGGTCAGATAGTCGTCGCCGCCGGCGCGCAGGCCGCGAATGCGGTCGTCCACGCCGTCCAGCGCCGAGAGGATCAGGATCGGCACCCGGTTGCCCTGCTGGCGCAGGGCTTCGACGATGCCCAAGCCGTCGATCCCGCCCGGCAGCATGCGGTCCATGACGATCGCATCATAGGGCTCGCTGACGGCATGGTACATGCCGTCGCGGCCATTGTCGGCGTGGTCGACCGTATGGCCGGCCTCGGTCAGCCCCTTCCTGACGAAGCGGGCCACGCGTTCATTGTCTTCGACGAGTAGCAGTTTCACGGCGGTCTCAGTGGGAAGCCGGCATTGTATCCGCTTGCGCCCGGTCCGCCACCGGCGCCTTGGCGCGGCCGGCGACGATCACGTAGAACAGCGGGATCATGAAGGTCGCCAGGAAGGTCGCCGTCAGCATCCCGCCGATGACGCCGATGCCCAGCGCGTTCTGGCTGCCCGAACCGGCCCCGCTGGAAATCGCCAGCGGCAGCACGCCCAGGATGAAGGCCATCGAGGTCATGATGATCGGCCGCAGTCGCACCTTGGACGCTTCCATCACCGCCTCGACCAGCCCCAGGCCCTGCATCTGCAGCTCGCGCGCGAACTCGGCGATCAGGATCGCGTTCTTGGCCGACAGGCCGATGGTGGTCAACAGGCCGACCTGGAAGAACACGTCGTTTTCCATGCCGAAGGCGGTGGCCGCGCCCAGCGCGCCCAGCACCCCGATCGGCACCACCATGATCACCGAGATCGGGATCGCCCAGCTTTCGTACAGCGCGGCCAGGCACAGGAACACGACCAGGATCGACAGCGCATACAGCAGCGGCGCCTGGGCTCCGGCCTGCGATTCCTGCAGCGAGATGCCGCTCCATTCGAAGCCGATCCCCTGCGGCAGCTGGGCCGCCAGCCGGGTCATGATGGCCATCGCCTCGCCGGTGCTGTGGCCGGGGCTCGGCTGGCCCACGATCTCGGCCGAGGTGATGCCGTTATAGCGCTGCATCGACGGCGATCCCCACGACCAGCGCGCGCTGGCGAAGCTCGAGAACGGCACCATGTCGCCCTGCGCATTGCGCACGTGGAGCAGCTTGATGTCGTCCGGATTCATCCTGAACTGGGCGTCGGCCTGGATATACACGCGCTTGATGCGGTTGTCCATGTCGAGGAAGTTGTTGATGTAGCGCGAGCCCCAGGCGCTCGAGAAGGTCTGGTCGACCAGGGTCAGGTCGACCCCCAGCGCGGCCGCCTTCTCGCGGTCGATGTCGATCTTGTAGGTCGGATTGTCGGACTGGCCCGTGAAGCGCACCCGGGTCAGCGCCGGTTCTTTCGCCGCCAGCGCCAGGAGCTGCTCGCGCGCTTCGGCCAGCGCCTCGCGTCCCAGGCCGCCGCGGTCCTGCAGCTGCATCGTGAAACCGGTGGCCGAGCCCAGGCCGCGGATCGACGGCGGCTCGATCGGCACCACCGTGGCGTTCTGCAGGTCCTTGTAGCGCGCGGCGATGCGGTTGCTCAGCGCCGACACGTGCAGCGCGTCGTCCTTGCGCTCGTCCCAGTTGCGCAAGCGCACGAACATGCGGCCCACGTTCTGGCCGCGCTGGCCCTGGGCCGCGCCGTTGATGATCATGGTCGCCTCGACCATCGCCTTCTCGTCGTTCAGCAGGTAGTTGCTGATCTCGTCGAGCACATGGCCGGTGACTTCCTGGGTGGTGCCGGCCGAGGTCTGGACCTGCACGATCATGTAGCCCTGGTCTTCCTTGGGCAGGAAGCCGCCAGGCAGGCGCAGGAACAGGGCCGCGACAATGCCGATCATGGCCAGGTAGACCACCATCCACAGCGTGCGCCGGCCCAGGATGCGGGTCACGCCGCCCAGGTAGCGGTCGCGGTTCTTCTCGAAACCGCGGTTGAACCAGCCGAAGAAGCCCTTCTTTTCATGGTGGCCGGGGTCGACCGGCTTGAGCATGGTGGCGCACAGCGCCGGCGTCAGGGTCAGCGCGATGAAGGCCGACAGCAGCATCGAGGCCACCACCGTGAGCGAGAATTCGCGGTAGATCGCGCCCACCGTGCCGCTCGAGAAGGCCACCGGGACGAACACCGCCGACAGCACCAGCGCCACGCCGATCAGGGCGCTGGTGATCTGGCCCATGGCCTTGACGGTCGCTTCCTTCGGCTCCAGGCCGTCTTCGTGCATCACGCGCTCGACGTTCTCGACCACCACGATGGCATCGTCCACCAGCAGGCCGATCGACAGCACCAGGCCGAACATCGACAGCGTATTGACGGTGAAGCCGAGCGCCGACATGATGCCGAAGGTCCCCAGCAGCACCACCGGCACCGTGATCGACGGGATCAGGGTGGCGCGGAAGTTCTGCAGGAACAGGTACATGACCAGGAACACCAGCACGATGCCCTCGATCAGGGTGTGCACCACACCGCTGATCGATTGCTCGATGAAGGGCGTGACGTCGTTCGGGTACACGGTGCGCAGGCCCGGCGGGAAGAATTCGCCCAGCTCGGTCAGGCGGGCGCGCACCGCGACGGCGGTGTCGAGCGCGTTGGCGCCCGGCGCCAGCTGGATGCCCAGGCCAGACGCCGGCTTGCCGTTGTAGCGCACGTCGACGTGGTAGTTCTCCGATCCCAGGGCGACCCGCGCCACGTCGCCCACGCGCACGCTCGAACCGTCCGGCTGGACCTTGACCAGGATGCGCTGGAATTCCTCGGGCGTGCGCAGCAGCGTGGCCTGGGTGATGGTGGCGTTGACCGACTGGCCCTGCACCGCGGGTGTGCCGCCCAGTTGGCCGCCCGAGACCTGCACGTTCTGGGCCCGGATCGCATTGCTGACGTCGAGCGGCGTCAGCGCATAGGCGGTCAGCTTGATCGGGTCGAGCCAGATCCGCATTGCGTACTGGGTGCCGAACACGTTCATGCTGCCCACGCCCGAGATGCGGCTGAGCGGATCCTGGATGTTCGACGACACGTAGTTGGCGATGTCGAACTTGGTCATGCTGTCGTCGTCCGACACGAAGGCGGCCACCATCAGGAAGTCGCTGGTCGACTTGGTCACCCGCAGGCCGGTCTGTTGCACCTCGGCGGGCAGGCGCGGCACCGCCGCCTGCAGCTGGTTCTGCACCTGCACCTGGGCGATGTCGGGATCGGTGCCGGCGGCGAAGGTCAGGGTGGTGGTCGAGCGGCCCGAATCGTCGCTCGAGGAATCCATGTACAGCAGGTTGTCGATTGCCGTCAGCTGCTGCTCGATCACCTGGATCACGGTGTTCTGCATGGTCTCGGCCGAGGCGCCGGGGAAGTCGGCCTGGATCTGCACCGACGGCGGCGACACCGGCGGATACTGCTCGACCGGCATGTTATACAGGGCGATGCCGCCCGCCAGCATGATGAGCAGCGAGATGACGATCGCGAAGATCGGGCGCTGGATGAAGAACTTTGGCATCGTCGTCTATCCCTGGCGCGCCGGCGTCGCGGGAGCCTGGCTGGCCGGCGCCGACGGCGCGCCGATCCTGACCACGGTGCCGGGCCGCAGCTTCTGGGTGCCGCTCACAACCACCCGCTCGCCTTCCTTCAGGCCCTCGTCGATCAACCAGTAGCCGTCGACCAGGGCGCCGGTGCGCACCGTGCGCACCTGGGCCTTGTTCTCGCGGTCGACCACCATCACGGTGGCCGTGCCCTGCGGCGTGCGCGAGACGGCCGGCGCCGGCACCCGCATCACGGCCTGGCGCACGCCCTGGCTCACGCTGGCGCGCACGAACATGCCGGGCAACAGCAGCCTGTCGGGATTCGGGAAGCGCGCGCGCAGGGTGACCGCGCCGGTGGCCTGGTCGACCGTCACGCCGGAGAACTCGAGCGTGCCCTGGCGCGAATAGGTGCTGCCGTCTTCCAGCGTCAGGCTCACTTTGGCGGCATGCGCGCCATCCATGCGCACCCGGCCGGCGGCGAGTTCGCGCCGCAGGGCCAAGCCGTCGACGCTCGACTGCTGCAGGTCGACGTACATCGGGTCGATCTGCTGGATGGTGGTCATCAGGGTGGCGGCGCTGCCCTGGACGTAGGCGCCTTGCGTCACGGCCGAGACGCTGCTGCGGCCGGTGATCGGCGCAGTCACGCTGGTATAGCCGAGGTTGATGCGGGCGGTCTCGACGGCGGCCCGGGCGGCGGCGACGTCGGCCGCGGCTTCCAGCTGCGCCGCTTCGGCGTTCTCGAATTCCTGCTTGCTGACCGCATTTTCCTTGACCAGCACCTGGTTGCGCTTGAGCAGGGAGGCATTGCTGGCCAGCGTGGCCTGGGCCCGCTGCAGCTCGGCCTCGGCGCTGGCCAGTGCGGCGCGGTAGGGCGCCGGATCGATCAGGTACAGCGGCTCGCCCTGTTTCACGTCCGCCCCTTCCCTGAACCGGCGCTCCTGCACGATGCCGTCGACGCGCGCCCGCACCTCGGCCAGCAGGAAGGGCGCGGTGCGTCCCGGCAGGGCGATGTTCAGCGCGACATTGGACGTGCTCATCGTTAATACGGCCACCTCCGGAACGGTGGGCGCGGCGGGCTTCGGGTCTTTGGCGCAGGCGGACAGCAGCAGCGCGGCCAGCAGGGCAGCGCCAACGGCCGGCTGGCGCTGGCGCAAGGGGATGTTCGAGGGCATGGTGGCGGATCCGGGTGACAAGGTTGAGAGCGTATTTTTCCCTACCTTCGATGATGCCCGTCGCCGGCTTAAACGGGGGTGTGCGAATTATTAATTTTAGTTAATATCATCAAGCGCGATAAGGATGAGCGATAGTCGATCAAGCGATTCCCCACAACGGATGAGCGATAGGTTTCTCCTTCGCAGTGGGCTACGGATGAGCAATAGCATTCACCTTTGCACAGGATGGCCCAGGGGAGTATTGCCGTCCCCTGGTCCGGGAGGGGGGAGTATCTCCCCTCAAGATCCCATGGCTTCGCCGCGCGCGAAGGCCGTCAGAACTGATGACGCAGTCCGAACACGATATTGCGTCCGCGCAGCGGCGACCGGGCTTTCACGAAGGACGCATGGCTATACGCCAGCTCGTCCGTCAGATTGGTGCCGCTGAGGTAGACCTCGGTCCAGCGCGCGGCGCCGTGGGGAAAGCGATAGGCCAGGGTCGCGTTGAGCATGGTGTAGCCATCGGTGCGGGTCTCGAGCGGCGCCAACCGGTCCTGCGTGAACTGGCGGTAGAGCTCGAACCCCGCCGACAGCGGCCCCCAGTCGCCCTGGTAGCGGGCGCCGAGGCGCGCCGGCGGGATGCGCGGCAGATAGCCTTTCTCGTCGGCGAGTTCGGCGTGTACATAGTCGCCGAACACAGTCACCGTCGAGGCCGGCGTCAGGCGGTAGCTGGCCTGGCCGTCGATGCCGTTGAAGCGCGCCTTTCCCGCGGTGTAGAGCAGGAAATGATGGGCCACGCCATTGCGGGTCTCGGTTTCCAGCGCATGCGTGTACACATAGTCGTCGACATCCTGGTGGAATATGCCGACCTCGAATTCGAACGGGCCGCCGGCCTTGCGGAAAGTCAGGTTCACCGCGTTCGATTTCTCGAGGACATCCCCGCGGATGATGCCAGCCGCCTCGACGATGGGATCGATGAAACTCCAGTCGGCCAGCAGCCCCATTTCATAGCTGTTGGTGGCGAGGTTGTTGCCGTATGCGAACAGCTCGCGCATATTCGGCGCCCGCTCGGTACGCGCCAGGGACAGGGCGGCCGAATAGCCGCTGCCGAGGTTCCAGGTGGCGCCGACCGATGTGGAAAGGGGACGATGCTTGCGGTCGGGATTGCGCTCGAGGTGCCCCTGGCGCGACCCATCCTCGATCTCTTGCCGCCAGTTGGGGCCGTAAGACTGTTCATAGGAGGGAATGTATTCGTCCGGCACCCGGATGAAGAACTGCCCCGGAATCGGTACGCTGACCGTGCGCCAGTCCTTGCGCACGGCGAGCTCGACGTCAACGGCGCCGAAGGCACGCCGCTCGCTGAGGAACAGCCCGGTGTTTTCTGTCACGTAATGCGTATGCCCGTCGAACCCATAAAAATTGGTTGACGGCACGTGCAGGTCGATCAGGTTCAGGCCGCCGAAGGTGCCGTCGGTGTATTGCAGCCCCACGGTGCCGGTAAACCCGAACAAGGGCTTGTGGGTCAGCTCGAGCCGGCCATCCTTGACTTTGTTGGTGTATCGGCTGTACAGGATGGGGCCGTCGATCTCGTCGTGCTGGTAGTCCGTGTGGGAAGCACGGAACTTGACGCTGGAAAAGCCGGGCAGGGGATCGGCATGGTCCGCGCGAACGTCCACGCGGTCGCTGCGCAGGTTGATCCAGGCGGTGTCCGAGTCGGGATTGTCGAGGGGATTCTGGTAATTGCCATGGCCCACGCAATGCAGGTCGACCCGCACCGGATTGAAATAGCCGTGCAAGTGGCAGACGCCATTCGCATGGCTGTGTCCGGGAAGGCCGTATTCGTTGCGCACCCGCGTATAGGCTGCTCCGATATATCCCTTCTTCGTGATCCACGAACCGCCCACGCTATAGCTCTCGCTGTCGGCGAAGGAGTCGCGCAGCCGGTCAGTGCCGAAGGCGGACGGCACGTCGTATTCGCCGGCATTGCGCCTGGCGCCTTCCGCATGCAGGGCGAAGTTGCCGCTGCCTGCGGTAACGCGGCCGACGACCGTCTTCTCCCGATCGCCGCTGCCGTAGCGCACTTCGGTGGCGCCGGTGACCCCACGTTCCGGCACCAGTTTCGGCACCTTGCTGTCGATCAAATTGATCGCGCCGCCCGTCGCGTTGCCGCCGAAGCGCACGGCGGCCGGCCCGCGCACGACTTCGATCGCGTCGAGCAGCAGCGGATCGGTGGCGATGCCATGGTCGGGCGACACCGACGACACGTCGAACAGTGTCGCGCCATCGCTCAGCACCTCGATGCGCGGCAGGGTCTGGCCGCGGATCACCGGCCGGGCGGCGCCGGCGCCGAAATTGTCGAGGTGGACGCCCGGCAGGCCGGCCAGGGTCTCGCCCAGCGTGCCCATGCGGCGCCGGACGAGTTCCTGGCCCCCCAGCGTCTGGACCGGGGTGGCCGCCAGCGGGGCGGCCTCGTCGCGGCGGGCCGTGACGACGACGGTGCTGTCGGGCTCGGGGCTGGGCGCGGGCCCGGCGGCCAGCGACAGGGCGGGCATGAGGCCGAGGCAGACGCCCAGCAGGGATGTGCGTTGAGACTTCTTCATGGTGACTTCCTTAAGGCATGCGGCGGCCCCGTCCACCCGTCAGGGGGACGTGAATCACGCCGCGGGTTAGGCAACGGCGTTGCGAATCAGATGGGCGCGCGCAGGCCCGCACGGCCGCTTGCGGCGTGCGGACGGATGCAGCTCGTCATAATGTGAATATCCGGTGCATGGCCGGCATTGCACGGCAGGCGCAGCTGCGCCGGCAGCACGTCAGGCCGGAGTGAAAGGACGCGCCGGCGTGTCGTTGCGACGCCAGGCGGACTTCAGGTGCAGCGACGGATCAGGCGCGTGGGGGAGCGCGCGAGTGGAAGGCGAGCGCGGGCGCCGCCTGGAAGGTGTGCGTGGCGCCAAGGGCCGGAACGCTTGCAGGAGCGGTGGCCGGCGCCAGGCCGTGGACCGATGCCGGCAGGGCTGCCGCGAACTGGGCCGCCGCGACGCACAGCTCGCAGTCGTGATCCGCGAACTCGGTGTCGCCGCCGCTTGCCTCTTGCGCCGCAGCGGCGATCGCCGCCGGCGCCAGGTGGCCGACCGCGTGCGACAGCGTCGCCTGCTGCGTGAGCAGCAGGAACAGCATCAGCAGCAGGGACAAGGGGCGGCGCACGGTTCGGATCAGTCTGAAGGTAAGTGGTCGGGCAAGGGGTAAAAAACGGTCGCCAGCGGATAGCGACGAAAAGCGGTTGCAGTATAAACCAGAGTCGCTTGCGCGCCTTGTATTTATTTGCTAGCCAGAATGAAAACCGGGGGGCGCCAGTGTGGCCGACAGGCCACGATAGTTATTGAACAGTAGTATTTTCGCGTTCTCGTAGGGCAACTATTCACGTAAAATCGGACAGTTACAGATTCCATACAAATTGCTGTCGAACCGCATGCCAACTGTTCGGAATATTCCCCGCATCCTGCTTCCCCGAGGCCTGGCCGGTTACATGGCGCTCGCCACCTCGATCCTGTGCGGCGTCCTCACGATCATCCTGGTCGCCCTGGTGCAGAACCAGGCGCGCGACCACGTGCGCGAAAGCATCGGCTTCGGCCTGGGCGAACTGGCCCAGCAGGCCGCCGACAAGCTCGACCGCGGCATGTACGAGCGCTACCGCGAGATCAACCTGCTGGCGCGCCGCATCGCCGATCTGGGGCCGCACTCGACGCTCGAATCGCAGCGCCGCATGCTCGACGACGCCCATCGCAGCTACGGCTACTACAGCTGGCTGGGCATCGCCACCGTGGATGGCAAGGTGCGGGTGGCGGCGCGCGGCCTGCTCGAAGGCGCCAACGTCGGCGCGCGGCCGTGGTTCAGGAACGCCCTGGCCGGCACCCATATCGGCGACGTGCACGAGGCGCTGCTGCTGGCCAAGCTGCTGCCGCGGGTGGATGGCGAACCGCAGCGCTTCGTCGACGTCGCCTTCCCGATCGGGGCGCCGGACGGGCGTCCGCGCGCGGTGCTGGGCGCCCACCTGTCGTGGCAGTGGGCGCAGGACGTCGAGCGCTCGGTGATCGAGCCGATCCAGGAAGGGCGCCGGGTGGACGCCCTGATCGTCGATACCCAGGGCCTGGTGCTGCTCGGGCCGCCCGAACTGCAGGGCACCACCATCGATACCGCCAGCCTGCGCGCGGCGCACGGCAAGCGCGGGGTCGGCTATGTGCTGGAGCGCTGGGCCGATGGCCGCGACTACCTGGTGGGCTATAGCCAGACCCGCGGCCACGCCGACTATCCCGGCCTGGGCTGGACCGTGCTGCTGCGCCAGGAAGCGGGCAATGCCTATGCGCCGGTGCAGCGGCTGGGCCAGTACGCGCTATGGACCGGCGTCGGCCTGGCGGTGCTGTTCTCGATCGCCGGCGCACTGGTGGCCAACTGGATCACCCATCCGATCAAGAGCCTGCAGGCCCACGCCGACCGCATCCGGCACGGTGCGGCCGCGCCGCTGGTGCCGGACGAGCGGTCATACGACGAGGTGCGCAGCCTGTCCAGCGCCCTCAACACCCTGCTGGCCGACCTGGTGCGGCGCCGGCGCGAGCTGGAAGAACTGAACCGCACGCTGGAACAGCGGGTGGCGGACCGCACCCAGGAACTGGCCAGCGCACTGGCCATCGTCCAGCAGAACGCCCAGCACATCAACACCATCATCGAGACCGCCCACGACGCCTTCATCGGCATGGACCTGGACGGCATGGTCACCGACTGGAACACCCAGGCCGAGCGCATGTTCGGCTGGCGCCGCCACGAGGCGATCGGGCGGCCGCTGGCCGACCTGGTGCTGCCGCAGCGCTACCACGACTCGCTGCGGCGCGCGGTCGTCGAGTTCCGCACCACCGGCCATACCAATGCCCTGAACCGGCGCGTGGAACGCATCGTGCGCACGCGCCAGGGAGAGGAGTTCGCGATCGAGATGACGGCCGGGATCGCGGGCATCGGCGAGCGCAGCTTCTTCAGCATCTTCCTGCACGATATCTCGCTGAGAAAGCGCGTGGACCAGATGAAGAACGAGCTGGTGGCCACCGTTTCGCATGAACTGCGCACTCCGCTGACCTCGATGCGCGCGTCGCTGTCGCTGCTCAAGAGCGGCGCGGCCGGGCCGATCGATGGCGAGGTGGAGGAACTGGTCGAGATCGCGCACCGCCACTGCGAACGCCTGGTGCGCCTGGTAAGCGATATGCTGGACGTGGAAAAGATCGAATCGGGACGCCTGACCGCCCATCCCAAGCCCCAGCCCCTGGCGCCGATCGTGGACGACGCGCTGGGCGCGATGCGGGTCCAGGCCCACGATGCCCGCGTCGACTTGTGTAGCGACTGCGTCGCGGGGGCGGCCGCGGCACGGGCCGAGGTCGACCGCGACCGCATCACCCAGGTCCTGCTGAACCTGCTGTCGAACGCCCTCAAGTTCGCGCCGCCGGAGAGCGCGATCGACGTGACCCTGGCGCAGGCGGGACGCGGCCTGCGGATCACGGTCGCCGACCGCGGCCCGGGGATTCCGGCCGCCTTCCGCGCCCGCATCTTCCAGCGCTTCGCCCAGGCGAATTCCGGCGCGGACCGCAAGACCAGCTCGGGACTGGGCCTGGCGATCAGCCGCCAGATCCTGGTCGAGCACGGCGGGGAACTGTGGTTCGAAGACCGCGCGGGGGGCGGCACCTGCTTCCATGTCGATCTGCCGCTGGCCGGAAGCGGCCGCGTGGCGGCGGCCTGACGCCGTTCAAGCGTCGGTAACGGCCGTCCACACCGCCAGCTCGTAGCCGTCGGGATCGATGAAATGGAAGCGGCGCCCGCCCGGGAATTCGAAGGTGTCCTTGCTGATGACGGCGCCGGCGGCGGTCACCTTGCCCAGGGTCGCTTCGAGGTCGCTTGAGTACAGGATCACCAGCGGGCCGCCGGCGCGCACCGGGCCGTCGGTGGTGAAGCCGCCGGCGAGCCGACCGTCGCGGAATTCGGTGTAGCCGGGGCCGTAGTCGACGAAGGTCCAGCCGAACACCTGGCCATAGAAGGCCTTGCTGCGCGCGATGTCGGCGACATTGAATTCGATATTGTCGATCTGATGGTGGTTGCCTTGCGTGCCCATGGGTCGTCTCCGTGACAGGTGGAGCGACGATCATACCGCAAGGCCGGGCTCAGCTCTCCAGCAGGCCAGCCGCGGCCTCCATCAAGGCCTCCGGGCTGAACGGCTTGACCATGTAGTGGTCGGCCCCGGCCGCCAGGCCGGTGGCGATGTCGCTCTGCTGGCCGCAGGCCGACAGCAGCATGATCTTCATCCCGGCCATGGCCGGATCGTCCTTCAGCTTGCGGCAAAGTTCCAGCCCGCTGATGCCTTCACCCAGCCACACGTCCAGGATCAGCAGGTCGGGCTTGCCAGTGGCCAGCTGCGCCAGCGCGGCCTCGGCGCTGGCGGCCTGCGCCACCTCGCCCAGCGCGCGCAGGGTGAGCCGGATCAGCAGGCGCAGGTCGGGCTGGTCGTCGACCACCAGGATATGGCGCGTCACCGGCACTCCTCGGCGGCTGCCGGGCTGTCTTGCGGCAGCCACAGCGTCACCTGGGTGCCATCTCCCGGCTGCGAGACGATCTCGATCTCGCCGCAATGGACCGCCACGATCTCGCGCACGATGGTCATGCCCAGGCCGTTGCCCGGCACGTCGGGCAGGGCGCCGGCGCGCCAGAACGCGTCGTACACCTGGCGCCGCTGTTCCGGGGTCATGCCAACCCCGCGGTCGCCGACCGTCACGGCGGCGCCTGGCCGGCCGCCGCGTTCGGCGGCCGCGATGTCGAGCGTGACCGGGCTGCCGGGGGCGGAATAGGCCAGCGCATTGGCCACGATATTGGCCAGCGCCTGTTGCGCGCGCAGCGGATCGGCCAGCACCGGGGCAGGGCCGACGGCCGGCTTCAGCACGATGCGGCCGGCCTGGGCCGGGTCGTCGATTGCGTCCCTGACCCTGGCCGCCAGCTCGGCCAGGTCGAGCGGCGCCGGGTGCATCTGGGCCGAGCCGCCGGAGTCGATGCGCGCCAGGTCGAGCATCTGGTTGACCAGCCCGATCAGGCGCGTGGCCTGGCGATGAATGATATCGATCAGCTCGCGCCCGGTGGCGGCGTCGAATTCGCGCTTGAGCAGCAGTTCCGAAAAGCCCAGGATGCTGGCCATCGGCGTGCGCAGCTCATGGCTGGCTGTGCGGAAGTAATCGTGGCGGCGCTGGTTGGCGGCGCGCACCCGTTCCTGCTCGACGCGATGCCAGGCGACGTCGCGCACCGTGGCCACCAGCTGGACCTGGCCGTCGAGCGTCATCTCGGCGATCGAGACCTCGGCCGCGAAGCTGCCGCCATCGGCGCGCCGCGCATTGCCTTCGTGGCGCGTCACCGGCGCCGGCCGCATGCCGAGCAGGGCTTCCGCCGGCCGGCCGGCCAGCGCCTGGCAGGGCGCGCCGAACATGCGCTCGGCGGCCGGGTTGCAGGAAGCGACCTTGCCGTCGTGGTCGAACAGCAGCACGCCGTCCGGCAGGTGTTCAAGCAGGGCCTTGAGCGCCTGCGCGGCGCGCCGTTCGCGCTCGGCCGCCGCCTTCAGTTCGAGGGCCGCGACTTCGTTGGCGACGATGCCTGCCAGGTCGCGCAGCAGGGTGCGCTCATCGGCGCCGAATTCGCGCGGCACCTTGTCGATGATGCACAGGGTGCCGATGCGCTGGCCGTCGCCGGCCTCGATCGGCGAGCCGGCGTAGAAGCGGATGCCGTCCGAGCCCTGGACCAGCGGGCTGTGCGCGAAGCGCGGGTCCTGACAGGCGTCGGCCACCACCATCACGTCGTCCTGCAGGATGGCGTGGGCGCAGAACGAAGCCGAGCGCGGAGTCTGGTCCAGCGCCATGCCGACGCGCGATTTGAACCACTGACGGTCGGCGTCGACCAGGCTGACCAGCGCGGTCGGCACGTCGAACAGGCGCGCGGCCAGCCGCGTGATGCGGTCGAAGCGCTCGTCGGGCGGGGAGTCCAGCAGGTCCAGGTCGATCAGCACCTGCAGGCGGCGCGCCTCGTTGGCGGGCAGGGGGGCGGGGGCGTGGAGCGTCTCGGTCATGATCATCGGGTCGGTGGAGAAGTCGGATCGGGTGTCGGATCAGGAGGCGGCCGCCAGGCGCGCGGTAACCGCGGCGCGCAGGGCGGCAAGCGGCGCCGGCTTGGTCAGCAGCGGGACATCCTCGGGCAGGCCGAGCGCCAGCACGGTCGGCTTGTCCATGCCGCTCACCACCACCAGCGGCAGGCTGGCGGTGGCCGGGTTGCCGCGCAGCGTACGGATCATGCCGAAGCCGTCCAGGCCCGGCATGTGCAGGTCGCTCACCAGGATGTCGGGCCGCGCTTCGCCGATGCGCAGCAGCGCCTCGATGCCGTTGCCGGCCTTGCGCACCGCCAGGTCCAGGCCCCAGCTCGCAATCTCCAGTTCGTACAGGCGCAGCAGGGAGGGATCGTCGTCGACGATCAGGACGCTGCGCGCGCAAGCCGACGGGGGCACGGACGGCGCCGCGGCGGGAACGATCGGGCGCGCCGTCCGTGGCGCGGCGGGCGTACCCGCCAGTGCCGTGCGGCGTCCGTCGAGCAGGCGCTCGACCGATTCGACGGCGATGCGGCGGTGCCCGCCAGCCGTCTTCCAGGCCTGCAGGCTGCCGTTCTCGACCCACATCTGCACCGTGCGGTGCGATACCCCGATCCGATCGGCGGCCTCGCGGGTGGTGCAGAAGGCGGAGCGGTCCGCGCGGCGGGCCTCGGCAGGGGAGCGATCGACGGTTTTCATATTTACCGATTTTACTGTTTCACATTTTGCTGTCAAGGCCAATCAATTGAGCAATGAAATTACCGCTGAGCAAGGATAGAATCGGAGAGAATTTGTGGTGCGCGCGGTACAAACACTCAGTAGTGAGCAAATTTACGGCTCAGGCCGGGCCGTCGTCGGGGACCGCGGGCGGCAGGTAAAGTGTGACTTCGGTGCCGGCGCCGAGGGCCGAATCGATGGCGATCCGGCCACCGTGCAGGTCGACGATCTCTTTCAGGATGGTCATGCCCAGGCCGCTGCCCGGCACGGTCGACGCCCGGTCGACGCGGTAGAAGGCATCGAACACCTGGGCCTGCTGCTGGGGCGTCATGCCGATGCCCTGGTCGCGCACCCGGATCGCAGTCATGGGCCGTCCCTCGAACTGCGACATCCAGGCCTCGATCACGATCGGGGTGTCGGGGGCCGAATACTTGATGCTGTTGCTGACGATATTGGTCAGGGCCTGCTGGATCTTCTGGCGGTCGGCCGCCAGCGGCGGCAGGTCGGCGGCGAGCTCGGTGCGCACCCGGTGCGACTGGCCCAGTCCCTCCAGCCCGGCCAGGGTGTGCGCCACCAGGTCGGGCAGTGCCACCGCTGCGAGCTTGAGGTCGGCGGCGCCGCCGGCCTCGATGCGCGACAGGTCGAGCAACTGGTTGACCAGGTCGACCAGGCGAGCCGACTCGCGGTGGATGATTTCAAGCAGTTCGCGCTGCGTGGCGGGATCGAAGTCGCGCTTGAGCAGCAATTCGGAAAAGCCCAGCACGCTCGACATCGGGGTGCGCAATTCATGGGTGGCGGTGGCGAAGTGATGGCGCCGGCGCGCGTCGGTGGCGCGCGCCCGTTCTTCCTGGTCGCGGCGCTGGGTAATGTCGCGCATGGTGACGGCGAACTTGGGGCGGGCGGCCCAGGCCATGCGGCAGTACGAGAACTCGACCGGGAAGTGCGAGCCGTCGAGGCGCCGCGCCATCGCCTGGTAGGTGCGGCCCTCGAGCGCGGCGCCGGCGCGGCGCCGCATCAGGACGTCCTCGCCGAGCAGCTCGCTCATCGGCCGGCCGGCCAGCATGGCGCCGCTGGCGCCGAAGATCCGTTCGGCCGCAGGATTGGCGGCGACGATCTCGCCATGGACGTTGAGCATCAGGATGCCGTCGGGCAGGTGGGCCACCAGCGCCTTTTCCCAGCCTTCGGGGGCGGGCCGGCCGGCCGGACGCGCGCGCAGCTCGTCGCCGGCGATCGCGGCCAGGTCTTGCAGGGTCGCCATCTGGTCGGCGTCGAAATGGCGCACTTCGCGGTCGATCACGCACAGGGCGCCGACCCGGCTGCCGTCGGGGGCGGCCAGCGGGATGCCGGCATAGAAGCGCACCCGCGGTTCGCCCAGCACGAAGGGATTGGCGGCGAAGCGCGGATCGCGCCGCACATCCTCGATCACCAGGCCGCCCGGATGCTCGATGGTGTGGGTGCAGAACGAGGTGGCGCGCGCCGTTTCGCGCAGCTCGATGCCGACCCGCGACTTGAACCACTGGCGGTCGGTGTCGACCAGGGCGAGCAGCGAGATCGGCACGCCGAGCAGGCGGCATGCCAGGCGGGTAATGCGGTCGAAGCGTTCTTCTGGAGGGGTGTCGAGCAGTTGCAGCTCGTGCAGGGCCCGCACGCGCGCGGCGTCGGGCTGGGGGGAGTGCAAGGCGGTACGGCCGATGGTGTCCGGCTCGGTGCGCATAGTGTTCTTCCTGTTAGCTCTCCATCGCCTGCTCGCCGGCGCCGAGGAGCTGCTCGACCTTGACGCGCAGTTCGGGGAAACGGACCGGCTTGGAGAATACCGGGATGTCGTCCGGCAGTCCCATCGAGCCGATCGTGGCCCGGTCCAGGCCACTGATCACGATAATCGCCATCTTGCCATAACGCGGGTCGGCGCGCAGCGTTCGTACCATGCGGAAACCATCCATGCCCGGCATGTTCAAGTCGCTGATCAACAGATCGGGCCTGGCCTCGCCGATCCGGATCAGGGCATCGAACCCGTCGCGCGCTTTGATCAGTTCGGCATCCAGGCCCCAGCCCGAGATTTCCAGCTCGTACAGCCGCAGCAGCGTGGCGTCGTCGTCGGCCATCACGATGCGGCGCCCGGTCGCGGGCGCCGGCTGCTCGGCGGCGGCCGTGGCCGCGCCGTGGCCGCCAGCCACCGCCTGGTTGCGCTGCGCCACCAGCCGGTGCACCGAGGTGAGCAGGATGCGGCGGTGGCCGCCGGCGGTTTTCCATGCCTGCAGCACGCCGCCCTCGACCCACAGTTGCACCGTGCGGTGCGAGACGCCGAGCAGGCTGGCGGCTTCCTTGGTCGAGCAAACTTCGGAGGACGCGGGGTCTGGCTGCGCCGGCGGTGGACTGCTGTGCGATTTCATGGATATCTGGTGTGCATGTGGTTAAGAGCCAGCATACGCAACAAATACGCATGGGCAAGTCAGCAATCTATCAAATTCTCACAATTTGCGATAGTGAAACTCGATAATACGTTTCTATATTGTAACTTGCGGTGTGTGACCATGCTGCACTATTGAACCTTGACCGAGACGGTGACGCTGCCAGTCGCGCCCGGCGCCAGCGTCCCGGTCACGCCCCATTCGACCTTGCCGCTGGAACCGACCGCAGGTTTGCTCGACACCGTACAGGCCAGGCCGGCGGGCATCGGGCCGCAGTTACTGTCCACGTAGGTAGTATAGGCGGGGGTCGGGTCGCTGACCTTCAGGTTGTTGAGCGTCGTGGTGCCGCTGTTCTGGAACGTGATCGTATACACGATGGTGCTGCCGGGCAGGGCGGCGGCGCGGTCGGCCGCCTTGGTCAGCTTGAAATCGTCGCAGGCCTGGCAGATGCCTTCGACGGTAACCACCATCTCGCCCAGGCCGATGCCCAGCAGCTTGAGCAGCGGGTCGGCCACGCCGGAGAGTATTGGCGCCAGCAGCGGACTGACGACCTGGGTCACCAGGGTCACGACGAGCGGTTGCACCACGCCCTGCAGCAGGCCCAGGCCCGGCATGTCGCGGAACTTGAGGTTGGTGACCAGGCTATTGGCGGCATTGGTCACGAACAGGGTGCTGCTGCTGACGGTGCGGGTCTGGGGGAAGTTGCCGCTCATCGTCACGCTGGTGGAGAACGGCGCCTGGGCGCGCACGATGCTCTTGACTTCCAGCGGGATGTTCACCGAAGCCAGGCCCAGCGCCAGGGTGGCCTGCAGGGCGCCGATGGTGCCGAAGTCGACGTCTGCATCCTGGATGGTCCTGCTGCGGTTGAAGAACACATTGTCCGCGATCTTGCCGATATACAGGTCGGCCACGCCCGGCGCCACCTGCAGGGTGACGGCCTTGGTGGCGGCATTCACCGCCGCCAGGCTGCCCTGGCCGCGCGCCACGTCGGCATACACATCGAGCTGGCCGATGCCGAGCGAGGCCGCCTGCAGCAGGCCGCTGCCGACCAGGGTCTTGGTGACCGGGGCCAGGCTGACCAGGTCGAGCTTGAGCTTGATGCGCACTGCCGCCGAATAGAAGCTCGAGCCCGTCGGGCCGCACACATACGTGGGCGGTTCGATCACCTGGGCGTACAGCTGCAGGCTGTTGACCACGCCGAGGGCGCCCAGCAGGCCGCCCGAGATGCCGACCGGCACCGGCGTTTGCAGCACATTGCGCCGGTTGTACAGCTGGACCAGGCCGGTGAACATGTCGAGCGCATTCACGGTGGTCGTGCCGAGGTTGCCGGTATCGACGTTCAGCTTGAGCAGGTCGCCGAGGCGCACCGTGAGGCCGGCGTTGTTCAGCTGCGAGGCGAGGCCCGAGAGCGCGGCCGCCAGCTGCGGCTTGGCTTCGGCCTGGGCCTGGACCGACAGCGCGGTGGCAATCTGGGCCAGGGTGAGGTTGGCGTTCAGCACCTGGGTCGGATTGGACAGGCTCAGCTGGGTCTGCAGGACCTTCAGGAAGTTCAGGAGGTTCAGGTCGCCGCCGGCCAGCGCGTTCCAGTCGAGCACATTGAGCGACACGCCGGTGCCCAGCAGGCCACCGAGCAGGGGGCCGAGCAGGGCGCTCTTGCCGGTATCGACGCTGGCCAGGCGCGGGCCGGCCGTGATGCAGGCGCCGGTAGCGGTGCATTCGGCGCGCACCGGCAGGGCGCACAGCAGGCACAGGGCCATCAGGATGGTGCGCAGCCAGCCGGCGTTCATCGTTCCAAAGCTCATCAATCGCGAATTCATGGTCATATCCTCGTTCTTATTTGAGCAGATCGCCGTTCAGCAGGCCCTGCAGGGTGTTTTCGTCGAACTTCATGCGCATACGGAAATACACACCCTTGGCGGTCGCGTCGGCGCCTGCCAGGTCGCGCTCGGTGAAGCCCTTGAAGTTGTAGCCGGCCGAGACCCACATATTGCGCTGCAGCTGGTAGCCCGCTTCCACGCCTGCCGCGTACTGGCGGCCGCGGGTGTCGCGGTCGAGCAGCACCTGGCCGGTGGCGCCGACGTCCCAGTCTTCGTTGATCTCGTGGGTCACGCGGCCGGCCACCAGGTGGCTCACGGTGCGGCTCGACAGGCCGCTCGAGCGGTCCAGCGCAACCTTGGCCGCATAGCGACCGCTGACCACGGTGTCGCGGCGCAGCTGCCAGTTGGCGTTCATCGACACCGCGTGCACGGCGCGTTTCAGGTTGGCCGGGCCGTCGTCGCGTTCCAGCTTGTACTCGTACTTGGCCAGGCCGGTCACGCCGATCGATTCCAGTGCGCGGTAGGCGACGCCGCTTTGCAGCAGCTCGGTCAGGCGGATGGTGCCGGCAGCGTTCGACTTGGTGGCGGCCAGGGTGTTCTTGCCCAGGAAGCTCAGGCTGTCGTTGATCTTATAGGCCAGGCCGAGGGTGCTCAGCACGCCGTCGCTGTCTTCGCCATGGCGCAGTTCGAGGCGCGCATTGCCGGTCCAGGTCGGGTGGCGGCTCACTTCGATGGCGCCGGTCAGGGCGATCGCTTCATTGTCCTTCGCGCCCGAGATCACTTTCACGCGCTCGACGCTGGTGTTGGCGCGCACGCCTTCGCCCAGGGTCCACAGGTTGCGCAGGCCCAGGGCCGCTTCGGCCTGGCGCTCGCCCAGCAGGGTACCAGCGGGGGAAGTGCCACCTGCGCGGTATTCGGTGAACACGCGGCCGTCCTGCATGTAGTCGCTGTCGACGCCGAACACGGTGGCGCTGCGCTGCTGGCCCTGGTTCAGCGCATAGGTCGACCCCAGGCTGCTGATCAGTTCATGGCGGCCGTACACGCGGCTGCCGCCGGCGAAGCGGTAGTCGCCGCCCACGGCGACCATGCGGCGGCCGTTGTCGTGGATGTCCTGCTCGCCCTCCAGGAACACGCCGGCCTGCGGCAGGCCCGGGATCTGGGTGGCGACCTTGGCGCGCACGCTGGTGAGATCCGGCTGGGCCAGCACCACGCTGTCGCCGGCCGACTCGATCGAGCGGCGCACGCCCAGCTCGACCTGCACGCCGTTTTCAAAGGTGTAGCCGCCGAACAGCTGCACGCCGTTGCGCTCGGCATCGGTCGCGATGTCGGCCGTGTGCAGGGCTTCCAGGCCCAGGGTGGCGCGATCGGTGACGCGGTAGCGCACGGTGGCGCCGCCTTCGGTACGGCCTTTCGGCAGCGACGACGAAGGATTGTCGAAGTTGGCGTCGGCGCGGCCGGCGAACACGCGGCTTTCCAGCGCGCCGTCGGTGCGGGTGGCGTCGATGCGGGCGGCGCGGCCCTTGGCCTCGAACTTCTCCATCTGCGCCGCTTCCACGGTGACGACGGTCTTGTCGTCCGGGGTCACGCTGGCGTTGACGCTCACCAGGCGCGTCGGGGCGGCCGGGTTGCGGTCTTCGACGGCGCTGCCGCCCACTTCGACGATCTCGCCGATCTTGTACTGGGCGGCGATGCCGCCGACCCAGAAGCGCGGGTGGCCCTGGTCGACTTCGTAGCTGATGCGCAGGCTGATCGGGTTCAGGTCCTGGTCCAGGCTGGCCACCGGGGCGCGCAGCAGGATGCGACCGGTGAGCGGGTCGATGTCGTAGTCGGCGTAGCGCGCCAGCAGGCGGCGCGACAGCATCAGGCCGGTCTGGTTACGGTCGCGCACCACGATCTCGACGCGCTCGCTGTTGATGACCATCAGGCCGCCGCCGGTGAGGAACGGGCCCGAGGTGCCGTTGGCGGCGATTTCTTCGATCATCTGGCGCGTGCTGTCGTAGCTGGCGAAGGATTCGAAGGTCAGGCCGCCCACTTCGGCGTGGGTGCGCAGGCCCGTCAGGTTGCGGTTGTAGGCGCCCAGGTTGCGCTGCGGGGTCACGCCAGGTGGCACGAAGTCGCCGTACATCACGTAGGAGCGGTCGCGTTCGGCGCGCAGGTAGAGGCGGCTGGTCGACTGCGCCTCGAAGCCGCGGCGCGCATTGTCGCCATAGGTCGGGTAATAAGCCAGCGGGTCGATGTCCCGGAACATCTTGGGTTCGGTGTCCTTGTCCGAATCGTAGGCCATGGTGACCAGGGTGTTCTCGCCCACCTGGCCCTTGGCGAACATGGCGGCGCGGGCGCCACCGGCCAGGCCGTCGTCCTTGCCCACCAGGTGGCGCAGCTTGTCTTCGAAGCCGTCGAAGTCGCGCAGCGGGTTGGCGGTATTGCCGCGCACCCGGTTCAGGCTCGTGCTGCCCTCGACCACGCCGGCCGCTACCAGCGGACGCAGGTCGGGCACGAAGCGCAGCGCGCCCTTGGCCTGCAGCAGGCTGCTGGCGGCCAGCAGGCGGGCTTCGCCGGCCTCTTTCGGTGCGCGCAGCGAAAAGTCCGCATTGCCGCCTTCGACGAATACCTGGTGGCCTGGCTCGCGTGGATCGAGGTCCGGGAAGTCCCATTCGCCGCTGGAAGCGTCCAGGGTGACCGGGGTGCGTTCCACCACCGGCACGCCGTCGGCGTCTTCCAGGGCGACGTTGACCATGACCAGGCGCTTCCCATCGGCCGGTGCGCTCTCGGTCTGCGGCTTGATGCGCAGGCGCGCCAGCTTGCCCGGCACCACGACCGTGATGCGCTGGCTGCCGCGGGCATTGCCGAAGGCGTCTTTTTGCAGCACGTCGAGTTCGTTGCGGCCCGGGCGCAGGGCCACGCCCACGTATTCGTAGACGTCGAGCTGACGGTCGGCGACCGTGCTCTGCTGGCCGACGTGGCTGTCGTCGATCAGGGCGCCATTGACGGTGAAGGTGAACTGGCTGCCGGCGCTGCCCTTGATGCGCACCGTTGCCTGGCCGTGCGGCAGGACGGCGCCATCTTCCAGGCCGATGAAGGCCAGTTGGTTGTCCAGCTTGGACAGGTCGAGTTCTTCGTCGTGTGCGACCACCACGGAATTGGCGGGGGCGGTGATGACGGCGGCGGCCTGCAGCTCGGCGCGCAGGCGCTCGGCGCGGGTGGCGATGGCGGCGCGCAGGTCGTCACCGCAGGCATCCAGCGCGAAATCGGCGCGCGCCAGTTCGCCGTCCTTGAGGTCGACGAAGCGGCTGCCGGCGTCGCCCGCATTGCGGTTCGACAGGATGGCCAGGCTGGTGCCGGCCGGCAGGGTGGTGGCGTCGACCTTGGCCACGTGGGTGACCGGGGTGACGCCAGCAAAGCTGTAGCGGCCTTCGGCATCGGTCTGGGCGAAATTGCCGTCTTCGAGCCAGATGCGCACGTCGGGCACGCCCGGTTCGTCGGCGTCGCGCAGCCCGTTGGCGTTGCAGTCGGCGAACACGGTGCCCAGGATATGGCCTTTGCTGCTGAAGATGCCGGCTTCCACCTTGACCTTGGCCGCGGCCACGGTGCTGGTCAAGACAGGGAGGACGCTGGTGGCCTGGGCGCGGTTGATGCCATCGCCCTGCAGGGCGCCGGCACCGATGCGCACGCGATAGCGCAGCACGCGGTTCGAGCGCGCCGCCAGGTCGCCGATGGCGATGTCCAGTCGCGGGCCGCGGTTGGCGAAACGGTCGTCGTACGGCGCGTCATCCAGGCGCATCGAGCCCGGCACGTAGCTGAAGCCGGCCGGCAGGGTATCTGTCACGACGACGCCGGTCATGGTGTCGTCGGCGGCGTTGAACACGCGGATGGTGTAGTCCAGCACTTCGCCGACTTCGACCACGGCGCGCGAGGCGTTCTTTTGCAGGTACAGGGTGCCCTGGATCGGGTCGAGCGGGACGTCGATGGTGACCACGCCCAGGGCGGCGCTGACGGTGAATTCGCCGCCGTAGGAGCCGTACAGGTTGGTCTCGCGGCCGGCCGGCAGCTTGCCTGGCTCGGTCTTCGACGGGAAGCCGTAGTTGCTGGGCGGGATGACTTTCAGGCGGTACAGGCTCGGGGCGACCAGCGGGAAGTGGTACATGCCCAATTCATCGGTGACCACGGTGCTCGGTACGCGGGTTTCGCCGTCGACGTCGAACACGATCGCCGGGCCGCCCGGATTGCCGCCGTTGCCGGCGCCGGTGACGTCGATCAGGGTCACGGTCGCGCCGGCGATCGGCTCGTTGCTGACGCTGTCGTACACGACGCCGATCGGATCGACCAGGATGTCGGTGGAGATTTCGCCGCTGCCGCAGCCGGCGATGCTGGCGGTGAGGGTGTCGTCGGGCATGACTTCGATCATGCCGTCGCCCATGTCGTTCTCGTGGCCGTCTTCGTCGCTGGCGCGGTCCATGGCCATCGGGGTGATGCGGTAGGTGCCGGTATCGGGGCCGGTCTCGGTGGCCATGTAGGCCTGGCGGTCGCCGGTCTTCTTCGAGGCGATGGTGACGCTGATTTCTTCGGCGCGGCTGGGGTCGAGGTTGCAGTCGGCGGCCGAGATCTGGACGAACAGCTGGCCATTGGCGCGGGTGGCGCGCGCCACGGTGGTGAAGGCGGCCGAGGTGAAATAGGTGATGCTGTCGGTCTGCTGCGCGCGCACGGTGTTCGACACGACGGTGCCGGTGCCGCCGGCTGGCAGTGCGAAGCTGGCGCTGGCCTTGTTGACGACGGCGGCTCCCGCGTGGCTGCACAGCAGCAGGGTGGCGATCAGGCAGGTGAAGACGAAGAGTCGGAGCTGGGTGATCATGGCGCGCGGGAGTCGGAAGGGTGTTCGGAAGCGGCGCCCCTGGAGGCGCCGCACTTGGCTGGTGACGAAGGCTTACGGATTGATCTTCACGCCGAAGTCGAGGGTGTTCGACTGGCCCGGAGTCAGGTTGAAGCCGGTGGCGGAGACGTTGCTGACCACGCCCGCGGCGACCGGCGCCAGGATCGAGCCGAGCAGGGTGTTGGCGGCGGCGCCGGCGTGGTAGGTCGTATTGGCCGGCACGGTGTCGTTGATGACCACGGCGTTGATGGTGGTCAGGCCCTTGTTGGTGGCCACGATCTTGTAGCGGATGCAGGCGCCCGGCTTGGCGGTGATCGGATCCTTGGTGTACTGGCCTTCGACGGTGCCGTTGCAGTCGTCGTCCAGGCCCTGGGTCTTGACCAGTTCGAGCAGCGAGTCGCCCGCCACCACGGTCACGGCGTCGCGGATGGTGTCCACGATCGCGGGATTGGTGGTCGACTGGGCGCGGAACCAGATGTCGGTGGTGCCCGGGGTGGTGCCGGCGGCCGGGGTGACCTCGGCGGTGACCTTGACGTTGGCGCCGGCGGCGACATTGACGTTGGTGACTACCTGGCCGTTGGCGTCCTTGAACACGACGGTCCAGCCGTCCGGCAGCGGGGCGCCGTTGAAGCCGACATTGGTGCTGGCCGACAGCGCGAAGGTCTCGGTGCTGCCGCCGCCGTTGGTCAGGTACAGGACGAACGAGGTCATGGTGCCGGCGGTGGTGAGCTTGGTCTCTTGCGCCGCCTGTTCCGGACCCAGGCCATGGCCTGGCGCGGTCGGGCCGTAGCTGCCGGCGGTCAGGTCGATCGCGGCGCCGGCGCCGACGGTGGCGATGTCGGTGCTGGTGGCGTTGACGCTGCCGTTGAAGGTGCTGGTGGCTTTCACGGTCAGGGTGTTGGTGCTGCCGGTAGTGCCGGCAGCCACGGTGGCGACGGCCACGAAGCGGTAGGTGGCGCCAGCGGCCAGTTGCGGGGTAACCGTGATCGGAGTGGCGTTGTCGGCCGCGCCGTCGCCGTTCTCGTCCAGGAAGAATTCGACGCCGCTCAGCGTCATGGCGCCGGTGTTGGTCTGGCTCAGCGTGAAGGTGTCGGGGCCATTACCGGTATTGGTCACGCTGTGGGCGAACACGACCTTGGTGCCGACGGCGCCGCTCTTGGCGCTGCCATTGTTGATGGTCAGGCTGGCCACCTGCTGCACGGTGGTGGTCACGATGTTCGACTGGACGGTCTTGGTGCCGGTCGAATCGTTATAGGTGGCGCTGGCCTGGTTGGTGATCAGGGTGCCGGCGGCGGTCGGGGTGGCCGCGCTGGCATGGGCGGCTGCCAGCACGGAGGCGGCGGCGACGAGCGTGAGACGGGTTTTCATGGCGTTATTCCTTCTTGTGAGACGGGAAATGAATCGGGTTTGAACTGCAAATGAACCGGGTTGAAAAAATTGGTATTGCTAAAATTACAACTAACGAGACGGAGCTTGGGCGTCGGGTGTGAAATCCTTATTTGCCTGCCAACTTGGGCGCGGCGCCGACCGAGACCACTTTCATGCGCGAGCTGACGGTGACGGCCTGGCCGGGCGCAAGGTCGCCCAGGTTCCAGCGCAGGAAGCGGTACTCGGAAGCCGGTACCCGCTCGACCACGCGCAGGCCCTTGCGCACGACTTCACGGGTGAGGGGCAGGGGGGCGAAGGTCTTGCCGTCGAGGCTGGCCTGGACCGCCTTTGGCGCCGCGCTGCCGGCCAGGTAGTGCATCGAACCCTCGGGCACCGGCAGGGTCGCCGCCACGGCCTGGGCGGCCGTCTTGCCCTGGTTCTTGTAAGTGATCTGGTATTCGATGGTGTCGCCGACTTCGGCTTCGAGGGCAGGCGCCAGCTTCTCGCCACCCTGGCCGGTGGTGACCTGGAACGCCTGCAGGCGCACATCGACGGCCTGGGTATCGGCCGCGAATACTTTGGAGCCAACGAGAACGATGGTCCAGAACAGCAGGATATTCAGGATACGCATGGTCATGGAATTCCTTTCGATAGAGCGGTGGGAGGGTGGCGTCATCATGATTTCGGTTTTACTGGTTTGTCGATGGAGTGGATTGTATCGATTCTGCTGAGTTTCTCAACAAAAATATTTCGTATTTGCCGTTTTAGTTGTTGTCCGGGAACATCGTGACCGGAGATATTGGGATTTTCCCTAGGAGGATCGACAACTGAGCGGGATGGCAAAGCGACATTGTTGTTTTGGGACAACGAAGTGCCGAATATTTGATCGTGCTGACTTTGCTGAATTTACTGTTTATGCGATTTGGCGCATTATTGCTTCCATGCAGCTTGTCGCGCCGCCGCCAGGCGTCGCCAAACCCACTGACTATTGGAACTATGGAAACGATCTACCTGGAATCGCCCGACGCGCTGCAAGATCTGCGCGCCATTTACTCGGCCCTCGACGGCGCCCAAGCCATCATCGAGTTCGACCTGAACGGCAACATCCTGCGCGCCAACGACAACTTCCTGGCCGCGACCGGCTACAGCGACGACGAATTGACGGGCCGGCATCATTCGATGTTCTGCGAGCGCGACCTGATCGATTCGCCGGCATATGTCCGCTTCTGGCAAGACCTGGCTGCCGGCAAGGCCGACCGCGCGGAGTACAAGCGCATCGCCAAGGGTGGACGCGAGTTCTGGATCAACGCTTCGTACAACCCGGTGCGCGATGCGAGCGGCCGGGTGTGCAAGATCATCAAGTTCGCCACCGACATCACGGCCGAGAAGATGCGCGCCGCTGAGACCAGCGGTCTGGTGGCCGCCATCGGCAAGGCCCAGGCCGTGGTCGAGTTCGACATGAACGGCATGCTGCTCGACGCCAACGCCAACTTCCTCGACCTGCTCGACTACGCGCTGGAAGACGTGCGCGGCGAGCACCACCGCGTGTTCTGCGACGACGAATACGCGGCCAGCGCGGCCTATCGCCGCTTCTGGGGCAAGCTCAATCGCGGCGAATTCGACGCCGGCCGCTACAAGCGCTTCGGCAACAACGGCAAGGCCGTGTGGATCCAGGCCACGTACAACCCGATCTTCGACGCCGACGGCAAGCCGGTGAAGGTGGTCAAGTTTGCGACCGACATCACCGAGCAGGTGATGCTGGAGCAGGCCGCCGTCGAACGCGCCGAGTCCGAGCGCCAGAAAGTTGACACCCTGCTCGAGCAGGTGGCGCGCGCCTCGCGCGGCGACCTGACCGGCTCGATCGATACCAGCGGCGACGAGCCGCTCGACCAGCTGGCGCGCGGCGTGATGAAGATGATCGGCGACCTGCGCGCAGTGATCGGCGACGCCGTCGCCGCCGCGGGCAAGCTGAACGACTCGTCGCGCGCGATCGCCGACCGTTCCAACACGGTGGCCGCCAGCGCCCAGGCGCTGGGCGCCACGGTGGAACAGATGAACGCCTCGGTCGACGGCCTGACCGCCTCGATCAACACCATCGCGCGCAGCACCCAGGAAGCCAATGCCCTGGCGCAGAGCACCCGCGACGAGGCCGAGATCGGCGCCAGGGCGATCGCCCGCTCGATCGAGGCGATGGCCATGATCAACCAGTCGTCGGAAGACATCGGCGAAATCGTGAAAGTGATCGGCGAGATCGCCGGCCAGACCAATATGCTGGCCTTCAATGCCGCGATCGAGGCCGCCCGCGCCGGCGAACACGGCCTGGGCTTCTCGGTGGTGGCCGACGAGGTGCGCAAGCTGGCGGAACGGTCGTCGCAGGCGACCAAGGAAATCTCGAAGCTGATCAACGAATCGGTGCGCCGCGTGGCCCAGGGCAGCGAGATCTCGCGCCAGGCCAGCGAAGCATTCGACCGCATCACGCTGGGCGTCGGCAAGACTTCGCTGGCGATCGCCGAGATCTCGGGCAGCGCCAGCGAGCAGTCGCTGACGGCCAAGGAGGTGAGCGCCGCGATCCTCTACATCGCCCAGGAGACCGAGCGTTCGGCCGGTTCCTGCGACAGCATCGCGCGTTCGACCGAGGGCCTGAACGAGCACGCCGGGCACCTGAACAGCACTGTCGCCCGCTTCGTGGTCTGAGCCCGATATGGAACTGAACGACGACAAGCTGCAGGCCGTGATCGCCCTGGTGCGCAAGCACACCGGCATCGCCATGGGCCAGCACAAGCGGGTATTGCTGCAGGGACGCCTGCAGCCGCGCCTGCGCGCGCTGGGACTCGACAACTACGGCGCCTATATCGCGCGCCTGGAACACGATCGTTCCGAGGTCGAGTCGTTCATCAATTCGGTGACCACCAACGATACCGCGTTCTTCCGCACCCCGGCCGTGTGGCGCTGGCTGGAGCGCGAGTTCCTGCCCGAGTGGGCCGCGCGCGCTGAATCGGCGCCGCTGCGCATCTGGTCGGCGGCCGCCGCCACCGGCGAGGAAGCGTATTCGGTGGCCATGAGCTGCCTCGAAGCGCGCCGCAACTTCCCCGGCCTGCGCTTCGAGATCCTGGCCACCGACATCTCGACCGACGCCCTCGCCACGGCGCGCGCCGCCATGTACCGCGGGCGCAGCGTGGAGCGCTTCGAGCGCGACCATCCGGAGCTGTTCCGCAAGTACCTGCGGCCAGTGGGCGAGGAGTACCGGGTCGCCAGCGAGGTGACCCAGTACGTCGAGTTCGGCGAACACAATCTGCTGCAACGCCCGCCGCGGGTGGCCGGTTTCGACCTGGTCCTGCTGCGCAATGTGCTGATCTATTTCGACACCGAAGCCCAGCAGAAGGTGCTGGCCGGGGCCCGCGCCGCCATGCGCCGCGAGTCGCGCCTGGTCCTGGGCGAACAGGAATCCATTACCCGCCTGGACACGGACTTCGTGTTCGAGCAGGCCCACGTCTACCGTATCGGGGATTGAGAACACGATGAATAAGCACCGCCTGAATACCATGTCCCACGTGCTGACCGGCCAGATGCAGGTCGGCCAGGGCGAGCAGGTCCTGACCGCGCTGCTGGGCTCCTGCGTCGGGATCGGCATGATCTGGCGCAATCAGCGCCGCTGCGGCCTGGCGCACTGCTTCCTGCCCGAAGGCGTCGAGACCGGCGAAGACTCGGCGCGCTACGTCAGCGCGGCCATTCCGCGCCTGCTGGCGCGGCTGGGCGTACGGCGCGAGCAGTACGACGAGGTCGACGTGGTAATCGCCGGCGGCGCGCGCATGCTCAACCTGCGCACCCACGATGGCGCGGTCGGCACCCGCAATATCGCGGCGGCGCGTTCGCAGATCTCGCTGCGCGGGCTGCAGGTGGCGTTCCAGGACGTGGGCGGCTCGCAGGGCCGGCGCCTGTCGATCGACTGCGACCGCCAGACCTTTAGCGTGGTGCGCATCGGGCGCGAACAGGCGGTGGCGGCATGAATGCCTTGAGCGACGTGGGCGCGGCCGTGGCCGCGATCGAGGCGCAGCAGGCGGTTGCCGCGCGCGTGCTGCGCGACGCCGCCGGCATGCAGGTGGTCGGCACGTTCTTTTTGAGCGGCCAGGAGTTCGCGCTGCCGGCCGACCACGTGCGCGAGGTGGTGGGCATGCCCGAGCGGATCACCCCGATCCCGCTGTCGCCAGGCTGCCTGGAAGGCATCTTCACCCTGCGCGGCGCCGCGATCCCGCTGCTGAACCTGGGCCGCATCTTCGACCCGGCGGCGCCGGCCGCGAGCGCCGAGCAGCGGGTGGCGATCGTCGACGTCGACGACATCCAGGTCGGCCTGGTGTTCGACGCCACCGGCGAAGTGCTGCGCGTGCGGCCCGAGCAGCGCGCCGGCCTGCGCTGGCGCGATGGCGAGGAACCGGGCGTGGTGCTGGGCGCGATCACGCTCGACGACGGCGCACGCATCGTGCAGATGCTGGACGCGGCGCGCCTGGTGCGCATCGATAACGTGCCGCAGGTGCGGGCCCACGCCAGCGTGGCGCGCGAAGCCTGGCGCATGCGCTTCCTGCGCCAGGCGCAGGGCCGCAAGTGCATCTCGTTCACGGTCGGCGGCCTGCGCTTCGCGCTGGCGATGGAGGCGATCCAGGAGATCATGCGCGTGCCCGAGCTGCAGCCTTCGGTGATGCTGGGCCGCCTGTGCCAGGGCTGGCTCAACCTGCGCGGTGCGCCGGTCGGTGTGGTCGACTTCGGCGCGCTGCTGCAGTGCGCGCCCGGCATGGGCGATCCGGACGACCGCCGCGTGCTGGTAGTGCGGGTCGGCGCCGAGCACCTGGGCCTGCTGGTCGACGCGGTCGACGACATCCGGCCCTATTTCGACAGCGACATCCTGCCGATCCCGATGCTGGGCACGGCGCGCGGGGCCATGTACCGCGGCTGCCTGCCGAACGCGGAGCAGGGCGACAGCCTGTTTTTGGCGCACGAGGCGCTGTTTTCCGACGCCGAGGTCAGCGAGATCTGCGCCGGCCACCGCCGCCTGTACGCCGACCAGGCCAATGCCGCGCGCGCGGCCGGGAAGAAGGCGGGCGCGCGCCGCGTCTACCTGGCCTTCTCGCTGGGCGAGGGCGGCTGGGCGGCCGACATTGGCCAGGTGCGCGAGATCGTGGGCTTCGACGGCCCCATCACCCGTCCGCCCGGCATGCCGGCCTGCGTGCGCGGCATGATGCAGGTGCGCCAGCAGATGGTGTGCGTGGTCGACCTGCGCACCCTGTACGGCATGGCGCCGCTGGAAGACCGTTCCGGCTGCCGCGTGCTGGTGCTGGAGCACGAAGGCGAGCGTTTCGGGCTGGTGGTCGACCGGGTCGACACCATCCTGTCGCTGCCCGACAGCCAGCGCCGTCCGTCGCCGCAGCTGCTGCGCGTGAACGGGCCGGACGATATGCGGCGCGACGCCGTCGAAGTGCTCGAAGTGCCGGGCGAGGATGGGCGCGAGGATGTGCTGACCCTGCTCGATAAAGAGCGCTTCCTGGCCACGCTCAGGCAGCAGCTGAGCCTACGTTAATCTCTCCAGCAGCGCCTGCAACTGCTGCGCATCGTAGGGCTTCGGCAGCAGCGCGTCGGCCACCTCCGACGCGTGGCTGGCGCCGCTCATGAAGGCGATCCGAGCACGCGGCAAGCTGGCCCTGATCGTGCGCGCCATCTCCTCTCCCCCTATCCCCGGCAATTGCAGGTCGGTCAGGACGATGTCGGGCTGCCGCCCGAGCAGCGCCAGCGCCGCCTCGGCGCTGGCCGCCTCCACCACCTCGTACCCCATGAAGCGCATCAGTTCCGCCGTGTTGTCGCGGATATCCTCGTCGTCCTCGACCAGCAGCACGCGCGCCTTCGTGGCCGCCGCCGCGGCGGCGCCGGCGGCCGCTTGCGGGGCCGCGTTCTTGTGCTGCTGGTTGGCCAGCACGTGGCGGATCTTGCGCGCCAGGGCGTCGCGCGTATAGGGCTTGCCGAGCAGTTCCACGCCCGGATCGAGGCGGCCGCCGTGCACGATCGCGTTCTCGGTATAGCCCGAGGTGAACAGCACGGCGACCTGCGGCAGGCGCTCGCGCGCCTTCTTCGCCAGTTCCGGGCTGCGCAGGGGGCCCGGCATGACGACGTCGGTGAACAGCAGGT
Source organism: Telluria beijingensis (assembly GCF_030770395.1). Classification (GTDB taxonomy): domain Bacteria; phylum Pseudomonadota; class Gammaproteobacteria; order Burkholderiales; family Burkholderiaceae_D; genus Telluria; species Telluria beijingensis. The sequence goes on along the minus strand of NZ_CP132480.1, from coordinate 2,884,227 downwards.
CGATGTGGATGCCGCTGTCGATCACGGTCAGGGCCGAGGCGGCGTCGTTGGCGCGCAGCACCCGGTAGCCGAGGTCGTTCAGCATGTCGACCACCGTCAGGCGCACCTGTTCGTCGTCCTCGACCACCAGCACGGTCTCGTGGCCGCCGGTGACCGGCTGGGCCGCCTGCTCGCCCGCGTGGTCTTCTTGCTGCAGGGAGCGCGGCAGGTAGATCTTGACCGTCGTGCCTTCGCCCACCTCGCTGTAGATCTTGACGTGGCCGCCCGACTGCTTGACCAGGCCGTATACCATCGACAGCCCGAGCCCCGTGCCCTTGCCCTCGGGCTTGGTCGAGAAGAACGGTTCGAAGGCCTGGTCGATCACGTTCTGCGGCATGCCGCTGCCGGTGTCGCTGACGGCCAGCAGCACGTACTGGCCGGGTGCGACCTCGGGATGGGCGGCGCAGTAGCCGGCGTCCAGCGCGGCGTTGGCGACCTCGATGGTCAGCCTGCCGGCGCCGTCCATGGCGTCGCGCGCATTGATCGCCAGGTTCAGGATCGCGTTCTCGAGCTGGGCCGGGTCGACCTCGGTGGTCCACAGGCCGCCCGAGATCACCATCTCGACGTCGATCTCCTCGCCCAGCGCGCGCCGCATCATGTCTTCCATGCTGCCCAGCAGGCGGCCGATCTTGACCGCCTTCGGCTCCAGTGGCTGGCGGCGCGCGAACGACAGTAGCGAGCTGGCCAGCTTGGCGCCGCGCTCGACGCCGCTCATCGCGTTCTCGACCCGCTTCCTGATCTCGGGCAGGCCCTCGGCGCGGCGCGCGATCAGTTGCAGGTTGCCGCCGATGACCTGCAGCAGNGCGCCGCGCTCGACGCCGCTCATCGCGTTCTCGACCCGCTTCCTGATCTCGGGCAGGCCCTCGGCGCGGCGCGCGATCAGTTGCAGGTTGCCGCCGATGACCTGCAGCAGGTTGTTGAAGTCGTGCGCCACGCCGCCGGTGAGCTTGCCGATGGTTTCCATCTTCTGCGCCTGCTGCAGCGCCGCCTCGGTGCGCCGCATGGCCTCCATCTGCGCCAGGTCGGCGCTGATGTCGCGGCCCACGGCGTGGATGTACTGCTGGTCGGGCGAGGCGGTCCAGGACAGGTTGCACCAGCTGCCGTTCTTGCGCCGGTAGCGGTTCTCGAAGCGGAATACCTGGCCGCCATGGCGCAGCAGGTCGATCTGGCGGATGGTCGGTTCGCGGTCGTCCGGATGCACCAGCTCCAGTAGCGGCGTGGCCAGCACCTCGGCCTCGGTCCAGCCGAGGATGGCGGTGAAGGCGGGATTCACGGCGAACAGGATGCCCTGCAGGTCGGCCACCAGCATGATGTCCTTCGACAGCCGCCACATGCGGTCGCGCTCGGCCGTGCGGCGCTCGACCCGCTCCTCGAGGGTAGCGTTGCTGGCCGCCAGCGCCTCGCTGGCGCGTTTCTGTTCCTCGATGTCGATGCTGCTGCCGATCCACAGGCCGTCGTCGCCGGACTCGCCCGGCGTGCGCCGCGCGCGCACCAGGTGCCAGCGGTAGTCGCCGTCGTGGCGGCGGATCCGGATCTCGACGTCGAGCGGGGCGCTGGTAGCCACGCTGGCGGCCCAGGCCGCGCGGTAGCGGGCCCGGTCGTCGGGATGCACCAGCTGGTCCGAACCGCGGCCCAGCAGGGCCGTGCGCTCGGCACCGGCGTATTCGTGCACCCGGTCGTTGATCCATTCGACGCTGCCGTAGTCGCGCGCGGCCCACACGTGGTTGGGCATGGCCTGGGCGAAGGTGCGAAAGCGCGCCTCGCTCGCGCGCAGCGCGCGTTCGGCCGTCACCCGCTCGGTGACGTCGTTGCCTTCCACGAAAGTGGCGAATACGGCGCCGCTGGCGTCGCGCAGCGGCTGCAGCATGAAGTCGATGAAGAAATGCACCGGTCGTTCATGACCGGGATTCCTGAGCGTGAGCTCGACGCCCTCGGCGCGGAAGGTGCTGCCGTCGGCGAAGCAGCGGTCCAGAACGTCGACGATGCCGCGTTCGGCCAGTTCGGGCACCGCCTGCGCAGCCGGCAAGCCAAGCAGGGGGCGGTTGCCGGTTAGGGTGCGGTAGGCGTCGTTGGCCAGGGCATAACGGTGTTCGGGGCCCTCGAGCAGGCAGATGAAGCCGGGCGCCTGTTCGAACATGCTGTTCAGGCGCTCGCGCTCGGCGCGTACGTGGCGTTCGGCCTTGACCTTGCTCGAGGTCTCGACCACCACCGACATCACGCCGGCAATGCGGCCCTCCTGGTCGCGGATCGGCGAATAGTCGAGGTTCATCCAGACCTGCTCGGGCTGGCCGCTGCGGTGCAGCGTCAGTTCCTGGTCCTGGTAGCTGAGGGTGCCGCCGGCCAGGCCCACCTTCATCACGTTGTCGTTGAAGTCGGCCACCTCGGGCCAGCCTTCGCGCACCTTCGAGCCGAGCAGCACCGGGTGGCGTCCGCCGGCGAACACCCGGTAGGCGTCGTTGTAGATCATGTAGCCGTCCTCGCCCCATAGCGTGACGATGGGCGCCGGCGTGGCCATGATCAGGGCGACCGTGGTCTTGAGCACGGTCGGCCAGCCCTCGATGGGGCCAAGCTCGGTGTCGTTCCAGGGAAAAGCGAGGATCAGGCGCGCGGTTTCGTCGGTGGCAGGCAGGAAGGGCAGGCTGGAGGGCGGCATCGGCATCGAATGCTAAAAGGTGAACCGGTTCATTTTACACTTGAGGTAAGATGACGCGACGCCCGCTCGCCGGCACTGGTATCCGCTGTTATCATTCTGCAACAATTCCCCAGGCAGTTCACATGTGCGTTAATTATCGTCCGCCGACACCCGAGCAGTTCAACGGCCGCATCGGCGCCTTCAGCATCCTGCCGCGCGACTGGCACTGGCCGGAGGAAACCTGGAAGGATTATGCGGCGCCGATCCTGCGCGCCGCCCCCGGCTTGCCCCGCGAGGCGGCCGTGGCCAGCTACGGCATGGTGCCGCGGCGCCACATCCCGCCCGGCGTCAAACCCTTCGACACCATGAATGCGCGCGCCGAATCGCTGGTCGAGCGGCGCTCGTTCGCGTCCGCCTGGCGCCGCCTGCAGCTGTGCGCGGTGCCGATGCAGTGGTTTTATGAGCCGTGCTACGAGAGCGGGCGCGCCGAGCGCACCGCGATCGGGATGGCCGACGACGACCTGTCCTGGGCGGCGGGACTGTGGCGCGAGTGGCAGGAGGAAGATGGCACGATGACGACCGCCTTCACCCAGATCACCATCAATGCCGACGACCATCCGCTGATGCGCCGCATGCACAAGCCGGGCGACGAAAAACGCTCGCTGGTGCTGCTGGCGCAGGAGGAGGTGGGGGACTGGCTGGCCTGCCGCGATCTGGAGGTGGCGCGCAGCTTCCTGCGCCACTTCCCGGCCGGGCGCATGAAGGCGTGGCCGGCGCCGCTCGCGCCGCGGCGCGCGGGCCCGCCGCCTTCGCCGAACGGCGAGTTGTTCTAGGTCGCGTCGGCGGCGGCGCCGAGGTAGCGCCGATGAAAGCGCGATCCAAGACGGGTCAGCACCTCGTAGCCGATGGTGCCGGCCTGGCCGGCGACGTCGTCCACCGTCTGCTGCGCGCACAGCAAATCGACCGTGTTGCCCGGCGCGACGCGCTGTTCCGGGATGCCGCTGACGTCGAGCGTGATGCTGTCCATCGACACGGTGCCGGCGAATGGCGCCGCCACCCCATCCACGAAGGCCTGCGAACGGCCGCTGAGCGCGCGCAGCCAACCGTCGGCGTAGCCGATGGCGATGGTCGCGATGCGGCGTTCGCCCGGCGCCATGTAGCGCGCGCCGTAGCCGACGATGTCGCCTGCGGCCACGGTGCGCAGCTGCACCACGCGCGCCGCCAGCGACACCGCCTGGGCCAGCGGATTGGCATGGCCGGGCTGGGGATGGATGCCGTACAGCGCGCAGCCGGGACGCAGCAGGTCGAAGTGGTAGGCGCTTCCCAGGAACACGCCCGAGGAATTGGCCAGGCTGGCCGGCACGCCGGGGAATAGCGCGCGCACCCCGTCGAAGCGCTGGCGCTGCTGTTCGTTGAAGGGGTGGGATGCATCGTCGGCGCAGGCCAGGTGGCTCATCACCAGCCGCAGCTCGATGCCGTCCAGCCAGGCCGGGTCCTGGCGCAGGCGCGCGAGGTCAAGCGGGGCCAGGCCCATGCGCGACATGCCGGTGTCGACCTGGAGCACGGCCGGCAGCGGGCGTCCGAGTTCGCGCGCCAACGCGCGCCATTCGGCCACCTGGCCGGGATCGTTCAGCACCGGCACCAGGTCGTACTCGATGCAGTCGCGCGCCGTGCCCGGCATGGCGCCGTGCATCACGTAGACCGTGCGGTCCGCGGGCACCAGGGAGCGCAGGCGAATGCCTTCTTCAAGGTGGGCCACGAAGAAGTTGCGGCAGCCTTCGCGCACCAGCGCGGCCGCGACCTGCGCCATGCCGAGGCCATAGGCGTCGGCCTTGAGCACCGCGGCGCAGGTGGCCGCGCGGCCGCGTTCGGCCAGCAGCCGGTAATTGGCGCGCACCGCGTCCAGGTCGACCGTGAGAATGGCCCCGGCCCTGGCCGCGGCCGCGTCGATCACGCTCATGCCTGCGCCAGCCTGCCGCCCGCCACCGCGCCGCTATTGCCCGCGTAGCGGAACACGGCCAGGTCGTCGGCCCGGATCGACGGCGCCTTGCCGCCCACCAGGTCGGCGATCACGCTGGCCGAACCGGCCGCCATGGTCCAGCCCAGCGTGCCATGGCCGGTGTTCAGGAACAGGTTGCGCAGCGGCGTGGCGCCGACGACGGGCGTGCTGTCCGGCGTCATCGGACGCAGGCCGGTCCAGAAGCTGGCCTGGGCGGTGTCCCCGGCGCCGGGGAACAGGTCGTTGACGACCAGTTCCAGCGTCTCGCGGCGGCGCGGATTCAGGTCCAGGCTGTAGCCGGCCAGTTCGGCCATGCCGCCGACGCGGATGCGGTCGTCGAAGCGGGTCACGGCGATCTTGTAGGTTTCGTCGAGGATGGTCGACACCGGGGCGCGTGCGGCATCGGTGATCGGCACCGTCAGCGAATAGCCCTTCATCGGATACACCGGCAGCGGGAACCAGCGCTGCAGCAGCAGGCGGGAGTAGCTGCCCAGGGCCAGCACGAAACGATCGGCAGCGAATGCGCCTTTGTCGGTTTCAACGGAGACGATCTCGCCGTTCGCTTCATTGAGGTAACGGATCGCGGTATCGAACTCGAAACGCACGCCCAGGTCGCGCGCCATGGCGGTCAGGCGGGTGGTGAACAACTGGCAGTCGCCGGTCTCGTCGTTCGGCAGGCGCAGGCCGCCGACCAGTTTATCCGCCACATTGGCCAGCGCCGGTTCGGCCGTGGCCAGTTGGGCGCCCTCGAGCAGTTCATAGGCCACGCCGGCCTCGCGCAGCACCTCGATGTCCTTGGCCGCGCCGTCGAACTGCTGGCGGGTACGGAACAGCTGCACCGTGCCCTGCTGGCGGCCTTCGTAGGCGATGCCGGTGTCGCGCCGCAGCGCACGCATGCAATCGCGGCTGTATTCGGCCAGGCGCACCATGCGTTCCTTGTTGACGGCGTAGCGCGCCGGGTCGCAGTTGCGATACATCTCCCACATCCACTGGAGCTGGAACAGCGAGCCGTCCGGGCGGATCGCCAGCGGCGCATGGCGCTGGAACAGCCACTTGGCGGCCTTCAGCGGAATGCCGGGCGCGGCCCAGGGCGAGGCATAGCCGGGCGAGATCTGGCCGGCGTTGGCGAAACTGGTCTCCTGGGCCGGGCCGCCTTGGCGGTCGATGACCGTCACTTCGTGGCCGGCCCGAGCCAGGTAATACGCGGTGGTGACACCAACCACGCCGCTGCCCAATACGATAACGCGCATACAGTCCTCGAACGCTGAATCCAGAAAAGGTTGCCATCGTATCGCGGGTGGAGGGATAATTGTTTCTGTTAATACGGCAGTTTTCAGAAAATATTTTGGAGTTGTCCATGCGCGTACAAAAGGCCTCGAACCGCATCCTGGACCGGATCGACCTGCACATCCTGGAGATCCTGCAGCAGGACGCGCGGATCGTGATGAAGGACCTGGCCGAGCAGGTCGGGCTGTCGCTCACGCCCTGCATCGAGCGGGTCAAGCGCATGGAGCGCGACGGCGTGATCCAGGGCTACTACGCGCGCATCAATCCGCAGGCGCTGGGGATGCAGATCCTGGTGTTCGTCGAGATCAACCTGCACCAGAAGTCCGATAAAGCCTTCGAGCGCTTCCGGCGCGCGATGCTGGCCATCCCCGAGGTGATGGAATGCCACCTGGTGTCGGGCGATTTCGACTACCTGATCAAGGCGCGCATCCCCGAGATGTCCGAATACCGGCGCCTGCTGGGGGAGATCCTGCACGTGGCCGATGCGGGGCAGTCGAAGAGCTATGTGGTGATGGAAGAGCTGAAGGAAACGCTGGCGCTGTCGATTCCGCGTTGATGGCGCGCCAGGGGCCGGCTCTTGAACCGGTAAAAACCGCAGCGGCAAGGACGACGCACCCTATAATGTCTGTTTCCTTTCTGGAACTTCCATGCGCGCCGCTGCCGGACCGGTCCTCTCCCTGCGACACCTCCTGATCCTGCTCACCGCGATCGGCCTGCTGCCGCTCGCATTGCTGGGCGTCTGGACCATCCACGGCGCCGGCCTGTACCTGGAGCAGGAACAGGAAAGGATGATGATCGGCCATGCGCGCGCGCTGTCGAGCGCCGTCGACGCCGAACTCGACGCCACGGTGGCGGCGCTGAGCGGTATCGCCAAGAGTCCGCAACTGGCCGGCGGCGACCTGCGCGGTTTCCACGAGACGGCCAGCCGCCTGGCGCGGCCCGACTGGCTGGGCGTGGTGCTGAGCGACGCCGATGGCCGCCCCCTGTTTCGCACCATGGCCCCGTACGGTGCAGCAGCGGCGCGCATCGCCGATCCAGGCAGCCTGCGCCAGGCGATGGAGCAGCGCCGGCCGATGGCCGGCCATGTGTCGCGCGGCCAGGGCGGGCGCGCCGCGGTGCCGGTGCGGGTGCCGGTGACGGGGCCCGATGGCCAGCCCTGGGTGCTGACCGCCGTGGTCCAGCCGGACCGCTTCCTGGACGTGATCGCACGCCAGAAGATCCCTGCCGACTCGGTGATCGCCGTGATGGATGGCGGCGGCGCGCTGGTGGCGCGCTCGCGCGACCAGGAGCGCACCGTGGTCCATGCGCCGAGCGACTCGCTGCAGGCCCTGATGCGCAGCGGCGGCCCGGAAGGCGTGGGCCCCACCACCACGCTCGAAGGAGACGGGGTGATCAGCGCCTACACCACCTCGCCGCGCTACGGCTGGCGGGTGGCGGTCGGCGCGCCCAGCGCCGGCTTCGGGGTGGGCTTCCTCGAACGTTTCGCGGTCTACCTGCTGGGCGCCTGGGTGGTGCTGAGCGGCTGTATCGCGCTGGCCTCGTGGCTGTCCGGACGCATCGTGCGCCGCATCGAGGGCGTGCAGGCCGGCGCCACCGCCCTCGGCAGCGCGCGCGCGGTGCGGGTAGCGCCGTCGCGGATCCGGGAGATTCGCGCCATGGGCCAGGCCCTGGAGGCGGCGGCCGAGCGCCGCGCGGCCCAGGAACAGGAGCGTTCGCGGCTACTGGCCTCGCTCGAGGTAGCGCTGGCCCAGGCGCGCCAGGCCGGCCAGGCCAAGGACGCCTTCCTCGCCATGCTGGGTCACGAGCTGCGCAATCCGCTCAGCCCGATCCTGACCGCGCTCGACCTGATGGATTTGCGCGACGAACCGGGCAGCCAGCGCGAGCGCGCCATCATGCGGCGCCAGGTGACCCACCTGCGGCGCCTGGTCGACGATCTGCTGGACGTCTCGCGCATCGCGTCGGGCAAGCTGGCGATCGATGCGCGCCCGCTGGACCTGGCCGAGACCGTGCGCCACGCGGTGGCGGCGCTGCCCGCCGAGCACATTACGCTGGAGGCGCCGGACGAGGTCTGGGTCGTTGGCGACGAGACCCGCCTGGCCCAGGTGCTGGGCAACCTGCTGTCGAACGCGGTGCGCTTCGGCAGCAGCGACACGCGGGTGACGCTGGCGGCAGCCGACGGCCAGGCGCGCCTGTTCGTGAGCGACAACGGCGCCGGGATGGATCCCGAGTTGCTGGCGCGTGTGTTCGAGCCGTTCTACCAGGCGCCGCAGCCGCTGGCGCGGCGCACCGGCGGCCTGGGGCTGGGCCTGGCGATCGTGCGCGAGATCGTCGAGCTGCACGGCGGCCGGGTGGCCGCCTTCAGCGCCGGCCCCGGCGCCGGCAGCCGCTTCGAGGTGGTCTTGCCACTGGGCGCGCGCCAGGCGCCCGGCGCGCCGGACGGGGCGGCGCAGGAAGGGCAGGGCCGGCGGGTGCTGCTGGTCGACGACAACGAGGACGCGGCAGCGGCCGGGGCACTGCTGCTGCGCCACCTGGGCCACGCGGTGCGCGTCGCCCACAGCGCGGCCGAGGCGCGCGCGCTGGCGCTGGCCGAGTCGCCCGAGGTGGCGATCCTGGACATCGGCCTGCCCGACATGGACGGCCATGCGCTGGCCGCGGCCCTGCGCGCCGACCTGGGCGCGGCCGGCAGCCGGGATGTGTTGCGCCTGGTGGCCCTGACCGGCTATGGCCAGCAGGCCGACGTCGCACGCGCGCTGGCGGCCGGCTTCGACGTGCACCTGACCAAGCCGGCCACGATCGAGGCGCTGCGGGGCGCGGTGGCGGCGGCGCCCGGTTCCTGATCCGGCGCATCTGCCGGCGCTGGCCTGGCGCCGACCACGGCGGTGAAGGCATAGCCGCGGCCGGACACGTTCACGATCGCGCTGCCGGCGTCGCCGAGCAGCTTGCGCAGGGCTGCGATCTGCACCCGCAGGTTGGCGTCGATGACCACCGTGCGGGGCCATGCCGCGGCCATCAGCGCGCGGTTGCTCAATACTTCGCCAGGATGGGATACCAGCAGCACCAGCAGGTCGAAGGCGCGCGCCCCGACCGGCAGGGGGAGACCGGCACGCAGCAGCAGGCGTTGCGCGGGGCGCAGTTCGAAGTCGAGGAAGGCGATCCTGGTGAGTGCGGGTGGTCCGGATTCCATGGTGGGCCTCGGGTCAAGGTGGGTGCCGTTTGCGGGACGTAGGCCATTGTCCTGCGCGGCGCGGGGCCGGCGCTAGAATTTTCCTGCTATTGTCGGCAGCCTCCGCGGGCGCCGCACTATACTCGCGCTTTCAACCACACTGCGTGGGCAAGATGAAGGAGGGCTGAATGCGTGTTCCCCGCAAGCACACATTGCCGCTGCACGAGGTGCGGCGTTACCTGGAACCGGGCCCGGTGGTGCTCGTCACCTCGCAGCATGACGGCGAGCGCGACGTGATGGTGATGGGCTGGCACACGGTGATGGAATTCAGTCCCTCGCTCGTCGGTTGCGTGATTTCTTCCGCCAACCACAGCCACGGCCTGGTGCGCGCCAGCGGCGAGTGCGTGATCAACCTGCCGACGTCGCGCCAGCTGGAGGCGGTGCTGGGCATTGGGTCGACCACCGGCGCCGAGATCGACAAGTTCGCCGCCTTCGGCCTGACGCCGGACGCGAGCGAGCAGGTCGCGGCGCCATCGATCCGCGAATGCCACGCCCAGTTCGAATGCCGGCTGCACGACGACAGCCTGGTGGAACACTACGACTTTTTCATCTTCGAAGTAGTGGCGGCGCGCGTCGCGCTGCGGCCGCGCCATCCCGAGACCTTGCATTACAAGGGCGATGGCACCTTCATGGTGTCGGGCAAGGTGATCCGGCGCCGGCGCGAGGGACTGAAGTAAGTCAGTGCTGGCGCGAGCGCGACCCCGCATGCGCGCCGCCGCGCAGCAGGATGCGCGGGACGTGGCCGCCGGGCCGGCCGGCCGGCGTGCGCGGTGTCGTGGCCAGCACCAGGTCGGTGCTGAGCCGGTGCAGCGACAGCAGGTCGAGCAGCGCCGCCACCAGCTGGCGGCCGAGCGTGACATCGCCGTCTTCCACCAGCGGCAGGGCGCGGTGCAGGGCGGCCAGGATGGTGGCGTTCTCGGCGCGGTGTTCGTGCAGGCGTTCGTAGTCGAGCGACTCCATGACGGTTTCCTCGTGCCGGAACCCGACCTCGACCGCGGTGACGACGGAGGGGAAGGTGCGCACGAAGCAGTCGTCGGGCGTGCAGCCGGCGTCGGCCGTGTGGGCCAGGCGCGCACACAGGTGGCGGCGCGCCTGGCGGATCGCGGCGCCGACGGCGCCGGCGCTACCGTTTGGATAATGGCGGAAGGTCATGGCGGGCAGTGGTGGGGGGGATGATGGGCGATTGATCAGTGGGCAATCAGGAGCGGAGCCGGCGCATGGTCGAGCACGTCGCGCGTGACGCCGCCGAGTATCCATTCGCGGTAGCGGCTGTGGCCGAACGCGCCGGTGACCATCAGTCCGGCATGGCAGTCGCGCGCCATGTCCATCAGGGCCTCGCCCTCGGTGGCGCGGGTGTGGGCCACCGCCACCTCGACCTTGATGCCATGGCGCGCCAGGTACAGAGCCATGTCGGCGCCCGGCTCGTCGCCGTGCAGGCCGGATTGCAGGTCGGGGTTGACCAGGGCCAGGTGCACGGCGCCGGCCTGGGCCAGCAGGGGCAGGGCGGCGGCGATCGCGCGCTGGGCCGGCATGCTGCCGTCCCAGCCGACCAGCGCGTCGCCGGGGATGGGCTTGCCGTGGTAGGCGTCGGGCACGACCAGCACCGGACGCGCGCCGTGCAGGGCCAGGTATTGCGGCAGGCCCCGCTCGGCGCGGGCGCGGTCGTGGTGGTTGTCCTGGCTGACCACGACCAGGTCGGCATAGCGCGATTGCAGCAGCAGGCCGTCGCGGTCGGCGTCCTCGACCATGCGCCCCTCGGCGCCGTGCATGCCGAGCCGTTCGGCCGCGGCCACGAAATCGTCGAGCTGGGCCGTGACGGCATCGCGCAATTCCTGGAAATCGCGGTTGGACACCGGCATCGCCATCGACCCGTTGAGCACGGCATAGGACGAGAACGAGACCCCGGTGGCCGCGCTGCCGACCAGGTGGGCGTCGTGGGCGCCCGCCAGCAGGGCGGCGGCGCGCAGGCGGCTCTGTTGACAGGGGCCGCCGTCGACATGGACGAGGATGGTCTTGAACATCTGCTGACTCCGTTCGGTGGCGAGACGGGCACGTGGCGCACGACGTTTCACTATACGCCGCGCAAGGGCAGGTGTCAGGCGCACGCTTGATCGCGATCAAACACGCGCGAAATATCGCGGGAAGCTGTCTTGTTGACAAGCAAGGGACGACGGTTTAGCGTGGATGGCTACGCAACTTTTCCTGGACCGTCACGATGATCCGTTCGCTTGCCATCCTGCTCTGCGCCTGCCTGCTGGGCGGCGCCGCGTCCGCGCCCGCCCGGGCCGCGCAATTCAATGTGCTGCTGTTCACCAAGGCCAGCGGCTGGCACCACGACGGGGTGCACGCCGGCGTGACGGCGGTGCAGGAGCTGGGCAAGCTGCACGATTTCGAGGTGTTCTGGACCGCCGACGCCGGGCGCGTGATGAACGACGCCGAACTGGCCAAGTACCAGGCGGTGATCTTCCTCCTGACCACCGGCGACGTGCTGGACGAGGCACAGCAGGCGGCCTTCGAGCGCTACATCCGGCGCGGCGGCGGCTACGTCGGCGTGCACAGCGCGGCCGATACCGAGCACCGCTGGCCGTGGTACAACCGGCTGGTGGGGCATATGTTCCACGTGCACCCCGCGATCCAGACCGCCATCGTGAAGGTCGAGCAGGGCAACTTCCCCGGCATGGAACGCTTTGCGCCGCGCAACCTGTTCACCGACGAATGGTACGAGTTCGGACCGGCCCAGTCGAAGGACCTGGTCTACCTGCTGAGCGTGGACGAATCCACGTACAAGCCGCAGACGAACTGGCCCGACCGTGTGGGCAAGGGCATGGGAACATTCCACCCGATCAGCTGGTACCAGCACTACGACGGCGGACGTTCCTTCTACACCGGCATGGGCCATATGGGGGCCACCTACCGCGACCAGGTCTTCCTGCACCACCTGTATGGCGGCATCTACTGGGCCGCGACCGGGCGCGGCATCGGCAAGTAGATCTAGGCCGCCAGCAGCGCCCACAGGATCATCACCAGGCCGGCCATCGACACCAGCCACACCAGGGTGCGCAGCACCGGGATGCCGGCCGCGTACAGCGGCAGGTAGACGACGCGCGCTGCCAGGTACAGCCAGCAGCCCCACAGGGTCAAGGACCCCTGCACGCCCGCCACGTGGGCGATCAGCACCGCCGCGGCGAACAGCGGCAGGGTCTCGAACAGGTTGGCCTGGGCCCGCTGCAGGCGCGCTGTCACCGGGCGCGGCGGCGGGGCGGCGCCGTCGCGCGCGCTCATATTGTATTGGGCGCCTGTTTCCTGGGTGCGCAGGGTGGAGGGCAGCAGGATCTGGACCAGGGCCAGCACCAGGGTCCAGGCCAGCAGCGTCAGTTCGGTGGTCATCGGGCTTCCTTTCTTGTGGCAGACGGGTCCGGTCGATCATACGTCACAAGGTGTGAATCGCTGCTCTGCTTTTAGGCATATTGCGATCGACCACGCCGCTTGCCGAATGCGGATGCGAGCCGGATGCGGGCCGGATGCAAACCGCGTGACGCCACGAATGCTAGCGCGCGTCCAGCAAATCCTGGCGCGGTCGCTCCCACTGCGGCACCGGCGCCGGGCACGGCTGGCCAGCCATCTCGGCATACGGCAAGGTCGAAAAATTATCGACGCCGGGCGCGCTGAAGCGGATATCGGTTGCCTTGCCATCGACCAGCGACGGCACGCGCGCGAAGCGCAGCCAGCCGTCGAAGCGGCAGTTGTCCTGCCGTAGCCCGCGCAGGCCGGCCAGGCTGCCGTCTTCGCGGTACTTCCACGCCAGCGTGCGCGCCTGGCCACCCGGCTCGCCGCCAAACCGCGCTGGACAGGCGGCGACGTCGCTCACGCCGGGCGCCAGGCTCAAGACACCGAGCCGCACCGCATAGCTGCCGGCGCCGCCATTGTCGGTGATGGTGGCGAACGACCAGCACAGGGGATTCGACGGGAAGGCCGACAGCGGCAGGTCGAGGATGCGGCTGCCCGGCTCGACCTGGGCCAGTGCGGCGCGGATCTGCTCGCGCGCCAGGTGGCCGGCCACGCCCTGCACGGCGACGAAGCCCAGGCAGGCCACGATCGCAGTCACGATGCCGGCCATCCCGCCACGGCGCGCCATCAGCGCCACCACGACCGCGATCAGCATGAGCCCGGCCAGCGAGCCCCATTGCAGGAAGCCCATCCAGGTAAACAGGACCGGCGCGGCCAGGACCAGCGCCGCGAAGAGCAGGCGCAGCACCCGGTGCGGCACCCGCAGCGCGAGCGCGACGCCGAGCGCGGTCCAGAACACGGGCTCGATGATGAATACCATGTCGCCGTACAGCCAGCGCGAATCGAGCGGGTGAAACGGATGCACGCCATACACGTTCAGGAAGTCGAGCGACAGGTGCATCACCATGCCGATGGCGGCGGTGGCCAGCACCGCCCTGCGCGCCGCGCGGTCGTCCTGCATCAGGCGGCGCGCGCCTGGCCACAGCAGCCAGAGCAGGCCCAGCAGCAGGGCAATCTGGGGCAGGGCGTACAGCAGGGTATGCGTGTGGCCGCGGTGGTGCAGCAGGTAGCCGAGCGGCGGCGCCAGCAGGGGCGTGAGCACCAGGTCCAGGTCGGGGAAGTTGCTGGCCAGGGCGCCGGTGGCCAACAGCACTCGGCGGCGCGTGCGACCTTTTACAGGGTCGGGGTGGGCAGGCAGGGCGCGGTCGGCGAGTTCGCCCAGCGCCAGGCCTACCAGGGTGTGGGTCAGATTGTCCATCCCACAAGTTTACCTTGAAAGCAAGAAATTGAACCAAATCAAGTTTTTCTTCGTTGCTTAGCATAAGGGACCGCGAAGTTTTTGATGTAGGTCATACTTTTCGCATTTCCCCATGGATAGAATGCAAGAAACGATACTTTTGCCAAGGGGCAACAAAGGAGAGCGTAGTGCGTAACAACCAGCCAGTGACCGGGATCGAATACCTGATGCAAGAAGGGCAGTCCATCGTATCGAAGACCGATACCAAGGGCCGCATCACTTATGTGAACCCGAGCTTCGTCGATGTCAGCGGCTTCAGCGAAGAAGAATTGCTCGGCAAGGCCCACAATCTGGTGCGCCATCCCGACATGCCGCCCGAAGCCTTCGCCGACCTGTGGGCGACCCTGCAGGCGGGCGAGCCATGGACCGGCATGGTCAAGAACCGCCGCAAGAACGGCGACTTCTACTGGGTGGTCGCCAACGTGGTGCCGATCCAGGAACGCGGCCGGGTGACCGGCTATATGTCGGTGCGCACCGCGCCCACCCGCGAACAGGTCGAACATGCCACCCGACTCTATGGCGTGATCCGTGCGGGCGAAGGGCATGGGCTGGCGATCGTGCGCGGCCAGGTGGTGCGCACCGGCTGGCGCCGGCGACTCGATATCCTGGGCAGGCTGCGCGAATTGCCGCTGCACCAGCGGCTGGGCTGGATGATGGGCGGCCAGGCCCTGCTGCTGGCCGTGCTCGGCGTGGCCGTCGACGGCACTGCCTGGCGCGTGCTGGCCGGCGCCGGGGTTCTGGCCGTGCTGGCCGTCTGGTATGAACTCAACCGCAGCATCGCGCGCCCGCTGCGCGATGCCACCGCGACGGTCTACGCGCTGGCCGGCGGCGACCTGGCGCGCCCGGTGCCGGCGCCCGGCGGCGGCGAGATCGGCCGCCTGCAACTGGCGCTGCGCCAGCTGAACATCAACCTGACCGCGATCATGGGCGACGTGCGCGACAACGTCAGCTCGATCGAACTGGCCACCCGCGCAATCGCCGCCGGCAACGCCGACCTGGCCAGCCGCACCGAAGCCCAGGCGGCCAGCCTGGAACAGACCGCGAGCAGCCTCGGCAACATCGCGCGCGCCGCCGGCCGCAACACCGACAGCGCGGTGCAGGCCGACGGCATGGTGCGCGCCGCCAGCACGGTGGCGGGCGAGGGCGGCGAGGCGGTCGGCCAGGTCGGGCAGACCATGGACAAGATCAGCGGCTCGGCCCACCGTATCGGCGACATCATCGGCCTGATCGACGGCATCGCTTTCCAGACCAACCTGCTGGCGCTGAACGCGGCGGTGGAGGCGGCCAGGGCCGGCGAGCAGGGCCGCGGCTTCGCGGTCGTGGCCGGCGAGGTGCGCAGCCTGGCCCAGCGCACGGCGGGCGCCGCCAAGGAGATCAAGGGCCTGATCGACGTCTCCAGCGGCCATGTGGACGAAGGCACGGAACTGGTCGGCCAGGCCGGCCAGACCATGCGCGAAGTGGTCGGCAAGGTGGCCGAGGCAGCCGCCATCATGGGCGCGATCACCGCCGCCAGCCGCGAACAGGCCCAGGACATCATGGGGGTCAACGCATCCATGAGCGAACTCGATGCGATCACGCGGCAGAACGCGGCCCAGGTCGAGGAATCGGCGCTGTCATCCAGCAGCGTGGCGGACGAGGCGGCGCGCCTGGCGCTAGCCTTGTCGGTATTTAAATTTAATAGGCGCTGTTCGCGCTAGTTCTGCAATCGCAAAGGCTCAGTCTGCTTTGACGGTGACGACCAGCAATTGCGCTGGCGTCAGCAGCTGCCCGGCGTCGAGTACCCGTCGCCAGCCCGAATAATGGATCAAATAGCGGCTGGCAACGCCGTAGAAGCGCACCAGCCAGCGCTTGAAGCGGCTATGCCAGCCATTCACGTGATTCAGGTGGATGGCGCCGCGCGCCCGCTCGCCGGCGCGCAGGTTGATCGCTTGATGGGCAATATTGTTTCGCCTGGCGAAGACGGGATAGGCGGCAGCCCCGTCGCTGATCAAGAGGCAGTCCGGCGCCAGCACCGGTCCCAGGCATTCCCCGAGCTGCGCGCTGCTGACAGGACCGCGGCCGCAATGAAAATCCAGTGCCGCGCCGCCGCGCGCGCAGGCGACCAGCAGGCAATCGTGGTCGCGGCCGATGCCGCGGTGGCTGGCGACGCCGCCGCGCCGCCGAGCTGGACGGGTCAGCGTGCGCGATCCCTTCTGCGATTCCATCAAGTACGTTTCGTCCGCCTCGACCATGCCAGCCAGGGTCGCCGGCCGTTCGCGCGTGAAGCCGGACACCATGCGGTGGCGCCAGCGAAAGCTGGTGGTGCGGTGAACCTGGACCGCCTCGGCGCTGGCGCGCACGGTGCGCGACTCGAGCAGGCAGCGTAAATAGGGGAGCCAGCATGCCTTCTTGCGCAGCCGCGCCAGCTTCGTGCCAGTCAGCGCGTTGTAGCTGCGGCTGCAGGCGAGGCAGCGCCAGCGTTGCAGGTCGCTGGCCCGACCGCAACGGTGGGAATGCGCGCCGCCGCAGCGAGGGCAACATTTGCCGGCAGCCGCCTGTTCGATCAGCGCGATGCAGGCGTCCGCATCGTCGGCGCTGCCTAGCCACGTGCGCAATTGCTCACGCTCTTCATCGTGTAGAGGCAGGCCGCGCAAGGCGGCAAACACTGTCTCAAAGTCCAAACTGTCCACGGCCGCCCCCTTCGGAAGACTCGACAGTAATTGAGACAAGGCCGGTCAGGAAAGGTTCGCCGAACTAACGCGAACAGCGCCTATGAAGTAGGGACGGACTCAGCCATATTTGATGCAGGTCAAGGTTTTGTTCGAAGCAGATCAATAAACTGACAGCTAATCGAGCCATTTTGCATTTCCGCACAGTGGCCGCAGCTGGAGTTTCATGATCATGCACGTCGAAGCGCAAGCGGCGCCGTCCGCGCCACCACCCGCCCAGTCTCCCATCGCCTTCCACCCGGTCGTCGAATTCGACGGCGACCTGCTGGCCCGGCTGGGCAAGTCCGGCCCCCGCTACACCTCCTATCCGACCGCCGACCGCTTCAGCGCCGACTTCGGCTACCGCGACTACCTGCACGCGGTGGCCGGCGTGCGCACCCGCGCCAAGCGCCCGCTGTCGCTGTACCTGCATATCCCTTTCTGCGAGAGCGTGTGCTACTACTGCGCCTGCAACAAGATCGTCACCAAACGGCGCGACAAGGCGGCTACTTACCTGGCTTACCTGAAGCGCGAGGTCGAGATGCAGGGCCTGCTGTTCGCCGGCATGAACGAGGTCGAGCAACTGCATTTCGGCGGCGGCACCCCCACTTACCTGACGGACGCGCAGATGGGCGAGCTGATGGCGCACCTGCGACGCTGCTTCACATTCGCCCCCGACGAGCGGGGCGAGTATTCGATCGAGGTCGATCCGCGCACCGTGTCGGTCGAGCGGGTACACAGCCTGCGACGCCAGGGTTTCAATCGCATCAGCCTGGGCGTACAGGATTTCGACCGCGAGGTGCAGAAGGCGGTCAACCGGGTCCAGCCCCAGGCCGAGACAGTGGCCATCATCGGCGCCGCGCGCGCCGCCGGCTTCCGTTCGGTGAGCATCGATTTGATCTACGGCCTGCCGAAGCAGACCCTGGCCAGCATGGCGCGCACCCTCGACCAGGTGGTCAAGGCCGGCCCCGACCGCATCTCGGTCTATCACTACGCCCACATGCCGCACCTGTTCAAGCCGCAGCGCCGCATCCTGCAGGCGGACATGCCGGACAGCGACACAAAGCTCGCGATGCTCCAGCTGTGCATCGAGCGCCTCGGCGCGGCCGGCTACGTGTACATCGGCATGGACCATTTTGCGCGGCCCGACGACGACCTGGCCGTGGCCCAGCGCCAGGGCCGGCTGCATCGCAACTTCCAGGGCTATTCGACCCATGCCGACGCCGACCTGGTGGCCTGCGGGGTGTCGAGCATCGGCGCCGTGGGCGCCACCTACAGCCAGAACGTCAAGACGCTCGACGAATACTACGAGCTGATCGACCGCAACGAGCTGCCGGTGCAGCGCGGCATCCGCCTGTCGATGGACGACGCGCTGCGGCGCGCGATCATCCAGCAGCTGATGTGCCAGTTCGAGCTGTCGATCCCTGCCATCGAGCAAGCCTTCCCGATCGTCTTCGCGCACCACTTCGCGGGCGAACTGGCAGCGCTGCGCGCGCTGCAGGACGATGGCCTGGTGCAGGTCGATCCCGAATGGATCATCGTCACCATGAAGGGGCGCCTGCTGATCCGCAATGTGTGCATGGTCTTCGACCGCTATCTCGCCCGCCCGGGCGAGGGGCCCCGCCACTCGCAGACCGTGTAGGGACGACGCACATGAGCGGCATCAGCCTGTTCCCCGTGTTCCTGGTCGGCCTGGCCGGCAGCGTGCACTGCGCCGGCATGTGCGGCGGGATCGTCGGTGCGCTCTCATTGCCGCGCAGGCCGGCGCCGCTGCTGCGGGCGCCGGCTTTTCCGGTGCCTGTGCGCAGCGAGACCGCGGCCGGCGGGGCCGCGCTGGCGTACGTCGGGGCGTATAACGCCGGCCGCATCGCCAGCTACGTGATGGCCGGCGCGCTGGCTGGAGGGCTGGCCGGCGGGGCCGCGTCGCTGGCGTCATTGCCGGCGCTGCAGGCGGGGTTCTACTGGGCCGCCAACCTGATGCTGGTCGTGCTGGGCCTGTTCCTGATGGATGCCTGGCGCGGCCTGGCCAGCGTCGAGCGGGCCGGCCAGGCGTTGTGGCGGCAGGTCTCGCCGCTGCTGCGGCGGGTGAATGGCGCACCGGCGGGCGGCGCGCGCATGTTCGCGCTCGGCGCCCTGTGGGGCTGGCTGCCGTGCGGGATGGTCTATAGCGTGCTGGTGACGGCCATGCTGAGCGGCTCGGCGCTGGACGGCGCCGGCGTGATGCTGGCCTTCGGCCTGGGCACCTTGCCGATGCTCGCGGCCCTCGGCCTGGCCGGCGCCAGGCTGCGCGCACTGGCGGCGCGGCGCGCGGTGCGCCTCGCCTGCGGGCTGGCGATCCTGGCCTTCGGCATCCTCGGCCTGGCGCGCGCTGCCGGCGGCCTGCCGCCGGGCTGGATGCATGAATTGTGCCTGAGCGTGGGGAGGTCGATATGAGCGCGGTCCTTGAAGAAGCGGTGCGCGACGTGGCTGCCGCGGCGGCGGTGCGTGCGCTGCCCGCCGGGTGTTTCCACTGCGGCTTGCCGGTGCCGGCCGCCGGCAACTGGCACGCCACGATCGGCGGCAATGTGCAGCGCATGTGCTGCCCGGGATGCGCGGCGGCGGCCGAGGCCATCGTCGACGGCGGCTTCGCCGACTACTACGCCACCCGTACCGCCTACGCCGCCCAGGCCGATATCGAGGCCGCCAATGCGCCCGAACTCGACCTGCTCGACGGCGCCGGCCTCGATGGCGAAGCCAGCTTCACGGTCGAGGGCATCCGCTGCGCCGCCTGCGTGTGGCTGATCGAACGCCGCCTGCGCCAGCTGCCCGGCGTGCTGGACGCCAGCCTGAACGTGGCCACCGAACGCCTGTTCGTGCGCTGGGATCCGGCCACGTGCCGGCCGAGCGTCATCCTGCGCACCCTGCGCGCGATCGGCTACGGCGCCTTCCCGTACGACGCGCAGCGCCATGGCGAACGGCTCGAACGGGCGCGCAGGAAGCTGTTCCGCCAGCTGTTCGTGGCTGGCCTGTCGATGATGCAGGTGATGATGTACGCGGTGCCGGTGTACATGGCCGACGAGGGCACGATGGACGCGGCCATGACGGCGCTGATGCACTGGGCCTCCTTCGTCCTGACCCTGCCGGCGCTGCTGTATTCGGCCCAGCCTTTCTTCGCCGGCGCCTGGCGCGACCTGCGACGTGGCATGCCGGGCATGGACGTGCCGGTCGCGCTGGGAATCGGCGCAGCCTTCGCCGGCAGCGTGCATGCCTTGCTCGCCGGCGCCGGCGACGTGTACTTCGACTCGGTCACCATGTTCGTATTCCTGCTGCTGGGCAGCCGCTACCTGGAACTGAACGCGCGTCGCAAGGCCGCCGGCGCGCTCGAGCGCCTGCAGCAGGGCTTGCCGCCATCGGCGCTTCGCCTGCGCGGCAATGCGCACCTGCGTGACACTGAACTCGTCCGTGCCGCCAGCCTGCGGGTGGACGACCTGGTGCTGGTGCGCGCCGGCCAGGCGGCGCCGGCCGACGGCGTGATCGTCGAGGGCACGACCGAGGTGGACTTGGCGCTGCTCACCGGCGAGAGCCGCACCCAGGCGCGCGGCGTCGGCGACGCGGTGCCGGGCGGCGCGGTCAACGTGGCCGAGGCCATCGTGCTGCGCGTGAGCTCGACCGCGCACGACAGTCTTCTTTCCATGCTGGTGCGCCTGGTCGAGCGCGCGGGGCAGGGCAAGCCGGCGCTGGCGCTATGGGCCGACCGGGTCGCGGCCTGGTTCGTGCTCGCCCTGCTGGGACTGACGGTGCTGGCCTGGTTCGCCTGGCAGCAGGTCGATCCCGGCAAGGCCTGGCAGGTGGCGATCGCGGTGCTGGTGGTGTCCTGCCCGTGCGCGCTGTCGCTGGCCACGCCGACCGCGCTGGCCGCCGCCACCAACCGCCTGCTGCGGCGCGGCGTGCTGGCGGTGCAGCCGCACACGCTCGAGACCCTCGACCGCGCGACCCACGTGGTGTTCGACAAGACCGGCACGCTCACCCATGGCCGGCCATTGCTGCGCCAGACCCTGTCGGTGGGCGGGATGGCCGGCCTCGACTGCCTGCGCGTGGCGGCGGCGCTGGAAGCAGACAACCCGCATCCGCTGGCGCAGGCGATCCGCGACGCCGCAGCGGCGGAGAATGGCGACGCCGCTCATGCCGAACGGACCCAGTTCACGGTCGGCCAGGGCGTCGCCGGCTGGGTGGACGGCCGTTATTACCGGGTGGGCAGCGCGGCGTGGGTCGCCGGCGTGGCCGGCGGTGCGGCGCGCGCCGCGGTGCCGGCCGGGACCACCTCGGTCTGGCTCGGCAACAGCGAAGGCTGGCTGGCGCGCTTCGACCTGGCCGACGGCCTGCGGCCAGAGGCGGCCGAGGTGGTGCGCCGCATCCGCGCCGGCGGCAAGGCCGTGGTCCTGCTCAGCGGCGACGAACAGCACGCCGCGCAGGCGGTGGCGGCCGAACTGGGCATCCCGACCGCCATCGGCGGCAAGCTGCCGCAAGAGAAGCTGGCCTATGTGCGGCGCCTGCAGCAGGACGGGGCGGTGGTGGCGATGATCGGTGACGGCATCAACGATGCCGCGGTGCTGCGCGGGGCCGACGTCTCGTTCGCGATGGGGCGCGGCGCCGAGTTGGCGCAGCTGCATGCGGATGGCGTGCTGATGGGCGACAGCCTGGCGCCGCTGGCCGACACCCTCGACACGTCGCGCCGCACGCTGGCGGTGATCCGCCAGAACCTGACCTGGGCGACGGTGTACAACCTGGCGGCGATCCCGGCGGCGGCGATGGGCCTGCTCAATCCGTGGATGGCGGGGATCGGCATGGCGGCGAGTTCGGCCGTGGTCGTGCTCAATGCGCTGCGCTTGCGAAAGGACTAGGGGATGGAAGCCTTGTATTTGCTGGTACCGCTCAGCGTGGCGGTGGTGGCCGCGGCTCTCTGGGTGTTCTTCGGCGCCGCCGACAGCGGGCAGTTCGATGACCTGGAAGGGCCGGCTTACCGTGTGTTACAGGACGATGATCGCGGCGGCAACGGTTGACGTGAGGTGGGCGTTCTGACGCCCACCCCACCATTGAATCACATGCTCGGACCGCGGCCGATGCCGCTTTCCTTCTCGATGCGGTCCTGGCACTCGATACACATGCGCACCGTCGGCGTGGCCAGCAGGCGCGCGTCGGGGATCTCGCGTCCGCACGATTCGCAGATGCCGGCGCCGCCGGCCTCCAGCTTGCCGAGGGCGACATCGATCTCGTGCAGGGTGTTCGCATCGTGCTCGGCCAGGTGGACTTCGTCGTGGCCTATCATCTCGGCGGTGTTGCGGTCGTCGCCCTGCGCTTCGTGCGCGAGCGGGCCGATCGACGGGGCGTCGCCCTCGTCGGCCGTGGTGCGCGCACGCACAGCGCCGAGCAGGTCTTCACGCGCCGCGTTCAGGCGCTTGGACATTTCTTGGTGAACGGATTGGGAAAGAGGCGGCATAGCGATTCCTTATTGGTGAGTGAGGAAAAGCCCCCCGGAACATGGCGGGCCGTCTAGTTTTGGACTTGATTCATCTCAAAACGATGCCCGTGGAATCGTGGAAGAAAGGGCCGCGGCTCGGGTACGGATAGCGCCACAACCAACGTTCCCATACTCTATCCATTAAGGAACATTTTGATTCAGATCAAGGATTTTTAAGGTTCGTAAACGCACACTCCTGACTGTCACTCATTCGTGTCATTTCAGGAGAGTACCTTGGACAGCAGTCTAAACTATAACTACAAGATCGTGCGCCAGTTTGCCATCGCGACCGTGGTCTGGGGCGTGATCGGCATGGCGGCGGGGGTGTTCATCGCGGCCCAGCTGGCCTGGCCCGCGCTCAATTTCGACATCCCCTGGCTCAGCTACGGGCGCCTGCGCCCGCTGCACACCAACGCGGTCATCTTCGCCTTCGGCATCTGCGGGCTGTTCGCCACCTCGTACTACGTGGTGCAGCGCACCTGCCAGGTGCGCCTGTTCTCGGACCGGCTGGCCGCCTTCACCTTCTGGGGCTGGCAGGCAGTGCTGCTGTGCGCCGCCGTCAGCCTGCCGATGGGTTTCACGCGCGGCAAGGAATACGCCGAACTCGAATGGCCGATCGCGATCCTGATCGCCATCGTCTGGGTCGCCTACGCCGTGGTGTTTTTCGGCACCATCGTCAAGCGCCGGGTCAGGCACATCTACGTCGCCAACTGGTTCTTCGGCGCCTTCATCCTGGCGGTCGCCATCCTGCACATCGTGAACGGCATGACGTCGCCCGCCTCGCTGATGAAATCGTATTCGGTCTATTCGGGCGTGCAGGACGCCATGATCCAGTGGTGGTATGGCCATAATGCGGTCGGCTTCATCCTCACCGCCGGCTACCTGGGCATGGTGTACTACTTCATCCCCAAGCAGGCCGAGCGTCCGGTGTACTCGTACCGACTGTCGATCGTCCACTTCTGGGCCCTGATCTTCACCTATATGTGGGCCGGCCCGCACCATCTGCACTACACCGCGCTGCCCGACTGGACCCAGTCGCTGGGCATGGTGTTCTCGATCATCCTGCTGGCGCCGTCGTGGGGCGGCATGATCAACGGGATCATGACCCTGTCGGGCGCCTGGCACAAGCTGCGCTCCGATCCGCTCCTGAAATTCATGATCGTCTCGCTGTCGTTCTACGGCATGGCCACCTTCGAGGGCCCGATGATGTCGATCAAGACCATCAACGCACTGTCGCACTACACCGACTGGACCGTCGCCCACGTCCACGCAGGCGCCCTGGGCTGGGTCGGCTTCATCACCATGGGTTCGATCTACTACATCATCCCGCGCGTCGCCGGCAAGAAGCAGATGCACAGCGTCGCGATGGTCGAGACCCACTTCTGGGTGGCGACCATCGGCGTCGTGCTGTACATCGCGTCGATGTGGATCGCCGGCGTGATGCAGGGCCTGATGTGGCGCGCGGTGAATGCCGACGGCACCCTGACCTATACCTTCGCCGAGAGCGTCAAGGCCACGTATCCCTACTACGTGATCCGCGTCACCGGCGGCCTTCTGTACCTGTCGGGCATGGCGCTGATGGCCTGGAACACCTGGATGACGATGCGCGGCACGAAGAGCGTCGACGTCCCGATCCCGCTGGGGCCGAAGAATCCGCGCGGCGTCAATGAAGCCGAACACGTCGTCCCCGCCTGAAGAAGAGGAGTTTGCAATGAAGTTCACCCATGAGTGGATCGAGAAGAATGTGTGGCTGCTGATCGGCCTGGTCCTGCTGGTCATCTCCTTCGGCGGCCTGGTCGAGATCGTGCCGCTGTTCTTCCAGAAGTCGACCACCGAACCGGTCGCCGGCCTCAAGCCGTACTCGCCGCTGCGCCTGGCCGGCCGCGACGTGTACATCCGCGAGGGCTGCTACGGCTGCCACTCGCAGATGATCCGGCCCTTCCGGGCCGAGACCGAGCGCTATGGCCACTATTCGGTGGCCGGCGAATCGGTCTATGAACACCCGTTCCAGTGGGGTTCCAAGCGCACCGGTCCCGACCTGGCGCGGGTGGGCGGCCGCTACAGCGACGAATGGCACCGCACCCACCTCGACAACCCGCGCGACGTGGTGCCCGAGTCGAACATGCCGGGCTATCCATGGCTGGCGACCACCAAACTGGTGCCGGCCGAGATCATGCCGAAGATGCGCGCGCTGCAGCGCGTCGGCGTGCCCTATACCGATGCGGAGATCGCCTCCGCGCCCCAGGAACTGGTCGACAAGACCGAGCAGGATGCGCTGGTCGCCTACCTGCAGGGCCTGGGCACCCAGATCAAGACGAGGAACTGAGATGGCGCTTCAACATATCTTCGACGACGCCAGCAGCGTCATGACCGTGGTCAGCTTCGCGACCTTCATGGGCATCGTGGGCTGGACCTATCTGCTGCACAAGGGCAGCGACTTCGACGCGGCGGCGCTGCTGCCATTCGCCGACGACGCCATCGACGGCGGGGAGCATTGACATGGCCGACTTCTTCAACGATTTCTGGCATTACTACGTCGCGGTGATCACGATCCTGTCGATCGCCGGTTGCGGCATCCTGCTGTGGTCGCAGTCCAAGTTCAAGGTCAGGCTCGATGCCGACGGCAAGCCGCAGCAGACCACCGGCCATGTCTGGGACGAAGACCTGACCGAATTGAACACGCCGATGCCGCGCTGGTGGATCGTCATGTTCTGGCTGTCGATCCTGTTCGCCGCCGCCTACCTGGTGCTGTATCCCGGCCTGGGCGCCTTTCGCGGGACGCTTGGCTGGAACCAGGTAGGGGAATACCAGGATGAGCTGCAACAAGCGAAGGCCGAATACGGCCCGCTGTTCGAGCAGTATAAAAAGCTCGACCTGAAGGCGGTGGCGGCCGACCCGCAGGCCCACGCGATCGGTGAGCGCCTGTTCCTGACGTATTGCTCGCAATGTCATGGCTCGGACGCGCGCGGCTCCAAGGGCTTCCCGAACCTGGCGGACAGCGACTGGCTGCATGGCGGCGCGCCGGACGCGATCAAGACCTCGATCATGAACGGCCGCACCGGCATGATGCCGCCGATGGGCGCGGCGCTGGGGTCGGACAAGGACGTCGAGAGCGTGGCCCACTACGTGCGCTCGCTGTCCGGCCTGTCGGCCGATCCGATCAAGGTCGCCTTCGGCAAGCCGAAGTTCGCCACCTGCGTGGCCTGCCACGGCGCCGACAGCAAGGGCAACACGATGCTCGGCGCGCCGAACCTGGCCGACAAGACCTGGCTCTATGGCGGCAGCGTCGAGACCGTGATGGAGACGATCCGCAAGGGCCGCACCAACACCATGCCGGCCTTCGGCGACTTCCTGGGCGAGGAGAAGGTGCACGTGCTGGCGGCCTATGTGTGGAGCCTGTCGAATCCGACGGCGCCTACCGATGCGACGAAAGCGACGGCGGCAAAATGACCGATCCTGCCGGAGCGCCGCGCGAGGCGATCGTCCGCATGTACGCCGCGCGCGAAGACATCTTCCCGCGCGAGATCAAGGGACGCTATGCGACGCTGCGCTGGGCCTGCGTCTGGCTGACGCAGCTCCTGTTCTACGGCCTGCCATGGCTGAACATGAACGGCCGCCAGGCCGTGCTGTTCGACCTGGCCAGCCGCAAGTTTTTTCTAGCAGGGATGGTGTTCTGGCCGCAGGACTTCATCTACCTGGCGGCGCTGTTGATCGTGTGCGCCTATGGCCTGTTCCTGGTGACGGCGGTGGCTGGCCGCGTGTGGTGCGGCTTTGCCTGCCCGCAGACGGTCTACACCGAGATTTTCCTCTGGATCGAGCGCAAGATCGAGGGGCCGCGCAGCAGCCAGATGCGGCTGGCGCGCCAGCCCTGGAACCTCGAGAAAGTGGGCAAGCGCGGCGCCAAGCACCTGGCCTGGGGCCTGGTCGCCCTATGGACTGGCTTCACCTTCGTGGGCTATTTCGCCCCGATCCGGTCGCTGGGCGGCGAGATCGCAGCCTTCGGCCTGGGGCCGTGGGAGACCTTCTGGATCCTCTTCTATTCATTCGCCACCTACGGCAATGCCGGCTGGCTGCGCGAGCAGGTGTGCAAGTATATGTGCCCGTATGCGCGCTTCCAGAGCGCGATGTTCGACAAGGACACGCTGATCGTCACCTACGACGAGGCTAGAGGCGAGCCGCGCAACGGCCGCCGGAAGGGCGAGGCGAAGGCATACGCCGCTGAAAGCGGCGACTGCATCGATTGCAGCCTGTGCGTGCAGGTATGCCCGACCGGGATCGACATCCGCAAGGGCTTGCAGTACGAGTGCATCGGCTGTGCCGCCTGCGTCGACGCCTGCAATATCGTGATGGACAAGGTGAAGAAGCCGCGCGGCCTGATCCGCTACGCGACCGAGAACGGCCTGCTGCGCAAGCTCGGCGCGCGCGAGATCCGGCGCCGCATGCTGCGTCCGCGGGTGCTGGTCTACAGCGCCGTGCTGGTGGCGCTGGTGGCCGCAATGGGCACCTCGCTGGCGCTGCGCAATCCGCTCAAGCTGGACGTGATCCGCGACCGCGGCTCCATGGGCCGCGAGGTCGACGATGGCCGCATCGAGAATGTCTATCGGCTGCAGCTGATGAACACCAGCGAACAGGCGCAACTGCTCCGGGTGAGCGTGCGTGGCATCCCGTCGGCTGCGGTGGTCGACGACGGCGCGATCGCGGTCGACGGCGCCACCACGCGCGCGGTGCCGGTGCGGGTGCGGATCGACCCGGGTGCGGGCACGCCGGGCTCGAACAGGATCGAATTCACGGTGCGGTCGGTGGACGATCCGGACCTGAGCGTGAGCGAAGGCGCCGCTTTCATTGTACCCAAATGAGCGTACCCAAATGAGTGTGCCCAAATGAGCAAGGAGAAGACGATGCACGCAACGAACCCCAATCTTCCGCATGGCGCGGCGCCGTGGTACAGGCACCGCTGGCCGTGGTTCCTGATGATCGGCCCGGTGGCGGTGATGATCGCCACCGGCGTCTCGGCCTGGCTGGGCATGCAGCAGCCGGACGCGATGGTGGTCGCCGACTACTACAAGCAGGGCAAGGCGATCAACCAGGACCTGCGGCGCGACCGCGTCGCTACCGCCCTGGCGCTCAGGTTCGAGGCCAGCCACGACGCGCGGGCGGGGCGCCTGAACGGCCGCCTCTCCAGTAACGGCCAGCCGGTGGTGGCGCCGTTCCACATCCGCCTGGCGCATCCGACGCTGCCCGAGCGCGATCTTGTGCTCGAGGCGCTGCCCGATGCCCAGGGGCGCTTCTCGGCTGACTTGCCGGCGCTGGAGGCGACCCACTGGCAGGTGGTGGTGGAAGGCGCGGCGCGCGACTGGCGGCTGGCGCGCAGCTGGAGTCCGGCCAAACAGGAGACATTGACGATCCAGGCAGACGCCGGGTAGATCAAGGGCTGACGGTCATCGAGAAGGCGGCAATCGCGACGACAAACGCGATGAACATGCACAGTGCGCTGAAGATTTTTGCGCTCCGGGGGCGCCGGACGTATGCGCCCCCGATAATGGCGGCGATATAGCGCTCTTGTCCGCGCCCGCCCCAGGAATGCCAGGCGAGCAGCAGGGCCAGGCTCATCGACGAGGGCAGTTCCAGATCGCGCCCCGGCATACCGCCCAAAGCGGGCAAGAAGCACGCTGCCACAATGATTGCGCTTACCATGCGCAGCCAGGTGCGCGCCTGCGCGGCCTGGTCTTCCTGGCCGAGCGTCTGCCAGTTGCGCATATGGATATAGGCGCTGAAGGCAGGCGAGAGCAGCAAGCCCCAATAAGTCGCCGCGCGTGGGTTCCACAGGAGCAGCCGGGTGTTGCCGGCTGTGGCGTGGCGGACGGTCGTCGTTTCTGCCGGGAGCGAGATTTCCATGATGGCCCTATCGGAGTTTGCCGTGTGGAAATATGATGCGCCATTGCGGGAATCCTTGCTGTTGATCCCGGCCAGTCGTTCGGCAAACGCCTCGGCTGTACTACTCAGGCGGCAGGCGGCTCTCCGAGCCGCGCGATGGCGCGCACATATACCAGTTCCGCCACCAGTTCGACCAGGGTCTGGGTCACGACGATCGCCGGCAGCAGCGGCACCGCGCCCGGCACGGCCAGCGCCAGCGGCAGCACCACCAGCGAGTTGCGGGTGGCGCTGCTGAAAGCGACCGCTCGGCCGGCGGGCGCTTCGAGTCGGAACAGCCGCGCCACGAGCCAGCCGGCCAGCGGGGCGAGCACGGCGAACGCGATATACACCGGCACCACGCCCAGCGCCGCGCTGCCGGCCTGGCCCAGCTGCGGCAGCACCGAGGCCACCACGATGAACAGCACCAGCGCCGTCGCCGGCACCGGCAGCAGGCCGAGCACGGTCGACGCGCGTGCGCCGGCCTGGCTGCGCCCGGCCCAGGACTGCAGCGCCAGCGCCAGCAGCAGCGGCACGGCGATCAGCCAGACGAAGGCATCGATGAAGGGACCGGGCTGCACCAGGCCGGCCGCGCCGTCGCCCAGCAGGAAGCGCAGGTACACCGGCAGCATCAGCATCTGCGCCACCAGCAGCACCGGCGTCGCGGCCAGCAGCAGGCGCGCGTCGGCGCGGCCGAGGTGGGAGAAGGTGACCACGTAGTCGATGCAGGGCGCCAGCAGCACCAGCAACACGCCCAGCCGGACCAGCGGATCGTTGGACACGAACGGCAGCAGGGCGGCGACCAGCAGCGGAATCGCGATGAAGTTGGTCGCCAGCAGCGCGGCCAGGAAGCGGGTCTGCGTGAATGCCCGTCCCAGCTCGGCCAGCGGCACTTGCAGGAAGGTCACGAACAGCATGAAGGCCAGCGCCGGGTTCACCGCCGCTTCCAGCGCCGTGGTCCCAGGTACCAACCAAGCCGCGAGCAGCGCCAGCGCCACGGCGCAGAAATAGATGCCTGCCTGGCCGTTCTCCAGCCTGTCCCTGATAGTCTGCATGCCGCGCGGTCATTCTCGTCGATGGAAGGATGGCCATTATACGTAGCGCGCCATGGTCATCCGAAAGCCATGCTGTAAGATGCCGGCCATTGCGTGACTGATCGGGAGAGCGTGTGCAGTACCGGAACCTGCTTGTCTATTGGCTGGCGATCGGCGTCGGCGGGATGCTGGCGTTTCGCATCCCCTACGCCGGTTTCGCGCTCGGCATCGGCGCGCTGCTGTACTTCGTGTATGCGATTCCCTACTGGCTGCTGTTCGTGGTGTTCTTCCACCAGCGGCCGTACAGCCCCCTGGTGTTCGGCATGGCGCGCCGCACCTTCGCGATCCGGCTCGCACTGGGGGCCGCGGTGGTGTGCATCGGCAGCCTGCTGCTCGGCTGGAACGTGCTGGCCTGCCTGGGCTCGGCCGTGCTGTTCTACTGCGGCGAGGTCGAGCTCAAGGACCGCATGATCGCCGCCGCGGACGGCAGGCCCCGTTCCGGCTAGCGCGCCGTACGTACGCCGCGTGACAACACCGGCGTTGTCGATCTGTTTACTTCCATGTTAGATTCCTCGGCGGCAATTGCCGCATTCACGAGATGCGCCCGCCGCACAACATCAACCACGAGGAAGACACCCAAGATGCCATCGACCCGCCAGCGCAGCCTGCGCGCCACCATCGCCGCCCTGTTCATTCCCGCCATGCTCGCCGGCGTGGCGCTGCCAGCCGCCGCCGCACAGGCGGGCGCCAGCCAGGCCGCCGCCGTCGCCCCTTATAAAGCCTTCGACGCCTGGAGCGACAAGTTTGCCGAGGACTGGGTGCGCCTCAGCCCGCAACTGGCGACCTCGACCCAATACTTCAGCGGCGCCGAGCAGGCGAAACTGGACCGCGAACTGACGCCGCTGACCGCGGCCCACCGCCAGAAGGCGGTCGCGATGGCGCGCGACGGCATCAAGCGCCTCGACGGCTTCAAGGCCCAGCCCCTGAACGAGACCCAGAAGATCTCTGCAGCCGTGATGCGCTGGTCGCTGCAGAACGTGATCGCCAACGAGCCGTTCGAGGACCATTCCTTCGTGTTCTCGCAGTTCAGCGGCCCGCAGATCGGCCTGGTCAACTTCATGACCAATACCCATCCGATGCGCAATGCCGCCGACGTCGACAGCTACCTGGCGCGCCTGGAGCAGGTCGGCCAGCGCATCGACGAGGCGCTGGTGCGCGCCAAAGGCGCGGCCGCCAAGCAGATGATTCCGCCGCGCTTCATCCTCGAACGCGCCCAGTTCCAGGTCGACCACTTCCTGAAACCGGCCGCGGCGGAGAATGTGCTGGTGACCACGCTGGCCCAGCGCACCGCCGAGATGAAAGACCTGTCTCCGGAGGCGCGCAGCGCCGCCATCGTGCGCGCGACCGCCATCGTCGAGCAGAAGGTCCGTCCTTCGTATACCCGCGTGCAGGCCTTCATGGCCGAGATCCACCCCAAGACCGGCGATGTGGCCGGCATCTCGCGCCTGCCGAACGGCGCCGCCGCCTACAAGCGCGCGATCGAGAACTTCACCAGCACCCAGCTGACGGCCGACGAGATCCACACCATCGGCCTGCGCGAAGTGGCGCGCATCGAAGCCGAGATGGACAAGCACCTGCGCTCGCTGGGCCTGGCGGAGGGCAATATCGAGACCCGCATGAAGCAGCTCGATGCGCGCTTCCAGCCGAAGGGCGAGGGCGATCCGCGTCCGGCCATCATTGCCAGCTACAACGAGATGGTGCGCGACGCCGAGCGCAGGAGCGCCTCGCTGTTCAACCTGAAGCCGCGCGCGCCGGTCGATGTGCGCCGCGTGCCGCCGCTGACCGAACCGTCGGCCGCCGCCCACTACACCCTGCCGGCGCCGGACGGCAGCCGACCGGGCATCTTCTGGGTGCCCCTGCGCGGCCCGACCTTCGACATGATCCGCATGCGCAGCCTGGCCTACCACGAAGCCGTGCCGGGCCACCACTTCCAGCTCGCGATCCAGCAGGAGATGAGCGACCTGCCGAAATTCCGCAGCCAGCGCATCTTCAGCGGCGGCAGCGCGCACTCGGAAGGCTGGGCGCTGTACACCGAGCGCCTGGCGGTGGAGCAGGGCTGGTACGAGGGCGACGTCCCCGGCCTGCTCGGCGCCCTGGGTTCGGAACTGTTCCGCGCCCGCCGCCTGGTGGTCGACACCGGCCTGCACACCAAGGGCTGGACCCGCCAGCAGGCGATCGACTACGGCATCGGCGCCCAGGAAACCGAGCGCTACGTCGTGTGGCCGGGCCAGGCCAATGCCTACATGATCGGCATGCTGCGCATGCTGGAACTGCGCGAGAAGGCGCAGAAGGAGCTGGGCGACAAGTATTCGCTGCCAGCCTTCCATGACATGGTGCTGGGCGCCGGCTCGGTGCCGCTCGACGTGCTGGGCGAGCTGGTCGACAACTGGATCGCGCAGCAGAAGAAGGCTTGAACCCGATAGGCATGCGGCCCTGTGCCGCATGCCTGATCGCTGGATAACGTCCCCGCCACGAGCGGGGACGTTTGTTTTCAACTACGGCATTCGAGGCTGGCGAAAGTAGATCAAAGGTGTTGTGCGAACACGAATGATAATGATTATCGTTTACATGTAATTACATTCTCGGTAGAATCATTGTTTTTCTTGCAGTGTTAAGCACCAACCATCCGAAAGAGACACCCTCGCCATGAAAGCTATCAAGAGCCGCAAGCACCCCACCCGCAGCCAGGTCGCCGGCACCGCGCTCGCCGCCGTGCTGCTGCCGTTCGGCGCCCACGCCGCCGACGACGCACCCGCCACTGCTGCAGCCACGACCAACACCGCGGCCACCGTCGCTCCGCAATCGACCGTCGAAATCGTCGGCAAATACGAAAACGCCTTCCGCGCCGAGAACGCCTCGTCGCCCAAGTACACCGAGCGCCTGGTCGACACCGCCCAGACCGTGCAGGTGATCAAGAAGGAACTGTTCGAGCAGCAGGGCGCGCTGACCCTGACCGAGGCCCTGCGCAACACCCCCGGCGTCGGCGCTTTCTTCCTGGGCGAGAACGGCAATACCACCACCGGCGACGCGATCTTCATGCGTGGTTTCGATACTTCCAACAGCATCTACGTCGACGGCGTGCGCGACGTCGGCACGATCTCGCGCGACGTGTTCAACCTGGAGCAGATCGACGTGCTCAAAGGCCCGGCCGGCACCGACAACGGCCGCAGCGCGCCGACCGGCTCGGTCAACCTGGTGACCAAGAAGGCCAACCTGACCGACCTGGTGACGACCGCCATCACCGGCGGCAGCGGCGACCAGAAACGCATCACGGCCGACGTCAATCACGTGCTGGACGAACAGCGCGGCATCGCCATGCGCCTGAACGTGCTGGCCCAGGATTCGGGCAGCGCCGCGCGCGACGTGGTCGAGAACAAGCGCTGGGCGGTCGCGCCGAGCATCGGCTTCGGCCTGAATGGCGCCACCCGCGTGCACCTGGACTACCTGCACGTCGACCAGGACAACATCCCCGACGGCGGCGTGTTCGTCATCGGCCTGCCGGGCTACACCAGCCCGGACCGCACCAGGCCCTGGGTCGCCGATGCGCCCAAGGTCGACCCCAAGAACTTCTACGGCTCGGTCAACGACTATGACGACGTGAAGGCCGACATGGCCACCGTGCGCATCGAGCACGACTTCTCGCCGACCATGAAGCTGCAGAACACCAGCCGCTATGGCAAGACCAGCCAGGACTACCTGCTGACCGCCTTCCTCACCAGCGCCGCCAACCTTGCCACCCCGGTGCAGGGCGACCCGCGCACCTGGACCCTGGCGCGCAGCATCCGCACCGGCAAGGACCAGGAAAACAAGATCCTCACCAACGTCACCACGCTGACCAGCCAGTTCAACACCGGCGCCGTGTCGCACACCCTGGTGACCGGCCTCGAAATCACCAGCGAGCGCCAGACCACCTGGAACGTGACCGGCCTGGGCACGCTGCCGCCCGCGAACATCTACAACCCGAACCCGAACGATGCGCCGACCACGCCGGTCAATGTGCGCCGCACCGGCGCCTACAACGAGGGCGAGGTCGATACCCAGAGTGTGTACCTGTTCGACACCGTCAAGCTCGGCGAGCGCTGGATCTTCAATGGCGGCGTGCGCGTGGACCACTTCCGCGGCGATTATTCGGTGGTGGCGCTGACCAATAACGTGCTGACCTCGACCCGCTTCAAGGTCGGCGACAACCTGGTCAACGGCAAGCTGTCGGCGCTGTACAAGCCGACCGCCAACAGCAGCGTGTATGCGATGGTGGCCAGCTCGAAGCAGCCGCCGGGCGGCAACTTCACCGTCTCGGGTAGCGCCAACAGCGCCCAGAACCCGATCTACGAGCCGCAAAAGACCACGACCACCGAGGTTGGCGGCAAGCTCGACCTGCTCAAGGCCAAGCTGTCGCTGTCGGCCGCGCTGTTCCGCACCGACGTCGAGAACGAGGTCGAGCAGGATCCGGCCGACCAGCAGTGGTACCAGACCGGCGAGAAGCGGGTGCAGGGCGTGGAACTGGGCGCGACCGGCGAACTGGCCCCGCACTGGCTGCTCAGCGCCGGCTACACCTATATGGACACCAGCGTCGAGCGCGGCCGCAATATCACCGCCGCCGGCGAGAACAGCCTGACCTATACGCCGAAGCAGTCGTTCACCGCCTGGACCTCGTATGACCTGCCATGGGGCCTGCGCATCGGCGGCGGCGCGCGTTTCAGCGACAAGCTGGCGCGCGGCACCGACGGGGCGATCGGCACCCCGGCCTATACCGAGTCGTACTGGGTGTTCGACGCGATGGTCGGCTACAAGGTCAACAAGAACGTCGACCTGCGCCTGAACGTGTACAACATCGGCGACGAGAAGTATGTCGCGGCCATCAACAAGAGCGGCTACCGCTACACCCCGGGCACGCCGCGCTCGGCCAGCCTGACGGCGAACATCCGCTTCTGATCAGGTAGCGGACCGTGGAGCGGGCCAGCAGTGCGTCACTGCCGGCCCGCTTCTGCTATGTTGAGCCCACCTTCATGGGGGACGACATGGAACGATTCCTGATCATTTATCGTGGTGCCTCGGAACCGGCCGAGCGCCAGGAAGACCGCTGGACCGCCTGGTTCGACGCAATGGGCGGCGCGGTGCTCGATCCCGGCAGCCTGACCCAGGACAGCGTCGAGATCCCGAGCCGCCTGATCGGCCCCAAGGCGTCCAGCAGTTCGCTGTCGGGCTATTCGGTGCTCGAGGCGCTTGACTTCAATGCCGTGGTGCGCATGGTGCAGGATTGCCCCATCTTCGACGAGCGCGGTTCGGTCGAGATCGCGCGCCTTGGACGCCAGTCGGCCTGAAACCGGGCTGCGCTTGCGCTATACTCGGCGCCCATGCGCATCCAGCTTTTCTCCGACCTGCACCTCGAACGCTATCCCGGCTTCCAGCCGCACATCCTGCCAGACGCCGACGTCGTGGTGCTGGCTGGCGACATCGGCTCCTACCAGGCCGGCTCGCGCCTGGAAACATCCGATTTCGGCCTCGAACGCTTTTCGCCTTCCTTGCCTGCGCTGGCCGGCAAGACAGTGCTGTTCATCCCCGGCAACCACGAATTCGATTCGCTCGACCACGACGAGACCTATGCCCGCCTGCGCGCGACCTGCGAGCGGCACGGCATCACCTGGCTCGACCGCGAGATCGTCGTCATCGGCGACGTGCGCTTCATCGGCACCACCCTGTGGAGCGACTTCGACGCGCTGGCACAGCGCCAGTCCGACCTCACCAAGCAACTGCAGCAACGCGACAAGGCCTTCCGCGCGGCGAACTACTACCTCAGCAAGAACACCACCCTGAGGGGAGGCGAGCAGGTGCTGGCCGAGGGTATCCGCGCCATGTCGCTCGATTGCCAGGCATGGCTGCGCGCGGCGCTGACCACGCCCTTCGCCGGCAAGACGGCGGTCGTCACCCATTTCGCGCCGAGCCTGATGAGCGCCGATCCGCGCTATGGCCTCACGCCCGGCACCGCTGGCTTCTGCAACACCCTCGACGACCTGTTCAAGGGCGCGCAGCTGTGGTTGCACGGCCACCTGCACTGCATGAACGACTACATGGTCGAGGGCCGCGACGGTCCGCACTCCTGGTCGTGCCGTGTGGTGGCCAATCCGCTCGGCTACCTGGGCAAGGGCGAGCAGGAAGGATTCCGTCCTGAGCTGCTGATCGAACTCTGATCAGTGCGATGCGCGGTCGTCGTCGTCCGTGAAGAAAGTCCCGATCAGCCGCTCAAGGCCGGTCTCCGTCTCGGGAACCTGTTCCTGCTCCGCATACTCGGCATACACCCAGTCGCCGCCCGCGCGCGCCACGCCTTCCGGCGGCAGCGGCTCGTGTTGCGGCGTCTTCGCCAGCGCCACCCGCATGAAGTCGACCCACATCGGCAGCGCCAGGGTCGAGCCGAACTCGCGCCCGCCGAGCGAGCGCGGCTCGTCGTACCCCATCCAGGCCACCGCCGCCACCTGGCCGCCATAGCCGGCGAACCAGCCGTCGACCGCATTGCTGGTGGTGCCGGTCTTGCCGGCCAGGTCGTGCCGCTGCAGCTGGCGCGAGGCCGCCGTCGCGGTGCCGACGCGGGTCACGTCGCGCAGCATGCTGTCGACGATGAAGGCATTGCGCGCGTCCAGCACCCGTGCGGTCTCCTGTTTCGGCGCCGGCGGCGCCTGCTCGAGCAGCACCTTGCCGTCGCCATCCTGGATGCGCGCGATCAGCCATGGTTCGACCCGGTAGCCGCCATTGGCCAGCACCGCGTAGGCGCCGGCCATCTGCAGCGGCGTGACGGCGCCCGTGCCCAGGCCGAGCGTCAGGTTGCGCGGCTGGCGTGCGGCGTCGAAGCCGAAACGGGCCAGGTGTTCGCGGGCATAGTCGACGTCCAGCGCGCGCAGCATGCGCACGGTCGGCACATTGCGCGAGCGCGACAGCGCGTGGCGCACTGTCACCGGGCCCTCGAAGGCATTGTCGTCATTGCGCGGCGACCAGTTGGCATAGGCTTTCTCGGCGCTGAAGTCGAGCGGTTCGTCGAGGATCTGCGTGCCGGGGAAGAAGCCGCGCTCCAGGCCCGCCGAATAAACGAATGGCTTGATGCTCGATCCCGGTTGGCGCCAGGCCTGGGTCACGTGGTTGAACTTGTGCAGCGAATAATCGAAGCCGCCGACCAGGGCGCGGTAGGCGCCGGTGTCGGTGTCGAGTGCCACGAAGGCCGCGGCTACCTCGGGCAACTGGGCGATCGACCAGGCGCCGCCGGCGGGCCGCGCGAGGCGGATGACGGCGCCCGGCGCCAGCTTCACGCCGGGTTTCGCCTTGGCCGACAGGGCGCCCGCGGCAAAGGCCAGGCCCGGGCCCGAGACCTCGACCGACTCGCCGTTGGCGAACATGGCGCGCACCCGCTTGGCCGAGGCCGCGGTGACGACCGCCGGCGCCAGGCCGGCCACGGACGAAAGCTTGTGCAGGGCGGCGGCGATGGCGTCTTCGCGTTCGGCGGCATCGGCCGGCAACGCGATGCGCGCTTCCGGGCCCCGGTAGCCGTGGCGCCGGTCGTAGGCAAGCACGTTGCGGCGCACCGATTCGTAGGCCGCGTCCTGTTCGGCCGCCACGATGGTGGTGGTGACCGTGATGCCGCGCTCATAGGCGGCCTGGCCGAGGCGCGCATGGACGGCCTGGCGCGCGATCTCGGCCACCCAGGCCGCGCGCGGATTGAAGGTGGCGCCGTCGCCGCGCACCGCGAGTTTCTCGGCCAGCGCCTGGCGGTACTGGGGCTCGGTGATCATCGCCAGTTCGCGCATGCGCTTGAGGACGACCTGCTGGCGCTTGCGCGCCGCCTGCGGATTCGACACCGGATTGCTGCTCGACGGGTTTTGCGGCAGGCCGGCCAGCATCGCCATCTCGGCCAGGGTCAGGTCGGCCAGCGGCTTGCCGAAATAGGTGCGCGCCGCGCTGCCGAAGCCGTAGGCGCGCTGGCCGAGATAGATCTGGTTCAGGTAGACCTCGAGGATCTGGTCCTTGCTCAGCGCCTTCTCGATCTTGTAGGCGAGGGCGACCTCGGTGAGCTTGCGGGGCAGGGTCTTGTCGCGCGACAGGAAGAAGTTGCGCGCCACCTGCATCGTGATGGTCGAGGCGCCCTGGCTGCCGAAGTCGCCGATATTCGCCTTGGCCGCGCCCAGCGCGCGGATCCAGTCGACGCCGCCGTGCTCGTAGAAGCGGGTGTCCTCGATCGCCAGCACGGCCGACTTCATCAGCGCCGGCACCCTGGCGATCGGGACGAACTCGCGCCGCTCGGTACCGAATTCGCCGATCAGGACCTTGTCGGCGGTGTACACGCGCAGCGGGATCTTCGGCCGGTAGTCGGTAACGGCCTTGATATCGGGCACGTCGGGCAGGATCGAGGCGGCGGCCGTGTGGGGGATGGCGGCGAGCAGCGCGCTGGTGGAGAACAGGAGCGCAGCGCCGCGAAGGGCGAGGTGGAATGTGGACATGGCGGCACGATCGGTAAGAAGTGCGCCGATCTTACTGGCCGCCAGCCGCGCTGGCCCGCGATAAGCGCCGGGTAGCACCGGCTGGCACCGTGGGGTGCAGCCGATGCTACCGGCACGCCGCTCAGGCGGCGCGTGCGGTTTTGAGACTGTCCAGGTCCATGGTCGCCAGCAGCGCTTCGCGGTTCGCCGCCACCTGGGCGGGATCGAGGAAGGCGGTCGCCTGCAGCGGCAGGAATTGCAGCGAGGTCAAGCCCACGCAGCCGAAGGCGGCCACGAGGTAGGGCGTGAGGAAGTCGGGCTGTTTTGCTTGCGGCCCACTGAACACGCCGCCCGACGCGACGCCGATGTACACCGGCCGGTCGCGCAGCAGTCCGATCTTCTCGCCGCTGGCCGACATGCCGATAGTGCGGCCGACCCGCAGCAACTGGTCGATCCAGGCCTTGAACACCGACGGCAGCGTGAAGTTGTTCATCGGCGTGCCGATCACCAGCACGTCGGCCGCTTCGACTTCCTGGATCAGCCATTCGGACAGCTGCAGGTCGCCGTTGGCCTGGCCGGCCGCCAGCGCGCCGGGCGAGGCCAGGGCGGCGGCATAGCCGACGTCCGTATGCGGGATCGGCTCCAGGCCCAGGTCGCGCCGCAGCACGTCGGCGCCGGGGTATCGTGCCAGCAGCCGCTCGACCATCGCCCTGGACAACTGGCGGCTGTGCGATTCGACGCGCGGGCTGCAGTCGATGTGCAGGATGGTGAGTGGCCGGCTCATTGGCGCATCCCGATCGCAAGGCGGTTGAAGGCGCTCATCAGGGCGACGGCGAAGGTCAGGTCCGAGATCTCGACTTCGGTGAAGTATTCCTTCAGCGGTTCGTAGTCGGCATCCGGCGCGCCGGTGCGGTCGACGTGGACCAGCGCATCGGTCCAGGCCAGGGCGGCGTGTTCGCGCGCGCTGAAACGTTCGCTGACGCGCCAGCCGGCGAGGCTGTCGAGCTTCGCCTGCGACACGCCGTCGGCGCGCAGCGCCTTCGCGTGCATCTCGAGGCAGAAGGCGCAGCCGTTGATCTGCGATACGCGCAGCCATACGAGTTCGACCAGCTCCTTGCCGAGCGGGCTGCTCTCGAGGGCCTTCTTGGTGGCGCCGAAGCCCTGATAGGCGGCGGGGGACAGGGAGTAGTAGGGCAGGCGTTGCGGGGCACTCATCAGGAATCTCCGGTAAGGGGGCAGTTGATCAATTGCGTACATGGCGCATGGCGTTCTTCATTCGATGTGGATACTATAGGCGGATCATGGCCTATGAGATAGGTGCAAGAAATGAAGAAATGAATGGGACATCGTGGATATCCAGAACCTGAAACCCACTCGCGAGCGGGACGAACCGATCTACCTGCAGCTGTATCGCCGCTATTGCGAAGCGATCGCCGCCGGCAAGCTGAAGGCGGGCGACCGGGTGCCATCGGTGCGCAGCCTGGCCAGCGAATTGAACCTTGCCCGCGGCACCGTCGAAGCGGCCTACCAGATGCTGGTGGGCGAAGGGTATTTCGTGGCACGGGGCGCGGCCGGGACGGTCGTGTCGCCGCGGCTGGCGAGGCTGG
Organism: Telluria beijingensis; assembly: GCF_030770395.1. Taxonomy (GTDB): domain Bacteria; phylum Pseudomonadota; class Gammaproteobacteria; order Burkholderiales; family Burkholderiaceae_D; genus Telluria; species Telluria beijingensis. The sequence goes on along the minus strand of NZ_CP132480.1, from coordinate 2,844,989 downwards.
CCGAACCGGCCGGGCCAAGAACCGTGCCGCCACGCGCGCCGGACGCCAATTCGCCGCAAGGGGCGCCAGGCCAGGCGCTGCCGTTCCAGCTCGGGTTGCCGGCGCTGGACGCATTCCCGCGCAAGACCTGGGCGCGCCTGGCCGGGCACACGCTGCGCACCTTGGCCGCGGCGGCGATGACCTATCCCGATCCCGCCGGCCATGAGCCGTTGCGGCGCTCCATCGCCACCTATCTCGGCATCTCGCGCGGCATCGACTGCGCACCCGAACAGGTGTTCGTCACGGCCGGCTACCACGGCGCGCTGGAACTCGTGCGCCGCGTCTTGCTGCGCGACGGCGACCTGGGGTGGTACGAAGATCCCGGCTACGCCCTGGCCCGGCGCTTCCTGCTGCGCGCGGGCCTGCGGCTGGCGCCGGTCCCGGTCGACGCCGAGGGCCTGGACGTAGCACATGGCCTGCGGCGCGCGCCGGACGCGCGCTTCGCGGTGGTGACGCCCACCCACCAGAGCCCGATGGGGATGGCGATGTCGCTGCCGCGGCGCCTGGAATTGCTGGAATGGGCACGCGCCAGCCGCGCCTGGATCGTCGAGGACGACTACGACAGTGAGTTCCGTTACCACGGCCGGCCCTTGCCGGCCCTGAAAAGCCTCGACCGTCACGGGCGGGTGCTCTACACCGGCACCTTCAGCAAGGTGCTGCTGCCGGGACTGCGGCTGGCCTACCTGGTCGTTCCCGCGGCGCAGGTGGCGCGCATGCGCGAGCTTGTCGACCTGCTTCCCGGCCCAGGATCGATCCTGCCGCAGGCGACGGTCGCCGATTTCATGGAGCAGGGCCACTTCGCGCGCCACCTGCGCAAGATGCGCGCGCTGTACGCCGAGCGGCGCGGCTGGCTGGTCGACGCGCTGGCGCGCGAGCTGGGTGATCGGATATCGATCCAGCCGCAGGCCGGCGGCATCCATGTGTTGGCGCGGCTCGCAGCCGGACACGATGACCGGGCGCTGGCAGCGGCGGCCCAGGCGCGCGGTCTGGGCCTCAAGGCGCTGGGCGATTGGCGGGTAGGCAGGTCGAGCCGGGGCGGACTACTAATGGGATTTACTAATTTTGGAACACCGGACGTCGCCACGGCGGAGGTGCGGCGTTTGCGGACTATAATGGACGCGACATGGAGCGCTTAACAAGATTCCTTGATTTGCTCTAGTTGCCGGCCCTGCATGCAGTGGTGATGCAGGCCCAGTCGAGCTTATGTGTCAGGAAGCTCGGGAAGTTAGGTTCATCAGCTCTTCTTGCAGCTGACTATGAGGTCGCGGGTGACCATTGGTCCATGTACGGTGGGCGTAGAAGCATGCTGCTGCGTGACGACGTCGTAGCCTGTGGGGCAGTGCTGAGCTGCGGCGTTATAGCACTTAGCCCAAGAATCCACAGATCCGTTGCAACTGACAACGAAACCCTTTTGGCCATTGGGCAGGTTGACCGGCTCGACTACGGCAGCACATCCACTGAGGAGCGCAACAGCTGACAATGCGGCGAGCGACTTCATAACGGCCTCCATAATAATTTACTGATGGAAATTATAGCCTGCTGAACCTAGGGCGTTAAAAGAATTTCTAACGTTGAACCCCGCCCACATTGCGGTCGAGTTATCAATATAGGACGGTGAGAATCGTTTCACTCATTTGCTGCGGTGCGCAGAAGCGCACGAAATCACGCCCGCCACCAGCAGCGCCAGCGCGGCCGCCTCGAAGCCGGTCGGCCAGCGCGCTTCCCACAGAAAACCATACAGCGCCGCGAAGATGGTCTCGAACACGATCATCTGCCCCATCAGGCTCAGGGGCAGCGCGCGGCTGGCATGGTTCCACAAGGCGTTGCCCACTACCGAGCACAGGATGGCGACCGCCGTCACCAGCGCGCCGAATTGCAGCCAGGCCGGCATGCCGTGCTGTCCCGGGGCCAGCACGAAGGCCGGCACCGCCAGCACCAGCGCCATCAGCCCGGTCACCACGCCGACCAGCAAACTCCATTCATGCGACGAGACGCCATCGAGGCGCGCCAGCCAGCGGCTGTTGTGAACCGCGAAGACGGTCCACGACACCAGCGCGCCGAAGGCGCAGGCCAGGCCGGCCAGCGAGCCCGGACTGGCCGCCGACAGCGACTCCCAGCCGATGCAGGCTAGCCCGGCGCCGCTCAGCAGCAGAGACGGCAGCAGGCGGCGCAGCGGCACCGCATCACGCTCGCGCGATCCCACCAGCGTGACCGCAATCGGCAGCAGCCCGATCACGATCGAGGCCATGGCCACGCCGCCCAGCTGCACCGCATTGGCCAGGAACAGGTAATAGACGATGTTGCCGGTAAGGCTGAGCCCAGCCAGGGCGCGCCAGGCGTGCCAGCCGAGCTTGCGGCGCAGTCGTCCCCAGGCCGGATAGATCAGGACGGCGGCGACCAGGCCATAGGCCAGGTAGCGGCCGGCCGAGAGTTGAATGGGCAGGAATTCGGGCGCCAGTTCCGGCGCCAGGAACACCAGGCCCCAGAGCGCGCCGGCGGCGATGCCGGCGCCGATGCCGAGCAGGGTGGAGCGGTCAAGGCCGCCCGCAGTTGGATTGAACAACATGACAATCTCCCGAATGAAGGGAGATTCTCGACGCCGCACCGGGGCGCCGTCTTGGCCGGGACTACTGCGGCTTTGTCCCGTTCTCGCAAGATGCGCGCCGGTAGGCGGCCGGCGTCGTGTCCAGTGCGCGGCGCATGGCGCGCGTCAGGCCGGCCTGGTCGGCAAAGCCGCAGGCCAGCGCGATGTCGGCCACGCTGCGCGCACTACCCGCCAGCAATTCACGTGCGCGGTCGAGACGGCATGTCAGCAGCCAGGCGTGCGGCGTGCTGTCCAGCTCTTCGCGAAACCGCGCGTGCAGCCGGCTCACGCTCAGGTTGGCCGCGCGCGCCATCGATTCCGTGCTCCAGGCCTGGCCGGGCGCGGCCTCGATGCGCGCCAGCAGGGCGGCCAGGCGCGAGGTGGCGCGTGGCGCGTCCAGGCCCAGGGTGTCGAGCAGCAGCGGCACCCAGCCCTGCACCATGGCGCGCGGCGGCGCGTTCTCGCCCGCCATCAGGCCCATGAACTCGACCAGCTTGCGCGCCGCTGGGCCGAGCGTGACAAAAGGCCGCTCCAGCAGTTGCTGCCAGGGGCCGGAGTGAAAGGCGGCGCCGTCGACGTCGACGATCAGCGAGCCATTGGCGGCCTGGCTCGATTGCGCATGCCAGGCGCCCGGCGCCACCAGGGCGCCATGCAGGGGATCGAGCCGGCCGCACCGTTCCTCGATGTCGAGCAGCACTTCGCCATGCAACGGGAGCACCAGCTGGGCGTACTCGTGCCTATCGCCCCAGTGTATCCGGTCGTAACTGCGCAGGTGCAGGTCGCAGGAAGGCTGCGTCGTCATGAGATCAAGCCATCGGGCTGCACACGTCGGTGCCGGCCGCCAGCGCCTTCAGCTTGGCCGGATCGAGCAGGGTCAGTTCGCGCTTGTCGACTTCGATCCAGCCCTGTTTCTTGAAGCGCGACAGCAGGCGGCTGATGCTCTCGATGGTCAGGCCCAGGTAGTTGCCGATGTCTTCGCGCGACATGCGCAGCTGGAAGCGGTTGGCCGCATAGCCGCGGGTGGCGTAGCGCGCCGACAGGTTGACCAGGAAGACGGCGAAGCGCTGTTCGGCGCGCATATTCCCGAGCAGGAGCATGACGTTCTGCTCGCGCGTGATTTCCTGGCTCATGATGCGGTGGAAGTGGCGCAGCAGGGTCGGCACTTCGCCGAACAGGTCTTCCAGGCGCGCGAACGGGATCTCGCACACCTCGGAATCTTCCAGCGCCACCGCGTCGCAATGGTGGGTGCCGCTGATCGCGTCCATGCCCAGCAGCTCGCCGGCCATCTGGAAGCCGGTGATCTGCGCCTCGCCGGCCGCATTCAGCTGGTAGGTCTTGAAGTGGCCGAAGCGCACCGCGTACAGGTTGCGGAACGGCTCGCCCACGCCATACAGGCGATCGTCGCGCTGCAGCCGGCGGCGGCGGCCGATGATCTTGTCCAGGCGGTCGATCTCGTCGTTCTCCAGTCCCATCGGCAGGCACAGCTGGTGCATGCTGCACTGCGCGCAGGACTTGAGCGCGTGGATGTTCAGGGGCGGCTCGGCGTGCTGGGTGAGGGGCTGTGTCATGAGGGATGGCCAGAAAATTCAGTACATGTGGATTATAGACGCCTTGTAGCATCATGGGCTCGCCAGGATCGCGCCACCGGCCGGCGAATCGGTGGCAGAATGGCCAGTACACCAATACTGCGGGGCGCCTGCCACCCGCATCGCATAGCGACCAGGAGACACCCCATGACGCCAACCCAGCGCTTCCTGCAGGCGCGCGATTTCCTCCAGCGGCACCGGCTCGACTACGACACCGCCTACCGCGATTTCCAGAAGCCCGATCTCGACAGTTTCAACTGGGCGCTCGACTTCTTCGACCACCAGGCGAAGGATAACCACGCGCCGGCGCTGTGGGTGGTCGAGGAAGACGGCAGCGAACGCAAGATCTCGTTCGCCGACATGGCCGCGCGCTCGAGCCAGGTAGCCGAGTACCTGCGCAACCTTGGCGTGCGGCGCGGCGAGCGCGTGCTGCTGATGCTGCCGAACCGGGTAGAGCTGTGGGAAATCATGCTGGCCGGGATCAAGCTGGGCGCCGTGCTGGTGCCGACCACGATGCTGCTGGCCGGCGACGACCTGCGCGACCGCCTCGAACGCGGCCAGGTAAGACACGTGATCGCCCAGGCCAGCGAAGCCCACAAATTCGACGCGCTGGGCGGCAGCCACACCCGCATCGCGGTCGGCGGGGCGCCCGCCGGCTGGCACGCCTACGAGGCCAGCCACGACGTCGCCAGCGTGTTCGTGCCTGAAGGCGAGACCCGCGCCACCGACCCGTTGTTGCTGTATTTCACGTCCGGCACCACGGCGAAACCGAAGCTGGTGCTGCACACCCACCAGAGCTATCCGGTCGGCCACCTGTCGACCATGTACTGGATCGGCCTGCAGCCTGGCGACGTCCACTGGAACATCAGCTCGCCCGGCTGGGCCAAGCACGCCTGGAGCTGCTTCTTCGCGCCGTGGAACGCCGGCGCCACCGTGTTCGTCTACAACTACGAGCGCTTCGCCAGCCGCGCCGTGCTGGATGCCATCGTGCGCTGCGGCGTGACTTCGCTGTGCGCGCCGCCGACGGTGTGGCGCATGCTGATCAAGGAAGACCTGGCGGCCTGGCGTCCCGCCCTGCGCGAACTGGTGGGGGCGGGCGAACCGCTCAACCCGGAAGTGATCGAGCAGGTCGAGCGCGCCTGGGGCATCCGCATCCGCGACGGCTTCGGCCAGTCCGAGTCGAGCTGCCAGATCGGGAATTCGCCGGGCCAGCCGATCAAGCCGGGCTCGATGGGCCGCCCGCTGCCGGGCTATCGCATCGCGCTGCTCGACCTGGACGACCAGCCGGCGCGCGAAGGCGAGATTTCGGTGGAACTTGCAGCGCAGCCGATCGGTCTCATGGTCGGCTACGAAGGCAACGAGGAGAAGACGGCCGAGGCGATGCGCGCCGGGCACTACCACACCGGCGACACGGCGAGCGTGGACGATGACGGCTATTATTTCTACGTCGGCCGCAACGACGACGTGTTCAAGTCGTCCGACTACCGTATCAGCCCGTTCGAGCTCGAGAGCGTGCTGATCGAGCACGAGAGCGTGCTGGAGGCGGCCATCGTGCCCAGCCCCGACCCGCTGCGGCTGTCGGTGCCGAAGGCCTTCGTGACCCTGCGCGCCGGGGTGGAGCCGAACCGCGAGATGGCGGCCGCGCTGTTCGCCTTCAGCCGCGAGCGCCTGGCGCCGTATGCGCGGATCCGGCGCATCGAGTTCCGCGAACTGCCCAAGACCATCTCGGGCAAGATCCGGCGCGTCGAGCTGCGCCGCGAAGAAGCAGGCAAGGGCGCTGGCCCGGCGGGCCAGGGCGTGGAGTACCGCGAAGAAGAATTCGCCGCCAGCTGACAACGCAAGCGACCGGGAGGCTCACCATGAAACTGCACGCGCCGATCCAGCCCTGCCTGTGGTTCGACACCCAGGCCGAAGAAGCCGTCAAACACTATATTGCGATCTTTCCCGACTCGCGCATCACGCATGTGTCGCACTACAGCGCGGCCGGCCAGGACGTGCACCACATGGCGCCCGGCAGCGTGATGGCGGTGCAGTTCGAAGTCGACGGCCAGCCCTGCATCGCCATGAACGGCGGGCCGCAGTTCCACTTCACCGAGGCGGTGTCGTTCATGGTGATGTGCGATACCCAGGATCAGATCGACTACTACTGGGAGCGCCTGGGCGAGGGCGGCGACGAGGCGGCGCGCCAGTGCGGCTGGCTCAAGGACAAATTCGGCCTGTCGTGGCAGGTGACGCCGACCGAGATCATGTCGCTGATGGCCGGCCCGCGCAGCGACGCGGTCATGCTGGCCATGCTCGCGATGAAAAAGATGGACATCGCCGCCCTGCGCGCCGCCGCCGGGGTCTCGTGAGCGAATCTTGATAAGTGTGCGGCCCGCGGGCGGCGATTGCGGCCATAATGGCTGCATTCGACCAATCGTCCACCCGGCACCCAGATGACCACCAAAGAAAAGAAAAAGCGCTCCACCAAAGGCGAGGGCCAGCCCTCCGACCACGATCCCATGTACGAAGTGCGCCAGTCGCCGGTCCACGGCAATGGCGTATTCGCGCGCCGCTCCATCCCGGCCGGCGAGCGCATCATCGAATACCGGGGCCAGCGCATCAGCTGGGACAAGGCGACCCGGCGCGCCGAGAAAACGGGCGGCCCGATCAACCACACCTTTTATTTCAGCCTGGCCGACGGCCGCGTGATCGACGGCGGCCGCGATGGCAACGATGCGCGCTGGATCAACCACGCCTGCTCGCCCAACTGCGAGGCCTTCGAAGACGACGGCAAGGTCTACATCCACGCCATGCAGGACATCGACGCCGGCGAAGAACTCAACTACAACTACGCGCTGATCTACGACGAGCGTCACACGCCCAGGCTCAAGAAGCTGTTCGCCTGCCGCTGCGGCACCCCCGGCTGCACGGGCACCATGCTGGCGCCAAAGCGCTCTTCGAAGCGCCGCGCCGCGAAGTAGGCGACAATACAGCCTGCCGCGCCCGTTGCGCACATGCCTGGAGCCTTGATGAAACCCGTAGTCCGCAGCCTGCTGGAGACCGACCTTTACAAGTTCACGATGTGGCAGGCGCTGCTGCACAGCCACCCCGGCGCCACCGGCGAGTATGAATTCCGCTGCCGTAACGAGCCGGCCTATCCGCTGGCCGAACTGAAGGACGATGTCGAGCGTGAGCTCGACTACCTGTGCGGCATGATGTTCACCGAGGGCGAAGTCGCCTACCTGCGCGGCCTGCGCTTCATCAAGAGCGACTTCGCCGACTTCCTCACCCTGTTCCGCTTCCAGCGCAAGTTCATCGAGGTGTCCACCGACGGCCCGCACCTGGCGATCCGCGCGAGCGGTCCGCTGGTGCACGTGATGGGCTTCGAGATCTTCGTGCTCTACATCGTCAACGAGCTGTACTTCCGCCGCTTCGACCAGCAGGAGGCGCTGCGCGAAGCGCGTGTACGCCTGCAGCAGAAGATCGACGAGCTGCGCGCCTTCGGCAACGAAGCGCCGCGCGCCAATCCCTTCGAATTCTTCGACTTCGGCGTGCGCCGCCGCTATTCCGGCGAATGGCACGACGAGGTGGTGGCGACCATGGCGCGCGAGCTGCCGCACTACTTCAAGGGCACGTCGAACGTCTACCTCGCCTATCGGCTCAAGCTGACGCCGATCGGCACCATGGCCCACGAATACCTGCAGGCCCACCAGTCCTTCGGCACCCGCCTGCGCGACTTCCAGAAGGCGGCACTCGAAAACTGGGTGCAGGAGTATCGCGGCGACCTTGGCACCGCCCTGACCGACGTGGTGGGCATGGATGCCTTCCTGGCCGATTTCGACCTGTATTTCGCCAAGCTGTTCGACGGCCTGCGCCAGGACTCGGGCGATCCGGTCGTGTGGGGCGAGAAGGCGCTGGCGCACTACGCCAAGTTGCGTATCGACGCGCGCACCAAGCGCCTGGTGTTTTCCGACGCGCTCACGGTGCCCAAGGCCCTCGAGCTGTACCGCCATTTCGCCGACCGCGTGATGACCGGCTTCGGCATCGGCACCAAGCTCACCAACGACACGCCCCATAAACCGCTCAATATCGTCATGAAGCTGGTGCGCTGCAATGGCCAGCCGGTGGCCAAGCTGTCCGATACCAGGGGCAAGTCGCAGAGCACCGACGAGACCTTCATCGCCTATCTGCGCCAGGTATTCAACAAATACGATGCCGGCGACTGAGCCTGCGCTCTACCCGTAGCCACCCCGTTGTCCACCCTCTGGAGACCACCATGAAACAGCTCGCACCGATCGCCCTCGCCATGATGTTCGCCATGCCCGTCGCCACCGTGCAGGCGCAGGAAACCGACCATAGCAAGGCAGGCGTGGCGGCTGCCGAACAGTGGCTCAGGCTGGCCGATGCGGGCAAGGGTCCCGAGACCTGGAGCGCCGCCGGCAGCGCCTTCCGCGGCGCCGTCACCGCCGAGCAGTGGACCGGCATGCTGCAGGGCGCGCGCGCGCCGCTGGGCGAACTGAAGTCGCGCTCGCTCACCAATGCGCGCTACACGCGCACCTTGCCCGGCGCGCCGGAAGCCGACTACGTGGTGATCCAGTATGGCGCCGTGTATGCCAACCGACCCGGCGTGACCGAGACCGTGGTCACCGCGCGCGAAGCCGACGGCAGCTGGAAAGTGGTCACCTACCTGGTCCAGTAGGCCGGCAGCGTCCCGGGCGTACGCTCAGGCCGCGGCGCGGGCCGCGGCGCGCGGCGCCTTGCGGGCGGCCGGCTTCCTGGCCGCCGCCTTCTTGCGCGGTGCGGGGGCAGGCCGCGGGTTTTCCTGCTCGCGGCGCAGGCGCTGCTGCAGCATGGCCAGCACCGCCGCTTCCTCGGGTTGCAGCGCATGCAGGTCCTCCTGCAGCGTCTCTTCGGTGCGTTCGCGCAGCACCTCGAGGGCGGCGCCGTCGAGATAGGCGTCCAGCACCGCCGGGTGCACATAGCACTTGCGGCAGATCGACGGCGTATTGCCGAGCTTTTCGGCCACCGACTCGATCGCACGCACGATATTCTTCTTGGCCTGGGCTTCGGAATCGAATTTCTCGAACTCCTGCAGCGCCAGCGCCGCCAGTACCGTGCCCGACCAGGTGCGGAAATCCTTGGCCGTATAGTCTTCGCCGCCGATGGCGCGCAGGTAGTCGTTGACGTCGCTCGAATCGATGGCGTGGGTCTCGCCATTCTCGTCCACGTACTGGAACAACTCCTGGCCCGGCAGGTCGCGCGAGCGCGCCACGATGCGCGCCAGGCGCCGGTCGTGCACCTTGACCTTGTGGTAGACGCCGCTCTTGCCGCGGAAGCTGAACTCGACGTCGCTGCCGTCGACCTTCGCATGGCGATTGCGCAGCGTCGTCAGGCCGAACGATTTATTGGTGCGGGCGTATTCTTCGTTACCGACCCGCATCATGGTCGCTTCGAGCAGGTAGACGATCGTCGCCAGCACTTTCTCGCGGGGCAGGCCGGGCAGCTTTAAAGCACGGTCGACCTCGGCGCGGATGGCCGGCAGGGCCTGGCCGAACTTGAGCATGCGCTCGTACTTGACCTCGTCGCGCGCCTCGCGCCACTTCGGGTGGTAGCGGTACTGCTTGCGGCCGCGGGCGTCGCGCCCGGTGGCCTGCAGATGACCGTTCGCTTGCGGGCAGATCCAGACGTCGAGCCAGGCGGGCGGAATCGCGAGGCGCCGGATGCGCGCCAGCGCATCCTCGTCGGCCACCGGTTCGCCATGGGCGTCGACATAGCGGAAACCGTCCTTGATGGCTTCGCGCCGGATGCCGGGCCGGTCGTCATGGACATAGCGCAGGCCGGCCGCGCGCGCGGCTGTGGGCGGATCGCTGGGTACGGATTCGTCGTCGGGTTGTTCGCTGGGCATGGGAGGGTCGCTCGAAGATGATGTTCCAGCCGATCCTACGCGCAGTATCCTGCGCTCACTGTACGCAAACTCACTATCGAGAACGCCGCGGCGCGCCCGTCCGCGAGGCGGCGTGCAGTTCTACAACGGATGAGCCGCGCCTGGCGTCGTCGGCAAGAAAATTGGTGATCATTTATTGCCAAGTGGATATACTTTTGGGCTAGGTGCGGGCAACTGGCCCGGCTCCGCAATGAACACAGGGGAAAAGCATGAGCAGGGTTGAAGCAATCGTCAATTCGTTCTATCTGGGTTACTACGGTCGTCCGGCCGACCCGGATGGCCTGGCATTCTGGTCGATGCAGCTCGGGCGCGCCGACGGCGACTTCGACACCATCGCGCAGGCCTTCGCCGCCTCCGAAGAGGCCGCGATACGATTCGGCAGCGCCGATACCGAAGCCCGCATCGCCCAGATCTACCAGAACCTGTTCGAGCGCGCCCCGGACAGCGAGGGCCTGGCTTTCTGGACCAAGGCCATCGCCCAGGGCCACATCAGCATGGCCGACGCCGCGCTGTACATCGCGCGCGGCGCCCAGCAGGCCGACGCCGGCCTGCTGGCGCTGCGCCAGCAAGCGGTCGAGCGCTTTACCGCGGAAGTCGCCGCGTCCGGCGTAGCCTACGACGGTTATGCGGCGATCGAGGCCGCCCGCATCCTGGTCAAGGCCGTGGGCCCCCAGGCCAGCGCCGCGGACATCGATGCCATGGTCGAAGCCACCGCGCGCCTGGTCGATATCGCGCACGACAATCCGAACGTAGTGACGGCCATCGCCACCGGCACGACCCTGGTCGCGCTGTTCGATACCGCGCGCGGCCAGTCCGAACCGGTCAACCTGGTGCTGGCGCTGGCCGATGTCGCGCAAGCGGCGGCTGGCGATCCGGCCACCCTCGAATCGCTGCTGCGCGGCGGCGGCATGGCGAAGGTGCTGCAGGTGATGCCGCAAAAGGCGACCCTGCACGACGTGGTCGAGGCCCTGGCCACTGGCGGCCTGCCGGCCGCGGTCGACGTCGTGTATCCATCGAACCAGGGAACAGCGCCGGTGATGCCCGTGCGTCTCGCTTTCCTCGGCGTGCAGCATGACGAAGGCGACGCCCAGCCGCGCGACAATGTCACCAATGTAAAAGAGGCAAGGATCGAGTTCAGCCACAGCGGACGGGCGCTGGCCGGCGGCGAACGCTATGAGTTCAGCCTCGACGGCAGCGCCTGGAAGAGCGACGGTCTTGCGACGTCGACGGTGGGACGGACGACCGTCATCGCGGTGGTCGTCGACCTGGGCGAAGGCGCGCCGCTCGCGGCGCGCACCCGGGTTGCCGATTCGCATGCCGACCTGGAGACAACGGTCTACCTGCGCGTGGTCAATGCCGCCGGCAAGGTGGTCGCCTCGGCCAGCCAGGCAATCGTCTACGACAGCTACGTGGCCGTGCCCGTGTTCACGCTCGATACCGATCCCGCCAGCCTGCATTTCGGGGCCGACCTGCACCATGTGCGCGACGCCGAGGCGGTCCGGATAGGCGGCATCGAGTCCGGTGGCCGGATCGAATACGCTGTCCACGACCAGCCCGGCGCCACGGGCGCCGAGCCGTCCTGGACCAGGGATGCGCCCGTATTCGTCGAAGGCGAAAACACCATCGAGGTGCGCCAGGTCGATGCCGCCGGCAACATCAGCCGCAGCGAGACCCTGACCTTCACGCTCGACACCATGGCGCCGGCTGCGCCGACCGTCGTGCTGGAGGAAGATACCGGCATCGAGGATGACGACGGCATCACCAGCAATGCCAGGATCGTGATCGGCGGCCTGGAAACCCTGCTCACCACCGGCTGGGAGTACAGCACCGACGGCAAGGAGTGGACATTCGGCGGCGTCAACGACGGCAGCGGCAGTGCCGTGTTCGACGCGGCCGTGCTCGGCGAGCGCAGCAGCGCGCTGCAGGTGCGCCAGATCGACGCGGCCGGCCACGTCAGCGATGCCGTCATGCTCGCACTGACCTACGATAAGACCGCCCCGGGCGAGACGCTGTCCTTCATGCGCATCGAGGGCGAGGCGGACGGCAAGGCGTCCACCACGCAGCCGCAGGCCGGCATCACCTTCGGCGTCACCGGTGCTGCCGACGGCATCGTGCAATGGCGTTTCAAGGGCGATAGCGCCTGGACCACGCTGGACGAGGACGACTACAACGGCGACGGCAGCTTCACGCTGCCCGCGGTCGACCTCGCCGACGCGGATCCGACCATCGAGGTGCGCGTGATCGACGCCGCCGGCAATCCCGGCGACGAGCTCAGCCAGGCGATCGACGGTCCCTGGGTGAAGCCCATCGGCGCGACGCTCATGTCGATCAGCCTCGGCCTGCTGGGCGAGACGAATACGGCCACCTTCGAGGTCGACGGCGCCCAGCTCACCGGCCTGGACGATGCCGCCACCTTCGTCCTCAGCGACTATTCCAGCGGCGCGCCGCTGCCGACCGCGGTCGACTACACGGCCGGGCCGGACTTCGGCGTCGATGCCGGCGTCCTGACCTTCGGCCAAGCCCTGCACGCCGGCCTGTACGAGATGGGCTGGCAGGACGACACCTTTACCACCGACACCGGCTACCTGAAGGCGGGCTCGCTGCGTTTCGCCGGCGGCAGCGATGGCTTGTTCCAGTTCGAAGGCGTCGCGATCGGCAGGGTGGCGCAGGTGACGTCCGGCGGCGTATTCGACTCCACCAATAATACCGCCTTCCTGGTCGCCTCCTTCAACGACCTGAATACGCCCTACATCGTCGGCGGCGCCGGGCACGACGTCTACGTCAAGCAGTCCAGGTCCATGGCCATCGGCATCGAGGACTACATGCGCGAAGGCGACAGCGACCTGGTCGTCAACTTCGAGTCCGGCGTCGACAAGATCCGGTTCAATTTTCAGGTAGCGCTCATGCTCGACCAGGACTACGACGGCGAGATCGACTGGGCCGCGCCGGCCGGTCCGGATGGCCGTGTCGTCATCGGCAGCACCGACGAGGGGGCGCAAGCGACGACCCAGGCGCCGATCCGTATCGGCAGCGGCGACACGTCGTCGATCATCACCGAGCTCAACAAATTGTTCGACGTCACCCAGGTCGCACGCAACGCCAACCTGGTGTTCCTGCTCGACGATGGCGGCATCGGCGACGGCGCCGCACTGTTCTATTACATAAACAAGGACGACGACGACCGGATCGATGCCGACGAGGTCACGACCTTGCTGATGTTCGCTGACGGTGCGCCCGAACAGGCGGACATCGTGGTGGTCGGCACGGTATGAGCCCGAGGGGCTTAGCGGTTTCCGCTCAGCGGTGGCGCTGTCAGCGTTAGATATGGATGAGCATTGAACTGCTGAGCTGATCCACGGTCCAAGCCCTATTGTGCAAGAAATGGCTGGCTACCCGACTACCTCGGCTGGCGGTGGGCGGTCGATGGGGTCAGGGTCGTTTCGCCGCGCAATTGCTGCGCATCGCCCTCGGCGTCATCGACAGATAATGGGTATGGCGCCTCAGCGATAGCGCGCCTCGACCAGGTCGATCTCGCGCAGCAGCTTGCGCGCGATCTCGTCCGATAGCTGGTTGTGGCGCGCCATGCGCAGCAGCACCGCGCGTTCCTGCTCGAGCGCGGCCAGGCGGTAATGCCGTTCCGCGCTCTCGGCGGCGCGCGCCCGGTCCGGATCGATGCCGGTCCCCGTGCCACCGTCGAGCCGGTACTGGTACAGGCTGCGCACCTGGTCGGCCGCGCTGGCATGCATCTCGGCCGCGCCTTCGAGGTCGCAGCCGGCGGTGGGTGGCGGCGGCGTGGCCGCGATCGCTTCCAGCGCCGCCAGCGCAGCGGCGTGGCGCGCCCCGTCTTCCTCGCTTTCGTGGGCCGGCTCGGCCGGCAGTTCCAGCCCGCGCAGCACCCGCGGCAAGCCCACGCTGGCCAGCACCAGCGACGCCACGATCACCGCGCTGGCGAGAAAGATCACCAGGTCGCGTCCCGGGAACGGCGTCCCGTTCGGCATCGCCAGCGGCAGGGTCAGCACGCCGGCCAGGGTGATCGCGCCGCGCACGCCGGCCAGCGAGGTGGCCAGGATCAGGCGCGGATTCGGGCGGTACACGGCCTGCTGCTGGCGCCGCGCGGCCAGCAGGGTCAGGCGCAGCGACACCCACACCCAGATGAAGCGCAGCAGGATCAGGCCCACGCTGATCGCCAGCGCATTGCCCAGCAACCACCAGACGTCGTGCGCCGCCGGCAGCTCGGGTGCGCGGAGCGCCGCCTTGACGATGGCCGGCAACTGCTCGCCCAGCAGCACGAACATGATGCCGTTGAGCGAGAACTGCACGGTGTCCCAGACCACGGCGCGGCGCACGCGGGTGGTGGCCAGCGCGCGGCCGCTCAGTTCGACGTAGCTCATCGTGATGCCGGCCGCCACCGCCGCCAGGATGCCCGATGCCGCGACATGCTCGGCGGCGAGGTAGGCGCCGAAGGGCAGCAGCAGGTTGACCAGGATCGGCGAGCCGCTTTCCTCGCCGATGCGCGCCGCGAGGATGCGCTGGGCCGCGCTGACGGCGACCGTCAGCCCGACGCCGATCGCGATGCCCGCCAGCGCCACCCACAGGAAGGTCAGCGTGGCTTCGCCCAGCGAGAAGGTGCCGGTCAGCGCCGCCGCCACCGCGAAGCGGAAGCACACCAGGCCGCTGGCATCGTTGAGCAGCGATTCGCCCTCGAGGATGTGCATCAGGCGCGGCGGAATCGGCACCCGCGCCGCGATCGACGACACCGCCACCGGATCGGTCGGGGCCAGGATCGCGGCCAGCGCGAACGACACCGCCAGCGGCAGCGACGGGATCAGCCAGTGGATCAGGAAGCCGGCGCCGATCACGGTGAACAGGACCAGGCCGAGCGCCAGTTCGAGGATGGTCGAGCGGTCGCGGAACAGGCCGACCTTGGGGATGCGCCAGCCGTCCAGGAACAGCAATGGTGGCAGGAACAGCAAGAAGAAGATGTGTGGCTCGAGGCGCACGCCGTGGCTGGTGGTGCCTGAGATGGCCGCGCCGAGCGCGATCTGGACCAGCGGCAGGGGCACGGCGAACGGCAGTATCCGCACCAGGTAGCCGCTTGCCACCACCGCCAGCAGCATCGCCAGTACGATTCCCACCTCATCCATCGACATCCCTCCCGTTCAAAAAAAGCATGATACGGGATCGCGGCGATCCGTGCCGCTGCGCGATCAGGCTGCGATGCCCAGGTGCGCCAGCAGCGCGTCCAGCGCCATCGGCCGGTGGAACAGGTAGCCCTGCATGCAGGCGTTGCCGTGCTGGGTCAGGTAGTCGGCCTGGGCCTCGGTCTCGACGCCTTCGGCGACCACGCGCAGCCCCAGGTGGCCAGCCATGGCCAGCACCGACTGCACGATCGCGGTGCCGTCCTTGTCGTGCGGGGTGTCGCGGATGAAGCCCTTGTCGATCTTGAGTTCGTACAAGGGCATCCGGGTCAGGTAGGCCAGGCTCGAATAGCCGGTGCCGAAGTCGTCGACCGAGATCCGGATGCCCAGCGCCGCCAGCTCGTGCATGCGGTCGATGGTGTGGTCGAGCCGGTCGACCAGCAGGCCTTCGGTGACTTCGAAAATCAGCTGGCCGGGCGGCACGCCAGTCTCGTGCAGGATGGCCGCGACCCGGGCCACGAAGTCGGGCTGGCGGAACTGCATCGGGCTGACGTTGACCGACAGCGGCAGCGGCCGGTCGATGGCGGCCAGCGCGTGCCAGGCCAGGCAGGCCTGGCGCAGGGCCCAGTCGCCCAGCGGCACGATCAGTCCGCTCAATTCGGCCACCGGGATGAACTGGTCAGGCGGCACGAAGCTGCCGTCCTTGCGGCGCCAGCGCATCAGGAGTTCGGCGCCGCAGGGCTGGCGGGCGGCGTCGACCTGCAGCTGCAGGTGCATCGCCAGCTCGCGCTGCTCGAGCGCCAGGCCGAGGTCGCGCTCGAGCGTCAGGCGGCGGTCGGCGTCGCGCAGCATCCCGGCCTCGAACAGCACCACGCCGTTCCTGCCGCGCGCCTTGGCGTGGTACATCGCGGTGTCGGCTTCGCGCAGCAGGTCGTGCACCGACATGGCGGCCGGCAGGCGCGCCGCCAGCGCCACCCCGATGCTGGTGGTGGCGTAGTAGTGCTGGCCCTCGATCGGCATCTTCTCGGCCAGCGAACAGCGGATGCCTTCCGCGACCGCCAGCGCGCGCGCCGTCGCGACGCAGGCCTCGCTTCCCAGCTCGCCGAGCAGCACCACGAATTCGTCGCCGCCGAGGCGCGCCACGCAGCCCTGTGCGCCGACCGCCTCGACCAGGCGCCCGGCGGCGGTCTGCAGCAGCTGGTCCCCGACCGTGTGTCCGCGCGCGTCGTTGACGGTCTTGAAGTTGTCGATGTCGACGTACAGCAGCGCGCCCAGCGCGCCGGTGGTCTGAGCGGCGGCGACCATCTCGCCCAGCCGCTCCATCAGCAGGCGCCGGTTGGGCAGGCCGGTCAGCACGTCGTAGAAGGCCAGCCGGTGGATGGCGGCGGCAGCGTTGCGGCGTTCGGTGATGTCGCGGCTGACCACCACCCAGTGCGTGATCGCGCCCCGGTCGCCGGCGAACGGCACCATCTCGGCTTCGACCCAGTAGGGTTCGCCGCGGCTGGTGTACAGCAGCAGTTCGGCCGTTACCGCTTCCTTGCGCGCCACCGAGGCCAGCACCCGGTCCACCGTGGCCTGGTCGGTGCCGGGACCTTCCAGCATGCGCAGGCTGCGCCCCAGCACCTGGTCGCGCGTGTAGCCGGTATGGTGCAGGAAGGCGTCGTTGGCGAAGATGATCGGCTGTTCGGCCCCTGGCAGGTCGACCATGCGCGCGATCAGCACCATGTCGTTCAGGCGCGCGATGGCTTCCGACGTCAGGCGCAGTTCGGCGTTCATCTGGCGCAGCCGGTCCTGGCCGGCTTCGAGCTCGGTGGCCGCGTTGCGCGATTCGGCCAGCGAACTGGCGATCCCCTTGAGCAGGGTGCCGCTGGTGAAGGTGATCAGGGCGCCGACGCAGGTGAAGTTGAGCGCCACCACCAGCGACGACAGCAGGGCGGTGCCTTCCAGCCCGGGCACGTAGAGCGGGGTGAGGCCGGCGGCGCCGAGCGCCACGATGCAGGCGGCGCACAGCGCCAGCGCGGCCAGCGCGGCGCGGTTGCCGAGCAGGATCACCGCCATCGCGGGCGGCGCCATCAGGTAATTCAGGCTGACCGGACCCACCGCCAGCATCAGGCCGATGGCGACCAGGTACAGCATGGCGAGGAAGTTCAGCACGCGCGCCGTGTACGACAGGCGCGTACTGCGCCAGATGGCGACCAGCCAGGACAGGGCCAGCACGTCCATCAGCGCGACCGGCCATTTCCCCTGGTAGAGGACGAGGGCGATGCCGGGAATGGCGGCGATCACCCCCAGCAGGAACACGATCGGCAACAGCGTCGAGAATACGCGCTCGCGCCACTGGGCGAGGTCGTTAGAAGTCGGCATCAGGCAGCATCCATGTCAGCATGCCCAAGGATTTTCTCCAAAGCGCATAAATTTGCTTGTGTGCAAATTTTATGTACGACGCATGAGCCCTGTCACGCGATTTCTTGTCGCCTGTTGTCTTGATGCGACCAAGTGTGTCCGGCGCACGCTCGTGCTGACACGATGCGCCGGCGCCGGGATGGGAAACGTCAACCAGCGCCGGCCAGCGCCAGCAGTTCGCCCAGTTGCAGCGTATTGACAGGCTTGACCAGGTAGTGGTCGAATCCGGCCTGGCTGGCGGCCTCGCGGTCTTGCTGGCGCCCGTAGCCGGTGGCGGCGATCAGCGTGGCGCCGCTGGTTTGCGGCAGCCGGCGCAGGCGGCGCGCCAGTTCGTTGCCGTCCATGTCGGGCAGGCCGATGTCGAGGATGCAGGCCTGGGGCGCGAACACCTTGGCGATCTCGATCGCGTCCACGCCGTTGTAGGCGATTTCCACCTCGTGGCCCGAGGCGCGCAGGAACAGGTTGAGCGTGTGCGCGGCATCCAGGTTGTCGTCCACCACCAGGATGCGCAGCGCGCTCGCCGGGCCGGCCTCGATGGCCGGGGCGCTGGCCGGCAGCGCCGCGCTGTCCTGCCGGTGGCGCGGCAGCCGCACGGTGAAAGTGCTGCCGCGGCCCAGGCCGGGGCTGTGGGCGCTGACGCTGCCGCCGTGCAGCTCGACCAGGCTCTTGGCCAGCGCCAGACCCAGGCCCAGGCCGCCCTGCGAGCGGTCCGGGGTGCGTTCGGCCTGGGTGAACAGGTCGAACACGCGCTCGACCAGGCGCGCATCCATGCCGATGCCGTCGTCGCTGACGCTCAGCTGCCAGGCGTCGCCGACGAGCTGCAGCCGCAGCTCGATATGGCCGCCCTCCGGCGTGTACTTGGTGGCGTTGCCCAGCAGGTTGGCCACCACCTGCACCAGGCGCTTGTGGTCGCCCTTGGCGTGGGCCGGACCGGCCGGCAGGTCGAGCACCACCTTGTGGCGCCGGGCGCCGATCAGGGGCCGGATCTGCTCGGCGGCGTCGTCGATCACGCTGCGCAGGTCCAGCACCTGGGTCGACAGCGAAACCAGGCCGCGCGTCACGCGCGACACGTCCAGCAGGTCGTCGACCAGGCTGGTCATGTGCTCGACCTGGCGCGCGATGATGGCGCAGGTCTGCGTGATCTGGGCGTTATCCGAGTGCAGCAGCTTGAGCAGGTGGGCGCCGGTGCTGATCGGCGCCAGCGGATTGCGCAGCTCGTGCGCCAGCATCGCCAGGAATTCGTCCTTGCGCTGGTCGGCCGCGCGCAGTTCGCGCTCGGCCTGGCCGCGCGCGGTTTCCTTCTTCTGCAGGTTCTCGGCCATCTCGTCCAGCGCTGCCGCCAGCCGCCCGATCTCTTCGTTGCCGTATTCGATGCCGGTGCGGGCCTCGAGCTCGCCGGCCGCGATCCGGCGCGCGACCGAGGTCAGGCCGCGTACCCGCTGCACGATCAGCCGCTCGCCGGCCAGCCAGGCCGCCAGCAGGGCCAGCAGGGTGGTCGCGCCCAGCCCCAGCAGCGACATGAACTGGGCCTCGCGCGCGACCTGGGTGATCAGGTCGGTCGGGATCCCGATCGTGACCGTGTATTCGGTCAGGGTCGGCGCGCCGACGCGGGCGAAGGCGTGCAGGCGGTCGACGCCGTCCTCGCCGCGCACCACCAGCGCGCGCCCGTGCGGGCCGCGCATGGCCGCCAGCAGCTCGGCGCTGACGCGCTGGCCGAACCAGCGTTCCGGGTCCGGGCGGCGCGAGATCAGGGTGCCCGCGGCGTCGGCCGTTTCCAGGATCGAGCCGGGCGGCATGCTGATGTCGTTGACGAAGGTGTCCAGGCCGGCCAGGTCCATCGCCGCGAACACCACCGCCACCACGTCGCCCGACCGGTCGATGACGGGGTAGGTGAGGTTGATCGTGTGCTTGCGGATCACGCGCCCGAACACGTAATCGCCGGCGATGAAACGGCGCTCGGCGATGGCGCGCTTGAAGTGGCTGCGGTCGCCCAGGTTCACCGGGTGCAGCATCGGCACCGCGCTGCAGGTGACGTCGCCGTTGAGCTGGATGAGGCCGAAATTGACGTAGCCTTCGTTGCGGTCGAGGACATTGGCCAGCAGGGCGTTGCAGCCGGCGGTCGGGCCCAGCAGGTCGGGCACGCTCACCAGGTCGACCAGGATCTGGCGCGCGCGGTCGATCGATTGCGCCTCGTTGGCGGCGGCGAGCGCGGTCAGGCGCTGGAGGTTTTCTTCCGAGGCGCGGATCGCCGCTTCGCGCTCGCGCAGGCCGCCCAGCACCGTGACGACCGCGATCGGCGTGATCGCCAGCAGCACCAGCAGCATCAGGCGGCTGCGCAGGCTGTTCAGGCGGAAGCGCCCCAGCACACCGCTCATCGCGTCCCCGCCAGCCGCGCGCCGAATGCGACGATGCGGCGCACGCCCTCCATCAGGGTCGCCTCGTCGTCCGAGATATAGCCGATGCGGATGTAGCCCGGCCGGCCGAGGGCGTCGCCCGGCATCAGCGCCACCCGCTCTTCTTCCAGCAGGCGTTCGGCAAAACCGACCGTGTCGGTGGTGAGGGCGCGCACGTCGCCCCACAGGTAGGGGCCGGAAGCCGGCGCCTGCATGACGATCCAGGGCACGTCGGCGACATGGCGCACCACCAGGTCGCGCCGCGCGCGATAGTCGGCCAGCAGCGCGTGCGGGGTGCCGGTGGCGAATGCCGCCACCGCCGCCACCTGCGACAGGTGGGGCGCGGCGGCCGTGATCGGGCCCTGCAGGGTTTGCATCGCCTGCACCAGGTGGGCGGGGGCGAGCGCGAAGCCCACCCGCCAGCCCATCATCGCATAGCTCTGCGAGGCCGAGAACAGGGTGACCACGCCCAGCGCGCGCCAGTCGCACAGCGCCGCCAGCGTGATGTGTTCGCCGTCGAACACCAGGTGCTCGTAGCTTTCGTCGACGATCACGTGCACGCCCTTGGCCAGGGCCCAGTCGCGCACGGTCTCGAGCTCGCGGCGGGTAAACACCTTGCCGGTCGGGTTGTGCGGATTGTTCAGCACCAGCACCTTGACCGCACCAAACGCCGCCAGCGTGTCGGCGTCCAGGGTGTCCGGCAGGTCGGCCAGCACCACCTCGAGCCCAAGCAGTTCGGCGGTCGCGAGATAGGCTGGCCAGTGCGGGCGGAATACCGCAATGCGGTCGCCCGGATCGGTCATCGCGTACAGCGCCTGGTAATAGGCCTGCTTGCAGCCATTGGTCACGATGATCTCGTCGACCGCCGCCTCGACGCGGTTCTCGCTGGCGAGCTTGGCGCGCAGCGCCGCGCGCACCTTCAGCGCGCCGCTCACCTCGGTGTAGGGCAGCGTGCGCTCGCGCTCGATGGCGGTGGAGACGGCGTCCAGCACCGGCGGCGGGGCCGGGAAGTGCGAGATCGCGATCGAGAAATCGATCACGCGCTCGCCGGCATGGCGCAGCGCTTCGGCGCGGCCATGCATGGCGGTGGTGGCGAGGGGGCGGGAGTGCGCAATCCGGTCTGAAATCTTCATCGTGTCTGGCGAATTATCCAAGTTGGGTGGCCGGGCGCGCAAGGTCCGGTCCTCGGTTTTGTTCTTTCTGGATTGTACTAAAAACTGGCGATTTCCATGGGAGGATTCTTTCGTGTGCTGCAAGTAATTGACACCTCAAGTATTGGTGCGGGTAATATGGACGCCTCACCAGCTCCGGGAGGGGAAATGAACATCGTTTGCGTCGGCGGCGGTCCGGCCGGGCTGTACTTCGGCCTGCTCATGAAACTGCGCCATCCCACGCATGCGGTGACCGTCGTCGAGCGCAACCGGCCCGGGGACACCTTCGGCTGGGGCGTGGTGTTCTCGGACCAGACGCTGGGCCGCCTGGCGCAGGCCGACCCTCCGAGCGCGCGCGCCATCCTGCAGGCCTTCAACCACTGGGACGCGATCGACGTCCACTTCAAGGGCGCGACCGTCACCTCGCACGGCCATGGCTTCTGCGGCATCGGCCGCAAGCGCCTGCTGGACATCCTGCAGGCGCGCTGCCGCGAACTGGGCGTGGAACTGGTGTTCGAGACCCGGATCGAGGACGTGCCCGCGCTGGCGCGCCGCTACCGGGCCGACCTGGTGGTGGCGGCCGACGGCGTCAATAGCGCAATCCGCCAGCAGTACGCCGCAGCCTTCCAGCCCGAGGTCGAGGAGCGCCGGTGCCGCTTCGTGTGGCTCGGCACGCGCAAGCGCTTCGACGCCTTCACCTTCGCTTTCGAGGAAACCGAACATGGCTGGTTCCAGGCCCACGCCTACCAGTACGACGGCGAGACCTCGACCTTCATCATCGAGACGCCGGACGCCACCTGGCGCGCGAGCGGCCTGGCCGACATGGACCAGGAACAGGCGCTGGCCTTTTGCGAGCGCCTGTTCGCGCGCCACCTGGACGGCCATGCCTTGATGGCCAACGCGGCCCACCTGCGCGGGTCCAGCATGTGGATCCGCTTCCCGCGCCAGGCCTGCCGCACATGGGTGCATCCGATCGAGGTCGACGGCCGGCGCGTGCCGCTGGTGCTGATGGGCGACGCTGCCCACACGGCCCACTTCTCGATCGGCTCCGGCACCAAGCTGGCGCTGGAAGATGCGATCGGCCTGGCCGACGAGTTGCAAGGGGAGGGCGACCTGTTCGCCGCGCTGTCCCGCTACCAGGACGCGCGCCTGGTCGAGGTGCTCAAGCTGCAGAGCGCCGCCCGCAACTCGATGGAGTGGTTCGAGAACGTGGCGCGCTACACGGCCATGGAGGCGGAACAATTCGCCTATTCGCTCCTCACCCGCAGCCAGCGCCTGTCGCACGAAAACCTGCGCCTGCGCGATGCGGCCTATGTCGAGGGCTTCGAACACCGGTTCGCCGTGGCCGCGGCGCGGGCGGCCGGCGTGGAGCCTCCTTCCGGTGCGGTGCCGCCCATGTTCACGCCCTACAAGGTGCGCGGCGTGCTGCTGAAGAACCGGGTAGTGGTGTCGCCGATGGCCCAATATTGCGCCGTGGATGGCGTGGTGGGCGACTTCCACCTGGCCCATCTCGGCGTGCGCGCGCTGGGCGGCGCGGCGCTGGTGATGGCCGAGATGACCTGCGTGTCGGCCGACGCCCGGATCACGCCCGGCTGTCCCGGCCTGTATACGCAGGCGCAGATGCTGGCATGGCGGCGCATCGTCGACTTCGTGCACACGGCCAGCGACGCGAAGATCGGCATCCAGCTCGGCCACGCCGGCGCCAAGGGCTCGACCCGCCCGATGTGGGACGGCATCGACCTGCCTTTGGAACACGGCAACTGGCCGCTGCTGTCGGCGTCCAGCCAGCAATACCTCGACGGCGTGTCGCAGGTGGCGCGCGAAGCGACAGGCGAGGACCTCGATCGCATCAAGCAGGATTTCGTGCGCGCCGCGGAAGCCGCCTGCGAGGCCGGTTTCGACTGGCTCGAGCTGCACTGCGCGCACGGCTATCTGCTCTCGAGTTTCATCTCGCCGCTGACCAACCGGCGCCAGGACGACTACGGCGGCAGTCTCGAGAACCGCTGCCGCTATCCGCTGGAGGTGTTCGCCGCGGTGCGCGCGGCCTGGCCGGCGGACCGGCCGATCAGCGTGCGCATCTCGAGCCACGACTGGGTCGAGGGCGGCATCACGCCGCAGGACGCGGTCGCGATCGCGCGCCTGTTCCGTGCGGCCGGCGCCGACATGATCGATTGTTCCTCGGGCCAGGTCAGCAAGCGGGAGAAGCCCGTGTTCGGGCGGATGTTCCAGACGCCGTTCGCCGACCGTATCCGCAACGAGGCCGGCATCCCGACCATTGCCGTCGGCGGTATTTATGAGGCCGACCACGTGAACGGCATCATCGCCGCCGGCCGCGCCGACTTGTGCGCCGTGGCGCGCCCGCACCTGGCCAACCCGGCCTGGACGCTGATGGAGGCGGCGCGCATCGGCTACACTGGCGCAGCCTGGCCGCGCCAGTACCGGGCCGGCAAGCAGCAGCTGGAGCGCAACCTGGAACGCGAGCGCCAGTTGCAGGCGGCGTCCAGCGGCCTGTCGCCGCAGCAGGCGGCCGCGCGCCTGCTCGAAAGCTGAATCACATCTCAGGAGTCAAGCATGCACTATCTACCGGGCGAATCGCACCGCCTGCCGGGCGGCCGCCACAGCCTGGCCGGCTACGCGCCGCAGCACTTCGGCTTCGGGCTCGATGCCGGCGTCGCCACCATCACGCTGGACCGGCCCGAGCGCAAGAATCCGCTGACCTTCGATTCGTATGCCGAGCTGCGCGACCTGTTCCGCGCGCTGGCGTATGCGGACGACGTCAAGGCGGTGGTCGTCACCGGCGCCGGCGACAATTTCTGTTCGGGCGGCGACGTGCACGAGATCATCGGCCCGCTGACGAAGCTGGACATGCCGGGCCTGCTGGCCTTTACCCGCATGACGGGCGATCTGGTGAAAGCGATGCGCGCCTGCCCGCAGCCGGTGGTGGCGGCAGTCGACGGCGTGTGCGCCGGCGCCGGGGCGATCCTGGCGCTGGCCTCGGACATCCGTTACGGCACCGCGCGCAGCCGCACCGCTTTTCTCTTCACCCGGGTCGGCCTGGCTGGCTGCGACATGGGCGCCTGCGCCTTGCTGCCGCGCGTGATCGGGCAGGGCCGGGCGGCCGAGCTGCTGTACACCGGGCGTTCGCTGGATGGCGAAGAGGGCGAGCGCTGGGGCTTCTTCAACCGCCTGTGCGCGCCAGAACAGTTGTTGAGCGAGGCCCGGGCTTTCGCCGCGACCCTGGCGGCCGGTCCGACCTTCGCCCATGGCATGACCAAGAAGATGCTGCAGCAGGAGTGGAATATGGGGGTCGACGAAGCGATCGAGGCCGAGGCCCAGGCCCAGGCCATCTGCATGGCGACCAATGACTTCCATCGCGCCTACCACGCCTTCGTGGCGAAAGAGCGGCCGCGCTTCGAGGGGGATTGATGGGGCACGACTACCTGGACTGGCCGTTCTTCGAGGCGCGCCATGGCGAACTGGCGCGGGAACTGGATGCCTGGGCGGCGGACAATCTGCATGATGCCCATGGCCGCGATGCCGATGCCATCTGCCGTGCGCTGGTTGCACGCCTGGGCCGCGATGGCTGGCTGCGCCACGCCGTCGGCGAGCAGGCCATCGATACGCGCGCCATCTGCCTGATCCGCGAGACGCTGGCGCGCCACGCCGGCCTGGCCGACTTCGCGTTCGCAATGCAGGGCCTGGGCAGCGGGGCGATCTCGCTGTTCGGCAGCGAGGAGCAGAAGCGCCGCTGGCTGCCGCGCGTGGCGAGCGGCGAGGCGATCGCCGCCTTCGCCCTGTCCGAGCCCGAGGCCGGCTCCGACGTTGCCGCCATGCGCTGCGCTGCGCGGCGCGAGGGCGACGACTGGGTGCTCGATGGCGAAAAGACCTGGATCTCGAATGGCGGCATCGCCGATGTCTACGTCGTGTTCGCGCGCACCGGCGACGGTGGGGGCGAGGGCGGGCGCGGCTCGAAGGGCATCTCGGCCTTCATCGTCGACGCGGGCGCGCATGGCCTGGAAATTGCCGAACGCATCGACGTGATCGCCCCGCATCCGCTGGCGCGCCTGCGCTTCGACGGTTGCCGGGTGCCGGCCGACTGCCTGGTCGGTGCAGAGGGCCAGGGCTTCAAGGTGGCGATGGCCACGCTGGACGTGTTCCGCACCTCGGTCGCCGCTGCCGCGCTGGGTTTTGCGCGCCGCGCAATGGATGAAGCCCTGGCGCGCGCGCAGTCGCGGCCGATGTTCGGCAAGACCTTGGCCGACTTCCAGCTCACCCAGGCGAAACTGGCCCAGATGGCGCTGGAGATCGACGCCGCCGCGCTGCTGACCTACCGCGCCGCCTGGCTGCGCGACAATGGCAAACGCGTGACGCAGGAAGCGGCGATGGCCAAGCTGGCCGCCACCGAATCGGCGCAGCGCGTGATCGACAGCGCGGTGCAGCTGTTCGGCGGCCAGGGCGTGCAGAGCGGGCAGGTGGTGGAAAGCCTGTACCGCGAAATCCGCGCGCTGCGCATCTACGAGGGAGCGAGCGAAGTGCAGCTCCTGATCATCGCGCGCGAGCTGCTCGCGCCGAAGGTGTAATCAAAGTTTGGAGAAGGGGATGGACATCCTGCAACCGCCCTGCTGGCCGCGGCCGAAGGGCTATGCCAATGGCGTCGCCTGCCGCGGACGCCAGATTTTTGTCAGCGGCATGATCGGCTGGGACGCCGAAGGCCGCTTTCACACCGACGACTTCGTCGGCCAGTCGCGCCAGGCGCTGGAAAACATCGTCGCCGTGCTGCGCGAAGCCGGCGCCGGACCGGAGCACATCGTGCGGATGACCTGGTATGTGCTGGACAAGCGCGAATACCTGAATGCAGGCAGTGCACTGGGCGCCGCCTACCGCGAGGTGCTGGGGCGGCACTATCCGGCCATGAGCGCGGTGCAGGTGGCGGGATTGATGGAGGATCGGGCGCGGGTGGAGATCGAGGTGACCGCGGTGATACCGGACCTGGAAGGCGATCCAGGTTGAGGCGCGAGCACGCCTTCCGATAGAGCGACTGCCAATCCGCCTTTCTGGTAACTTGCTTGCAACAGCAAACCAAGGAGGCACCATGAGCAATCCCATCGTCCGCGTGATCCAGGACTTCGCTATTGCCGAGCAGTTGCGGGTCGACCTGATCGGCGCCGGTCTCCCGCAAGACAATGTCGTTCTTTCCCCCATCGGCGACGAGGCTGGCCCCGGCCAGTCGAATTTCACGGTCGGCGACTCGTCCGAGGTCAAGGGCGGCACCGACTACAAGGATGTGTTCCGCCCCGAAGGCGACGTCCACGGCGCCTGCATCCTGAGGGTGCTGGCGCAGGATGCGCGCCAGGAAGAGCTGGCGCTGGCCGTCCTCGAACGCCACCGCACGGCCGCCCCACACGCCATCAGCGAACGGGGCATGCCGTAACCGTCGCCTAGCTCCAGCTCAGGTCGACCTTGTTGAGCGGGAGCTCGCGCACCCGCTTGCCGGTGGCCGCGAAGATCGCATTGCACACCGCCGGCGCCAGCGGCGGCAGCGGCGGCTCGCCCAGGCCCGTCACCGGCTGGTCCGACTTCACGAAGTGCATCTCGATCCTGGCCGGCGCGTCGCCGATGCGCAGCAGCTGGTAATCGTGGAAGTTGCTTTGCACGATGCGGCCGTTTTCCAGGTTCAGCTCGGGGAACATCAGCGTCGACAGTCCGTCGATCACCGACCCCTCGACCTGGTTCTCGGCGCCCGACAGGTTGATGATGGTCGGCCCCACGTCGGTGGCCACCACCACGCGGTCGACTTTCACTTTACCATCCTTGGACACCGTCACCTCGGCCACCTGCGCCACATAGCCGCGATGGCTGAAGTGGAAGGCGATGCCTTGCCCCTGGCCGCGCGCGAATTTCTTCTTGCCCCAGCCGGCCTTGTCGGCGGCGGTCTGCAGCACCGCGCGCATGCGCGCCACATTGTACGGCTGGCCGCGCTCGACGCTCGGCGGCACGATGTCCTTGTCGCCCAGCAGCTCGAGGCGGAAGGCAAGCGGATCGCGTCCGCCGGCATGGGCCAGCTCGTCGATGAAGCTGTGGAAGGCCCAGGCGAACACGCAGCTGCCCGGCGCGCGCCACGGTCCCATCGGTACGCTGCATTCCAGCGCAGTCTGCTCCAGCTGGCAGTTGGCCAGCCAGCGGCCCGGGAATTCGTCGGGCGACAGGCTGCCCCCGCTGCCGTTGCGCAGGCTGCTCTTGCCGTCCTGTTCGACGCGGTTGGCGAAGGTGACGAAATGGTTGTGCCAGCCCACGACCTTGCCGGCCTTGTCGACCCCGCCGCGCAGGAAGTGGAAGCCGCCCGGACGGAAGTGATCATGCTGCAGGTCATCCTCGCGGGTCCAGGTCAGCTTGACCGGCGCCTTGTCCTTCATGCGCTGGGCGATCGCGGTGGCTTCGACGATAAAGTCCGAGCTCAGGCGCCGGCCGAAGCCGCCGCCGCTGCGGATGATGTGCATCGTGATTTTCTCTTTGGGGATGCCGCAGGTGCTGCTTACCAGGGCCTGGCCCGCGTTCGGGTTCTGCGTCGGGGCCCACAGCTCCAGCGCGCCATCGGGTTTCAGCCATGCCGTGCAGTTCTGCGGCTCCATGCTGGCGTGCGAGATGAACGGGTAGCTGTAGGCCGCTTCCACGGTCTTCGCCGCACCCTTCAGGGCGGCGGCGACGTCGCCATCCTTGCGCAGCATCGTGGCGCCGGGCTGTCTGGCCGCCGCTTTGGCCTGGGCCGTGAAGTCGGCCCAGCTGTGTTTGGCGGCCGCGCCTTCGTCCCATTCCACTTCCAACGCGCGGCGCGCGCGGATCGCGGCCCAGGTCGAGGTGGCGACGATCGCCACGCCGGGACGCAGGCCGTTCAGGTTATCGGTGCCTTCGATGATGAAGGCGTCCTTCACGCCGGGCAGGGCGCGCACTGCGTCCAGGTTGGCGCGGCGCGGCTTGCCGCCGAAGACCGGGCACTTGACGTACTGCGCGTGCAGCATGCCGGGCAGCTGGACGTCGATGCCGAACAGCGGTTTGCCGCTGACGATGGCGCCGTTGTCGACGCCGCCGATGCGCTTGCCCAGCAGCTTGAAGTTCGCCGGATCCTTGACGGCGACCTTTGCCGCCTCGGGCAAGGGCAGTTTGGCGGCCGCGTCGACCAGGGCGCCATAGGCCAGGCGCCGCTTGCTGGCCGCGTGCAGCACGTGGCCGGCATCGGTCGTGCATTCGCTGGCCGCCACCTTCCAGGCCTGGGCCGCGGCCTGCAACAGGACATAGCGCGCGGTCGCGCCCAGGCGGCGGAAGTTCTCGTAGTTGTTCGGGGTCGAGTTGGAGCCGCCCGCGCCCTGGCTGCCATAGGCTTCCAGATCCAGGTCGCCCTGGACCACGCGCACGCTGTCCCAGGCGACGTCGAGTTCTTCGGCGATCACCATCGGCAGCGAGGTCTTGATACCCTGGCCGATCTCGGGCTGCTTGGAAATCAGGGTCACGCTGCCGTCGCGCGCGATGCGGATGAAGGCGTTCGGCACGAAGTCGGCGCCGGGCGCCGCGGCGGCCGGATTGTTCACCGCCGCCAGCACGCCTTGCGCCGACATGCCGATCAGGAGGGCGCCACCGGCGCCGGCCGCGCGCAGGAAACCGCGGCGGGAAGTGGAGGCGAGTGTCATGCCGGTTTCCTTTCGGTCGATGCGATCTCGGCGGCGCGGTGGATGCCCTTGCGGATCCGCATATAGGTGGCGCAGCGACACAGGTTGCCGGCCATGGCCTCGTCGATCTGGGCGTCGGTCGGCTTCGGATGCTGCTTGAGCAGCGAACAGGCGCTCATGATCTGGCCCGACTGGCAGTAGCCGCATTGCGGCACGTCCAGCTCTTGCCAGGCCACTTGCAGTGGATGGCGGGCATTGGCGTCGAGGCCTTCGATGGTGGTGATCTTCTGGGCGCCGATGGCGGAGACGGGAAGCACGCAGGCGCGGGTGGCCACGCCGTCGAGGTGGACGGTGCAGGCGCCGCACTGGCCCAGGCCGCAGCCGTACTTGGTGCCGACCAGGCCCAGGGTATCGCGCAGGGCCCACAGCAGCGGGGTATCGGCTTCGACGTCGACGGCTTGCGCCTTGCCGTTGACGTTCAGGGTGAATGTACTCATGACCTTCTCTCCAGGGCAGTGCGATGAAGCTGCCCATCGTAGCGGAATTTTCGTCAACTCAACAGTATTGCAAGACATACTTTGTTGCCTATTGAACAGATTATGTCCCGCTTCCGGGAGAGGCGTCTTGGTCGTCCGGGCGCGGTATGTAATACTTTGTCGCATTGCAGTCTATAAAACTTCTATGCTTACACGCGGCCTGCGCCTCCTGCCGGCGAACCTGAAGCTTCGCATGGCCTGCGTCGCCGCGATCCTGGTGTTCGCGGCCACCTTGCTGGCCACCCTGGCGACCCTGGCGGTGGCCGAGCGCGGCATGAAGTCGGTGATCGGCGACCAGCAGTACACGATGCTGGCCAGCGCCGCCTCTTTCATGGACGACCGCATCGTGGCGCGCGTGGCCCAGATCGAGGCGCTGGCGGCCAGCCTGCCGCAGGCAGCGGCGGGGGACCCGGCGGCGACCCGGCGTGTGCTGGAAGCACAGGCGACGACCTGGAAACACGAATACCTGAACCTGATCGTGGTCGACGCCCGCGGCCAGCAGGTGGTGTCGCTGCGCTCCTTCGGCGACGACCGCCGGCTCGACGCGGCCGGGCGCGATTATTTCGAGCGCCCGATGGAGACCGGCCACGGCTTCATGTCGCAACCCATCCTGAGCCGCATCTCGAACCGCAAGATCGTCATCATCAGCGCGCCGGTGTTCGGCGCCGGCGGCCAGCGGGCAGGCGTGCTGACCGCCAGCATGGACTTGCGGGCGTCCGGTTTCCTGCGCCAGATCAGCGCCCTCAAGCCGGGCGGCTCGGGCTACCTGTTCCTGATGACGCCAGACGGCGTCATGATCGATCATCCCGATCCGCGCCGGCTGTCGCAGCCGATCGGCCTGCAGGCCTCGGCCCTGGATCGCGCGATCGACGGCTTCGAGGGCTGGACCGAGGCGACCGGCCTGGACGGGCGCCCCTCCATCTATGCCTACCAGCGCCTGCGCACGACCGGCTGGATCCTGGGCGCGCGCTATCCGACCGAGGAAGCATTCGCCCCGCTGGCGCAGATGCGGCGCATCGCCATCTTCGGCGCGACCGGCCTGGCGCTGGCGTCCGGCGTGCTGGCCTGGGCCGTGGTGTTCCGGCTGCTGGCGCCGCTGCAGCGGCTGCGCGACAGCATCCGCGCGATCCGCCACGAGGGCGCCGACATCGCGGTGCTGCACGACGCCCGGCGCGACGAGATCGGCGAACTGGGCAACGCCTTCTACCAGCTGATGGCCGAGCGCGAGAATGCCGAGGGCCTGCGCGCGGCGAGCGAGAAGCGGCTGCGCCTGATCACCGACAACCTGCCGGTGCTGATCGCCTATCTCGACCGCGAGCAGCGCTTCCGCTTCGGCAACGCGACCTTCGAGCGCTGGTTCGGGGTGACGCCGGAGAATCTGGTGGGGATGTCGATCGCCGAGCTGATGGGCGAGGACGCCTCGCGCCAGGGCGCCGCCAGCCTGGAAGGCGCGTTCGCCGGCCACGCCACCACCTGCCAGATGCGGCTGCTGATCCAGGGCGCGCCGCGTGTGCTGGAGGGCGTCTACATCCCCGACCTGCAGCCGGACGGCAGCGTGGCCGGCGTGTACGCGCTCAAGCACGACATGACGCACGTGAAGGAAGTCGAGGAGCAACTGACCCGGCTGGCGCGGGTCGACACCCTGACCGGCCTGGCCAACCGCCGCAGCTTCAATGAAACCCTGCAGTCGGTGCTGGCGCGCGCGGCGCGTCACGGCCGGGCGCCGGCGCTGGCCTATCTCGACGTCGACCATTTCAAGCGCATCAACGACAGCCATGGCCATGGCGTGGGCGACGAGGTGCTCAGGGAATTCGGCGAGCGCCTGCGCGCCTGCGTGCGCGCCAGCGACACCCCGGCGCGCCTGTCGGGCGACGAGTTCGTGGTGATCCTGGAAGAGATCGACAGCCGCGAGGAAGCCGAGGGCATCGCAGCCAAGATCGTGGCCGCGATGCGCGCGCCGTTCGCGACCGGGGCCGGGATGCTGGCGGTATCGGCCAGCGTCGGCGTTGCACTGTGGCGGCCGGGACAGGATGAAGATGGGTTGCTGGCGGCGGCGGATGGGGCTTTGTATGCCGCCAAGGAGGGGGGGCGGGATCGGTATGTAGTGGGTGGGCGAGACCCTGCTGCCTGAGCCTGTTGCATGAACCAGCCGACGCCTGCGCGCCCGCACGTCGTCCCCGCGAAGGCGGGGACCCAAGTCCTGCGTGCGGTATCGCGATGCATGCAAACTTGGGTTCCCGCCTGCGCGGGAACGACGTGCACGCGTTACAACCCGCCCGGATACGTCTCCGGCGGCTCGCCCGTATGCCAGCCGCTGCCCGCATCGAGCGGCTCCACCGCCGTGGTGCGGTCGATGTGGATCACGGCGTCGAACTGGCGCGGCAGCTGGGCCATGAAATAATGGCTTTGGCGCTCGCTGCGCGGCAGGTACAGCACGCCGATCGCGCGCTCCAGCCGCTCTTCCATCAGCGCAGTGCGCGCCGGCGACGGTTCGCGCAGCGGCAGGAAGAAGCGTTCGATGCCGGTCAGGTGCAGCAGGTGTTCGTAGCTGTTGCGTAGCGCCGGGCGCACGTGCTTGTGCAGGCCCTCGCCATCCCATTCCGAGGCCGCCGTGACCCGGCCTTCATAGGTGGTGAAGCCGACCAGCACGGCATCCTGGCCATGGGCCTTGCGCGCCAGCTCGCCCAGCGTCCATTCGCCCTGGCGTCCGATCTCGGTGGCGCGCGCGTCGCCGATATGCGAATTGTGTTCCCACACCACGATGCGGGCCGGCTTGCCGCCCTGCGACAGGTGGCGGGCCACCGCGTCCAGCGTCTCGGCCATGTGGCTGTCGCGCAGGTTCCAGGACGAGACGCGGCCCTTGAACATGGTACGGTAGTATTCTTCGGCATTCTTGACCAGGCGCGCATTCTGCTGGGCGTAGAAATAGGCGTCGTCGGCGCCGTCGGCCTGCACGTAGTCGAAGGCGCGTTGCTGCAGCTTGCGCAGGGTGTCGAGCGCGCCCTGCTCGCACGACGGCGACATGCCGAAACTGGCCGCGTAGCCGTATTGCTGGCTGTCGCGGTCGTAGTGGTCGAAGCAGGCATACACCTTGCGCGCCTCGCGCGCGGCGTTCGGATCCACCTGGTCCAGGTAGCGCAGCACTTCGTGGATCGAGGTGTACATGCTGTACAGGTCCAGGCCATAGAAGCCGGTCTTGACTCCATCGCTGCCCAGGCCCGCGTTATGGCCCCGCAGCCACTCGACGAAGTCGAGCACCGCGGTATTGCGCCACATCCAGGCCGGAAAGCGTTCGAAGCCCGACAGGGCGGCACGGCCATCCGGGTCCGCGCCCTGGCCGCGCACATAGCGGTCGACCCGCCAGGCATCGGGCCAATCGGCTTCGACCGCCACCGCCGTAAACCCTTTTTCTTCGACCAGGCGGCGGGTGATGCGGGCCCGCTCCGCATAGAACTCGTGGCTGCCGTGGGTGGCTTCCCCCAGCAGCACGAAGCGGGCATTGCCGACCATGTCGAGCAGCGCGTCGTAGTCGTCCGCCGCGCCCGTGAGCGGGCGGGCGGCCTGACGCACCGCGTCGAGGGCGGCAGTGCCGATGATGGCCACGTCAGTGCAGGAAGCTGTGGCTCGGCGCCGCCTGCTGGGTGGCGTAGTGGGCGCCGCCGCGCTCGATGAACTGCTTCATGCGCGCCAGGTCGTCGTCCATCTGGCGCTGCGGGTCGGCGCCCAGCATGCGCGCGATGCCGTGGCCCAGCGCGCCGGCCGGCGGCGCATAGGTCATGCGCACCGTGACGCGGGTGCCGCCGGCGGACGGCTCGAAGGTGACGGTGCCTTCCTGCGCGATCTCGGAACCCGGCTCGCTGCGCCACGACAGGCGGTCGGGACGCGACTGCTCGGTCATGACCGCGTTCCAGGCGTACTCCATGCCGCCGGGGCCGCGCACCACCCAGTGCGAGCGGCGGTGGCCCAGGTCGCGCACCTCGGTCACGTGCGACATGAAGCGCGGGAAGTTCTCGACTTCGGACCAGGCGTCGAACACGTCCTTCGGCGCGGCGTCGATGTGGATCGCGTTCTCGACCTCGACCTGGCTGGCGGCGCCGCGATGGCGCAGCGAGTCGACCAGGTGGCGGCCGCGGTCGCTGCGCAGCAGCACCGCCAGCGCGCCCAGGCCGAGCAGGGCGACGGCCGGCGAGCGCCGCACCAAGCCGACCAAGCCTAGGGCGCCGGTCCCGAGCAGGGCCGAATTGGTGAGGGTCGGGCTGCGCGAGCCGAACACCTGGCTCAGGTGGTCGGTCCATTCGCGCACCTGGTGGCCGGCGGCGTGGGCGCGCGAGCGGGCCTCGGCCTTCAGGCTCCAGGCGCTCTGCTCGAGGCGTTCGCGGGCCTGGTCGGCGCGTTCGCGGGCGCGCTCGGCCGCGTGATCCGCGCGGTCGCGCGCCTTGTCGGCGGCGTAGTCGGCGTGTTCGCGCGCCTCATGTGCGGCATGCTCGACCCGGTCGCGCGCCTCGTGGGCGGCATGCCGGGCGCGGTCGCGCGCGTCGTGGGCCAGTTCGTGCGCGCGTTCCTTGGCTTCGTAGGAGGCGTCGGCCAGGCGATCGCGCGCATGTTCCAGGCGGTCGCGGGTGCGGTGCGAGGCGTCGGACAGGCGGTCGCCCGCCGCGTGGGCCGCCCCGGCCAGGCGTTCGCCGGCGCGGGCTGCGGCGGAAGATGCGCGCAGGCGCGCCGAATCGATGCGGTCGCCGGCGCTGTGCCAGGCGTTTTCCAGCCGGTCGCCGGTGCGGTCGCGAGCATCGCGCAGGGCGCCGCGGGCATGGGCGCGGCGCTTGGCGCCGCGTTCCGGGTCGAAGGCGTACATCAGCAAGGCGCCTGCGACGGCTGCGCCGATCCATTTACCCACGTTCATCGCTTGTGCGTTGGTGTCGTTCGTCTCGTTCGTATCGTTCATCTCGGCTCC
The DNA here is from genome assembly GCF_030770395.1 of Telluria beijingensis. Lineage (GTDB taxonomy): Bacteria > Pseudomonadota > Gammaproteobacteria > Burkholderiales > Burkholderiaceae_D > Telluria > Telluria beijingensis. The sequence continues at coordinate 2,810,621 of NZ_CP132480.1, read as the reverse complement.
TCTCGGTAGGGTTGGCTGGCGGCGTCGCGCGACTGCGCCAGCAGGGTTTGCACTTCTTCATCGCCGGTCTGCCCGAAGCTGCGGTACCACTGCCCGACCGCGCGAAAACGGGCCGGGGCCACCAGGCAGACCAGCTCGTCGACCGACGGGCGCAGCGCGTCCAGCGCGTCCTGGGCCGCCACCGGCACCGCCACCACCAGCCGCGCCGGCTGCTGGCGGCGGGCGACCTCGACCGCGGCCAGCATCGTCGATCCGGTGGCGATGCCGTCGTCGACCAGGATCACGCAGCGTCCCGCGAGCCGGCACGGCGGACGATCGCCGCGGTAGCGCCGCTCGCGCCGCGCCAGCTCGGCCTGCTCGATGGCCGTGACCGCGTCGACCTCGTCCTGGGTCACGCCCATCAGGCCGGGGACGCCGGCCTGGAGCACTCGCACGCCGCCGCTGCCGATGGCGCCCATGGCGAACTCGGGCTGGTTGGGCAAGCCGAGCTTGCGCACCAGCATCAGGTCGAGCTCGGCCCGCAACGCCTGGGCGATGGGGTAGGCGACCGGCACGCCGCCGCGCGGCAACGCCAGCACGAGCAGGTCGTCGCGGCCGGCGTAGTGCTGCAGCGCCTGCGCCAGTTGCCTGCCGGCGTCGATGCGATCGGTGAACGGTTCGAGCTGTTGCATGATGAAGAAGTTGTTAACTTCCAGCATACACAGGGATGGCAACGACCGTCGTTCGTTTGCCGTGAGGAATGATGTGAGAGGTTGGCGGCCCGCGACGCGGGCCGCTCGGGGCTCACGCCAGTTGTTGGGCGTGGAAGCGCAGGTGATCGTCGACGAAGGTCGAGATGAAATAATAGCCGTGGTCGTAGCCGGCGTGGCGGCGCAGGGTCAGCGGCTGGCCGACCTTTTCGCAGGCTTCCTCGAATGCTTCCGGATACAGTTGCTCGACCAGGAATTTGTCGCCCAGGCCCTGGTCGATCAGGATGCCGCCAGGGAAGGGCGCGCTGGCCTGGGCGGTCATCAGGGCGCTGGCGTCATGCTGCTGCCAGGCGTCCTTGTCGGCGCCGAGGTAGCCGTCGAAGGCCTTCTGGCCCCACGGGCAGCGGCTGGGCGCAGCGATCGGCGCGAAGGCCGAGACCGAGCGGAACAATTCAGGGTGCTTCAGTGCCATGGTCAGCGCGCCGTGGCCGCCCATCGAGTGGCCGAAGATGCCGACCCGGCCCGGATCGGCCTGGAAGGTGGCCAGCACCAGCGCGTGCAGTTCCAGCAGATAGCTGTGCATGCGGTAGTGGCGCGCCCACGGTTCCTGGGTGGCGTCGAGGTAGAAGCCGGCGCCGGTGCCGAAGTCCCAGCTGTCCGTTTCGCCCGGGACGTTGGCGCCGCGCGGGCTGGTGTCGGGCGCGACCAGGATGATGCCCAGTTCGCTGGCCAGGCGCTGGGCGCCGGCCTTGATCATGAAGGTTTCTTCGGTGCAGGTCAGGCCGGCCAGGTAGAACAGCACCAGCAATTGCTTGTCGCCGGCCGCCGGCGGCAGGTAGACCGAGAATTTCATCGGCAGGCCGATGGCGGCCGAGTCGTGCTGGTAGAAGCGCTGCACGCCGCCGAAGCAGGCGTGTTCATTCAGGAGTTGGGGCATCTTGGTAACGTTGGGAGTTTCGGATAGCGTCAGTATGCCGCGTCTCGGCACGCAGTGCCAAACCAGTGGCCACGCAACGTTTTGCTGCCGCCTGCAATTTTCCGCCAAGAAGTGATGAAAGGTAGAGGAAAGACATTCTTCAATGGTTAAATCTTACGTACAGCGAAGTCATTCATTTCTCAATCTGGAAGTCGCGTCACATTTCGCATGAACGGAATACGTTTAAACAGGCAATAATATTGCTTTGCGGAAATTTCGCCAGTACAATCTCCTGCAAAGGAGAAGTGCATGGATACCGTGATCAAGATGCTATGCCTCGTGACTGCTCTCGCGATGGCATGGAAGCCCAGACGAATTTTCTATAGTGCTTGGAATATCAGTCGTGACAGCTATGCATCGGCGAGAGCTGGGCTGTATGTTCTTTATACGCTGAGCTTATTAGGGTTCGTCTCCACATGTATTATCGCGGATGAGCCGTTCTCGCTTTTCTACGAAGATGCCACGAAAACACTGCTACCTAGCGCACTCATGAGCCTGCTGACCGTGTCCTTCGTGACATTGACATGCATGATAGACGCGAATTATCGCGCAAGTCGACGGCAAAAATTTGAGAGAAATTTCTTCAAGCACTGGTTGTTCCAAGGCATTTCGCTTTTCCCAATTCTCGTTTGTCTTATCTCCAATCGAATACTGATGCTGGTTGTTGCAATCATCTATCTGTCGGGGATTTTCTATTACCCTAAACCGCAAAACGCATGAGATGGCGTGTGCGGATGCTGGCGCGCGATTCGATAATCGAAAAAAAACCGTTAGAGATACTGCTGAGGTGCGGTTGAGTGCACGAGGCAGCACCAATTGGTTGCTGTCCGGCTGCCCCTAGACCACGCCCAGTGCGCCGAGCAATGCCCCCGCCGCCAGCATCCACAGCAGGTGCAGCCGGGTGCGCCAGACGACGATGGCGGTGACCGCCGTCAGCAGCCACAGGGGCCAGTTGTCGTTGTGCTCGCCGCCTTTGCCGCCGCCGGTGGCCAGCAGCCAGGCGGTGGATAGCAGCATGGCGATCACCAGCGGCGCCATGCCCTGCTTGAAGGCGCGCACCGCGCGCAGCGTGCGGTTGCGGTGCGCCCATTGCGCCACCTGGTAAGTAAACACGGTCGAGGGCAGCATGATGCCGATCATGGAGATCGCGACTCCGGCCAGCGCGGCCGTCATGCTGCCGGTATTGAGCCCGACGTTCCAGCCGAGCAGGGCCACGAAGAGCACGTTCGGTCCCGGCGACGATTGGGCCAAAGCCACGGAGTCGGCGAACTGGGTCTGGCTCAGCCAGCCCTGGCGCTCGACCAGATAGCGCTGCATCTCGGACGTGGTCGAGATCGCGCCGCCCAGCGACATCATGGACAGCATCAGGAAGTGGACGAACAGATTGAGCCAGTCGTGCCAGCCGAATACGAGGGCGGGCGTGTTCATGGCTTGAGCCCGCGCCAGGCCAGCACGCAGCCGAGGCCGCCGAGCATGGCGATCACGACTGCCAGCGGCGCCCGGAACCAGGCCAGCAGCACGAAGCCGGTGGCGGCGATCGCGATGCAGACGGCGAGGGGAATCGCATTCCTGGCGAGCGCCACCGACATGCGCAGGCCGGTGGCGGCGATCAGGCCGGCGGCGACGGCGGCCATGCCGCGCAGGGCGCCCTGCACCTGCGGCTGGGAGGCGAACTGCGCGTAGACCAGGGCCAGGCCCAGCACCAGGACCAGCGGCACCGCGAGGATGCCGGCCAGCGCGCTCAGGGCGCCGGCCAGGCCGAAGTGGCGGCTGCCGATCATCATCGCCAGGTTGCAGACATTCGGGCCGGGCATGATCTGGGCCACCGACCACTCTTCGATGAATTCCTCGTTGCTCATCCAGCGCTTGCGCTCGACCACTTGCTGCTGGATCACGGCCAAGACGCCGCCGAAGCCCTGCAGGGCGATCAGCGTGAATGAGACGAACAGGTCGGTCAGGGAGTTCGGACGTGGGCGGTCGGGTTCCTGCATGGGCGGGACGGGTGGTGCGGGGAGGGGTGATGCGCTCATCCCGCGATTATCGCCGCTCGCCCCGCATCCTGTCCACGAGCTACCCGGCGTGAATGGGTGCTCAGCCGCCGCCGATGCCTTCCATCACGCGGCCGGTGCCGCCGCACTGCGGGCAGGGCTTGCCATCGGCCAGCGTGCCGCGGCCGGCGCAGGCGTCGCAGATGTCTTCGCCGGCGCCTGGCGTGCCGGGGGCGGCGTCGTCGCCGGGATTCAGGTTGGGCTGGATGCTCATGTATGTCCTCGTCGTTGGTCGTTGGCCCAGATTGTAGGCAGGATGGCGCACGGGCGGCGCAGCGCAGCGAAGATGGTGGCGTTACCCGCGAAATAGGCATGTTGATACAGGTTTGACATTGACTTCGGCTCCGCATCGCCAATAATCGTGATGCGTCATCGACATAACCCACTGGAGACATGCGCCATGAGTCCATTCCGCGCACGGGAAATCAACCAACGCCTTGCCGCCACTTCTGAGCTCAGGCGCAATATTCTCCATCGCGACATTGTGGCGCGCGGCATCGCCACCTTGCGCGAGTCCGGCATCATGCCGGCGGTCGAATACCTCAAGTCGCAGGGCGTACGTCCGCAGGTCATCGAGCGCGTGGTGCTCGAGCCGGAGCGCAGGCGCGCGCCCGCCTGATGGGGCAGGGACTTTCGGTTGTGCACATATTTGGCTTGCAAATTCGTTGCGACACGCGCAGTGTCTGGGGAGCAACAGGGCACGTAAACCCTTGATTTTCAGCGGAAACGAGATTGCCTTCCCAATAGGCAAATTGTTGAAACCCGCACGGCAGGCCGCCTCCAGCGTGTCAAGCCCCCGCTTTTCCACACACTTATTCACAGACTTTGTGGATATCCAAAAAACGTCTTGATAATCCGCAACTTGGCGCCGAATGCTGAGGTCATTTTTAATGTCATTATTGACAACATGTGATGGCCTTCGTGGGGCGCCGCATTTTTCGCTTGCGGCGCGAGACTGGATAAATGTACAGTATGGCATTTCCTGCTTCCGCCTCCCATGTCCGCCGTCGCCGAACCCGCCGTCACCGCCACCGAAGACCCGTTCGCCAGCCTGAATCCCGAACAGCGGGCGGCGGTCGAGCACGACGTCGGGGCGGACGCGCCGCGTCCGCTGCTGGTGGTGGCCGGCGCCGGTTCCGGCAAGACCAATACGCTGGCGCACCGGGTGGCGCGCCTGATCCAGTCCGGCGCCGATCCGCAGCGCATCCTGCTGCTCACGTTTTCGCGCCGCGCAGCCAGCGAGATGACCCAGCGCGCCGGCGGCGTGCTGCACCGCCTGTTCGGCCGTGGCGGGAACCAGGCGCCGGTCAGCCTGCCCTGGGCCGGCACCTTTCACAGCATCGGCGCGCGCCTGCTGCGCGAGTTCGCCGGCCGCATCGGCCTCGACCCGGCGTTCACCATCCATGATCGCGGCGACGCCGAAGACCTGATGGGCATGGTGCGCCACGAGATCGGCCTCGACCGGACGGAAAAACGCCTTCCCTTGAAGGGCACCTGCCTGTCGATCTATTCGCGCGCGGTCAACGGCCGCGAGCCGCTGGACCAGGTGCTGCAAGCCTTCTTCCCCTGGTGTAGCGAATGGGAAGCGCAACTCAAGACGCTGTTCGGCGCCTACGTCGACGCCAAGCAGGAACAGAACGTGCTCGACTACGACGACCTGCTGCTGTTCTGGGCCGAGATGGCGGCCGATCCGGTGCTGGGGCTTGAACTCGGCGCGCTGTTCGACCACGTGCTGGTCGACGAGTACCAGGACACCAACCGGCTGCAGGCCGCCATCGTCACCGGCATGAAGCCCGATGGTAAAGGCGTGATGGTGGTCGGCGACGACGCCCAGTCGATCTACGGTTTCCGCGGCGCCACGGTGCGCAATATCCTCGACTTCCCCGGCCAGTTCTCGCAGCCGGCCCACCTGATCACGCTGGAGCGCAACTACCGCTCCACGCAGCCGATCCTGGACGCCTCGAATGCCGTGATCGGCGCCGCGCTCGAGCGCCATGCCAAGACGCTGTGGACCGACAAGGCATCGAGCATCAAGCCGCAACTGGTGCTGATCCCCGACGAAGCCGAGCAGGCGCGCTGGGTCTGCAATCGCATCCTCGAGCAGCGCGAGGCGGGCGTAACGCTCAAGTCGCAGGCGGTGCTGTTCCGCGCCGCCAGCCATAGCGCCGCGCTCGAGCTCGAACTCATGCGCCGCAACATCCCCTTCGTGAAATTCGGCGGCCTCAAGTTCCTCGAGGCGTCTCACATCAAGGACGTGCTGGCCCTGCTGCGCTTTGCCCAGAACCCGAGCGGCAGACTGGCCGGCTTTCGGGCGCTGCAGCTGATTCCCGGCATCGGCCAGACCACCGCCTCGCGCCTGGTCGAGGCGGCCGGCACGAGCAATGATGCGGCGGCGGCGCTCGAGGCCTTCCCGGTGCCGGCGCGCAGCAAGACCGACTGGCAGGCGTTTTGCGTGCTGTACCGGCGCCTGCGCACGCCTGGCCTGCGCTGGCCGCTGGACCTGGAACTGGCGCGCACTTGGTACCAGCCGCATCTGGAGCGCCTGCACGACGATGCGCAGGTGCGCGCGGCCGACCTCGATCAATTGGTGGCGCTGTCCGGCGGCTACGGCAACCGCGAGAGCTTCCTGGCCGAGATCACGCTCGACCCGCCCGAGGCCACCAGCGACCGCGCCGGCGCGCCGCTGCTCGACGAAGATTACGTGATCCTGTCGACCATCCATTCGAGCAAGGGCCAGGAGTGGAAATCGGTGCACGTGCTGAACGTCGTCGACGGCTGCATTCCCTCCGACATGGCCACCGGCAGCCAGGAAGACATCGAAGAAGAGCGGCGCCTGCTCTACGTGGCGATGACGCGGGCGCGCGAGAACCTGCACCTGGTGGTGCCGAACCGTTTTTTCATCAAGCAGCAATCCAGCATGGGCGACCGCCATGTCTATGCGGCGCGCACGCGCTTCATCACCCCGGTCATGCTCAGGCATTTCGAGGAATGCGCCTGGCTCAGCGCCGACAAGCGCGAGCTGCGCACGCCGATGCCCGACTCGATTCGCATGATGGTGCGCGACCGGGCCCGGAACGCATGGAAATGACGACAGATGGGCGCAGATTGACGACTTATCCCCCGTGCCCCACATTTGTAGGAGTTTGCCGTATATGACATGGATGTGCAGAAGTAGTGCACGTGCAAGTGATTGATTTTTCGGGAGGTTTTTTTTGCCTTCAGAACGGGCATTTTGTTGAAACCCGCATCAATACTGCGCTTGCGGCTTGTCAAGTGGCGCTTTTCCACACAGTTATCCACATTTCTTGTGGATAGGCCAAAAGGCTGAATGAAATCAGCCACTTAGTGTTCAGTATTAACTGACATCAATACTCATTTCCTGTGCGATCGCCTGCATTGCCGCAAGCGCGCCCATGGCCAGGCCGACGCCGCGCACGATCCGGTGTTCGCGTGGATTGATGCGGATCGCCGGCACGCCGTGCGACTCGGTAAACCGGCGCACCGAGGGCAGGTCGGTGCCGGCCCCCAGCTCGATCACCGCCAGCCGCTCGACTCCGGTGCGCCAGCGTTCCAGCCGCATGAGCTGGGCGTCGCTGGGCACATCGACCCAGGCCATGTCGTTGAACATCAGGATGTTTGGCCGCGCCAGCGCGCCGCAGTGTGGGCAGCCAGGCAATGGCGACAGCAGCGTGCAGCGCGCAAGGTCGACCTCGGGTGCGAATCCATCGGCCGGCCAGGTCGTGTCGCGGCAGGGACGGCTGCATTGCAGGTGGTGGATCGTGCCATGGCATTCGGCGATCCGATCCGGGGCGAAGCCGGCGCGCTGGAACTGGCCGTCGACATTGCTGGTGAAGACGAAGCTGCCATGGCGCATGCGTTCGCCCAGCGCACGCAAGATCGCGAAGCCCGCATGCGGCCGCGTGCGCCGGTACAGGTCGAGCCGGTGGCCATAGAAGCCCCAGGCCAGGCGCGGATCGCGCGCGAAGCTGGCCGGATTGGCCATCTCGCGAAACGGCAGGCCGCGCTCGGCCAATGGTGGATAGGCTTTCCAGAACCCGGCATTGCCGCGAAAGTCGGGCAGGCCCGAATCGACGCCGATGCCGGCGCCGGCCGCGATCAACAGGCCGTCGGCGTTGTCCACCAAGGTGCAGGCTCGGACGACGTTTTCCATGAGGTCATCCATGGGCACTGACTTTCAGGCGATCGAGCTCGGCCAGGAAGCGTTCGCAGGCCAGTCCAGGGGCCCACGGTTCCCACGGCCGGCAATCGTAGCGGGCGGCGAGCGGATCCTCGGCCAGCACCTCGGCCCGGATCTTGAGGGTGCGCCGCACTTCTTCGCGCGACCAGCCGGCCACGTGCACCGCCTCGGTGGCGGCGGCCAGGCGGTCGGCGCGCTTGTGCGCCGCGTGGCTGCGCGCATCCCAGGCCGGCAGGCCGTAGCGCAGGAACACCATGTGCTCGAGGCGCTTGGTCAGCGCCCGGAAGGCTTCGCCCAGGAAGGGCTTGATGACCGAGATCGCATCGAAGCCGAGCAGGCCTTCCTCGGCGTCGTGCAGCAGTTCGCGCAATTCTTCCAGCGGCGTGATTGCCGGGCTGGCGGCGCGGCGCAGCAGCATGACGCTGATCGAGTGCTGGGCCACCGACAGCGGCAGCGGCCAGGCCGAATGGCCGCCCCAGCGATAGGTGCGGGCCAGGCCGAGCGCCAGGTCGGCGTCGTCCCAGTCGAGGGGTGTCGGATCGAGAAGGTCGAGGCGGCGGCCGGACGGCATGCGGACCCAGGCGCGGGTCTGGTCTGGGTTGGAAAGGATGTGCATGTGGCGATTTTACACATCGCCCTGCCTATTCCCCGCATAATTGATGCAGGCAAACGCATGGGGCCCGGCGCCGCCTACACTGGGCCGGATGGCGCCATGCCGCGCGAAGGAGATCCATGGAAGCGAACCTGACGATCGATTGCGACTTGCTGGTGGTCGGCGGCGGCATCAACGGCGCCGGCATCGCGCGCGACGCCGCCGGGCGCGGCTTGTCGGTGGTGCTGTGCGAGAAGGACGACCTGGGCGCCCACACCTCGTCCGCGTCCAGCAAGCTGATTCACGGCGGCCTGCGCTACCTCGAATACCGCGAGTTCGGCCTGGTGCGCAAGGCGCTGGCCGAGCGCGAAACCCTGCTCAAGAGCGCGCCCCACATCATGCGCCCGCTGCGCTTCGTGATGCCGCACGTGCCGGGACAGCGCCCGGCCTGGCTGATCCGCGCCGGCCTGTTCCTCTACGACCGCCTGGCGCCGCGCGCCTTCCTGCCGGCGTCGAACGCGATCGACCTGGCCGGCCACCGCGCCGGCGCCCCGCTCAAGCCAGAGTTTACGCGCGCCTTTGCGTATTCGGACGGCTGGGTCGACGATGCGCGCCTGGTGGTGCTCAATGCCCTCGACGCCCACGAGCGCGGCGCGCGCGTGCTCACCCATGCCGCCTGCGACGAGGCGATCCGGCGCGCCGCGCACTGGGAGGCCCGCATCACGCAGGATGGCGCGCCATTGACCGTGCGCGCGCGCGGCCTCGTCAACGCCGCCGGCCCATGGGCGGCGCGTTTCGCCCAGCGCGCCAACCGCGTGGCCCCGCACCGCGCGCTGCGCCTGATCAAGGGCAGCCATATCGTCGTGCCGCGCCTGTTCGAACACAGCTGCGCCTACCTGTTCCAGCATGCCGATGGCAGGGTCGTGTTCGCCATTCCCTACGAGGAAGCGTTTACCCTGGTCGGCACCACCGACGTCGATTTCGCGGGCGACCCTGGCGCGGTGGCGATCTCCGAGGACGAGACGCGCTATCTGTGCGAACTGGCCAACCGCTATTTCAGGCGGCAGCTTGCGCCAGGCGATGTGGTATGGAGTTACTCCGGCGTGCGCCCGCTGCTGGACGACGACGCCGGCAGCGCGGCGGCGGCCACGCGCGACTACTTCCTCGAGCACGACGCCGACGGGCCGCCCCTGCTGTCGGTCTTCGGCGGCAAGGTCACCACCTACCGCAAGCTGTCCGAGGAAGCTGTCGACTGGATCGCGCCGTTGCTGGGCACGACGCCCAGCGGCGCCTGGACGGCGGATGCGGTTCTGCCGGGCGGCGACCTGTTCGGCCCCGGGCCGGACGCGCGCGGCGTGCTGGAATTCGACCGCTGGGTGGCGGCGCTGCAGCGGCGCCACGCCTGGCTGCCCAAGCCGCTGGCGCTGCGCTATGCGCGCGCCTATGGCACGCGGGTGGACGTGCTGCTGGCCGGTTGCGGGGCGCTGGCCGACCTTGGCCTCGAAGTGGCTCCCGGCCTGTACGAGGCCGAGCTGCGCTACCTGATGCGGCACGAGTGGGCCGCCAGCGCCCGGGATGTGCTGTGGCGCCGCACCAAGCTGGGGCTGCACCTGCGGCCGGGCGTGGCGGACCGGATCGATGCGTGGATGACCGCGGAAAGGTCGGTGGTGGCGTAACGCGGACGGATTCGCTGCCCACGTCACCGCACGCGCTTGTACCAGGCGCCATCCTCGAACAGCGGCCGGTAGTCGTCCGCCGCCACATCCTCCGCCATGAGTTCTCGGTCGATCCCCATCACCCCGAACAAGGCCAGGCTGTCCCGGAACAGCCGCAGCACCCGCTGGCGCAGCACCGGTCCGAAATCGGGCAGGGCGCGGCAGCAGACGATGGCGTGGAATTCGTTGAACGACCCATCCGTCACCAGGCAATACTGCAGCCAGGTGATGCGTTCGCGCAGCCGCGGCAGCAGGCGCGCGCGGCCGTCGCTGACCTCGAAGTAGTCGGCCAGCCGTCCCTGGCCGCCGCTGGCTTCGTAGCCGCGCTGGGCGTCGAGCAGCTGCGCGGCGGGCAGGGTGGCCTCGCGCGCCTCGTACAGCAGCTCGTCGCTGGCCAGGGTTGCGAACACCTCGGTGCGCCCGTACAGCTTTTCCTCGGCCAGCAACACCGCCAGGGTCCAGGCCTCGCCCACGCCGGCCGCCTCGGGCAGCCAGACCTTCGGCAGCGCGGTCGGCCGCAGGCTGTCGGCCAGCGCACGGCGCTGGCGTCGGGCCCAGTCAGGCCGGTCGAACAGGGCGGCCGGCTGCACCGCCAGCGCGCGCACCACGCTGAGGGCGGCGCCGGGCGCGTGCAGCACCTGTTCCTGCAGGCGCGACAGGGTCGGCAGTTCGCGCCGGTGCAGGAATTCGGCCAGCCGGGCGCGCACGGCAGCGCGCTCATGGCTGCGGTAGTCGAAGCCGAAGCGCTGGTACAGCGCCTCGAGCAGCAGCTCGAGCTCGAGCTCGGCCAGGCCGGCGTCGAGCGGCAATCCAGTCAACGCGTTCACCGCGGCCTCAATGCAGCCAGACGCGCATCATCGACAGCAGCTGCGCCACGTCGACCGGCTTCGTGATGTAGTCCGAGGCGCCGGCCGCGATGCATTTGTCGCGGTCGCCCTTCATCGCTTTCGCAGTCAAGGTGATGATCGGCAGCGAGCGGAATTTCGGGATGCGGCGGATCGCGCGCATCGTGTCGTAGCCGTCCATCTCGGGCATCATGATGTCCATCAGGACGATCTCGATGCCGGGATCCTTCTCCAGCACCTCGATGCCGTCGCGGCCGTTCTCGGCGAACAGCACCTGCATCTGCTGGCGCTCGAGCAGCGTCGACAGGGCGAAGATGTTGCGCAGGTCGTCGTCGACGATCAGCACCTTGCGCCCGGCCAGGCCCGAATCGAGGGCGTGGATCTCTTCCAGCATCCTGCGCTGGGTCTCGGGCAGGCTGGCCTGGGAGCGGTGCAGGAACAGCGCCGTCTCGTCCAGCAGGCGCTCGGGCGAGCGCGCATCCTTGATCACGATGGTCTTGGCATAGCGCTTGAGCTTCGTGACTTCCTTGCGCGTGAGTTCCTGGGCCGTGTAGATCACGATCGGCAGGTCGCGCAGGCGCTCGTTGCGGCCGATCTGGTCGAGCAGGTCGAAGCCCGAGATGTCGGGCAGCGTCAGGTCGAGCACCATGCAGTCGAAGTGCGACGACTGCAGGGCCTCGAGCGCGGCCGCGCCATGGTCGACCGTGACCATGTGGATGTCGTTATTGCCGATCAGGTTGACGATCGATTCGCGCTGGGCCGGATCGTCCTCGACCACCAGCAGGCTGCGCTTGCCGCCCATCAGGAATTTCTGGATGCGCTTGAATTCTTCCTTCAGCGCGTCGCGCTCGACCGGCTTGTTGATGTACGAGATCGCGCCCTGGCGCAGCGCGCGTTCGCGTTCGCGCAGGGACGACATCACGTGCACCGGGATGTGGCGCGTGCTCGGGTCGCGCTTCAGGCGATCGAGCACCGTGAAGCCGTCGATATCGGGCAGGTCGAGGTCGAGCAGGATCGCCGACGGCAGGTAATCGCGCGCCAGCGACAGGGTCGAATCGCCACGGTGGGTAACAATCGCCTTGAAGTTTTTCTCTCGTGCGAATTCCAGCACCACCTTGGCGAAGCGTTCGTCGTCCTCGACGATCAGCACCGACGGGTCGCCCGGCGTCACCAGGCCGCGGTCGTCCAGCACGCTCGCATATTCGACCACGGCGCCGCTCGGATCGAGCAGGTCGGCGGTCAGGTCGAGCGCCGCCACTTCGCTGTTCTCCTGCAGCACCGGCACCAGCGGTGCGGGCAGGTTCAGCGGCGGCGCCAGGCGCGCCGGCTGCGGCTGGCGCGCCTGCTCGTAGTTGATGAAGCCGGCCCGGTTATAGGGCAGGTACAAGGTAAACACCGAACCGACGTTGACGGTCGATTCGACGCGGATTTCGCCGCCCAGCAGGCGCGCCAGTTCGCGCGAGATCGACAGGCCCAGGCCCGTGCCGCCGTATTTGCGGGCGGTCGAGCCGTCGGCCTGCTGGAAAGCTTCGAAGATCAGCTGCAGCTTGTCGGCCGGGATGCCCACGCCGGTATCGTAGACCGAGAATGCCAGCACCGCGTCGGCATGCTCCAGGTTCGGGTGGTCGGCGGTCCAGCCGCTGGTCACCAGGCTGATGCCCAGCGAGACCTGGCCGTGACTCGTGAACTTGAAGGCATTCGACAGCAGGTTCTTGAGCACCTGCTGCAGGCGCGTGGTGTCGGTCATCACCGCCGTCGGCAGGTTCTCGGCCAGGTCCACCTGGAAGCCCAGGTGCTTGGCCTCCGCCATGTGTCTGAAAGTGCGGTCGACATAGTTGCGCAGGTTCGAGAAGCGGTATTCCGACACGTCCAGCGTGACGGTGCCCGACTCGATCTTCGACAGGTCGAGGATGTCGTTAATCAGCGTGAGCAGGTCGGAACCGGAGCCGTAGATCGTCTTCGCGAATTCCACCTGCTTGCCGGACAGATTGCCCTCGGGGTTGTCCGACAGCTGCTGGGCCAGGATCAGCAGCGAGTTCAGCGGCGTCCGCAGCTCGTGCGACATATTGGCCAGGAATTCGGACTTGTACTTCGAGGACAGCGCCAGCTGGGTCGCTTTTTCTTCCAGCGCCAGCTTGGCCTGCTCCACCTCGCGGTTCTTGCGTTCCACCTCGATATTCTGCTCGGACAGCAGGCGCGCCTTCTCGGCCAGTTCCTGGTTCGTCTGCTGCAGTTCCTGGGCCAGCGATTGCGACTGGGTCAGCAGCGACTCGGTGCGGCTATTGGCCTCGATCGTGTTCAAGACCACGCCGATCGATTCCATCAGCTGGTCGAGGAAGGACAGGTGGGTTTCGGTAAAGCGGTCGAGCGAGGCGATCTCGATCACCGCCTTGACCTGCTGCTCGAACAGGATCGGCAGCACCACGATATTGTTCGGCGGCGCCGAGCCCAGGCCGGACGACACCACGATGTAGTCGCGCGGCACGTCGGTGAGCCAGATGCGGGTCTTCTCCAGCGCGCACTGGCCCACCAAACCTTCGCCCGGCAGGAAGGAGGTCGGCAGCTTGCGGCTCGAGCGGTAGCCATAGCTGGCGATCATGCGCAGGCGCGAGTCGATCTCTTGCGAGTCCATCATGTAGAACACGCCGTGGTGGGCCGAGACCAGCGGCGCCAGCTCCGACAGGATCAGCTTGGTCACCGCCTGCAGGTCGCGCTGGCCCTGCAGCAGGCGGGTAAACCTCGCAAGATTGGTCTTCAACCAGTCCTGCTGCGCGTTCTTCTGCGTGGTCTCCTTCAGGTTGCGGATCATCTCGTTGATATTGTCCTTCAGGTAGGACACCTCGCCGCGCGCTTCCACCTGGATCGAACGCGACAGGTCGCCGCGGGTCACCGCGGTCGCCACCTCGCCGATCGCGCGCATCTGGTTGGTCAGGTTCGCCGCCAGCTGGTTGACGTTTTCCGTCAAGTCCTTCCAGGTGCCCGCCACGCCCGACACATTCGCCTGGCCGCCGAGCTTGCCCTCGGTGCCGACTTCGCGCGCCACCCGCGTCACTTCGGACGCGAACGACGACAACTGGTCCACCATCACGTTGATGGTGTCCTTCAGCTCGAGAATCTCGCCCTTCACGTCGACCGTGATCTTCTTGGACAGGTCGCCGCGCGCGACCGCGGTGGTCACGGCCGCGATATTCCTCACCTGGCCGGTCAGGTTCGAGGCCATGAAGTTGACGTTATCGGTCAAGTCCTTCCAGGTGCCGCCCACGCCCGGCACATAGGCCTGGCCGCCGAGCTTGCCTTCGGTGCCGACCTCGCGCGCCACCCGCGTCACTTCCGATGCGAACGAGGACAGCTGGTCGACCATCACATTGATGGTGTTCTTCAGTTCGAGAATTTCGCCCTTGACGTCGACCGTGATTTTCTTGGACAGGTCGCCGTTCGCCACCGCGGTCGTCACGTCCGCGATATTACGGACCTGGGCCGTCAGGTTGCCCGCCATCGAGTTCACGCCGTCGGTCAAGTCCTTCCAGGTGCCGGCCACGCCCGGCACGTTCGCCTGGCCGCCGAGCTTACCTTCGGTGCCGACCTCGCGCGCTACCCGCGTCACCTCGCTGGCGAAGGAGTTCAGCTGGTCGACCATCACGTTGATGGTGTTCTTCAGCTCGAGAATCTCGCCTTTCACGTCGACCGTGATCTTCTTGGACAGGTCGCCGTTCGCCACCGCCGTCGTCACGTCGGCGATATTGCGCACCTGGCCGGTCAGGTTGCCGGCCATCGAGTTGACCGAGTCGGTCAAGTCCTTCCAGGTGCCGGCCACGCCTTTCACCATTGCCTGGCCGCCGAGTTTCCCTTCGGTGCCGACCTCGCGCGCTACCCGCGTCACTTCGGAGGCGAACGAGGACAGCTGGTCCACCATCACGTTGATGGTGTTCTTCAGCTCGAGAATTTCACCTTTCACGTCCACCGTGATCTTCTTGGACAGGTCGCCGTTCGCCACCGCAGTCGTCACCGCCGCGATATTCCTCACCTGGCCGGTGAGGTTCGACGCCATGAAGTTGACGTTGTCGGTCAAGTCCTTCCAGGTGCCGGCCACGCCCGGCACATAGGCCTGGCCGCCGAGTTTACCCTCGGTGCCGACCTCGCGCGCCACCCGCGTCACTTCCGAGGCGAAGGAGCGCAGCTGGTCCACCATCACGTTGATGGTGTCCTTCAATTGCAGGATCTCGCCGCGCACGTCGACCGTGATCTTCTTGGACAGGTCGCCGTTGGCCACCGCGGTCGTCACTTCGGCGATGTTGCGCACCTGCGAGGTCAGGTTGCCGGCCATCGAGTTGACCGAGTCGGTCAAGTCCTTCCAGGTGCCGGCCACGCCTTTCACCTGTGCCTGGCCGCCGAGTTTACCTTCGGTGCCGACTTCGCGCGCCACGCGCGTGACCTCCGACGAGAACGAGGACAGCTGTTCGACCATCGTATTGGCGGTCATCGCCGCGCGCAGGTACTGGCCCTTGAGCGGGTGGCCGTCGACTTCAAGCGCCATGGTCTGCGACAGGTCGCCCTTGGCCACGGCGCCGATCACGCGCGCCATCTCGGTGGTCGGGCGCACCAGGTCGTCGATCAGGGTGTTGACCGAGCTGATCATGGTGCTCCAGCCGCCTACCACGCCCGGCAGGTCGGCGCGCTGGGTCAGGTGACCTTCGCGGCCCACCACGCGCGAGACTTCGGTGACGGTCTCCACCATCTTCTGCTTGGTCTCGATGATGTCGTTCAGCGTGTCGGCGATCTTGCCCGACACGCCGGTCCAGTCATCCGGCATGCGCACCGAAAAATCGCCCTTCTTCAAGGCCATCAACGTGGTGAGCAGCAGCTTGACGTCCAACTGTTCGCCCATATCGGTCATGGTGTTCATCGCCTGGATCCCGTCTTGAAAGGTAGATTCTCGTTGGCCTGCGTCAGCTAGGCAAAAAAGTGTCGTTTTTACACAAATGCAAGATACCGTCCTCTAGATCTAAGTCAAGGTCTGAAACGGCACCTCAGTTAGCAAATACTTGCAATTCTGAAATTTATTGCAGGTAATTCGGCGGAGGGTAGCGGATTCCTTCGAAATAAGGCGCACAATTGCAAATAGTTGTTGTTTATGCACGACAACATGCAAAAGAGATAGAAGTAAACCATTGGATTGTTAATTTCTGTGAATTTGTGAACGGGTCGAACCATCTAGCATAGCGGGGTTACATCAACAACCGCCCCCATGATTGACACCGCCTTATTACTTGATCTGATGCAGGCCAAGGACGCCTCCCACTGGAGTGCGTCGCTGTTCACGATTGCGCGGGGGTTGGGATTCGACCAGGTGTTGTTTGGCGTCGTGAATTCGCGCCATACCCGCTTCGAGTCGGCCTTCTTGCGCAGCAATTATTCCGAAAACTGGCGCGATCGCTATGACCGCAACGGCTTCGCCTACGTCGATCCGACCGTCTCGCACTGCCTGGCGAGCACGATGCCGATCGTGTGGCAGCCGGGCACCTTCGCCTCCAGCCCGCAGCAGGCCGGCTTCTACGAAGAAGCCAGCGCCCATGGCATCCGCAGCGGCGCGACCCTGCCGATCCACGGGCCGCAGGGCGAATTCGGGGTCATCAGTTTCGCGTCCGATGCGCGGCCCGACGCCGCCGCCCAGCGCGCCATGGCCGAGGTGCTGCCGATGCTGTCGCTGGTGCGGGATTATGCCTTCGGCTCGTCCGGCCGCTTCCGCGAAGAAGAAGTCAGGGTCGATGAAGCGCCGCGCCTGACGCGGCGCGAGCTGGAGGTATTGCAGTGGGTGATGGCCGGCAAATCGTCATGGGAGATTGCCCGCATCACGAACTGCTCCGAAGCCACCGTCAATTTTCACCTGGCGAATGTGCGTCAAAAATTCGACGTCAACACTCGCCAGCAGGCGGTGGTCAAGGCCATCGCCATGGGGCTCATCACCCCTGAAGATCACCATCGTTGAGCTTGCCGTTGATATACATGCGCAACAGGATCGATACGGGCGCCGGAATCGCCAGGCCGGTTTCGAAGCGGCTGCCGCTGGACTGGGTGACGCCGAACCGGCCCCAGAATTTTTCCTGGCTTTCGCGCTTGGTGATGCGCAGCCGGCGCAGTTCGTGCGGTGCCAGGCGCGCGGCCCCGGCCGCCTGGACCAACTGTTGTGCCTGCAGTTCGGCTGCCAACGCGTCGCACATCAGATCGTTTGCCATGGTGAGTCCTTTCGGGGTGGTAAGTCGAATGATTCGGAAACTGCGTCTTTCCCAAAGTATTGCACCGCCGATATTGCTCGCCACCTAGCAATGCTGATAGTACCCAGCCTACCCGATTTGCATGACGCTTCTATGCGTAGTGCATTTTTTCTCCACCGGTTTTCTCAACGAGGAAGGGGTTGGCCATGAGCATGCAGATCAGGATCGCGCCGCGTCGCGCATTCGCTTCAAAGGAATTGTGGGAAATGCATACGCTGCGCGCGAAGGTGTTTCGCGGGCGGCTGGGATGGGAGGTGCCGGTGCTGTCCGGCATGGAGATCGATGGCTACGACGCGCTCGAGCCGCGCTACATGCTGATGCGCGACGACGACACCCTGCGCGGCTGCTGGCGCCTGCTGCCGACCGAGGGGCCGTACATGCTCAAGGACTCCTTCCCGCAACTGCTCGACGGCCAGGAAGCGCCCAGCGACCCGCACATCTGGGAGCTGTCGCGCTTCGCGATCGAGACCGAAGGCGCCGGCAGCTACGGCTTCTCGGAGATGACGATGGAATCGATCCAGGCCATCATCCGCCACGCCCACGAGCGCGGCCTGTCGCGCTACGTGACGGTCACCACCACCGCGATCGAGCGCATGCTGCGCCGGGCCGGCGTGGTCACCACCCGCATCGGTGCGCCGCAGGCGGTCGGGATCGAGACCGCGGTCGCGCTCTATGTCGAGATCGCGCCGACCTGGGACGCGCTGTTCGCCGAGCGCCTGGCGTCCTGACCCGGTGCGCTACAGGGAACTACGCGGAGGGCGCGCCCAGTTGCCGCAGCAGGAAGGCATAGGTCAGCGCGAACATGCGCGCGGTCTGGGCATTGTCGGCCGCGCCGGCGTGGCCGCCCTCGGTGTTTTCCCAGTACAGCACGTCGTGGCCCTGTTCCAGCATGCGCGCCGCCATCTTGCGCGCATGCGCGGGATGCACGCGGTCGTCGCGGGTCGAGGTCGTGAACAGCACCCGCGGATAAGCTTGACCGGGGCGCAGGTTATGGTAGGGCGAGTAGCGAGACAGGAAGGCCCAGTCGGCGGGATCGTCCGGGTCGCCGTATTCGCCCATCCACGAGGCGCCGGCCAGCAGCAGGTGGTAGCGCCGCATGTCCAGCAGCGGCACCTGGCACACCACGGCGCCGAACAGGTCGGGGCGCTGGGTCAGCGCCGCGCCCACCAGCAGGCCGCCATTGCTGCCGCCCATGATGCCCAGCCGGGCCGGGGTGGTGAGCCCGCGCGCCACCAGGTCCTGGCCGACCGCGAGAAAATCGTCGAAGGCGCGCTGGCGGTGCTGGCGCAGGGCCGCCTGGTGCCAGCGCGGGCCGAACTCGCCGCCGCCGCGGATATTGGCCAGCACATAGGTGCCGCCCTGTTCGAGCCAGGCGGCGCCGGTCATGCCGCTGTAGAAGGGCTTGAGCGCGACTTCGAAGCCGCCGTAGCCGTACAGCAGGGTGGGAGCCGGCGTCCCCGCTTGCCGGTCGCGGCGGCCGACGACGAAGTAGGGGACCGGCGTGCCGTCGGCGGAGGTCGCCGTGTGCTGTGCCACCTCATACGGCGCGGCGTCGAAGAAGGCCGGCATCGCCTTCAGCGCCTCGCGCTCGTCGCTCCCCGCGCGCATCAGGTTCAGCGTGGTCGGATGCAGGAAGTCGGTCACGGTCAGGAAGTAGTCGTCCGATGCGTCCGCATCGACCGCCGCCACGCCCAGTGCGCCGAAGCCGGGGACGGCGACCTCGCGCCCGATCCAGCGGCCATCCTCGCGCCGCAGTTCAGTGATGCGGTTCTTCACATTGTCCAGCACCGTCAGCAGCAGGAAGTTCCGGGTCGCCGTCACGCCGTCGAGCGAGGTCGAGGGTGTCGGCGCGAACAGCACCTCGAATTCCCGCTTGCCGGCCACGAAGTCGTCGAAGCCGGTCGCCAGCAGGGCGCCTTGCGGATAGGTCGCGCCGCCGGTCGTCCAGTCCGAACGCAGTTCGACGATCAACTGGTCGCGCAGGGCGAAGGCGCTGGCGTCCAGCGGCTTGTCGATCTTTACCAGTGCGTCGCCGCGCAGCCAGAACAGTTCGCTCGTGTAGAAATCGACCTGGCGCAGCACGAAGGCGCGTTCCCAGCCCGGGCTGTGGTCCCGGTAGCCGGATGCCGCCAGGTCGCCCGGCGCCGCCTCGTACACGGTGGCCGCCGCCGCCAGCGGCGCGCCGCGCTTCCACGTCTTGACGATGCGCGGATAGCCCGATTCGCTCAGGCTGCCGGGGCCGAAGTCGGTGCCGACGAACAGGGTGTCGCGGTCGATCCAGGCCACGTCGCTCTTCGCTTCCGGCAGGCTGAAACCGTCGGTCACGAACGTGAGACTCTCGAGATCGAATTCGCGCACCACGTGCGCGTCGCCGCCGCCGCGCGACAGCGAAACCATGCAGCGCAGGCCGCGGTCGCCTTCCCGGTCGAGCCAGGACACGCCGCCCCAGACCCAGTTCTCGTCTTCGGCGCGCGCCAGCGCATCGAGGTCGAGCACCGTCTGCCAGGCAGGCGCCGGCTGGCGGTACGCGTCCAGCGTGGTGCGACGCCAGACGCCGCGCTGGTGGAGGGCATCGCGCCAGAAGTTGTAGCACCAGCCGCCATGCACGCCGACGTAGGGAATTTTCTCGCTCGAGTCGAGGATGGCGAGCAGCCGTTCGCGCAGCGGGACGAAGCGGGGATCGGCTTCCAGTTCGGCCTCGGTCGCCGCATTGCGCGCGTCGACCCAGGCGCGGGCGAGTTCGCTGTCGACTTCTTCGAGCCACAGCCAGGAGTCTTCAAGACTGTCGTGTTGCATGCTTGCCTCATCGGTAACGCGCCGGTGCGGCGCGCCGATATACTAGCAATTTTGCGCGGCAGGCATTGCCTGCCAGGGAAAGCATGAAGCAAGCGACCTTGACAGCACCCGAAGCCATCGAAGCGGCCGTCCCGCGCCTCGGCCGGCCATTCGTGCTGTGGGGCGGGGGCATCGCCCTGTCGCTGGCGGTGGGACTCCTGCTGCACGCGGTCGCGAGCGCCGCCATCGAAGACGATGCGAGGGCGCGCTTCGAGACCCTGGCGCAGGCCACGCGCGAGCGTCTCGACGCGGCGCTGGCGTCCTACGGCCGCGCGGTGCGCGCGCTGGCGGCCCTGCACGCAGCCGGCGGCGGCGAGCGGGTGCCCGACCGCGCGTCCTTCCACCGCTACGTCGCCGCGCTCGACCTGCCGTCGAACTACCCCGCCATCGAGAGCGTGACCTATGCCGCGCGGGTGAGCGGCGGGGAGCGCGGCGCATTCATCGAGGCCATGCGCGCCGACCGCAGCGTCGAGGCGCGCGGTTATCCCGATTTCACGATCTTCCCCGCCGGCCGCCGGCCCTGGTACGAGGCGATCGCCTATCAGTATCCGGCCGATAGGCCAGCCCGCCGCCTGGGCTACGACATGGCGGCCAGGCCGGCCGTGGCCAGCGCGCTGGACCGGGCGCGCGACAGTGGCGGCATCAGCGCCTCCGGCCAGCCGATCCTGGTCGACGAACCCGTACCCCATTACGTGCTCGGCGTGCGCGTGCCGGTGTACCGCGGCGGCACGCCGCCGCCGGGCATCGAAGCCCGTCGCGCAGCCTACCTCGGCTCGTTCGGGATCGCGTTCGCGGTGCATGCGCTGGTCGACAATGCCGTGCATGCGCCCGACTGGATCCCGCGCGCGGTCAGCGTCTACGGCGCCGGCGACAACGGCATCCTGCTGCATGGGCCGGACGTGCGGCGCACGCCGCATGACAAGCGTGCGCACTTCACCACCGAGCTGGACGTGGATTTCGCCGGCAGCCAATGGAAGGTGCACTTCGCGGTGCCGAAGGCGGCCATGCTGGTCGGTCCCGACGCCTGGCTGCCGGTGCTGGCGCTGGGCGCCGGCTTCCTCGGCACCCTGCTCGTGTATGGACTGTTCCTGGCCCAGTACCGCTCCCGGCGCGCCGCCGACGAGCAGCGCCTGCTGCTCGACACGGTGCTCGACAACCTGGACGCCGAGGTCTACCTGAAGGACGCGGGGCGCCGCATCCGCTACCTCAATGCCAAGGGCGCGTCCAGTATCGGACGCCCGGCGGCGGAATTGACCGGCCTGCGCGACGTCGAGACCATGGGGCGCGAAGAGGCCGATGCCGCCTGGGAGCTCGACCGCGCGGCGCTGCACGAAGGGCGGCGCAGCAGCGCCCAGGTGGCGCAGGCCGGGCCCGACGGCGCGCCGCGCCAGTTGTGGACGGTGCGGGTGCCGATGCAGGTCGACGAAGAGCCGGCGGTGCTGTGCGTGGCGACCGACGTCAGCGAGCTGCACCGCCTCAAGGCGCGCGCCGACGCCGCCAGCAAGGCCAAGAGCGACTTCTTGTCGAACATGAGCCACGAGATCCGCACGCCGATGAACAGCATCATCGGCATGACCCACCTGGCGCTGCAGGCCGCGCCGGACCCGCGCCAGCGCGATTATCTCGAAAAGATCTACCATTCGGGCCAGCACCTGCTGGGCATCATCAACGACATCCTCGACTTTTCCAAGATCGAGGCCGGCATGCTGGAACTGTCGCGGGTGTGCTTCATGCTCGACGCCCTGATGCGCAACGTCGAGGCCCAGCTGGGCACCGCGGCCGCGGCCAAGGGCCTGGGCTTCGACATCGAGATCGATCCGGTCCTGATGCGGCCCCTGTGCGGCGATTCGCTGCGGCTGGAACAGGTCTTGATCAACTTCGCCGGCAACGCCGTCAAGTTTTCCGAGCGCGGGCGGATCGTCATGCGCGCGCGCCTGGCCCATGCCTTCGGGCCCGAGGTGCTGGTGCGCTTCGAGGTCGAAGACCGCGGCATCGGCATCGAGACCGGGGCGCTGCCGCACCTGTTCACGCCCTTCCAGCAGGCCGACCAGTCGGCCACGCGGCGCCATGGCGGCACCGGCCTGGGCCTGGCCATCAGCCGCCAGCTGGCCGAGCTGATGGGCGGCGAGGTCGGCGTGAGGAGCGCCCTCGGTGTCGGCAGCACCTTCTGGTTCACGGCGCGGCTGGCGCTGGACGATGCCTCCGGCGGGCGCTCCGGGGCCGTGCTGGGCGCCGGCCTGGGCGCGGCGCCGGCCCCGTCCAGCGCCCAGCTGGACGATTGCGCGGTGCTGCTGGTCGAGGACAATCCCTTCAACCAGCAGGTCGCGCGCGAACTGCTGCAGCAGGCCGGCGCCGAGGTCGAGGTCGCGAACGACGGCCAGCAGGCGCTGGCGGCGATGGCGCGGCGCGCCTTCGACTGCGTGCTGATGGACGTGCAGATGCCGGTGATGGACGGGCTGGAAGCGACCCGCCGCATCCGCCAGGATCCAGCCCTCAGGGACACGCTGGTGGTGGCGATGACGGCCAATGCCGGCGTCGACGACCGCGCACGCTGCCTGGCCGCCGGCATGAACGAATTCCTCACCAAGCCGGTGGTGCCCGAACTGCTGGCCGCCACCATCGCGCGCGTCCTCGGCCGCACCACGGCGCCGGTGGCCGACGTCGCCGTGACCCGCCAGTCCGGGCTGGGCGAAGGCGCCGGCCCGGCTCCAGCGCTGCACGGCGAGGTGCTGGACCTGTCCAGCCTGGCCGACACGGCCGGCGGCGACCCCGGGCGCATGCGCCGCTATGCCTTCATGTTCCTCGACACCGCGCGCGAGAACCTGGCCGGGATCGACGCCGCCCTGGCCGGCGGCGACCTGACCCACACGGCAAGCCTGGCGCACCAGCTCAAATCGGCGGCGCGCGCGGTCGGCGCCGCGGGTTTCGGCGCCATCTGCGAAGACCTCGAGGCGCAGCCGAAGCGCGAGCCGCGCCTGGGGGCGGCCGGCACCGCCCAGGCCAGGGCGCTGGCGGCGCGCCTGCGCGCGCTGTTGATCCGCATCGAACGCGAAGTGTCGGCCCAGTTCGGCGCCCGCGACACCGAGGCGCGCTGAACGGGCAATGCACCTGGTTTGGCCCTACCGCGGGCGCGCCAAAAACGGTATGCTATGGCCCCGACCGTCCGAGCCACACGCATGCCTTCACCGATCACTCCCGGCCTTTTGATCCTCCATGGCAACCAGATGGAGCTGCTGCGCAGCGCCGTGTTCGACTGGCTGCGCAACCATCCCCTCGGCCCGCTGGAGCAAGAGATCTTTTTGGTGCAGTCGAACGGCGTGGCCGAATGGCTCAAGATTGCGCTGGCCGAGGAACTCGGCGTGTGCGCCGCCACCCGGGTGGCGCTGCCGGCGCGCTTCATGTGGGAAGCCTATCGCGGCATGCTGGGACGCGAGCGGGTGCCCACGCGCGCCCCGTTCGACAAGGATCCGCTCACCTGGCGCCTGATGCGCCTGCTGCCCACGCTGCTGCAGCAGGACGGCTATGAACCGCTGGCGCGCTTCCTGGCCGATGGCGACGCCGAGCGCCGCCTGCAATTGGCCGAGCGGGTGGCCGACCTGTACGACCAGTACCAGGTGTATCGCGCCGACTGGCTGGCCGACTGGGCGGCGGGCCGCGACCAGTTGCTGCGCGCCGCCGGCGATCCGGTCCCGCTGGCGCCGGACCAGCGCTGGCAAGCCTGCCTGTGGCGCGCGGTGCACGAGAGCGTGCCGGAAGAACAGCGCGCCAGCGGCCGCGCCTCCGTCCACCAGCAATTCCTGGCCGCGATCGAGGCCGGGCAGGAACCGGCCAGCCGCCTGCCGCGGCGGGTGGTGCTGTTCGGGATGTCGACCCTGCCGTACCAGACCCTGCAGGCGATCGCCGCGCTGGCGCGCCACAGCCAGGTGCTGTTCGCGGTGCCGAATCCGTGCCGCTTCTACTGGGGCGACATCATCGAGGGCCGCGACCTGCTCAAGGCCGCGCGCCGGCGCCAGCCGCAGAGAAACGGAATAGACCTGGGAGCTTACCCCCTCGAGGAACTGCACGCGCACAGCCATCCGTTGCTCGCGAGCTGGGGCCGCCAGGGTCGCGACTTCGTGCGGATGCTCGATGAATTCGACAACCAGGACCGGCGTGACGGCGACACGGCGCCGTTGAAAGTCGACCTGTTTGCCGACGACGATGGCGGCACCCTGCTGGCCCAGGCCCAGGCCGCGGTGCGCGACCTGGTGCCGCTGTCCGAGCACCCGCGGGTGCCGCCGATGCTGGATGACCGCTCGATCGAATTCCACGTGACGCACAGTGTGCAGCGCGAAGTCGAGGTGCTGCATGACCAGATGCTGTCGTGGTTCGCACAAGACCCGAGCCTGCGCCCGCGCGACGTGGTGGTGATGGTGCCGGACATCGACAGCTTCTCGCCGGCGATCCACGCCGTATTCGGCCAGTATCGCCGCCACCAGGACAAGCGCCACATCCCGTTCGAGATCGGCGACGTGCGCGACCGCAGCGTGAACCCGCTGCTGGTCTCGCTCGAATGGCTGCTGCGCCTGCCGCAGCAGCGCTGCCGCCAGAGCGAGGTGCGCGACCTGCTGGATGTGCCGGCGGTGGCGCGCCGCTTCGGCCTGGCGCCGGATGACTTGCCGACCCTGGGCCGCTGGATCGAAGGGGCCGGCGTGCGCTGGGGCCTGGACCAGGAGCACCGCAGCGGACTCGGACTGGGCATGGCCGGCGAGCAGAATGCCTGGATCTTCGGGGTGCGCCGCATGCTGCTCGGCTATGCCAGCGGCGCCGGCGCCAGCTTCGGCGACATCGAGCCGTATGCCGAAGTAGGGGGGCTGGACGCGGCGCTGGCCGGCTCGCTGGCCCAGCTGGTCGACTGCCTGCTGGACTGGCGCGCGCAGCTGGACGTGGCGCGCACCCCGGCCGAATGGGGCGTCGCGGCGCGCGAGATGCTGTCGTGCTTCTATGCCGCCAGCAGCGAGGAAGACCGCCTGACCCTGGCCGGCCTCGACGAAGGCCTGCAATGCTGGCTCGAGACCTGCGACGCGGCGGAGTTCACCGAGCCGGTGCCGCTGGCGGTGCTGCGCGAAGCCTGGCTCAATGAACTCGACCAGCCGACCCTGAACCACCAGTTCGTCTCGGGCGGCGTGACCTTCTGCACGCTGATGCCGATGCGCGCGGTGCCGTTCCGCGTGGTATGCCTGCTCGGCATGAACGACGGCGACTTCCCGCGCCGCGCGCAGCAGGCCGACTTCGACCTGCTGGCGCTGCCCGGCATGGCGCGCCCGGGCGACCGTTCGCGCCGCGACGACGACCGCTACCTGATGCTCGAGGCCCTGCTGGCGGCGCGCGACAAGTTCTACGTGAGCTGGGTGGGGCGCAACGTGCGCGACAACAGCGAACAACCGCCCTCGGTGCTGGTGGCGCAGCTGCGCGATTACCTCAAGGACGGCTGGGCCATGAAAGACCTGTCGCAGCTCACGACCGAGCACGCGCTGCAGCCGTTCAGCCGCCGCTATTTCGAGCAGGGCGGCCTGCTGAGCTATGCGGGCGAGTGGAGCGCCGCGCACAGGAGCGGCGAAGAGCGGCCCGGGCAGGACCTGCCGCCGTGCGGGATCGAGCCGGGCAGCACGCTCCGGCTGGCCGACCTGGAGAACTTCCTGCGCCAGCCCGCCGTCGATTTCTTCCGGCGCCGGCTGAACGTGGTATTCCAGAAGGACAGCCAGGTCGGCGAGGACGACGAACCGTTCGCGCTCGACGCCCTGGAGAACTATCACGTCGCCGACGCGCTGCTGGACGACAGCGGCGAGCCGGAACCGATCGACGAGGTGCGCGCCGTGCTCGAGCGGCGTGCCGAGCGCCTGGTGCGCAGCGGTGTGCTGCCGATCGGCCTGGCCGGGCGCATGCTGCAGGGGCAGCTGGTCGGCGCCCTGGTCCCGGTGCGCACCGAGTGGCTGCGCCTCGGCGCGCGCTTTCCCACCGCGGCGCCCAAGCTGGCGGTGCGGCTCGACCTGGGCGACATCGTGTTCGACGACTGGATCGACCGCCTGCGCGGCGGCGGCGAGCAGCCGGCCTGGCTGATGCAGACCGCGTCGCTGCTGCTCAAGGACGGCAAGCTGCGCGGCGACAAGCTGATCAAGTCCTGGCTGCGCCAGCTGGCCAGCGCCGCCGCCGGCAGCCCGGTGGCAGGCTACCTGGTCAGCCGCGACGCCCTGGTCGAGATGGCGCCGCTGCCGCAGGAAGCGGCGCTGCAGCAGTTGCGCGACCTGGCGCGACTGTGGCGCGCCAACCTGGATAGCCCGCTGCCGGTGGCATGCCGCACCGCGCTGGCCGAGCTGGGCGGCGGCGCGGCGCGCCCGGTGTACGAGGGCGGCAAGAACAGCCGTGGCGAAGTCGAAGACCTGTGCGTGGGGCGCCTGTGGCCCGACTTCGACGCGCTGTGCGCGGCCGGCGGCTGGCCCGAGCTGGCCCAGGAATTGTATGGACCGCTGGCCGAGTGGCTGGGCGAGTCGGTTGTCGTCACCCCATTGCAGGAGTCGTTGTCATGAGCCAGGAGCTCACCCCGCTGGACTTTCCGCTGCACGGTTCGCGCCTGATCGAGGCCTCGGCCGGCACCGGCAAGACCTGGACCATCGCCGCCCTCTACGTGCGCCTGGTGCTCGGCCATGGCGGTCCGGACGCCTTCGCGCGTCCCTTGCTGCCATCCGAGATCCTGGTAATGACCTTCACCCGCGCCGCCACCCGCGAGCTGTCGAACCGGGTGCGCGAGCGCCTGGTGCAGGCGGCCGGCTACTTCCGTGGCCAGCTGGTGCTGGACGATCCCTACCTGGCGCGCCTGCTGGAGAATTACCCCGACCAGGGCGCGCGCGACGTCGCCGGGCACCGCCTGATGCTGGCCGCCGAGACCATGGACGAAGCGGCGATCTTCACCATCGACGCCTGGTGCCAGCGCATGCTGCGCGAGCACGCGTTCGACAGCGGCAGCCTGTTCGACGAGGAACTGGTCAGCAGCGAGCAAGCCCTGTTCGAGGACGCCGCCAACGATTACTGGCGCCAGCAGGTGTACCCGCTGGACGCCGAGCAGCTGGCGCTGGTGCTGGACAGCTGGAACAACGTCGAGGCGCTCAAGACCAAAGTGCGCAAGCTGGTCGAACTGGTGCCGCTGCTGCAGGTGTCGCCCGGCGAGTCGCTGGCGCACACGATGGCGCGCGTGGCGCGCGAAGAGGCCGCGCAGCGGATCGCGCTGCGCGAAGGCTGGAGCGAGCGCGCGCTCGGGATGCAGCGCTGGATCGCCAACGAGCGCGCGCAAGCGGTCAAGCGCATCGATGGCAGGAAGCTGGCCGAAGGGAACGTCGGCGGCTGGCTGGCCAACCTGCAGGCCTGGGTCGACGACCACGCGCTGCTGGAACCCGACCTCAAGACTGGCTGGACCCGGCTGACCCCGGCCGGCATCCGTGAAGCCTGCAAGAACGGCTACGATCCGCAAGACCTGGACTGCTTTGCGGGCACCGAACAGTTGCGGCGCGACCTCGATGCGCTGGTGCTGGTGCCGCACGCGATGCTGGCCCATGCCGCCTTCCACATCGGCCAGCGCATGCAGGAGCTCAAGCGCCGCAGCCGCCAGTTCGGCTTCGCCGACATGCTGCAGCGGCTCAAGACGGCGCTCGAAGGCGAGAACGGCGCGGCGCTGCGCCAGCGCATCGTCGGCCAGTACCCGGTGGCGCTGGTCGACGAATTCCAGGACACCTCGCCCGACCAGTACCGCATCTTCGACCTGCTGTACCGGGTCGAAGACAACGATCCGCAGCAGGGCCTGTTCCTGATCGGCGACCCGAAGCAGTCGATCTATGGTTTCCGCGGCGCCGACATCCACAGCTACCTGGCGGCGCGCCGGGCCACCACCGGCCGCCACTACAAGCTCGGCACCAACTACCGCTCGACCCGCGCGCTGGTGGCCGCGGTCAACCGCGTGTTCGCGTTCGCCGAGGAGAGCCAGGTGCATCCCGGCCATGCGGCGGGCGCCTTCCGCTTCCGCGACGGCGACGTCAATCCGCTGCCGTTCGAACCGGTCAAGGCCAACGACCACCGGCGCCGGCTGGTCGGGGTGGCCGAACCCTACCAGGCGCTGGCCATGTGCCTGAACAGCCAGCAAGACCTGGGCGTCGACGAGTACCGCGGCTTCTTCGCCCGCCACTGCGCCGAGCATATTGTGCGCTTGCTGAACGACGAGCGGGTCGGCTTCGAGGACGAGCAGGACGGCCAGGTCAGTTTCGAGCGCCTGAAACCGGCCGACATCGCGATCCTGGTGCGCACCGGCGACGAGGCGAGCGCGGTGCGCAAGGCGCTGGCGCGACGCAAGGTGCCGAGCGTCTACCTGTCCGACAAGGATTCGGTGCTGCAGAGCGACGAAGCGCGCGACGTGCTGCGCTGGCTGCAGGCGGTGGCCACGCCCCTCGACGGCGCGCTGGCGCGGGCCGCCTTCGCCACCGGCTCGGCCGGCCTGGAACTGGCAGCGCTGGCGCGCCTGGCGCTTGATGAGGTGGAGTGGGAGCAGCGGATCGAGCAGCTCAAGGGCCTGCACGTGGTCTGGCAGCGCCAGGGCGTGCTGGCGATGCTGCGCCGCTTCATCCACCTGCTGGAACTGCCGGCGCGCCTGCTGCGCGCGCCGGGCGGAGAGCGCAGCCTGACCAACCTGCTGCACCTGGCCGAGCTGCTGCAGGAGGCGAGCGGCCAGCTCGAAGGCGAGCAGGCCCTGGTGCGCTGGTTCGCGGAACAGATCGAATCCGGTGGCGACGGCGACGACGAGCGCGTGCTGCGCCTGGAGAGCGACGCCCAGCTGGTCAAGGTGGTCACGGTGTACAAGTCGAAGGGCCTGGAGTATCCGCTGGTCTACCTGCCGTTCGGCGTGAGCCTGCGCCCGACCAAACGCCGCGATCCCTATTTCCACTACGCCGACGCCGATGGCGCGCGCCGCCTGGACTTCGCGCGCACCGAGGCGTCGCTGGAAGCGGTCGACCGCGCGCGCCTGGAAGAAGACCTGCGCCTGCTGTACGTGGCGCTGACCCGGGCGCGCCACTTCATGTGGCTGGGCGCGGCCGGCGTGACGTTCACCCGCGAGAAGGGCAATTCGCTGCACCTGTCCGCGCTCGGTTACCTGCTGCGCGGCGGCGAACGCATGACGTCGGCCGAATTGCACGCCCATGCCGGCGTGCTGCGCGGCGACCTCGAGGCCATCGTGGTGCACGAGCTGGAGCCGGATGACGGCGTCACGCTGCTGTCGCGCCATGACGTCCAGCCCGAACTCGACGCGCCGCGCGTGTATGACGCCGAGTTCGAGCGCGACTGGTCGGTCGGCTCGTTCACCTCGATCACCCGCCATACGGTGGCTTCGTCGACCCCGGTCCCGATGCGGGCCTCGGCCCAGACCCTGC
This sequence comes from Telluria beijingensis, assembly GCF_030770395.1. GTDB lineage: Bacteria > Pseudomonadota > Gammaproteobacteria > Burkholderiales > Burkholderiaceae_D > Telluria > Telluria beijingensis. The sequence goes on along the minus strand of NZ_CP132480.1, from coordinate 2,781,002 downwards.
TCGAGGAAGCGCCGCAAGTGGCGACGCCGCCGCGCATCGAGGACGCGCCGTGGCACCGCTTCCCGCGCGGCTCGAAGCCCGGCAACTTCATGCACGAGCTGCTCGAAGGGCTGGCGCGCGACGGTTTCGACTGCCTCGACAAGCCGGATGGCGAAGCGCGTGTGGTCAGGGATATCACGCGCAAGGGATGGGATAACCACCTGGCCGATACGCTGGCCTGGCTGCGCGCGATCGTCGACACGCCGCTGCCGCCCCTGAATGCCGCCCTGCGCGATCTGGAAGGCGTCCTGTCCGAGATGGAATTCTGGTTCCCCAGCCAGCACCTGGACCTGAAGCGGCTGGACGATCTGTGCAGCAGTCGCCTGCTGGGCGGGATCGAGCGTCCGCGGCTGCCCGAGCGTGAGTTGCATGGGATGTTGAAGGGCTTCGCCGACCTGGTGTTCGAACACGAGGGCCGCTACTGGGTGCTCGACTACAAGTCGAACGCGCTGGGGCCCAACGATGCGGCCTATACCCGCGCCGCGATGGAGGCGGGGATGGCCGAGCACCGCTACGAGATCCAGGGCAGCATCTATCTGCTGGCCCTGCACCGCCTGCTGCGCGCGCGCCTGGGCGAGGCCTACGAGCCCGAATACCAGCTGGGCGGGGCGGTCTTCATGTTCCTGCGCGGGATCGCCAACCCGGACACGCGCGGCTGCTGCGTGCTGGCGCCCGACCTGGAACTGCTGGACGAACTGGAACGATTGCTGGACAAGGAAGAGCATGCCGAAGGTTGACGCGAATATCGATCTCTTGTGGGGCGAAATCGGGCGCTTGAGCGAGGAGGGCGAGCTGCGCCGCCTCTCCGGCGCCTTCGCGCGCTTCATCGCCCAGCTGGGCGCCGCGCCGGCGCCGCTGGTGCTGGCGGCGGCAGTGCTGTCCGAACTCGAAGGCCATGGCCACAGCTGCCTGCAGCTGTCCGACCTGGCCGCCGGCCCGGCCGCGCTGCTGGGCTGGAGCGAGGAACAGTGGGCGCAACTGGCGGCCGCCGCCGCGCCGCTGCCAAAGGGGGCAACAGGCTGGCGCAAGCTGCTGGCCGGCTGCGAGCAGGTGTGGGATCGCGAGGAATTCGACTACGACCAGCCCCTGGTGCTCGACGGCGAGCGGCTCTACCTGCGCCGCTACTGGCGCGACGAGACGCACGTGGCGGACAACGTGCGCTCGCGCGCCGCCAGCGTGCATGCGGTGGACGAGGCGCTGGTGCGCGGCTGGCTCGATCGCCTGTTCGATGCCCAGCCCGATGCGGACGGCCCGGACTGGCAGAAGCTGGCCTGCGCGGCCGCGGTGCGCGGTTCGCTGGCGATCATCACCGGCGGCCCCGGCACCGGCAAGACGTACACCGTGGCGCGCCTGCTGGCGCTGCTGTTCGCGATCGCGCCCGATGCCGGGCAGCGGCGCGTGGCCCTGGCCGCACCGACCGGCAAGGCCGCCGCGCGCCTGAAGCAGTCGATCGACAAGGCTTTGGGCGAGCTGGCCGACCGGGTCGGCGCCGCGCTGCCGCTGCGCGAGCTGACGGCGCGCATGGGCGCGGCCCGCACCCTGCACAGCCTGCTCGGCGCCCGGCCCGACACCCGCGCCTTCCGCCACCACCGCGGCAACCCGCTCGAGGTCGACGTGCTGATCGTCGACGAAGCCTCGATGGTGCACCTGGAGATGATGGCCAGCCTGCTCGACGCACTGCCGCCTACCGCCACCCTGATCCTGCTGGGCGACAAGGATCAACTGGCGTCGGTGGAGGCGGGCGCCGTGCTGGGCGACCTGTGCCACGACGCCCACGAAGGTCGCTACGACGCGGCGACGGTGGCCTATGTCGAACGGGCCAGCGGCGAGACGATTCCCGCGGCCTACCGCGCCGACGGCGGCGCATTGGCCCAGCAGACCGTGATGCTGCGCCGCAGCCGCCGCTTCGGCGGGCCGATTGGCCAGCTGGCGCTGGCGGTGAATGCCGGCGACGAGGCGCGCGTGGAAGACATCCTGCGCGCCGGCGGCGGCGACGTGCACTGGATGGAGCACGCGCAGCAGGCGCAGGTCCTGCAGCTGGCGCAGGCCGGCTATGCGCCCTACCTGGAACTGCTGCGCGCCGGCGCGCAGGGCGGCGACCATGAAGACTGGGTGAGAAGGGTGCTGCGCAGCTTCGAGACCTTCCGCATCCTGTGCGCGGTGCGGGACGGCGAGTGGGGCGTGACGGGCCTGAACGAGGCGATCGAGAAGCGGCTGGCGGCGCAGGGCCTGCTGCGCCACGGCGCCGAGTGGTATGTGGGACGGCCGGTGATGGTGACCCGCAACGATTACGCGACCGGCGTGTTCAACGGCGACATCGGCATCGCGCTGCCCGATCCGGCGCGTCCCGGCGCGCCGCGCGTGTACTTCCTGGAAGGAGACGCCGTGCGCAGCGTGCTGGCCTCGCGCCTGCGCAATGTGGAGACGGCGTTCGCGATGACGGTCCACAAATCGCAGGGTTCGGAGTTCCGCCACACGGTGCTGGCGCTGCCGCGCGAGGGCAATGCGGTGCTCACGCGCGAACTGGTCTACACCGGCATCACGCGCGCCAGCAAGGAATTCACGCTGGTGACGCCGAACGGCGACGTGCTGCGCGAGGCGATCGCGCGGCGAACCTATCGCACCAGCGGCTTGCGCTCACTGGTGGCTTGAGACGGCTGCTGCATCGTGCAGCAGGTTGAAGAACGTGCCGCGCAGGCGATACTGCCCGTCCTCGATCTTCCAGTAGTGCTGCCCCCCGGCGGACGCCAGGTAGGCCATGCGCCGCTCGAGCCGCTCGGCGCCGAGGGGCGACTTCGAGATCACGTAGCGGAAGGCGCCGTCCGGCGCCAGGATCACGGTGCAGCCGCCATAGGTCTGCACCGTGACGCCGTCCGCGGTCCGGCTGCGGCAGGCCTGCACCACCTCGGCCACCAGGTCGAACACGATCTGGCCATCGGGCCCGACGCGGCGCGCGGTGCGGATCGAGGTGACAGCGGGCAGGTCGATGCTGCCCGGCGCGAAGCCGGGGGCGCCTTGCGGCAGCAGGCCGAATTCATGGGCGACGTCTGGCCGCGTGACGTAGTCGCCAAGCACGTCGGCCTGGCGCCGCAGCTCCTTGTCGCAGGCAGGGCAGCCGGGATCGCCGTCGAAGCGCAGCTCGCCGAAGCTGAGCATGGCCAGCGGCGGGTGTTGCATCCGGGGCGGGTTCCACAGCAGCGCCGATTCGGAGAGGTTGTGCACGCCGCGCGGCAGGATCTCGCGGCGCAGGAAGGCGTCGATCAGGGCTTCGCGGTAGCACCAGGGATCGTCGGGCACCAGGTCGTGGTCGGCGGTGATCAACGCCCGCAGGTATTCGCCCAGCCGGATATCGACCGGCGGGCAGTAGTCGATGGCGCGGATGACCAGCACCTGGAACTGGCTGGCCAGCTCGCTGATCTTGTCGGCCAGGATGTCGGCCAGGTCGGGCGGGATCTCGCCGGCCGGGAGCACCCCGGTGCCGCCGGTGGCGAGCCGCAGGTAGCGCGCGGCCTTGCGCCGGTACACCACCAGGAAGGCCTCGAACACGGCGGCCACCAGTACCGCGCCCAGCGCATGCGGCTCCAGCTGTTCGTCGTAGCGTAGCGGCGGATCGGCGTCGATCGCATCGCGCAAGGGGCCGTGGCGGCCGATGGCGTAGCCGAGCTGGCGTGCCAGCTCGGCCAGCGACGAGGCCTGGTCCAGCGCGCCGCGCGCGCGGCAGATGGCGCCGCGCACCAGCTCGCGGTAGCCGAGGCGCTGGAAGATCGCCACGAGGTCGGCGATCGCTTCGTGAAAGGCCGCCACGTCGGGACCGCTCGGAATCGAGAAATTGCTGCGCATGCCGTCGAGGATCGCATGGGTGGCTTCATGCGCGATGACGTCGTGCGACAGGCAACTGAACACGTATTCGCCGGGCAGCATCCGGATCGCCCCCTTGAGGTCGGGCGCCCTGTCGTAGCCGAAGCGCAGAGAACCTTGCACCTTGTCGTAGTGCGCGTTCATCCCGCGAAACGCGTGGGGCTGCAGCCAGAGCCGGTTGGCGTCCTGGGCGCGCTCGAAACCCCAGGTCGGCTCGCGTCCCAGGGCCACCCGGAACGCGGCGTACACATTCGAGCAGACCGCGTACACCATCTGCTGGTGGAAGCGCACGTCCGACGGCGCCGGCTCGTAGCCCCGGCCCAGCAGCGCATACGGCGCGTCGAGGTCGGCGCGCACGTAATCCTCCCCGGTGCTGGGATCGTGGCTGTCGACCCTGAACAGGCGGCCTTCGGGCCCGGGCGCCAGGCGTTCGTACGGCACGTTGACCGTAGTGATCGCGCCTTCGAGCCGCGACGCGCTGGGATCCGAGGTATAGATGCGCAGCGGCCGGTACAGCGGTTGCTCGCGCGGCGGGGGCGGGGCGCGCGTGATCGTGCGCGCGATGTTCGGCCCCAGCACATGGCGCCGTTGTGGCGGGGTCGCTTGCGCCGAGGCGGCCAGCCCCAATGCGGCTGCCGCGCCGCCATCGCGCGATTGCGCCACGCTGGCGACGGGGCGCGCGGTGGAAGCCGGCTGGATTCCGCCCTCGTTCATCGTGCTAGACCTTCAGCGGCCGGGCGGCATCGGCGCTCTCGCGCAGATACTGGCTCGCTACCTCGGCGCGTTCACGCGCGGTGAGCATCGCCGTGAGCGCGCGTCCGCCGGCCGGAACGGGCCGGGCCGAAGGGCATATCGGCAGCAGCAGGGCGGCCGCGCGCATATTGTCGCTGCTATACAGCTTGGCATGCTGGCGCGGCGACGGGCCGAAGGCCTGGGTGATGCGATCGGCGAAGGCCGCATTGCTGATCCCGGCCGTGCCCTGGCCAAGGACTTGCAAGGCGTGGCGCGTGAAATCGCCGTGGCCGTCGCTTTCCAGCGCGAGCTCGCTCGACAGGCAAGCCGAGAACACCACGTCGCGCATGGCATCGAGGCTGCCGACCGCGGCGCCGCGCGTCATCGTGGCGCGGCGCCGGCCCACGAAGTTCGCAATCAGGCTGCGGTCGGCGGGAATGAAGCGCGCCCGCGTGCCGGCCGGCTTCGCGGCTCCCGGCCTGCCGAAGGCGAAGCGGGTGATGGTGCCGGAGTGACAGCAGTCGAAGAAGCAGGTCAGGTTGACGCATTCCGGCAGCCGCTCGAAGATTGCCCGGATGTCGTCGTCGATCAGCAGCTCGCCGCTCGCGTAGTCGTGCGGGCACAAGGCCTCGTCTTCGCCCGGCGTGTCGCCGCCCTGTTCATCGCCGTCGAGGTCGGGCACCTGCGTCCCGTGGCCGGCGAACTGGAACACGATCACGTCGCCGGCCTCGCTCCGCTCCACCAGCGCCGTCAGGTGGCGCACGATCGCGACCCGCGTCGCCTGGTGGTCGAGCAGCAGCTGCGGCATCTCGAAGCCCAGCCGCGCCAGGGCGCCGGCCCAGGCCCGCGCATCGTTGACGCAGCCGGCCAGCGGTGCGGTGGGGTAGTCGTCGATGCCGACGCATAGTGCGGTGCGCCGGCCGCCGCCGTTGCCTGCGGCCGAAGGCTGCCACAGGGGCTGCACTGCAGGCTGGGGAGGGTAGACGCCAGCGAACGGCGATTCATTGACCGCCGGCGGCGGGTCGGGCAGCGCGAAGTTCGGCAGTTCGAATCCGTGCTCGGCCAGGGTGTCGGCCCACACATCGGCCGGCGTGCGCCAGGGATTGGCCGCTTGCCTGGAGCGCGGCAACTCGGCGATGGCGCCGGTGTCGAACTTGCCGAGCACGCGGCGGGCGATGCTGCCCATCGTGGCAGGATCGTCGTCGAAGCCGCCATGGGTCCGGGAGCGGCTGGCGCTGTCCCCGCGCTCGAGGCCATTGTCGGACCAGATCACGGTGGCGGCGCCCTGGCCGCCATCGAGACCGAACAGCTGCCGCAGGCCGGCATCGGCGAGCACGCTGCGTTCCAGGCCGAGGATCGGCTCGTGCCGTTCGGGCTCGAGGCCGTAGTGGATCAGGTACAGCAGCGATTTGCGGTACACCCTGCCGCAATCGTCGTCTTTTTCGAACCTGTCTTCCATCGTGTACATCGTCATTGAGTCGATGCCCATGCCGGCGCCGATGCGATGCTGCAACTGTTGGCGGAACAGGTCGACCCTGACGGCGGGCGCCATCAGGTGCAGGCTGTCGAATTTCGGCACGCCCCGCTGCAGCGCGCACGGGATGAACCAGGCGTGGAAGATCGAACCGGCGCTATGTCCGCAGGCGTGGACCTCGATGTCCTGGTGCGCCTTGCACAGAGCGGCCAGTCTGTCGGCGACGTACCAGGCCCCGCCCGGCGTCATGCCGTCGGCCATGGCGGCGCCGCCCACGGCATTGGGTGAAGACGACTGCTGGGCGCTCCACTTCATCGCGTTCCAGATCTGGACACCGCCGGCGCGGTGCACGAAGGCTTCGATCACGGGGTCACTGACGTGGTCCGAAAAGAAGTTGCGGGCCTCGAGGTCGCGGCTGCGGCCGGCCCGTTCCAGCATCTGGCCCAGGGTCTCGACCAGGCCGGTCTCCCAGACGAAGTGGATCGGGTAGATGTCGTTCGCGGACCACCACTTGACCAGTTCCGCGGTCTTGGCCAGGGCGCTCTCCTCGCTGTTCAGGCCCCCGTGGGCATACAGCATGAGCTTGAGCGTGCGGCCCTTTTTCCTTGCGGCCTCCAGGGCGGCAGGCAGGTGGGTGTCGAAGATCGCATCGACGTCCTGCATCGTGGTCGTCCATTCCCCGCTCGACGAAAACAGGCCCATGCGCAGGTTGACGACGTGCGGGCGCAGGGCTTTTATTGCGGTGTACCCGAGGCCGCGCGCGCCATCGCCGCGCGCTTCTTCTACTTCGGGGTGGCCATCGCGATGCAGGCAGGGTTCGGCGTCGTACGGGTCGACGCTGTTCACTGTAGCGCGCTGCAGGCTCTCGATCGACTCGTCGACGACGTCGCGCAGGATGATCTGCCCGGGCTGGGGCGCGCCGCCAGGACGCGCCGCGCCGCGCGGCTTGCCGATGATCCGTGTATGGCACTGCGTGACTTCGCTCAGCGTCGTCTGGTAGTCGATGCCAGAGCCCGGACAGGTCTTGGACGACATCATATTATGCAGCTGCAGGGTCCCCGGAGAGAGCCCGAAGCGGTGCTGGACACGCGCGATTACTTCGTAGGCAGCGTCGCGCTGCGCGCCTTGAAACGGATCTTTGCCGTCGTCGAAGTCGCCGATCATCTCGAACATGAACGGGCCGGCCTGCGCATTGCCGTTATGGCCGGCGGCGCTGGCTGGCGGGCGGTTCCAGTCACGGCCCAGCCAGATGGCGCCGTCCGGCGCGATCGTCAGGTGCTGGGCGATGTCCGACCAGCCGTTCTGCTGCGTGTGATAGCGCCACATCGCCAGGATCGAGTCATGCCCGCGATACTGCGCATGATTCGGACGCCAGGTGTGGTGCATGTGCACGGCGTTGATCTTGCGCTTGAACGGAAACTTCGCCAGCAGTTCGGCGAATTGTTCCAGGGTGATCTTCTTGAACGGGGCGGGCATGGCGTCTCCTTCGGTTGGGAATACAGCGCCGCTAAACGGCGAGCTGAAGCGCGCAAATCGAATTCGTCGTGTGACCGTGCAATATTAGTCTCACTTTTTTGAGTAATATTAAGGCAACGTAAATATACCTATTCCGTTGCAAAAACTGCACGATGAGGCTGCTACGTCTTCCGGGAGATTGTCAACCGCGTGACTGGTGTGGGTGGATGAAGCGGCTGGAAAAGAGAAAGGGGCCTTGCGGCCCCCTTCGGATACATCGTGGCGATGCGCTCAGTCGCGGCGCTTGCGCGTGGCCTTGACCTTGGCCGAGGTGCGTTTCTTTGTCGCCTTGGCCTTGCTGTTCTTCGACTTGGCGCGGGCCTTGGCCTTCGAGCCACCGGCGCTGGCCTTGATGCGCGGGCCGCCCGCGGCGCGCGCCACCCTGGCCACCGGCTCGTCGCCGGTGATGAAACGGCGGATATTGAGCGCGTCCATCACGCGCGCCGACGAGGCGCTGGCATTGAGCAGCACCAGGGTCGCCTTCTTGCCGGCGGCGGTGATGTTCATGATCAGGCAGCGGCCGGCTTCGTTGGTGAAGCCGGTTTTCGACAGGCCGACGTCCCAGCCCTTGGCGCCGACCAGGCGGTTGGTATTGCGGTACTCGACGCCGCGGCCGTTGATGTCGATGATTTCCTTGGTCTCGGTCGTCATGCGGACGATTTCCGGATAGCGCTGCGAGGCGGCCGCCATCTTGACCAGGTCGCCCGCATTCGAGCGGTTGTGGGGCGACAGGCCGGTCGGTTCCTCGATCTCGGTCTGGGTCATGCCCAGCGCCTGGATCTTGCGGCGCACGGCGGCCTTGAAGCCTTCCTTGCCGCCTGGGAAGGTGCGGGCGAGGGCGGCGGCGGCGCGGTTGTCCGACGACATCAGGGCCAGGTGCAGCACGTCGCGGCGCGCGATGCTGGCGCCGACCGGCACCCGCGAGCTGCTGAATTTCACGCGGTCGACGTCTTCACGGTCGATCTCGATCTGCTCGTCCATGTCGAGCTTGGCGTCGAGCACGACCATCGCCGTCATCAGCTTGGTGAGCGAGGCAATCGGCATCACGGCATCGGCGTTCTTCTCGAGCAGTATCTTGCCGGTTTCGTCGTCGACCACGAGCACCGACTGCGAACCGAACGGCACGGCGAATGCCGCAGCCGACATCGTCATCAGGACCGTTGCTAACAGTTTCTTGATCATTCTTTTGTCTGGGATTGGGTGGAGGTTGAATGCCAGCGCGCCACTAGGCGCGAGATCAACATCTATCTCTAGGGCAACTAGAGTATGGACAATAGCATTTAGGCGAGCTGCATGTCTATGGCGCACAAGCAAATTCCCCTATGGGAAGCCATTCTTTCGCAGAAATGTGACGTCTTTGGTGGCAAGGATTAACAACTGATGTCATGTAGAAATGTCGACTGACCAATTCATGTGAGCCAAACGAAAACAGCCCCGCACGCGGCGGGGCTGTTGGTTGGTTCAGGCCGGCTTATTTGGCCTGGTAGATCTTGTCGAACTCGCCGCCATCGTTGAAGTGGCGCTTCTGGGCCGCGGTCCAGCCGCCGAACACCTCGTCCACGGTGAACAGGCTGATCGGTTTGTAATTGGCGGCATATTTCTTCATGACGGCTTCCGAGCGCACGCGCATGAAGTGCTTGGCGCCGATTTCCTGGCCCTGTGGCGTGTACAGGAAGTTCAGGTAGGCCGTCGCCGGCTGGCGCAGCTTGAGGCGGTCGACCACCTTGTCGACCACGGCCACCGGCGACTCGGCCAGGATCGAGCTGGACGGGTAAACGACTTCGAAATCGTTGCCGAATTCCTGGCGCACCATGCTGACTTCGTTCTCGAAGGTCACCAGCACGTCGCCGATCTGGCGCTGGGTGAAGGTGGTGGTGGCCGCGCGACCGCCGCCATCGAGGATCGGCACGTTCTTGAAGATCTTGCCGACCAGCTCGCGTGCCTGGGCCTCGTTGCCGCCCTTCTTGATCACCGAGCCCCAGGCCGCCAGGTAGGTGTAGCGGCCATTGCCCGCGGTCTTGGGGTTGGGGATGACCACGGCCACGCCCTGGCGCGCCAGGTCCGGCCAGTCGCGCACCTGTTTCGGATTGCCCTTGCGCACCAGGAACACCATGGTCGAGTAGTAGGGCGCTGCATTGTTCGGGAACTTCTTGGCCCAGTCCTTTGCCACCAGGCCGCGCTCGGCCAGCATGTCGATGTCATTCGCCTGGTTCATGGTGACCACCGACGCCGCGAGGCCGTCGGCCACGGCGCGCGCCTGCTTGCTCGAGCCGCCGTGCGATTGCTTGATGGTCACGGCCTGGCCGGATTGCTGCTTGTAGGCGGCGATGAAGGCGGGATTCACTTCCTTGTAGAGTTCGCGCGCCACGTCGTAGGACACGTTCAGCAGTTCGGCGTCGGCCGCGCTGGCCTGCAGAGGCAGTGCACCGCCGGCGGCCAGGACCAGTGCCAGGAGGGAGCGGCGCAGCGTGTTCGGGGTGGTGTCGCGCATTGTTTTTTCTCGCTTTGGAAGTTGTAGTGACAGAGTGCATGTTCCCTAATCCACGCGACAAACGGAACGATAGTTTCGTCATATGGTTATGCGGCAGGCACGCTTGTCCGTGTCGCCAGCAGGGTCTCTTACTTTCGGTGTATAGTCGAGGCCGTGCGATGCCGCGTCATCGTTCGTTCATGACTGTTTTCAAATAGATGATTGATGTCCACGCGTATTGAAATCCGCAGGGCTGTCCCTGACGATGCAACGGCCGCCTGCACCCTGCTGCGCCGTTCGATCGAAGAGGGCTGCCGCGCCGACCACCAGGACCAGCCCAGCGTGCTCGACGCCTGGCTCGGCAACAAGACGCCGGCCAACGTCGTCACCTGGTTTGCTTCGCCCACCAATTATGCGATGGTCGCCGAGAGCGAAGGCGAACTGGTTGGCCTGACCCTGTTGACGCAAGCCGGCAAGGTAGCGCTGTGCTATGTGCTGCCGGAGGCCCTGCGCTGCGGCGTCGGCCGCGCGCTGCTCGATGCGGTGGAACGGCAGGCGCGGGACTGGAATATCAGCAAGCTGCACCTGCACAGCCCGGCCGGCGCCAGCCTGTTCTTCGAGCGTCACGGCTATATCAATGCCGGCAAGGAGAAAGCCTGCTTCGGCCTCGAGTGCGACCTGCTGTGGAAGCGGTTGGACGGCGCCTGCGATCCGGCGGCGCGCAAGCGCTTCTGCAACTGCGGCGAATAAATACGCGCGTCCTGCGCGTACTTGCAGCAAACCCGCAACAAACCGATAACATTTGCACGCTTCGTGAACACTTCTGCATGCTTGTCGGATACGCTATAGTACGGACTATCGCAATTGTCGAGTAACGGATCCGCACCCATGGCTTCACGCAGAGACTTTCTTCATCACAGCGCCCGCCTGGCCGCGCTGGGCGCCCTCGGGGCGCCGCTGGCCGCCGTCGCCACCGATCTCCAACCGCCGCCCGACCTGTTCGATTCGCAGGCGCTCGACCTGGATTTCTGGGTCAAGCCGCGCACGCTGTCCGTGACCCGTCCGGCCAGCGGCGAACGCGCGAGCGTGCTGTACTGGAAAGATGGCGAAGTCATCGATTCCGCCTACGAGCAGCTATGCCACCTGCTGCGCGACGTCAACGGCAAGGCCACCGCGAAGATCGATCCCAAGCTGCTCGAGATGCTGTGGAGCACCCAGGCCTTCATTGCCCGCTACGGCCTGCTGCAACCGCTCGAGATCCTGTCCGGCTACCGCTCGCCGGAATCCAACAAGCGCCTGCGCGAGGCGGGCATCCCGGCCGCGCGCCAGTCACTGCACATGGTGGGCAAGGCGGCCGACATCCGCATCGCCGGGCTGAACGAGGAAGTGCTCGGCGGCCTGATCAAGAGCTTCCGCGGCGGCGGGGTCGGCTACTACTACCGCTCCGGCCCGCGCGGCGGCTGGATCCATGCCGATACGGGGCTCGAGCGGTCCTGGAAGGGGTGACGGAGCCTGTTACCGATGCGTGCGAGCGTGTCCGGTAACTTGGGATAGTATGGTTGTCAAGTGCCGGGGCAGGCAACCCCGGCTGTCCCACGTCTTTTCCAAGGAGGCTGTGATGGCAACAATCAATGCACCAACCATGGACCGCCGGTCGATCCCCGACCGCCGCGTCAACGTCCACGCGCGCGAGCGCTCGGCCATGTCGGCCGTCGACTATATCGCAATGGCGCTCCTGATCATCGGCGGTCTCAACTGGGCGATGGTCGGCCTGTTCGAGGTCGACATGGTCGCGACGCTCTTCGGTCCCGAGACCGCGCTGACCCGCATCGTGTATGTGGTGGTGGGCCTGGCCGCGCTGTACTCGATCTATACCACGGCCAAGATGGCCAGCAGCAAGCGGCACTGAGTGTCGATTCGTGTTGGCCTGATTTCCGACACGCACGGTCTGCTGCGCCCGCAGGCGCTTGACTTCTTGCGGGGCAGCAGCCATATCGTTCATGCCGGCGACATCGTCGACCCGGCCATTCTCGACCGGCTCGCCGAAGTGGCGCCGCTCACGGCAGTGCGCGGCAATAACGACCACGGGGAGTGGGCGCAAGCCTTGCCCGAGACCGCCACGCTGAGCCTGGGCGGTATCACCATTCACATACTGCATGACCTCAAGGAACTCGCCATCGACCCGGCGGCGCAGGGCGTGCGCGTGGTCATTGCCGGCCATTCGCACAAGCCGGCCTGCGAGGAGCGTGGCGGCGTGCTCTACGTCAATCCTGGCAGCGCCGGACGGCGCCGTTTTACCTTGCCGGTGTCGGTCGGCGAACTGCTGGTCGGCCGCGGCCAGGTCGACGCACGGCTGCTCACGCTCGATGTGTCCTGAAGCTCATTTCGTCTCGCTGGACAGATAGCTGCGCAAGCCGTGGGTGACCACCATCGGCAATACGCTCGCATGGTCTTCGTCGGCGAACACGGTCAGGCGGGTGTGCAGGTTCTTGTGGCCGCGTCCCTTCAACAGCGCATCGAATTCGCGCAGGTCGGCCACCATGTCCGCATCCTCTTCCGAACGCGAGCGCTTCTTGCCTGGCGCCAGCGTCTCCAGGCTGCCGATGCCGAAGAACACGCTGGCCGGCAAATCCTTGTGACGCGCCGCATAAGCCTGTTCGCGATCGAACATGATGCCGGCATCGAACCACAGCGACGGGCTGCCGAGCACGTAGTGCTCGAAGCTGCGCGGCGCATCGAGCATCATCTGCAGGCCGAGCAGGCTGCCGTAGGAATGGCCCACGAAAATCTTGCGCGCCATGTCGGCGCGGTAGTGGCGTGCGATGAAGGGGAATACCTCGCCGGTCAGGTAGCGCCCATAGGCGGATGCCTCGCCGAAGGCGGGCGCCCGGCCCGGCATGTCGGAGCGGTAGGCATGCTTGCGCGGCGTGGTGGGCGTGTAGTCGCGGCGGCGGCTGAAGACGGCGGCATCGCCCTTGGCATACGACAGGCCGACGACGATGGCTTCTTCCATGTCCGCGTGCCGGCTCAGGCGCGAAGCGATATTGCGCACCACCGGAAACGCATAATCGGCGTCGACGACGAACACGACCGGGTAGCTACGCTTGCTGGTTGAATACGAATCCGGCAGGGCGACGAAGACCTGGTAGTCGCGCCCCAGGCTGCCGGCGCGCACGTCGCGCACTTCGGTATTGGCGAGGGTATAGGGAACTGGGGTGGCCGCGGCGGCCAGCGTGGAACAGGACAGGATAATAGCGGCGAGGACTGCTTTCACCTTCGAGACCTTTGTTGTTGTCGTTCAACATTGTCACACAGCTAGACGCAGCAGGAAAGTCCTAGCGGAGACCGCGCGCAGGCAGTCGAAATCCCGTAAGATACGGTCCGTTCCATCAACCGTGCAGCACATGACCCATCCGTCCGACCCGCCCCGCTTCAAACCCCGCCCCTGGACGCCGCTCGAGACGCCGCAGGACGTCGAACTCTGGATCGACGAACACAATGCCGCCATGCAAGAGCTGATCCGGCCCCAGGAGACCGGTGTGGGCATCTGCTTTACCCTGGCCCCGGGCGGCACCGTCCATATGCAGACCCTGGAGGATGCGATCGTGCTCGACGTCGACCAGGATGCAGCCTGGATCGCCCCCCTGATCACGGCCGCCACCGATGCTGAGCAGCCGCGCGGCCAGATCTGGGTGTTGCCGGACGATCGGCTGGTGCAGCTGATCCTGGGCCTGTCGATGCTGGTCGAGAGCACCACGCTGGTGACCGGCCACAACTTCGGCGCGGCCGGCCGCCGCGCCTGGTAATACGTCAGTAGGGCAAGCCCGTCACATCCAGCCGCAGCTGCCACACGGCGCCGGCGCCGGTGATGTACAGGGTCTTGCCATCGGCGCCGCCGAAGGCGACGTTGGTGACATTGGCATCGACGCGGATCGTGGCCAGCTCGCGCCCCTGCGGCGTGAACACGCGCACCCGCTTCGGCCCGTGTTCAGTCACATACAGGTTGCCATGGCAGTCGAGCGTCATGCCGTCGCCATTCTCGATGCCCTTGATCAGGTCGTGGCCCTGCTGCGGTACGCCATTCTTGATCGGATAGGCCCGCACCGCGCCGTCGCTCGCGTTCACGTACAGGATGTCGCCGTTCAGTGACAGCGCGATCCCGTTCGGATTCTTGCGCGTGCCGTCGACCAGCGTGACCGTGCCATCTGTGGCGATCCGGTAGATGCCGGTCACCGGCTGGCCGCCGGGCGCCGCGGCCTTCTGGTAATCCGGGTCGGTGAAATAGATCGTGCCGTCGGCCGCGATCGCGATATCGTTCGGCGAATTGAAGACCTGGCCCTGGTAGCGCGTGGCGATGCTCGCGCGCTTGCCGCTGGCGAGGTCATAGCGCGACATCGCCTTGTACTTGTGGGTCGCGGCGACCAGCGCGCCGCTGGCGTCGACTGCCAGGCCATTGCTGCCGGCATCCTCCAGTGCCGTGCTCACCGCGCCGTCGGGCGAGAACTTGCGTACGCGCGAAGGAAAGCCCTCGCCGAAGCTGAAATCCGAGAAATACAGTGCATCCTTGATCCATACCGGCCCCTCGTACAGCCCCGGCTCGCTGCGCGACGGCTTGATCGCGGCGATCCGCTCGGCCTTGAGTTCGCCCGAGGGCGGCTTGCCGCCGCACGTGGCGGCCAGCGCCCCGGCAGGCAGGGCGGCGGCCACGCCGGCGGCGAGCAGGGCGCGCCCAAGAAACAACGAAATCGGGGCAGGGCGGGAAGGTCGGGTCATCGGCATGGTCTCCTTGTCGGTATTTGGCCTGGCGCGGTGTTAACGCTATCATTTCAATCGGATCAATTGTATCCTGATCAAGAAAGCGATTGTAGCCCGTGGCGCCGATGGGCCGGCACGGCATTCGAACGAATAATTCTACGAGGAGACGTGAATGATCGACCTGAATCGGCGCGGCCTGGTGATGGCCGCGGGCGGCGTGCTGGCTGCGGGCGCGGTGGGTATGCCGGCCTGGGCCAATCCCGGGCGCAAGCTGGGCTATGCCATCGTCGGCCTGGGCGGCTATGGCCTGGGCCGCATCATCCCCCAGTTCAAGGAATGCCAGCACAGCCGACTGGTCGCGCTGGTCAGCGGCGATCCGGCCAAGGCGAAGAAGGTCGCGGCCGAATATGGCGTGCCCGAACGCGGCATCTACAACTACCAGAACTACGACAGCATCCGCGACAATCCGGACATCGACATCGTCTACATCTGCCTGCCCGTGTTCATGCATGCCGAATACACGGTCCGCGCGGCAGCGGCCGGCAAGCACGTGATGTGCGAAAAGCCGATGGCGGTCAGCGTGGCGGAGTGCGAGCAGATGATCGCCGCCTGCCGCAAGGCTGGCAAGAAACTGATGCTGGGCTACCGCTCGCGCTTCGAGCCGCACAACGTCGAGGCGATCCGCCTGGCGCGCAGCGGCGCCATCGGCAAGCTGCGCTACTTCCGTTCCGAGCACGGCTTCATCGCGCGCGACCCCAACACCTGGCGCATGAAGAAGGCCCAGTCGGGCGGCGGTTCGCTGATGGACATCGGCATCTATGCGCTGCAGGCGGCGCGCTACATGACGGGCGAGGAACCGACCGCCGTGTTTGCCAGGGAGACCACCGACCGCAATGACCCGCGCTTCCGCGAGGTGGAAGACATGATCGACTTCCAGCTCGAATTCCCGTCCGGCGTCATCGGTTCGTGCATGTCGATGTACAGCGCCAACCGCAACCAGTTCATCCTGATGGGCGACAAGGGCCGGATCGAACTGGAACCGGCCACCGCCTACAGCGGCCAGCGCATGTGGGTCGGCGGCGAGCGCAGCGACAAGACCCTGGTCACGCCGCCGCCGGGGCCGTACGCGAACCAGTGGGTGGGCCAGCTCGACCATATGTCGCAATGCGTGAAGGAAAATCGCGAGACCATCGTGCCGGGAGAAGAAGGCTTGCGCGACATCCGCATCATCGAGGCCGTCTACCGCTCGGCGCGCGAACAGAAACGAATCGTCATAAGCTAGTCACCGACCGTGTTTTTCGGTTATAAAGGGCCATTAACCGTGGTTCGGGGTGAAGTTAGATGGTCGAGGTAGTAACAAGGAAGGGGCGGCGCCGGTTTGCGCTCGCAGCCGTGGCGGCGGCATTTGCCGCCAGCGGGATGTCTGGCGCGCAGGCGGCGGACCTGATGGACGAGGCAAGGGCGCGCGGCGCCCTGCGCATCGCCGTCGAAGGCACTTATCCCCCCTTTAATTTCAAGGATCCGAAAACCGGCAACCTGACC
The DNA here is from genome assembly GCF_030770395.1 of Telluria beijingensis. GTDB lineage: Bacteria > Pseudomonadota > Gammaproteobacteria > Burkholderiales > Burkholderiaceae_D > Telluria > Telluria beijingensis. Next base: position 2,764,617 of record NZ_CP132480.1, on the reverse strand, counting down.
GGCTACGACATCGAGGTCGCGCGCCTGGTGGCCAGCCGGCTCAAGCTCAAGCCGCAATTCGTGCTCACCGAATGGAGCGCCGTCTTGCCGGCGGTGTCATCCGGCAAGGTTGACGCGGCCATCAGCCAGGTGATCATCACGCCGGAGCGCGAGCGGGCCTACGATTTTTCCATCCCCTATACCTACTCGGGCTTCCAGCTGATCGTGCGCATGAACGAGCGCGCCACGTACCGCCACCTGGACGACCTCAAGGGGCGCCGGCTGGGCGTGCGCCAGGGCAGCGTGTTCGAACAGCGGGCAAAGGAGGTTGCGGGCATCGTGGTCAAGAGCTATCCGGCGGTGCCCGAGAACCTGCAAGACCTGGCCTTCGGCCGCATCGACGCGTCGCTCGACGACAGCCTGATGGTGAGTTATCTGCTGAAGAATTCGGCGCTGCCGATCAAGGCCGGGCCGCGGGTGGGCAAGGTGGTGCGCATCGGGGTGGCTTTCCGCAAGAACAGTCCGCGATTCAAGGCAGCGGTCGACACGGCATTGGCCGAGGCGCGCCGCGATGGCAGCCTGCGCCGCCTGTCGCTCAAGTGGTTCGGCGTGGACGCCAGCAGCGCCGCGCGCTAGCCAGCGAGCGCGCATGAAAAAGCGCGGCCCGCACTGCGGGCCGCGCCATGCGTGGCCGATGGCCACATCAACGGTTCTTGTCCTGCTTGCCGTCCCAGCCGCGCGTCTGGTCCATCTGCTGGGCGGCGTTGCCCAGCGACCCCCGGTTACGACTGTCGAGGTCGGCATTCAGGTCGTCCAGTGCGGGCGTTCCGCCCGATGCATGCTGGCCGCCTTGTTGCTGGTTCTGCCGTTGTCCGCCGGCGCTCTGCTGGTTGCCGACGTCTTGCTGCTTGCCGCTACCCTGCTGTTGGCCGGACTGCTGGCCAATGGATTGCTTCTGATTATCGCGATCCTGCTGCTTGCCGGCTTGTTGCTGTTTGCCAGCGCTCTGTTGATTACCGGCACTTTGGCCGGCCCGGTTGGCTGCCGATCCCATCTCATCGATGTCGGGATAATTCGGCGCTTTGTCTCCATGTCCTTTGTTTTCAGCCATATTGGCCTCCTGGTTCGGGTGTCTGGAAGACCCATGCTACGCCGATCGCGGCCCCTGCCAATCGGAGGATTGGCGGAGGCCGCGTAGGAAAACTCGGACAAAGTCAGCAGTAAAAGCGGAAGTCAGCGGGACGCCGGGAGGAGGCCCTGCTGGCGCAGGAAGGCCTGGACTTCGCTGAAGATGGCGACCTGCTGTTCAGGGTTGAAACCGCCATGGCCGCCACCCTTGACTGTGTGCAAGACGTTGTTCACGCCTGCCTTGTCGAGCGCGCTCTTGAGGCGCACACCATGGGCATAGGGCACCAGCTTGTCGTCATCGCCGTGGATTGTGAACACGGCCGGGCCGCCGGCGCGCACGTGGCTCAAGGGCGACAAGTCTTTCGCGAGCGCGGCGCGTCCCGGCAGGCTGCCGAACCAGGCCACCGCATACGAGCGGGTGTTCGGGCCCTGCAGCATGTCGGCCACGTCGGTGATGCCATACCAGTTGACGACCGCCTTCACCTTCGGCGCGGCGTTCCTGTATGGGCCGCTCCAGGTCGGTTCGGTCGAGGCGCACTGGTTTGCGAACGGGGAATCGCCCGGAATCATGGCCGTGGCCAGCGCCAGGTGGCCGCCGGCCGAATCGCCGGTGGTGACGACCCGGTCCAGGTCGAAGCGGTAACGCTCGGCATTGCGTCCGACCCATTGCAACGCGCACAGCGTGTCTTCGACCGCGGCCGGGGCCAGCGCCACGTTCGCCAGCCGGTATTGCACATTGACGACGGCAAAGCCCATCTGCAGATAGGGCAGCATCGACAGCGTGCGGCCCTCGCGGCTGCCCGCGACCCAGCCGCCGCCGTGGAAATTGATCACCACGGGCAGGCGCGCCTTCTGGTCGCGCCAGGGCCAGTACACATCCAGCTTGAGGTCCTGGCCGCTCGCGCGCAGGTAGGTGATATTGGTGTCCGCCGCCGTCTCGTGGCCCAGCAGGACGGCGTTGCGCAGGGCGGCGTCGTCCTGGGCCGCGGCGTGCGAGGCCACAGCCAGCAGGCAGGCGGCCGCCACGGCGCGCAAACGGATGTGCAAGGTGGTGGTCGCCATCGGCCGCTCCTTACATGTTCGGATAGTTGGGGCCGCCGCCGCCTTCCGGCGTGACCCAGACGATGTTCTGGGTCGGATCCTTGATGTCGCAGGTTTTACAGTGCACGCAGTTCTGGGCATTGATCTGCAGCCGGTCGCCGCCATCCTCGCGCTTGACGAACTCGTAGACCCCGGCCGGACAGTAACGCTGTTCCGGGCCGGCGTACTTGGCCAGGTTGACGTCGACCGGCACGCTCGGGTTCTTGAGCGTCAGGTGCACCGGCTCGTCCTCGCGGTGGTTGGTGTTCGAGATGAATACCGACGACAGCTTGTCGAAGGTCAGCTTGCCGTCCGGTTTCGGATAGGCGATCGGCTTGTAGTGCGAAGCAGGCTTCAGGCATTCGTGGTCGGCATGCTTGTGGTGCAGGGTCCAGGGCGCCTTGCCGCGGAACACGATCTGGTCGATGCCGGTCATGATCGTGCCCAGGATCAGGCCCTTGCTCATCCACGGCTTGAAGTTGCGCGCGATATGCAGTTCTTCATGCAGCCACGATTTCTCGAAGGCGGCCGGGAAGGCGGCCAGCTCGTCCGCCTGGCGGCCTTCGCCCAGCGCCGCAAATGCGGCCTCGGCGGCCAGCATGCCGGTCTTGATCGCGGCGTGGCTGCCCTTGATGCGGCTGGTGTTCAGGAAGCCGGCGTCGCAGCCGATGAGAACACCGCCCGGGAACACGGTCTTCGGCAAGGATTGCAAACCCCCGGCCGTGATCGCGCGCGCGCCATAGGAGATGCGCTTGCCGCCTTCGAAGAAGCCGCGGATGTCCGGGTGCGTCTTGTAGCGCTGGAATTCTTCGTACGGCGACAGATAGGGGTTCTGGTAGGACAGGCCCACCACATAGCCGACCGCGACCAGGTTGTTTTCCAGGTGGTACAGGAAGGAGCCGCCATAGGTGTCGTTCGGCAGTGGCCAGCCGGCCGTATGGATCACCAGGCCCGGCTGGTGCTTGGCCGGGTCGATTTCCCACAATTCCTTGATGCCGATGCCGTAGGTTTGCGGGTCCTTGCCCTTGTTCAGGTCGTATTTCGCCATCAGCTGGCGGCCCAGGTGGCCGCGCGAGCCTTCGGCGAAGAAGGTGTATTTGGCGTGCAATTCCATGCCGAGCTGGAAGTCCGCGCCCGGCTCGCCTTCGCGGTTGACGCCCATATTGCCGGTGGCCACGCCCTTGACCGAACCGTCTTCGTTGTACAGGATCTCGGCGGCCGGGAAGCCGGGGAAGATTTCCACGCCCAGCGCTTCGGCCTGCTGGCCCAGCCAGCGCACCACGTTGGCGAGCGAGACGATGTAGTTGCCGTGGTTTTGCAGGGCAGGCGGGATGGCGAACACGGGCGTCGAGAACGATTTGGTCTCGGTCAGGAACATCACGCGGTCCTCAAGGACGGCGGTGTTCAGCGGTGCGCCTTTTTCTTTCCAGTCCGGAATCAGTTCGTTCAGTGCGCGCGGATCCATCACCGCGCCCGACAGGATGTGGGCGCCGAGTTCGCCGCCTTTTTCCAGTACGCAGACCGACACTTCCCGGTCCTGTTCCGCTGCGAGCTGCTTGAGCCGGATCGCCGCGGACAAGCCGGCAGGGCCGCCGCCGACGATCACGACGTCGTATTCCATGGCTTCGCGCGGTCCGTATTGTTCGATGAGGTTGCTTGTCTCTGTCATGGTTTCTTGTAGGCTCTCAGTGGAGCGATCTATAAAATAGCACGAGTGTGCGGGTTTTTATCGATGAATGCAATATGGCGGCCATTGTAAAGGCAATATTAGTTGGGGCAATCTAATACTCGGCATTTGTGGGATCATTATGCTTTCGCAGCGAGGTGATGCGACAGCAGCCGGGGAGCCAGACGTGGGGATTGAAGTCAACTTCGAAGGAAAGATTGCAATGGTCACCGGCGCCTCGAGCGGGCTCGGTGCGCGTTTCGCGAAGGCGCTGGCCGGGGCCGGGGCCCAGGTCGTGCTGGCCTCGCGTCGGGTCGAACGCCTCAAGGAATTGCGGGCCGAGATCGAGGCCGACGGCGGCGCTGCCCACGTGGTGCGCCTCGACGTCACCGACCTGGGCAGCATCAAGGCGGCCATCGCCCATGCCGAGACAGAGGCTGGGCCGATCGATATCCTGGTGAATAACTCCGGCGTGTCGTCGACCCAGCGCCTGCTGGATGTCGGCGAGGACGACTACGGTTACATCATGGACACCAATCTGCGCGGCGCCTTCTTCATGGCCCAGCAGACCGCCAAGCGCATGATCGCGCGCGCCAAGGGCGACCCGCGCAAGCAGCACCGCATCGTCAATATCGCCTCGGTCGCCGGCCTGCGGGTGCTGCCGCGCATCGGCGTGTATTGCATGAGCAAGGCCGGCGTGGTGCAGATGACCAAGGCAATGGCGGTGGAGTGGGGTAAATATGGCATCAATGTCAACGCGATCTGCCCTGGCTATATCGCCACCGATTCGAACGAAGATTATTTCGACACCGAACCCGGCCGCAAGCTGATCGAGATGTTGCCGCGCAAGCGCCCGGGCAAGCCGGAAGACCTCGACGGGCTCCTGCTGCTGCTGGCGGCGGAAGAAGCCCATTTCATCAACGGCGCCATCATCACGGCCGACGACGGCATGACGGCGCAATAATTTTATAAAGCTGAGACAGGTAATGAGTAGCAAGAAGTGGGTTCACACCATGCGCATGCCGATTCGCTGGGGCGATATGGATGCCATGGGGCATGTCAATAACACGAATTATTTCCGCTACATCGAGTCGGCGCGGATTGCCTGGCTGGAGCAGGTCGGCGGGCTGCCGGATGCGCGCGGCGAGGGGCCGGTGATCGTCAATGCCTCGATGAATTTCCTCAAGCAGCTGACCTATCCGGCGGATATCGAGGTGCGCACCTTCGTGTCGCCGCCGGGGCGTTCCAGTGTCGAGGTATCGCACGAGATCCGCCTGGTCGATGCCGAAGGCCAGCCGGGAGAACTGCATGCTGAAGGCGCGGCCAAGGTGGTGTGGGTCGATTTCACGGTGGGCAAGTCAGCGCCGTTGCCGGAAGTGTTGCGAGCTGCAACAGCCGTTAGATAGCGCACATCGAATTAACGACACGCAAAGTCTCAGCGCGCTTTCATCTGGTGTATCCTTGTAAACGATAGCGGGTACGCTCCACAAATTGTGCATTTGGAAACATTGCACTGCAAATTTAGAGAAGTGATGGAAGATTGTCTGAAGTTTAAATATTCACATGAGGATATTATCCGCTTATTTGAGGACGGCGAGATAGTTTCTATATGTGAGACTGCAGCTTTTCAGAGATTGAAAGGCATCTCCTTTTTAGGGGCAGTTGAGAGAACTCCAGCATATTCAAAACGTAGGCATAATCGGTTTGATCATAGTATTGGGGTTGCATTGCTTGCCCAGCATTATGCAAAGAAATTAGGATTTGCGGCGGTTGATAGAATTAAGATCGTTGCAGCAGCATTGCTTCATGATATTGGCCATGCGCCGTTGTCGCACTCTATTGAGCCTTTGTTTGTAGAAAGGTTTGGGCTAGATCATCATATTGCAACTGAGAATATTCTAAAGGGCAAAGTTGCGATTGGTCGAGGGGTGAGTTCTGCGCTAGCTGGATTCAAGATAGATGTCGATGAAATTATAAATTTAATATCCTGTGGCGATACATCTTCACGAGGAAGAATCTTCTCTTCTCCAATTAATGTTGATACAATTGAGGCTATTTGGCGGGGAGGGAGTTATGTTAGGAAGCAGTTTTTTAATCCAATCTCTGTGTTGGACGCATTTATTGATTGTGACTTTGATTCGACCTCAATTGTTGACAGGTTCTGGAGTGAGAAGGATGCTTTCTATTGGTTAATGATCTATAGTAAGGATGGAGTTGCTGCTGACTATTGGGCGCGTAATAGAATCGGTTCATGTAAAAATCTTTCGCCGGATGATTTCTATTTAACTGAGCGACATTTTTTAAATAAATTTGCGGCTGCCACTAACGAGGGGCATGATTCTATCGAGGTGGACATCAAAGTACGCAAATTTGAAGTTGACACTCTGGAGAAAGTATCATCTTACGATTCGCTTTCGAGGCGATATAAGGTTGTAAAATTTAAGAAATCAATACTTTTGCACCCACCTTCAAGAAAATTAAAAATATCTTCTTTAACAAAGTCTCTCATTTAAGCTATGGAATATATTCAAACTGCTAAAGAGCACTCGTTGCAAAAAATCAATGCGCTAAGAGGGGTGTTGGCGAGTGAAGATCCTACTTTTTCGATTGTCGTAGGTGGCTCTTTGGCTCGTGGCGAGGCGTCTGATGAGTCCGATATCGACTATTTTTTCTTTGGAGATGACCAAGCAAGTGTAAACCGGGCGACTGAATTTCTTCGGTCGAAGGAGTCTGACATTGCGAGGATAGTAGGGAAAGCACCATCAGCCGACGGAGCGTTCGGTGCCGGAGGTTGTGAGACAAGATTAGCGTTGTTGACGGATATTGGCGGTAACGCTGATGAGAATTCAAAGATTACGAGGCGTATTTTATTTTTGCTTGAGGGCGCTTGGCTGACCTCTGAGCCCACCTTCACGCAGTATCGTCGTGAAGTGTTGATGAGGTATGTTTCGGAACATATCGCCGCGCCTCATTTAACTCGTTTTTTGTTGAATGATGTAATTCGTTACTATCGAACTATTTGTGTGGATTTCGAATTCAAGACAGTAGAAAAGCAGAAAGAATGGGGGTTGCGCTACATTAAGCTTCGATATTCTCGCCAGTTTTTATACTTTAGTGGAATCATGGCAATAGCGCAGACGGTCGGGCTAACTCCAACTGCAAAGGTTGAGCGGTTGATGGAGTTGTTTGAGCAAACACCAATTGAGCGCGTCAGGACTATATGTGGATCTAATGCGGATTCTGCACTGGCCTTATATGACAATTTTTTGGAAAAAATTTCCTCCCCAGAAATGCGTCGAGAGTTAAATTCCGTTACGCAAAATAGTGTTACTCATACTCATGCATTTAAGGAGTTGCAGAGTAAAGGGCGAGAATTTACAGATGAGCTGTCAAAGATTTTGAATGGGACATATGGCTCCCGACACCCAATCCACCGAGCTCTTGCATTCTAAATATTGAACGCCTGGTTATCATTGATTTCATGTTTCAATTTCCACCGATGAGTCTGTGAACTAATTCCACTGACGTCGATGCCGCAAACTTGCGCATCAGGCTGGCCCGGTGCATCTCCACCGTACGCGGGCTGAGGTCGGTTTCGCGCGCAATGATCTTGCTGGTCTTTCCTTCGACAAGAAGTGCCGCGATTTCACGCTCGCGCGGCGTCAGCTCCGCCGTCACCGGACGCTTCTCGCTCACGTCCTCGAAGGTCCATACGCCGGCGCCCAGCGGCTCCAGCGGATTCAATGCCCGGCCCGTCACATGGCACCAGAACAGCTCGCCATTGGCGCGACGCATGATGCGCTCGTCCGAATAGCGTCCTCTGGAATTCATGATGGGGATGATGCGGTCGCCGGTGCGCAGGAACTCGTCCATGGTCGGATACAGCACGCTGAACGACTGCCCATCCAGCTTGCCGTCGGCATAGCCGAACATGGCCGCCAGCGCGCCGTTGCAGGTCTGGATCACCCGGTCGACCGAGACACACATGCCGACTGGCGCATGCTGGAAGATCATCTCGTAATCGATGGCGCAAGGCGGATTCTTCTGAGGTAGATCGACAGCAGTGTTCATTCGCGGTGGTATGGATAAAGGAGGGCCGTAGTTCTACGGTATTGTGCACGGGTTATGATTATTCTATGCTGAGAGTCTACTCAGTAGTACAGAAGAGCTTTGGCTTAACCTATAAAAGGGACGGGTATGAATAAAGTTTATCCTGACGCGCGTTCGGCACTGGCCGGCATCGTTCAAGACGGCCAGACCATCGCCGTGGGCGGCTTCGGCCTGTGCGGCATTCCGGAAGCCCTGATCGCGGCATTGCGCGATTCGGGCGTCAAGAGCCTGACCGCCATTTCCAACAACGCCGGCGTGGATGGCTTCGGCCTCGGCCAGTTGCTGGAAACGCGCCAGATCAAGAAGATGATTTCGTCGTATGTCGGCGAGAACAAGGAATTCGCGCGCCAGTTCCTGGCCGGCGAACTCGAACTCGAATTCACGCCGCAGGGCACCCTGGCCGAGAAACTGCGCGCCGGTGGCGCCGGCATCCCGGCCTTCTTCACCAAGACCGGCTATGGCACCATCGTGGCCGATGGCAAAGAGACGCGCGAGTTCAACGGCGAGCACTACGTGATGGAGCACGCGCTGTTCCCCGACGTATCGCTGGTCAAGGCCTATATGGCCGACCGCGCCGGCAACCTGGTGTTCCGCAAGACCGCGCGCAACTTCAATCCGAACGTGGCCATGGCAGGCAAGGTCTGTATCGTGGAAGTCGAGAAACTGGTCGAGATCGGCGAGATCGATCCGGACCAGGTGCACCTGGCCAGCATCTTCGTGCACCGCATCGTCCACAATCCGACGCCCGAGAAGCGCATCGAACAGCGCACCGTGCGCGCTTGAACCCATATATTCGGAGACTACAACATGGCATGGACTCGTGATGAAATGGCCGCGCGCGCGGCCCGGGAGCTGCAGGACGGCTTCTATGTGAACCTGGGCATCGGCTTGCCGACCCTGGTCGCCAATTATGTACCCAAGGATATCGAAGTCTTCCTGCAGTCCGAGAATGGCCTGCTGGGCATCGGCCCGTTCCCTACCGAAGCAGAAGTCGACGCCGACCTGATCAACGCCGGCAAGCAGACCGTGACTGCGCTACCGGGCGCCGCCTATTTCAGCTCGGCCGATTCCTTCGGCATGATCCGCGGCGGCAAGATCAACCTGGCGATCCTGGGCGCGATGCAGGTGTCGGAACACGGCGACCTGGCCAACTGGATGATCCCGGGCAAAATGGTAAAAGGCATGGGTGGCGCGATGGACCTGGTCGCCGGCGTCAAGCGCGTGGTGGTCGTGATGGAACACGTCGCCACCGCCAAGGACGGCTCCACCAGCCACAAGATCCTGAAGAAATGCGACCTGCCGCTGACCGGCGTGGGCGTGGTCGACCGCATCATCACCGACCTCGGCGTGATCGACGTGACCGACACCGGCCTCAAGGTGGTCGAACTGGCGCCGGGCGTGAGCCGTGACGAGCTCGTGGCGGTCACCGGCTGCGAACTGGACACGTCGGCGCTGTAAGCGCTGCACGGCCTGTCATGACAAAGGGCGCTGGATTCCAGCGCCCTTTGTCGTTGCTGCGGTCCGATTGACGTTCAATCCATCTTCCAGTCGTAGATGATCGGAATCCAGGCGCGGACCGGCTTCCCCTTGTCGGTCAGCGGTTTCCTGAAGGTGCATTGCGAAATCGCGCTGCGGACCGCTTCGTCGAGCGAGGCGTCGCCGCTCGAGGTATAGATCCGCGAACTGACCACCTTGCCGTTGGGATCGACCAGGAAGCCGACGGTCGATGTGCCCTCGATCTTCCTGGCGGCGGCCTCTGGAGGATAAACCGGCCGCTGGCAAGTGGCGAAGTCGATGATTGGCTGCTGCGCCGCGTCTGGCGCTGGAGCGGCCGGTTCCGAGACCGGCGCCTGCGCGCAACCGGCCAGGACGACGACGGCCAGGCCCAGCGCCGCAGGCATGCGGATAGTCAGCGCCGTCATTCCGGCACCCACGCGTATTTCAGCTCAGTCCATTGCTCCTTCGGCGCACCGTTCACGGTACCCGGCTGGAACCTGCACTTGGCGAGCGCCGCGCGCGCCGTTTCGTCCAGCGAGGCGTTGCCGCTGGTCTTGCGCACCACCGCTTCGCGCACCGTGCCGTCGGCGCGCACCAGGAAGGCGAGGTTGACCGTGCCTTCGGCCTTGGCGGCCAGCGCTTGCGCCGGATACACCGGCTTGCGGCACGATTTAAAATTCACGACCGGTTCGGTGGTGACACTGTCCGGCATCTCGGCGAAGGGATTGACCGGCGCCGTCTGGGTGCAGCCGGCCAGGACCATGGTCGCCAGTCCCATGGCGAGGACCGATGTGCCATGGTGTCCGGACTGGCGTGCAGGGGCGGGGATGCGCTCCTTGAATCGCATTACTCTTCCTTTTCTCTCATTTAGAAACCCAGACGTACTGTACCTCAGTCCATTGCTCAGTGGGTTTGCCATCGACCGTGCCGGGCGTGAAGGTGCACTTGGCCAGCGCCGTGCGCGCCGCTTCGTCGAGCGAGGTGTCGCCACTCGACTTGCGCAAGGTGGTGCCCTGCACCTTGCCTTCGGCGCTGACCAGGAAGCCGAGCGTCACCGTGCCCTGGATATCGCGCGCCAGCGCCTCGGCCGGATACTTGGGCCGCTCGCAGGAGTTGAATTGCGCGACCGGGATGTTGACGATGCTGTCGGCTTTTGCCATGACCGGACTGGACGCCGGCGTCTGGGCGCAGCCGGCCAGGCCGGCCAGGGCAAATCCAAGGACCGGAATCGCGGCCTTCCAGTTCAGCGCTTCGGTGTCGGGACGAACCAGTTGCTTGATGCGTGACATGAGATCTCCTCCGTTGGCCGCCTGGGCCAGGTGGTGGGTGGAGAACTGGAGCTTTTCCAGTTCGGAGAGGGCCAGGGCCAGGCGGCGCGGTTCGCCCAGTTGCCTTGCCGCGATGGAGTCGGCGATCTGTTCCCGTTCGACGCGGATACGGCGCGAGATCCACCAGACTGCCGGGTGGTAGAACAACAGCGATTCGATGACGTTCTGGAGCAGGTTGACCAGGTAGTCGTGGCGCTGGATGTGCGCCAGTTCGTGCGCCAGCAGCGCTTCCAGCAGGTGCGGCGGCATGCTCGTCACCAGCGACGCCGGCACCAGCACCACCGGCCGCCACCAGCCGGCCGTGACCGGGCTGGCCAGGCGATCGACGATGCGCAGGCGGATTGGCCGCGCCAGGCCGAATTGCGTTGCGAGCCGGTCGACGCGCGCCTGCCAGGCCGGGTCGTGTGCTTCGTGCGTGGCCGCGTGCCGTAGCCACAGCAGGCCGGCGATCATGCGCAGCGCCAGGAATAGCGCGCACAGGCCCCAGGCGCCGACGATCCAGGCCAGGTTGCGCTGGAACAGGCCGCTCCAGCCGCTGTCCTGGACGACGCCGGACGCGGTGCCAGCCAGCACGATGGCGAAGCCGCCATTGGCGCCGCTGTCGCCCGTCAGGCGGATGAACAGTTCGGTCGCCGGCCAGGCCAGGCAGAGCAGCAGGCCGCTGCAGGCGACCAGGTAGCGCGTCTCGGGGCGCGCCTTGCGCAGCAAGGCGAGTGCGAGCGCGGTCTGGCCGCCGACCAGCGCGCCCTGCCAGCTGAAGTGGATCAGCGTCCAGCCGATGCTGTCGACGAGGTCGAGGGCGTTCATCGCTTGTCCTCGTCCTTCAGCAATTGCTCGATCTCCGCGCGCTCCTTCTTCGAGATGCCGCTTTTCAGCGCGGCCAGCACCAGCGCCTTGGCCGAGCCGGAGAAGGCGCGCTGCATCAGGTCTTGCAGCAGATTGGTCTGCAGTGCGTCGCGTTCATGCACCGGCGCATACACGTGGGAGCGTTCGCTCTCGTCGCGGTTCAAGAGGCCCTTGCCGTGCATGACCTGCATCAGGCGCAGCACCGTGGCATAGGTCACGTCGGGACGTTGCGGCAGCATCGCCTCGTGCACCTGCTTGGCGGTGGCCGCGCCGAGCGGCCACAGCACTTGCAGCAGGTCGAGTTCGGCGGGCGTGGGCTTGGGGGCGTCGGGTGAGCGCGGCATGATGTGACCTCGTCTGTTCAGGATGAAACTAGATTATCCTGTCTAGATTGAGTTGTCTACATCAATTCGCGCGATCATGCGGGCTGGATAGTGCGGGGCAATGCCGCGCCGAACGGCGACTCAGGACTTGCGGGGCAGGGCGCCGAATTTCTCGATGGTTTCCAGCAGCACCTTGGCGCGGAACGGCTTGAGAATCACGCGGCTGATATTGCGGTCGCGCAGCGCCGTCAGCAATTCCGCCGTGGCCTGCTCGGCCATGATGGCGATCGGCATCGTCTTGCCGGGAGGATCCTCGGCGCGCAGCCGGTCGATGAGGCCCAGGTCGTACTGGCGGTCGGCGCCGCTGCCGATGCAGCTGACGGCGACCACGGCGCCATGAAAAGTGCGCGAGCGCAGCATGCGCAGCGCGGCGTCGTTGCTGGCCGCTTCGTGCACCTGGCTCATGCCGAGGCTGCGCGCCGTCATGACCACGGTGCGGCGCAACATCGGCTCCGGTTCGACCAGCAGGATGTGGCTGTCAGGCATCGTCATTCTCCTCCCTGCGCACCAGTTCCATCACCGCGAGATCGCGCAACGTGCCAAGGATGCCCAAATCGAGCGCATCGAAGGTGCGCGGGCGGGTGTCGACCACGCACAGCGTACCGAGCCGCAGGCCGGAGGGAAGGATCAAGGGGGCGCCTGCATAGAAGCGGATGTGCGGGTTCCCGGTTACCTGCGGGTTTTGCGCAAAGCGGGGGTCCGCCTGCGCATCGGGAACGACCATGATGTCTTCCTGCAGGATGGCGTGCGCGCAGAACGAAATGTCGCGGCCGGTCTCGCAGGCATCGATACCGACCTTGGCCTTGAACCACTGGCGCTCGGCATCGACCAGCGTGACGACCGCGATCGGCACCTCGAACTCCTGGGCCGCGAAAGCGGCGATCCTGTCGAAGCGCTCTTCGGGCGGCGTGTCGAGGATCAGCAATTCGTACAGCGCGGCCAGGCGTGCAGCTTCGTTGTCGGGAATGGCGGCAACTTGCATGGGTGCGATGGGCAGTAAGGATGCGGGCAATATAGCAGACCGGAAAATTTTCGGGTGCGAAAAAAAAGCCGCGCCACCAGGGCACGGCTTTCGCTGAACTGCGCGGGGAAGGAGATCAAGCCGCTTCGCGCACTTCCTTCAGGCCGGTGGCCTGGTCTTCGACTTTCACGCGGCCGCTCAGCACATCGTCCATGCGGGCCGAATCCAGCTCTTTTTCCCACTTCGACACGACCACGGTGGCGACACCGTTGCCGATGAAGTTGGTCAGGGCGCGCGCTTCGCTCATGAAGCGGTCGATGCCGAGGATCAGCGCCATGCCGGCCACGGGAATCGTCGGCACCACGGCCAGGGTCGCGGCCAGGGTGATGAAGCCGGCGCCGGTGATGCCCGACGCGCCTTTCGAGGTCAGCATCGCCACCAGCAGGATGGTCAGTTCCTGGGTCAGGGTCAGGTCGGTATTCGTCGCCTGGGCAACGAACAGGGCCGCCATCGTCATGTAGATATTGGTGCCGTCCAGGTTGAACGAGTAACCGGTCGGGACCACGAGGCCGACGACGGGCTTCGAGCAACCCAGTTTTTCCAGTTTGCGCATCAGGTTCGGCAGGGCGCTTTCGGACGACGAGGTGCCCAGCACGATCAGCAGTTCTTCCTTGATGTACTTGATGAACTTGAAGATCGAGAAGCCGGTGAACTTGGCGATCAGGCCCAGCACGACGAACACGAACAGCGCGCAGGTCAGGTAGAACGAGCCCATCAGCTTGGCCAGCGGCACCAGCGATTCGAGGCCGTATTTGCCGATGGTGAAGGCCATCGCGCCGAAGGCGCCGAGCGGGGCGACTTTCATGACGATGTTGACGATGCCGAAGATCACGTGGGCGATGTCGTCGATGAACTTGGTCACCGGACGGCCGCGTTCGCCCATCATCGACAGCGCGAAGCCGAACAGGATCGCGACCAGCAGCACCTGCAGGATATTACCGGTAGCAAAAGCATCCACGAACGTGGTCGGGATGATGTGCATGATGAATTCGGTGGTCGTCTGGGCATGCGCATTGGTGGTGTACTGCGCGATCGAGCTCGAATCGAGGTGGGCCGGATCGACGTTGAAGCCGGCGCCCGGCTTGGCGAGGTTGGCGACGATCAGGCCGATGGCCAGCGCGAAGGTCGACACGACCTCGAAGTAGATCAGCGCCTTGCCGCCGACGCGGCCGATCTTCTTCATGTCCTGCATCCCGGCGATGCCGGCGACGACGGTACAGAAGATCACGGGGGCGATGATCATCTTGATCAGTTTGATGAAGCCGTCTCCCAATGGCTTCATCGCGGTGCCCAGTTCGGGGTAGAACACCCCCAGCAACACGCCAAGCACAATGGCGATCAGCACCTGGACGTACAGCACTTTATAAAATGGCTTCTTCATGACAACTCTTCAACGAGGTTGGTGGTTGTTCCATGTTGGAGCATTCGTTCTCAGCGGGCTATTGTGGAAATCCGCATGCTGCACTGCACCAGCGCATGACGAGCGGCAATGCACCGTGCGGGTGCAGAGGAGAAAAGCAGGGAGATGACGTTGTGCCACGCCATCGTTTGGGAGAGTGCGCGCTAGCGAGAAGCCGCCATTGCTGCACGGCGCCACGCGCCTGGCCCGACGCCGTAGCTGCGCTTGAACACGCGGTTGAACGCCGCTTCGGACTGGTAGCCGATCGCCGCGACCGGTCGGGTGTCGCGCGCCAGCCACTGCGCTGCCTGGGTCATGCGCAGCTGCACCAGCGCATCGAGCGGCGTCGTGCCCGCCAGCTGGCGGAACAGGCGCGCGAAGGTGGCGCGCGACATGAAGCAGGCCGCGGCCAGGTCTTCCACCAGCCACGGCCGCTCGGGTTGGGCCAGCATCAGGCGCAGCGCGGCGCCCAGGCGGCGGTCGGCCAGCACCGCCAGCAGGCCGGGCGTGGTCGGGCCGTCGTCGAGCCAGGCCCGCAGCAGCAGGGTAAATAGCGCGCCGGACAGTTGCTCCACCACGGCGGCGGCGCCGGGCCGGGCGCTGTCGGCCTCGCTGCGCAGCATCGTCACCAGCGCCAGCAGTCCGGCGAAATCGGGCCGCGTCGATGCGTGCACGACAATCACGGCGGGCAGCGCCGGCTGCAGCACGCGGCGCGCGCCTTCGTCGAACACGAACTGGCCGCACAGGATGCCGGTCGGCGCGCCGTCGCCGCCATTCGCCACCCAGCGCAGCGGCGCGGGGCCGGGCACGTCCATCAAGGGCTGCGCCCGTTCCGGCGGCCCCGCATGCAGGCGGTGCGCGCCGCCCTGCGGGAACACGACGATGTCGCCGGCGTGCAGGGCGATGCGTTCGCCCGTGGGCGTGTCGACCGCGGCCTCGCCCTCGACGATCAGGTGATAGGGCGCCACGCCGGGCGTGGCGGCAGGTTGTTCCAGCACCCACGGCGCGGCCAGCGCGCAGCGGATGTCGAGCGAGGTGCGCAGGGTGAACAGCGACAGCAGGCGGCTGAGGGTGTCGATGCCGTCGCCGGCGCCGCTGTCGTTTGCCATCCCGGGCTTACTGCGCAGCCCAGCCCCCATCCATATTCCAGGCCACGCCGCGAACCTGGTCGGCCGCCGGGCTGCAGAAGAACACGGCCAGCGCGCCCAGTTCTTCCGGCGTGACGAATTCGCCGGACGGCTGTTTCTCGGACAGCAGCGCGCGGCGCGCCGCATCGTTGTCCAGCCCGTCGCGCGCGGCGCGGTCGTCGACCTGCTTCTGCACCAGCGGGGTCAGCACGAAGCCGGGGCAGATCGCGTTGGCCGTCACGCCGGTCTGGGCCGTCTCGAGCGCCGTCACCTTGGTCAAGCCGATCAGGCCGTGCTTGGCGGCGACATAGGCCGATTTCTGCACCGAACCCACCAACCCGTGCACCGAGGCCAGGTTGATGATGCGGCCCCAGTTCTTCTGCTTCATGCCGGGCAGGGCCAGGCGGGTCGTGTGGAAGGCCGAGCTGAGGTTGATCGCGATGATGGCGTCCCATTTCTCGGTGGGGAAGTCCTCGACCGAGGCCACGTATTGGATGCCGGCATTGTTGACCAGGATATCGACGCCGCCAAATTTCTCTTGCGCATAGGCCATCATGGCCTCGATCTCGTCCGGCTTCGACATATCGGCATTGTGGTAGGCCGTCTGCACCCCGAACTCGGCGCCGGTGTCGGTGTACAGCTTCTCGATCTGCTGGGCGTCGCCGAAGCCGTTGAACACGATGTTGGCGCCTTGCTCGGCCAGCGAGCGGGCGATCCCGAGGCCGATGCCCGAGGTCGAACCGGTGACGAGAGCCGTTTTGCCACTGAGCGTGCTGGATTTCATGGAGTCCTCTATGTGAAGGTGATCGGGGGAACTTCTTCAGAATTGGTAGAATTCTAATCGCAACGCCTTTGCGATGGTGAATTGCCGAGCCGCCGCCAACCGGCAGGTGCATATTGTCATGATGGAGTCACGATGTCTGAACCCAGATTAAACAGCGTCCAGTGCAGCTCGCCGGCCGGGCTGCACCGCGTCGCCTACAAGGAATGGGGCGACGCGGACAATCCGAAGGTGCTGGTGTGCGTGCATGGCGTGACCCGTGTCGGCGACGACTTCGACCACCTGGCGCGCGCCCTGTGTGGCGAGTACCGCGTGGTATGCCCGGACATCGTGGGCCGTGGCCGCTCGGGCCGCCTGCGCGATCCGGCCTATTACACGGTGCCGCAATACGTGGCCGACATGGTGACCCTGGTGGCGCGCGTCACGGCGCGCGCCGGCAATGAAGACGTCGCCTGGTTCGGCACCTCGATGGGTGGCCTGATCGGCATGGCGCTGGCCTCGCTCGAGGACAGCCCGGTGAAGAAGCTGGTGCTCAACGATATCGGTCCGGTGCTCGACGGCGCGGCGCTGCAGCGCATCGGCGACTACATCGGCCAGGATGTGCGCTTCCCGAGCTTTGCCGCCGGCGCCGAATTCGTGAAGGCGGTCTCGGCATCGTTCGGGCCGCACTCCGACGACGAATGGCGCAAGCTGGCCGCCGACGTGCTGCGCCAGGGCAGCGACGGCCAGTGGGAGCGCCACTACGACTTGAACCTGGCGCAGCCGTTCCGGGCCATCACCCCGGAACGCGCCGCCCTGGACGAGGCCGCGCTATGGGCGGCCTGGGATGCGATCCGCTGCCCCACCTTGCTGGTGCGCGGCGAGCATTCCGACCTGCTGTCGCGCGAGACCGCGCAGCAGATGACGCAACGCGGACCGCGTCCGCGCCTGGTCGAAATCCCCGGGGTGGGCCATGCGCCGACCTTCGTGCACGACGACCAGATCGCGATCGCGCGCGAATTTCTCCTCGGTTGAGCCCATCGGGTTCGTTTTACACATACACATACAAGAAAGAGATCATGGAAATCAAACGACTGCACGTAGGCAAACGCCTGTCCGAAGTGGCCATCTACAATGACACCGTCTACCTCGCCGGCCAGATCGCCGAAGACACCAGCCAGGGCATCGAGGGCCAGATGCGCGAAGTGCTGGGCCACGTCGACCGCCTGCTGACCGAAGCCGGCAGCGACAAGACCTGCATCCTCAGCTGCCAGATCTTCATCTCCAGCATGGACAACTTCCCCGGCATGAACAGCGTGTGGGACGAATGGGTCGCCCAGGGCCACACCCCGCCGCGCGCGACGGTCGAAGCGAAGCTCGCCAACCCTGCCTGCCTGGTAGAGGTCTGCGTCGTCGCCGGCCTGCGTTAAACCGTTCATATGGTATCGACCGCCCTGCTGGGCGACGTCAATAGCGGCCTGGTCCAGGGCCTGAGCCTGGACGACTGCGTGCGCGTGCACGCGGCGCTCGACTACGCCGAAGCCGGCTACGGCGAGCGGGTCGCGGCCTCGGGCCAGGGCGCCTTCGAATTCTCGCTCGGGGCGGCCGGCACGCTGGCCTACCTGAACACCGACGCCGAGACCCGCATCGCCGGCCTGCTGTTCGAGCTGGCGCTGATGGAGCCCTCCACCTTCGGTACGATCGAGGAGCGCTTCGGCCCCGAGGTCGCGGCGCTGGTGCAGGGCGTGCACCAGCTGATCCGCCTGCGCGACCTGACCGTCGGCCAGGCGCCGGTGGGCAGCGGCAAGAACGCGGCCCAGCAGGCCGCGGCCCAGAACGAGACCCTGCGCAAGATGCTGCTGGCGATGGCCACCGACATGCGCGTGGTGCTGATGCGGCTGGCCTCGTGCGCCGCCACCCTGCGTTACTTCGCCGAACATAAACGCTTCGACGACGTCACGCGCGCCTATGGCCGCGAGGTGCTGGACTTTTATGCGCCGCTGGCCAACCGCCTCGGCATCTGGCAGCTGAAATGGGAGCTGGAAGACCTGGCTTTCCGCTTCATCGAACCGGACACGTATAAACGCATCGCGAAGATGCTCGAAGAAAAGCGCATGTCGCGCGAAAGCTTCGTGGCTTCGTCGATCGAGCGCCTGCAAAGCGAGCTGGCGGCAGCCGGCATCAAGGCCGAGGTGTCGGGCCGGCCCAAGCACATCTACAGCATCTGGAGCAAGATGCGCGGCAAGGAGCTCGATTTCACCGAGCTGTACGACGTGCGCGCCTTCCGCGTGATCGTGGCCGACATCAAGACCTGCTACACGGTGCTGGGCGTGATCCACAATATCTGGACCCCGGTGCCGAAGGAGTTCGACGACTATATCTCGCGCCCGAAACCGAACGGCTACCGCTCGCTGCACACGGTGGTGACGGCCGACGACGGGCGGCCGCTCGAGGTGCAGATCCGCACCCTCGAGATGCACAACTTCGCCGAGTACGGCATCGCGGCCCACTGGCGCTACAAGGAAGAAGGCGGCTCGAACTTCAAGAGCCAGGCCTACGACGAAAAGATCGCCTGGTTGCGCCAGCTGCTGGCCTGGAAGACCGACGTCACCGACGCCGTGGCCGGCCAGGAAGACCTGCAGAAGGAATGGGTCGAGAAGCTCAAGGCGACCAGCCTGGACGACCGCATCTTCGTGCTGACGCCGCAGGCGCGGGTGCTGGAACTGCCGGTCGGCGCGACGCCGATCGACTTTGCCTACCACCTGCACAGCGACGTGGGCCACCGCTGCCGCGGCGCCAAGATCGACGGCACGATGGTGCCGCTGAATACCCAGCTCAAGAACGGCCAGACCTGCGAGATCATCACCGCCAAGGGCGGCAGCGTCGGCCAGGGGCCGTCGCGCGACTGGCTCAGTCCCGGTTACGCGGCCAGCAGTCGTACCCGGTCCAAGATCCGCGCCTGGTTCCATGCGCTGGACCAGGCCGAGACCCTGGCCCAGGGCCGCGCCGCCGTCGAGAAATCCCTGCAGCGCGAGGGCAAGACCGCGGTCAACCTCGAGCTGCTGGCGCACAAGCTCGGCTTCGCCAAGGTGGACGAATTGTTCATCGAGGTCGGCAAGGACAAGTTCAGCCTGCGCCATGTAGAGGCGGCGCTGCACGAGAATGCCGAGCCGGCGCCCGTGGAAGACGCGGCGGTCGTCAACAAGAGCCGCGCCTCGAGCGTGGAGCAGGGCGCCAAGTCGGGCGTGCTGGTGGTCGGCACCGAGGGCTTGATGACCTTGCTGGCCAAGTGCTGCAAGCCGGCGCCGCCGGACCCGATCGTCGGCTTCGTCACGCGCGGCAAGGGCGTCTCGATCCACCGCCTCAGCTGCAAGAACTTCGCCGAGATGCAGGCCAAGTCGCCCGAGCGCGTGATCCAGGTGGAGTGGGGCACGGCCGGGATCGAGACCGTGTACCCGGTCGACCTGTTCATCCTGGCGCAGGACCGCCAGGGCCTGCTGCGCGATATCTCCGAGGTGTTCTCGCGCGAGAAGATCAATGTGATCGGGGTGAACACCCAGAGCGCCAAGGGCCAGGCGCGGATGGTGTTCACGGCGGAGATCGGGTCGACGGCGCAGGCGCAGAAGGCGCTGGCGGCGATCATGGAGGTGTCGGGGGTGATGGAAGCGAGAAGGCAGTAGGTGGGCGTGTGAACTTGGGTTCCCGCCTTCGCGGGAACGACGTGCATTAGGACGTGAACGAAGTTGAATCAGCAGGCTTATCGACCTGCTCGAACAACGTCGTTCCCGCCCTCGCCGGGCGCCTTGGCGGGAACCCAAGTCAGCCGCCCCCCACGAACGTAATCATTTGTCACGAACGCGCCCACACCCCTGCCGACCAAGTATCATTCCGTCCATGCCGCGAACGACTACTCCCATCGCCCGACCGAACCTCTGGTTCGCCCACCTGGCGCGCTACGTGCGCAGCTGGTGGTACATGATCCACCTGGGCGCGGTCGCCGTCGTCACGGCGCTCTCGCCCTCCACCTGGAAACACGCCAGCTTCCACGCCACGGCGCGCCACATCCACGCCAGCACCTGGCAGGTGCTGCCCTGGTTTACGCTCGCCTCGTGCCTGGTCAGCCTGGTGATCATCCGCATCGTGCTGGTCACGGCCAAGAGCTATGGCCTCTCTGGTTTCGCGCTCGAGATGGTGGTGCGGGTGCTGGTGCTGGAGCTGATCCCGCTGTCGGCGGCGCTGTTCGTGGCCCTGCGCGCCAGCATGGCCTTCGACGCCTCGGCCCTGGGCCTCGCGCGTTCCGGCCTGTCGATCCGCGCCGCCAGCGACGAGGCGCTGCGCCGGGTGCGGCGCGACCTGGTTCCGCAGCTGATCGCCAACGCGGTCGCGGTCCTGTCGCTGGCGATGGTCACCTCGATCGTCGTGCTGTTGCTGGCCTACCTGAACGTCTACGGCTTTTCGCCGTGGGGCATCCCGGACTACACCCGCACCGTGGGCCGCGTGTTCGCGCCGGTGGTCACGGCCGGCTTCGTGCTCAAGACGGTGCTGTTCGGCCTGGCCGTGGCCCTGATCCCGACCGCCGCCGTCCTCGAGCTGCAGCGCTATCCGCGCGCATTGGCGACCAGCGTGCAGCCTGGCGCGCTGCGCCTGCTGTTCGTGCTGATCGTGATCGAAGCCGGTTCGCTGGCGCTGAAATACATCTGAATTCCCGAACGAGAACCCCATGCCGGACCTGACTCCCGACCCCTCCATCCCCGACGAACCGAAGAACGTCGAAGCCAAGGCGACGATCGTCCTGGTGCTGCTCGGCCTGTTGATCGCCGCCTTCGTGCTGTACGTGATGTATGCGCGCGGCGTGTTCGAGCCGACCCAGCGCCTGACCCTGGTGGCCGAGGATTCGTCCGGCGTGATCCCCGGCATGGACATGACCTTCGCCGGCTTTCCGATCGGGCGCGTCCGCCAGGTCGACCTGGGCGACGACGGCAAGGTGCAGATCACGGTCGACGTGCAGAGCAAGGACGCCAAGTGGCTGCGCGCCTCGAGCGTGTTCACGCTGGAGTCGAGCATCGTCGGCGAGACCCGCCTGCGGGCATACACCGGCGTGCTGACCGACGAACCGCTGCCGCCCAATTCGACCCGCACCGTGCTGCGCGGCGACGCCACCGCCGAGATCCCGCGCATCGTCGCCACCGCGCGCGCGCTGCTGGAAAACCTGGAAACCATGACCGCCTCGGGCTCGGACGTGAATGCCAGCCTGGCCAACCTGTCGGCGGTGACGGGCCGCATGTCGGGCCGCTATGGCGTGCTCGGTGGCGCCCTGGGCGGCGACGAAGAGGCGAAGAAGCTCATGGAGGCGCTGGACCGCGTCAATGCGATCCTGGCCAAGGCCGACCAGCGCGTGTTCGGCAAGGCCGGCGTGATGGACGATACGCAGGCGGCGATCCGCCAGCTGGACGTGGTGCTGCAGGATGCATCGACGACGCTGAAGAAGGTCGACGCGGTGCTGGTCGAGGCCCAGGCGGTCGGCGCCAATACCCGCGAAGCCACCGAAGACCTGGGCGCCCTGCGCGGAGAAGTCGACGCCAGCCTGCGCAAGGTGAACCGGCTGGTCGAGGAAATCAACCGCAAGTGGCCATTCGCCCGTAGCAGCCAGGAGATCAAGCTTCCATGAAAACCGCATTCATCCTGATCGCCGCCGTGCTGGCCGGCTGCGCCAGCAAACCCTTGCCGCCCGACTGGCAGGCCAATGCCAAGGGTGCGCTCGACGCCTCGGTCGACGATTACCTGAAAGGCCATACCGCGGCGTCGGCCGCCGAATTCCGCGAGGCGCGGGCCGAGACGGCGGCCACCGGCCGCCTGGACCACGTGGCGCAGGTGGAACTGGTGCGCTGTGCGGCGCAGGCAGCCAGCCTGGTGTTCGAGGATTGCCCCGGTTACGCGGCGCTGGCGGCGGACGCGACGCCCGCCCAGCGCGCCTACGCCGCCTACCTGGCGGGGCAGTGGGATGGCCTGGACGTGGCGCAGCTGCCCGAGCAGCATCGCGCCGTGGTGACCAGCGGCGCGATCGACAAGATCGAGGACCCGCTGTCGCGCCTGGTCGCGTCCGGGGCGCTGTTCAAGGCCGGACGCATGACGCCGCAGGGTATCGTGCTCGCCGTCGACACCGCCTCGAACCAGGGTTGGCGTCGGCCCTTGCTGACCTGGCTGGGCGTGCAGGAACAGCGCGCCAAAGCAGCGGGCGATACCGCGGCGGCCGAACAGATCCGGCGTCGTATCGCGCTGGCGTCAAACGCGCCGTAAGAGGGGTGAAATCGTCGGCTGCTCAGGCGATCGACGTCCTCCGAATAGTTTTAAGCTGGCAATGGATTGCATAAAACGTTTGCCAATTTAATCTTATTAATGGAGCAGATCATGTCCCGCATCGATTCCGCCAATC
The DNA here is from genome assembly GCF_030770395.1 of Telluria beijingensis. Classification (GTDB taxonomy): domain Bacteria; phylum Pseudomonadota; class Gammaproteobacteria; order Burkholderiales; family Burkholderiaceae_D; genus Telluria; species Telluria beijingensis. Next base: position 2,741,860 of record NZ_CP132480.1, on the reverse strand, counting down.
CCTATCGCCTGCAAAGTCCGGTGACTTCCTTTACCGAACTCGCGAAGACCAAGCCGACGATTGCCACCCCCATGCCCGAGGAATTTGTCGCGGAGCTGAAGTTGCACGAAGAGCAGGTCGCAGCCCGCATCGAAGCGAGCTACAACTATGGCAAGGCAAATCCCGACCAGATCTATGCCCAGGTCAGCGTGGGAGGCAAGGTGGTGGCGACGGTGTACGAGTCGGGCATCACCTCCCTCGAGCGCGGTGCGTACGGCACGAACCTGACCGAGGACGGCGCCGGCCTGGACCTGGCCAAGGCCCGCCTGGCCGACATCATGGAAGCAGTCGAGGGCGAGGTGCGTTTCAGCGATTTCGAGCCGCAAGCGGGATGGGTCGCGTCGAATATCCCGGAGTTGGTGCTGCCGAAAGTGACGGCGCGCGGCCTGGTCGACCTGTGGCGGGCGATGGACTGGGACCTGGCGCGTTCGCGCATGGGGATCGACGATGCGGCGAAAGCCGAGCCGGCGGGCTGATCCGGCCGGTCCGTCAGGCGCGGGTGCGCAGCGCCCACGGCAGTGTATTGTGGATGGTGGTGGCCGCGATCGCCGCCTGGCCCGCCGCCACCGCGATCTGGTTCAGGCCGCGCGTGACGTCGCCGATGGCGAACAGCCCCGGCACCGAGGTGCGGCAATGGTCGTCCACCAGCAGCTTGTCGCATTCGACGGTCTCGGCGCCGAGCGCCGCCGCCAGGCTTGAACGGGCCGACTCGCCCAGCATCGGGTAGAACACATCGCATTCGTAGTCCTCGCCGTCGCGCGTGTGCAGCACCGGCCGCAGGTCGTCGGTCAACGTCACGCCCAGCAGCGGCGAAGTGATGTGGCGTACGTTGGCCGCGTCCAGCTGGCGCTTTTCCTCGTCATTGACGGCCGAGGTCCCGGCCCGCTCGAACAGCAGCACGTCGGCGCTGAAGCTGCGCATGAACAGCGCGTGGCCCACCGGATTGACTTCGGAGGTCGCCACCGCGATACGCTTGTCGATCACGTCGAAGCCATCGCAGACGGGGCACAGGCGCACGGCGCCGGCCGCCACGGCATCTTCCCAGCGCTCGACCGGCATGCCGGCATCGGCCACGCCGGTCGCCAGCAGCACCGTATGCGCGCGCAACACCGTCAGGTCGCCCTCGGGGCTGCAGCAATCGGCCACGAACAGGCCGTCCTCGATGCGCAGGTCAACGATCTCGCCGGGGAGCACGTGGCCGCCATAATTACCCAGCTGGCAGCGCAGTTGCTCCAGCAAGAGCTTGCCGTTGATTCCATCCGGGAATCCCGGATAGTTGTGCGAGACCGGAATCCAACCGAGCCGGCTATTGCCCTTGTCGACCAGGACGACGTTGCGGGTGAAACGGTGCAGGTAGATGGCGGCCGTCAGCCCGCCAGGGCCGCCGCCGACGATCAGGGTGTCGAATACATTCGCTTTGAGTTCCATGCGCCCGATTATCGCGGACCGGGAATTGCCGGGCTATCGGCGTGCGCCTGCGCCGCGGGTCGGCAAAGGCTTACAGGGCCGAACTACAGCGACTTGCCGCCGGCCGCCTCCGGTTGCAGGGTCACGTGATCGATGCCGTGGCGCTCACGCAGCATGGCGCGCACCGCTTCCAGCACCGGCGGCCATTCTTCCAGGCTGCGGATCTCGATGTGGCCGATCAGGGCAGGGTGGCCCGGCGACATGTCCCACACGTGCATATCGTGCACCGCAAGGACGCCGTCCACGGCGGCCATGTCGGCCCCGACCTGGACATAGTCGATCGCATGCGGCACGCCTTCCATCAGGAAGTGGTACGACTCCCTCAAAATGCCGCTGGTCGAGCGCAGGATCAGCAGGGCGACGAAGATCGACAGGATCGGGTCGGCCTGGACCCAGCCGGTCACGTAGATGATGGCGCCCGAGGCGATTGCCGCCAGCGAGCCGAGCAGGTCGCCCATCACATTGACCAGTGCGGCGCGGGTATTGATGCTGTCGTTGTTGCGGGAAAGAATCCACGCGACCAGCAGGTTGATCGAGGCCCCCAGGGCAGCGACCACCAGCACGATGCCGCCTTGCACATGTTCGGGATGGATCAGGCGCTGCACCGCCTCGTAGCCGATCCATGCCACCAGGCCCAGCATCGCCAGGCAATTGACGAAGGCGGCCAGGGCTTCGGCGCGCACGAAGCCGAAGGAGTGGCGCGCCGATGGCGGGCGCTTGGCGATCAGCTGCGCCAGCAGGGCCAGGCCCAGGGCGGCGGCATCGGTGACCATGTGGCCGGCATCCGAGATCAGGGCCAGTGAGTTGGAAATGAAACCTGTGATGACCTCGACTACCGCGAACAGAAGGGTCAGCCCGAGCGCCACCGCCAGCGCCTTCTGGCTGCGCGCCTCGATCGAGTGCGAATGGCTGGCGTCGCCGTCCAGGTGGGCGTGCAGATGGGAAGGATCGAGCGGCTTGTAGTTCATTTCAAGAAGTAAATATGGGACCTGGTGCCCAAGTGTAAAGCATCCTGCGGCCGCGAGCAGGAGCAGGCCCTGCGGCAACTATTTCCGTGCGAGGGTTGCGGTTCCTCCATGCGGTCCTTATAATGGCGGCATCGGGCGGTTAGTTCAGCTGGTTAGAATACTTGGTCGACATCCAAGGGGTCGCAGATTCGAATTCTGCACCGCCCACCAGTACACATTGAGTAAGAGCGAGAAAGGCACCGACGGTTATGACACCGCGAACTACAACCTGGTTGTGGGGGAATCGCTAGACGCGAAGGGGTGTGCTTTTGCTCAACACAACGAAGAAACGCGGCTAGTGCCGCGTTTTTTTTCGTCTTTCCGATTTTTGTTGTATTTTTATTTATTTTTCACCGGCGCGAGCGCCAATTGGAGAACAGCATGCTGAACGTTCGACTTCCCGATGGCTCCAGCCGTCAATTCGACGGCCCCGTGACGGTGGCCCAGGTAGCACAAAGTATCGCCCCCAGCCTGGCCAAGGCCGCCCTGGCCGGCAAGGTCAATGGCAAGGTGGTCGATACCTCGCACCTGATCGATGCCGACGCCGACCTGGCGATCGTGACCGACCGCGACCCCGAGGGCCTGGACGTGATCCGCCACTCGACTGCCCACTTGCTGGCCTACGCGGTCAAGGAATTGTTCCCGGAAGCGCAGGTCACCATCGGCCCGGTCATCGAGAACGGTTTCTACTACGACTTCTCGTACAAGCGCCCGTTCACCCCGGACGACCTGGCCGCGATCGAAAAGAAGATGGTCGAACTGGCCAAGAAGGACGAGCCGGTCACCCGCAAGGTGCTGCCGCGCGACGAAGCGGTCGCCTATTTCAAGTCGATCGGCGAAGCCTATAAGGCCGAGATCATCGCCTCGATCCCGGCCAATGAAGACGTGTCGCTGTACAGCGAAGGCGGCTTCACCGACCTGTGCCGCGGCCCGCACGTGCCGTCGACCGGCAAGCTGAAGGTCTTCAAGCTGATGAAGCTGGCCGGCGCCTACTGGCGCGGCGACTCGAAGAACGAGATGCTGCAGCGCGTCTACGGCACCGCCTGGACCAAGAAGGAAGACCAGGAGCAATACCTGCACATGCTGGAAGAAGCGGAAAAGCGCGACCACCGCAAGCTCGGCAAGGCGCTGGACCTGTTCCACTTCCAGGAGGAAGCGCCGGGACTGGTGTTCTGGCATCCGAAGGGCTGGACCGTCTGGCAACAGGTGGAGCAATACATGCGCCACAAGTACCAGGTGGCCGGCTATAGCGAAGTCAAGGCGCCGCAAATCCTGGACCGCACCCTGTGGGAAAAGACCGGTCACTGGGAAAACTACCGTGACAATATGTTCACCACCGAGTCGGAAAACCGCTCGTATGCGTTGAAGCCGATGAACTGCCCGGGCCACGTGCAGATCTATAACTCGGGCATGCGTTCCTACCGCGAGCTGCCGCTGCGCTTCGGCGAATTCGGCCAGTGCCACCGCAACGAGCCGTCCGGCGCGCTGCACGGCCTGATGCGCGTGCGCGGCTTCACCCAGGACGACGGCCACATCTTCTGTACCGAAGAGCAGGTCGAACGCGAAGTGACCGAGTTCCACGCCCAGGCGATGGGTGTCTATGACGACTTCGGCTTCACCAATATCGACGTCAAGCTGGCCCTGCGTCCGGACAGCCGCATCGGTTCCGACGAAGTCTGGGACCAGGCCGAGGAGTCGCTGCGCTCGGCGCTGCGCGCCTGCGGCGTGGAATGGACCGAGTTGCCGGGCGAGGGCGCCTTCTATGGTCCCAAGATCGAGTATCACCTGAAGGATAGCCTGGGCCGTCCATGGCAGGTCGGCACGGTGCAGGTCGACTTCTCGATGCCGGGCCGCCTCGGTTCCGAGTATGTCGCAGAAGACAATACCCGCAAGGTGCCGGTGATGCTGCACCGCGCGATCGTGGGCTCGATGGAGCGCTTCATCGGCATCCTGATCGAGAACTATGCCGGCGCGCTGCCCTTGTGGCTGGCGCCGGTGCAAGTTGCCGTTCTGAATATTTCGGATGCACAGGCCGATTACGTCAAGCAGGTCGAGGAAAAGCTGCGCGCGGCAGGCCTGCGCGTACACGCTGATTTGCGGAACGAGAAGATCACCTATAAAATACGCGAACATTCCGTCCAAAAACTGCCATATATCCTCGTTGTTGGGGATAAGGAAAAGGACGCGAACACTGTGGCCGTGCGTGCCCGCGGCAATGTCGATCTGGGCGTGATGTCCGTCGACGCGCTCGTGGAGCGTCTGGTTGGTGAAGTTGCCGCCAAGACGAAATAATCCCGGCCAATACCAATACATTCAAAGGAAACGACATAGCTACTGACAAGCAGAATCGCATCAATGGCGAGATCACCCATCCGGAAATGCGTTTGAACGGTGTGGACAACGAGCCGCTGGGCATCGTGACCCTGGCCGAAGCGTTCCGTCTGGCCGAAGAAAAGAACGTCGACCTGGTTGAGATCGCGCCAAATGCGGTCCCACCGGTTTGCCGCCTGATGGACTACGGCAAGTTCAAGTATTCGGAGCAGAAGAAGGCCCACGAAGCCAAGCTCAAGCAGAAGATCATCCAGGTCAAGGAAATCAAGTTCCGTCCGGGTACCGATGAAGGCGACTACAGCATCAAGCTGCGCAACCTCATCAAGTTCCTGGAAGAGGGCGACAAGACCAAGATCACCTTGCGCTTCCGTGGCCGCGAGATGGCGCACCAGGACATCGGCCTGCGCATGCTCGAGCGCCTGCGCGCCGACCTGGAAGCGGTTGGGACGGTCGAGCAGTTCCCGAAACTCGAGGGTCGCCAGATGATCATGGTGGTCGCGCCGAAAAAGAAGAAGTAATTCTTCGCGCGAGTAGATACACGGCCGGGTCCGTGATGCAGGCGAAAGCCGGCGTCGCGGCCCGGCTTTCACACGTCTGTGCTACGCGCAATTGCTTTCGTCGTTGTCGTCGATGACGTCGTTCCCGCGCAGGCGGGAACCCAAGTTGCGCGCATCCCCGTGCTGCAAAAAGCACCACGCATCACGCACACTTGGGTACCCGCCTCCGCGGGTACGACGTTGATCAGCGGCGCAGGATCGATCGTGGCGCGACGTTGTTTGATGTGTCTGGATGAGTTGCCGCAACCCATCCCATCCCCCAAAACCTGTGCTACAATCTGCGATTCCTGTTTTTAGAAACAGGTTGTAGCAGACTCGCTTCTGCTGCAAGACAAGTGAAAGTAGGCATCCAAGAGCAGCGTTGCTGCCACCTGCAATCCTGTCCCATATGAGGCTGTCCGCGAGGACAGATGACTATGCCAAAAATGAAAACCAAGAGCTCCGCGAAGAAACGTTTTCGCGTGCGTCCGGGCGGTACCGTCAAGTCGGGCATGGCCTTCAAGCGTCACATCCTGACCAAGAAGACCACCAAGAACAAGCGCCAGCTGCGCGGCACCCGTAACATCAATGCGTCGGACGTGACCAGCGTCTACCGCATGATGCCATCTGCTGTTTAATCTCACACTAAGGAGCGAATATGCCTCGAGTAAAACGTGGGGTTACTGCACGTGCCCGTCACAAGAAAGTTCTTGAACTTGCCAAAGGCTACCGTGGCCGCCGCAGCAAGGTATACCGTATTGCCAAGCAAGCAGTCATGCGCGCTGGCCAGTATGCCTACCGCGATCGCCGCAACAAGAAGCGCGTCTTCCGCGCACTGTGGATCACCCGTATCAACGCGGCTTCGCGTTCGCACGGCATGACCTACAGCGCCTTCATGAACGGCCTGAAGAAGTCCGCGATTGAACTGGACCGTAAAGTCCTGGCCGACATGGCAGTGCATGACAAGCCGGCATTCGCCGCGATCGTCAGCGCCGTCAAGGCCAAGCTGGCTGCATAATTTCAGTCTGCTAGCAAGTCAGTGCCACGTTAGCAATAGCGTGGTGCACTAGAAGCGGGGCAAGGTTCACACCTGTGCCCCGTTTTTGATTCTGGCGCCTCCCGCCAACGAAAAACAGGAAAAGAACAAGCATGAACTTGGAAGAACTCGTCGTCGCGGCCAGGACCGACTTCGCCGCCGCCCCGGACGCCGCCGCGCTCGAAAATGCGAAAGCCAAGTACCTGGGCAAGACCGGCCAGGTGACCGACCTCATGAAGGGCCTCGGCAAGCTCGACCCTGAGCAGCGCAAGGCGCAGGGCGCCCTGATCAATGCCGCCAAAGAACAAATCGAACAGGCCTTGACCGCGCGCCGCGACGCGCTCGCCGAAGCGCAGCTGATGCTGCGCCTGTCGGCCGAGAGCATCGACGTCACCCTGCCGGGCCGTGGCCGCTCGAAGGGCGGCATCCACCCGGTGATGCGTACCTGGGAACGGGTCGAGCAGATCTTCCGCTCCATCGGCTTCGACGTGGCCGACGGTCCCGAGATCGAGACCGACTGGACCAACTTCACCGCCCTGAACAGCCCCGAGAACCACCCGGCGCGTTCGATGCAGGACACTTTCTATATCGAGGGCAACGACAGCACGGGTAAACCGCTGCTGCTGCGCACCCATACCAGCCCGATGCAGGTGCGTTATGCGCGCACCCACACGCCGCCGATCAAGGTGATCGCGCCGGGCCGCACCTACCGCGTCGACAGCGACGCCACCCACTCGCCGATGTTCCACCAGGTCGAAGGCCTGTGGATCGGTGAAGACATCAGCTTCGCCGACCTCAAGGGCGTGTACCTGAACTTCGTCAAGGCCTTCTTCGAGACCGACGACCTGCAAGTCCGGTTCCGTCCGTCGTACTTCCCGTTTACCGAACCGTCGGCCGAGATCGACATCGCCTTCGGCAGCGGTCCGCTCAAGGGCCGCTGGCTCGAAGTGTCGGGCGCCGGCCAGGTGCACCCGACCGTGGTGCGCAACTTCGGCCTGGATCCGGAAAAATTCATCGGCTTCGCGTTCGGCTCCGGCCTCGAGCGCCTGACGATGCTGCGTTATGGAATCAACGACTTGCGCCTGTTCTATGAAGGCGACCTGCGGTTCCTGAAGCAGTTCAATTAATTTGCGAAGCTGAGGTAAAAGAATATGCAATTCTCGGAAAACTGGCTCCGTTCGATCGTCGATCCGAAAATGAGTTCGGATGAGCTGTCCCATCTGCTGACCATGTCCGGCCTCGAAGTGGAAGAGGTCGAGGCGGTCGCGCCGCCATTTTCTAACGTGGTCGTCGCCCACGTCGTCGAGGTGGCCAAGCACCCGAACGCCGACCGCCTGAACGTGTGCCAGGTCGATGCCGGCACCGGTACGCTGTTGAACATCGTGTGCGGCGCGCCGAACGTGCGCGCCGGCATGAAGGCGATTTGCGCCAAGGCCGGCGCACTGCTGCCGCCCGGCGCCGATGGCAAGCCCTTCGAAATCAAGGTCGGCAAGCTGCGCGGCGTCGAATCCCAGGGCATGATGTGCTCGAGCAAGGAACTGGGCATCTCGGAAGAGAGCAATGGCCTGATGGAACTGCCGGAAGACGCGCCGGTCGGCCAGAACATCCGCGACTACCTGGGCCTGAACGACCTGAAATTCACCATCAAGCTGACCCCGAACAAGGCCGATTGCCTGTCGGTGCTTGGTGTAGCGCGCGAAGTGTCGGCGCTGACCGGTTCGCCCCTGAGCCTGGCGCCGACGCGCGCCGTGCCGGTGACCAGTGACGAAGTCCTGCCCGTGAAAGTGTCGGCGCCGGAGCTGTGCGGCCGTTTCGCCGGACGCGTGATCCGCGGCCTGAACGCGCGCGCCGCGACCCCGGAATGGATGAAGCGCCGCCTGGAACGCAGCGGCCAGCGCTCGGTGTCGGCCCTGGTCGATATCTCGAACTACGTCATGCTCGAAGTCGGCCGTCCGTCCCACGTGTTTGACCTGTCCAAGATCCACGGTTCGCTTGACGTGCGCTGGGGCAAGAAGGGCGAATCGCTCAAGCTCCTGAACGGCAACACGATCGAGATCGACGAATGGGTCGGCGTGATCGCCGACGAAAAAGAGATCGAATCGCTGGCCGGCATCATGGGCGGCGACTCGACCGCCGTGTCGCTGGACACGACCGACATCTACCTGGAAGCGGCGTTCTGGTGGCCGAACGCGATCCAGGGCCGCGCCCGCCGTTATAACTTCTCGACCGATGCGGCGCACCGCTTCGAGCGCGGCGTCGACTACGCGACCATTCCCGACCATATCGAGCGCATCACCACACTGATCGTCGAGATCTGCGGCACGGCCGACACGAAAGTCGGCCCGGTCGACGACCAGGTCGTCAAGCTGCCGGATCGCCAGCCGGTGCAATTGCGCACCGCGCGCGCACAGAAAGTCATTGGCGTGCCGCTGACCGACGAGGTCATTGCCGACATCTTCACCCGCCTGGGCCTGGAGTTTACCCGCGGCGAGGGAACGTTCCTGGTGACGGCGCCATCGTACCGCTTCGACATCGAGATCGAGGAAGACCTGATCGAGGAAGTTGCGCGCGTGTATGGCTTCGAGAACATCCCGGCCAACCCGCCGGTGGCCCCGAGCGCCATGCTGATCGAACCGGAAGATACCCGCTCGCTGTTCGCGATCCGCCACCAGCTGGCGGACCTGGGTTACCAGGAAGTGGTCAATATGAGCTTCGTCGAAAGCGCCTGGGAACAGGATTTCGCCGGCAACGCCGAACCGATCCGCCTGCAGAACCCGATCGCCAGCCAGTTGAGCGTCATGCGTTCCTCGCTGATCGGCAGCCTGGTCGCCAATGTGCGCTATAACCTGAACCGCAAGGCGGGCCGCGTGCGCGTCTTCGAAGTGGGCGCCGTGTTCATGCGCAACGCCGCAGTGCAGGATGGCCCGCTGGCCGTGGCCGGCTACGAGCAACCGAAGCGCGTGGCCGCGATCGCCTATGGCCCGGCGCTGGATGAGCAATGGGGCCAGCCGACCCGCGCAGTGGACTTCTTCGACGTCAAGGCCGACCTGGAAGCGCTGTTCGCCCCGCGCCAGCTGCGTTTTACGAAAGCCGAACACCCGGCGCTGCACCCGGGACGCTGCGCTACCGTCGAGCTGGACGGCAAGCAGATCGGCCTGGTCGGCGAACTGCACCCGCGCTGGCTGCAAAAGTATGATCTGCCGCAAGCACCGGTATTGTTCGAGGTCGATGCCGAGGCCTTGCGCCAGCGCGTCATGCCGCGCTACGCCGAGATTTCGAAGTTCCCGGGCGCCACGCGCGACCTGGCGCTGGTGGTGAAACAGGACGTTCCAGCCCAGTCGGTACTCGATGCCTTCCAGGCCGAAATAGCCGCAAATCCGGCAGGCAAGATCGTGCAAGCCGTTGTTTTGTTTGATGAATATCGCGGCAAGGGCCTGGAGACGGATGAAAAAAGTCTTGCTTTCCGCTTTAGCTTGCAAGATACTCAATCGACGCTGCAGGACGATGCGGTCGATGCCATCATGGCAGCGGTCGCCGAATCGGCATCGACAAAACTGGGCGCGCGCCTGCGCGCATGATGACCGGGCGAACAAGTGTAAACTTGTTCGCCGTCCATTTTCTGAAACATTGAAGGCAGGGCTTCAAAATTAACCACAACGACGTTGATTCCGCCGTGTTCCAGGAGGCGCTGGCCGCCGACCTGGATCGCGCCATGCAGGTGGCGCGGGTACGCAAGGAAGCTGAACAGTCATTGCCGACCTTGACCAAGGCCGAGCTGGCCGAGCTGCTGTTCGAGCAGGTCGGCCTGAACAAGCGCGAAGCCAAGGACATGGTCGAAACCTTTTTCGACGAAATCCGCAATGCGCTCGAACGCGGCGAGGCGGTCAAGCTGTCCGGCTTCGGCAACTTCCAGTTGCGCGACAAGCCGCAACGGCCGGGCCGCAATCCGAAAACGGGGGAAGAAATCCCCATCACGGCGCGCCGCGTCGTGACCTTCCACGCCAGCCAGAAACTCAAGGGAATGGTCGAAGAGACCCTGCCCGGCGGTTCGCCCACGGGTTCCCTGGCGCGTGCAGCCTGAGGACACCCGATAGACGATGAATGACCGACTGAACAAGATCGAACCGAACGTGCTGCCGCCGATTCCGGCCAAGCGTTATTTCACGATCGGCGAAGTCAGTGAATTGTGCGGGGTCAAACCGCACGTCCTGCGTTACTGGGAGCAGGAATTTACGCAGCTTAAACCGGTCAAACGTCGTGGAAACCGCCGATACTACCAGCACCACGAAGTGCTGCTGATCCGGCGCATCCGTGAGCTGCTGTACGAGCAGGGCTTCACGATCAGCGGCGCACGCAACCGCCTCGACAGCCGCGCCAGCGCGGCGCTCGAGCATGGCGAGCCAGACCTGCCCGATAGCCCACCCGCGATCGACGGCGATAAATTGCGCGCCGATCTGCTCGACATCCTCGACCTGCTCAAGAACGGGTCGCGGCCGGCCTAGTGCCTGCGCCGGGGTCGTGCCACCGCTGACTGTCCTTCGCCGTTGGGTCCGTCCAGAACTAGTGCCATGCACCGAACCTCGCTCCCATCCCTTGGCGGGTCGTCTCCGGTTCAGTCGACGGCATCGATGACTCATGCATTCGTGTACCCTGTTGAATGCGGGCCCCGGAGTGTTAAAATGTCACTCGCGCATATGCCGAATCTAACGCATGTAAACCGGGCAACTCAGACCCGGCACTTTCCTGCGCAAGGAAAATTTAAGGGAAGACAATGATACGCGTTGCCATTTGTGACGATCACCAGATAGTTAGAGCAGGATTCAAGCAGATTTTCTCGTCGTCGGGCGATTTCGAAGTCGTCGCCGAAGGCGCCACCGGCCGCGAGGCCCTCGATATCGCGCGCCGCGAGATTTGCGACGTGTTGCTGCTCGATATCGCCATGCCCGACCAGAGCGGCATCGACATCCTGCGCACCATCCGCCAGGGCCAGCCCAATCTGCCGGTGCTGATCCTGTCCGGCTACCCGGCGCAGCAGTACGCGCTCAACCTGTTCAAGATGGGCGCCAACGGCTACCTGAACAAGGAATGCGAGGCGGACGAGCTCAAGACCGCCGTGCGCACCGTCTACCAGGGGCGCCGTTATGTGTCGTCGACTGTTGGCGAGTTGCTGGCCCAGAGCTTCGACCGCGATCCCAACACGGCGCTGCACACCGAGTTGTCCGACCGCGAATTCCAGGTTTTCCTGCGCCTGGCCAAGGGCGCGACCGTGTCGGATATCGGCAATGCGCTGTCGCTGTCGATCAAGACCGTGTCCACCTACCGCACCCGCATCATGGAAAAAATGGGCTTGCAGTCGAATTCCGATCTGACCTATTACGCCATGAAGAACAATCTGCTCGATTAAGCATGCGCTGATTTTTTGGCCAGATCATTCCGACAACGCGCCCGCATGTGCGCGTTTTCATATCTGCAATCAGTGTTGTTGCTACTCACCTCAAAATGCAACAATTAGTTACGTCCAAGAATTTCGCAGTGCAACATGGCGTCCATACGCCTATAATGAAGGGCCACATTCCTTGCGCGAAAGGAAGCCTGGATGTACTTTTCTACCGCTGCGGATGACCGATCGATCCGCAGTCTCCCCCTCCACAAGACCCTGCTGTGCCTGATCTGCGTAGTGCTGCTGGTCGTCAATGGCGTGTTCCTGGTGCGCAATCTCGACGACTTGCGCGCGGCAAATACCCTGCAGGCGCAGACGGCGCAAGTCTCGGACGAGCTGCAATACCTGAACCTGCTGGTCACCGATGCCGAGAGTAGCCTGCGCGGCTATTTCCTGTCGGGCGATGAAGTCTACCTGGGCCCCTTGCGTGGCGCCCCGCAGCAGATCGACAAGCAATTGCAGGCGCTCGGGGCGTTGCTGGATGACAGTCCGTCCCAGACCACGAACCTGCAGCAACTGCGCGCCTTGGTCGAAAAGAAACTCGGCCTGTTGCACCAGTCGCTCGAAGTCTACCGCCAGGGCGGCTTGCAGGATATCGTGGCGATCGCCGCTTCGCCCGACGACCGCGCGCAGATGGACGAGATCCGCCTGCAGGTCGTGATCATGACGCGCGAGCAGAACGAATTGCTGACCACCCGTACCGCTGCGTTCTATCAACAATACCGCCATGCGGCGCTGTTCGGCGTCGGCATCAATGCCGCCGCCATCATCGTGTTGCTGTTGTTTTATAAATTGATCAAGCGCGCCTTCCGTTCGCGCCTGCTGGCCGAACGCGCCTTGCAGCTTACCAACGATGGGCTGGAAGAAATCGTGGCCGAGCGCACCGCCCAGCTGTCGGTGCTGTCGCGCCACCTGATCCGGGTGCAGGAAGAAGAAAAATCGCGCCTGGCGCGCGAGCTTCACGACGAGATGGGCGCTAACCTGACGGCAATCGGCATGGACTTGACCACGGTCAGCGAACACCTGCGCGCTTCGCACCCCGAGCTGGCAGCCAGGCTGGGCCGCGCGCGGCGCACCCTGGTCGATACCGTGCAGCTGAAGCGCCGCATCATCGAAAACCTGCGTCCGAGCCTGCTTGACAATATGGGCTTGTCGGCCGCCTTGCAGAGCTATTGCGCCGACTATGCCCGGGTGACCGGCCTCGACTGCGATGCGCTGATCGATGCCGAATCCGATGCCGCCGGCCCGATGCAGGCGATCGCGCTGTTCCGTATCACGCAGGAAGCGCTGAACAATATCGCCAAGTATGCCAAGGCGCGCAATGTCATCGTCAACCTGACGCGCGAGCCCGACGGCTGGGGCCTGGAAATCACCGACGACGGCATCGGCATCCCGGACGACGCCATGGCCAGGTCGAAATCGCACGGCTTGCTGGGCATGCGCGAGCGCGCCTTGCTGCTGGGCGGGACACTGGTGGTGGAGCGGGGCGTGAATGGGATTGGTACCTGCGTGCGGGCCCAGATTCCGGCCACCGCACCGGGCGGTAACGAAGAAACGGCGCCGAAGGCGCCGCTGGTCGGGTGCGCCGATCCCGGCGCGGTGCTGCTGGAAGCGCCCGGTCCACTCGCGGGAGGGACCGAGGCGCGGCGTCATCTCAACGCGCCACATCCATGAGCAGGCGGTCGTATTCCGACTTGGCGACCTTGTAGCACTCGCCGGCATATTCTTCCAGGCCGGCGCGGTCCAGCACCGTGATATTGCCGCGGCGGTACTGGATCAGGCCTTCGTCCTGCAGCTTGCCGGCGGCGGCGGTGATGCTCTCACGGCGCACGCCCAGCATGATCGAGATCAGTTCCTGCGTCACTTTCAGCTCGTTGCTGGCCGAACGGTCCAGGCGGTCGAGCAGCCAGCGGCACAGCTTCTGTTCGATCGAGCTGTGGCGGCCGCCGACGGCGTTCTGGGCCATCTGGGCGAACAGTGCATTGGTGTAGCGCATCAGGAGCTGGGGAAGGGCGCCGCCGCGGTTGAAGGCGTCGCGCAGGTACTGGGTCTTGAGGCGGTAGCCGTAGCCGGCGCTCTGGACCACAGCGCTGCAGGTGGCGCGCTCGCCCATGAACAGCGACACGCCGACCGCGCCTTCGTGGCCGACCACCGCGATCTCGGTGGTGGCGCCATCTTCCATCACGTACAGCAGCGACACGATTGCGGTCGTCGGAAAATACACGTATTCCAGTTTGCTGCCATACTCGAACAACTCTTTACCGAACGGCATTGGCACCAGTTCGAGGTGGTCGAACATGTCTTCCAGGTCGGTGCGCGGCAGCGCGGCCAGCAATTCGTTCTGCTGGGTGCCGCTATAGCTCACGACCGGTTTCGACGCGGACTTCATTGCCTCACTCGTGGCAGGAACCTGGTTCTTGGCTTTCTGGGTGAGACCACCAAACTGAGTGTTGTTCATCTTATGTCCTCTTATGTCTATCGTGCGTCGGGGGCGATCTGGAGGTTGTCTTTCTTACCTCATCGCGATGGGTGTACTTTAAGGCTACCGTCTGTTGCCGCACATAAGACGAGTATCCGCCCCCATGTAGGTTCCAAGCATGATGTCGTGTCAGCCCAGTCCTACTAGGGCTCACCGTGCGTTGGCGCACCTTCCGGCCCAAAGTTTCGTTAAAGAACCTCGAAATGCCGCATAATTCGCCGGCGCGCCCCCGGGGCGCGGTTCATGACGACAGGGCGAGAGAAGGAATATGGGGCTGCGGGTATTGCTGGTGGAAGACGATGCGGTGCTGGCCGACGGCCTGCTGCGCGCCTTGCAGGCGCAAGATATGACGGTTACCCAGGTCGGCGACGGGCTGGCCGCCGACGCCTCCTTGCAAGCGCCCGGGGTCGAGGTCGCGGTGCTCGACATCGGCCTGCCCGGCATCGACGGCTTCGAGGTGGTGCGCCGCCTGCGCGCGCGCGGCGCGGCCACACCGGTGCTGCTGCTGACGGCGCGCGACGCCGTCGAAGACCGGGTCCGCGGCCTGGAGATCGGCGCCGACGACTACCTGGTCAAGCCCTTCGCCACTGCCGAACTGGTGGCCCGTATCCGGGCCTTGGCGCGTCGCCATGCGCCCCCATCCAGCACCGTTTCACTCGCCGGACTGAGCCTGGACCGGGCCACTCGCCGCGCGCGCGTCGCCGGCCAGCCGATCGAGCTGTCGGTACGGGAGTGGGGCGTGCTCGAATACCTGCTGCAGCATGCCGGGCGGGTGGTCTCCAAGCAGCAGATCATCGACGCCATCCTGCCCTGGGGCGAGGACGTGACCCAGAACGCGGTCGAGGTCTATGTCTCGCGCCTGCGCCTGAAGCTGGACGGCTCGGGCGTGGCGATCCGCACCATCCGCGGCTTCGGCTACCTGCTCGAAGCGGCCGCATGAACAGCATCCGGCTGCGCCTCCTGAAGTGGCTGCTGGGCCCGATCCTGTTGGTGAACCTGGTGCTGGCCGCGCTGGTGGCCGGCTTGGCCTGGACGCCGGCGCAAGTCGCCTTCGATGGCGGCCTGCTCGAGACCGCCAACGGCCTGGCGCAACGCCTGGGCACCGGTATCGCGCCGCAGCTGCCGCCGGCGGCCCAGGATGCCGACCGTAGCTGGTTCGTGGTGCGCGACGCCGCTGGCCGCCACCTGGCCGGCGCGCGCACCTTTCCCGCCCTGCGCCCGGGTGGCGCACCTTATGACGCCGAGGTCGATGGCGAGCCGGTGCGGGTGGTCGCGCTGGCCGTCGCCACGCCCGACGGCATGCACCAGCTGGGCGTGGCGCGCACCCTGCGCCAGCGGCTCGAGGTGCGTTCGGCCATCGTGCGCTCGCTGGTGGTGCTGGTCTCCCTGGTGACCTTGACCCTGGTCGGCGTGGTCTGGCTGTCGGTCGGCAACGGCTTGCGGCCGCTGGCGCGCATCCGCGCCGAACTGGCCGCGCGCGGACCGGGCGACCTGGCGGCTATCCCTCTGGCCGAGGTGCCCTACGAGATCGCGCCGGTGGTCACCGGCTTCAATGAATTGCTGGACAAGGTCGAAGCCGGCGCGCGCGCACAGCGCGACTTCCTAGCCGATATGGCGCACCAGCTGCGCACGCCGCTGGCCGGCATGCAGCTGCAGCTGGAATGGCTGCGCGCGCGCCACGCCCTGGATGCCGACACCGTGCGCTCGCTCGGCATGATGGAACTGGCCAACGAACGCATGATCCGGCAAGTCAACCAGCTGCTGGCGCTGGCGCGCGCCCGCGAAGGGCGGCCCGGCGAGCAGCACGCCGCGCTCGACCTGGCGCAGCTGGTGCAGGAAACGATCCAGTACTGGGTCGAGCGGGCGGCGGCGAAGGATATCGACCTGGGCTTCGAGCTGGCCCCGGCCCCGCTCTCCGGCGACGCGTTCCAGTTGCGTGACCTGGTCGACAACCTGGTCGACAATGCCCTGCGCTACACGCCGGCCGGCGGCAGGGTGACGGTGGCCTGCGCGCGCGAAGCCGACGTCGTGCTGTTCACGGTCGAGGATTCCGGCCCCGGCATCCCGACGGCGCGGCGGGCCGCCGTGTTCGAGCGCTTCGTGCGGCTGGACGACAAGACCACGGGCAGCGGCCTTGGCCTGGCGATCGTGCGCGATATCGCGCTGGCGCATGGCGCGACGGTCCTGCTGGACGATGCCGAGGGCGGCGGTACCCGGGTTACCGTGCGTTTTGCTGCCGACCTGGCAAGACAGGGCGCCGGTTAGCGTCGTATTTGCGTCGCTGTCAGGACTTTGTCAGCTTTTCCTCAGGGAAATGACAGGTTACCGGGATATCATTCCTCATGGCAACATTCTCGTCGGCATTCGGCCGCGAGGCAGCCCCAGGAGAATCCCATGCAGCAGCGCCAGTCCGGTTTCACGCTCGTCGAGCTCATGCTCGTGGTGGCGATCATCGGCATCCTCAGCGCGATCGCCGTGCCATCCTATAACAGCTATGTGCTGCGCACCCGCCTGGCCGAGGCGCACGGCGTGCTGGCGTCCACGCAGGTCAAGCTGGAGCAGTTCTGGAGCAATAACCGGACCTATGTCGACTTCGACAAGGAAGGCGCGAGCCAGATGCCGGACAACGGCCAGAACTTCGACTATACCCTGGAAGATGTCAGTGCCTCGGCCTATACCATGCTCGCCACCGGCAAGAACGCCGCCGCCGGCTTCGTCTACAGCATCGACCAGGCCGGCAACCGGGTCACGGTGGAAGCACCGGACGGCTGGACCACCAGCGACGAGTGCTGGGTCGACCGCGCGGAGGGCGCGTGCACCCAGTGACCGCCGCGCGCGAGCAGGGCTTCACGGCCCTCGAAGCCATGGTGGTGGTGGCGATCCTCGGCATCCTGCTGGCGGTTGGCATTCCCAGCATGCGCGGCTGGCTGGGCGCCACCAGCGCGACCGGCGCTTCCCAGTTCTATGCCGAAGGCTTCCGCCTGGCGCGCGCCCAGGCCCTGGCCAACAATAGCCGCAGCCGGCTGGTGTTCACCGAAAACGACCAGAGCGGCCAGCTGGACTGGCAGGTCGATGTCTGCTTCCCGGTCGCCGACGACCGCTGCGGCGCCGACAGCGAGCGCTGGTCGACCGTGGACGAACCGGCCGTCGGCCCGTCCGAAGGCGACGTCGCGACGCCCTCGGTATTTCGCAGTGCGGCCAGCCTGCCGCGCGCCTCGGCCCTGGGCGTCACGCCCGATGGCGACGCCAGGTCGGTGTATTTCACCGAGCTGGGTTGGGTCGACGGCGCGAAGCCGGCGCTGATGCGCTTCGACCTGGGCCCGGGCAGCGGCGACGCCGAGGATGGCTTCACGCCGTCCGCCGTGGTGCTGACCCTGGCCGGCGCGGTGGTGACCTGCCGTCCCGACGTCGACGACCACGATGCGCGCAGGTGCCCGTGATGAACCGCCGCTTTTCCCCCCGTTTTGCTCCCGTGCGCCAGGCCCAGCGCGGCGTGGCCCTGCTCGAGGCCCTGATCGCGGTGATCCTGCTGGGGATCGGCCTAGTCGGCACGCTGGCGCTGCAGGTCAACTCCCAGGCCGCCCTGTCCGAAGCCGCGATGCGCGCCGAAGCGACCATCGCCGCCAACGAATTGATCGGCGTGATGAGCACCGACCTCGACCACCTGGACGAGTATGCGCTGGCGAAGAACGGCCAGCCCGGCGAGCGGCTCGAAGCCTGGCACGACGCGCTGTCCGGAAACCTGCCGAATGCCGCGGTGGAGATCACGGTCACGCCGGCCGAGGATGCCGAACGCACCGCCGTCGTGATCGCAATCCAGTGGAGCCGCGGCGAACAAGGCCTGCCGAACACCCACCGTGTCGTGACCTATCTGACGAGGTCGGGATGAACAGGATGCTTGCAAATAAGCGCGTGGCCGGCTTCTCCCTGGTCGAACTGATGGTCAGCATCGTCATCGGCCTGCTGGCGGTGATGTTCGCCACCCGGATCATGACGGACTCCGAAAATACCAAGCGCGGCGCGCTGGGCGGCTCGGACTCGATGCAGAACGGGATGATGGCGATGTTCTCGATCAGCGCCGACGCCGAGCAGGCCGGTTTTGGCCTGAACGATCCGATCCTGAGCGGCTGCGACACCATCTTCAAGGACAGCAAGGGCTACCAGCTGGCCACGACGAAGCGCGGCGGCGTCGACGTGACGCCGCTGGCGAGCGCCGTGATCGAGCCCGGCGTCGATGGCAAGCCGGACCGCCTGACCATGTACGCCGGCAGCGCGCCGGGCGGCACCGGCACCATGCGCCTGGAGGGCAACTACATCGGCGGCACCCAGCTTGCGGTCGATCGCGCGCCCTATGGGTTCGCGCTCGGCGACGTGATCGTCGTGGCGCCCGAGAATGGCGAAGGCAAGTGCGCGCTGGCGCAGGTCGCGGGTCTGTCGGACCCAAGCGCCGACGAGCCGTCGGTCGCGATCGGCAGCACCGCTTACCGCTTCAATACCGGCGCGCTGGGCCGCAACTTCGAGGGCAGCGCCAGCCGCGTGTTCAACCTGGGACGCGAATCCAGCCTGTCGTTCCACACCTGGTCGGTACAGGACGGCGTGCTGCGCCTGCGCGCCACCAACCTGGGCGGCGATGGCGGCGCGGCGCACGCGGTGGCCGACAACATCGTCTCGCTCAAGGCGCAATACGGTTTCGATACCCGCACCGAGGCCGATTTCGAACCCGAACAGGGCATGCAGGTGGGGGAATGGTCGGCCGAGATGATCGATGCCGACGGCGACGGCGTGACGGGCGGCCCCGGCGACTACCAGCGCCTGGCCGCGCTGCGCATCGCCGTGGTGGCGCGCGCGAAGACGCCCGAGCGCGCCGCGGCCGGGGCCGCGTGCACCGCCCAGCCCGAGGCGATGAAGGTATTCGGCAGCGAGCAGCCGCATGGCGTCGAGGCGAGCGAAGTGACGCTCGACCTGGCCGTCGAAGGCGACAGCGTCGACTGGCGCTGCTACCGCTACCGCGCCTTCGAGACCATCGTCCCGCTGCGCAATATGGGCTGGAGGCCTACCGCATGAGTGTTCCATCGACATCCGCACGCCAGGCCGGCGCGGCCCTGCCGGTCATGCTGATCATGATGCTGGTGATGCTGGTGACCAGCATCTACCTGCTCCGATCGAGCAATTCGGCCACGCTGGCGGCATCGAACCTGGCCTATGACGCCACCCTGAGCCGGGCGGTCGACTTCGGACTGCATACCGGCTTCCAGTGGTTGAGCGAGACGGCGTCCGCCAGCAAGGCGAGCCTGAACGATAACGATTCGGCCGCCGGCTACCACGCCAATCTCGACACCACGCTCACGCCGAACGACAAGGAATTCTGGGACGACAGCGTGGAAGTCGAGGATGCGGACGGCAACAAGATCCGCTACGTGATCCATCGCATGTGCCGCGCTACGGGAAGCTTCAGCAGCCCGAACCAGGACTGCATGCTGACCTCGGCCAACACCGTCAAGCTCGGCAACAAGGTGGCGATCGGCGAGAGCCTGGCCTCCGACGCGCCGGCCTATGCCAGCTCGCCCCAGATCCACTACGTGATCACGGCCCGCATCGATGGCGCGCGCGGCGGCAACGTGATCAACCAGCTGGCCGTGCTGATCGGCGCCTGAGACCTGTCCCATGATTGGATTGCGCATGAATTTCTCTTCCCTTACCGCGCTGGCCCTGGCGCTTGCCATGGGACTGGCCTCGCTCCCGGCCGCGGCCGGACCGACCGGCCTGGCCTCGCTGCCGCTGATGAGCATTACCGGCAGCGGCACCGTCAAGCCGAACCTGATGCTGCTGTACGACGATTCGGGCTCGATGGCCTGGAACCATACACCCGACTACGTCGACGACAACACCACCTGCCGCGCCAGCACGACCCTGGCGCGCGGCCTGCGCGGCTGCGTGATCGGCGACGCGCCGTATGCGGCGCCACTGTTCAACCGCCAGTACTACGACCCGCAGGTGCGCTACCAGCCGCCGGTGAAGGCCGACCAGACCTCGTACCCGAGCCAGACCGCGCGCGAGACCAGCAACTGGACCGACGTCGCCAGCGACGGCTTCGGCGTCGACAAGCGCAATATGCGCAACGCCAGCGAGACCAAGACCAACCTGGTCACCGGCTATCCCGACCTGGCCTGGTGCAACGACGACGGCGAGTGCCGCCGCAACCTCATCGGCTACACCTATCCGAGCCTGGCCTACGACGATCCCGAGCAGGTCAGCGGCAATCCCTATTACTATACGATCAACGTCGCCGAATACTGCACCAATACCAGCCTCAAGACCTGCGTGAGCACGGCGGTCAATGCCCCGGCGCCCACCGGCTATCCGGTGCCGGCGCCGGTTCGCTGGTGCAACAGCACGGCGCTGAC
Source organism: Telluria beijingensis (assembly GCF_030770395.1). Taxonomy (GTDB): domain Bacteria; phylum Pseudomonadota; class Gammaproteobacteria; order Burkholderiales; family Burkholderiaceae_D; genus Telluria; species Telluria beijingensis. Next base: position 2,721,121 of record NZ_CP132480.1, on the reverse strand, counting down.
CGATTGCCAGGCCAAGTACGTCGGCAACTATAAATATCCGCGCTTCGGCGACCCGAACCGCTCGGCCAACTGGTACACCACGATCACCATCAACGACTCCGGTTCCAATTCGGCGGTGACGATCACCGGCGTGACCTCGGTCGGCGTGGCCGCGACCCAGGACATCGCGCGCGACGCGGTGACCGCGTCCGGCGGCACCAACAGCGCCGACGAGCGCGCCGCCATGGCCACCGCGCTGGCCGCATCGATCGTCAACAAGGCGGGCCTGGGGCGGCCATTCACCGCCTGCGCGGTCCGCGCCAGCGGCGTGGTGCGGGCCTGCTCGGACTTCGGCATCACGCTCGAATCGAACGCCATGCTGGCCGTGATCCCGATCAGCTGCGGCCGCAACGTCACCAACAAGAACAACTGCACGGTGGTGAAAGAGGGCGAGCGCACCGGCGACGAGATCCTGGTGAGTTCCGGCACCGCCGCCACCGCGCTGCTGCAGGTCACCGGCCGCAGCGCCAACAGCAGCAGCACCAGCGGCCGCAGCCGCCTGAATGGGCTGAAACTCGGCACCACCACCCTGATCGACTCGCTGCGCTTCGGCTCGAACAATACCGCGGCCCAGGTCGCGTCGGCGATCGCGAGCGAGATCGGCACCAATGGCACGATCAAGGCCTATGTTGGGCCGAACAACATCACCCCGCAATGCGCGACGGCCACCAACACCATGGTGTGCATCGTGGCGCCGGTGAGCATGGCCGGCGCCAACCTGAGTTATACCCGGATCGACAATCCCGGCAGCCTGGGCTGGGGCGGCGCCCCGGCGACGTCGAACGGCGCGCCGACCTCTGTCTCGGGCTTCGATACCGGCGTATTCATCCGCACCGACATCGTCTCGAGCCGCAACAGCTATCCCAAGTCGACCCAGCGCACCGACTGCCAGGGCGATACCTGCACCTATGACGAAGAGATGACCAACTTCGCCAACTGGTACAGCTACTACAAGACCCGCAACCAGATGATGAAGACCGCCGTCGGCCTGGCCTTCCAGCCGCTGGGCGAAGCCTACAAGGTCGGCCTGGTGGGCCTGCAGGACGCCGCCGCCGAAGGCACGATGAGTCGCCCGCGGCCGTTCACGGGCCAGACCCGGATCGACTGGTACAACGCCCTGTACGCGATGAACAGTTCGGGCGGCACCCCGGTGCGCCTCGCCCTGCACGCGATCGGCAAGATGTTCGCCAACCAGTCGCCCTACAAGCAGCCGGTCGGTTCCGAGACGGTGGAGTATGCCTGCCAGCAGAACTTCACCTTCGTGACCACCGACGGCTACTGGAACGGCGACAGCCCCAAGCGCCAGACCAAGGAAGCGACCCGCTGGACCCCGGCCGAGTACGAAGAGGTCGTGGCCAACAACGACAACCGGGTCAACCCGGCGCGCTTCTGCACGCAAGAGAAGGGCTGCCTCGACACCCGCGCCCAGACGCTGCCCTCGCTGGCCGACGTCGCCCTGTACTGGTATAACGGCGGCTCGAGCACCGGCACCGTGTCGCTGCGGCCCGAGATCGACGACATCTCGAAGACCGGCCAGGTGCCCGGCACCGGCAACACCCACCTGCACATGCGCACCTACGCGCTGGGCCTGGGCGTGGACGGCATCATGACCTATGAGCCCAACTACGACACCAAGCCGGTGGTCGGCGGCGACTTCTACAACCTGATCAACGGCGTCAAGACCGGCTGCCCGTGGAACGGGAACGGCGCCTATGTCTGGCCCGACCCGAATACCGGCACCACCGACCTGTCGACCGCGCTGCAGTCGCGCGTGGACGACCTGTGGCACGCCGCGATCAATGGCGGCGGCAAGTATTTCCCGGCCTCCGACCCGCTGCAGGTGGTCGACAGCCTGAACCAGGTGCTGAACGACATCCAGGTCGCCACCGGCGCCGCCGCCGCGGCCGCGACCTCGACCCCGAACGTGGCCCAGGAAGACCGCGACATCTTCTCGGCCACCTTCACCACGGTCAAGTGGACGGGCAACCTGAGCAAGCGCGTGATCGACGTCGTCACCGGCGAAGTGAGCAAGGACGTCAACTGGAAGACATCCTGGACCCTGGGCCAGAAGGTGCGCGCCGACTCCGACAGCCGCAGTATCTGGTTCCGTCATCCGACGACGGGCCGGCGCACCGAATTCAGCTACGACCTGCTCGGCGCCGACCAGGCCTGGTTCTCGAACAAATGCTCGGCGCTGCCGCAGTGCGCGCGCATGTCGGCCGCCCAGCGCGCCGTGGTCGACAATGGCGCGACCATCGTCGGCTGGCTGCGCGGCCAGCAGCAGCACGCCAACAACATCCTGCTGCGCGCCTACACCACCACCGGACCCGAAGATACCGGGACCAATGGCGCCCAACTGGAAATTCTGGGCGACATCGCCTCGTCCAAGCCGGCCTACCTGCGCGAGCCGCGCAAGGCCTACGGCAGCGAAGACTACCGCGCCTACCGCACTGAGAACGCGAGCCGCGACCCGGTGGTCTTCATCGCCGCCAACGACGGCATGCTGCACGCCTTCGACGCCGACGACGGCGGCGAGTTGTGGGCCTATATGCCGCGCATCACCATGAAGAAGCTGCACCGCCAGGCCAGCGTCAACTACGCGTCGAGCCACCAGTTCAGCACCGACGGCTCGCCCGAGCTGGCCGACGTCAAGATCAACGGCGAATGGCGCTCGGTGCTGGTGGCCGGCCTGAACGCCGGCGGGCGCGGCTACTACGCGCTGGACGTCACCGATCCCGCGGATCCCAAGCCGCTGTGGGAGATCTGCGCCGACCGCGCCGTGTGCGGCGGCGTGCACCACCAGCCCGAGATGGGCTTCACCTTCGGCAATCCGCAGTTCGGCACGATCAAGGTCGGCGACGCCGAGCGCTGGGTGGTGTTCCTGACCTCGGGCTACAACAATATCCCGGGCGCCGACGATATCCAGTCCGGCAGCGGCAAGGGCTACCTGTTCGTGATCGACGTCGCCACCGGCGAGGCGATCGCCAACCTCGGCGCCAGCGAGGCGATGGATGGGGGCCTCCTCACCACCGGTAGCGGCGACACCACCACGCCGTCGGGCCTGGCCAAGATCACGGCGATCACGGCCAACCCGAATACCGATCCGCTGGTGACCTATGTGTATGGCGGCGACAACCAGGGCCAGATGTGGCGCTTCGACTTCACCGGCGACAAGGTCAAGCGCCTCTTGATGGCCAATGCCGGCGCCAACCAGCCGATCACCACCCGACCCGACGTCGCCATGTGCCAGGTCAATTCGGTGGACAAGGGCGAGGGCGCGTCGCCGACCACGCGCGTGGTGTCCTTCGGCACCGGGCGCATGCTCGACCTGCCCGACATCCAGAACACCAAGATGCAGAGCGCCTACGTGCTCAGGGACGACGACGCCGCCTACGACGCCGGCACCTGGCGCAAGGACGAGACCTATGCCAAGCGCACCCTGACCGAGACGCGGCCGTATGACGACAAGGCCCCGGACGTGCCGCGCTCGAACCAGTTCACGATCGACGGCACGATCGCCGACCTGGGCCGCCAGCGCGGCTGGTTCGTCGACTTCGACAAGAACCCGGGCGAGCGGGTCAACCTGGATCCGAAGATCGTGGCCGGCACGCTCACCGTGGTGACCAACCTGCCGCAGTCGTCGACCGCCTGCGCGGTGGGCGGCATCAGCTACGCCTACTTCCTGGACGTGTGCACCGGCGAAGCGGTGGCGGGCGACATCGCCGGCGGCCTGCTGTCGGGCGACGCGGCGGCGGTCGGCATCACCATCGTGCGCCTGCCTTCGGGCGCGCTGAAGCTGATCACCACCACCGCCAAGGGCAATACCATCACCACCGAGGTGAAGCCGGCCAAGACCCAGGACGCGCGCCGCACCGGCTGGCGCCGGGTGCGCGAGTAGGTTTGCTGGCTGCGAGGTAGCGTCGTCGGCTTGCATCACGCCAGTCCGGCAGTCGCCAGCACGTCATTCCCGCGCAGGCGGGAATCCAAGTCCTTTCCGCCGCCATGCAATGGGACGTCAGCGGCAAAGCATGCAAACCTTGGATTCCCGCCTGCGCGGGAATGACGTGCCGGGGCAGTCGGTATCCGGACGCCGTTTTCTGTTCACACGGCACGCCCCGGAAACGGTAAAATCGAGGGTTTTCCGACAAGGGCCGCCCGCGGCCCGACTACAGGGCTCGATCATGGCCAACGACACCGACATCCCCAGCGACGACATTGACGTCGCCGCCCCCCGCCAGGCCGGCGCGACCGCGCGCGAAGTCGCGCGCCGCCGTACCTTCGGCATCATTTCCCACCCCGACGCTGGTAAGACCACGCTGACCGAGAAGCTGCTGCTGTTCTCGGGCGCGATCCAGCTGGCCGGTACCGTCAAGGGCCGCAAGAGCGGCCGCCACGCGACGTCCGACTGGATGGACATCGAAAAGCAGCGCGGCATCTCGGTCGCGTCCTCGGTGATGCAGTTCGAGTTCCGCGAGCACGTGATCAACCTGCTCGACACCCCGGGCCACCAGGACTTCTCGGAAGACACCTACCGCGTGCTGACCGCGGTCGACTCGGCCCTGATGGTGATCGACGCCGCCAAGGGCGTCGAGGAACAGACCATCAAGCTGCTCGACGTCTGCCGCATGCGCGACACCCCGATCGTCACCTTCATGAACAAGATGGACCGCGAGACCCGCGATCCGCTCGAACTGCTGGACGAAGTCGAATCGGTGCTCAAGATCGAGTGCGCGCCGGTGACCTGGCCGATCGGCATGGGCAAGAACTTCCGCGGCGTGTACCACCTGCTGAAGGACGAGATCATGCTGTTCAAGGCCGGCGAAGAAAAGGCCGACGGCGCCTTCGAGATCGTCAAGGGCATCGACAACCCGAAGCTGGCCGAGATGTTCCCGCTCGAGATCGAGCAACTGAAGATGGAAGTGGAGCTGGTGCACGGCGCCTCGCATGTGTTCGACCTCGAGCGCTTCCTGTCGGGCGTGCAGACGCCGGTGTTCTTCGGCTCCGCGATCAACAACTTCGGCGTGCGCGAGATCCTGTCGGCCCTGGTCGACTGGGCCCCGGCGCCGCGCGAACGCGACGCCACCGTGCGCGCGGTCGAGCCGACCGAACCGAAGTTTTCGGGCTTCGTGTTCAAGATCCAGGCCAATATGGACCCGGCCCACCGCGACCGCATCGCTTTCCTGCGCGTGTGTTCGGGACGCTTCGAGAAGGGCATGAAGGTCAAGCACCTGCGCCTGGGCCGCGAGGTCAAATTGTCGTCGGTCGTGACCTTCATGGCTTCGAGCCGCGAGCAGGTCGAGGAAGCCTATGCCGGCGACATCATCGGCTTGCCGAACCACGGCAATATGCAGATCGGCGACAGCTTCTCGGAAGGCGAGATGCTGACCTTCACCGGCATCCCGTACTTCGCCCCCGACCTGTTCCGCACGGTGCGGATCCGCAATCCGCTCAAGGTCAAGCAGTTGCACAAAGGCTTGCAGCAGCTGGGCGAGGAGGGCGCGGTGCAGGTCTTCAAGCCGGTGCTGGGCTCGGACCTGATCCTGGGCGCGGTCGGCGTGCTGCAGTTCGAGGTCGTGGCCAGCCGCCTGCTCAACGAGTATGGCGTGGACGCGGTGTTCGAAAGCAGCAGCATCAGCAGCGCGCGCTGGATCTCGAGCGAGGACAAGAAATCGCTGGCCGACTTCGAGAACCAGCTGGGCCACCAGGTCGCGTATGACGCGGCCGGCAATATGGCCTTCCTGGCAACGTCCGGCGTCAACCTGCGCCTGACCCAGGAGCGCTGGCCCAAGCTGGTGTTCCACGCGACCCGCGAGCACGCGGCCAAGCTGGCCTGACGTTTCCGCCGCATCACGGCCCCGGCGGCGCCTCGACCTCGAGCGCCGCCAGGGTCTGGGTGCGCACCGCGCCGTCCGGCATGGTCAGGCGCAGCCGCACGGGCAGCCAGTCCCGCCCGGGCGCCAGCCACAGCTCCAGCCGTGGTTCGCCCTCGGGCGCCAGCTGCACAAGATGCAGCGCCTCCAGCGCGCCGATCCCGGTGTCGACCGTCTCCATCCCCATCACTTCGTAGCGTTCCTGGCGCGCGCCGCCGGCGGCGCCGATCCAGAACGCCAGCACCCCGCGCAGCTGGTCGGGGTTGGCGCGGCCGATGCCGGCCAGCTGCAGCAGCAGCGAGGCGCGGTCCTGGGCGCCGCCCGCCAGCTGGGCGCGCCGTGCGCCGGACTGCGAGACGATCACGCCGCGCGCGCGGTCGAATTCGGTCGTGGCGCGGCCCTCGCTGGCGCGCAGCGGCGCCAGGCCGCCGTCGTCCAGGCTGCCCTCACTCTCGAGTTCTCCCAGGATGCCGTCGACCGCGATACGGTAGCTGCGGCCGTCGGTGCGCCAGTCCAGGCGCGCGGCGCCGCCGTCGTCGGTGCGGTAGTCGATGCGGGCCGCGGGCGCGGGAGACACGCGGAACTGGCCGGGCATCGCGCCCGGCAGCAGCTCGCCGCCTGCGCTGGACTGGAGCGGGGCGAGTGCCGGCAGGGGGGCAGGTTCGGGCGCCGGTTCGGGTTCGGATACCGGTGCGGCTGCCTGCGCGCTGCGTGCCGGGACAGGCGCGGCGGGCGTCGCCGGCGCGCGGGCCTCGGCGCGTGCGAGCCGCACCGCGAGCGGCGCGGCGTCGAGCGGGTCGGCCGCGTACCGCGCGGGCAGCTCGAACCAGGCGAGGGCGCCCAGGTGCAGCAGCAGCGACAGCAGGCCAATGCCCAGCAGGCGCCGATGGCGCGCCAGGAAAACGGAGAATCTCATGGGCGCCAGTGTAGCGCGCGGGCGGGCAATGCGGTCAGAATCCCATGTTCAGGTTGGCCCTGACCTTGCTGCTGGAATTGGTCTCGCTCTGGAAGCGCCGGGCGGCGTGGCCATGGTTTTCGAAGGAGCCATCGACGGAGACTCGTTCGCTGACCTTGTAGCGGGCGCCGACCCCGGTGTACAGGCCGGTATCGACGCCGCGGTACATCCCGCGCCGGTTCTGGCTGTGCGCCACCCCCAGCTTGCCATAGGCCGTCACGCGCTCGCCCAGCGGCTGCGTGATCCTGGCGGCGACATGCGTATTGAAGCCGCGCAGGCCGATCGCGCCGGTGGTGTCCTCGGGATCACGTTCGTTGACGGGGCGGAAGCCCTGGTCGAGCACATTGACGTAGCCGGCTTCGAACGACAGGCCTGGCGCCACCGCGACGCCCATCAGCAGCCGCGGGTCGGTCTTGAACATGCCGGCGAACAGCCGGTCGTTCGGGTTCGCGTTCAGGTTGCCGCCATACACGCGCGGGTAGGTCTCGACGCGAGGTTCGCGCGGCGCCGAGAACACGCTGCGCGGGCGGGTGTCGGCCAGCGCCACCGGGGCCGCCGGTGTGTCCGGCTCCACGCGTTGCGCCTGGACCGGCGCGGCGGCGAACGCGATGGCGGCCAGGCAGAAGCGGCTTGCGTGCATGACGACTGCCTCAGAAACCCATCTTGAGGTTGGCCTTGATACCGTCGCGCACGTCCTTGAACTTGCTGGCGGCGTCGCCGTGGCGCACGAAGTCGCCGCTGACGGAGGTGCGCTTGTCGACCTTGAGCCTGGCCCCGGCGCCGGTGTACAGGCCGGTGTCGGAGGCGGCTTCCACGCGGCCGCTCCCCTTTTGCTCGGTGTACGCGATGCCGGCCTTGCCGTAGGCCGACAGCCCGTCTTTCTCTGGCAGCGCGTACTTGAGGGCGAGGTGGTTGCTCGAGCCTTTCTCGCCCAGGCCGATCGACGCATCGGCCGGCTTGCCGGCTTCGACCTTGTGCAGGCCGCGGTCCGGCAGGTTGAGGTAGCCGCCCTCGACGGCGACGTTGGGGGCTACCTCGACCCCGCCCAGCAGGCGCGGGTCGCGCCGCATGCCGGTGAACACGTGGTCGTTCGGCTGGGCCGCCACATCGCCGCCATACACGCGCGGATAGGGCTGGTGGCTGCCGGCGAAGGGATCCGGCCGTTCAGGCTTGTTGCGTTCGAGCTGGGCCGGCTGGCCGGGACCCGGCTCGGGCAGCAACTGGGCCTGGGCACCAGCGGCGGCCAGGGAGGCGAGCGTCAATACTGCGGTGCGCAGGGTCATCGGGATTCCTCGTGCGGTGGGTCGTGCAAGCATACCGCGATATAGCGCGCGCCGCTCATGCGGGTTGCATGCCTTGGTAAGCGGATGTTACCGGGATGCATACGCTGATGGTTGTGCCGGCGGGCGAACTGTCGATGTCCAGTGCGCCGCCGGCCAGGCGCGCCCGCTCGCGCATGCCCGGCAAGCCCCAGTGCCCCTGGCGCGCGCCACTGGCCAGGATCTCGGGCGCGATGCCGCGGCCGTCGTCGCTCACGCTCAGGTGCAGTTCGCCGGCGCGGTAGTCCAGCAGCAGCGTGACCTGGGTCGCCCGCGCGTGGTGGAAGGCATTCGACAGGGCTTCGCGGCCGATCGTGAACAGCTCGTCCTCGATCTCGGGATCGAGGCGGCGCGGCCGGCCGTGGTGGCGCTCGACGTAGTCCACGCCAGTCGCCGCCGCCAGCGCCAGGCCGGCGTCGGACAGCGCCTGCGCCAGGCAGCCCTGGCGCACGCCCGGCACCCGCAACTGGCGCACCCGTTCGCGGCCTTCGTCGATCACGTCCTCGGCGCGCGCCAGCACGTCCTCGACCTCGGCCCGCAGCCCAGTGTCGGGCGGGAGCCGGCCCATGAGGATGTGCATGCGCAGCACCAGCGCCTGGACGCTCTGCAGGAAGGTGTCGTGCAGGGTGCGCGCAATGCGTTCGCGCTCGCGGGTGCGCACCCGCATCTGCTCCTTCATGCGCGCCGCCAGCCGCGCCAGGCGCCAGCGGTGCAGCAGCCAGGCCGCGCCCAGCACGGCCAGCACGCAGGCCAGGCGGAACCACAGGGTCTGGTTCCAGGCCGGTTCGATGCGCAGTGCGACCCGGGCCGGCTGCGCGCTCCAGACGCCATCCTCGTTGGCGGCGCTGACCTCGAACCGGTAGTCGCCTGGGTCCAGGTTGGTATACACCGCCTGGCGCATGCCTCCCGCATCGCGCCAGGCCGCGTCCTGGCCGGTGAGCCGGTACCGGAAGCGCACCCGCTCCGGCATCGACAGCGCGCTGGCGGTGAAGTCGATCTCGAGCCGGTCGGTGCGCGGCGGCAGCGCCAGGCTGGCGGCCGGCGCATGGGTGCCCGCATTGCTGCGGATGGCGCCCAGCAGCACCGTCGGCGCGCGCGGGTTGCGCGCGATCCGGGCCGGATCGACGTGGCCGACCATGCTCGAGGTGGCGAACCACAGCCGGCCGTCGCCGGCCTGCACCAGCGAGGGCAGGGGCTGCATCTGGGCCGGCATGCCGCGGTGGCCGTCCAGATGGTCGAAGCGCTCGACCGCCACCTGCGTGGCGCGCGCATCCAGCGCGGTCTCGAGCTGCCCGGCGTCGATGCGGGCCAGGCCGCCGGTATCGTGCAGCCACAGCTCGCCGTCGGCGCGCTCGACGATGCCAGAGACGCCGCGCAGGCCACGGCCGCCGCGCTCGTCCAGGCTCATGAAGCGCGCGCCGTCGAACCAGGCCAGGCCGGCGTCGCCGCCGACCCAGAGCCGATCGCGGCCCGGGACGATGGCCAGCGCATTGCCGACCGCTAGCCCTTGCCCTGGCCCGTAGTGGCGGATGGCGGCGCCGTCCAGCACCGCGATATGGTTGTCGGTGTAGCCGAACCAGATCCGCCCCGCGCGGTCGCTGGCGATGGTGACCGCGGTGGGGCCGGCCAGTTCGGCGTGTCCGCCGCCTGGGTTCCAGGCGCCGTCGTGGAAGGTGTGGACCCCGTGCCCGATTACCGATACCCACAGCCGGCCCTCGGCATCGGTGCTCAATGCCTGGACGCTGCGTCCGGCCAGTGCGGGCGGCAACGGCCAGCGCCGGGTGACGCCTTCCTTTACCCGCCACAGGTGGGCGTCGTTGCCGAACCAGAGGGCGCCGTCGGCGGCGCGGTGGCTGGCGCTGACGTCGCGCACGGTGCTGGTGCGCCGCGATCCGTCCGGCGCCAGCACGAAGCTGGGGAAATCGAAGGTGCCGGCGCGGTCGGTATTGCCGATCCAGACTGCGCCGTCGTCGCCTGGCGTGACGCTCAGCGCCGGCACGAAGCCCGGCGGCAGCGCCACGCTCGACAGGCGGGCCTGGCGGATGCGGTCCACCCCGTTCGCGGTGGTGAACCACATATTGCCTTCGCGGTCGAGGAGCGTGGCGTTCAGGACCCCGTCGGTGAAGCCGGCGGCGGTGGCGAACTGGCGCACCAGCCTGCCCTCGGCATCGAGCAGTTGCACCGCCGCGCCGCTTGACACCCAGACGCCGCCGCGCGCATCGCCTTCGTAGCCGAGCAGCCGGGCGCCGCCATTGCGGATCCGGAATGGCGTGATCTGCCCGGTGGCCGGGTCGTACAGTGCGATGCCGGATGCGCGGCCGTTGACCAGGACCTTGCCGTCCGGCCGCAGGAAGCCGGCGCCGAGTTGCGGCTCGTCGAGCACCCGGGCGAAGCGGCGGCCGCCCGCGCGGGCGCCGGCCGGGCCGCGGTAGATCCCGTCGGGCAGGAAAACCAGTAAGCCGCCGTCGTCCAGCGTGAGGAAGCCGTGCGGCCGGCCTGGCGGGAGTCCGTCGGCCAGCCCGGCCTGGCGCCAGCGCTCGCCGTCCAGCCAGTGCAGGCCGGTGCCGCTGATCGCCCACATGGTGCCGTCGCCCGCGCGGCCAAAGCGGAATACCGTGGTGGGCGGCGAATCCTGGCCCAGGTAGTGATGCGCGCCGTCGGGCCTGATGCGGCTGATGTCGCCGAACTGGTAGCTGACCCAGAGGGTGTCGCCTTGGGCCGATACGGCCATCGTCTGCTGCGAGCGCAGCTTGTGGCCGTACACGCTGTCGTGGCGCACGAAGCGAACGCCGTCGAAGCTGTACAGGCCGTCGGTGGCGGCGAGCCACAGCAGGCCATTGCTGCCCTGGGTCAGTGAATACACGGCGGACGGGGCGCCGTCCGCGCGCGTCCACGAGGTGTGCTGGAGGTCGGCGGTCCAGGGCGGCGCGGCGGCGCCGGTCGCGGCGCATGGCGGCAGGGCCAGCATGGCCGCGATGAGGCACCGTGCCAGGCGTGCATGAAGCAGTGGCATGTGAGGTTTTCCGTAAAATTGTTTTGTATTTATGAGACGGATTCTTGCCCAAAACCATGCATGGCGGCAAGTCGTGGTTGCCGCAGGGCGCATGAACATGGGTCTTGCGCCGCCACAAGTGTGGCTGGGAACGCGGGCGTACATTGCTATATGCACTGGGAAATATTGCCTGTGACGAGAGGAGATTCATGACCACGCCGCCCGCCAATCGCCTTCCCGGACTGTCCATGCTGGCCCGCCTGCGCATCGGCCCCAAGCTGCTGCTCGCCCCGGGCACGGTCCTGCTATTGCTGCTGCTCCTGTCCTGCGCCGCCTATTACGCGCTGGCGCGCCAGAACGCCTCGCTCGAAGCGATCGTCGGCCAGCGCGCGGCCAGCATGCGCGCCGCCAGCAACCTGGCGGCGCAGTCGCAGAAGGCGCATGCCGACATCTACCGCCTCTTGAGCTGGATGGGCGGCAGCTTCCCGGTGGCGCGCACCGAACCGCTGCGCCAGGACATCCTGGCCCAGCACGGGCGCATCGACGCCGGCCTGGCGGCGCTGGCCCGGCATACCCTGACCGAGGCCGAGGACCGCCATGTCGAACAGGCGGCGCTGGCGCAGCGGCGCTATGCCCAGGCGGTGCGCGAGGTGATCGAGCTGGCGCCGCTGGACGGCTCGATCAGCGCCAACGCCATGCAGAAGGCCGAAAGCGCCTTCGCGCTGGTGGCGCAGCGCCTGGCCGACCTGGGCGCCCTCGAAGAAGCGCTGTCGCGCGAAGCGTCAAGCAGCGCCAAGGCCGACTTCCGGATGATCTCGGTCCTGATGCCGGCCGTGCTGCTGCTGGCGATCGGGCTGTCGCTGGCGATCACCTTCGCCGTGCGGCGCATCCTGCTGGACGAGATCCGCGCCATCGGACTGGCCGCCAGCGGCCTGGCCAGCGGCGACCTGACGGTGCGCCAGGGCGTCGATCACGACTACGGCGGCGACGAGATCGCCGACACCTCGCGCCAGCTCGACGCCAGCATCCGCAACCTGAACGGCACCTTGCGCGTGGTGCTCGAATCGGCGCGCCTGATCGGGGCCGCCTCGCGCGACATCAAGCTCGGCAGCTTGAGCCTGGGCAGCCGCGCGGTGTTCCGCGCCAGCGCGCTGGCCCATACCGAAAGCGCGCTGCGCGAACTGGCGGCCGGCTTCAAGCCGGGCGAGGCCGGCGAGGGCCAGGCTTCGCAGCTGGAAGACGTGGGGCAGGCGATCGTGCAGATGGACCAGGTGACGCGCCAGAACTGCACGCTGGTGGAGGAAGCCGCGAGCGCGGCGCGCATCCTGCAGATGCAGGCGCTGGTGCTGTCGCGCACCGTGGCGGGGTTCAGGCTGGATGAAGAAGGGGAGGCGCCGGCTGCGGCGCCGGTGCAGGATGCCGGCAAGGGCGATGCCGGCAGGAGCGATGGCGGCGACGATCCGGCGCGCGAGCGCCGGGGGGCGTCACGGGAACGCCGCCGCCATCAGGCCTCGCACCTGCGGCTCGCCTCGAGCCGCAAGTGACGGGGCACGGCGATCACTCGTAATCGCTGATCGGCGCGCAGCCGCAGAACAGGTTGCGGTCGCCGTACACATTGTCGGCCCGGCCGACCGGCGGCCAGTACTTCTTCTTGCGCAGGCCGGCGACCGGGAAGGCCGCCACTTCGCGGCTGTAGCCATGCTGCCAATCGTCGGCAGTGACCACTTCGGCGGTGTGCGGGGCGCCCTTGAGCGGGTTGTCCATGCGGTCGTACTCGCCGCGCTCGACCTTCACGATTTCGGCGTGGATGGTGATCATCGCCTCGATGAAGCGGTCGATCTCCGCCTTCGATTCCGACTCGGTCGGCTCGATCATCAAGGTGCCCGGCACCGGGAAGCTCATGGTCGGGGCGTGGAAGCCGAAGTCCATCAGGCGCTTGGCCACGTCTTCGTTGCTGATGCCGGTCTTGTCCTGCAGCGGACGCAGGTCGATGATGCACTCGTGGGCGACCAGGCCGTCGTGGCCCGCGTACAGCACCGGATAGTGCGGGGCCAGGCGGCGCGCGATGTAGTTGGCGTTCAGGATCGCCACTTCGGTGGCCGACGTGAGGCCTTCGGCGCCCATCATCGCGATATACATCCACGAGATCGGCAGGATCGAGGCCGAGCCGTAGGCGGCGGCGCTGACGGCGCCGATGCCGTTCTCGTCACGGACGTAGCCGGTCGACAGCTGGTTCGGCAGGAACTGCGCCAGGTGGGCGCCGACGCCGATCGGGCCGACGCCGGGGCCGCCGCCGCCGTGCGGGATGCAGAAGGTCTTGTGCAGGTTCAGGTGGCTGACGTCGCCGCCGAAGGCGCCCGGCGCGGCCAGGCCGACCAGCGCGTTCATGTTGGCGCCGTCGACATAGACCTGGCCGCCGTGCTGGTGCACGATCTCGCACAGTTCCTTGATGCCCTCCTCGAACACGCCGTGGGTCGACGGGTAGGTGACCATCACGCAGGCCAGGTCCTTGCTGTACTGCTCGGCCTTGGCTTTCAGGTCGACCAGGTCGACGTTGCCGTTGTCGTCGCAGGCGGTGACCACGACCTTCATGCCGACCATGCTGGCCGAGGCCGGGTTGGTGCCGTGGGCCGACGACGGGATCAGGCACACGTTGCGGTGGCCTTCGCCGCGCGACTCGTGGTATTTCTGGATCACCAGCAGGCCCGCGTACTCGCCCTGCGAGCCGGCGTTCGGCTGCAGCGAGATGGCGGCGTAGCCGGTGGCGGCGCACAGCATGGCTTCCAGCTGGGCGATCATCTCGCGGTAGCCGACGGTCTGCTCGTTCGGCGCCAGCGGGTGGACGTTCGAGAACTCGGGCCAGGTGACCGGCACCATCTCGGCGGTCGCGTTCAGCTTCATGGTGCACGAGCCGAGCGGGATCATGGTGCGGTCCAGCGCCAGGTCCTTGTCGGCCAGCGCGCGCAGGTAGCGCAGCATCTCGTGCTCGGCGTGGTAGCGGTTGAAGGTCGGGTGGGTCAGGTAGGCGCTGGTGCGGGCCAGCGCGGCCGGGAAGGCGTCGGCGGCATCGGCGTCGAGCTGGTCCAGGTCAATCGTCTTGCCGTTGCCGAACACGGCGAACAGGTTGGCCAGGTCGTCGCGGGTGACGGTTTCGTCGAGCGAGACGCCGACGGTGGTGGCGTCGACCTGGCGCAGGTTCAGGCCGCGGGCATTGGCTTGCTCGTGGATCGCGCCGGCATCCTGCACGCGCACGGTGACGGTGTCGAAGAAGGTCTGGTTGACCAGCTCGAAGCCCAGTTCCTGCAGGCCGGCGGCCAGGATCGCGGCCTGGCGGTGCACGCGGCGCGCGATGCGCTCGAGGCCTAGCGGGCCGTGGTAGACCGCGTACATGCCGGCCATCACGGCCAGCAGCACCTGCGCGGTGCAGATGTTCGAAGTCGCTTTTTCGCGGCGGATGTGCTGTTCGCGGGTCTGCAGGGCCAGGCGGTAGGCCGGGTTGCCCTGGGCGTCGACGGTGACGCCGACCAGGCGGCCCGACATGCTGCGCTTGAATTCGTCGCGGGTGGCCAGGTAGCCGGCGTGCGGGCCGCCGAAACCGAGCGGCACGCCGAAGCGCTGGCTATTGCCGACCACGACGTCGGCGCCCCATTCGCCCGGCGGGGTCAGGACGGTGAGCGCCAGCAGGTCGGCGGCCACGATGACCATCGCGCCGGCTGCATGCAGGTGCTCGACGGCGGCGCGGTAGTCGCGCACTTCACCATCCACGCCCGGGTATTGCAGCAGCACGCCGAAGCAGGTTTCTTCGAGTTTTTCGATGTCGGCGGGGGCAATGGTGCGCACTTCGACGCCGATCGGCTCGGCGCGGGTTTCGATGATCTCGCGGGTCTGCGGCAGCACGTCGTCGGCCACGTAGAACACCTTGGAGGCCGACTTGCCGACGCGCTGGATCAGCGTCATCGCTTCGGCGGCGGCGGTGCCTTCGTCCAGCATCGACGAGTTGGCGATGCCCATGCCGGTCAGGTCGGTGATCGCCTGCTGGAAGTTCAGGATGGCTTCCAGGCGGCCTTGCGAGATCTCTGGCTGGTACGGGGTGTAGGCGGTGTACCAGGCCGGGTTCTCGAAGATGTTGCGCAGGATGACCTTCGGCGTATGGGTGCCGTAGTAGCCCTGGCCGATCAGCGATTTGAGGACCTTGTTCTTCGACGCCAGGCCCTTGAGCAGCGCCAGCGCTTCTTCTTCGGTGCGCGGCTCGGCGAACTGGCCCAGGTCCAGCTTGTCCTTGCGGCGGATATTGGCCGGGACCACGGCGTCGATCAGGGCGGCGCGGGTCGCGTAGCCGAGGGTCGACAGCATGGCTGCCTGTTCGGATTCGGAGGGGCCGATATGGCGCGGGATGAACGAATCGCGTGCTTCAAGTTGGGTGAGGCTGGAGCGGGTCATGATGAGAAGAGAGTCTGGCGCCATCGCTGGCTGGATGAAGAATCGGGGGCCGGGGGGGCAGGTGCGCCGGATCGTGCCGGCCCGGCGCACCAGGGACGATCAGTGGTCGGTGGTCTTGCCGTAGGTGTCGGCGTCGAGCAGCTTGTCGTAGGCGGCGGCGTCGCTCGGGGCCAGCTTGAACAGCCAGGCGCCGTAAGCATCCTGGTTGATCGAGTCAGGAGCGTCGGCCACTGGCTGGTTGACGGCGGTGACGGTGCCCGACACCGGGGCGTAGATGTCGCTCGCGGCCTTGACCGATTCCACCACGGCGGCGTCGTCGCCGGCGGTGAAAGCCTTGCCGACCTGCGGCAGTTCGACGAACACGATGTCGCCCAGCGCGTCCTGCGCGTACTCGGTGATGCCCACGGTCAGGCTGCCGTCTTCTTCGCGGCGCACCCATTCATGGGATTCGGTGTATTTCAGGTCGGTAGGGATGTTCATGGAAACTCCTGAGGATGGTGGGGTTATCAGTATAGGTGTTTGTTATTACGGGGTGGCGATCAGGCGGCCAGCACTTTGCCGTTGCGCACGAACGGCAGCTTGACGACGCTGGCGGCCAGTTGCTTGTCGCGGATGATCACGTGCACGGTGTCGCCGACCGCGACATCCATCGGCACGCGCGCCAGGGCGATCGCCTGCTGCATGCTCGGGCTGAAGGTGCCGCTGGTGATCTCGCCTTCCAGGCCGGATGCGGCCACCACTTTCTGGTGAGCGCGCAGGATGCCGCCTTTCTCGCGCAGGATCAGGCCGACGAATTGCGCGCCCTGGCCCTTGGCCTGCAGGGCGGCCTTGCCGATGAAGTCGCGTTCGGACACGAGGTCGACGGTCCAGGCCAGGCCGGCGTCGAGCGGATTCACGCTGTCGTCCATGTCCTGGCCGTACAGGTTCATGCCGGCTTCCAGGCGCAGCGTATCGCGCGCGCCGAGGCCGGCCGGCTTGACGCCGGCGGCGAGCAGGGCATTCCACAGCGCTTCGGCCTGGGTGGCGGGCACGCCGATCTCGAAGCCGTCCTCGCCGGTATAGCCGGTACGCGCGACCATGGCTTCGCCGAAGGCGGTATCAGGCACGATGGCGGCATTGAAGGGCTTGATGTTCTCGGTCGCCGCCTGGGTGGTCGGCAGCACCTGCCACACCTTGGCGCGGGCGTTCGGTCCTTGCACGGCGATGAGGGCGATCGGCTCATTGCCGTCGCGCCGCTGGATAATCGTCAAGCCGTTGCCGGTGGCGGCATTCTGCTGCTCCATCCACGCCACGTCCTTGTCGGCGGTGCCGGCATTGACGACGATGCGGAACCAGTCCTCGGCCAGGAAATAGACGATCAGGTCATCGATGACGCCGCCTTCCGGATTGAGCATGCACGAGTACAGCGCCTTGCCCGGTACCTGCAGCTTGTCGACGTTATTGGCGAGCAGTCCGCGCAGGAAAGTACGCGCATTGGCGCCCTTGACCTCGACGACGCACATATGGGACACATCGAACATGCCGGCGTCGCTACGCACGGCATTGTGCTCCTCGATCTGCGACCCGTAATTGACAGGCATGTCCCAGCCGCCGAAATCGACCATCTTGGCGCCGAGTGCGCGGTGAGCGGAATTGAGCGGGGTCGCTTTGAGCGTCATGGAATCCTCAGGACAATAAAAGGGTAGATAGAGGAACACGGCGAATCGCCGTGCACCATCGCCCCCTCTGTCCTTGGTACCTGAGAGATAGCGGCTGGCGCCGCTTGCCCCTTCGGTGGGCCGCATCGCGGCCTCTCTCCAGAGTTGATCCGGCCGCGCCATGCGCCGCCGTTCCCTGACCGGTCCTTTTGCCTGAGAGTTTATGGGTAAGTGCCCCTTCGGCGGCAGCGTTCGCTGCGCTCTCCCGATCAAGACTGCGGAGGATATGCCACCCCGCCACCCCTGTCAACCACACAAGCCATTGCCCCCACCCCCTAACCCAACAATGAGGGTCAGAGTAAAATTCTTTGACAACTTTCGAAGTTGCTCATTAATTCTACACTGACCCTATTTAATTTATGGTGGCTGCGGCAACGAAAGCCGTGCATTTAGAAAATAGTGTGACCCATGGAATGAACTCATCAATTTGGTAGCGCTATACCAGCCCAAATTAAATAGGGTCGGAGTCGAATTGTTTGACAACTTTGGGGAATTGCCCAACAAATCTACTCTGACCCTCATTGTTGAATTGCTTGGGGGTATTGCTGCGCACTATTGGGATGGGGCGGTGGGGGTGTCTGTCGTGATTTGCTACACTTGTTCCACTTATTTTGTAGGCGGGAACAAACTATGAGCGAAGAAAAAACTCTGCAGGAGAAAGAAGGCTGGTTCACGCTGTCGGGCGATGTCAATAGCGATATGGTGCATCGGATGTTCGAGGCGGTGGCGGCGATGACCGAGGATGGGATCGATACTGCCCACGTGCTCTTGCAGTCGAATGGCGGGTATGTCAGCGATGGACTGTGCCTGTATAACTTCATGGCCAGTTCGCCGATCAAGTTTGTGATGTATAACGCCGGGGCGGTCGCGTCGATTGCTGTGGTGCTTTATCTTGCTGGGTCGCGCCGCTATGCCAGCGAGACGGCGCGGTTCATGATCCATAAGTCGCATGCGACGGCGTCGCCGGGGTCGCGGCCGGATGCCTTGAATATCATCGTCGAGGGGTTGCGCGCGGACGATGCGCGGACCGAGGCCATCCTGCGCAAGGAGATCGAACTGGCGCCCGAGCAGTGGAGCGTGCACCAGTATGGCGACCTGCACTTGACGGCGCGCGACGCCAAGAACGCCAAGATGATCCACGAGGTGCAGGACTTCGCGCCGCCGAAAGGGGCGATCCTGCGGAATATTTGAGCGCGCGAACCCCGGCGCGCGCCTGTTCGCATTGCGCTTTGGTGTGATGGGTCATTGCTGCGGGGTAAGAATGTGGCAGAATAGGGGCTTGCCTCACTTCGCCGAACCGTCATGGCCACCCCATCCGCCCAGACTTCCGCCGCGCGCAAGGCCGCCGCCGCCCAGCAGGCGGCGCTGGCCGAGCTGGTCGATATCGCGCGCCGCCATGCCGAGGCCGGCCTCGCGGACATGGCGCGGCGCGTGGTGTCCGCGCTGCTGGACCTGACCGCGGCCGGCCCCGAACCCGCCGCCGTCATGCGGCGCGTCAAGTCGGGCAATCTGCTCAAGGATAACGCCTACGCCTTCACCCACCTGGCCACGGACGAAATCGCGGCCGCCCTGCGCCAGCAGGTCGCCAGCCTGGTCCCGCTGGATGCCGCGGCCCCGGCCGGCCCGGTCGAACTCAGCCTGGTGCCGCTGGAGCAGATCGACCAGCAGATGGCGCTCGGCGCCGTCAGCCGCCCCTTCGACCTGCAGCACTCCGAAGGCCTGGCCACGCTCGGCGTGCGCCTCGGCCTGCTGCTCGGGCGCGACCTGGTGCGCGCCACCCACAATCCCTTCCGCCCCGACGTCTTCCTGGCCGCCGTGCACGCGGCCTGGCGCCAGTTCGAGCCCGATCCCGAGGCCCATGGCCTGCTGGTGCCGCTGCTGCGTCCCGGCCTGATGTTCGACCTGGGGCCGTTGTACGAGGCCTTGACCGAGGCGCTGAAGGCGCGCAAGGGGGCGGATGGCGATACCCGCTTCAGCAAGACCGACGACCGCGCCGCGCGCCAGGCCGAGCGCGCGCGGCGCGAAGCGGCGCTGGCCCAGGGCCTGCGCCAGCTGTTCGATCCGGCCCTGGCGGTGCCCGAGATCCCGAACCTGCCGCAGGGTAGCGGCGGCTGGCGTCCCAGCGCGGCGTCCGGTTTCCCGATGGCGCCGTTCGAAGCGGATAGCCAGGCGGCGCCCGCGGCTGGCGCGCAGCCCGGCGCGGGCTTCGTCCAGCGCGCGATGGGGCCAGGACCAGGGGCAGGACCAGGATCGGGTCCGGGCCCGGGCGCGGGCGCCTACCAGGGGCCGGCCGGCGCCGCTGCGTCGATGCCGGCAGCCCAGCCCCTGATCGACCTGCTCGCCCGCCACGGCGCCGCCGGCGCGGACGCGGCGCCTGGCGTGTTCTACCTGCCCCACCTGCGCGCCAGCCTGCCGCAAGGCGCGCTGTCGCGCGGCGACGCCACCACGCTCGACCTGCTGTCGCGGGTCTTCGGCAGCGTGCTGGAAGACGACGGCGTGACGCCCGAGACGCGCGAACTGATCGGCCACCTGCAATTGCCGGTGCTGCGCACCGCACTGCGCGACCGCAGCTTCTTCTACCAGGAAGCGCACCCGGCGCGGCGCCTGCTCGACCTGCTGTCGCAGGCCGGCTGGGAGCGTCCGCTCGGCCAGGACGATCCGGTCTACCGCGCCATGCGCAGCAGCGTCGAGCGGGTGCGCGACCAGGACCAGCCGGAATTCGGCGCCGCCCTGGCCGAGCTGGAAGCCGGCCTGGCCGCCCGCGACAGCGCCGAGCAGGCCGGATTGGAAGCGCCGATCCTCGACGCCACCCGGCGCGAAAAGCGCGCCGCCGCCGAGCGCTCGGCCCAGCGCGCGATCGCCCTGCGCCTGGCGGGCGAGCAGGTGATGCCGGCCGTGTCGGGCTTTTTGGAAGGACGCTGGACCGCCGCGCTGGCGCTGGCCTACACGATCGAGGACAGCCGCCCGGGCGCGATCGACAATGCCACCCGCACCATGGAAGACCTGATCTGGAGCGTCAAGCCAAAACAGACCCAGGAACAGCGCAAGGCCCTGATCGCGCGCCTGCCGGCACTGCTGGCAAGCCTCAACAACTGGCTCGATGCGACCCGCTGGCAGGATGCCGAGCGATTGCAGTTCTTCGCCGAGCTGGCCGAGTGCCACGCGTCGATCGTGCGCGCGCCGATCGAACTGTCGCCAGAGCGCCAGCTCGAACTGGCGCTCGAGGCGGCGCAGCAGGACGCGCTGCGGCGCGTGGCGCGCGAACAGGAACAAGCCCGGCTCCAGGACGAAGAAGAGCAGGCCGCGGCGCGCGACCCGGCGGCGGCCAGCCTGGCCAGCCTGGAGCGCGGCATGCGGCTCGAGCTGCTCGAGGGAGAAATCGTGCGCAAGGTGCGCCTGGCCTGGGTCAGTCCGCTGCGCACCCTGTTCATCTTCTCGGGCGCCGGCCGCCAGGAAGCCTTTTCGCTGCCGGCCGCGCGCCTGGGCGAGCTGCTACGGGAAGGCGCGATGCGCGTGGTGGCGGCCGAGGGCGTGGTCGGCCGCATCCTGAGCGCGGCGGTGGGGCCGGGCGCGGTCAACGACGCGGCGCCGGCCGCCGCGCCCGTCCGCACGGCGTGACCTGGGCGCCGGGCCATGTCCGGCCCGCGCCGGCAATGGTATGATGGGCGCTTTACCTCTACAGCGATAGTCGACGCACGTGCGCCTCTCTTCCATCAAATTGTCGGGATTTAAATCGTTCGTCGATCCCACCAATTTCCAGGTGCCGGGCCAGCTGGTCGGCGTGGTCGGCCCCAACGGCTGCGGCAAGTCGAACATCATCGACGCCGTGCGCTGGGTGCTGGGCGAGTCGAAGGCGTCCGAGCTGCGCGGCGAGTCGATGCAGGACGTGATCTTCAACGGCTCTACCCACCGCAAACCCGCCGGCCGCGCCTCGGTGGAGCTGGTGTTCGACAACAGCGCCGGCAAGGCCGCCGGCCAGTGGGGCCAGTACGCCGAGATCGCGGTCAAGCGCACGCTCACGCGCGACGGCACCTCCACCTATTACATCAACGGCCAGCCGGTGCGCCGGCGCGACATCCAGGACATCTTCCTCGGCACCGGCCTGGGCCCGCGCGCCTACGCCATCATCGGCCAGGGCATGATCGCCCGCATCATCGAATCGCGCCCCGAAGAACTGCGCGTCTTCCTCGAAGAAGCGGCCGGCGTCTCCAAGTACAAGGAGCGCCGGCGCGAGACCGAGAACCGCCTGTCCGACACGCGCGAGAACCTGTTGCGGGTCGAGGACATCCTGCGCGAACTGAACGCCAACCTCGAAAAACTCGAAGCCCAGGCCGCGGTGGCGAACCGCTTCCGCCAACTGCAGGCCGACCAGGAAGAAAAGCAGAAGCTGCTGTGGCTGATGCGCAAGAACGAGGCGAAGGCCGAGCAGGTCAAGTTCTTCCGCGAGATGGAAGAAGCCCAGACCAGCCTCGAGGCCCAGACCGCGAAGCTGCGCAGCGTCGAAGTCGACCTCGAACACCTGCGCCAGGCCCACTTCGCCGCCGGCGACCGCCTGCACACGGCCCAGGGCGCGCTGTACCAGATCAATTCCGAAATCGGCAGCCTGGAAGCGCAGATCAAGTTCGTGGTCGAGTCGCGCACCCGCCTGCAGAACCAGATCGCGGCCCTGGCTGCCCAGCGCGACCAATGGCGGGCGCAGGAACAGGAGCAGCGCGAAGGGCAGGAAGAAGCGGAGATGCAGCTGGAGGAGCTGGCCGCGCGCGCCGAAGGCGCCCAGATCGCGGTCGAGGTCCACCACGAGCGCCTACCCGAATTCGAATCGAGCTGGCGGGCGAACCAGGAACGCCAGACGGCCTCGCGCGCCCGCATCATGCAGGTCCAGCAGCGCATCGAACTGGCCTCGGCCCACGGCCGCAATGCCGGCGGCATCCTGGCCAACCTGGCGGCGCGCCGCGAACGCCTGCAGCAGGAACGCAATGGCCTGAACCTGCCCGACAGCGCGACGCTCGACAACCTGCGCCTGCAGCTGGAAGAAAGCCAGCAGACGCTGGAAGAGCAGACCATGCTGCTCGACGAGGCGAGCGGCCGGCAGGAAGCCGTCGAGACCGAACGCAAGGAAGCGCACGCGCAGGTGCAGCGCGAAAGCGCCACCAACGCCCAGCTGGAAGCGCGCCTGAATGCGCTGCGCCAGATGCAGGACCGGGTGCAAACCCAGGGCAAGGTCCAGCCATGGCTGGAAAAGCACGAGCTGGCGGGCCTGCCGCGGCTGTGGCAAAAGCTCGACGTCGAAGAGGGCTGGGAGACCGCGCTGGAGGCCGTGCTGCGCGAGCGTTCCGGCGCGCTGGAAGTGTCGAACATCGACTGGGCCAAGGCATTCATGGCCGACGCGCCGCCGGCCCGGCTGGCGCTGTACGCGCCGCAAGCCGGCAGCCACCCGGCGCCGGCGGAAGGCCTGAAGCCGTTTTCCAGCCTGCTGCGCGTGAACGACGCCGGCATCCGCGGCGTGCTCGAAGACTGGCTGCACGGCGTCTACGTCGCCCCTGACGCGGCCCAGGCCTTCGCCGAGCGCGCGCGCCTGCCGCATGGCGCGAGCTTCGTGACCCGCGACGGCCACCTGGTGACCCGCTCCAGCGTACGTTTCCATGCGCCGGACGCCGAGCAGGACGGCATGCTGGCGCGCCAGCACGAGATCGAGAATACGGCGAAGCAGCTCAAGGCCCAGGCCTTGCTGGCCGACGAGGCGCGCGGCCGCGCCACCCGCGCCGACGCCGCCGTCACCGAACTCGCGCGCCGGCTGCAGGATGCGCGGTCCAGGGTGGCGACCCTGCAGCGCGAGGCGCATGCGCTGCAGATCGAGGTCCTCAAGCAGAGCGAGATCGAGGCCCGCTTCAACCAGAGAAGCGGCCAGATCGCGGCCGACCTGTCCGAGATCGCGGCCCAGGAAGCCGAGCAGCGCCAGGCGCAGGCGGAGAGCGAACAGGAATTCGAGCAGCTCGACCTGGAACTGGCCGAGATGCAGGAAGCCCACGAGGACGGCCAGACCGCGTTCCTGGAGCAGGAACAGGCCCTGTCGCGCGCGCGCGACCACCTGCGCGAACTGGAACGCGGCGCTCAGGAAGCGCAGTTCGCCGAACGCGCCCAGCGCAGCCGCATCGACGAGCTGCGCCGCACGATGGCGACTGCCGCCACCCAGGCCGAGCAGGTCGGCGCCAGCCTGGCCCAGGCGCGCCTGGAGCTGCAGGCGCTGGAAAGCGGCACCGCCCACGAAGGCCTGCAGGAACTGCTCGAACGCCGCACGACGCAAGAGGTGGCCCTGTCCGACGCCCGCCACGAGTTGGACCAGGTCGCCCAGCAGCTGCGCGCGGCGGAAGAAGCGCGCATGGGGTCCGAGCGCAGCCTGCAGCCGCAGCGCGACCGCATCACCGAGATGCAGCTGAAGGAGCAGGCCGCGCGCCTGAACCAGGAGCAGTTCGCCGAGGCGCTGGCCGCCACCGGCGCCGACGAGGCGGCGCTGTCCGAAAAACTCGACCCGGACCTGAAGCCGCAGTACCTGCAGGGCGAGGTGACGCGGCTGACGAATGCCATCAGCGGCCTGGGCGCGGTCAACCTGGCCGCGGTCGACGAACTGGCCCAGGCCACCGAGCGCAAGCGCTTCCTGGATTCGCAGAACGCCGACCTGAACGAGGCCATCACCACGCTCGAAGACGCCATCGGCCGCATCGACCGCGAGACCCGCGACCTGCTGCAAGACACCTTCGATCGCGTCAACGGCCATTTCTCGGAACTGTTCCCGATCCTGTTCGGCGGCGGCAACGCCAAGCTGGTGATGACCGGCGACGAGATCCTGGACGCCGGCGTGCAGGTCATGGCCCAGCCGCCGGGCAAGAAGAACGCCACCATCCACCTGCTGTCGGGCGGCGAGAAGGCGCTGACCGCGACCGCGCTGGTGTTCTCGATGTTCCGCCTGAACCCGGCCCCGTTCTGCCTGCTGGACGAGGTCGACGCGCCGCTGGACGACGCCAACACCGAGCGCTTCTGCCGCATGGTCAAGCGCATGTCCGAACACACCCAGTTCCTGTTCATCTCGCATAACAAGATCGCGATGGAGATGGCCAGCCAGCTGATCGGGGTGACCATGCAGGAGCAGGGTGTATCGCGCATCGTGGCGGTGGACATGGAGTCGGCGGCCGACCTGGCCGCGGCCTGAGCGGCCCAAGTTCGTGGCGTCCGGCGCGTGTAGTTGGTATGATTGCATGCCTTTTCGTGCAGGGCGCGGGCGCAGGCCACGGCGCCCTCCACCAGGGGGCTTTTTACTGAATCACCGTTCGCGGCGCGCCAGGACCGGCGTCGGGCGCGAATGACGCTATCGAGGCAAATGCAGCATGACCGATTTCCAAATGAGCCTGATCGCAGCCGGCGGCGTATTCGTCGTCGGCGTCATCACCTATAACAAATGGCAGGAGTACAAGGCGCGCAAGAGCGTGGAACGCGCCTTCGCCTCCGACCATGACGACGTCCTGATGCGCGACGGCGAGCAGGCGCCCGGCGCCGACCGCCACGAGCCGGTGCTCGACACCGGCCTGGAACAACAGGCGCCGGTGGTCATGAAGGAGCCGGTACTGGATGCTGACGCCTTCGTGCCCGCCGACGTCAAGCCCGAGCCGCAACTGGACGCGCCGCCCGCCGCGCCGGCCCAGGCGCCGGTCGCCACCGCCAGTGCGGCGGCGCCGATCGTCGCCGCCGCCGGCGCCCCGACCACGTCCTACCGAGCCACCGGCGCCAGCGCTGCCCAGGACGAACTGGCCGCCTCGCTGCCCGGCACCCGTCCCGGCATGCCGCCGGCCGAACTGGCCGAATGCCTGGTCGATCCGCTGATCGACTGCCTGATCCCGCTGTCGCTCGAGACCCCGCTACGCGGCGACAAGATCCTGCCGGCGCTGCAGAAGCTGCGCCGCGTCGGCAACAAGCCGATCCACTATATCGGTTTCGCCGTCAGCGGCGACTGGGAACCGATCGTGCACGGCGGCGTGTACACCAAGCTGCAGGCCGGCGTCCAGATGGCGACCCGCACCACGGCGCTGAACGAACTCGAATATTCCGAGCTGGTCACCCGCCTGCGCGCGGTGGCCGACGAGATTCAAGCCGAGCCGGACGTGCCGGACATGATCGAGGTGATGAGCGAGGCGCGCACCTTGCACCGTTTCGTGGCCGGCCACGACGCCCAGCTGGGCGTGAACCTGGCGGCCAATGGCGCGCCGTGGGCGATGTCGACCCTGATCGGCGCGCTCGAAAACGCCGGCTTCGACGTGCGACCGGACGGCCGCTTCGCGATGCCCGACAAGGAAGGCAATGGCGCGCTGCTGTTCACGCTGTCGACCAACGTCACCCTGGGCGCCGACACCACTTCGCGCCTGACCCTGCTGCTGGACGTGCCGTGCGTGGCGCCGGAACGCGACGGCTTCGGCCGCATGGTCGATACCGCGCGCGGCCTGACCCAGCGCCTGGACGCGACCATCGTCGACGACGGCGACCAGCCGCTGGTGGACGCGGCGCTCGACGAGATCAAGGGCCAGGTGCTCGAGTTCTACCAGGAGATGGACGCCGCCGACATTCCGGCCGGCTCCACCCGCGCGCTGCGCCTGTTCAGCTGAGGACCGGCAGTGAGCGAGCAAGTGCAAGACCTGGAACGCATGACCTGGCTGGTGGCGGAACTGAACCGCGCCAGCTACAACTACCACGTGCTGGACGCGCCGACGATCCCCGACGCCGAGTACGACAAGCTGTACCAAGAGCTGCTGGCGCTGGAAGCGGCCTACCCGAATGCGGTCGATCCCGACTCGCCGACCCGGCGCGTGGGCGACGCCCCGATCCCCGAGTTCGGCCAGGTAACCCATGCGGTGCCGATGCTGTCGCTGAATAACGGCTTCACCGACGACGATATCGACAACTTCGACCGCAAGGCGCGCGAAGGCCTCGAAGTGCGCCAGGTCGCCTACAACGCCGAACTGAAATTCGACGGCCTGGCGATCAGCCTGCGCTACGAGAACGGCCGCCTGGTGCAGGCTGCAACCCGCGGCGACGGCTACACGGGCGAAGACGTCACCGCCAATATCCGTACCGTGCGCGTGATTCCGATGCGCCTGCACGGCAGCGCTGTTCCGGCCGTGCTCGAGGTGCGTGGCGAAGTCCTGATGTTCAAGCGCGACTTCGAGGCCCTCAACGAGCGCCAGCGCGCCGCCGGTCACAAGGAATTCGCCAATCCGCGCAATGCCGCCGCCGGCAGCCTGCGCCAGCTCGACGCGCGCATCACCAATGAGCGCAGGCTGCGCTTCTTCGCCTATGGCGTGGGCGAGCTTGGCGGCGCCGAGCTGCCGGACACCCATTCCGGCCTGCTCGACTGGCTGGACGCCCTGGGCCTGCCGGTGGCGAAGGAGCGCAAGGTGGTCGCGGGCCGCGACGGCCTGCTCGACTTCTACCGCGACGTCGGCGAGCGCCGCAAGTCGCTGCCCTACGAGATCGACGGCGTGGTCTACAAGGTGGACAGCATCGACGACCAGCGCACACTTGGCTTCGTGTCGCGCGCGCCGCGCTTCGCGCTGGCCCATAAATTCCCGGCCGAGGAAGCCCTGACGACGGTCCAGGCGATCGAGGTCCAGGTCGGCCGCACCGGCGCCATCACCCCGGTGGCGCGCCTGGTGCCGGTGTCGGTGGGCGGCGTGACCGTCACCAACGCCACCCTGCACAATGAAGACGAAGTAAGACGCAAGGACGTGCGGGTGGGCGACACCGTGATCGTGCGGCGCGCCGGCGACGTGATCCCCGAGGTGCTGGCAGTGGTGCTCGAGCGCCGCCCGAGCCCCGAGCCGGCGGTCTACGAATTGCCGAAGCAGTGCCCGGTGTGCGGCTCGCACGTGGTGCGCGAAGAGGGCGAGGCGGTCGCGCGCTGCTCCGGCGGCCTGACCTGCGCCGCCCAGCGCAAGGAGGCGATCCGCCACTTCGCCGGCCGCCGCATGATGGACATCGAAGGCCTGGGCGACCGTTATATCGACAGCCTGGTCGAGGCCAACCTGGTCAGCGGCGTGGCCGACCTGTACAAGCTCGAGCTGGACGACCTGCTCAAGATGAAGCGCCTGGCCGACGAGCGCGACGGCACCACGCCCGAGACGGTCAAGCAGGGCAAGGTCGCGACCAAATGGGCCGATAACCTCCTGGAAGCCATCGCCGCCAGCAAGCGGCCGCCGCTCGAGCGCCTGCTGTTCGCGCTCGGCATCCGCCACGTGGGCGAGTCGACCGCCAAGACCCTGGCCGACTGGCTCGGCAGCCTCGCCCTGGTGCGGCGCGCGCCGGCCGCGCTGCTGCGGGTGCTGCCCGATATCGGCGGCACGGTGGCCGAATCGATCGCCGAATTCTTCGCCGAAGAAAAAAACCAGATTGCCCTCGACGCCTTGCTGGCGGCCGGAGTGGGCCCGCGCGACGAGCATCCGCCCAAGGCCCAGTTGCGCGAAAAACTGGACGAGATCAAGCTGCTGGCCGCGCTCGACATTCCGAAACTGACCGAGCCGCGCGCGCGCCAGGTGATCGGCGCCGGCCAGACGCTGGAAGACATCGGCGTGCGCACCGACTTCGGCATCTTCGGCCTGCCGGCGGCGGTGGCGGCCGCGCTCGAGGAATGGATGGCGGTGCGCGAGCACCGGGAGCAGGTGCAGTCGCTGGCGGCACTGCGGCGCGACCTGCTGGGCAGCCTGCCGGAAGCTGCCGCCGCGCCGGACGGCCCGCTGGCCGGCAAGACCTTCGTCCTGACCGGCACCTTGCCGACCATGAGCCGCGACGCGGCCGGCGCCCTGATCGAAGGGGCCGGCGGCAAGGTGTCCGGCTCGGTATCGAAGAAGACATCCTACCTGGTGGCCGGGGCCGAGGCAGGCAGCAAGCTGGCCAAGGCCGAGGAGCTGGGCGTCACGATCCTGGACGAGGCGGCGCTGCTCGCGCTCCTTGGCCAGGCCTAACACCGTCACCGCGTGAACACATGAACCCCATTCGCAAAGCTGTTTTCCCCGTCGCCGGCCTGGGCAGCCGTTTCCTGCCCGCGACCAAGGCGCAGCCGAAAGAGATGCTGCCGATCGTCGACAAGCCCCTGATCCAGTACGCGGTCGAAGAGGCGGTGGCCGCCGGCGTCACCGAACTGATCTTCATCACGGGCCGCAACAAGCGCGCCATCGAAGACCATTTCGACAAGGCCTACGAACTCGAGTCCGAGCTCGAGGCGGCGGGCAAGCACGCGCTGCTCGACACCGTGCGCGGCGTGATCCCGAAGAACGTCAACTGCATCTATATCCGCCAGTCGTCGCCGCTGGGCCTGGGCCATGCGGTGCTGTGCGCGCGCCCGGTGGTGGGCGACGAGCCGTTCGCGGTGCTGCTGGCGGACGACTTCATGGACACGGCCGACGGCCACAAGCCGGTGCTGGCCCAGATGACCGACGTCTACGCCTACGAGCGCAGCAGCATCCTGGCGGTGCAGGATGTGCCGCGCGAGCACACCCGCCAGTACGGCATCGTCAGCAGCTCGGCCTATCGCGAGGGCCTGGAACTGGTGTCCGGCATCGTCGAGAAGCCGCAGCCGGCGGACGCGCCGTCGACGCTGGCCGTGGTCGGCCGCTATGTGCTGTCGCCGTCGATCTTCGGCTACCTCGAGACGCTGGGCAAGGGCGCCGGCGGCGAGATCCAGCTCACCGACGGCATCGCCGCCCTGATGCAGGCCGAGCGCGTGCTGGCTTACCGCTATGCCGGCCAGCGCTACGACTGCGGCTCCAAGCTGGGCTACCTGCAGGCCACCGCCGCCATCGGCCTCAAGCACCCCGAGACGGCCGCGGGCTTCCGTGCGTCGCTGGCCGGCCTGCTCGAGGGGAGGGGGGCATGACGGTGCGCGAGATACTCAGGATGGGCGACCCGCGCCTGCTGCGCGTGGCCCAGCCGGTCACGCAATTCGATACGCCGGAACTGCACGCGCTGGTCGCCGACATGTTCGAGACCATGCACGCCGCCAACGGCGCCGGCCTGGCCGCGCCGCAGATCGGCGTCGACCTGCAACTGGTGATCTTCGGCTTCGGCAGCAACCAGCGCTATCCCGACGCGCCGCCGGTGCCCGAGACAGTGCTGATCAATCCGGTGCTCACGCCCATATCGCAGGAGATGGAAGAGGGCTTCGAAGGCTGCCTGTCGGTGCCTGGCCTGCGCGGCAGCGTGCCGCGGTACACGCGCCTGCATTACGAAGGCTTCGACCAGTTCGGCCGGCGCATCGTGCGCGACGCCGAAGGTTTCCACGCGCGCGTGGTGCAGCATGAAGTGGATCACCTGCTGGGCATCCTGTACCCGATGCGGATCCGCGATTTTTCCCGCTTCGGCTTCACCGAAGTGATGTTCCCCCACCTTGATCCCGGAGCCGACGATTGAGCCGCGCCGTACATTCCCTGGTCTTCATCGGCGCCTGCCTGGCCGCGCCGCTTGCCCCTGCCGCTGATTTCTTCACCAGGATCGACCCATCGCCGACCAGCGAACTGTGGATCGACACCGGCTTCTATACCGCCCACTTCGACGGCGACAAGGACCTGAACGACAATAACAAGGGACTGGCCCTCGAGTACCGCTTCAAGGGCACGATGACCGCCACCGCGGGCCGCTTCTACAACAGCGACCGTGCCTGGTCGAACTATGCGGGCGTGATCTGGCAGCCATATGCGGTGGGCCCGGTGCGGGTCGGCCTGGCGATCGCCGCCTTCGACGGCTATCCGAAGACGCGCGACGGCGGCTGGTTCCCTGGCGCGATTCCGACCCTGACCTACGAGTACAAGCGGGTCGGCGTGAACGTCGGGATCATCCCGAACTACAAGGACCGCTTGTACGGCGGGATATCGTTCCAGCTGAAGTTCAAGCTATTCGAAAAATAGAACAGCGCCACGTCGTCCCCGCGGAGGCGGGGACCCAAGTTTCTCAGCCTGTCACTACATCAATCGACGCGGCCGCGCATGCGCACTTGGGTTCCCGCCTTCGCGGGAAGTCGTTACCTCCAGTGGAGGTAACGACGTGCTGGCCTCAGCTCTCTTTCGGATACGGACTCGGTCCGCCATCGGCGATGAACTGGTCGATCCGCTGCTGCAGCACCGGCAGCGGCACCGAGCCCACCTGCAGCACCGTGTCATGGAAGTGGCGGATGTCGAACTTCGATCCCAGCGCCTTCTCGGCGCGTGCGCGCGCTTCCTGGATCGCCATCTGGCCCAGGTAGTACGACAGCGCCTGGCCCGGCCACGAGATGTAGCGGTCGACTTCGGTCTCCACCTCGTGCTTCGACAGCGCGGTGTTCTGCAGCAGGTAGTCCTGGGCCTGCTCGCGGGTCCAGCCCTTGGCGTGGATGCCGGTGTCGACCACCAGGCGCGAGGCGCGCCAGGCCTGGTAGCTCAGCATCCCGAAGACCTCGTACGGCGTTTCGTAGATGTCCATCTCGGTACCGAGCCGTTCGGTGTACAGGGCCCAGCCTTCGCCATAGGCCGAGATGTAGGCGCGGCGGAATGGCGGTACGCCTTTCTGCTCCTGCGCCAGCGGAATCTGGAACGCGTGCCCAGGCGCCGACTCGTGCAGCGTCAGGGCGGGAAGACTGTACAGCGGCCGCGCAGGCAGGTTATAGGTATTGACCCAATACGTGCCCGGCCCGCCGCGCCCCGCGGTCCAGAACGGCGCCTGGTCGGCCGGCACCGGGATGATCGCGAAGCGGCGGCGCGGCAGGTGGCCGAAGAACTGGTCGGCCTTGGCGTCGAACTTCTTGGACGTCCAGGCCGCGCTCTTGAGCAGCTCTTCCGGCGTCCTGGCATAGAACTGCGGATCGGTACGCAGAAAATGCAGGAAAGCCTGCAGGTCGCCCTTGAAGTCGACCTGCTTCATGATGTCGTGCATCTCGGCGCGGATCTTCGCCATCTCGGCCAGGCCGATCGCGTGGATCTGCTCGGCCGTCATGTCGGTGGTGGTGAATTCGACGATCTTCGACTGGTAGTATTCCTTCCCGCCCGGCATGTCCTGGGCCGCCAGCGTGGTGCGCGCCTTCGGCACGTACTCGTCGCGGAAGTAGGCCAGGGCCTTGGCATAGGCCGGCTGCACCTTGCCCTGGATGATGGCCACCGCCTGCCGGCGCAGCGCTTCCTGCTCGGCCGCGGGGATCGTCGATGGCATGTCCTTGAACGGGTTGAAGAACACCACGTCCTGCGGCGTCTTCGCGTCGGCGACCGAGGTCAGCGTGCCTTCGCGCCCGGCCAGGGTAACCTTCGGCGGCGTGAAGCCGCGCGCCAGGCCGGCGCGCATATTGTCCAGCTCCTGGTCGAAGTAGGCGGGCAGGGCCTCCAGCAGGCGCAGGTAGTTGCGGTATTCGTCCGGCGTCTTGAAGGTGCGGCGCGCGGCATAGGCGACGTCGGACCAGAATGCGCTGTCGGCATTCACCGGCTGCTCGTATTCGCGGAAGCGCTGGGCATCGTGCAGGGACGCGACCTGGGCCCGGTAGACGGCGAAGTTGATACGCTCGGCAGGCGACAGCGCGGCCGGCTGGATCGCGTCGAGCTCCTTGAGGATGCCGGCCCAGTAGACCCGGCGCGCTTCCTGGGCCGCGGCGTCGACCCGCGCATAGCCCGGATTCGCATTGGGGGCGCTGTCGTCGCGCGCCAGGCGCTCGGCGATGCGCCACTTCCATTCCTTGGTATAGATCTTCTTGAAACGCTGGTCGGCCGCGTTCGCGGCCGGCGCCGCCTTGGCCGCCGCGGGCGCCGCCGCCGCCGTGGCCGCCATCGGCGCCAGCGCCAGGCCCATGACCGCGAAGGCGGCCGAGATGACTACGCCCATCTTCTTCTTTTCCATTCTTCCCCTGCTGAATAAAGAGCATGATTGCTCGGCGGTACACATCTTAGCGGGGAAATCGGGGCATGCCTACGCATGTTTTGTTTCGTAAATACTGGTATGGACGTGCTATCGGAACGTGGTCTGCCACAGATTTAATTGCCATGTTGCCGAGGAATAGTAGAAAGCCAAGATATAATGTTCGTCAATCTTCGCCTGGCACGCGCCCGGCGATTCCGCACCGCAGCGTGCATGGACCATTCATGATGACCACGGCAGCAATTGTTATTCAACCCAGACATGATGACGAGTAAGGGCGGCCCAGGGCGTTCTGAAGAGCATATCCGGCTCATCCAATCCTGGCGCCGCCTGGCTGACCAGTTGGGTCCGCTCATCGGCGACAGTGGCTTTTGCGCCCTGTACGG
Organism: Telluria beijingensis; assembly: GCF_030770395.1. Lineage (GTDB taxonomy): Bacteria > Pseudomonadota > Gammaproteobacteria > Burkholderiales > Burkholderiaceae_D > Telluria > Telluria beijingensis. The sequence continues at coordinate 2,688,516 of NZ_CP132480.1, read as the reverse complement.
ACGAGCTTGCCGTCTGGTCGGTCCCGAATACAAATGGCTGGCCGACACGCCGCCGTGCAAGACCCGCGACTCCCAAATCACCGCGCTGGACGAGATGCTCGCCAGCGTGGCACCCGACCACGCACAAGCCGCGCATGCGGCCCTGCTCCAGACGTTCACCGAGCTGCTGGCGTCCCTGATCGGGCACGCGCTTGCGCGACGCCTGCTCGACGCGGCCGCGCGTGACGGGGAAGAGAAGAATGCACAGGAGCACAAGTAATGAGCGATAAAGTATCCCTTGGCAAGCTGAGCACAGGCGTGCAGGGGCTTGATGTTCTCCTGGGAGGAGGGCTGAGCGAGTTTTCCTTCAACCTGATCGCCGGTCCGCCGGGATCCGGCAAGACCACGCTGGCCCACCAGATCATGTTTTCGCTGGCCAGCAACGAGCGCCGCGCGCTGTTCTTCACCGTGCTGGGCGAGCCGCCGCTGAAGATGCTGCGCTACCAGCAGCAATACAGCTTCTTCGACATGGACATGGTCGGCACCTGCGTGCGCTATGTGAACCTGGCCGAAGACCTGCGCTCGGGCGACTTCAGCGGCGTGCTGGCGCGCCTGATGAAGGAAGTCGAAGACTTTTCGCCGAGCCTGGTGTTCGTCGATTCGTTCCGCTCGGTGGCGCAGACCGCGCGCGCCGGCAACGAGGGCGTGGCCGACCTGCAGCACTTCATCCAGGAACTCGGCACCCGCATGACGAGCTGGCAGGCCACGACGTTCCTGATCGGCGAATACCAGCACGGCGACGCCGAGGCCAGCCCGATCATGACGGTGGCCGACGGCATGATCTCGCTGACCCCGGTCCACGAAGACAATTCCGTCGTGCGCAAGATGCGCGTGGTCAAGATGCGCGGCCAGGCCCACCTGGGCGGCTCGCACACCTTCCGCATCACCGACGATGGCATCCGCGTCTATCCGCGCATCCTGCCGCCGCTGGCGGCCGACCACCACCAGGGCGCGCGGGTCGACCGCGACGCCGCGCGCATCCCGACCGGCACGCCCGACCTCGACCAGCTGCTCCATGGCGGCCTGCCGCAAGGGCATTCGCTGCTGGTGTCGGGCCCCAGCGGCTGCGGCAAGACCATCCTCGGCACACGCTTCCTGCAAGAGGGCGCGCGCCTGGGCGAGAAAGGGGTGGCGGTCTCGTTCGAGAAAGGCGCGTCGCGCCTGCGCAATGCCGAGCTGGCCGAACTGGTGCGCAACGGCGACGTGCAGATGGTCGAGAGCCGCAAGATCGACCTCACGATGGACGAGCTGCTCGACGAGATGAACGAGGCGATCGACCGCACCCAGGCGCGCCGGGTGGTGGTCGATTCGCTGTCCGAGCTGGCGCTGTACCTGGCGCCGGAGGGCCGCAACCAGCTGCGCGCCACCGTGTTCCAGATGCTGTCGTCGCTGGCCAAGCGCGGCGTCAGCGTGCTGGTGACGATGGGCCTGGACGACGACTTCACCCAGCTCAGGTTCGGCCAGGCGGATGTCGCCTACCTCACCGACGCCATCGTTCTGATGCGCTTCGGCGAGAGCGGCGGCCAGCTGCGCCGCTTCATCTCGGTGGTCAAGGTGCGCGGCAGCGCCCACAGCACCGACCTGCGCGAATTCCATATCGGCGACGACGGCATCCATATCCACCCGGCCGCTACCGAGTACGAGGGCGTGCTGCACGGCCTGCCCACCGCGCGCGGGACGCGCTGAAATGAATCTCATGGCGGCGACACCGGGCCTCGGCGACAGCGACCTGGCGCGCCGCATCGCGGCGCTGGAACAGGAAAACGCGCAACTGCGGCGCGATCTGGAGTCCAGCAGCCTGCTGGCCGCCAGCCTGCGCGAAGCCAACGAGCACCTGGTGCTGGCCGCCGTCGACGCCCAGACCTCGCGCGACGACGCCGAGGAAACCAATCGCCGCCAGAACGAATTCCTGGCGATGCTGGCGCACGAGTTGCGCAACCCCCTGGTGCCGGTCAGCGTCTCGGCCAGCCTCCTCGAGCGCTCGCCGCTGGTCACCGGCCCGCTGGTGCGCCTGACCAGCGTGATCCAGCGCCAGGTCGACCACATGGCGCGCCTGCTGGACGACCTGCTGGACGCCGCGCGCCTGAGCAGCGGCAAGATCACGCTGACGGTCGAACCGTTGCGGCTGGCCGAGATCCTCGAGCACGCGGCCGACACGGTGGCGCCGCGGCTGCGCGAACGCGGCCAGGAGCTGGCGGTCGTCAACCTGGCCGGCGCCGACTGCCCCGAACTGGTGGTCGACGGCGACCGGGTGCGCCTGACCCAGGTCTTCACCAACCTGCTCAGCAATGCCTCGAAGTACACCCAGGACGGCGGCAGGATCGAAGTGACGATGGCCGACGGCGTCGCCGTGACCATTTCTGACAACGGCACCGGCATGGCCCAGGAAACGATCGCGAACGCCTTCGACCTGTTCACCCAGGGGCCGCGTTCGCTGGCGCGTTCCGAGGGTGGCCTTGGCGTCGGCCTGAACGTGGTGCGCAACCTCGTGACCATGCATGGTGGCAGCGTCGGCGCCGCCAGCCCGGGACTGGGGCTGGGCAGCAGCTTCACGGTGCGCCTGCCGCGCTCGCAGTCCCTGGCGCCGGTCGCCACCACGTCCGGGGCCCCGGTCGCCGCCGTCGCCGCGCGCCGCATCCTGATCGTCGAGGACAGCCGCGACGCATCGGACGTGCTGCGCATGCTGCTCGAGATCGAGGGCCACCAGGTCGAGATCGCGGATGACGGCCATGCCGGCCTCAGGCTGGCGCTGGAAGGGCGCTTCGACGTCATCGTGTGCGATATTGGCCTGCCCGGGCTCGACGGCCTCGAGCTCATGACGCGCCTGCGCGCCGCGCCCGGCGCCACCCGGCCGCTGGCCATCGCGCTGTCGGGCTACGGCCAGCCGCAAGACCGCGAACGCGCGCTGGTGGCCGGGTTCGACCGCTATCTCGTCAAGCCGGTGGCGCCTGGGGTGCTGGTCGAGGCATTGGCCGGGGCAGGCCCGGCCTGACCTGGGTGGCTCCGCCGTCCGCGTTACGCGCGGCCGAACAAACGCCCCAGCCGCGCCACCGCTTCTTCGATCCGCTCGTACTTCGTCGCATACGAAAACCGTACATGGCGCTGCGGCGCCGCCACGCCGAAATCGTCGCCCGGCACGATCGCCACGTGGGCGTCGTTCAGCACCGCCATGCTGAACGCCGCGCTGTCGGCGCGCAGCGCATGGTCGACCCGGTCGATGTCGGCATACACGTAGAAGGCGCCGTCCGGCATCACCGGCACGCCGAAGCCCAGCGCGCGCAGGGCCGGCACCAGGTAGTCGCGGCGGCGCTGGAATTCGCGCCGGCGCTCTTCGAAGATGGCCAGCGCCTCGGGATGGAAGCAGGCCAGGGCCGCGTGCTGGGCCACGGTCGGCGCGCAGATGAACAGGTTCTGGGCCAGCTTCTCGAAGGTCGGCACCAGGCTGTCGGGCACCACCAGCCAGCCCAGGCGCCAGCCGGTCATGTTGAAATACTTGGAGAAGCTGTTGACCGTGATCGCATCCGGGTCGAGCGCCAGCGCGCTCACGGGCCGGTGGTCGTAGGACAGGCCCTGGTAGATCTCGTCGACGATGGCGAAGCCGCCGCGCGCGCGCACCGCCGCCAGCATGTCGCGCAGCTGTTCTGGCGTCATCGAGGTCCCGGTCGGGTTCGACGGCGAAGCCACCAGAACCCCGCGGGTGCGCGCATTCCAGCGCTCGGCCACGTGGTGCGCGCCAAGCTGGTAGCGGTCTTCGTGCGAGGACGGCACCAGCACCGGCTGGCCGCCGAAGCTGGCCACGAAGTGGCGGTTGCACGGATAGGACGGGTCGGGCATCAGCACCTCGTCTCCCTCCGACACCAGGGCGGCGCAGGCCAGCAGCAGGCCGGCCGAGGCGCCGGCGGTGATCACGATGCGGCGCGGGTCGATGTCGAGACCCTGCACGGCGGCGTAGTGGCCCGATATGGCCTCGCGCAATTCGCGCAGCCCGAGCGATTCGGTGTACTGGGTGACGCCGCCGCGGATCGCTTCCATCGCGGCGCTGGCCACGATGTCGGGCGCGGTGAAGTCGGGCTCGCCGACGCTCATGCTGATGACGTCGTGGCCGGCGCGCCGCAGTTCTGCGGCGGCCTTGACCATCTCCATGACGCGGAACGGTTCGATCGCGTGCACGCGCCGTGCAAGCTGGAGATGGGTATTTGAAATGAGGGACATGCTGGAAGATGGTAGGGAAGGACTCCGCCATCTTACCGCATGCGCTTCAGGTGCGATCAAGCGTGCGCATGGTGCGCCGCCGTCAGGCGCCGCATCAGCGGCAACGCCGCCAGCGCCATGAAGGTGCAGGCAATCGCCGCCAGCCCCAGCTTGTTGAACAGGCTGGTGTAGATCGGTAGCGTCTGCAGCGGGTCGCTCATCCCTTCCGGCACGCTGGCCATGGTTGCCACCAGGCCGCCCAGGTATTGCGAGATGCCGACCGCCACGAAATAGGCGCCCATCATGAACCCGCCCATCCGGGCCGGCACGTAGCGCGCGATCATCGCCAGTCCCAGGCCGCTCACCAGCAGCTCGCCCAGCGAATACAGGCCGTAGCCGGCGATCATGATCCACGACGAGGTCAGGCCATTCACGGCGAAGGCGCCGGCCAGGCCATAGGTAAAGAAGCCGGCCGCCACCACGGCGAAGCCGAGCGCGAACTTGGCGGCGATCGACAGGTCGAAGCGGCCGCCGCTCGAGCGCGCGTAGATCCAGGCCAGCAGCGGGGAAAGGACCATGATCCAGATCGCGTTGAGCGCCTGGAACTGGGCCGGCGACCAGATAAACAGGTGGCTGCCGAACAGGCTGAAGTCGAGGTCGACGTTGCGGAGCGCGAACAGCGACAGCGAGGTCGACATCTGCTGGTAGAAGATGAAGAAGAACACGGTCTGCAGGGTCAGCACCAGGGCCGCCACCAGGCCGGCGCGCTCGCTGGCCTGGCTGGTGCGGATCAGGTGGATGAAGATGCCCAGCACCACCAGGCCGGCGACGTAGACGAACAGGCGCGCCAGCCACTGGTATTCGAGGATGAAGGCCGAGGCCACCACCGCCACCAGGCCGCCGCCCAGCACCATCAGCAGCTTGCCCCAGTCCAGCGGCAGCGCGTCCGGCGGCGAGCCGATATGGGCGACGGTGCGGCGCAGCACGCCGACCGTGAGCAGGCCCACCCACAGCCCGACGCTGCACACGCCGAAGGCGACGTGCCAGCCCAGCGCGCCGCCAGATGCGGCGTTGAAGTGGTCCTTGAGCGCCGGCGTGGCCAGCATCGAGACGGTCGAGCCGACGTTGACCGCCATGTAGTAGATGGTGAAGGCGCTGTCGATCTTCGCGTCGTCGCCCTCGTAGATCTTGCGCACCAGGTTGGCGGTGTTGGGCTTGAACAGGCCGTTGCCGACCACGATCACGCCCAGCGCCGAGAAGGTGAGCCAGGTATTGGTGGTCGGGATGCCCATCATGGCGTAGCCCAGCGAGAGCACGATGGCGCCGACGATCATGCAGCGCCGGGTGCCGAGCACCTTGTCGCCGATCCAGCCGCCGATGGCCGGGGCCACGTAGATCAGGGCCGCCGCCGCGCCCCATACCAGGGTGGCGCGGGTATCGTCGAAGCCCAGGCGCTGCACCATGAAATAGACGATCAGCGCCTGCATGCCGTAGTAGCCGAAGCGTTCCCACAGTTCGATCAGGGCCACGGTGAGGAAGGAGCGGGTCTGCGTGGGCGCGTTCCCGATGTGCGGCTGTTGCATGTGAATCCTTTGACAACGGCGCCGGCCCTGGCCGGCGCAAAAACCGACGATCCTATGCCAGATGGATGAAAACCGCAATCTTGACAGCGGGTGGTGACATTGCGTTAACATGGGCCGGGATTCCAGACAGCGAGGCAAGGCATGAGGCGATTCAGCGCCACTTTCAGCGTTACCATCTGCGCCGCCCTGGCAATGGCGACATCCGCCGCGGCCGGCCCCGGCGCGCGGCCCACGCCGGCGGCCGACCATCACCAGCACCTGTTCAGTCCCGCCGCCGCGGCATGGATGTCGTCCTCGATGGCGCTGGCGCCGATCGACGCCGACGAATTGGTCGCCCAGCTCGACGCGGCCGGCATCGGGCGCGCGGCGGTGCTGTCGGCGGCCTATGCCTATGGCGCGCCGAGCCGCAAGGTCGACCATGAATACGGGCGGGTGCGCGCCGAGAACGACTGGGTCGCGGCCCAGGCCGCACGCCATCCCGAACGCCTGGTGGCGCTGTGCAGCTTCAATCCGCTCAAGGACTACGCGCTGCGCGAACTGGGACGCTGCGCCACCAGTCCCGGCTTCGGGCGCGGCATCAAGCTCGATTTCGCCGCCTCCGACGTCCAGCTCGACCAGCCTGAGCACGTCGAGCGCCTGCGCCGGGTGTTCCGCGCCGCCAATGCGCATGGCATGGCGATCGTGCTGGACATGCGCGCCTCGCGCGCGCTCAAGCGCCCGTATGGCGCCGAGCAGGCGCGCGTGCTGCTGGAGCAGGTGCTGCCGTTCGCGCCCGACGTGCCGGTGCAGGTGTCGCACCTGGCCGGCAACGGCCCCGGCTTCGGCGACACGCCGGCGCGCGAGGCGCTGGCGGTGCTGGCCGAGGCCGCAGCGCGCCAGGATCCGCGCATGCGCCAGGTGTGGTTCGACGTGGCGGCGGTGGTGCGGGCCGACCTGCCGGCCGACGAAGCGCGGCGCCTGGTGCGGCGCCTGCGCCAGCTGGGCATGGACCGGGTGCTGTACGGTTCCGACGCGCCGCCGGGCCATGCGCTCGAAGCGAACGCCGGCTGGGACGCATTTTTACGCCTGCCGCTCGACGAGGCCGAAGCGGCGCGGGTGGCGCGCAATGTGGTGCCGTATTTGCGCTGAGCTGCGCTGAGGTGCACCGCGATGACGGCGGTCCTTACAGTTTCGTGACATTCTGCCGACAATAATCCCGAACATGCCGTTGTCGGCTTGCCTAGAATTCCCCTGGTTGACAAGACCATACTTTCAAGACAGGGGACCCGCATGCAACACCACATCAAATTCACCGCCATGGCCATGGGCTGCGCGCTGCTGCTGGCCGGCTGCGGCGGATCGGACGACGACGACGCGCCGAAGCCGCCGGTCGTGGTCCAGCCGCCGCCGGTACAAACGTCGCTCGAGATCTTCACCAGCACCGCGCGCGGCATGGAGAGCGTGGTCTACCAGGGCGGCCACGCCTACCTGTCGCTCTCGAACAGCAAGACCGAGCCGACGGCCGTGCTCAAGGCGCCGCTGCCGATCACCCGCGCCTCGACCTGGACCCCGGTCGGCCTGGGCGCATGCGCCGTCGGCACCCAGGGCAACTTCATCGTGCGCGCGCCGAAGCTGAAGGTGGTGGGCGACGATCTGTGGCTGATGCAGCACTGGGCCGACCTGCCCGAGTCGAAGGACGAACACTCGACCTGCACCCTGGGGTCGAACGGGACGTTCGCCGCGCGCGACCAGGACCTGCGCGTCTGCACCGGCAACTTCTGCGAAACCCTGTCGATCCAGGACATCAAGCGCCACGGCTCGCGCCTGTACAGCAACCCGGGCGCCGGCCTTAACCTGTTCACCTCGAACAACGGCGGCAATACCTGGACCGTGATCCGCGGCCAGAAGGCCTCGATGGTCTGCACCCCCACCAAGTTCCACGTGACCGGCAACCGGGTGCTGGTGGGCGGCGAGTGCCCGCTCGATTTCGCGTTCGTCGAGGCCTACCAGCTCAATGCCGACGGCAGCGCGCTGGCCAGCGACACCAAGCTGCCCCTGACCTTGCCGGCGCTGGAGAACCGCAACGTCCAGTTCATCGAATCGGTGCCGGACACCAAGCGCGTGTTCATCGGCGTCGAAGGCGGCCTGCTGCGCAGCGAAGACGATGGCGCCAGCTTCAAGTTCGTGATCCAGCAGCCGCTCTCGGGCAGCAAGACCTACCCCTACATCACCGCCTTCCTGCCGGTGAAGGGCAAGCCAGACACCATGGTGATCGGCGGCTTCGACAAGGCGACCCAGATGGCCTACCTGGCCTGGTCGAAGGATGGCGGCGCGACCTGGACCGACATCTCCAACCTGACCCCGAACCACGGCAAGGCGCCGCCCAAGGACGCCACCGTCATGATCAAGGCCATCGCCGAGGATCCGCAGGGCCGCATCCTGGTGACGATGAACGAGACCGGGGAAGGGCAGGGCAAGCTGATGCTGCTGACCCTGGGCAGCAACTGACATAGCCGTCGACCATCCATCAACCTGGGACATCGCATGCATCAACAACTCAAATTCACCGCCATGGGCGCGTCCTGCGCGCTGCTGCTGGCCGCCTGCGGCGGCTCGAGCGACAATCACACGGTGCCACCGCCGCCGGCCGCGGTGGCGCCGGTCGCCACCAAGCTCGAGACGCTGTCGAGCACCACCCGCGTCATGGACAGCGTGGTGTTCAGCGGCGGCAACGCCTACCTGTCGCTGGCCAACAGCGCGACCGAAGGCTCGGCCGTGCTGAGCGCCAGGCTGCCGCTGTCGGCCACTTCGAGCTGGACCCCGGTGGGCCTGGGCGCCTGCGGCATGGGCCCGATCGGCGACTTCATCCAGCGCTCGCCGAAACTCAAGCTGGTGGGCGGCGACATCTGGCTGATGCAGCCGTGGGCCGATACGCCGGAGGCGAGCGACGGCCACTCGACCTGCACGCTGGCGCCCAATACCGCCAGCTTCGCGCCGCGCGACCAGGACCTGCGCACCTGCAACCCGTACTTCTGCGAGACGCTGTCGATGCAGGACCTCAAGCAGGCCAACAACCGCCTGTACAGCAATGCCGGCGCCGGCAACAACCTGCTGACGTCGGCGGACAAGGGCAATACCTGGCAGGTGATCCGCGGCTCGAAGGATTCGCAGATGTGCTATCCGACCAAGTTCCACGTGATGGGCGACCGGGTGCTGGTCGGCGGCGAATGCCCGCTCGACTTCGCCTTCGTCGAAGCCTATCGCCTGACCAAGGACGGCGGCGCGCTGGCCAGCGAAGACAAGCTGCCGCTGGCCCTGCCCGAAATGGAGAACCGCAACGTCCAGTTCATCGAGCCGGTGCCGGACACGCAGATGGTGTTCGTCGGCGTCGAAGGCGGCCTGCTGCGCAGCACGGACAACGGCAACAGCTTCAAGTTCGTGATCCACGAACCGCTCTCGGGCGGCAAGGGCTATCCCTACATCGGCGCCTTCCTGCCGCTCAAGGGCAAGCCGGGCACCATCGTGATCGGCGGCTTCGACAAGATGCACGGCCGTCCCTACCTGGCCTGGTCGGAGGATAGCGGCGCCTCGTGGAAGGATATCTCCAAGCTGGTGCCGGGCTACGACAGCAAGCAGGACGACGAGTTCAGCACGCCGTCGGTCTCGGCGATCACCCAGGATCCGGACGGCCGCATTATCGTGGTGACCAATGTGCGCGCCGACAGCCAGGGCCGCCTGATGCAGCTGACGCTCGGCACGAACTGATTCTTCAGGTTGGCTTCACGCCCCGCGTCCGCCTTCGGCGGGGCGGGGCGTTTCGTTTGCGTCAAGACTGTCTGCGCGCGTGGAATTCTGTCATGCTCTCGCCTGCACCGTTCACTACAACGATAACGACGACATGACCAAAGCACCGATTGCCCGCCTGGCGCTCTGCCTTTCCGCCATCCCGCTCGCCGCCAGCCCGCTGGCCTTCGCCCAGAACGCCGAGCGCCAGCTGGCCGGCGTCACGCGCAACCAGAACACCCTCGAGATCGCGACCAACGACGGCCGCTACCTGATCAAGCCGTATTCGAGCACGATCGTCGAGACCACCTTCATTCCCAAGGGCGAGCGCTTCGATCCGGCCTCGCATGCGGTGATCCTGGCGCCAGTGCAGGTGCAGGCGACCCTGAAGGACGATGGCGGCCGCATCACCTATGCCGTCGACGGCGGCATCAGCGTCACGGTCGAGAAGAAGCCATTCCGCATCAGCTATGCCTATCAGGGCAAGCCGCTGGTGGCCGAGAAGCGCGGCTTCGGGCGCGCCGATGGCCGTGACACGATCGAATTCGCGCTCGACGACGGCGAGGCCCTGTACGGCGCCGGCGCGCGCGCGGTCGGCATGAACCGCCGCGGCCACCGCTTCCAGCTCTACAACAAGGCGCATTACGGCTATGCCGAACGCTCCGAGCTGCTCAACTACACGATACCCGTCGCGCTGTCGTCCAAAAAATACGCGATCCACTTCGACAATCCGCAGATCGGCTGGCTCGATTTCGACAGCCGCAAGGACGGCACCCTGCGCTACGAGGTGATCGGCGGACGCAAGACCTACCAGGTCGTGGCCGGCGACAGCTGGGCCCAGCTGATGGCCGGCTATACCGACCTGACCGGGCGCCAGCCGCTGCCGCCGCGCTGGGCCTTCGGCAACTTCGCCAGCCGCTTCGGCTACAAGTCCGAGGCCGAGACGCGCGCCGTGGTCGACAAGTTCGCGCAAGAGAAGATCCCGCTCGACGCCGTCATCCTCGACCTCTACTGGTTCGGCAAGACGGTGCAGGGCACGATGGGCAACCTGGCCTGGGACCGCGACACCTTCCCCAACGCCGAAAAGATGATGGCCGACTTCAAGGCCAGGGGTGTCAAGACCATGGTGGTCACCGAGCCCTTCGTGCTGACTACCTCGAATCGCTGGAACGAGGCGGTCGAGAAGAAGGTGCTGGCCACGGACAAGGCGGGCAAGCCCTATACCTACGACTTCTACTTCGGTAACACGGGCCTGATCGACATCTACAAGCCGGAAGGGCGCGACTGGTGGTGGAGCATCTACCGCGACCTCAAGAAGGGCGGCGTCACCGGCTGGTGGGGCGACCTGGGCGAGCCCGAAGTGCACCCGTCAAGCCTGCAGCATGCCACCGGCTCGGCCGACCAGGTCCACAACGTCTACGGCCACGACTGGGCGCGCCTGATCTTCGAAGGCTACAAGCAGGAATTCCCGGCCGAGCGTCCCTTCATCCTGATGCGCGCCGGTTACTCGGGCTCGCAGCGCTTCGGCATGATCCCGTGGTCGGGCGATGTCGCTCGCAGCTGGGGCGGCCTGCAATCGCAGATGGAGATCTCGCTGCAGATGGGCATGCAGGGCCTGGCATACATGCACTCCGACCTGGGCGGCTTCGCCGGCGCAGTGCTGGACGACGAGCTATACGTGCGCTGGCTGCAGTATGGCGTGTTCCAGCCGATCTTCCGTCCGCATGCGCAAGAGGCGGTGGCCTCCGAACCGGTATTCCGCTCCGAGCGCACCAAGGTGCTGGCGCGCGAGGCGGTGTGGCTGCGCTATGCCATGCTGCCGTATAACTACACGATCGCCTTCGACAACGAGCAGACCGGCATGCCGCTGATGCGTCCCCTGATGTTCGTCGAGCTAGACCCGGCCCAGCCGGCCGAGCGTTCGAGCACCTACCTGTGGGGCCCGGACTTCCTGGTGACGCCGATCGTGCAACCGGGCGCCACCCGCGCCGAGGTCTATTTCCCGAACAGCGGCAGCGTGTGGTTCGACTTCCATACCGGCCAGGCGCACAAGGGCGGCATCCTCGAGACCGTGAAGCCGGTCGAAGCGAATATCCCGGTGTACGTGCGCGCCGGCGCCTTCGTGCCGATGGCGAAGGTGGTGCAGACCACGCGCGACTACACGGGGCGCGAGATCGACCTGCATTACTACCATGACGCTTCGGTGTCGGCCTCCAGCGGCAAGCTGTATGACGACGATGGCGAGACCGCGGGCGCCTACGAGCAGGGCAAGTACGAGATCGTGCGCTTCGACAGTAAATTCTCAGGCAAGCAGCTCGAGATCGGCTTCAGGACCGAGACCGGCAAGGCAATGCAGGCACAGGCCCGCGCCTTCGCGCTCAAGGTCCACAACGTCACGGCCAAGCCGCGCGCAGTGACCGTCGACGGGCGCAAGGCGAGCTTCACCTTCAACGCCCAGCAGCACCTGCTCGAAGTGCAGGTCCCTGCGCGCAAGGGCCAGGCGGCGCAGGTGGCGATCTCCCTGTAATGGGTCAGCGCGCCACGATCAGGCGCAAGCCCAAGCCGATGAACACCGCTCCCGCGATCCGGTCCAGCCACATGCCGGCCGTGGGGGTGCGGTTGAGCCACCCGCCGATCGTGCCCGAAAAATAGCCGAGCGCGCCGAAGATCACGGCCGCCTGCAGGGTGAACACGATGCCCAGCAGGCCGATCTGCAGGTTGGCGTCGCCGCGTGCGGCCACGACGAATTGCGGCAGGAAGGACAGGAAGAACAGCACCACCTTCGGATTGATGGCGGCCGCCACCAGTCCCTTGACGAACAGTCGGCGCGCCGGTTCGTCCGGCGCGCCTGCCGCATCGACACGGGCGCCACCGCGGCTTCGGATCGCGCCCCATCCCATCCAGATCAGGTACAGGCCGCCCGCCACCTTGAGCGCGGTGAAGGCGGCCGGCGAGGCCGCGATCAGCGCGCTGACGCCGATCACCGCCAGCAGGGTATGGCTCAGGCATCCCATGGCGCACCCGAGCCCGAAGGCGATGCCGCGCGCGCGGCCCTTGGCGATGCCGGTGCTGAGCACCATCAGGTTGTCGGGCCCCGGGGACAGGGTGATCAGGACGGCGGCGGCGAGAAAGCCAAAGAGTTGTTCGGGCGAGAGCATGCTGGAAAGCTGAAAGAAAAACAGGCGAACAGCTTAGCGCATGTTCGCCTGTTGCGGCATAGCCGGCATGCGGCTTACGACTTCTTGCAGCTCACTTCCTTGATATCGGCGCCCCATTTGATGGTGACCTTGCCCTGGTGTTCGCGAAACTCTTCGCCGCGATTGCGGTAGGCGATGCCGCTGGCCATCCTCTCGCCACGCAGCAGCAGGTGCTGCTTGTTGCGCTCGATGACCATCGAGGCCGGCGTGGTCTCGAGGAAGGTGGCGCTGAACTTGCCCTTGTCGCCGCAGGTGAACGCGACCGGGCCGGTGGTCTTGGCGACCTTGTAGCGCGACTGCAGCTGCAGCGCGCGGCTGCCGTAGGCATTGTCGATGCAGGCATTCAGGTTGGGCGCGTCGGCGCACTTCTTGACGCCTTCCCACCATGCGGTGTGCTGTTCCTGCAGTTCCTTGCTGGCGCCGGCGTCGAGCTTTTCCAGCGCCGCGCGGTACATGGCGAACACCAGGCCTTCGGATTCGGCCGAGCCTGGCGCGGCGCAGACCTTGGCTTCGGCGCTGCCGATGCCCTTGGCGCAGAAGCCCGGCATCGAGACGGCCTGGGCGCCCAGTGGCAGGGCCAGGACGGCGGCGAGGATGAGTAGTCGTTTCATGAAATGCTCCTTGTGAGGTGGGTGGCGGCGCGGCGTCGTGCGCGGCCGCAGTTAAATGGGTTCAGGGCGCGATCCGGGCCAGGTCGAGTTCGACCCAGGTCGGCGCATGGTCGCTCGGCTTCTCGCGGGCTCGCACGAACTTGTCGACCCCGGCGTCCTTCAGCGCCGGCTGCAGCCTGGGGCTGAGCAGCAGGTGGTCGATGCGGATGCCGGCGTCGCGCCCGAAAGCGTTGCGGAAGTAATCCCAGAACGTGTAGATCGTCGCGTCCGGATGCACGGCGCGCAGCGAATCGAGCCAGCCCTGTTCGATCAGGCGCTCGAAGGCGGCGCGGGTCTCGGGGCGGAACAGGGCGTCGTCGACCCAGCGTTCGGGCTTGTAGACGTCGCGCGCGGTGGGGATGACGTTGAAGTCGCCCGCCAGCACGGCCGGTATGCCCTGCGCCAGCAGTTCGAGTCCGCGCAGGCGCAGGCGCTCCATCCAGGCCAGCTTGTAGTCGAACTTGGGGCCGGGCGCCGGATTCCCGTTCGGCAGATACAGGCCGGCGACCAGGATGCCCTTGTAGACCGCCTCGATGTAGCGGCTTTGTTCGTCGTTCTCGTCGCCCGGCAGGCCGCGCTGCACTTCCTGCGCGGGCTCGCGGGTCAGGATCGCGACGCCGTTCCAGCTTTTCTGGCCATGCCAGATGGCGTGGTAGCCGGCGTCCTGGATCGCCTGCAAGGGGAATTTCTCTTGCGGCGCCTTGAGTTCCTGCAGGCAGACGACGTCGGGCGCGCGCTCGCCGAGGTACTGGACGAGGGCGTCCAGCCGGCTATTGATGCTGTTGACATTGTAGGTTACGACGAGCATGGCTTCTCCGATCGGGTTCGAGTCATTATGACAACAATTTGCAGGAACAGGCGCACGGCTATGGCGCTGGCGGGCGGCGGTTTGCCTGCCTATATGAGTTTTTCGGCATTTCCATATGGTAAATTAGTCGTTTTTCGATATAAGCGTTTGCTCTATACTCGCGCAATCGCCATCGTAGCCGGAGCCTGCATGTTCAACCGCCGCCACCTCATCCTCAGCACTTTCGCCCTGGCCGCCTTCGCCGGCGCCGGCCTGGCCCATGCCGACCAGCTGGCCGACATCAGGAAGAAGGGACAGATCGTGTTCGGCGTGCTCGGCACCGATGAACCCAACAGCTTCATCGAGCCCAAGACGCGCCAGCTGGTCGGCTACGAGATCGACATCGCGCACGCGGTCGCGAAGAAGCTGGGCGTCAAGCCAGTGTTCAAGCAGATCTCGGTCGCGGCCCGCATTCCTGAGCTGCAGCAGGGTCACGTCGACATCCTGGCCGCCTCGCTCACGCATAACAAGGAACGCGAGTCGCAGATCGACTTCGGGCTGACCCATTTCGTGACCGGATCCAAGGTCATGGTGCGTACCGCCAGCGGCATCACCAGCCTGCCGCAACTGGCCGGCAAGAAGGTGGTGACGGCGCGCGGCGGCACCCAGGAAACGAATATCCGCAAGGCCGTCCCCACGGTCGAAGTGGTGACCTTCGAGAACACCCAGCAGGCATTCCAGGCGCTGCGCCAGGGTAAAGGCATCGCCTACGTCAACGACGAATCCTCGCTGCTGTCCGACTACGGCAAGCTGGGCCCCGCCGCGAAGGGCTTCACGATCCTGCCGCAGTCGATCGGCAACGAGCCAATGGCGCTCGGCCTGCGCAAGGGCGAGAAGGGCTTGAAGGCGGTGGTCGACCAGACCCTGCGCGAGCTGGAAAGCAGCGGCGCCGCCGAACGGCTGTTCAATAAATGGTATGGCCCCGGCACCCGCACCAACTTCGCGAAACGCAGCTTCACGATCCACACCGACCAGATCTGAGTCTGAACCTTGTTCTTCGATCCAACCATCCTGCAGTCCGGCCAGTACCATGACTGGCTGGTGCAGGGCCTCGTGCTGTCGATCCAGCTGACGATCGTCAGCTTCGCCTTCGCGCTGCCCTTCGGCGCGCTGCTGGCGGTGATGCGCACGTCGAGCTTCGCGCTGCCGCGCGCCATCGGCGCGACGCTGGTCGAGGCGATCCGCAACGTGCCGCTGCTGGCCCACCTGCTGTTCTGGTACTTCGCCTTTCCCGAACTGCTGCCTGAAAGCCTGCGCGAAGTTCTGTACGCGAACAATCCCGAAGTGGTGTGCGCCGTCATCGCACTTAGCCTGTACGCCGGCGTGCACATGGCCGAGGACATCCGCAGCGGCATCCGCGCGGTGCCCGCCACCCAGCTCGAGGCCGCCCGTTCGCTCGGCCTGGGACGTGTCGCCGCGGTGCGCCTGGTGTTGCTGCCGCAGGCGCTGCGCGCCTCGGTGCCGCCGCTCCTGTCGCAGACCGTCAACCTGTGGAAAGACAGCAGCGTGGCCACCGTGATCGGCGCCGCCGAACTGATGTACCAGGCCGCGCGCGTGGAGACGGCGAGCTTTCGCAGCCTGGAGGCGTTCACCTTCGCCACGCTGGCCTACCTGACGGTATCGCTCCTGATCTCGGCCGCCGCCCACCTGTTCCAGCGCCGCTATCCGGTGCGCACGGCCTGACGTCCAGGGATACCCGCGATGCTCGAACTGATCGACACCTACTGGCTGTACTTCCTGGTCGGCCAATACCCCGAAGGCCCTCTGGGCGGCCTGGCGCTCACGGTCCTGCTGTCCGGCGCCGCGCTGGTGCTGGCGCTGCCGCTCGGCCTGTTGCTGGGGATCGCGCGCGTCAGTCCTTACCGCGCCATCAGCCTGCCGGTGGCCGCGCTGGTGCAGGTGGTGCGCGCGGTGCCGCTGCTGCTGGTGCTGTTCTGGGTCTACTTCTTCCTGCCGGCGCTCACCGGCGTCAAGACCTCGCAGGCGAGCACGATGCTGATCGTGCTGGTGGTGTTCGACAGCATCTACCTGGCCGAGATCGTGGCCGCCGGCATCCGCGCGCTGCCCAAGGGCCAGCTGGAAAGCGCCCGTTCGCTGGGGCTGGGCTACGGGGCCGCGCTGCGCCACGTGGTGCTGCCGCAGACCCTGCGCCACGGCCTGCCGTCGATCGTCAACCAGCTGGTTTCGACCATCAAGGCGACCTCGCTCGGCTACATCATCGGCCTGTCCGAGGTGTCGTTCATCGCCACCCAGATCAATACCCTGGTGTTCACCCAGGCGGTGGAGGTGTACCTGATCCTGGCGCTGACCTATTTCATCCTGTGTTTCGGCCTGTCCCGCCTGGCCTTCCTGCTCGAGCGGCGCCTGCAGCGGCGCAGCGCGCAAGCGTCATGAAAGCTAATCAACGATGATCGTCCTCGATAAAGTCAACAAGTACTACGGCGACTACCACGCGCTGGTGGACGTCAGCGAACGCGTGGAAAAGAACGAGGTGCTGGTGGTGTGCGGGCCATCCGGTTCCGGCAAGTCGACCCTGATCCGCACCCTGAACCGGCTCGAAGAGATCGACGGCGGCCGCATCGAGATCGACGGCCGCGACATCCACGCCAAGGGGGCGGACGTCAATGCGCTGCGCGCCGGCATCGGCTTCGTGTTCCAGAGCTTCAACCTGTTCCCGCACCTGACGGTGCTGGAAAACTGCACGCTGGCGCCGGTCAAGCTGAAACGCGCGACCAAGGCCGAGGCGCGCGAACATGCCATGGAGCTGCTGGAGCGGGTCGGCCTGGCGCACAAGGTCGACGCCTACCCGAGCGCGCTGTCGGGCGGCCAGCAGCAGCGGGTGGCGATCGCCCGCGCGCTCGCGATGCGTCCGCCGATCATGCTGTTCGACGAGCCGACCAGCGCGCTCGACCCCGAGATGGTGGGCGAAGTGCTGCAGGTGATGCGCGGCCTGGCGGGCGAGGGCATGACCATGGTCTGCGTGACCCACGAGATGGGATTCGCGCGCGACGTGGCCGACCGGATCTGGTTCATGGCCGAAGGGAAGATCCTGGAAAAGGCGACGCCGCAGGAATTCTTCGCCAACCCGCGCCACCCGCGCGCGCGGCAATTCCTGGCCGATCGCCGCCGGGACTAGGCGGCGGCATGGCGCACCAATCCATCCTCGAGTTCTCCACCCTGGGCCGCGGCACGCGCGACATCACGCGCGACGTCGCCGCCGTGGTCGCGGCCTCGCACCTGCAATGCGGCCTGGCCCACGTCTTCGTGCAGCACACCAGCTGCTCGTTGCTGCTGACCGAGAACGCCGACGGCGACGTGCGGCGCGACCTGGAGACCATCATCGGGCGCCTGGCGCCGGATGGCGATCCGGCCTACCGCCACGACGCCGAAGGGCCGGACGACATGTCGGCCCACGGCCGCGCCATGCTCACCGGCAGCGCTCTGACGGTCCCGGTGGGAGGAGGGCGGCTGCTGCTCGGCACCTGGCAGGGTATCTACCTGTGGGAGCACCGTACCGCGCCGCACCGGCGGTGCGTGGTGGTCACGGTGCTCGGCGGGTAGGAATATATGCACCTTATGTCGGCAGCATGGAATCCGCTCCCGGCATGGATCGGCGCCGCGACTTCTGGTAGTGTGAGGCGCTTGTGCTTTCACTAACCTCCAGCCCGGGATCCTCATGCACGCCGCCTCCACCAGCCGTCGCCGCCTGTTACTGACCTTTCTTGCGCTGTGCGTCCATCTGGGCCTGCTGGCGCGCGAACACCTGAATGGTGGCGTGGTGGCGCATCACCTGCTGGCCAATCCCGACCTGCCTGCCGTCTCCAACTGGTGGGGCCTGCTCCTTGTGCCGCTGCTCACCTGGTGGACCGTCGGCCGGGTCGAGCGCCGCGCACGGTTGGCGGCCAGCGAAGGCCGGCCGCTCAAGCCGGCCCCGCTCACCGGTTTCCTGTGCGCGCTGGCCTACGGCGGCCTGCTGGCGGCCTTGTTCGCGGCCGGCAGCCCGCTGGTCGACTATCTCTTCTTTGGCCTGCTGGCGCTGGCGCTGGTGGTGCGCTTATGGCATGCGGAATACCTGCTGGGCTTCGTGCTGGCCATGAGCCTCGTCGCCGGTCCGGTCTTGCCGACGATGTTCGGGGCCGTGATCGCGCTGGTCTCCCGGCTGGTGCACATGGCGACGCGGGCGCTGTGGCGGCGGCTGCGTCCCGGCCTGGCCTGAGCGCTTGTTTACCATCATGGACACTTTCAGGATCATCTGCGCCGTGTACCTGCTAATTGCAGGCGTCGGCAACCAGGTCATCGACTACAGGCACCGCAAGCGCAATGCCTACGAGCCCGGCTGCGCCTGGCAGTATTATTCGAAGCTGGCGCGCGAGGGCAGCCGCGAAGGCAAATTCATGATGTGGTCCGGCTATATCGGCATCTGGTTCATCATCGCCATCATTGCCACCGGCTGCTATCAGCTGGCGCGGCACTGAAGAAAGGCTGGTCGCCGCATGACCCATCCCTTCCTGCTGCTGGCCGCGGTATTCCTGGTCCTGGCCGCCGTGCTGTACTGCGCGCCACGGCGCAAGCTGCTCAATTTCGTGCACTACCCGGCGGCGCCGGAACAGGCCGCGCGCCTGAACCGGTATGCGGCGCTGCGCCTGCTACTACCGGCGCTGGTCAACCTGGGATGCGCCTGGGCGGTGGGACAGCAGCCCGGCCTGCTGGTGCCCATGGTCTTCCTGACGCCGCTGTCGGCCTTGTGCGTCGTGGTCTGGATCGCGGTCGGGGCCAGGCGCTTCGGCGCCTGAGCGATTCCAGGACGCATGGCAAGCTTTACTGGACGTTCCGTGCGGCAGCATCCCGGGCTTTGTTTCTATAATTGACGGCCCGCCGGCATGTTCGACCGGCCCGTTTTGAAGCTCCCATCATCCATGACGTCCAGTACCGCCACCCTCGACGAAGAAGCGCGCCTCGCCGTCCTCGACTCCTACGGCATCCTCGACACGCCGCCCGAGCGCTCGTTCGACGACGTCGTGCGCCTGGTCGGCCAGTTGCTGGCCGCGCCGATCGCCGCCGTCAACCTGATCGCGCGCGGACGCCAGTGGTTCAAGTCCGAGATCGGACTGGGCACGCGCGAGATGCCGCTCGACGATTCGATCTGCCGCTTCGCGCTGCTCGAGGAGCAGCAGATGATCGTGCCCGATACGCGCGAGGATCCGCGCTTTCGCTGCAATCCGCTGGTCACGCGGGAATCGGGCCTGCGCTTCTATGCGGGCGCCCTGCTCAAGACGCGCGACGGCGTCCCGCTCGGCACCTTGTGCGTGCTGGACCACAAGCCGCGGCCGCAGGGCTTGAGCGAGCAGGAGCAGTTCGTGCTGGCCACCCTGGCGCACCAGGTCATGAGCCAGATCGAATTGCGCAAGGCGATGGCGGAGCAGGACACGCTGATCGCCGCGCTGCGCCAGGCCGACCGCCGCAAGGACGAGTTCCTCGCCATGCTGGCGCACGAACTGCGCAATCCGCTGGCGCCGATCGTGTCGGCCGCCACCATGCTGTCGAACTTCAACCTCGACCCCGGCATGGTGCAGCGCGCCAGCGAGATCGTCGCGCGCCAGGCCGGCCACATGACGTCCCTGATCGACGACTTGCTGGACGTCTCGCGCGTCACCCGCGGCAAAGTGGAACTCGAGTTGCGCGAGCTGGACTTCAAGGACGTCGTCGCCGACGCCATCGAGCAGGTCAGGCCGCTGATCGAGAAGCACTGTCACCGGCTGGTGCTCGACCTGCCGCCGGCGCGCGCCATCGTCGTCGGCGACCGCAAGCGCCTGGTGCAGGTCATGACCAACCTGCTGAGCAACGCTGCCAAGTACACGCTCGAGGGCGGACGCATCGAAGTGCAGCTGACGACCCGGGACGGGGCGCTGGCGGTCGAGATCCGTGACGATGGCATCGGCATGTCGCCCGAGCTGATCGCCAGCGCCTTCGACCTGTTCGCGCAGGGTGCTCGTGGGCTGGACCGCAGCCAGGGCGGCCTGGGCATCGGCCTCGCGCTGGTGCGCAGCCTGCTCAAGCTGCACGGCGGCACGGTCGAGGCGAGCAGCGACGGCGCCGGGCGCGGCAGCACCTTCCGCGTCGGCCTGCCGCTGTCGACCCGGGTCCAGGTCGAGCGGCGTGCGCGCGACCGCAACGCGGAACAGGGCCGCATGCCGCCGCTGCGCATTGGCGTGGTCGACGACAACGAGGACGCGGCGGTCACGCTGTCGCTGCTGCTCGAGGCCCTGGGCCACACGGTACTGGTCGCCCATTCGGCGCGCGAGGCCTTGACGGCACTGCCGGCCTTCGGCCCCGACGTCTGCCTGCTCGATATCGGCCTGCCCGAGATGAACGGCTACGAGCTGGCGGCCGCGCTGCGCAAGAAGCCGGGCATGGCGCAGGCGATCCTGATCGCGGTGACCGGCTATGCGCAAGAAAAGGACCGGGCGCAGGCGCTGGCGGCAGGTTTCCACGACCTGTTCGCCAAGCCGGTCGACCTCGAGGTGCTGGGCGCGGCGCTGGTGCAGATCGAGGGCCGGCGAGCAGAATCCGTCCCATCATGAGCAGTCAAGAAAGGATAGAACGATGACGCAGCGCTACCAACCCATCACCCGTCTCGGCCTGGGCGGCACCGGCCTGGGCGATATGTACCACCCGACGAGCGACGAGGCGGGCCAGGCCACCGTCGATGCGGCCTGGGATGCCGGCATCCGCTATTTCGACACTGCCCCGCACTATGGCGCCGGCCTGTCCGAGCACCGCTTCGGCCAAGCGCTGCGGCGCCGTCCGCGCAATGACTACACGCTGTCGTCCAAGGTCGGCCGCCTGCTGGCGCCGAGCGCATCGCCCGAGATCGCGGCGCCGTTCGTCGGTGGCCTGCCGTTCCGGCGCATCACTGACTACACGGCCGACGGCGCGCGCCGCTCGATCGAGGACAGCCTGCAGCGCATGGCGCTGTCGCACATCGACATCGTGTACGTGCACGACCTGTCGCCCGATCGCTTCAGCCAGGCCGAGTACGAGCACTACTATGCGATCGCGGCCGGCCGCGGCGGCGCCTTCGAAGGTTTGATGAAACTGCGCGACGAGGGCACGATCAAGGCTTGGGGGCTGGGCGTGAACACGGTCGACCCCTGCCTGCGCGCGTTGCGCGACGCCGACCCCGACATCTTCCTTCTGGCTGGGCGCTATACGCTGATGGAGACTACGCCGCTGGACGAACTGTTCCCGCTATGCGAGCAGCGCGGCGCCAAGGTGGTGCTGGGCGGGCCGTTCAATTCGGGCTTCCTGGCCGGCGGGCCCAATTACGACTACGGCCCGGCCGATGCCGACAAGATCGCCCGGCGCGAACGCCTGCGCCAGGTGGCGGCGCGCCATGGCGTCGACCTGCCGGCGGCGGCGCTGCAGTTCGGTCTCGCGCATCCGGTGGTGGCGGCGACGATTCCGGGCGCCAGCAGCGTGGCGCATCTGCAGCGCAATGCGGCGCTGATGGATGTCGTGATTCCGGCGGCGTTCTGGGAAGAGTTGAAGGCCGAGGGATTGTTGGCCCGGGAGGCGCCAGTGGGAGCCGGCGCCAGTTAGAACTGTTCGTCCGGGGTCAGGTAGCGCCACTGGCCCTCGGGCAGGTTGCCCAGCTTGACCTTGCCGATCCGCACGCGCTTCAGGCCGATCACTTTCAGGCCCACCATATCGCACATGCGCCGGATCTGGCGCTTCTTGCCCTCGCGCAGGGTAAAGCTGAGCTGGTCCTCGTTCTGCCAGCGCACCTTGGCCGGCAGCAGCGGTTTACCGTCCATCCACAGGCCGTGGTTGAGCTTCTTCAGGTCGGCATCGGGCAGCTTGCCCGGTTTGGTGTACTGCACCCGCACCAGATATTCCTTGTCGACCGACGTCGTCTCGCCGATCAGGTGCTTGGCGATGCGGCCATCCTGCGACAGCACGAGCAGGCCCACCGAATCGATGTCCAGCCGTCCGCACGGCACCAGGCTGCGCAACTGGGTCGGATGGAACTGTTCGCGCGAAGCGTCTTCCGCCCAGCGGTTCTCGGGTTTGATGAGGGCCACGGCCGGCGTATAGCCATCCTCGGCCTGGCCGCTGACGTAGCCGACCGGTTTGTTGATCAGGATGGTCACGCGCTTGGATTGCTCGGCCGCGGCCTGGCGCTCGACCGTGATGCGCTGGGTCGGCAGCACCTTGCTGCCCAGTTCCGAGACGACCTTGCCGTCCACCCGCACCCAGCCGCGGGCGATCCATTCATCGGCTTCGCGGCGCGAGCACAGGCCGAGTTCGGACATACGTTTGGAGAGGCGGAGCGGTTCGGTCATGGGTGAAGCTTTGCTATCAAAAAAAAGGTGGATCACACTTTGAGCGCGTCGAGCAGGTCGGTCTCGAGCTGCACTTGCGTGCGCGGGTTGTTCAGGGCGGCGCCGTCGATCAAAAACACGTCCTCGACGCGCTCGCCCAGGGTCATGATCTTGGCCGTGTGCAGGTTCAGGCGGTATCGCGCCAGCACGCTGGCGATCGCGTACAGCAGGCCGGGACGGTCGTTGGCCGCGATCGACAGCACGTGGAACTGGCGCCGTTCGTCCGGCTGCAGTTCGACGGTCGGGGTGATCGGGAAGGTGCGCGACATGCGCGACAGGCGGCCGCGCGCCAGCGGCGGCAGCGCTTCCTGCGACAGCAACTGCGCGCACAGCTCGTGCTCGATCAGGCTGATGATGTCGCGGTAGCTGCCGGCGAAGTTCTCGTCCGCGACCAGGAAGCTGTCCAGCGCATAGCCGTGGCGCGTGGTGTGGATCTTGGCGTCGAGGATGCTGAAGTTCTTGCGGTCGAAGTAGCTGCAGATGCGCGCGAACAGGTCGGGCTGGTCCTGCACATAGACCGCCACCTGCAGGCCTTCGCCGATCGGCGCCAGGCGCGCGCGCACGATGGGTTTGCTGGCGTCGACCTTGTCGTGCAGGGCGCGCGTCTGCCAGGCGATGTCGGAGGCGTCGTGGCGCAGGAAATAGGCGACGTCGAGCTGCTTCCACAGCGCCTCGTGGGCGTTGGCGTCGAGGCCGTACAGGCGCAGCGTGGCCAGCGCCTCTTTCTGGCGCATGCGCAGCTCGCGGTCGGCCGTGTGCGGCTCGCCCCCCAGCACGCGCAGTGTCACCTTGTACAGGTCTTCCAGCAGCTTGGCCTTCCAGGCATTCCACACCTTGGGACTGGTGCCGCGGATGTCGGCCACCGTGAGCAGGTACAGGGCGGTCAGGTGCCGCTCATCCTTGACCACGTCGGCGAAGGCGCGCACCACGTCGGGATCGGACAGGTCGTGCTTCTGGGCCACGGTGGACATGGTCAGGTGCTGCTCGACCAGGAATACCACCAGCTCGGTGTCCTCGCTGGACAGGCCGTGGCCGCGACAGAACTGCTCGGCGTCTTCCATGCCGAGCTTGGAATGGTCGCCGCCGCGGCCCTTGGCGATGTCGTGGAACAGGGCGGCCACGTACAGCAGCCAGTTGTCGTGGAAGTCGGCGATCAGCTGGCTGCAGAACGGGTATTCGTGGGCATGTTCCGGCATCGTGAAGCGGCGCAGGTTACGCACTACCATCATGATGTGCTGGTCCACGGTGTACACGTGGAACAGGTCGTGCTGCATCTGGCCGACGATCTTGCGGAAGGCCGGCAGGTAGCGGCCCAGGATGCCGAATTCGTTCATGCGGCGCAGCGCATGCACCAGGCCGTTCGGCGCCTGCAGCACGCGCAGGAACAGTGCCTTGTTGCCCGGATCGGCGCGGAAGGCGTCGTCGATGCGGGTGCGCGCATGCCATAGCGCGCGGGTGGCGCGCGCCGTCATGCCCTTGATCTCGTTACGCTCGATCATCGCGACGAAGATGCCGAGGATGCAGGCGGGCGACTTCTCGAAGGTGTCGTCGGCCGCGATGTCGATCAGGTTACCCACCTGCAGGAAGGAATTGCTGATCGGGAACGCCACCGCCGGCTGCGGGAACAACTGGGCCTCGATATTCTGCAGCAAAATCGTGTTCAACTGGGTCACCGTCTTGGCCGCCCAGTAGTAGCGCTGCATCAGGAATTCGCTGGCGCGGCGCGCGTCCGGGCCTTCGCCGCTGGCGGTCAATCCCAGGGTGCCGGCGATCGCGGTCTGGACGTCGAACACCAGCCGGTCTTCGCGCCGCTTGGTATGCAGGTGCAGCCGGATGCGGATGTCCTTGAAGGCGCTTTCCTTTTCCATCAGCTGGCGCGCTTCCATGCGCGTGATCAGGCCGCGGGTGGCGAGCTGGCCGAAGGTGTCGGCCAGGCCGGCCGCCTTGGCCACCCACAGGATCACCTGCAGGTCGCGCAGCGCGCCCGGGCTTTCCTTGACGTTCGGCTCGAGCGCGAAGGCGGTGTACTCGTACTTGGCGTGGCGCAGCCGCATCTCGGCGGTCTTGGCCTGGAAGAAGGCTTGCGGATCGAGGGCGTCGCGGTAGCGCCGCTGCAATTCCTCGAACAGCGGCGTGCTGCCGGTGACCAGCCGCGCCTCCAGCAGGCTGGTTTGCACCGTGATGTCGGCGCCGGATTCGACCAGGCATTCGTCCACGGTGCGGATGCTGTGGCCGATCTCCAGGCCCAGGTCCCACAGCAACTGGACCAGGCCTTCGAGGCGGGCCTGGGTGATGGCGTCGGCCGGCTGTCCCAGCAGGATCAGGAGGTCGACGTCGGAATACGGGAACAGTTCGCCGCGCCCGTAGCCGCCCACGCCCACCAGGGCAGTGTCGGGCGGCAGGCCGGCCGCCTGCCAGGCGTCGACCAGCACGCCGTCAACCACCTGGCGCAGGCTGCGCAGCAGTTTCTCGGGCTTGCCGTCTTCCTGGAAGGCCTGGAACACCAGCTGGCGTTCGGCCTTCAGGCGCTGGCGCAGCGCGGTGCGGGCGTTGTCGAGCAGGGCGGCCTGTCCCATCGGCGCTCCTTCAGGCCGCGGCCAGGGTCGGCACCGCGCCCGGGTTCAGCAGCGGCAGCACGATGGCGGGCGGCGGCGGGCTGCCGGCCGACATGGTCAGCACTTCGACCCCGGTCTCGGTGACGAGCACCGTGTGTTCCCACTGCGCCGACAGGCTGCGGTCTTTCGTCTTGATGGTCCAGCCGTCCGGCATTTCCTTGATGTCGCGGCGGCCGGCATTGATCATCGGCTCGATGGTGAAGATCATGCCCGGCTTGAGTTCCTCGAGCGTGCCCGGACGGCCATAGTGCAGCACCTGCGGCTCTTCGTGGAACACGCGGCCCACGCCGTGGCCGCAGAATTCGCGCACCACGCTGTAGCCGGCCTTCTCGGCATGCTGCTGGATCGCGTGGCCGATGTCGCCCAGGTGCTTGCCCGGCTTGACGGCGGCGATGCCCAGCCACATGCACTCGAAGGTGATCTCGGACAGGCGGCGCGCCATGATCGACGGTTCGCCGACCAGGAACATGCGGCTGTTGTCGCCGTGGTAGCCGTCCTTGGTGATCGGCGTGATGTCGATGTTCAGCGCGTCGCCGGCCTTGAGCACGCGGTCGCCCGGGATGCCGTGGCAGATCACGTCGTTGAGCGAGGTGCAGATCGAGCCGGGGAAGGGCGGGTAGCCGGGCGGCGCGTAGTTCAGCGTGGCGGGCGTTGTGCCCTGGACGTTGACCATGTACTCGTAGGCCAGGCGGTCGAGTTCGCCGGTGGTGACGCCGGGCTTGACGAAGGGGGTGATATAGTCGAGCACTTCCGAGCCGAGGCGGCAGGCGACGCGCATGCCGTCGATTTCTTCGGGAGTCTTGGGGGTGGATGCCATGGGGATTCTTATCCTGCAGTAGTCTGTGCAATAAGGATCCATTATAGAGGAAACATTCCTTCATCAGGGCGGCAGCCGCCGCTGGCTCCACGTCACGCTTGAATAAAACGGCAAATCCCGCTAGAATCTCGGGTTGCTCGGATTCGTATCGAGCAATGTTGTAAAAAGCATCTTTTATTTTTTATAGAAATCGCGAATGTGGCCCTAAAAGGGTGCCTGACTGGTGACTGGTCACATTCAAGACCCAACCCTGGAGAATTACATGTCCGTTACTATGCGTGAAATGCTGGAAGCCGGTATCCACTTCGGCCACCAGACCCGTTTCTGGAACCCAAAGATGGCGCCGTTCATCTTCGGTCATCGCAACAAGATCCACATCATCAACCTGGAAAAAACCATGGCGATGTACCAGGATGCGATGAAAACCATCAAGCAGATCTCGGCCAACCGCGGCACCATCCTGATGGTCGGCACCAAGCGCCAGGCACGCGACATCATCGCCGCTGAAGCACAGCGCGCTGGCGTGCCTTACGTCGACCAGCGCTGGCTGGGCGGCATGCTGACCAACTTCAAGACCATCAAGACCTCGATCAAGCGCCTGAAAGACATGGAAGCGCAAGTCGAAGACGGTTCGGTCGAGAAGATGTCGAAGAAAGAAGCGCTGATGTTCTCGCGCGAAATGGAAAAGCTGCAGAAGTCGATCGGCGGCATCAAGGACCTGGGCGGCGTGCCTGACGCGATCTTCGTCGTCGACGTCGGCTACCACAAGGGCGCCATCACCGAAGCCGGCAAGCTGGGCATCCCGGTCATCGGCATCGTCGACACCAACCACTCGCCAGAAGGCGTGACCCACGTGATCCCTGGTAACGACGACTCGTCGAAAGCCATCACCCTGTACGCACGCGGCGTCGCCGATGCGATCCTGGAAGGCCGTGCCAACGCCACCAACGAAGTCGTTGAAATGGTCAAGGCTGCCGGCGACGACTTCGTCGAAGTTTCCGAGCAGGCATAAGTGACGGCGGGTTAATTACCCGCTGACACATCGAAGGGGGCGCCGCACACACGAGCCCCCCTTTTTTTAAGCTGAATACCTGTGGGGCGTTGTCATAACGACCTGCAACCTGGATAAAACATTTAGGAGAAATCAACATGGCAGCGATTACTGCAGCGATGGTAGGTGAACTGCGCGCGAAGACCGATGCGCCAATGATGGAATGCAAGAAAGCACTGACCGAGGCCGAAGGCGACATGGGTCGTGCCGAAGAGATCCTGCGCGTCAAGCTGGGCGGCAAGGCATCGAAGGCATCGGCACGCATCACCGCCGAAGGCGTTGTTGCAACCTATATCTCCGGCAACGTCGGCGCGCTGGTCGAAGTCAACAGCGAAACCGACTTCGTCGCCAAGAACGAAGAATTCCTGGCCATGGTCAACCTGGCCGCCAAGCTGGTCGCCGAAAACAACCCGGCCGACGTCGCCGCCCTGGCAGCCCTGCCGCACGACGGCAAGACCTTCGACGACGTGCGTACCGGCCTGATCGGCAAGATCGGCGAGAACATGACCGTGCGTCGCTTCCAGCGCTTCGAAACCACCGGCAAGCTGGCGTCGTACCTGCACGGCACCCGTATCGGCGTGATCGTCGATTTCGACGGTGCGGACGAGCAAGTGGGCAAGGACCTGGCCATGCACATCGCTGCAATGAAGCCGGTCGCTCTGTCGTCGGAGCAAGTGCCTGCTGAAATGATCGAAAAAGAGCGTTCGGTTGCCGAACTGAAGGCCAAGGAAGACGCAGAGAAAGCCGTCGCCGAAGGCAAGCAGCCGCAATCGGAAGAAATCGTCGCCAAGCGTATCGACGGTTCGGTGCAGAAGTACCTGAAAGAAGTGTCGCTGCTGAACCAGGCGTTCGTGAAGAACGACAAGCAGTCGATCGAGCAATACCTGAAGGCATCGAACACCACCGTCAAGGCATTCACCATGTACGTGGTGGGCGAGGGCATCGAGAAGAAGGTCGACGACTTCGCAGCCGAAGTCGCAGCACAGATGGCTGCCAACAAGCAGTAATCGAAAAGAACGGGCCGCAAGGTCCGTTTTTTCAAGGTGGGGCGGTTTGTGTGCGTGGCTGCAATGATGTTGTGGCTGGGCATGGAAACTTGGGTTCCCGCCTTCGCGGGAACGACGTTCGAACGGTGCGGGCCGATGGAGGCTCCTGTAGTCCGCGCCTGGCGCACGTCGTTCCCGCGCAGGCGGGAACCTAAGTTCGACGCATCACCGTAGCGCCTCGCGCGCAGCGCCCGCCTTACAATGCCATCGCCCCAGGGGCAGATGAGACCGCGGCCCACGAGGCCATGGTCGGACCCGAATTCGCAACATCGAAACATCACATTAGGAGCCGCTTCCATGACAAAACCAGCCTACCAACGAGTCCTCCTGAAACTGTCTGGCGAAGCGCTGATGGGCGACGACCCGTTCGGCATCAACCGCGCCACCATCGAGCGCATGGTGGCCGACGTGGCCGAGGTGGCGAAGCTGGGCGTGCAGGTGGCGGTCGTGATTGGCGGCGGTAACATCTTCCGCGGCGTCGCCCCCGGCGCCCAGGGCATGGACCGCGCCACCGCCGACTACATGGGCATGCTGGCCACCGTCATGAACGCGCTGGCCCTGGCCGACGCCATGCGCCACGTCGGCATCACCGCCCGCGTCATGTCGGCGATCGGCATCGAGCAGGTGGTCGAGCCCTATGTGCGCCCGAAAGCCCTGCAATACCTCGAAGAAGGCAAGGTGGTCGTGTTCGCCGCCGGCACCGGCAACCCCTTCTTCACCACCGACACCGCGGCCGCCCTGCGCGGCGCCGAGATCTCGGCCGAGATCGTCCTGAAGGCGACCAAGGTCGACGGCGTGTATAGCGCCGACCCCAAGAAAGACCCGCACGCGACCCGCTACGAGAACATCTCGTTCGACGAAGCCATCGCCAAGCACCTGCAAGTGATGGACGCCACCGCCTTCGCGCTGTGCCGCGACCAGAAACTGCCGATCAAGGTGTTCTCCATCGTCAAGCCAGGCGCGCTCACCCGCGTGATCATGGGCGAAGACGAGGGTACACTGGTACACGTTTAAAATATTACTGAACAACAAGGAGAGCAGCATGTCCCTGGCTGACGTCAAAAAGAACGCGCAAGAGCGCATGGCCAAGTCCATCGAGACCCTGAAAGCCGACCTGGCCAAGGTCCGTACCGGTCGCGCCCACACCGGCATCCTCGACCACGTGATGGTCGAGTACTACGGCTCGCCGACCGCGCTGCCGATGGTGGCCAACCTGACCCTGGTCGACGCGCGCACCATCGGTGTCCAGCCGTTCGAAAAGAAAATGGCCGCGACCATCGAGAAAGCGATTCGCGATGCCGACCTGGGCCTGAACCCGTCGTCCCAGGGCGACATGATCCGCGTGCCGACCCCGCCGCTGACCGAAGAGCGCCGCAAGGAGATGGTCAAGCTGACCAAGTCCGAAGGCGAAGACGCGAAGATCGCCGTGCGCAATATCCGCCGCGATGCCAACGAAGCCCTTAAGAAAATGGTCAAAGACAAAACCGCTTCGGAAGACGACGAGCGCCGCGCCTCGGACGAGATCCAGAAGCTGACCGACAAGGCCGTGGCCGACATCGACAAGCTGCTGGCCGAGAAAGAGAAGGAAATCCTGACGGTGTAAGGCGTCAGCCGCCCGGCTTTCCCGCGGACCGGCCCCGGCAACTTGCCGCGGCCGGTCCGCCTACCTTATGATTGTCCAATTCTGATTGGCCAAGGCGCCCATCCGGGCGCAACCCTGCTGGTGCAGCTCTGCTGGCGCAACACTGCTGGATTCTCGATGTTCAAAAGTTCGACCACCGCCGTTCCCGACACGCCCGCCGTGCCGCGCCATATCGCCATCATCATGGATGGCAATGGCCGTTGGGCCACTAAACGCCTGCTACCGCGCGTGGCCGGCCACGTCAAGGGCGTCGAAGCCGTGCGCGGCATCGTGGAAGCCTGCGTGCTGCGCGGCGTCGAATACCTGACCCTGTTCGCCTTCTCGTCCGAAAACTGGCGCCGCCCGGCCGACGAAGTCTCGCTCCTGATGCGCCTGTTCGTGACGGCCCTCGAGCGCGAAGTCTCGAAGATGCACGCCAATAATATTCGCCTGAAAGTCGTGGGCGACCTGAGCCGCTTCGACCCCAAGCTGCAGGACATGATCGCCAATGCCGAGCGCCGTACCGCCGGCAATTCGCGCCTGACCGTCACCGTGTGCGCCAACTATGGCGGCCGCTGGGATATCATGCAGGCAACGGGGAAGATGGTGCAGGCCAACCCCGGCGTGACCGAATTTACGGAGGAAATGCTGGCTCCGCACCTGGCGATGGCGTATGCGCCCGAACCCGACCTGTTCATCCGGACCGGCGGCGAGGAACGCATCTCGAATTTCCTGCTGTGGCAGCTGGCGTATGCCGAACTGCACTTCACGAGCACCTTCTGGCCCGATTTCACGCCCGAGGCACTGGACGACGCGATCGCCTCGTTCCAGCGGCGCGAACGGCGCTTCGGACAGACGAGTGCCCAAGTAGCGAAGAAGACCAACTGATGCTCAAGACCCGGATCATCACCGCGCTCGTCCTGCTGGCAGTCCTGCTGCCGGTTTTGTATTCCAACCACCCCACGGCGTTCGCGGTGGTCGCCTCGCTGTTCTTCGGGGCGGCGATCTGGGAATGCTTCCGCCTCTTCAATCCGGGCGCGAAAAGCGCGGTCGTCATCGCCGTGGCCTGGACCCTGGCCTTCGCCTATGCCTTCTTCATGCGCGAGCAGGGCAATCCGACCTTCTGGTTCGCCATCGGCGTACTGCTGTGGGGCTTGCGCTTCGCACCCACCCTCAAGCTCGGCCTGCCGCCGCTGGCCAGCACCGGCAATACCCTCCTCAGCCTGTTGTACGCGATCGCGCTGGTAGCGTGCTTTGCCGCCATCGTCATGCTGTTCCAGTATTCGGCGCTATTCCTGCTGTCGGTGCTGGTCATCGTGTGGTCGGCCGACATCTTCGCCTATGTGTGCGGCAAGACCTTCGGCAAGAACAAACTGGCGCCATCGATCTCGCCCGGCAAATCGTGGGAAGGCGCCATCGGCGGCGGCATCGTGACCCTGCTGCTGGCCGCGCTCACCGTGCTGTTCGGCGGCGAGGCGCTGGCCAACACCTTCGCGGTGCGGGTGCAGGCCAGCTTCGGCTGGGCCGGCATGCTGGCCGTGATCGCCCTCATCGTCGTCGCCAGCGTGGTCGGCGACCTGTTCGAATCCCAGCTCAAGCGCCGCGCCGGCATGAAGGACAGCAGCAACCTGCTGCCCGGCCACGGCGGCGTGCTGGACCGGATCGACGCCCTGGTGCCGGTCCTGCCGCTGGCGGCCCTGATCGCCACCCGGCTCTAGAAGGAAGTTTTCATGCAAGGCATTACCATTCTCGGCGCCACCGGTTCGATCGGCGCCTCGACCCTCGACGTCGTGGCGCGCCACCCGGACCGCTATCGCGTGTACGCACTCAGCGCGCACGCGCGCGTGGAAGAACTGGCCGCCTGCTGCCGCCAGTTCCGCCCGCAGCGCGCGGTGGTCGGCAGCCCTGACGCCGCCCGCCAGCTGGCGGCCCTGATCGCCGACCTGCCGACCAGCGTCGAATATGGCGAACAGGCGCTGTGCGAGATCGCCTCCAGCCCCGACACCGACATCGTGATGGCCGCCATCGTCGGCGCCGCCGGCCTGGCGCCGACGCTCGCCGCGGCGCGCGCCGGCAAGAAGATCCTGCTGGCCAACAAGGAAGCGCTGGTGATGTCGGGCCAGCTGTTCATGGACGCCGTGCGCGAGCACAAGGCGACCCTGCTGCCGGTCGACAGCGAACACAACGCGATCTTCCAGGCGCTGCCGGCGACGTATGCGCGGGTGCCGGGCGCCTCCGGCGTGTCGAAGATCCTGCTGACTGCGTCCGGCGGCCCGTTCCTCAATCGCGAGGTTCACACCCTGGAGCATGTCACCCCGGACGAAGCCTGCAAGCACCCGAACTGGGTCATGGGCCGCAAGATTTCCGTCGACTCGGCGACCATGATGAACAAGGGCCTCGAAGTGATCGAGGCCCACTGGCTGTTCGGCGCGCCGGCCGACCTGATCGAGGTCGTGATTCACCCGCAAAGCGTGATCCACTCGATGGTGTCCTACGTCGACGGCTCGGTGCTGGCCCAGCTGGGCAACCCGGACATGCGCACCCCGATCGCCAATGCGCTCGCGTATCCGGAGCGGATCGACTCGGGCGTGGCCCAGCTCGACCTGACCGCGATGGCGGCGCTGCAGTTCCTGAAGCCCGACTTCGAGCGCTTCCCGTGCCTGGCACTCGCTTTTGATGCGCTGCGCGCCGGCGGCACCGCGCCCGCGCTGCTGAACGCGGCCAACGAGGTGGCGGTACAGGCCTTCCTCGAGCGCCGTATCGGTTTCCGCGATATCGACCGTGTCGTCGGCCAGGTGCTGGACGACGTGCCGCACGGCCCGGCGCCGTCGATCGAGGCGGTGCTGGCCCAGGACGCGCTGGCGCGCACCGCCGCCAATGATCTCGT
Organism: Telluria beijingensis; assembly: GCF_030770395.1. GTDB lineage: Bacteria > Pseudomonadota > Gammaproteobacteria > Burkholderiales > Burkholderiaceae_D > Telluria > Telluria beijingensis. Next base: position 2,655,829 of record NZ_CP132480.1, on the reverse strand, counting down.
CGCGACCATCGCGGCGCGCCTGCAGGGCTGAACCACGGATCCATCGCCATGACCATGCTTTATACCGTGCTGGCCTTCGTGCTGGCGCTCGGTCCCCTGATCGTGATCCACGAACTGGGTCACTACCTGGTGGCGCGCGCCTGCGGCGTCAAGGTGCTGCGCTTCTCGGTCGGCATGGGCCGCGTGGTCTGGTCGCGCCGTTTCGGCAAGGACCAGACCGAATGGGCGCTGTCCGCGCTGCCGCTGGGCGGCTACGTCAAGATGCTCGATGCGCGCGACCCCGAGACCGCGCCCGTGAACGATGCCGACCTGGATCGCGAGTTCACGCGCCAGAACGTCTGGAAGCGGATCGCCATCGTGGCCGCCGGCCCGCTGGCCAACTTCCTGCTCGCGATCGGCCTGATGGCCGCGCTGTATATGCATGGCGTGGACGAACCGTCGGCGCGCCTGCGCGAAGCGCCGGCCGCCTCCGAGGCGCGCAAGGCCGGCGTGCGCGGCGGCGATACGGTGGTGGCCGTGAACGGCAATGCCGTGCGCTCGTGGACCGAATTGCGCTGGCAGATCGTGCACGCGGCGGTCGACAAGGCCGACGCCCGCCTCGAGCTGCGCAGCGCCCACGGCGGAAGCTATAGCGCGACCCTGCCGGCGGCGGTGGTCGGCCAACTGGACGTCGAGACCGACGTGATGGCCGAACTGGGCCTGGACCTGTGGCGCCCGCAGCCGCGCATCGAGAAGGTGATGCCGGATGGGGCAGGGCAGCGCGCCGGCCTGCAGGACGGCGACCTGGTGCTGCGCATGGGTGGCGAGCCGGTGGTGGACGGCATCGCCTTCATCGAGGCGGTGCGCGCCGCGCCCGGCAAGCCGCTGGCGCTGGAAGTCGAACGGGCAGGGCGGCCGGTGGCGGTGACCCTGACCCTGACCCCGGAACCGGACGCGAACGGCCGCGGCGTGATCAAGGCCATGGTGGCGCAGGCGCCGGACATGGTCACCGTCAGTTCCGGCCCGATCGAGGCCATGGTGCGCGGCGCGGAACGGACCTGGGAAACCAGCGTGATGACGCTGAAAATGATCTGGAAAATGATTACCGGAGAAGCGTCGTGGAAGAATGTGACCGGTCCCATTACCATCGCCGATTATGCCGGACAGACTGCAAGAATAGGTCTCGTGAGCTATTTACAGTTCATCGCCTTTATTAGTATCAGCTTAGGCGTAATGAATTTGTTACCAATTCCGGTTCTGGATGGGGGCCATTTACTGTATTATTCGCTGGAAGTTTTGACCGGGCGTCCCCTTCCACCGCGCGTCGGCGAGTTCGCGCAGCGCGCCGGGGTCGGCCTGCTGTTCATGCTGATGGCGCTCGCCGTCTTCAATGACCTGGTGCGGCTGCTCTAGCGGCCCGCGGTTCGACGCTGATGCACCGGCAAAAAATAAAATGCAATCGTTGTCCAAATGACTGACCCTTTGATCCAGCCAATGAAATCACAACCAGATCGTTTTGCCCTGCCGTTCATTCGTCGCAGCTTGATCGGCGCGGCCGTGCTGGCCATGTGCGCCGGCAATGCGCTGGCCGTCAACCCGTTCGTCGTCAAGGATATCCGGGTCGAAGGCATCCAGCGGACGGAAGCAGGCACCGTGTTCAGCTATCTGCCGGTGCGCGTGGGCGAGACCTTCGACGATGCCAAGGCATCGAGCGCGATCAAGGCACTGTACGCGACCGGCTTCTTCAAGGACATCCGCCTCGAGGAAGAAAACGGCGTGCTGGTGGTGCTGGTCGAGGAGCGGCCCGCCATTTCGTCGGTCGACTTCACCGGCACCAAGGAATTCGAGAAGGACATGCTGGTCAAGGCGCTGTCCGAGATCGGCGTGGCCCAGACCCGCATCTTCGACAAGGCCTCGGTCGACCGCGCCGAACAGGAACTGAAGCGCCAGTACCTGTCGCATGGCCTGTACGGCGTCAAGATCACCACCACCGTGACCCCGATCGAGCGCAACCGCGTGACGATCATGTTCAACGTCGACGAGGGCGAGGTCGCCAAGATCAAGGGCATCAATATCGTCGGCAACAAGGCCTTCAGCGACAAGCAGCTGCGCCAGCTGCTCGAACTGCGCCCGTCGGGCTGGTTCACCTGGTACTCGAAGGCCGACCAGTATTCGAAGCAGAAGCTGACCGGCGACCTGGAGACCATCAAGTCCTGGTACCTGAACCACGGCTACCTCGAGGCCAATGTCGAATCGACGCAGGTCTCGATCACGCCCGATAAGCGCGACATCTACCTGACCCTCAACGTCACCGAGGGCGAGCAGTACACCGTTTCGAGCGTCAAGCTCGAAGGCGAGATGTTCGGCCGCGAAGAGGAGCTCAAGGACCTGATCGTGCTCCAGCCGGGCAAGACCTATGTGGGCGACCTGCAGGAAGCGACCAACAAGCTGATCTCGGACCGCCTGGGCACCTTCGGCTACGCCTTCGCCAACGTGACGGCCAATCCGGAACTCGACCGCGAGAAACGCGAAGTGGCGTTCACCTTCTTCGTCGATCCGGGCAAGCGCGCCTATGTGCGCCACATGAACATCTCGGGCAATACGGTCACGCGCGACGAGGTGATCCGCCGCGAATTCCGCCAGTTCGAAAGCTCGTGGTACGACGCGAACCGCGTGAAGCTCTCGCGCGACCGCGTCGACCGCCTGGGTTACTTCAAGGACGTGAAGGTCGAGACGCCGGAGTCGCCAGGCACCTCGGACCAGGTCGACGTGAACATCGCGGTCGAAGAAAAACCGACCGGTAACTTCATGATCGGCGGCGCGTTCTCGCAGTCCGAGAAGTTCACCTTCACCGCGTCGATCTCGCAGGCTAACTTCGCCGGCAGCGGCAACACGGTCGGCATCGAACTGAACACCAGCAAGTACAACCGCACGATCGCGTTCTCGCAGACCAATCCGTACTTCACGGACGACGGCATCTCGCGCGCGTTCTCGCTGTACCTGCGCACCTCGCGTCCGCCGGCACTGAACATCGGCTCGTACACCGTGCGCCAGATGGGCGGCAACCTGACCTTCGGCGTGCCGTTCTCCGAATCCGACACCGTCTACTTCGGCGCCGGCCTGGAACGCACCGAGCTGGAAACCGACCAGACCTCGCCGACCATTTACCAGACCTTCGTGCGCCAGAACGGCGGCCCGGAGAGCGGCATCGGCAAGGCGACCACGAATGCGATCCCGCTGACCGCGGCCTGGGGGCGCGACACCCGCGACAGCGCCGTGACCCCGACCCGCGGCCGCTACCAGCGCGCCAACTTCGAGATCGATGCGCTGGGCGACGCCAAGTACTATCGCGCCGTGTACGAGCACCAGTGGTGGAAACCGCTGACCCGCTGGATGACCTTGGCCCTGCGCGGCGAGCTCGATTACGGCAAGGGCATCGGCGGCAGCGCCTACCCGGTGTTCAAGAACTTCTACGCGGGCGGCATCGGTTCGGTGCGCGGCTACGAGAGCTCGTCGCTGGGCGTGGTCGATCCGCGCTACTACGATGCGATCGGCGGCTCGAAACGCATCATCGCCAACGCCGAGCTGCAGTTCCCGTTCCCGGGCAGCGGCACCGACCGCAGCCTGCGCTGGTTCACCTTCGTCGATGGCGGCCAGGTGTTCCAGGAAGACGCGAAGATCCGCCTCAACGAGTTCCGCTACTCGGCCGGTATCGGCCTGTCCTGGATTTCTCCGGTGGGCCCGCTCAAGTTGAGTTATGCTAAGCCGCTGAATTCGCTGCCGGGCGACCGCCTGGAGCGCTTCCAGTTCCAGATGGGCACAGGCTTCTAAGCCGCCCACGGCGACCTGAAGAACGATTGCGAGAGACTTATGCTGAAAAACCTGATTGACTCGCTACCTGTCGGTGTCAAGCCGGCGCTCGGCGCCTCGATGGTGCTCGCCGCCGTGTGCGCCGCGCCACTGGCCCAGGCGCAGGCGACCGTCAGTCGCATCGGTTTCGTCTATACCGAGCGCCTGATGACCGATTCCAAGATGGCCAAGTCGGCCGATGCCAAGCTGGCCGCCGAGTTCTCGAAGCGCCAGAAGGCGGTCGAGGAGATGGTCGGCAAGTACAAGGAAGCCTCGGAGAAGTTCGATGCCGAGGCGCCCGGCCTGACGGAGCTGGAGCGCCCGCGCCGCGCGCGCGAGCTGTACAACATGCAGAAGGACGTCGAGCGCATGCAGCGCGAGTTCCAGGAAGACCTGCAGCAGCGCAAGAACGAAGAGCGCGCCGCGATCGCGCAAAAGGCCTACAAGCTGGTCGAGCAGGTCGCCGAACAGGAGAAACTCGACGCCGTGCTGGTCGAGGCGGCGTGGGTGAGCCCGCGCGTCGACATCACCGACAAGATCCTGAAGCTGCTCGACAAGTAAGGCAGTACCGATTTTTGACTCACACTGGAAAGACCGAGATGGGCATTCGACTGGGCGATTTGGTCGAGCGCTTCGGCGGACAGCTGGTGGGCAACCCGGACCTCGAGGTCCAGGCCATTGCCCCCCTGGACACGGCCGGCGCTTCGCACATCAGCTTCCTCAGCAACAGCAAGCTGCGCGCACTGGCCGCGCAGAGCCAGGCCGCGGCACTCATCCTGTCGCCGCTGGACGACCCGACGGTGGCCGCGACCTATGAAGGCGCGCGCATCGTCACCACCAACCCCTACGCCTACTTCGCCCGCGCGGCGCAGTATTTCGTGTCGCTGAGCGAGCGCGCGCCGGCGGCCGGCGTGCATCCCAGCGCGGTGGTGCACCCTGGCGCCACGGTCGATCCGACCGCCCACGTCGGGCCGCACGCGACGATCGAGGACGGCGCCGTGATCGGCGCCCACGTGGTGATCGATGCCGGCTGCTTCGTCGGCCGCGAGGCCGTGATCGGCGAGCACACCCACCTGTTCGCGAACGTGACCTTCCATGCGCGCTGCCGCATCGGCAAGCGCGGCATCCTGCATTCGGGCGCCGTGATCGGCACCGACGGCTTCGGCTTCGCGGTGGAGGCGGGCGTGTACATCAAGATCCCGCAGACCGGCCGCGTGCTGATCGGCGACGACGTCGACATCGGTGCCAACACCACGATCGACCGCGGCGCGCTGGACGATACCGTGATCGAAGATGGCGTGAAACTCGACAACCAGATCCAGATCGGCCACAACTGCCGCATCGGCGCGCATACCGCGATGGCCGGCTGCGTCGGCGTGGCCGGCAGCGCCAAGATCGGCAGCCGCTGCACCTTCGGCGGCGCGGCCATGGTGCTGGGCCACCTCGAGATCGCCGACAACGTCCATATCTCCTCGGGCAGCATGGTGTCGCGCTCGGTGCTCGAACCGGGCCAGTACACCGGCTTCTACCCGCTGGCCAAGAACGCCGAGTGGGAGCGCAGCGCCGCGATCGTGCGCAACCTCGATTCGATGCGCGCCAAGATCCGCACGCTCGAGAAAACCATCAGAAACCTGACAGAACAAAAATGACTACTCCGGAAAACAAGACCCTCGACATCACCCAGATCAAGGAATACCTGCCGCACCGCTATCCGCTGCTGCTGGTCGACCGCGTGCTGGACGTCGAACTGGGCAAGCGCATCGTCGCCATCAAGAACGTCACCGCCAACGAAGAATTCTTCAACGGCCACTTCCCGCACAAGCCGGTGATGCCGGGCGTGCTGATGATCGAGGCGATGGCGCAGACCGCGGCCATCCTGTCGTTCATGACCATGAATGTCAAGCCGGACGAGAACTCGGTGGTGTACTTCGTCGGCATCGACAATGCGCGCTTCAAGCGTCCGGTGGAGCCGGGCGACCAGCTGCGCATGGAAGTCGAGATCCTGCGCGTGGCGCGCGGCATCTGGAAGTACAAGGCGGTGGCGACCGTCGACGGCAAGGTGGCGGTCGAAGGTGAGCTGATGTGCACCATCCGCGGCGCCGCCGAAGCCACCATGAAGGGGCCGGAAGGCGCGGCGCAGTAACGCAGTAAGTAAGGAGCAGCAAGATGAGCAAGATTCATTCGACCGCGATCGTCGATCCGAAGGCGGAGCTGGACAGCTCGGTCGAGGTCGGCCCGTATTCGATCATCGGGCCGAATGTGCGCATCGACGCCGGCACCGTGGTGGGCCCGCACGTGGTCATCGAGGGCCACACGACGATCGGCAGGGACAACAGGTTTTTCCAGTTCTGTTCGATCGGCGGCGCGCCGCAGGACAAGAAGTGGAATGGCGAGCCGACCCGCCTCGAGGTCGGCGACCGCAACACGGTGCGCGAGTTCGTCACCTTCAACCTGGGCACGGTCCAGGACGAGGGCGTGACGCGCGTCGGCAGCGACAACTGGATCTCGGCCTACGTCCACGTGGCGCACGACTGCCAGGTGGGCAACAACACGATCTTCTCGAACAATGCGCAGCTCGCGGGCCATGTGCAGGTGGGCGACTGGGCGATCCTGTCGGGCTATGCCGGCGTGCACCAGTTCTGCAAGATCGGGGCGCATGCCTTCATCGGCATGTACACGAGCCTGACCCAGGACGTGCCGCCGTATGTGCTGGTGTCCGGTAATCCGGCCGGTGCGCGCGGCGTGAATCTCGAGGGCCTGAAGCGGCGCGGGTTTACGCGCGAGCAGCTCGATGGCATCCGCAGCGCCTATAAACTGCTGTACCGCTCGAACCTGACGCTGGAGGAGGCCAAGGCCGCCCTCCAGGCGGAAGAAGAGCGCCTGCCTTCGGCTGCCGGCGATATCCGCCTGCTGCGCGAGTTCCTCGGCACTGCCACCCGTGGCATCGTCCGCTGATATTTCACTGGCCCTGGTAGCCGGCGAGGCATCCGGCGACATGCTTGCCGCGCGCCTGCTGGCCGGGCTGCGGCCGCACTTGCCGGATGCGCGTTTCCACGGCATCGGCGGGCCGCGCATGATCGAGCAGGGTTTCGTGAGCGAGGTCCCGATGGACACGCTCACGGTGCGCGGCCTGTTCGAAGTCATTCCCCGCTACCCCGAACTGAAACGCATCCAGAACGGCTTGCGCGATCGGCTTTTGCTTGAAAGGCCGGCCGCCTTCATCGGCGCCGACTACCCTGGCTTTAACCTGGGCCTGGAAGAGCAGCTGCGTTCTGCCGGCATCCCGACCGTGCACTTCATCGGGCCGCAGATCTGGGCCTGGCGCGGTGGACGGATCAAGAAGATCCAGCGCGCCGTGTCGCACATGCTGGTGATCTTCCCGTTCGAGGAAGCGATCTATCGCGAGGCGGGCGTGCCGGTGACGTATATCGGGCATCCGCTGGCCGAGACCATTCCGCTGGTTCCCGACGTGGCGGCGGCGCGCCGTGCGCTGGGCCTGGCGGCCGATGCGCGCGTTGTGACGGTGATGCCGGGCAGCCGCATGGGCGAGCTGAAGTACCTGGCCGAGCCCTATGTCCGCGCGGTCAAGCTGCTCGCCGCGAAGGATTCCGGCCTGAAGTTCGTGGTGCCGATGGTCGGTGAGCGCCAGCGCGCCTACTTCGACGAGATCGTGGTCAAGGCTGGCTTGCAGGACGTCGAGCTGATGGTGACCGCTGCCGGCTCGCACACGGCGATCGCGGCCGCCGACGCGGTGCTGGTCGCTTCCGGCACCGCGACCCTGGAAGTGGCGCTGTTCAAGAAGCCGATGGTGATCGCCTATAAAGTGATGGCGGCGTCGTATGCGATCATGCGCCATATGGGCTACCAGCCCTGGATCGGCTTGCCGAACATCCTGGCGCGCGCATTCCTGGTGCCGGAACTGATCCAGCATGCGGCCACGCCCGAGGCGATGGCCGACGCCGTGTGGGCCCAACTGCAGGATGCGCCGGGCCGCGAGCGGCTGGCCGCGCGCTTTCTCGAGATGCACCACAGCCTGCTACGCGACAGTGCACGCATGAGTGCGGAGGCAGTATTGAACGTGATTGGCCGCGCGCCGCTGGCGCGCGAGCGTTGAAATGAGCAAGAAGAAAGTCAACCTGTATCCCGGCCTGCCCAAGCGGCTGCGGCCCTTCACCGATCTCGACATCGTATGCGGCGTCGACGAGGCCGGTCGCGGGCCGCTGGCCGGCCCGGTGTATGCGGCCGCCGTGATCCTCGATCCGCGCCGTCCGATCGAGGGCTTGCGCGACTCGAAAAAGCTGACCGAGGCGCGGCGCGACGAGCTGGCTCCCTTGATTCGCGAGCATGCGCTGGCCTGGGCCGTGGCCGAATGCTCGTGCGAAGAAATCGACAGCATCAACATCCTGCAGGCGACCATGCTGGCGATGCGGCGCGCGGTGGAGGCGTTGCACACGGTGCCGACCCTGGCCCTGATCGACGGCAACCGCTGCCCGCAGATGGACGTGCGCGCGCATGCGATCGTGGAGGGCGACGACAAGGTCAACGCCATCTCGGCCGCCTCGATCCTGGCCAAGACGGCGCGCGACGCCGCGCTGGTGCGCCTGCACGCCCTGTACCCGCAATACGGTTTCGACCAGCACAAGGGCTACGGCACGCCGCTGCACCTGGAGCGCCTGCGCGCGCACGGCCCGTCGCCGGCGCACCGCCGTTCGTTCGCGCCGGTGCGCAACCTGCTGCAGGTCGACCTGTTCGACATGACCATCGCCGCATGAAAACCATCACCTCGCGCGACAACGCGTTCTATAAAGACCTGAAAAGCCTCGCCACCAGCTCGCAGGCGCGGCGCAAGGCCGGGCAAAGCCTGCTCGACGGCGTGCACCTGTGCCAGAGCTGGCTCGACCTGCGCGGCGCGCCGCGCCACTGCGTGGTGTCCGAAGGAGCGCTCGGCAATGACGAGGTGCGGGCCATCGTCTTGCGCTGTGAAGACCGGCATGCGCCGGTGACGGCGCTGCCGGACGCGCTGTTCAACGCCGTCAGCCAGGTCGAGCATGGCGTGCACCTGCTGTTCGTGATCGATTCGCCGCAGCCCGCGAGCGCGCCGGGCCTGCACGGCCCCAGCGTGCTGCTGGACGGCGTGCAGGATCCGGGCAACGTCGGCTCGATCCTGCGCAGCGCCGCGGCGGCCGGCATCAAGCAGGTCTACTGCAGCCCCGGCACCGCCTTCTGCTGGTCGCCCAAGGTACTGCGCGCGGCGATGGGCGCGCACTTCGTGCTGGAGATTTTCGAGCAGGTGGAACTGGCGCCGCTGGTGCGCGCTGCGACCGTGCCGGTGCTGGCCACCAGCGGCTACGCGGCCGAGCGGCTGTATGCGATGGACTTGCGCCAGCCGGTGGCCTGGGTGCTGGGCCACGAAGGGCAGGGCGTCTCCGACGAATTGCTGTCCCTGGCCACGCACCGGGTCGCGGTGCCGCATGCGGGCCAGGTGGAGTCGCTCAACGTCGCGGCCTGCGCCGCGGTGTGCTTCTTCGAGGGGCTGCGCCAGCAGCAGATGTAGCTTGGCTATGGACGGCTTCCCGCGCTTCGCGTAGGCTGGCGGCTGGGAAACTGGAGCAACGATGGACATCGCGCATTTGCATTTTCTGGTGGCGGAAGCCGACACGGCCCAGCGCAGGGCGCTGGTGGACATGCTGGGCCAACTGGGCGCCAGCCGCATCACCGACGTCGCGGACGGGCATCTCGCGCTGCAGGCGCTGGAGGCTGGCCAGGCGCCGGCGGTCAACGTCGCCATCGTCGACCTCGGCCTGCCGGGCATGGATGGCCTGGCGCTGATCCGCAAGCTGGGCGAGATCCAGGCCTCTGTACGCGTGGTCGTCACCGGCGCCCAGCCGGCCGACCTGCTGTTCTCGGTGGAGACCCTGGCCCAGGCCTTCGGCGTGGACCTGTTGGGCGCGCTGGCCAAGCCGGTCACTGCCGCCAGGCTGAAACCGCTGCTGGACAACTACGCACCGCTGGCGCGCCCGCCGAAAAAGCCGGGCGGCCCGCGCTTCTCGTTCCAGCAGATCGGCATCGGCCTGCAGAAGCGCCAGTTCGAGCCCTTCTTCCAGCCGAAGATCGAGCTCGCGACCGGCCAGGTAAAAGGCCTGGAAGCCTTCGCCCGCTGGCGCCATCCCGAGCACGGCGTGCTGGGCCCTGCATCGTTCATGGAAGCGCTGGAAGAAAGCGGCCGCATCGACTTCCTCGACTGGAGCATGATCGAGCTGTCGGTGGAGCGCTGCCGCTGGTTCGAAGAGCAGGGCATCCCGGTCCCGATCTCGCTGAACATCGCCCCCGAAACGCTGGCCCACCCCGCCTTCGTACGCCAGATCGTCGCCTCGCTGGACCGCCATAAAGTCAAGCCAAGCGACATCACCTTCGAAATCCCCGAATCCTCGGTCCTGAACACGAACCCCGACTTCATCGAGCGCCTGATCCGCCTGCGCATGATGGGTTTCGGCCTCGCGATCGACGACTACGGCACCGGAAGATCGAACCTGCAGTTACTCGCGCGAATCCCCTTCACCGAGCTGAAAATCGACCGCAGCTTCGTCGACGGCGCCTCGAAGCGCCGTCCGTTGGGCACGGTCCTGCGCAGCTGCCTGAACCTGGCCCACAGCCTCGACCGCATGTCAGTGGCCGTCGGCGTCGAAACCCGCCAGGACTGGGACTTCCTCCAAAGCCTCGGCTGCACCTACGCCCAGGGCTACCACATCGCCAACCCCATGTCCGCCCCCGCCTACCCCACCTGGCTCGCCGACTGGCGCCAATTCTTCTAACCGCCCAATTAGGGTCAGAGTGAGATGCACCGGAATGGTGGACAGGCGGCGCGGCCCGTTCGCGCGCCGCCGCCGGCGTGGCGCGGCCGCGCAGGCGGGCCGGATCGATCCACTTGAGCAGGGTGCAGAACAGCAGGTCGGGATCGATCGGTTTCGTTACGTGGTCGTTCATGCCGGCCAGGCGGCTCAGCGCGCGGTCGCTGGCCATCGCGTGCGCCGTCATCGCCACGATCGGCAGGGGGCGCAGGCGGCTCTCCTGGCGGATCGCGCGCGCCGCGCCCAGGCCATCCAGCTCCGGCATCTGGATGTCCATCAGCACCAGGTCGTAGTCGCCTTCGCGCGCCATGCGCACCGCTTCCAGTCCATTGAAGGCGACGTCGACCTGCATGCGGGCGGCGGCCATGAAGTCGAGCGCCACCTCGCGGTTGTTGGCATTGTCCTCGGCCAGCAGGATGCGGGCGCCGTCCAGGCGCGGCAGGTCGGCCATGAAGGCCAGGCCGGGCAGTTCGTGGACCTCGCCGGCCGCGCCGGCCTGCGGATGCAGCACCTGCAGCATGCTGTGGTACAGCAGGGCCGGGCCGACCGGCTTGTGCAGGAAGGCGTCGACCGGCAAGTCTCCTTCTTCTTCCAGCACCGTGTCGCGGTTGACGGCCGAGACCATCAGGATCGCCGGCGGCAGCGCGCCCGCCACGTGGTCGGGAATACGGCGGATGGTCTCGACCCCGTCCAGGCCCGGCATCAGGTAGTCCATCAGTACGATCTGGTAGGGCCGGCCGGCGTCGTGAGCCTCGGCCAGCAGCGCCAGGCATGCGTCGCCCGAGGCCGCGGTGTCGGCCTGGACGCCCAGGCTCGCCAGCATCTCGGTCAGCGCGGCGCGCGCGCCCGGGCTGTCGTCGACCACCAGCGCGCGCACCCCGGCCAGCATCGACGCGCCGCCGGTGGCGGCCGGGCCCTCGCCGATCCCGAGCGGCACGGTGAAGGTGAAGCAGCTGCCTTCGCCCGGCGCGCTCTGGGCCGAGATGCGGCCGCCCATCAGCTCGACCAGCTGGCGCGAGATCGACAGTCCGAGCCCGGTGCCGCCATACTTGCGGGTGGTCGAGCTGTCGGCCTGGACGAAGGACTGGAACAGGCGCTCGACCTGCTCCTGGGTCATGCCGATGCCGGTGTCGCTGACCGAGAACGCGAGCGTGACCCGGCCCTCGCTGCTGGCCCTGGCCTCGACCGAGACCACGATCTCGCCGCGCTCGGTGAATTTGACGGCATTGCCGGTCAGGTTGATCAGCACCTGGCCCAGGCGCAGCGGATCGCCCACCAGGCGGGTCGGCACGCCGGGGCCGACCCGGAAGATCAGTTCGATGCCCTTGGCGTCGGTCTTGACCCCGATCAGGCTGGAGAGCTGCTCGAGCATCTCGTCGAGTTCGAACGGGACGGTCTCCACGGCCAGCTTGCCGGCCGTGATCTTGGCGTGGTCAAGGATGTCGTTGATGATGCCCAGCAGGTGTTCGCCGGCGCCCAGGATCTTCGAGACGTAGTTGCGCAGGCGCGGGCTGGGGTCGGCCATCAGGGCCAGCCGGCTCATGCCGATGATGGCGTTCATCGGGGTGCGGATCTCGTGGCTCATATTGGCCAGGAATTCCGACTTCATGCGCGCCTCGGCCTCGGCCTGCAGCATCGCGGTCTGCATCGCCTTGGTGCGCAGGCCCAGGATGCGCATGAAGAACAGCATGTCGAACATGACCCCGAACTGCAGCGAGTGCATGGTCCAGAAATTGACCGGCAGCGTGCCGGCGATCAGCATGGTCTGGATCACGGCGCCGGTGAAGCTGGTGGCCCAGCCGATCAGGAAATAGGTGCCGATGATGTCGCCGGCGCGCACCCGGCGGAAGGCGCCGGGGAGGCCGAACAGCATGGGCGCGCTGCCGACCGTGGCCACGATCGCCATCAGCACGCGGTGGTCGATCAGGTCGACCATCCACAGCAGGCCGCTGATGAAGCTGATCGCGGCGCCGGTCTTCATCAGGATGCTGAACTTGCGGTCGCGGCCCGGCCGCGCCAGCGCCTGCTCGACGAACAGGTAGGCGCCGACCGAGGCCACGCAGGACGCGAGGCCCATCACGTGGGTGGTCAGGTACAGGTTATCGTGCCAGAAGAACTGCTCGGCCACGCCGAACCAGACCGCCTGGTACATGGCCATGCCGCCGGCCAGCATCGCGTACTTGCCGAACAGCGGCTCGCGCAGGGTCACCCACTGACCCAGGCTGTAGATCAGCAGGCAGGAGAACAGGCCGAACATCAGGCCCTGCAGCATCTGTTCCTGCAGCGCGGCGCGGTGGAAGGCCGCCGGCTGCATGAAGCTCATCGGCATCACCTTGGGGCCGCGCGCCGCGACCCGCACCAGCAGCGTGTACTCGCGCCCGGGCTCGAGCGCCAGCGCCACCGCCGGCACCCGGCCATCGAGGCCGCCGTGCTGTTGCTGGCGGCGGCCGACGCTGGCCAGCTGGCGCGGCTGGTCGTCCTGGACCAGGTACACGTCGAGGTAGTCGAGCAGGGCGAAGTCGAACTGCACGATCCAGTCGCGCGGCGCGTCCGGGGCGACCCGGAACGGCACCTTGACCCAGATCGGCACCTGCTCCACGCCGAGGGTGGCGTAGGCCAGGTCGCTGGGGGCGAAGCGGGACGACGCGGCCAGGGCGCCGGCCGCGTCGAGCGTGCCGTCGCGGTCGCGCAGGATGGTGGCGCCGGGCCAGGCTTCGACCTGGGGCATGGCGCGTTCCAGCGCCAGTTGCTCCGCGCGTGCGCCCGGCGCGCACAAGGCCAGGGCGAAGAACAACAGCGGCAACAGTAGCCACTGAAGCGGCAGGCGGAACAGGATCTTCATGGCGTCACCCGGCGCCCGGCCAGGCGCGCCTCGAGGCGGTTCATCCAGCGCGGCGCCTTCGGGTCGTGGCGCCATTGTTCGGTGGCGTCGTTGACCTCGTTCAGCAGGGCTTCCGGCAGGCGCAGCGGGCGGGTCTGGTCCATCAGGAAGCGGGTCACCAGGCGGTAGCCGAACACGCGGGTCAGCATGCGGCTGATCGAGAAGCCGGGCACGAATATCCGCACCACGGCGTCGATGGCGCGCACCGCCGCCAGGCCGCCGGTGAACAGCAACCGCGAGAGCAGCGGCAGGCGCGCGTTCAAGCCCAGGTCGCGGGTCGCGTCGCGGCCGCACAGCAGGCGGGTGAGCAGGGTCGGGAAGGGTTTCAGCAGGCGCAGAGGAATCTCGTTTTCCATCGCCTGCATCAGGGCCGCGGCCAGGGCCGGACGCGGATCGGGCGCGCGCACCAGCTGCCGGCCGCGGGCCTGGATCTCGGCGAAAGCGCGTTCCGCCTCTTCCATGGTATCGGCCATCAGAGAACGTTCGATGCCGAGCACGTGGCCAAGCACATTCCAGGCGTGCAGGTAGTCTTCCTCGTCCTGGCGCGCCAGGCCCAGGCCCAGCTTGCGCAGCCCGCGCAGGAACACATAATTGAAGGTGAGCAGGGTGAAGGCCAGTTCTTCCTGGTTGCAGGGCATGCCGTTACGCGCCGTGTCCCAGCCGTGGGCGTACAGGGTGTGGTAGATGCCGCCGCCGGCCACCGCCAGCGGGCGCACCGGGCCGGCGCCGAGCGAGTCCTCGGGCGAGCCGCGCAGGATCAGGTGGCGGATGGTGGCGTGGATCAGGCGCACCTTGAGCGTCTGGGCCACGCCGCCGCCCGCCGGCGTGGTCAGGCCGCCTTCGAGCATCACCGGGAAGATCATCGCCGCCGTGGAGCGCACCCGGTAGTCGGTATGGGCCTCGAGCTGGCCGGCCGCATGCAGCACCGCCGACAGGTCGGGCAGCACATAGCATTCGGGCAGGCTGGCGCAGAACAGCAGGGTGCAGGACAGCATGCTCATGTCCATGAACAGCGCCTCGGCGCGCGCGATGCGCGCCGGATCGGCCCAGTCGGGCAGGGCCTGGCAACTGGCCAGGTAGTCGGTCAGTGCCCCGGCCGCGCGCGGGTCGAGGCTGGGGTCGGGCCGCCAGCCGGCCAGGCCGCCATTGGTTTCCCAGCGCGTCATCTCGCGGCTGACGGCGGCGATGCGGTCGGCGATCGCATGCGGGCCGTCGGCGCCGGCCAGCATGCGGGCGACCGTGGCGTCGGCTGGCGGGTCGGCGCGCAGTGAAGGAGACAGCAGGTGGGCGGCGTCGTGGTGCATGGGGTCTCCTTCGGTGGCGGATCAGAAGCGCACGTCGAGGCGCAGGTCGGCGGTGCGTGGCGCGGTCGGCGTGGTCATGCCGAAGCTGTCGATGATCGACGGCCGCACCGAGTTCTCCAGGTTGCGCACCCGGGCCAGCAGGCTCCAGGCGGCGCCGGCCGGCTGATAGCGCAGCGTGGCGTCGGTGGTGGTGTGGGCCGGGATGCGGTATTCCAGCGCCTGGCTCGGGATCGCGATCACGTAGTCGGCGCTCCTGCGCGCGAACACGCCGGCGCGCAGCTGTCCTCCCAGGGCGCTGAACCGGTGTTCGTAGCCCAGGGTGTAGACGTGGCTCGGCGCCCGGTCCAGCCTGCGCCCGCTCCAGTCGACGCTGGGGTTCGGGGCATACGTCACGTAGTGGGCGTCGAGCAGGGTGGCGCCATAGCTCAGGCGGCCGTTGCTGCCGATGGCGACTTCGCCGTCCAGTTCCAGGCCGCGCGAGCGGGCCACGCCGGCATTGCTGGTCAGGATGCGCGGCGCGCCCGAGACGATGGCGGTGCCCGACAACTGCAGGTTGGTGTAGTCGTACAGGAAGGCGGCGGCATTGACCGTCAGCCGTCCGCCGAGCAGGCGCGACTTGAGGCCGGCCTCGTAGGCGCGCAGTTCTTCCGGCTGGTAGTACAGCGCGCTTTCCGAGACCGCGACCGCGGCCGGGCAAGAGATGCCCAGCGCGCTGGTGCCGGCGATGCAGCCGTCGTTGAAGCCACCCGCCTTGTAGCCCGTGGCCAGGCTGCCGTACAGCAGGGTGGCCGGGGCCAGGTCGAACTCCGCGCCCAGGCGCCAGGTGGTGCGGCTGGTGGACAGTTCGGCCGCGTTCAGCAGGCGGCGGTCGGTGGCCGGATTGAACACCGGCCCCTGCTGGAAGTCGGTCGAGCCGACGCGGTTCTTGTCGTCCTCGGTGCGGCGCGCACCTGCCGTCAGGCGCAGGTCGTCGCGCACGCGCCAGGTCAGCTGGCCGAACACGGCCCGGCTGCGCGCCTGGGTGCGCAGCGGGAAGGAGTAATACGGCGGCAGGCCCACCGGCTGCAGGCCCTGGAAGGCATACGAGGTGTTGGAGTCCTCGCTGAAGTAATACAGGCCGGCCTGGGCGCTGAGCGGGCCGTCGCCATTGGTGGCCAGGCGCAGCTCGTGCGAATCCTGTTCGTTATGGCCGTCGTAGTTGTTGATCACGCCAAGCGCCACGGTCGGGGCGACGCGATAATAATAATTCTGGCGGATTTGCTGGTCCAGCTTGCGGCGTGAGGCCAGGTAGTGGAAGGTGGCCGGGCCCAGGTCCCAGCTCAGGTCCGCCGACAGGCCGCGCGCCAGGCGGTCGTGCCAGCCCTGGACCGGGGTCATATTGGGCGGGCGGAAGCCGTTGGTGAGGCGTTCGTCGGTGGTGCTGTCGCGCCATACGGGGCGGCCGCTGGCGACGCCGGTATAGAAATTGGTGTCGGGGACGAAGCGGTCGTTATTGCCTTCGGTCTCGCCATGGTCGTAGCGCAGCACCAGGCTGGCGTCGCGGTTGAAGCGCAGCTTCGCGCTCAGGCGCGCATCGCGTTCGTCGCGGTCCATGCCGGGCCGGTGCGGCGTGCCCTGGCCGTTCTTCAGGTAGGGATCGTGGCGGACCTGGCTGACGGCGGCGCGCAGCGCCAGCGCGTCGTTCACCGGGATATTGACGACGCCATCGACCTTGCGCTTGCCGTAGGTGCCGATTTCCAGGCCGAGCGCGCCCTCGAGGCGGTCGGTCGGGGCGTTCGAGATCACGTTGACCAGTCCGGCAGTGGTATTGCGGCCATACAGCGTGCCCTGCGGGCCGCGCAGCACTTCGATGCGGTCGACGTCGAGGATATTGGCGCTCTGGCCGGCCGGACGGGCAATGTACACGCCGTCGAGCATGAAGGCGGCCGATGGGTCGCCCTTGTCGGTGGTGTCGTTGTTGCTGATGCCGCGGATCGTCACGCGCAGGCCCGAGAAGGCCTGGTCGAGGTGCACATTGGGCAGGCGCGGGCCAATGGTGGCCGGGCTGTCGGCGCCGAGGTCGCGCAGCTGCTCGCCGCTCAGGACGCTCATCGCGACCGGGGTGCGCGAGGCCAGCGAGACGGTGCGCTGGGCGGTGACGACGACTTCGGGCACTGCCGTGCCGCCGCCGTCGTCGGGGGTGATAGGTGCTTGCTGGGCGTGGGCGATGCTGCAGACGATACCGGATACTGCCGCGACCAGCAGCTTTTGGGCTGGGCGGACTTGCCTTGCTTTCATGTAAACGACTCCCTGTCTAGATGCTTACCCGTCCTGGGTAACGCATCCTCTCTTTGTTCTTTTTTGCAATTAAAATTGCGTCAGAGGATGCAAAGATCGCCAGTCTAGCAGGTGATTACATTAGGCAATAGCCTCCAGTACATTTATCGAACTGAATACGAACAATTTGCAACGCCGCCCAGGCTTCACTGTGTAGAAACCAGCAAGGCCGAAGCGCGCGGCCTGTCGTGGCCGATCCGTGCGCCGTCCGCGAGCCGGAAGGTGCCGACCACCGCCGCCAGCTGGCCGGCCTGCTCGCGCATCGCGTCGGCGGCGGCTGCCGCTTCTTCGACCAGGGCCGCGTTCTGCTGCGTTACGCGGTCCATCTCGACGATTGCGGTATTGACCTGCTCGATGCCGGCGCTCTGCTCCTCGCTGGCGGCGGCGATCTCGGCCATGATGGTGGTGACCTGGTCGATGCTGCGCACGATCTGCTCCATGGTGGCGCCGGCGCGCGCCACCTGCTGCGTGCCTTGCTGGACCTGGCCGACCGAATCGTCGATCAGGCCCTTGATTTCCCTGGCCGCCGCCGCCGAGCGGTGGGCCAGGGTGCGCACCTCGCCGGCGACGACGGCGAAGCCGCGGCCCTGTTCGCCGGCGCGCGCCGCCTCGACCGCCGCGTTGAGGGCCAGGATATTGGTCTGGAAGGCGATGCCGTCGATGAGGCCGATGATGTCGACGATGCGCTGCGAGGCGGCATCGATGCGGCCCATGGTGCCGACCACGTCGGCCACCATGCGTCCGCCTTCGCCGGCCACGCCGGCGGCACTGGCGGCCAGGCCGTTGGCGCGCCGCGCGTGTTCGGTATTCTGGCGCACGGTGGACGTGAGTTCTTCCATCGAGGCCGCCGTTTCTTCCAGCGAGCTTGCCTGCTGTTCGGTGCGGCTCGACAGGTCCTGGTTGCCGCTCGCGATCTCGTTCGAAGCGGTGGCGATGGTCGCTGTGCCTTCGCGCACCTGGCCGACGATGGCCGCCAGGCTGCCGTTCATGCGCAACAGCGCCGCCATCAGCTGGCCGACCTCGTCGCGGCGGTCCAGCACCTGCTGGCTGAAGCGGCTGGTGAGGTCGCCTTCGGCCACGCGCCCGGCCACTTCGACCGCCTGGCGCAGCGGCGCCGTGATCGAGCGGCTGATGAACCAGGCGCAGGCGGCGCCCAGCAGCAGCGCGGCGCCGCCCAGCACGAACAGGATCACGCGGGTGCTGGCATACGAATTTAGGATCGATTGGGCGACGGCGTCGGCGGCGGCGATCTGCATGGTGGCCAGCTTGTCCACCGTGGCCAGGTAGGAGACGGTGCGCGGCGTCAGCTGGTCGCGGTAGATGGCGTCCAGCTGCGCCTGGTCGCCGTCGCGCCTGGCCTTGAACAGGGCGTCGCGGGCGGCCATGTAGCCGACCCGTTCTTCCTTGACGAAGGTGAACTGCTCGCGCACGCCGGGGTTGCGCAGCGATTCCTCGATCTCTTTCTGCAGCACGTTGGAGCGGCTGGTGATGGCCTGGCGGCGCGGGCCGATGACGTCGAGGATGCCGGCATCCTGGGCGTAATACACGGTTTCGTTGATGGCGCTGTTGACTTCGATGTTGCGGCGCCACTCGGCCAGGGTGCGCTGGTTCTTGATGCTGGTGTCGACGAGGCGGTAGGTGAGGTCACCCGCCGCTTGCATGCGCGTGAGTGCGGTGGCGCTCAAGGCGACGAGAAGCAGGAGGACAATGGCAAAGCCAAGCCCCAGGCGGGCGCCGATATTCAGTTGTTTCACGGAGATAGTTTCCAGGCTGCTTAGATGACCGCGGGGTGCGGCCGGGCTGGGATGAGGCGCCGCTGTGCGATTCCCTGGTGGGAATGCTGCGACACGAGATGTCGGATAGCGGCAGTATAACCGGCAAATCCGAAAAATTACATTTCCTTGCGGCAAATTTGCAACACAATTTCGTTCATGATGTTGCAATTGGCTGGCTTCTCCTTGCTAGCCGGAGTCCTACAGCGGACGGAGCCGAGCGCCGATTGCCGCCGGCCGCGTGGTGGCTAAGATGAAGGTCACTTTCACAGTTTCGAGGAGAACGCCATGTCGACACCAGACCGCAAGGACAACGCCAAGGGACGCAGCTGGGACCAGGTCACCGATGGCACTACCAGCGCCGCCACCATGGGCGCCGGCGCGACCGGCGAGGTCGGCGCCAGTGCCGAGCGCAAGGATTCGGTCCAGCGCCAGCAGGGCGGCGCGCAGCAGCAGGGCAGTGAACAACGGCAGGGCGGCCAGGGTTCGGCCGGCCGCACCGACGACCTGCTGGCCGGCGGTTCGGACGACGCCCAGTCCGACGAGGGTTTCCAGGGCGCCGGCAAGCGCCAGTCCGAGACTGGCGCCAGCCGCCAGGACAAGTAGCGCGGCTAGCCGCGCGGGCGCGCCAAACGATACAGCACGTGGCGCGCCAGGCGGTGATCCGGCGCCAGGGCCGGATGGTCGAAATCGCCATCCGGATCGCGGCGCATGCCCAGCCGTTCCATCACCTGGCGCGAGCGCAAGTTGTCCGGCACGGTGAACGACACGATCTCGTCCAGCCCAAGTCGTTCGAACCCGTAATGCAGGCAGGCAGCGGCGCCCTCGGTGGCATAGCCCTTGCCCCAGTGCGCTGCGCCCAGGCGCCAGCCGATATCGGTACAGGGCGCAAACGGCAGCGTGTCGCGATGCCGCTTCAGGCCGACGATTCCGGCCAGTTCTCCACTCTCGACCACTTCGATCGCCAGGTAGCACATGCCGGTGTCGCGCAGCATGGCATTGTGCGCCTGCATGAAGCCTTCCACTTGCGCGGCGCTCATCGGGCCGGGCAGGTAGGCATGCACGCGCGGATCGTCGTTCAAGGCCTGGAAGGGAGCGGCATCGTCGTCGCGCCACGTGCGCAGCAACAGCCGGTCGGTACGGATCACGTCGACGTGGGTCATGGTCGTTCGCCAGGAGTGGTGAAAAGTGCGATCATCGCATCGCGGAGCGGCGCCAGCAAGATGCCAAGACACACATATTTCACGATCTTCTTACTGACAAGCAATATTGTCTGATAACCAAGGGCAAGTTTGTGTCAAAATGTGGTGATGAACCAAGTGCTTCCCACTACGCGCTCCTATCGCGGGCAATCCCAGGAGCAGCGCCGCGCCGAGCGCCGCAGCCGGCTGATCGCGGGCGCCATCGACGTTTACGGCGAACGCGGCTATCACCAGGCGACCGTCAAGGCGGTCTGCGAGGCGGCCGGCTTGACCGAACGTTATTTCTACGAGTCGTTCGCCAACAGCGAGGCGCTGCTGATCGACTGCTATAACGCCGTCACCTATGCCGTGCTGGGCGAGATCCTGCGTGCCGGCGAAGCGGCCGGACACGACGAGGTGGCGCGTTCGCGCGCGATGCTGCATGCGTATTTTGCTGCCTTGCAGCGCGAGCCGCGCTCGGCGCGCGTGTTCCTGGTCGAGATCCGCGGCGTGAGCCGCGCCGTCGACCAGGCGTTCGACGCCTCGCTGCGCCACATCGGGCGCGAAGTCGCGCAACTGCTGGCGCCGGGGATGGTCGGTGACGCCCTGTTGCAGGCCGGGGTGATTGGCGGGGTGATCCAGATTGCGCTGCGCTGGATCGAGGATGGCTACGAGCCGCCGATCGACAGCGCGGTCGATGCCGCCCTGCGGCTCGGGACGGCGATGGCGCAGACGCCATGCGCCCGAAAACCGTCGTGATGTAGAAAGGTAGGCCGAAGAACAGCGCCACCCCTGGCGGGGCGGCGCGGGTTTTTAACAGGTACTTAGATGTGCAGCGCGTGGCCGAGCGCGCGCAGCGCGGCTTCCTGCACCGCCTCGCCCAGGGTCGGGTGGGCGTGGATGGTGCGGGCGACGTCTTCCAGTTGGGCGCCCAGTTCGATCGACTGGGTGAAGCCGCCTGCCAGTTCCGACACGCCGACGCCGACCGCCTGCCAGCCGAGGATCAGGTGGTTGTCCTTGCGCGCGACCACGCGCACGAAACCGTCGGTGCCTTCGATCGTCATCGCGCGGCCATTGGCGCTGAACGGGAAGCTGGCGCTAATGGCGTCGATCCCGGCGGCGGCAGCTTCGTCCGGCGACATGCCGGCCACCACGATCTCGGGATCGGTATAGCATACCGCCGGAATCGCGGCCGGCTGGAACCAGCGGCGCTTGCCGGCGATGATCTCGGCCACCATCTCGCCCTGGGCCATGGCGCGGTGGGCCAGCATCGGTTCGCCCGTCAGGTCGCCGATCGCCCACACATTGCGCATCGAGGTGCGGCACTGCTCGTCGACCTTGACCGCGCGGCCGGCCATGTCGAGCATCAGGTTTTCCAGGCCCCAGCCGGTGGTGGCGGGCTTGCGGCCGACGGCCACCAGCACCTTGTCGGCTTCCAGATACGCTTCGACGCCGGACGCGTCGCGCACTTTCACCTGCCCGCCTTCCATGCCCAGCACCGAGGTCGCCAGGCGCAGCTCGACACCCAGGCGTTCGAGCGACTTGGCGACTGGCTTCACCAGCTCGGCGTCATACGCCGGCAGGATGCGCTCGGCCGCCTCGACCACCGTCACCTGGCTGCCCAGCTTGCGGTAGGCCGTGCCCAGCTCGAGGCCGATGTAGCCGGCGCCGACCACCACCAGGCGGCGCGGCACGCTGTCCTGCGACAGCGCTTCGGTCGACGAGATGACGTTGCCGCCGAACGGCATGAAGGGCAGCTCGACGGCTTGCGAGCCGCTGGCCAGCAGCAGGTGCTCGCAGCGGATGCGCACCGATGCCTGGCCGTCGGCCTCGACTTCGACCGTCTTGCCGTCCAGGACGCGCGCCCAGCCGTGCACCACGCGCACGCCCTGTTTCTTCAGCAGGGCGCCGACGCCGCCGGTCAGGCGCTTGACGATGCCGTCCTTCCAGGCCACGGTGCGCGCCAGGTCGATCCTGGGGCTCTCGACGCTGATACCGAGCGGCGACTCCTGGGCCGCATAGGTCGCGGCCTTGTGGTATTCGTCGGCCGCATGGATCAGCGCCTTCGACGGGATGCAGCCGATGTTCAGGCAGGTGCCGCCGGGGTTGGCGCCCTCGACCACGATGGCCGGGATGCCGAGCTGGCCGGCGCGGATGCCTGCCACGTAGCCGCCGGGGCCGCCGCCGACGATGAGCAGAGTCGTATTGATCGTCTCCATCGGCTCACTCCACGAACAGGGTTGCAGGGAACTCAAGGTAGCCGCGGATCGCCTGCACGAACTGGGCCGCCACCATGCCGTCGATCACGCGGTGGTCGAACGAGGACGACAGGTTCATCATCTTGCGCGCGACCATCGCGCCGTCGCGGATCACCGGGCGGTCGACGATGCGGTTGACGCCCACGATCGCCACCTCCGGACGGTTGATCACCGGGGTAGTGACGATGCCGCCCAGCGCGCCCAGGCTGGTGATGGTGATGGTCGAGCCGGTCAGCTCGTCGCGGGAGGCCTTGCCAGTGCGCGCGGCATCGGCCAGGCGCGCGATCTCGGCCGCGCTCGACCACGGGTCGCGCGATTCGGCGTGGCGCACCACCGGCACCATCAGGCCGTTGTCGGTCTGGGCCGCGATGCCGATATGGGCCGCGTCGTAGGTGGTGAGCAGGTTCTTGTCGTCGTCGTAGCGCGCGCTCATCATCGGATAGCTGCGCAGGGCCAGCACCACGGCGCGCATCAGGAGCGGCAGCAGGGTCAGCTTGCCGCGCTCGGCGCCGTAACGGGCGTTGAGCTGGATGCGCAGCGCTTCCAGTTCGGTGACGTCGACTTCCTCGACATAGGTGAAGTGCGGGATGTTGCGTTTCGCCTCTTGCATCTTCTCGGCGATCTTGCGGCGCAGGCCGATGACCTGGGTCGCATGCTCGCCGTGCTGCTCGGCGTAGCGCTCGTCGGCGCCATGGGCGCTGCCCGCGCGGCGGCCAGCCACGTGGGCGTCCAGGTCGGCGTGGGTGATGCGTCCAAGCGGGCCGCTGCCGGCCACGAACTGGAGCTCCACACCCAAATCCCAGGCGCGCTGGCGCACGGCGGGCGGGGCCAGCGGTTTCTCGCCTTCGGCGCGCAGTTGCGGCGCGCCTTTCGACGGCTGGGCCGGACGTGCGGCCGGCGCCGGCTTGCTCGGCGCCAAAGCCGCTGCGCGGGCCGGCGCTACATGCGCGGCCACGGCTTCGAGCTGCGGCTCGGCCACTTCCTCGGCCGGCGCGGTGGCGGCGGCCGTCTTCACCGGCTCCTGTTTCGCCTTGTCGGCACCTTCCTTCAGGTTGCCGGCGCCTTCGACTTCGAGGCGGATCAGTTCCGCGCCCACGGCCAGCGACTGGCCGATCGCGCCGCCCAGGCTCGTGATGGTGCCGGCGACCGGCGACGGAATCTCGACCGTCGCCTTGTCGGTCATGACGTCGGCCAGCACCTGGTCTTCTTTTACAACGTCGCCCGGCTGCACATGCCAGGCCACGACTTCGACTTCGGCAATGCCTTCGCCGAGGTCCGGCATCTTGATGACGTGAATACCCATCGGATCAACCCTCCATCACGCGTTTCAGGGCCGCGCCGACACGGTCGGGCCCAGGGAAATAAGCCCATTCCTGCGCATGCGGATACGGGGTGTCCCAGCCGGCCACGCGCCCGATCGGCGCCTCCAGCTGGTAGAAGCAGTGTTCCTGCACCAGCGCCGCCAGTTCGGCGCCGAAGCCGCTGGTCTGCGTCGCTTCGTGCACGATCACGCAGCGGCCGGTCTTCTTGACCGAGTTGACGATGGTGTCGAGGTCGAGCGGCCAGATGCTGCGCAGGTCGATCACTTCGGCATCGACGCCGGACTCGCGCGCCGCCGCCTCGGCGACCCAGACCATGGTGCCGTAGGCCAGCACGGTGACGTCGTTGCCGGGACGGACGATGGCGGCTTTATCGAGGTCGACGGTGTAGTGACCCGTCGGGACTTCGCCCTTCGGATGGCCCGACCAGGGCACGACCGGGCGGTCGTGGTGGCCGTCGAACGGACCGTTGTACAGGCGCTTGGGTTCCAGGAAGATCACCGGATCGTCGTTCTCGATCGAGGCGATGAGCAGACCCTTGGCGTCGTACGGATTCGACGGCATCACGGTGCGCAGGCCGCACACGTGGGTAAAGAAGGCCTCGGGGCTCTGGCTGTGGGTCTGGCCGCCGTAGATGCCGCCGCCGCAAGGCATGCGGATCACCATCGACGAGGTGAATTCGCCGGCCGAGCGGTAGCGCAGGCGCGCCGCCTCGGACACGATCTGGTCGGTCGCCGGATAAAAATAGTCGGCGAACTGGATCTCGACCACGGGGCGCAGGCCATAGGCCGCCATGCCGACCGCGGTGCCGACGATGCCGCCCTCCGAGATCGGCGCGTCGAACACGCGCGACTTGCCGTACTTCGCCTGCAGGCCGTCGGTGACGCGGAACACGCCGCCAAAGTAGCCGACGTCCTGGCCATACACCACGACGTTGTCGTCGCGTTCCATCATCACGTCCATGGCCGAGCGCAGGGCCTGGATCATGGTCATCGGCATGGTGGCCGTGTCTTTTGGTTGATCGTCTCGTGCCATGCTCATACTCCCAACTGCTGACGCTGACGGCGCAGGTGCTCCGGCATGTCTTTATAAACGTCCTCGAACATGGTCGCGGCGCTCGGTGCGCGCTCGTCGCCCAGGATGCCGTAGCTTTCGGCCTCCTTCTGGGCAGCCAGCACTTCGGCTTCCAGTTCGCTTTGTACGGTCTCGTGCTCGGCATCCGACCACCAGCCCAGATTCGTCAGGTACTGGCGCAGGCGGGCGATCGGGTCGCCCAGCGGGAAGCGGGCGTAGTCGTCGGCCGGGCGGTAGCGGGCCGGATCGTCCGAGGTCGAGTGCGGGCCGGCGCGGTAGGTGACCCATTCGATCAGGGTCGGGCCGAGGTTGTTGCGCGCCCTTTCGGCGGCCCAGCGCGAGGCCGACAACACGGCCAGGAAGTCGTTGCCGTCCACGCGCAGCGAGGCGATGCCGCTGCCGATACCGCGGGTGGCGAAGGTCACGCTCTCGCCGCCGGCGATCGCCTGGAAGCTCGAGATCGCCCACTGGTTGTTGACCACGTTGAGGATGACCGGCGCGCGGTACACATGGGCAAAGGTGAGGGCGGTCGAGAAATCGGATTCGGCGGTGGCGCCGTCGCCGATCCAGGCCGACGCTATTTTTGAGTCGCCCTTGATGGCGGAAGCCATGGCCCAGCCGACCGCTTGCGGGTACTGGGTGGCAAGGTTGCCCGAAATGGTGAAGAAGCCGGATTCGCGCACCGAGTACATCACCGGCAACTGGCGGCCCTTGAGGGGATCGCGCTCGTTCGACAGCAGCTGGCAGATCATGTCGACCATCGGCACCTCGCGCGCCATCAGGAGGCTTTGCTGGCGATAGGTCGGGAAATTCATGTCGCCATGCTGCAGGGCGAGGGCGTGGGCGGTGCCGATCGCCTCTTCGCCGAGCGAGATCATGTAGAACGACATCTTCTTCTGGCGCTGGGCGATCACCATGCGCGCATCGAAGATGCGGGTCTTCATCATGGTGCGCAGGCCAAAGCGCAGCAGCTCGCGGTCGGGCTCCTCGGCCCAGGGGCCGACGGCATTGCCGTCCTCGTCGAGCACGCGGATCAGTTGTTGGGCGATGTCGCTGGTCTCCAACGGTGCGACATCGATCGGTGGACGCCGGACGGAACCGGCGGGGCTCACCTGGAGGTAGGTAAAATCGGTCTTGCAGCCCGGGCGGCCGGTAGGCTCCGGTACGTGCAGCGACAGAGGATTGCTCTGGCTCATAATATGCTTTCCCTTTTGAGGTGTTTTGCAGCAAGGAGCATGATAGCCGCTTACTTGACGTTTACGTCAACTGCGGACAACTATTTTCATATTGCTGTGCAACATAGACTGGATGCCGCGCACGAGGTGGAGTGCATCGTCCACTCTAGAACGTTTGGCGGGAGAAGGCGTTAATCGGCAACAGGATAGGCAGCGACCGTCAGTGTCGCTCCCGAGGCGGCGATGCGCTGCAGGTCGCGGGCCGTGAATTCGAGCACGGCCGCGAACTGCGCGGCGTCGCCGACCGCGATACCGATGGACAGTTCGCCGTGAAGCTTGTAAGCGGGCAAGATGACATTGCCGGTCTCGCAGCGTTCCAGGAATCGCCGGATACTCTCGAGCATGGCCGACGGTGTCGGGGCATCGGCGATGTCGATCGTGCAGCCCGAAGAAGCATGGACTTTGCCGCGACTGCGCGCGTCGCCCGCCTTCCAGCTCGCGGACGGTTCAAGCTGGAGCGCGTCGCAGAAAGCGGCAAGCGCACTGTCCGGGCCCGTAAGATGTAGCAAGGCAATATTCATGGTCGCGCATCAGATGGGATGGTGCAGTGTAGCAGCTGCAACCATCGGTCCGCGCGCGTAAAGGCCGCATGCCGTCAGCGGGCCCTGTGTCCTTCGCGCAGCCAGTAACCCAGGCCCAGCACCGCCAGCCACACCGGGATCAGGAACACCGAGATGCGCAGGCCGGGCGTGAGCAGCATCACGATCAGCAGCAAGGCAACGAAGCCCAGGCACACATAGTTCGACAGCGGGAACCACGGACTGCGGAAGCTCGCCCGCTGGCCCAGGCTGTCCTTGTGGCGCCGGAAGCGCAGGTGGCTCCACGAGATCATCGCCCAGTTGAGCACCAGCGCGGCCGTGGCCAGGGTCATGACCATGCCCAGCGCCTCGCGCGGCAGGAAATAATTGATGAAGATCGCCGAACCGGTGGCCACCGCCGACACGCCCAGCGCGACCAGCGGCACCCCGCGGCGGTTGGTGTACTTGAGCGAAGCCGGCGCATTGCCCTGTTCGGCC
Organism: Telluria beijingensis; assembly: GCF_030770395.1. Lineage (GTDB taxonomy): Bacteria > Pseudomonadota > Gammaproteobacteria > Burkholderiales > Burkholderiaceae_D > Telluria > Telluria beijingensis. Next base: position 2,628,797 of record NZ_CP132480.1, on the reverse strand, counting down.
AGGCCGAACAGCATGCGGCTGTTGGCGTACACGCAGCCGTTGTAGACCGACAGCGCTGCGGTCAGCACCACGAGGTTGAGGACGTTGGCGACCCAGCCGCTGTCGAGCGCCTGGAAGATCAATACGAAGGGACTGCCGCCGGTGACCACCTTTTGCCACGGATACAGCATCAGCAGCACGGCCAGCGCGCCGATGTAGAAGATCAGGATACGGTACAGGGCATTGTTGGTGGCGCGCGGGATGGTGCGCGCCGGGTCGTCGGCTTCGGCGGCGGTAATGCCGATCAGTTCCAGGCCGCCGAACGAGAACATGATGACCGCCATTGCCATCGCCAGCCCGGCGACGCCGTGCGGGAAAAAGCCGCCGTGCTGCCACAGGTTGGCCACGCCGGCCTCGGGCCCGGCGCCGCCGCCGACCAGGAGGTACAGGCCGAACACGATCATGCCGACCACCGCTACCACCTTGATGACGGCGAACCAGAACTCCATCTCGCCGAAGGCTTTCACGTTGAGCAGGCTGATGCAGTTGACCAGCACGAAGAAGCCGAGCGCCGACACCCAGGTGGGCAGGTCCGGGAACCAGTATTGCATGTAGATGCCGAGCGCGGTCAGCTCGGCCAGGCTGACGAGGATGTACATCACCCAGTAATTCCAGCCAGAGACGAAGCCGGCCCAGCGCCCGCAGTATTTGTCGGCGAAGTGGCTGAACGAGCCGGCCACCGGCTCGTCGACGATCATCTCGCCCAGCTGGCGCATGATCAGGAAGGCGACCGCGCCGGCGATCGCATAGCCCAGCAGCACCGAGGGGCCGGCCATCTGGATGGTCGAGGCGATGCCGAGGAACAGGCCGGTGCCGATGGCGCCGCCGAGGGCGATCAGCTGGATGTGGCGGTTCTTCAGCCCGCGCTTGAGTTCATTGTGCCCGTCGGCCATGGTCGGTCTCGTGGTCTTGCCAGAAAGACAGGGATTCTACTGCATCCTTGGGATGAGGCAAACCTGCGCCGCCTGGCGCCGGCTGCGGCTATGCTGGGGGTGACGGCACGTCGCCGAATACTATTTAGGAGAAACCATGCGCAAGATGATCATGATGGCCCTGGCAGGGCTGATCTGGAAACAGTTTCAGACCAGGGTGTTGAAGCGTCCTCCGGTGCCGAAGCGTACCTGGCGTTATTGACTTGTTAGAAACCCGTCAGACGCTGTGCGGCAAGCCCAAATTGCGGTTTGCCGGCACGGCGACGTCCATCATCCGCGGCCGCGGCAGGTCGAGCGCCGCCATCAGGGCGACGAAGTCGTCGCGGCTACGGTTGGCCAGGCGCGCATTGTGGCGCCGTTCCCAGCCAATGCTCGAGACCGACTGGCCCTTGTAGTCGTGGCCGGGCCACACCAGGATGTGGTCGTCGAGCGTAAACAGCTTGCGCGTGACGCTGTCGTAGAGCTGCTCCGAACTGCCGCTCTGGAAATCGGTGCGCCCGCAGCCGTCGATCAGCAGGGTGTCGCCGGTGAACAGGTTGCCGCGCCACAGATAGCACATGCTGCCGGCCGTGTGGCCAGGCGTGTGGATCACCGCGATGTGTTCGTGCAGGCCGAAGCGGATCTGGTCGCCATCCTGCAGCTGCACCTCGGCCGGCGGAATGTCGCAACCGCTCGGCACGCAGGCCTTGGCGCCGGTGTGCTGGCGCAGGCGGCCGGCCGAGGTCACGTGGTCGGCATGGGCATGGGTTTCCAGCACATGGGTGAGGGTCAGGCCGAGGCGTTCGATATGGGCCAGGTCGCGCATGAAATGGCGGTCGACCGGGTCGATGATGACGGCGTCGAAGCTGCCGGGGGCGGCCAGGATGTACGTGAACGTCGACGATTCGGGGTCGAACAGCTGGATCGGATTGACTTGCATAGACATCTCCTCGGTTGCGGCGATGTTTTACCACAAGTCGCTACTGCGCGGTAGCCTGTCGACGGCTCATGGCCGCAACGCTTCCAGCTTCTCCCTCAACGTCGCCTCCGACAATTCGCCCACATGGCGCAGCCGTAGCCTGCCGTCGGCGTCATAGAACAGCGTGGTCGGGTAGCCGGCCGCGCCGGTGCGCGCCGCGAGCTGGCCGGCCGGGTCGATCACGACGTTCTGCAGGCGCAGCTGCTGGGTGGCCAGGAAGCGGCGCACGACCACGGCGGACTCGCGCTGGTTGACGAACACGAAGCCGATGTCGGGGTTCGCCGCCTGCGCCGCCTGCATGGCCGGCATCTCGCGCCGGCAGGGCGGGCACCAGGTGGCCCACAGGTTGACCACCAGCGGCCGGCCCGCGAGGCTGCGCAGCGCTACTTCGCTGCCGTCGAGCTGGCGCACCATCAGGTCGGGCATGGGCGGGCGCGGCGGCGCCAGGGCCTGGGCGGCCAGGGTGCCGCCGAGCCAGACCGCGGCGCCGGCCAGCGCGCTCGCCAGCAGCGGGCGACGCAGTTCGGCGCGACGCCGGGTCAGCTCGGCACCGACCACACAGGCCACGATCAGTCCGGCCACGAGTTCGAAGCCGCCGTCGCGGATATCCAGGGCGGTCCACGGCGCCTTGAGGTAGATGTCGTGGTGCTTGAGCACGAATACGGCGCGCGCGGCGACGAAACCGGCCAGTATCATCCGCCACAACACGGTGCCGGCGTCGAACCCGCGCCGGCGATACAGCCAGTCGGCCGTGGTGGTCGCCGCCAGGATGGCCAGCACGGTCAATACCGCCGAGATGGGGATGATGAGGGGGCCGAGCCTGACGACGTCCATGCTGCTTCCTTGCGCTGGCAAAAGCGCAAGTATACGCGCCCGTGCCGGCTAGGCGATGTTCAAGCCGCCATCGACCGCCAGCACCTGGCCGGTGATCCAGCCGCCCATCGGCCCTGCCAGCGCGACGATGACCTCGGCCACGTCCGCCGGGGCGCCGCGCCGGCCCAGCGGAATGCGGGCCGTTTCCTCGGCCTTGACCGCCTCGATCTGCTCCGGCGTGAGTCCCATCCGCTCGGCCAGGAAGTCGGTTTCGGTCGGCCCGGCGGCCACCGCGTTGACGCGGATGCCGCGCGGCGCCAGTTCCAGCGCCCAGCAGCGCGTCAGGTGTTCGATCGCGGCCTTGCTGGCGCCGTAGTGCGACAGCAGCGCGCCGGCCTTGTGGCCGAACGTGGACGACAGGTTGACGATGGCGCCGCCGCTGGCCTCGAGGTGCGGCAGCGCGGCGCGCGCCAGCAGCGACGGTCCGATCACGTTCACCTCGAAGATGTCGCGGATGCGTTCCGCGTCGGCTTCCTGCAGCGGCAGGATGGCGCCGGCGCCGGCGTTGTTCACCAGGACGTCCAGGCGGCCGTGGCGTTCGATGACGGTGGCGATCGTGCGCGCCGCGTCGGCGGCCTTGCCGGCGTCGGCCACCACATAGCCGATGCCCGGCTGTTCGGCGGCAAGCGCCTGGAGCGGCGCCTCGCGCCGGCCGGTGACGACGACGCGCGCGCCGTCCTGGGCGAAGCGTAGTGCGGCGGCCCGGCCGATGCCGGCCGCGCCGCCCGTGATCAGGATGACCCGGTTGTTCGATTCTTGCATGATGCTCGACTCCTGTTCTGGCATGACGGGACCGGGCGCCGGGAATGGCGCCCGCGTCCCGTATGCAGGACGAGTCGGCTACCGCTTGCGTGACATCGGGCGCCGCTTACGGCATGCCGGGCGCCTGCTCGGGCGCCGGCTGCGGCGGCGCCAGCTGCGCCACCAGGATGCGGTCGATCCGGTTGCCGTCCATGTCGACCACCTCGACGCGGTAGCCGCCCCAGTCGAAGAACTCGGAAGTCTTGGGGATGTAGCCGAACTGGTACAGCACGAAGCCCGCCAGCGTGTGGTAGGCCCCGGTCCCTTCGTCCGGGAAGCGCAGGTCGGTATTCATCAGGTCCCTGAAGCGATCCAGGTCCACGCCGCCGTCGAGCAGCCAGCTGCCGTCCTGGCGCTGCACCGCGTCCGGATCGTTCTCTTCGCCGATCACGGTGACGTCGCCCACCAGGGCGCTCATCACGTCGGACAGGGTGACCATGCCCTGGATGTCGCCGTACTCGTCGACGATGAGGGCCAGTTCGGAGCGGTTCTTCTTGAACAGCTCGAGCAGCACCATGGCGCTCACGGTCTCGGGCACGAACAGGACTTCCGACACCGCGTGCTCGATATTGACCGCCTCGAGCGAGCCATGGCGCACCGATTGCGCCAGCAGGTCGCGCACTTTCACATAGCCGAGGATCTGGGCGCGGTCGCCGCGGTAGACCGGAAAGCGGCTGTAGCCGTGGCAGCTGATGAGTTCCAGGGTGTCGCGCCGCTCGGCGTCGAGGTCGATCATGACCAGGTCGACGCGCGGCGTCATGAGGGCCTTCAGGTGGCGGTCGTCCAGCCGCAGCGCGCGCGAGACGATGTCGTACTCGGTCTTCTCGAACAGGCCGGCGTCGGTGCCTTCCTTGAACATGCCGGCGATGTCTTCCTCGGTCGGCGCGTCTTCTTTCGCGTCGTGGATCCCGAGCAGGCGCACGATCGCCTCGGTGGTCAGCGACAGCACTTTCACGAACGGCGACATGATCACCGACAGCATATTGAGCGGCGGCGCGATCAGCGTCGCCATCGTCTCGGGATGGCGCATCGCGATGCGCTTCGGGACCAGTTCGCCCAGGATGATCGAGACGAAGGTGATGCCCAGCACGACGACGAACAGCGCGATCTCGTAGGCGTACGGCGCCAGCACGGTTACCGTCTCGATCTGCGGCGTCAGGCGCGAGACCAGCGAGGCTTCGCCGAAGGCGCCGGTGAAGATGCCGATCAGGGTGATCCCAACCTGGACGGTGGAAAGGAAATGGCTGGGATTGTCGGCCAGCTCGATGGCGGTGCGCGCGCCGCGGCTGCCTTCTTCGGCGCGCCGTTCCAGGCGCATGCGCTTGGCGGAGACGAGCGCGAGTTCGCTCATCGCGAACACCCCGTTCAAGAGGATCAGAACGAGGATGATCAATATGTCTGACATGCTGGGCTCTTGCCCCATCACCGGACGTCCCGGGCCGTGGCCGGGCAGGCCACGATGGCCTGCACGCGAATCATGGCATAAATGACAAATTCCGGGAACACGGCACGGCCCGCCCGTGCCGGCGCTGCCCCTGGTCTATCAGGGCTCGAGGCGGAAGTGCTTGCCGATGCCGGCCCAGCACTGCTGGTAATCGCCCTGCAGCTGGGGCGAGGCCAGCGCCTGCGCCGTGGGCACCAGCGCGCTGCGGGTCTCGAACATGAAGGCCATCGTGTCGCCGACCTTGTGCGGGCGGCTGGTGTCGGCGTTGCTGGCCTTGTCGAAGGTTGCGGCGTCCGGGCCGTGCCCGCTCATGCAGTTGTGGACGCTGGCGCCGCCCGGCACGAAGCCTTCAGCCTTGGCGTCGTAGGCGCCGTGGATCAGGCCCATGAATTCGCTGGCAACGTTGCGGTGGAACCAGGGCGGGCGGAAGGTGTCCTCGGCCGCCAGCCAGCGCGGCGGGAAGATCACGAAGTCGATCGTGTCCACGCCCGGCGTGTCCGACGGCGACTGCAGGACGAGGAAGATCGACGGATCGGGATGGTCGTAGCTGATCGAGCCGATGGTATTGAAGTGGCGCAGGTCGTATTTATAGGGCGCGTAGTTGCCGTGCCAGGCCACGACGTCCAGCGGCGAGTGCCCGATCGGGGCGCGCCACAGGCGTCCGCCGAACTTCGTCACCAGCTCGAAGTCGCCCTCCAGGTCTTCATAGCGGGCCCGCGGCGTGAGGAAGTCGCGCGGGTTGGCCAGGCCGTTCGAGCCGATCGGCCCCATGTCCGGCAGGCGCAGCAGGGCGCCAAAATTCTCGCAGATGTAGCCGCGCGCTTCTCCCTCCGGCAGGGACACCTGGAAGCGTACGCCGCGCGGGATCACGGCGATCTCTTGCGGCTCCACTTCGAGCAGGCCCAGTTCGGTCGCGATCGACAGCCGTCCCAGTTGCGGCACGACCAGCAATTCGCCGTCCGTATTGTAGAAGTAACGGCCATCCATCGAACGGTTGGCCGCGTACAGGTGGATCGCGCAGCCGCTCATCGCCTCGGCCGAACCGTTGCCGGCCATGGTCACCCAGCCGTCGATGAAGTCGGTCGGCGCCTCCGGCATGGGCAGCGGGCTCCAGCGCAGCTGGTTGGGCGGCACGGGGTTGTCGAAGCGGCCCACCAGCCGGGGCGCATCCAGCGGCGTAAAGCTGCCATGCACCGCCGCCGGGCGGATGCGGTACAGCCACGAGCGGCGGTTGTGGCCGCGCGGCGCGGTGAAGGCGGTGCCGGATAGCTGTTCGGCATACAGGCCGTAGGCTACCTGCTGCGGCGAATTGCGGTGCGCGGGCAGGGCGCCGGGCAGGGCTTCGGTGGCGAACTCGTTGCCGAAGCCGCTCATGTAGGCGGACGGTTGGCCGGGCTCGTGACTCATGGGGTCTCCTCGACGATGGATGGTAGGTTCGATGGCGTCACTCTAGAATACTCCGCCATGTTTTACGAGATGAATAGAAAAATGTAGACTATTCATAGCATCAATATTACTGTTCGGGCGACGGCCCGGGCGTGGACAATGCGTGTCAATCGTCGGCCCAGCCGGCAGCTCGGGAAATCCATGATCGAAGCACACGATATCGACCTGAACCTGCTCTCCGTATTCCAGGAGGTGTACAGGGAGCGCCAGATCTCGTCGGCCGCGCGGCGCCTGGGGCTGTCGCAGTCGGCCGTGAGCAATGCGCTGGCCCGGCTGCGGCGCAGCTTCGGGGACGAGCTGTTCGTGCGCACCGCCAGCGGCATGCAGCCGACGCCCCTGGCGAGCCAGATGGCCGAGCCGATCGGGGCGGCGATGGCGCAGGTGGCATTGGCGCTGAACCAGCGCAGCCGTTTCGAGCCGGCGACCAGCAACCGCCGCTTCGTGCTGGCCATGACCGACGTCGGCGAGGTGTATTTCATGCCGGCCCTGATCGAACGCTGCCGCCAGCTGGCGCCGCAGGTCGAGATCAGCTCGGTGCGGGTGGGCATGCTGTCGCTGAAGGAAGAAATGGAAGGCGGGCGGGTCGACCTGGCGGTGGGGCCGTTCGAGGACGTGTCCGAGGCGCTGTACCAGCGCCATTTGTTCAGGCAGCCGTTCGTGGCGATGTTCCGCAAGGGCCATCCATTGGCGAAGGGCGAACTGACGTTGGAGCGCTTCGCCCAGGCCGAGCACCTGCTGGTGGACGCCGTCGACAGTCCCTACGACCGGGTCAATGCGGCGTTGGCGAAGGCCGGCGTCAAGCAGGGGAGCCGGTTCCGGGTGCCGCATTTCACGGCGGTGCCGTATATCGTGAGCACCAGCGACCTGGTGGTGACGGTGCCGCAAAAACTGGCCGAGCGCGCGGCCGTGCCGTTCGGGCTCGCGTGGGCGACGCCGCCGCTCGACCTGCCGCCGCTGCAAACGAATATTTTCTGGCACCGCCGCTTCAGCCAGGATCCGGGCAACCAGTGGTTGCGGGGATTGCTGGCCGAGGTGTTTGCGGAATGAGTGAACCACAGTAAGAGTCAACTGAGCAGTCAACTGAGAGGAAGAGACAATGGCAGACCTGTTTGAGAACCCCATGGGATTGAATGGCTTCGAGTTCGTCGAGTTCGCATCGCCCACGCCGGGCGTGCTGGAGCCGGTGTTCGAGGCGCTGGGCTTCACCAAGGTGGCGGTGCACCGTTCGAAGGACGTCGTGCTGTTCCGTCAGGGCGGGATCAACTTCATCGTCAACAACGAGCCGAAGAGCTACGCGGCCTACTTCGCCGCCGAGCACGGCCCGTCGGCCTGCGGCATGGCGTTCCGCGTCAAGGATGCGCACCAGGCCTATGCGCGCGCCCTGGAACTGGGCGCCCAGGCGGTCGAGATCCCGACCGGCCCGATGGAGCTGCGCCTGCCGGCGATCCGCGGCATCGGCGGCGCGCCGCTGTACCTGATCGACCGTTTCGACGAAGGCGCCAACACCGGCAAATCGATCTATGACATCGACTTCGAATTCATCGACGGCGTCGACCGCAACCCACCGGGCCACGGCCTGGCCATCATCGACCACCTGACCCACAACGTCTACCGCGGCCGCATGAGCTACTGGGCCGGCTTCTACGAGAAGCTGTTCAACTTCCGCGAGATCCGCTACTTCGACATCAAGGGCGAGTACACCGGCCTGACCTCGAAGGCGATGACGGCGCCGGACGGCAAGATCCGCATTCCGCTGAACGAGGAAGGCAAGGCCGGCGGCGGCCAGATCGAGGAATTCCTGATGCAGTTCAACGGCGAAGGCATCCAGCACATCGCGCTCCTGACCGACGACCTGATCGCCACCGTCGACAAGCTGCGCGCGGCCGGCGTGCCGCTGATGGCGCCGCCGCCGGATACTTATTACGAGATGCTCGACGAGCGCATCCCCGGCCACGGCCAGGATGCCGAGGCACTGAAGGTGCGCGGCCTGCTGCTCGACGGCGCGGTCAAGGACGGCCACGCCCGCCTGCTGGTGCAGATCTTCGGCGTGCCGCAACTGGGCCCGGTGTTCTTCGAGTTCATCCAGCGCAAGGGCGACGACGGCTTCGGCGAAGGTAACTTCAAGGCGCTGTTCGAGTCGATCGAGCGCGACCAGGTCAAGCGCGGCGCGATCGCCGGCGCGGCGTCGACGGCCGAGGCCTGATGCAGTTGCCCTGAATTTGGTATCCTGAACGTTCCGGCGGCCCGCGTGGCCGCCGACTCGTTTCTGGAGCGCGTTTTCGGAGTGTCCATGCTGGCTGCATTTGCCGTCCTGTTGTTGTTCCAGTGCCTGGGCGAGGGCCTGGTGTTCGTCTTTCGTTTGCCCCTGCCGGGGCCGGTGGCCGGCATGCTGCTCTTGATGGCGGCGCTGATCGCCATGCCGAAGTTGCTGGCCCTGGTCGAGCAGGCCGCCAATACGCTGTTGTCGCACCTGTCGCTGCTGTTCGTGCCGGCGGGTGTCGGCATCGTGGTCGCCGCCAGCAGCGGCAGTGGCCACTGGAGCGCGATCCTGGCTTCGCTCCTGGTCAGCACCGTGCTGGCGCTGGCTGTCACCGGCCTGATCCTGCGTGGTATGGGCGGCGCCCAGTCGAAGGATGGCGATGATTGAATTCGCCGGGTTCAGCCATTTCTGGGTCTACCTGTCCGCCTCGCCGCTGCTGGGATTGACCATGACACTGTGCGCCTACCTGGCCGCGCAGCGCATCTTTGTACTGTGCAGGGCTTCGCCGCTGGCCAACCCGGTGGCGATCACGGTCGCACTGCTGGTGGCCGTGCTGTGGTTGAGCGGCATGTCCTACGAGCGTTACTTTGCCGGCGCCCAGTTCGTGCACTTTTTGCTCGGGCCGGCCACCGTGGCGCTGGCGGTGCCGCTGGTACGCCAGTTACCGCGGCTGCGCCGCGCCGCCCTGCCGCTGGGCGCGGCGCTGCTGGCCGGCAGCGTGACGGCCATCGTGTCTGCGGTGATCGTCGCGCTGCTGCTGGGCGCGACGCCGGAACTGGCCTATACGTTGGGGCCCAAGTCCGCCACCTCGCCGATCGCCATGGCGGTGTCGGAACGCCTGGGCGGCATCCCGGCGCTGACGGCGGCGCTGGTGATCGGTACCGGCATCTTCGGCGCCGTATTCGGGCGCTATGTGTTCGATGCGCTGCGCATCCGGTCCGACGCCGCGCGCGGTTTTGCACTGGGCCTGGCCTCGCACGGCATCGGCACCGCGCGCGCGTTCCAGGTGAGCGCCGAGATGGGCGCCTTCGCCGGCCTGGCCATGGGTCTGAACGGCGCGCTCACGGCGCTGCTGGCGCCATGGCTGGTGCCGCTGGTGATGGGCTGGATGCGGTAAGGCTACGCTGCGCCGCACAATAGTGCGGCGCGCTAATCTGGCGCCATCACATCCGATGGAGCAGATTTTGACCACCTACAAGACGATCAGCCTCGCCATCCAGGGCGGCGGCACTTACGGCGCCTTCGGCTGGGGCGTGCTCGACCGCCTGCTGCAAGAAGACGATCTGGTGATCGATGCGCTCAGCGGGTCCAGCGCCGGCGCCATCAATGCCGTGGTGATCGCCGACGGCTATGCGTGCGGCGGCGGGCGCGAAGGGGCGCGCAAGGCGCTCGACCGCTTCTGGCGCACGCTCGGCACAACGTCCACCCTGAGCCCGTTGCAGCGCACACCGCTCGACCGCATGGCGCCGGGCTTCACGATGGAGTATTCGCCTGTCTACCATTTGCTGGAGATGGCGGGCGCCATGATGGGGCCGGTACGAGAGGGCCTGGTGACGCTCAATCCCTTGCGTAACTTTCTGTCGGCGACGATCGATTTCGACCGGGTGCGCGATTGCCACGAGCTGGCGCTGTTCATCGCCGCCACCAATGTCCGTACCGGCACGGGCAAGCTGTTCCGGCGAGAGGAAATGGACGCGCAGCGCCTGGTGGCGTCATGCTGCCTGCCGACCGTGTTCGCGGCGGTCGAAGTGGAAGGAGAGATGTACTGGGACGGCAGTTACGTTGCCAATCCGCCGCTGGCGCCGCTGATGAGGCACTCGACCGCGAGCGACCTCGTCATCATCCAGAACAGCCCGATCGCACGCAGCGACGTGCCGCGCAATATCGCCGACATCTCGAACCGCGCCAACGAGATCGCCTTCAACATCAGCTTTGTGCGCGAGGTGAGCACTTTGCAATACCTGAACGCGGTGCCGGATGAAACCCGCGGCGCAGGCGTCAATCCGGCCACGATGCATCTGCACCTGATCAGCGGCAATCACTATCTGGGCGAGCACGGTATCTCGGCCAAGTTCAATGCCGAGATGCCCTTCTTGCAGATGCTGCACGACCAGGGTGTGGAGACGGCCGACCGCTGGCTCAGGGAGCAGGGGGCCAGTCTCGGGGTCAAGTCGACGCTGGACCTGATGCCGGTGTTCTTCCCAGACCAGGTCTGAGCGAAACAAGAGTGACGGCGCGGGTCAGCTATTGGCCGGCTGCGCCTTCCATGCCTGTTTCTTCGGCTTGAGCGCGAACGCCGCCAGCAGTGCGCCGGCCACGCCCACCACCATCGCCGCCGTGCTGCCCGAGAAGCCCACCAGGTGTTCCTTGGCCAGCTTGCCGGCCTTCGGTCCCACCAGCTGCATGCGGCGGCGGGTCATCTCGGCGCCCAGTTCCGACAGCCGCCGCTTGCCCAGGATCGCCTCGGCGTCCGGCAGCAGCTTGGTTTCTTCCTCGGCCACGTGGTGCATCACGTCGCGCATCAATTCCATCACCAGGTCGTCATGGCGCGGGTCCGAGCCCGAGGTGGCGCGCAGCTCGGCGATCAGGCGGCGCATTTCATCGTGTTCGGGCTCGGCTTCGTGGATGAATGGCTCCTTGCCGTCGCGCAGGCGCATCACCGGATAAAAGATTTCTTCTTCCAGCGTAGCGTGGATTTCCAGGCCGTCGCAGATCGTCTCGGCCAGCGCCTTCTTGACGGTCGGGCTTTTGTCCTTGGAATACTGGTGGAAGGTGACCATTACATGCGAGTGATCGAAGCGGATCATGTCCGTGATGCTTGGGCTCAGTTGCTTGAGATTCATGGTAGTACCCCCGTTCGTGATTGTTTGACCACCATGGTAGTCCGGGCCAGGCGGGCATTTCTGTAGGCGTGCGCGCCGGAGCCATGTCAGCCATGCGCGCAGCGGACTGCGCGCAAGCGATGGCATATCTGCGCCACGGAAATTTGTTTATCTGGAATAACATATTGTCACATTGGTCCTACAAGAACACGGGAGCGAACCTGACGGAAATCGCGCTGGAGACCTGAGAACATGACGTCATTGCGCTACCGATCCCGGCGGTAGCCTGTCCCGGCGGCACACGCACGTCGCGTGGCTGCCGGAGCCGTAGTCGAACCTCCCACTTCAATCGGAGATACCAGTCATGTTTGCACACAACAAGCGCTTGCAGTACACAGTCCGGGTCAGCGGTCCGAACCCTGGCCTGGCCAACCTGATGCTCGAACAATTCGGCGGTCCACAAGGCGAACTCGCCGCCGCCATGCGTTACTTCACCCAGGCCGTGGCCGAGGACGATCCAGGCCGCAAGGACATGCTGTTCGATATCGCGACCGAAGAGCTGAGCCACCTCGAGGTGATCGGCCACATCGTCGCCATGCTGAACAAGGGCGCCAAGGGTCGCCTGGCCGAGGCGGCCGAAGAAGAAGCCGAGATGTACAAGTCGATTACCGGCGCCGGCAACGACAGTCACATCACGCAGGTGCTGTACGGCGCCGGCGCCCCACTGACCAACTCGGCCGGCGTGCCATGGACGGCCGCCTATATCGACTCGATCACCGAGCCGAGCGCGGACCTGCGCTCGAACATCGCCGCCGAGGCGCGCGCCAAGATCGTCTACGAGCGCCTGATCTCCCTGACGGATGACCCTGGCGTGAAAGAGGCGCTCGGCTTCCTGATGACGCGCGAGGTCGCCCACCTGAAATCGTTCGAGAAAGCGCTGTACTCGATGGAACCGAACTTCCCGCCTGGCAAGATGCCGGTGGTGCCGGCCTTCGCCAGCGTTTACTACAATATGTCGCAGGGCGATGGCGAGATGCGCGGCCCCTGGAACCAGGGCGCCGACTGGAATTTCGTCAGCGATCGTGACAAGCAGTCGGCGGTCGACGGCGGCACGGGCGAGGCCGAGGTGGCGCTGCCGGATGCCGATATCGCGGTGCTCCAGCAAATGGCGGCGCGCACCATGTCGAACCCGGATTCGGCCCCGCGTACCGGCGCCGAGTTGGGCATGCTGCAATCGGCTAGCGGTGGTACTATTGCCAACGCGGGTGGTGAATCCAAAGATCAGGCGACCGTTGCTTCCATGGGCGGTCCGCTCGACGATACAGGTGTCGGTAATGCGATGGGCAGCGGCAAGCCGCTGAAGTAACCCCCTTGCGCCGGGGCGCGCACGCTGCGCAGCCCCGGTGCGGTCTTTGACTGGAAGATGCATGGATATTCGAACCGAGAAAACCGCCCACCCTCGTGGCCTGCCGCGCTGGCTGACTCCGCGCCGCGCCATCGGTTTCGGTATCTGCGCACTCGGCTTCCTGGTCCTGCTCGGCAGCATGATCGAACAGATCATGAATGCCAATCCCAAGATGCTGGCAGCGCTGGCCGGCGGCAGCACCGCGGCGGCCGCGACCGCGCTCGGCACCTTGCCGGTGCTGTTCGCACAGAACTTCAGCAAACGCACCTACGATTGCTTCCTCGGTTTCGGCGCCGGTGTCATGCTGGGCGCCACCGCCTTCTCGCTGGTGATCCCGGCGCTGTCGGCGGCCAAGGCGGCCGGGGCCGGCAGTTGGGAATCGAGCCTCATGGTCGGCGCCGGCATCATGTTCGGCGCCGGCGCCATCCTGCTGCTCGGGCGCGCGGTGCGCACCGAGGGCATCCTGTCGAACGAGCCCGATAAAGTGTCGCTGCGCCGGGCCTGGCTATTCGTGTGGGCGGTGGCACTGCACAACCTGCCCGAGGGCCTGGCCATCGGCGTGGCCTTTGCCGGCATCGACGTCGAAAAAGCCACCTCGCTCGCCACCGGCGTGTCGATCCAGGACGTGCCCGAAGGCCTGGTGGTGGCGCTGGCGCTGCACGCCGTGGGCTATAGCCGCCTGACGGCGGTGGCCATGGGCGTGGCCTCGGGCCTGGTCGAGCCGATCGCCGCCGTGTTCGGCGTCGCCCTGATCGGCATCTCGGCGGGCCTGCTGCCATATGCGCTGGCCGCAGCCGCCGGCGCCATGCTGCTGGTGATCGTCAACGACGTGATCCCCGAGTCGCGCCAGTCCGGCAACGGCACCCAGGCCAGCATCGCGCTGGTGTTCGGCTTCATCCTGATGACGGTGCTCGATACGGCGCTTTCGTAAGGCGGTCGGGGCCGCCGCACGGTTGACCACGGCGAGGGATGGTCGTAGCATGAAGATCATTCCATCCCTGCAGGCAAAGCATGACCGTCCTTTCGAAACGCGAGCAAACCCATGCCCGGATCCTCGACGTCGCCGCGCGCGCGCTGCGCCGTGACGGGTTCGACGGCGTCGGCGTGGCCGACGTCATGAAGGGCGCTGGCCTGACCCATGGCGGCTTCTACGCCCATTTCGATTCGCGCGAGGCCTTGCTGGTCGAGGCGCTCGAACATGCCGATGCGGCATCGAGCCCCAACCTGGAGCGCCGTGCGACTTCCCTGCGCGAGACCGGCGCCAGCCCGCTGGCGGCCCTGGTGCGCGCCTACCTGTCCGACGAACACCTGGCGGCCTGCGAGGCGGGGCTGGGCTGCGTGGTCGGTTCGCTCGGCTCCGAGATGGGACGCCAGGCGGCGCCGCTGCGCGAAGTTGCGCGTGGGCGCATCGAGCGGCTGGTCGGCAGCGTCCAGGCGGCGCTGGCGGAAGTCGGCGACGGCGCGCATGACCGGGCGCTGGCGCTCACCGGCGCCATGGTCGGCGCCCTGCAGATCGCGCGCACCTTCGGACCGGGCGAGCAGGGCGCGGCGATGCTGGCGGCAAGCCGGCAGGCCATACTGGCGCAGTACGAGCGCTGACAGAATTGGGCCGCCTCCAGCGCGGCCTTTTTTCTTCGATTAAAATATGATGCACGTCATATTTTATGGCGTCCACCATATCGACCAGAAAGGGAATGCCATGAAACTCGACAACGCCACCGTCCTCGTCACCGGCGCCAACCGCGGCCTGGGCCTCGAATTCGCCCGCCAGGCGCTCGCGCGCGGCGCGCGCAAGGTCTACGCGGGAGCGCGCGATCCGGCCAGCGTCACCCTGGCCGGCGTCACGCCGGTGCGGCTGGACGTGACCGATGCGGCCAGCATCGCCGCCGCGGCGAACGCGCTGGCCGACGTCGACCTGGTGATCAACAACGCCGGCATCGCCCATTTCCAGCAGGTATTGCATGATGGCGTCGAGGATTCCCTGCAGGCGATGCTGGACACGAATGTGTTCGGCATCCTGGGCATGAGCCGGGCCTTCGCGCCGGTGTTGGGCCGCAATGGCGGCGGCGCCTTCCTCAATGTGCTGTCGGTCGCGAGCTGGATCAGCTCCCCGGCACTGGCGGCCTATGGCGTGACGAAGGCGGCCGCCTGGAGCCTGACGAACGCGCTGCGCAACGAGTTGCGCGGGCAGGGCACCCAGGTGCTGGGCCTGCACGTCGGCTTCATCGACACCGACCTGACGCGCGACATCACGCTGCCGAAACAGGCCCCGGCCACGGTGGTCGAGCGCGGCTATGCGGCGCTGGAAGCAGGGTTGGACGAAGTCATGATTGACGAGCTCACCCAGGCGGTCAAGGCCGGCCTGTCGGCGACGCCGGGCATCTATACGGTCAATAACGTCCGTTGAAGTGGCGTACGGCCCGGAATCGCAGCCATGAAATGGACAACGGCCCCGCAGGGCCGTTGTCGTCACCCGGCTAATCCACAAGCATCAGTCGCGAATCTCCAGCTTGCGGTTCAGGCTCAGCGCCGCCAGCGAAGCGACCGCTCCCGACAGCAGATACAGGCTCACATAGCCCAGGCCGAAGTGCGCCGACAGGCCGAGGGCGACCAGCGGGGCGAAGGCCGCGCCGACCAGCCAGGCCAGGTCGGAGGTCAGGGCCGCGCCGGTGTAGCGGAACTGCTTCTGGAAGTTCGAGGTCGTGGCGCCCGCTGCCTGGCCGTAGGAGAAGCCGAGCAGGGTGAAGCCGATCAGGATGAAGGCGTTCTGGCCGGCAGTGCCGCTATTGATCAGGAACGGGATCGAGGCCGAATACAGGGCGATCAGCGCTGCCGCGGTGCCGAGGGTGGTGCGGCGACCCAGTTTATCCGCCACGATGCCCGAGATGAGCATGGCGATCGCCGCCAGGCCGGCGCCCCACATCTGGATGTGCAGGAACTCGTCCATCGGGCGGGTTTCGTACAGCTGGATCCACGACAGCGGGAACACGGTCACCAGGTGGAACAGGGCGTAGCTGGCCAGGGCGGCCATGGCGCCGATGGCGATATTGCTGCCTTGCTTGCTCACCAGTTCGCCGACCGGGGCCGGGTCGAGGTGGTGCGAGTCAAGCAGGCGAGAATATTCGGGCGTGCTGGCCAGGCGCAGGCGGGCGAAGGTGCCGACCACGTTGATGGCGAAGGCGACGAAGAACGGGAAGCGCCAGCCCCAGGTCAGGAAGTCTTCCTCGGACGTATAGGCGATCAGGAAGGCGAAGATGCCGGCCGCGATCACGAAACCAAGCGGTGCGCTCAATTGTCCGAGCATGGCGTACCATCCGCGCTTGTTCTCGGGTGCGCTCAGGGCCAGCAGCGACGGCAGGCCATCCCAGGAGCCGCCCTGTGCAAAACCCTGGGCGATGCGCAAGGCAGCCAGCAGGATGATGGCGGTGGCGCCGATTTCACTATAGCTTGGGAGCATGGCGATGACGACGGTGCTGGTACCCATCATGAGCAGCGAAATGCCGAGCTTCATGTCGCGGCTCCAGCGCTTCTGGATCGCCATGAACACGACCGTGCCGATCGGGCGCGCCACGAAGGCGAGGGCGAAGATGGCGAACGAATACAGGGTGGCATCGAGCCGGTCCGCCCAGGGGAAGAAAATGGCCGGGAACACGAGGGCGGACGCGATCGCGTACGTGAAGAATTCAAAATATTCCGCCGACCGGCCGATGACCACGCCGACGGCGATGTCACCCGGATCGACGTGCGCATCCCTGGCATTGATGTTGCGAGCTCCGCTATTGGGGTGCGTGATTGGAGCGGCCCCTGCGCCGCCGTACGTCGTCGTGCTTTGCATATTGTGTTCTCCAGAGAAGTCGACGGTCGCCCTGTTGTTAAAATTGCATTTAGGCAAGGGTGAGACAATGTGTCCAATGTTCTTCGGCGACCGTTGGCATTACAGTAGCATGTTCTCCTTCCATGTAACGTTAGATACCTAGCATGATTCCTAAAATTGTCCGCCGCGGACTTCCATTACTTCCGCTTGCAGCGCTGGCCGGCTGCAACACGGTCGTCATGAATCCCACCGGCGATATTGCGAAGCAGCAGGCCGATCTGATCACCATTTCGGTTGCGCTGATGTTGTTGATCATCGTTCCGGTGATGATCCTGACTGTCCTGTTCGCCTGGCGCTATCGCAAGAACGCCAATGCGAAATACGAACCCGACTGGGACCACTCGACGAAACTCGAGCTCGTCATCTGGGGCGCACCGCTCCTGATCATCATCGTCCTGGGCCTGATCACCTGGGTCAGTACCCACAAGCTGGATCCCTACCGTCCGCTCGACCGCCTCGACGAAAACCGTCCGATCCCGGCCTCGACCAAGGTGCTCGAGGTGCAGGTCGTGGCGCTCGACTGGAAATGGCTGTTCATCTATCCAGAGCAGGGCATCGCCTCGGTCAACCAGCTGGTGACCCCGATCGACACCCCGATCCGCTTCAAGATGACGGCATCGACCGTGATGAACACCTTCTATATCCCGACGCTGGCCGGCATGATCTACACGATGCCCGGCATGCAGACCGAGCTGAACGCGGTGCTCAACAAGGCTGGCGACTACCAGGGCCTGTCGGCCAACTTCAGCGGCGACGGTTTCTCGCACATGAAGTTCGCCTACAAGGGCGTGACCACCGCCGAGTTCGACGCCTGGGTGCAGGAGACGAAGGCCAACACCGCCGTGCTGGACCGCGCCGACTACCTGGTGCTGGAGAAGCCGACCGCCAAGGAGGCCGTGCGCCACTACGGCCAGGTCGAGCCGGCGCTGTTCAACCGCATCCTGAACCGCTGCGTGGCCGAAGGCACGATGTGCATGAACCAGCAGATGCACGAAGACATGAAGCGCAACCAGATGGCCGCCGCCATCCGCCAGCAGTCGCAGGGCGGCAAGTCGGCACTGGCGGAAGCGCTGGAAATGTGCGTGGCTCCTATTAATACCTTGATGAAGTAATCATGCAAGAATCATTCGACTTGACGAAGTTCATCTTCGGTCGGCTGGGCTGGGACGCGATCCCGCTCCATGAGCCGATTCTGATCGCTACCTTCGCCGGTGTGATCGTCGGCGGTCTGGCCCTCGTGGGCCTGATCTCCTACTTCCGCCTGTGGGGCACCCTGTGGAAAGACTGGATCACCAGTATCGACCACAAGAAAATCGGTATCATGTACATGATCCTGGGCCTGATCATGCTGCTGCGCGGCTTCGCCGACGCCTTCATGATGCGCGCCCAGCAGGCGATCGCCTTCGGCGACAATGCCGGCTTCCTGCCGCCGCACCACTACGACCAGATCTTCACCGCCCACGGCGTGATCATGATCTTCTTCGTGGCGATGCCGTTCGTGACGGGCCTGATGAACTACGTGGTGCCGCTGCAGATCGGCGCGCGCGACGTGGCTTTCCCATTCCTGAACAACTTCTCGTTCTGGATGACCACCATGGGCGCCGTGCTGATCATGGCATCGCTGTTCGTGGGTGAGTTCGCGCGTACCGGCTGGCTGGCGTATCCACCGCTGTCGGGCATCCTGGCCAGCCCGGGTGTCGGCGTCGACTACTACATCTGGGCGCTGCAGGTCGCGGGCGTGGGTACCACCTTGTCTGGCGTCAACCTGATCGTCACCATCATCAAGATGCGCGCACCGGGCATGGACCTGATGAAGATGCCAGTCTTCACCTGGACCTCGCTGTGCACCAACATCCTGATCGTCGTCACCTTCCCGATCCTGACCGCCGTGCTGGCCATGCTGGGCATGGACCGCCTGCTCGACACCGCGTTCTTCACGAGCGACCGTGGCGGCAACCCGATGATGTACGTTAACCTGATCTGGATCTGGGGCCACCCTGAGGTCTACATCCTGATCCTGCCGGCCTTCGGCATCTTCTCCGAAGTCGTCTCGACCTTCTGCGGCAAGCGCCTGTTCGGTTACACCTCGATGGTGTACGCGACCTGCGTCATCATGGTCCTGTCGTACCTGGTGTGGCTGCACCACTTCTTCACCATGGGTTCGGGCGCCAGCGTCAATGCGTTCTTCGGCATCACGACGATGATCATCTCGATCCCGACCGGCGCCAAGATCTTCAACTGGCTGTTCACCATGTACCGCGGCCGTATCCGCTTCGAACTGCCGATGATGTGGACCGTGTCGTTCATGCTGACCTTCGTCATCGGCGGCATGACCGGCGTCATGCTGGCGATCCCGGCGGCCGACTTCGTGCTGCACAACTCGCTGTTCCTGATCGCCCACTTCCACAACGTGATCATCGGCGGCGTCGTGTTCGGTATCTTTGCCGGCATCAACTACTGGTTCCCGAAAGCCTTCGGCTACAAGCTGGACCGTTTCTGGGGCCTGGTCTCGTTCTGGCTGTGGTCGATCGGCTTCTGGGTCGCGTTCACCCCGCCGTACATCCTGGGCTTCATGGGCTACACCCGTCGCGTGAGCCATTTCGACGATCCTTCGGTGCAGTGGCTGTTCCAGATCTCGTTCCTGGGAACCCTGATGATCGCCGGCGGTATCGGCGCGCTGATCATGCAGATCTATGTCAGCTTCCGCGATCGCAACACCGCGCGCCTGCGCGACTTCACCGGCGATCCATGGGAAGGCCGTACGCTGGAGTGGGCGACCTCGTCGCCACCGCCGGACTACAACTTCGCGTTCACGCCAGTGGTGTACGACAACGACACCTTCGCCGACATGAAGAAGAACGGCTACCGTCGTCCGCTGAAGGACTTCGTGGCGATCCACATGCCGAAGAACACCGGCGCCGGCTTCGTGATCTCCGCGATCTCGTGCGTGGTCGGTTTCGGCATCATCTGGCATATGTGGGCGCTGACCGTGGCTGCCTTCGTCGCCATGATGGCCGCGATCATCATCCATACCTTCAACTACAAGCGTGACTACTACATCCCGGCCGAAGAAGTGGCCCGGACCGAAGCGGAACGCACCCGACTGCTGGAAAGCCATGTCTGAACTTAACGTATCTGTAACCGGCGGCAGCGTCGCCGACGACGTGAGCGGACGCTACATCGTCCGCGAACACCACCCGGAGCAGGGCACGCTGCTGGGCTTCTGGCTCTACCTGATGAGCGACTGCCTCATCTTCGCGTCCCTGTTCGCCACCTACGCGGTGCAAGGCCGCTCGTACGCCGGCGGTCCGACCGGCGCCGAGCTGTTCGAGCTGCCGCTGATCGCGCTGAACACGGCGTTCCTGCTGGTGTCGTCGCTGACCTTCGGCTTCGCCATGATCGCCGCGCAAGCGAAGAACCTGGGCAAGACCCGCATGTGGCTGGCCGTGACCGGCGTCCTGGGCCTGGCCTTCCTGTGCGTGGAAATCTATGAGTTCCAGCACCTGATCCACATGGGCGCGGGTCCGCAGCGCTCGGGCTTCCTGACCGCGTTCTTCGCGCTGGTCGGCACCCACGGCCTGCACGTGACGTTCGGCATCATCTGGCTGGTGACCCTGTTCTTCCAGCTGGGTAAGCACGGCCTGAACACCGACAACTTCCGTCGCCTGTCGTGCCTGTCGCTGTTCTGGCACTTCCTGGACCTGATCTGGATCTTCGTCTTCACCTTTGTCTACCTGATGGGAGTCCTGCCATGAGCGACCACCACGACCACGGCCACCATGGCCATGACGTCCACGTGACGCACTACAGCGCCAAGGACTACATGATCGGCTTCGCGCTGTCGGCGATCCTGACGATCATCCCGTTCTGGCTGGTGATGGGCAATGTGCTGGCTCCGGAAACCACCAAGTGGGTCATCCTCGCCTTCGCCGGCGTGCAGCTGATCGTGCAGATGATGTACTTCCTGCACCTGAACTCGAAGGCGGAAGGCGGCTGGAACATGATGGCGCTGATCCTGACCCTCGTCATCCTGGTCATCGTGATGGCCGGTTCGATCTGGGTCATGCATCATATGAACACCAATATGATGCCTGGCATGGGTCCGAACAGCACCCACGACATGACCTGATGTCGGTAGTGCGCGAACAGCCGGCGGGGCCGGCACAGGCTGTCCCGGCGCCACGGCGTTCCGCCTTCGTGCGGCGCCTGCTGGCAGTGGTGGCCCTGCTGCTGTTCGTGCTGTTTGCCGGTCTGGGGACCTGGCAGGTGTTTCGCCTGCAATGGAAACTGGACCTGATCGAACGCGTCGATGCACGCGTTCATGCGGATCCCGTTGCGCCGCCCGCAGTGGCGCAATGGCCGCAAGTCTCGAAAGAGTCCGACGAATACCGGCGCATACGCCTGTCGGGCCACTATCTCTACGAATTCACCACGCCGGTGCAAGCGCTGTCCGATCTCGGCGCCGGCTTCTGGCTGCTCACACCGTTATGTACGGAAGAGGGCCACATCGTCCTCGTCAACCGCGGTTTCATTCCCTCCAGCGGCGATATCGCGGCCCGCTATCCGGCGCGGCGCGCGGGCGCCTATCCGTGCACCGCGCGCACTGCCGATGCGGTCGAGGTCACCGGCCTGCTGCGTATCGCCGAGCCCAAGAGCGGCTTCCTGCGCGATAACGACCCGGTCAACAACCGCTGGTACGCACGCGAAGTCGGCGCCATTGCCGCCGCGCGCGGCCTGGATGTCGGCAACGTCGCGCCGTTCTTCGTCGACGCCGGCAAGGACCAGGATCCGGCCACCGCGCCCGAGAAGGCGGTCGGCGGCCTGACCGTCATTTCTTTCCCAAATAATCACCTCGTCTACGCCCTCACTTGGTATGCTCTGGCCCTGATGGTGGCCGCCGCCACGTGGTGGGTCGCCCGCTACGAAGCCCGGCGCGGCCAGGCCGACGAATAAGGCGGCGGCGCGCCATGTGGCGCGCCGCCGCGGGACCGACCTCACGGGAACCGATGCAATCTCCGCTGGATTTCTTCGCCAAGGCGGCGCGTTCGTCGCCGTCGGCCGCCGCCGCCAACGTGGAGTTCGCGGCCGGNCGGCGCGCCATGTGGCGCGCCCCCGCGGGACCGACCTCACGGGAACCGATGCAATCTCCGCTGGATTTCTTCGCCAAGGCGGCGCGTTCGTCGCCGTCGGCCGCCGCCGCCAACGTGGAGTTCGCGGCCGGCCACAAGAACATGCTGCAGCTGATCGAGCTGCGCTGGATCGCCGTCATCGGCCAGATCACCACCATCGCGGCCGCGATCCTGATCTTCCGCATCGAGCTGCCGCTGGTGCACATGCTGCAGGTGCTGGCCTGCCTGATCGCCTTCAACGTCGCCAGCCACCTGCGCTGGCACGAGCGGCGGCCGGTCTCGAACGGCGAGATGTTCCTGGCGATCCTGGTCGACGTCTCGAGCCTGACCGTGCTGCTGTACCTGTCGGGCGGCACCACCAATCCCTTCGCCTTCTTATACCTGCTGCAGGTGATCGTCTCGGCCGTCTTGCTCGACGTGCTGTGGACCTGGAGCATCGTGCTGGTCACGATCGCCTGCATGGCCGGCCTGGCCGCCTTCGCCCAGCCGCTCGCGCTGCCGTTCGACCACGCGCGCGGCATCGGCAGCCTGTACGTGCAGGGCCTGCTGGTGTGCTTTGCGCTGAACGCGGCGCTGCTGGTGATGTTCATCTCGCGCATCTCGGACAATGTGCGCGACAAGGCGACCCAGCTGGCCGCATTGCGCCAGCGCGCGGCCGAGGAAGAGCACATCGTGCGCATGGGCTTACTTGCCAGCGGCGCCGCCCACGAGCTGGGCACGCCGCTGTCGACGGTGTCGGTGATCCTGGGCGACTGGAAGCGCATGCCGGCCTTCCGCGACGATCCCGAGCTGCTGGAAGAACTGACCGAGATGCAGACCCAGCTCAAGCGCTGCAAGGCCATCGTCAGCGGCATCCTGCTGTCGGCCGGCGAGGCGCGCGGCGAATCGGCCGAGCGCACGACGATCAGCAGCTTCCTCGACCGCCTGGCCGAGGGCTGGGAGGCCAGCCGGCCGGTGCGCACCTTCATCTACAATAACCGGATTGCCGACAACCTGCCGGTGGCGAGCGACTCGGCGCTGCGCCAGACGCTCGACAACCTGCTCGACAACGCACTCGAAGCCTCGCCCGACTGGGTCTATATGGACGCCCATGTCGACGAGCGCACGCTGGTGGTGACGGTGTTCGACCGTGGCCCCGGCTTCGCGCCCAGCATGCTGGCCCAGTTCGGCAAGCCCTACCAGTCGACCAAGGGCAAGCCGGGCGGCGGCCTGGGCCTGTTCCTGGCGGTGAACGTGGTGCGCAAGCTCGGCGGCACGGTCACGGCCCGCAACCGGCGCCAGGACGAGGGCGGCGGGGCGGAAGTCGCCGTGCGCCTGCCGCTGGCGGCGATCGAACTCGAAGAGGACATGAACGATGGACAATCCTGAGCCGCTGCTGCTCATCATCGAAGACGACGAAGCGTTCGCGCGCACCCTGAGCCGCTCCTTCGAGCGGCGCGGCTACCGCGTGCTGGGCGCCGCCAGCCAGGAAGAAGCGGCCGCGCTGCTGGCCCAGCACAGCCCGGGCTATGCCGTGGTCGACCTCAAGCTCAAGGGCAATAGTTCCGGCCTGGCCTGCGTGCAGCTGCTGCACGAGCACGATCCGGACATGCTGATCGTGGTGCTGACCGGCTTCGCCAGCATCGCGACAGCGGTCGAGGCGATCAAGCTGGGCGCCGTGCAATACCTGGCCAAGCCGTCGGATGCCGACGATATCGAAGCCGCCTTCGGCCACGTGGCCGGTAGCACCGACATCGAGGTCACCAATCGCTCGACCTCGATCAAGACGCTGGAGTGGGAGCGCATCCATGCGGTGCTGGCCGAGACCGATTTCAATATCTCGGAGGCGGCGCGGCGGCTGGGCATGCACCGGCGCACGCTGGCGCGCAAGCTCGAGAAGCAGAGGGTCAAGTGAGGTTGTCCGGCTGGCGTGCGGCATGCTTGAGCGCGGGTCTTCTGCTGGCCGCTGGGGCAGGGGCGGCGCCGGCCGCCAGCGCGGGCGCGCCGCAGGCCGGTGCAGCCACTGCCGCCCAGGTCGAGGCAGGGCGGCGCCTGTTCGCGCGTTGCGCGGGCTGTCACCAGGTCGGCAGCAATGCAGGTAACGTCTTCGGCCCGCACCTGAACGGCATCGTGGGGCGGCGGGCGGGGAGCGTGGTCGGCTACGCCTATTCGCCGGCCATGAAGGCGTCCAGGGTGGTCTGGAGCCAGCAGAAGCTGGTGGACTTCATCCGCGACAGCGACAAGGTCGTGCCGGGCAATAAGATGCGCTTCTTCAGTTTCATGAGCGAGAAGCAGGTGCGCGAGATCGTCAGTTACCTGGCGATCCATTAAGGCGAATCGATAAAGAGGATCTGTTTGCCTACATAAAACGTAACTAACCAACTTAGCGGCACGCTCAACAGCGACCAAATCACCGCTACCGACTTCGACCAGTCCACCGCACTGCAAGGCAGCCACCAGGAAGGAAGGCCGGATGCGGATACGGCGCAAAAACATTAGCCCAGCTTGCTGAGCGCGAAGGCTGCCAGGAAACCCAGCACCACGATCAGGCCGGCAAAATCATGGGTTTCCTCGAACGCTTCGGGAATCATGGTGTCGACCACCATCGCCAGCACGCCGCCGGCCGCAACGGCAGTGGTCGCCGCCAGCATCTCGGGCGGCAGGTGGTGGAAGACCGTGTAGCCGGCCAGCGCCGCCAGCCCGGACGCAAGGGCGATGCAGCCCCACACGCCGTAGATGTGGACGTGCGAGCGGCCCGCCTGCTTCATGCCGGCTGCGCTCGACAAACCTTCCGGCAGGTTGGACAGGAACACCGCGACCACCACCGCCGTGCTCACCCCCTGGCCGCCGAGCAGCGACAGGCCGATCACGATCGATTCGGGAATGCCGTCGAGGAGGGCACCGACGGCGATGGCGCTGGCATTGCCATCGTCCTGGGCGCCGGCGGGCCGGCGCGAACGCTTGCGGTGGCGCGCGCCACGCCGCGCCAGCATCCAGTTCGCGGCGGTGTACACCACGGCGCCGGCCAGGAAGCCGGCCGCGGTCGAGGCGAAGCCGCCGGTCTCGATCGCCTCGTCCATCAGCTCGAACGACAGCGCCGAGATCAGGACCCCGCTGCCGAAGGCCATGATGGCCGCTACCAGGCGCTGCGGCACCTCGAAACGGATGCCGATGAAGGCGCCCAGCAGCAGGGCGGCGCCCGCCACCAGTCCCCATGTTCCCGCCTGCAGCCATCCCGGTAATGCGTCCACGGTGCCTCCATTATTTCATCGATGCTAATATTTTCTGAGGCGCAGCATGCGCACGACAGGCGATTCCCCTCATTCCCACCTCGACGGACGGGTAAGGATGGCTATCGCCTGTCTGTACATTCGCACAAATAGGGTTGCCACGATTATACTTTTCGGGCAGTATAGACGAGTGGCAACCGGCTGCGTCCGGTTGCCCGATCAGCGATGAGGCGGCTCACCCCGTTTCTTTTCGTCCCCCGCATCCGTCGGGGGGCTTTTTTCGACTGCGCGGCATCGCAATTCCACACCTGCCGCGCCTGGCGTTCCCCACGCCGCATCGGTTATCGTGCCTGCGCGGCTCCCTGCCGCCGTCCGGCGCGTCCCATCGGAGAATTTGGATGAGCGAGTTGCTTTCACTCACGCATGCGCTGGCCTGGCCGCTGGCGCTGACGCTGGCCTGGATGGCTGGCGAACTGCTGTACCGCTGGGCCAATGTGCCGCGGATCGCCATCTATGGCTTGTGTGGTTTCGTGTTCGGCAACCTCTCCAGCGGCTACCTGCCGCCGGCCCAGGCCGACAACTTCATGATGCTGGCCAATCTCGGCTTCGGCCTGATGCTGTTCGAACTCGGCTATCGCATCAACCTGCGCTGGCTGCGCACCAATCCCTGGCTCCTGGTCACCTCGCTGCTCGAAGCCGGCCTGACCTGGGCCGCCGTCTATTTCGTCTCGCGCACCTGCGGCATCGGCGCGCTGCCGGCCAGCCTGCTGGCGGCCCTGGCCATGGCCAGCTCGCCGGCCGGCCTGCTGCGCATCGTCAACGAGCAGGGCGGCGGGGGCCAGGTGACCGAGCGCGCCATGCACCTGACGGCCCTGAACTGCGTGCTGGCCGTGTTCGTGTTCAACGTCACGGTCGGCTTCGGCGTGTTCCAGACCTCGGGCGACGTGGTCCACGCCAGCTGGACCGGGCTGGTGGTGCTGGCCGCCTCCAGCGGCCTGGGCGCGGCGCTCGGCTATCTGCTGCCGCTGTGGCAGCGCATCGCCGGCCATGCGCGCAGCAACTCTACCTTGACGTTCGCCGTGTTCGTGTTCCTGCTGGTGGCGATCACCCACGTGCTCAAACTGTCGCCGGTGCTGGCGGCGCTGACCTTCGGCCTGGTGGCGCGCCACCGCCGCGTCACCCTGAGCCCGGCCCAGCGCAATTTCGGCGCCCTGGGCGATTTGCTGACCGTGCTGCTGTTCTTCTTTGTCGCGACCACCATCGCCTGGCAGCCGACCGCCGAGGGCCTGATGCTCGGCCTGCTCCTGCTGCTGGTGCGCGCGCTGGTCAAGGTGGCCGTGTGCACCGCGACCGCCCGGGTGTCCGGCATCTCGGCGCGCAAGGGCGCCCTGACCGGGGTCGCGATCATGCCGCTGACGGTGTTCGCCATCATCCTGATCGAACAGACCCGGCGCTCGGGCGTCGACCTGTTCGACACCCTGACCCCATTGGCGCCGCTGGCGGCGATGGCCATGATCCTGGAAGTCCTGGCGCCGATCCTGACCCAGATCGCGCTGACCGGCGCCCGCGAATCGGGCTTTGCCAAGAACAAGACCGTAGAGAAGAAGGAGGACCAGGATGCCGCTGCCTGAATTCAGCCGTTCGGACGCACTGACGATGGGGGTCGAGCTGGAACTGCAGCTCGTCAACCTGTCCGACTTCGACCTGGCCCCGGCCTCGCCTGACATGCTCGACCTGCTCGCGCGCGCGCCGTTCCCGGGCGCCGTGACGCCCGAGATCACCGAGAGCATGATCGAGATTAACAGCAGCATCCATACCGGCCATGGCCCGCTGGTCGAGGAACTGCAGCTGATCCGCGACACCCTGCTCAAGGCCGGCGACCGCCTGAACGTGGGCGTATGCGGCGGCGGCACCCATCCGTTCCAGCAATGGACCGAGCGCCGCATCTATGAAAAGCCGCGTTTTCGCGAAGTCTCGGCCCTGTACGGCTACCTGGCCAAGCAGTTCACCGTGTTCGGCCAGCACGTCCACATCGGCTGCGGCAGCGGCGACAATGCCCTGTACCTGCTGCATGCGCTGAACCGCTACATCCCGCACTTCATTGCGCTGTCGGCCTCGTCGCCCTTCCTGCAGGGCAGCGACACCCAGTTCCATTCCTCGCGCCTGAACTCGGTGTTCGCCTTCCCGCTGTCGGGCCGGGCGCCGTTCCTGCTGCGCTGGGAGGACTTCGAGCGAGATTACTTCAAGCGCATGGAAGATACCGGCATCGTGCGCAGCATGAAGGACTTCTATTGGGACCTGCGCCCGAAGCCGGAGTACGGCACCATCGAGCTGCGCGTCTGCGACACCCCGCTCACGGTCGAGCATGCGGCGGCGCTGGCGGCCTACCTGCAAGCCCTGTGCAGCTACCTGCTCGAGGGAAATGAAGCGCCACCGCGCGAGGACGACTACCTGGTCTACAACTACAACCGCTTCCAGGCCTGCCGTTTCGGGCTAGAGGGCAATATCGTTTTGCCGCAGGAACACCGGCCCGTGGTGTTGCGCGATGACATCCTGGCGACCCTGGCGCGCATCGCGCCGCATGCCGAGAAGCTCGGCTCGGGCGCTGCGCTGGCCCATCTGGGGCAAATCACGAAGGCAGTCGGCGACGCCGAGCAACTGCGCATCGTGCACGAGCACGAGGGCAGCGTCGAGGCCATGGTCAATCTCGCGCTGGGCAAATTCCGCGGCGAGGTCTGACCTTTACGAGCGCCTCACGAGTGGCTCAAGGGGATCTTGCCCGCTTCCTCGTCCGCATCCAGGCGGGCAATCAGGGTAGCCAGGTCTTTCTCGAGACGCAGCAGGGTGGCCTCGTCGAGCGTCGCCAGCGCGTCCGGCAGTACGCCGGCAGCCGGTCCGGGCGCGCGCCTTAATACTTCCTGTCCGGCGGGCAGGATGCGCAACGCCACATTGCGCCGGTCGACCCCTTCGCGCGCCGCCGTCACGTAGCCCCGCTCGACCAGCCCGCGCACCAGGTTGCTGGCGGTGGACTGGTGGATGTCCATGGCGCGCCCCAGGCTGGTGGCGCCGATGCCCGGCTGGCTGTCGATCACCGACAGCGCCCATACCTGCGCCCCGCCCAGGCCCGATTCGTGCTCGAGCTGACGGAAGTGGGTCTTGACGGCATTGAACACGATGCGGAACTGGCGCAGGACGCGCTGGGATGGAGCGTCGGCGGGCAGCAAGTGAGGCTCTGGCGAGGATTTCGGGGGCATGGGCGAGATGATAATCGAACGGCCCGCGCAGCGGGGCGGGCGGTGCGCTCTTTTTGCATGGCGGGTCCCCCGAAGCCCCGGTTCTGCGCTAGCATGGATCATGCGTAGCGCATTCGCCCATCCTGCCGTACCCGGGCGCGGCCTGTCCCGGCCCGCGCTGGGGACCTGCTTGCTCGGCCTGCTGCTGACGTCCGTGCTGTGCGGCGCGGTGCGCAAGATCGAATACGACCGCGCCCAGGCCGAGTTCGACCAGCGCGCCGTGGTGCGGGTCGCCGCCGTCACCCGGGCATTTGCCGAGGCCACGGATGCCGCGCGCGCCGTCAACCTGTTCTTCCGCGCTTCCGAGGAAATCACGCGCGCCGAATTCGACTCCTTTGCCCAGCCGTTGGTGGCGCGCCACGGCTACCTGCAGGCGCTGGTCTTTCAGCGCTTCGTGGGCCGCGCCGAACGCGCCGCCTTCGAGGCCGCGCGCGCCGCCTTCTGGCCCGGCTTCGCGATCCGCCAGCGGATCAGGACCGGGGAGCCGGCCCTGGTCCGGGCCGGCGAACGCGACCGCTACCTGGTCAACGACTACGTGGCTCCGATCGTCGGCAACGAAGTCACCTTCGGCTACGACGCCTGGTCCAACGCGCCGCAGCGGGTCTATACCCAGCGCGCGATCGATAGCGGCGAACCCGCCGCCAGTCCGATCATCGACCTGCTGCAGGGCGGCGGCGCGCGCCACGGCGTCCTGATCATCCTGCCGGTCTACCGTCCCGGCGTGCGGCCGCTGGAAGCCAGGGAGCGGCGTGCGACCGTGATCGGCACCACCGAGGTGGTGATCGACGTCGCCCTGCTGGTCGGCGGCACCCTCGAATCGGTGCGCCTGCTCGACGACGACAATTTCGCCCTGTCGCTGCGCGGACCGGACGCCCTCGGCAACCCCATCACCGCCTACCAGCACGGCAGCCTGGCCGCGCCCGACGGCTGGTGGGAACGCCTGCTGGACGGCATGAACCTGCGCCACGTGGAAGCGTTCGAGATCGCCGGCAGCCCGTGGCAGGTAGTGGTCGAGGAACAGCCGCCGGCGCTGGGCGCGCACATGGCCGAGTTGGTCGCGATGGCGCTCGGCCTGGTGCTGAGTTTCGCGGCCGGCGGACTGGTGCAACAGCGGGTGGCGCGCACGCGCCGCATCGAAGCCCTGGTCGAGCAGCGCACCGCGGCGCTCGAGCGCGCCACCGGCGCGCTGCGCCTGTACGAGCGCGCGATGGAGGCGAGCGCCAACCCGATCCTGCTGGTCGACGCCGAGCAGCCGGGCTACCCGATCGAATACGCGAACCCGGCCTGCGAGCGCACCTTCGGCCGGCCCGCGCGCGAGCTGGCCGGCCAGCCGCTCAAGCTGCTCGCCGGCCTCGACGCCGAGCAGCCGGCGATGGAAGAGCTGCGCCGCGCCCTGCGCCAGCAGCGCGAGGACCACGCGCTGCTCACCCTCCACACCCCCGACGGCGCCGAGCTGATCGGCGACGTCTACGTGGCGCCGGTGCGCCGGCCGGACGGCCAGGCCGGCCATTTCGTGGTGACCGTCTACGACGTCACCACCGCCAAGCGCTACGAGGCCGAGCTGGCGCGCCACGCCCACTACGACACGCTCACCGGTCTGGCCAACCGCGCGCTGCTGGCCGACCGCATCGAGCGCGCCATCGCGAATGCGGGCGAGTTGCCGGTGTGGACCGTGCTGCTCGACTTCGACCACTTCAAGCTGATCAACGACACCCTGGGGCGGCGCGCCGGCGACGAGGCGCTGCGCCTGCTGGCCACCCGCATCAAGGGGGCGATCCGGCCGGCCGACACCGCGGCCCGGGTCGGCGGCGACGATTTCGTGCTGGTGCTGGTCGGCTATGCCGACGAACGCCAGGCCGTGGCCCGTATACAGCAGGTGCGCGACGCGGTGGCCGAACCGATCCAGCTGGCCGGCCAGCGCCTGGTGCTCAATTGCAGTGCGGGGGTGGCGGCTTATCCGGCCGACGGGCTCGACGCCGATACCCTGGTCAAGCATGCCGAGATCGCCATGTACCGCGCCAAGTCGGGCGGGCGCAACGGCGTACAGTTCTATGCGCCGCACATGAACGCCCAGGCCTTCGACCGCCTGGCCCTCGAGAGCGCGCTGCGCCACGCGCTGCAGGACGAGCAGTTCGAGCTGCACTTCCAGCCCCAGGTCGACCTGGCCAGCGGCATGGTGGTCGGCAACGAGGCGCTGATCCGCTGGCGCCATCCGCTGCTGGGCGTGGTGCGCCCGGACCGTTTCATCGCGCTGGCCGAGGAAACCGGCCTGATCGTCCCGATCGGCGCCTGGGTGCTGCAGGCGGCCTGCCGCCAGAACCGGCGCTGGCAGCGCGCCGGCCTGGGACCGCTGCGCATCGCGGTCAACCTGTCGGCGCGCCAGTTCGCCGAGCCCGACCTGGTCGACACCGTGGCCCGGGTGCTGGGCGAGACCGGCCTGCCGCCAGCCTCGCTCGAGATCGAACTCACCGAGAGCATGATGATGGCCGACGCCGACGCCGCCATCCACACCATGGAATGTCTCAAGCGCATGGGCGTCAAGCTGTCGATCGACGATTTCGGCACCGGCTATTCGAGCCTGCAATACCTCAAACGCCTGCCGGTCGACGTGCTCAAGATCGACCGCTCGTTCGTCCATGACATCGTCGGCAATCCGGACGGCGCGGCCCTGGTCGACGCCATCATCTCGCTGGCCCACGGCCTGCGCATGCAGGTGATCGCCGAGGGGGTGGAAACGATCGAGCAGCTCGACTACCTGCGCGGCTGCGGCTGCGACGAGGTGCAGGGCCACGTATTCAGCCGTCCGCAGCCGGCCACGCGGGTCGAGGCGCTGCTGCGCGCCGGCCGCGTCGAGCCGGCCGCCAGCACCGCCTGAAGCTTCTCGCGTGCCGTGGCCGGTGTTCCGGTCGGCTATACTTGCCGCACATTGACAGTCTGATCAGGGCAAGGATAGCGAGTGGACCAGAAGCACACCGACGAGAACACGGAAACCGCAGACGCTGCGCCAACCGTGCAGCAACGCATCAGGCAGGGCGCCAGGCAGCTCCTGCGGCGCCTGGCGGCCGGCGCCTCAACCGGGGCCGCGGCGCTCAAATCCGGCGCCGGCAAGCGCCTGCACGGCCGGCCGCTGCCGGTCAAGCTGGCCCTGCTCGCACTATGGAGCCTGGCCGCCGGCCTGATGGCGATCCTGGCCTGGCTGCTGGTCCTGATCCCGTTCACGCCCGGCATCGACGACCTGGAACAGGTCAGCCGTTCACGACCGTCCGTGATCGTGGACGCTGGCGGTCGGCCGCTCGGCACCTTCGAGAAAGGCCTGCAGGAGCGGGTCAAGCTGTCGCAGGTCTCGCCGCACGTGGTCCAGGCCCTGGTCGCGACCGAAGACCATCGCTTCTACCAGCACCACGGGGTCGACTTCAAGCGCGTGGCGGGCGCCTTGTGGGCCAGCGTCAAGGGCGACCCGCAGGGCGGCTCGACCATCACCCAGCAGCTGGCGCGCAATATGTTCCCGCAGGAGATCGGCCGCGCGCGCAGCATCAACCGCAAGATGAAGGAATTGATCACCGCGATCAAGATCGAGAACACCTACGGCAAGACGCAGATCCTGGAAGCCTACCTGAACACGGTGCCCTTCCTGTACAACGCCTACGGCATCGAGATGGCGGCGCGGACGTACTTCGGCAAGCCGGCGCTCAAGCTCGACGTCCTCGAATCTGCCACCCTGGTCGGCATGCTCAAGGGCACCCACTACTACAATCCGGTGGCCAATCCCGAGCGCTCGCTCGCGCGCCGCAACGTGGTGCTGGGCCAGATGCGCAAGCACGGCGTCTTCGACGACAAGCGCTACGCGGCGCTGGTAAAACGTCCGCTGCGCCTGCGCTTCGCGCGCCTGCCCGACCGCAGCGGCAAGGACGACCATTTCACCCACCACGTGCGCAAATGGCTGCTCGACTGGGCCGACCAGAACGACGTCAACCTGCAACTGGACGGCCTGGTGGTGCGCACCACGCTCGATCCCGAGCTGCAGCGGGCGGCCGAGCGCGCGCTGCGGCGCCAGGCCGACATCCTGCAGGCGATCGCCGACGTCGAATGGGCCAACCCCAACGTGCCGCGCTCGACCGCCACCGCCACCTATACGTCGATCCGTCCCAATATCGATCCGTTCTCGTATTACTGGATCACCCATGCGCGCGAGCTGGACGCCTTCGTGCGCGAAAGCGCCACCTACCGCAGTGCGGTCGAGGGCGGCGAAGAGCCGGCGGCCGCGCTCAAGCGCCTGAAGGGCGAGCGCGGCTTCATGAACGAGCTCAAGGCCGCCAAGTCGCGCCTGGAAGCCGGCTTCGTCGCCATCGACCCGGCCAGCGGCGAAGTGAAGGCCTGGGTCGGCAGCCGCGACTTCGAGCGCGACCAGTACGACCACGTGGCCCAGGCCGCGCGCCAGCCGGGATCGACCTTCAAGCCGTTTGTCTACGGCGCGGCGCTGGAGCGGGGCATCCCGCCCGACCAGGCCTACCGCGACGTGGTGCTGGAATTCCGCGGCGACGACGGCAGCAGCTGGCGCCCGACCGATATGGACGGCAATAGCGGCCGGTCGATGCCGATGCGCGACGGCCTGATCCTGTCGAAGAACACGATCACCGCCCAGGTGAGCCAGGAAGTGGGCATCGCCCCGATCGTGCGCCTGGCCCAGGGGCTGGGCGTGCGGCAGAGCAAGCTCGAGGCCGTGCCCTCGCTGGCCCTCGGCACCAGCCCGGTCACCCTGCTGGAGATGGTCAGCAGCTATGCCACGATCGCGGCCCAGGGCGAATACCGGCCGCCGATCTTCGTGCGCCGCATCGAGGACCGCGAAGGCAATGTGGTGGCCGATTTCGGAACCGGGCAGCCCGAGCGCGCGATGTCGCGCGAATCGGCCGTGGCCCTGATCGACATGCTGCGCGGCGTCGTCACCCGCGGCACCGGCAACGGCGTGCGCAGCCGCTTCGGCATCCGCGGCGACCTGGCCGCCAAGACCGGCACCAGCCAGAACAACCAGGACGGCTGGTTCATCATGATGCATCCGAACCTGGTGGCCGGGGCCTGGGTCGGCTTCAACGACAACCGGGTCACGATCCGCAGCAGCTACTGGGGGCAGGGCGGCCACAATGCGGCGCTGGTGGTGGGCGACTTCTTCCGCGGCGCCTTCGACGCCGGCAGCCTGGATGCCAAGGCGGTACTGCCCGGCTGGCGCGCACCGGAGCCGCGCCGCTACGTCGTGGAAGAAGAGCCTGAAGAAGTTTTCCTGGAGGACGAGGCGCAGGAAGTGACGCCGGTCGAGGGCCCGGACGAAATGCCGGTCCTGCCGGCGCCGGAACAGATCGAGCCGGTGCAGGCGATCGAGCCGACCGAGGCCGCCCCTATCGCGCCGCCGCCGACGGGCGTCCCGACCCCGTCGGGCGATCCGGTTCCGCTGCCACTGCCGTCGGAGCTGTAGCCGGCGCCCGCAGGTCCGGATCGGCCTTCAGCAGCGGATAGGGATTGATGGCGCCCTCGGTGTCGTAGATCCCGTAATGCAGGTGCGGCGGCGTCCCCTTGGCATTGCCGGTATTGCCGACATAGCCCAGCACCCGCCCGGCCTCGATGCGCATGCCAGCTTCGACGTCGGAATAGCTGTCCAGGTGGGCATAATAGTGACGCTGGCCGCCGGGTCCGAGCACCCAGACCACCAGGCCGCCCAGGCGGTTGGTGCCAACCCGCGACACGATGCCTTCGGTGCTCGAGCGCACCGCCGTGCCCCGCTTGGCGAAGATGTCAATGCCCTCGTGCTTGCGGCCTTCGCTGCGCGCGCCGCCCCAGGTGTCGCGCAGCGCGCGTTGGCGCACGCCCTCGACCGGCACCGGCAGCGCCTGCGGCTTGGGCATGGCCGCCAGGCGCATGCTGTACAGGGCCCGCTCGATATAGGGCTCGAGCAGGCCGTATCCCAGCACCAGGATGACGGCCACGAACAGGGTTCTGAGCAGGACGCCCATCTACAGGATCGGCGTGCCGCCCGTCACCGCGATGCGCGCGCCCGAGATATAGCTGGCCTCGTCAGACGCCAGCATCACGAATGCCGGTGCCACCTCTTTCGGCTGGCCGGCGCGCTTCATTGGCACCTGGCTGCCGAAGTTCTCGACTTCTTCCGGCGGCATGGTCGACGGAATCAGGGGCGTCCAGATCGGCCCTGGCGCCACCGAGTTCACGCGGATGCCTTTTTCGGCCAGCAGCTGGGCCAGGCCGGCGCTGAAGTTGGCGATCGCCCCCTTGGTGGTGGCGTAGGCCAGCAGGGTCGGCTTCGGATTGTCCGAGTTGATTGACGTCGTGTTGATGATCGACGAGCCCGGGGCCATATGCTTCACCGCCGCCTTGCAGATGTGGAACATGGCGGTGATATTGACCTTGAAGGTGTAGTCCCACTCGTCGTCCGGGATCTCGTCGAGCGAGTCGTGCGACATCTGGAAGGCGGCATTGTTCACGAGCACGTCGATGCGGCCGAATTCCGCGACCGCCTTGTCGACGATGGCGCGGCAGTGGGCGGCGTCGGCGATATCGCCCGGCACCAGGACTGCGCGACGGCCGGCTCCCTCAACCAGGCGCGCGGTTTCCTTCGCGTCCTCGTGTTCGTTAAGGTAGGAGATCAGGACGTCGGCGCCTTCGCGCGCGAAGGCAAGGGCGACCGCGCGGCCGATGCCGCTGTCGCCGCCGGTGATCACGGTGGCTTTGTCCTGCAGGCGGCCGGAGCCCTTGTAGCTGGTTTCGCCATGGTCGGCTTGCGGCGTGAGCAGCGCTTCATGGCCGGGCGGTTGCTGCTGTTGCTTCGGAATTTCCATCGATAACTCCTTGTCTGGGACGTACAAATGAAACGCGGACCGGGCGGTCCGCGTGCTGGACGCGACTCGTGATGAGTCGGCGTCGCGAAGCGCGAGCCTCAGCGACCGAGGTGCTCGCGCACCGCGCTGGCGCTGACGCCAACCTGCTCGACGGCGCGCTGCAGCTCTTCGCGGGTCACACCGAGGGCCTCGGTCCAGTAGCGCACCTCGTGCTCTTCATGGATATTGATGCGGGAACGGTCCTGCTCACCGCGCTTGTTCAGGTCATCCGACATGATGGGCTCCTTGTTAGGCGATGCGCACAGGGTGACAGCCTCGGGCGGCGGTTTCCGTTAGCTGCCACACGCTGGCGCGCGATCGGCGGCCAAGGACCGCGATGGGACATGCCAGGCGGCCGGATTTGAGGTACGCTTGCAGTATTCGAATAGCAAGAATACGGAGACCCCATGCCCGCACCTTATGCAAGCGCACAACCCGAACGCAGCGTCATCGACGCCACGCCTGGCCTGGTCGCCCTCGACTTCGGCGCCAATTGGTGCGGCTACTGCCGCGCCGCCGAGCCGCTGATCGAGCAGGCCCTGGCCGACCATCCCGCCGCCCGGCACATCAAGGTCGAGGACGGCCCCGGCCGGCCGCTGGGGCGCTCGTTTCGCATCAAGCTGTGGCCGACCGTGGTGGTGCTGAAGGACGGGCAAGAGGTGGCGCGCGTGGTGCGGCCGGTCGACGCCGATGCGGTGCGCCAGGCGCTGGCCCAGGCGGGTGCATGAGCGACGCGGTATTCGTCGACCCGGCCGCGCCGGCATCCGCCAACAAGCCCCGCACCGTCCTGTTCGCAAGCCTGATCGGCACCACGATCGAGTTCTACGATTTCTACATTTACGCCACCGCCGCGGTGCTGGTGTTCCCGCGCCTGTTCTTCCCGGCCGCCGATCCCGGCGCGGCCATGCTGCAGTCGCTGGCGACCTTCGCCATCGCCTTTTTCGCGCGCCCGGTCGGCTCGGCGCTGTTCGGCCACTTCGGCGACCGCATCGGGCGCAAGGCGACCCTGGTCGCAGCCCTGCTCACGATGGGGATCTCGACGATCCTGATCGGCATGCTGCCGACCTATGCCCAGATCGGCGTCGCGGCGCCGCTGCTGCTGGCGCTGTGCCGCTTCGGCCAGGGCCTGGGCCTGGGCGGCGAATGGGGCGGGGCGGTGCTGCTGGCGACCGAGAACGCGCCGCCCGGCAAGCGCGCCTGGTACGGTATGTTCCCGCAACTGGGGGCGCCGATCGGCTTCTTCCTGTCGGGCGGCGTATTCCTGCTGCTGGGTGAGTTGATGGGCGATGATGCCTTCTTCGCCTGGGGCTGGCGCATTCCCTTCCTGGCCAGCGCCGTGCTGGTGGCGGTGGGCCTCTACATCCGCCTGAAGATCACCGAGACGCCCGATTTCCAGAAGGTGCTCGACAACAAGGCGCGCGTGAAAGTGCCGGTGGTGACGGTGCTGCGCGATCACCGCCGGGCGCTGGTGCTGGGCACCCTGGTCGCGCTGTCGACCTTCGTCATCTTCTACCTGATGACGGTGTTCGCCCTGAGCTGGGGCACCGCCCGGCTGGGCTATACGCGCCAGCAATTCCTGGTGCTGCAACTGGTCGCGGTGGTGTTCTTCGCGCTCACGATCCCGCCGTCGGCGCTGCTGGCCGACAGCCGCGGGCGGCGCAGCGCCATGATGCTGGTCAGCGCTGCCATCGCCGTGTTCGGGCTGCTGTACGGGCCGCTGTTCGGCTCGGGCGGCTGGATGGCGGTGACGCTGTTCATGGTGCTCGGCATGTGCCTGGTCGGCTTCACCTACGGACCGCTCGGCACCCTGCTGGCCGAGCTGTTCCCGGCCGAGGTGCGCTATACGGGGTCGTCGCTGACCTTCAATTTCGCCAGCATCCTGGGCGCCTCGGTGGCGCCGTATATCGCGCTCTGGCTGGGCACCAACTACGGGCTCGAGTTCGTTGGCTACTACCTGAGCGCGGCGGCGTTGATCAGCCTGGCGGCCCTGGTGCTGGTCAAGGACCTCGTGCCGGCGCCCGTGGCCAGGTGAGCGCGCGCTGCCTCGGCGGCCTGGAGGCACGCGCGCCCGGGCCTGCCGACGAGGCCTTCCTCGCGACGCTGTACCTGGAGACGCGGCCGGATCTGGCCGCGCTGCCGGTGCCGCGCGGGGTCATCGAAGGGATCGCGTGTCACCAGCGCCAGATGCAGGTCGACGATTACGCGCGCCGTTATCCGGCGCTGGAAGACTGGTTGCTACTGGAGGCGAGGCGCCCGGTGGGACGCGTGGCGCTGGACCGCGCCGGCGGCGGATTGCGCGTGGTCGACCTGTCGGTGGCGACGGCGGCAAGGCGCCGGGGCATCGCGCGCGCCGTGCTGGCGGCGCTGCAGGTAGAGCATGAATGGATCGCGCTGCGGGTGCGCAGCGACAACGTCGCGGCGCGCAGGCTGTACGAGGGGCTGGCGTTCACGCTGTTGCGCGACGACGGCCCCACGCTCGAACTATGCTGGCGGCGCGCGGCCGCTCAGAACGAATAGACCATCGTCAGCGAGGTCTGGGTATCGGTGTTCTTCTTGTCTTCGGGGACGTTGCTGTCGTTGCGCACGCTGAAGCCGGCCTTCATCTGCATGCTGCCGTTGATCTTGGTGCTGAGCGAGGTCTCGGCCACCGAGTGGGTGTTGCCGGTGCCTTTCTCGACGCTGACGGTCTGGGCGAAGAAGGCGGACGGGCTGACCTGCCAGCGGAACTGGGCCGCGCTACGCACCGTCATGCCTTTTTCTTCTTCCTCGTTGTCGCGCTCGCCGACGGAGTAGCCCGGACCGATCTCGATGTCCAGCGTCTTGTCGGGCGCCGTGTACCAGCGCGAGCCGTAACCGATGCCGATCGTCGAATACTGGCGGTAGGCGCCGAAGCGGTCGTTGGTATGGGTGGCCAGCACGAAGGCGCGGCGGCCGTCGCCCAGCAGCTTGAGCGAGGCCTTGGCCGAGGTGGCCCAGCGCTGGGCCGAACGGCTCTTCTGGCGCTCGCCGTATTCGTCCTCGTACTCGTCTTCCTTGAAGTAGCCGCTGGCGATGAACTCATGGCTCCAGCGCGCCGTCTCGTGGCGGGCGTCGATCTTGCCGGTGACCGAGGTGCCGTTGGTATTGCCCGAGGTCGTGATCGCGCCCAGTTCGGCGGACGTGAACCAGCCGCCATCGGGGATCTCCGGCATCGCGACCGCCAGTGGCGCATGGACGTTGCCGATTTGAGGAAGGTCGGGAGCGGCAAGCGCCACACCCGGAATGCCGGCCAGGGCCAGCACCAGGATCGAATAAGGTTTCATCAGCATCTGTGGTAAGGCTGGGTTTGCCCGACATTGTAACGCAAAGACAGCGCGATGCCATGCATTCGGGCACGACGATGCCTCAAGCGCCCACGTAAACGATCTTGAAAGCGAACAGGGCGGCGATCACCCATACCACCGGCCTGACCTCGCGCGCGCGCCCGGTCAGCAGCTTGAGCACCGCGTAGCTGATGAAGCCGAAGGCAATGCCCTCGGCAATCGAATAGGTGAACGGCATGCCCAGCGCGGTAACGGCGGCCGGAATGCTTTCGGTGCTGTCGCCCCACTCGACGTCGCCCAGGTCGGACAGCATCAGGCAGGCCACGAACAGCAGCGCCGGCGCGGTGGCGTAGGGCGGCACCACGGCCGCCAGCGGCGCGATGAACAGGCAGGCCAGGAACAGCGCCGCCACCGTCAGCGCGGTCAGACCGGTACGCCCGCCGGCCTGGACGCCGGATGCGCTCTCCAAGTAGGCAGTGGTGCTGGAAGTGCCCAGCACGCTGCCGGCCACGATCGCGCCGCTGTCGGCCAGCAGGGCCTTGCCCATCCGGTCGCCGGGGTCGGGCCTGCCCTCGACCAGCAGGCCGGCGCGGCGCGCCACGCCCATCAGGGTGCCGGTGGCGTCGAACAGTTCGACCAAAAAGAACACCAGCACCACGTTCAGGATGCCGGCCGCCAGCGCGCCCGGGATGTCGAGCTGGAACAGGGTCGGTTCGATCGACGGCGGCAGCGAGAACAGCCCCTGGTAGGTATTCCCGCCGAAGAAGAAGCTGAGCACTGTCACCAGCACGATGCCGATCAGGATTGCGCCGCGCACCCGCAGCCGGTCCAGCGCCACGATGGCGAAGAAGCCGACGACGGCCATGATCGCGGCGGGCGCGTGCAGGTCGCC
This sequence comes from Telluria beijingensis, assembly GCF_030770395.1. GTDB lineage: Bacteria > Pseudomonadota > Gammaproteobacteria > Burkholderiales > Burkholderiaceae_D > Telluria > Telluria beijingensis. The sequence continues at coordinate 2,589,237 of NZ_CP132480.1, read as the reverse complement.
GGCCTTGACCAGGGTGGCTTCGCTGGCGACCACGATGCCGGCATTCTTGAGGGCGATCAGGGCCAGGAACATGCCCAGGCCCACCGTGATGGCGACCCGCATCGAACGCGGGATGCCGTCCACGATCATGGCGCGCAGGCCGACCAGGGTGACCAGGATGAACAGGCAGCCCGAGATGAACACGGCGCCCAGCGCCGCCTGCCACGGGATGCCCATGCCGAGCACGACGGCGTAGGCGAAATAGGCGTTCAGGCCCATGCCGGGCGCCATCGCGATCGGGTAGTTGGCGTACAGGCCCATGATGGCGGTGCCGCCGGCGGCCACCAGGCAGGTGGCGGCGAATACCGATTCCTTCGGCATGCCGGCATCGCCCAGGATCGAGGGATTGACGAAGATAATGTACACCATCGTCAGGAAGGTGGTCAGCCCGGCCATCATCTCGGTGCGGATGGTGGTGTTGTTCTCGCTGAGTTTGAAGAGTTTGTCGAGCATCGGGGGCTTTCGCAGGGTGTTTTTTGCCCGAAGCATAACATCGCGCCACGCCGCCTGCAGGCCGTCGCACTACGCCGGCGCACGCCGCGGTGTTACCATGCCGGCTCGAACCTCCATCATCTATCGACACCATGCCGAAGAACAAGCGTCCCGCCCCCCGCACCTCGAACAATACGCGCGAACCCGATACCGAGCGCCAGGCCCGGTTGATGGCCGATATGGCCCTCGAAATCGCCGAACGCGAGGACGACGCAGGCCCCGGCGGTGAACAGGAAGAAGCCCTGGCCAGCCTGGTGCGCAAGGCGATCCGCAAGAAGCACGACGAGGTGCTGTACGAGGCCATCGAACTGGCGCGCTACACCGATCCACTGGCCTGCCGCCTGCTGCGCGCGCGGATCGAGGAAGAAGCGGCGACCCTGCTGCTGCGCCGCGAGGAAGGCCCGGAGTACGAGATCGACGCCTTCCTGGTGCCGCTGTTCGTGCGCAGCCGCGGCGGCCTGGATGCCCTCGAGACCTTCCAGGACGAAGCCGCGTTCGAACAGCTGGTCGCCAGTTTCCAGGCCCATGGCCTGGACGGCAAGGGCGCACGGGTGGTGCTGCTGCAGCATGCCTACGACCTGGCCGAGATCGACCACGTGCCCTTCGGCACGCTGCACCAGATGCTGCGCGAAGCCGCCGCCTCGCTGCTGGAAAAGAAATTGCAGCCGGCGCCGACCATCGAGGCCAGCATGCGCGGCTGGACCGGCGAACCCGTGGCGCCCGACGAGACCGCGCTCGAACTGCGCTTCCTGCTCGGCTTCTCGCTCAAGCGCGCCGACGATCCGTTCTACCGCATCCCGAAGGACGAAGCGGGCAGCGATGCGTGGTTCGCCGCACGCCTGGAGCGTTACCGCGGCTGGACCGAGGCCGTGGCGCCGCTGGTGGCGCGCCTGCTGGCGCGCGACCCGGACCGCCTGGAACTCAACTTCCTGTACCAGGACCTGTTCTACGGTGCCAAGGAGCAGGGCGTGGCCGAGCTGGCGACGCTCGGCGTGCTGGCCGAGGCCAGGCGCCTGCTGGAGGCGAAAGACCTCGACCCCGACGCGGTGCACGCCGCGGTGGCGCCGCTCGACATGGGCGAGCACGTCGTGCTGCGCGCCAACCTGTATGCGCTTGACGGCGGCCTGCCGTGGGGGAGCGTCGAGAAGCCGGTCGACCTGGCCGCCGACCTGGCCGCCGAGGTCGACGAATTGTGCGACGCACTATTGTCGCTGGGCCTTGAAGGCGTGTCGGTAGCGACCGGCTTCAGCGCCGACGGCCATGCCGAGGGCGCCGAACCTTATCACCCGGCTTGATGCGGCAGGGGCCGGGCCTTCGCCCGGCCTGGCCGAGAGGGCGGTAAACAGGCGTATTCGGCCCGCGATTCCGATGCAAACAGTAAAGTTTTTGCCGTTTTTACGTAGTTGATTTTCTTGTGTTGCTGTAGGAGGCGCCTTACAGGGACTTGCCTGGAAGACGGACTCTCCCTATGAGGCACAGCAGTTAGACCACAATATTTGTGACACCAGCCGCAATCTTGCTTTGCATAACTGAAAATATTGGGAAAATTGCATGCTAGGATGCCATGGTCCGACCGGGTTCCCGTGCGCCGCCACGGCCTTGTGAGAGAGAGAAGAACCGGTCCGGTGTACCTTGCCAACAACTAGAGCGCCCCCAAGGCGAAAGGAAATCGACATGCCGACCCTGATCGTGTTTTGCCACCTCCGCTGGGACTTCGTGTTCCAGCGCCCCCAGCACCTGATGACCCGCCTGGCCGAACACTACGACATCCTCTTCGTGGAAGAACCGATGCATACCGAGGGCGAGGCACGTCTGGAAAAAACCGAAGTCGCCCCGAACATCACCGTCTGCCGCCCGCATACGCCGATCCAGCAGTTCGGTTTCCATGACGACCAGTTGCCGACCCTGCAAGCGCTGCTGGCCGACGTGGTGCCGCAGGACGCGGCGCCGATCGTCTGGTTCTACACCCCGATGGCGCTGCCGCTGCTGCAGGTGTTCAAGCCATTGAAGGTGATCTACGACTGCATGGACGAACTGGCCATGTTCAAGAATGCGCCGAAGCAGCTGCTGCAACGCGAAAGCGCACTGCTGAACATCGCCGACGTCGTCTTCACCGGCGGCCCGAGCCTGTACCAGTCCAAGCGCGACCGCCACGCCAACGCCCACTGCTTCTCCAGCAGCGTCGACGCCAAACACTTCCGCCAGGCCCAGGAGCGCGCGATCTCGCACCCGGACCAGGCCCACATCCCGCATCCGCGCCTGGGCTTCTACGGCGTGATCGACGAGCGTTTCGACGTCGACCTGGTCTCCAGCATGGCCGACGCCCATCCCGAATGGCAGATCGTGCTGGTCGGCCCGGTGGTCAAGATCGACCCGGCGACCCTGCCCAAGCAGCCGAACGTCCACTACATGGGCCAGCGCACCTACGACCAGCTGCCGCAGTTCCTGGCCGGCTGGGACGTCTGCCTGCTGCCGTTCGCGATGAACGACTCGACCAAGTTCATCAGCCCGACCAAGGTGCTCGAATACATGGCCGCCGAGCTGCCTTGCGTGTCGACGCCGATCACCGACGTCAAGGTGCCGTATGGCGACATCGTCGAAATCGCCGAGTCGCACCAGGACTTCATCGCCGCCTGCGAGCGCCAGCTGGCGCTGGACGCCGACGAACGCCAGGGCCAGGCGCGCCGCATGCGCGAAATCGTGGCCGGCACCTCGTGGGACCTGACCGCCAGCCGCATGCATGACCTGATCGGCAGCGCGGTGCCGGGCAACAAGGTCGAGCGCTTCTTTGCCGCCGGCCAGGAAGCCGCCCACGTGCAGGCCGAAACGCTGCCGGTAGCGCAGGTCGGATAAACGAGAGACTGGGCTGAACCGATAGGATCAGCCAAGCCACCACGTCGTCCCCGCGCAGGCGGGGACCCAAGGTTGCCTGCACTGCCACTTCAGATACCACGAGTGGCTGCGCATGAAAACTTGGGTCCCCGCCTTCGCGGGGACGACGCTTTGGGGCTAACAAAAGAATATACAAAGACGCTCACACCCTCCTGAGCACTTCCTCGATCGCTTCCACCGTTGCCGGCTTGGTCAGGTGTTCATCGAACCCCGCCGCGCTGGTCTTGGCGCGGTCGGCTTCTCCTCCCCACCCGGTCAGCGCCACCAGGCGGATCCCCGCCAGGCGCGGATCCTGCCGGATCGCGGCCGCCACCTCATAGCCCGACATCCCCGGCATGCCCAGGTCCAGGAACACCACGTCCGGCATCAGGCTGGGCAGCATGCGCAGCGCCTGGCGGCCGTCGTTAGCGACCGGCGCGCGGTGGCCCATCATGTTCAGCAGGGCGGCCAGGGTCTCGGCCGCGTCGCGGTTGTCGTCGACCACCAGCACGCTGCATCCTGTCGCCGGCGCGTCCTCCGCCACCTGGCTTCCCGTATCGCCCGCTTCGCCGGCGGGAAGGGAAGGCGCCGCGTCGGCGGCGAGCGGCAGGCGCACCGTGAACACGCTGCCGGCATTGGTGCCGGTGCTGGCGGCGCCCACGCTGCCGCCGTGGAGTTCGACCAGGCTGCGCACCAGCGACAGGCCGATCCCCAGCCCACCCGATCCCGGCTGCTGCGCCTGGCCGACCTGGGTGAACATGCGGAACACGTCGTCCAGCTTGTCGGGCGCGATCCCGATCCCGTTGTCGGACACCGTCACCACCGCCTCGTCGCCCTCGCGCGCGGCGGCCAGCACGATGCTGCCTCCCTTGGGCGTATAACGCGCCGCATTGTTCAGCAGGTTGCTCACCACCTGGGTCAGGCGGGTAGGGTCGGCGTCGAGCGCCAGCGCCTCGCCCGGGAGGCGCAGGTCGAAGCCGTGGCGCGCCGCCTCGATCAGGGGCATGCTGGTCTCGGCCGCCGCCGCCAGGACGGTCGCCAGTTCGATCCGCTCGCGCCGCAGCTCGACCTGGCCGCGCGTGATGCGCGCCACGTCGAGCAGGTCGTCCACCAGGTTCACCAGGTGGTCCAGCTGGCGTTCCATGATGTCCTGCACGCGCGCGACGGCATCCAGGTCGCCGGGTGCGCGCCGGATGAACTGCAGGCCGCTGCGGATCGGCGCCAGCGGGTTGCGCAGCTCGTGCGCAAGGGTGGCCAGAAATTCGGTCTTGAGCCGGTTGGCTTCGGACAGGTCGGCCGCCATGCGCCTCAGCGCGGCTTCGGAGCGGCGCCGTTCGGTGATGTCGGTGAACAGCACCGCGACCCGGCGATTCTCGGGCCCGCCCAGGCGCACGGCGTACACGTCGTACCAGCGGTCCAGGCCCTTGGCCTCGTTCTCGTAGCGCACCGCCTCGCCGGTAGCCGCCACCTGGCCGTAGATGTCGAACCAGTGCTGCTCGTGCCCGGGCACCATCTCGCGGATGGTGCGGCCCACCGCGTCGGCCAGGCCGGTGTGCTTGATGAAGGCCGGATTGGCCTCCACGAAGCGGTAGTCGCAGGGCCTACCTTCGGTGTCGTAGAGCATGTCGATCACGCACAGGCCCTCGTCGATCGAATCGAACACGGTGCGGTAGCGCTCCTCGGTGGCGCGCAGCTGCTGTTCGGCCTCGCGTTGGCGGGTGGCGTCCATCACCACGCCGTGCACCTCGCGCGGGGCGCCGTCGGCGCCGTACTCGACGTGGCCGCGCGCGATCATCCAGCGCCATCCGTTGCCGGCCCGGATCCGGTAGGTGGCGGCGTAGCCGCCAGCGCCAGCGATCGCCGCGTCGATCTGGGCCACGGTCGGCGCGACGTCGTCGGAATGGATCGCGGCCAGGTAGTCCGCAATCGGCGCATCGAGACGGCGCTCGGGCGCCACGCCGAACAGGGCCGCCATGCGGGTATCGGCCTCGACCCGGTCGGCCGCGATGTCCCATGACCAGATGCCCAGCTCGGCCGCTTCGACGATGCGTTCCAGGCGCGAGCGGGTCTGCTCCAGCTCGGCCTCGGCGCGGCGCCGCTCGCGCTGGCTGTCGAAGGCGTCGATATAGAAGCGCGCCTTGGCGCGCAGGATGGTGGGCGAGAGCGGCTCGGTCAGCACGGCGATGGCGCCGACGTCGTACAGGAGTTCCTGGGGAAACGGCATCGGCTGCGGCAGGCCGACCGCGACGATCGGGGTGCGGCTGGAGCGTGGATTGGCGCGCACCGCGCGGATCGTGTCGAGCATGCCCTGGGCGTCGCCCGAGTAGCCAACCAGGATCAGGGCGAAATCGCCTGCGCGCGACTGGGCCAGGCCGTCGAGCGGCGTGGTGGCCCGGACGATGGTCTGGTCCAGCTCGCGCGAAACCTGGTTGACGATCGGATCGTCGATGGCGCGCTTGCAGATGAACAGGACGCTCCTGCGGTTGCCGTTGTCTGTGTTGTCGGTCAAGTGTTCGTGGCCCATCAAGGTGGTTATTCAGGCAATCTGGCTATTTCGGCAATCTAAGTGCCTGACAGGGCCATGTCAACACTTTGCGCTGTTTTGGTGCAGCGGTATCCGCTTCAGGATTTGTCGGGCACCCGCTGCGACGGCACCGGCGTCCTGAGCGCCTCGGGGATGGCATCGGCAATCCCCTGCGACGGCGCCTGGCCGATGCGGCGGGCCTCGTCGGATTGCTGGTCGAGGTTGACTTCTTCGGCCACGTCGAAGCGGCCGTCGTCGGCGCCTTCCGTGCCCGGCAACAGGTTGTCGGAGCGGTTATCCTGGCCGCCGGCGGGAACCGCGGCATCCTGTTTGCGGTCTGATTGATCGGGAGCGCTCATGCTGGCCTCCATGGACGGTTTGACATGCGCCGATTATCGCGCAGCGTCCGTGCGCCAGGCGCACGCCAGCGGCATGGTACATGGACCGCGATGGATGGATCGCGACGCATGGATCGCGATCATGCGTCCGGCTTCTTACGCGGCAGGTTCTTTTCCAGTATCGCCCACAAGATCAGCCCATAGGCCAGCAGCCTGATCAGGTAATGCAGCGGCGAATCCTCGCCGCCGCCGTCGCGCAGCGCCGCATACACGCGGTGCAACCCTTCGATCGCGAACGACAGCGCAAAGTACAAGAAAAAGCGGTCGCCGCTGGCGCGCCAGAAGCGCACGAAGAACAGGGCGATGGTCAGGGAGGCCATGGCGATCGCGCCGGCGAGCAGATGGTTCATCGCCTCACTCCTTCTCGTGGATCAGGCCATACAGCAGGAGCAGGCAGGCGAGCAGCGCGCTCGCGAGCCGCCAGGGCAGCAGGTCGACCTGGGTCGGAAACACCACCTTGTCCAGCAGCAGCAAGAGATTGTTCACGGTCATGCCCGTGAAACAGGCGCCACTCCAGAACAGGAGCCGGTGGCGGGTGCGCCGGTAGCTGGCGAACAGCAGGACGGCGCAGGTCAGCGAGGTCAGCATGCAGAGGGTATAGATCACTTCGCCCATATCGCTTCATTCCGAAGGAATTGCTCGTTATTATTGTCTCGGCGCCCGGGCGCCTGATGTTGAGTGTATTGCATATCGATTGCTGCAAGCTGACGCGTTTACTCGTCCTTGCGCAGGCGGAAGGCATCGGCGAACTGCTGGGCCTGGCGCTCGAGACTGGAATGGATCAGGTGCGTGACGTCGACCAACTGCCTGGCATACAGGTCGGCCAGGCGATCGATCCGTTCGCGCAAGACTTCGCTGGCGGGATCATAGCGGTAGCAGTGCGCGGCCGGCGGATCGCAGGGCCGACTGATTCCCGCGGTGCACAGGTCGGCCAGCAACTGGCTCGCGACGCGCTCGCGGATATACAGGCGGCTGGCCAGCATGGCGCTCTCCCACTGCTGCGTAGGATCGGCACGCAGCAGCAGCATGGCTTCCAGGAAGGGCACGGAGGGGATGCTCGTCAGGATAAAACGGCGTAGATCCTCCGGAATGGGCGAATGGGTCATTCGTGGCGCATTTGTTTCCCAAATGGAAAATCTTATTGAGAAAGCGACAATTTTAAAACATTCCGCGGGGAATTGCTCGGCCAATCGTGCGCGCCTGCGCACTGCCATTCCCCGTGCATTTGTATGCGTGGGGCCATTGCTCAGCTAAAATGCCGGCTTTCGTCACCATTGTCGTTCAATCATGCTTCGCTCCACCTTGGGCAGAGTTCTTGCCCGCATCGCCATCGCCGGCGCGTTGTTCGCCGCCGGCGCGGTCCAGGCCGCCAGTTGCCCGGTCCACTACCTCGACGGGCGCGCGCCCGAGATTCATAACCAGAAACTGGCGGCCGCGACCCGCGAGCTGTGCTACGGCGTATTCGGCGTCATGCATTCGGGCGTGACCCGCACCCCGCTGTGGTCGGCCGAGTATGTGCGCGCCGACAATCTCAAGCGCGCTCAGGGGCTCGATCGCGACGACAATTTCCATGCCGAGCAGCGCCTGCCGCGCGGCCAGCGCGCCGAACTGAAGGACTACGCACGCAGCGGCTTCGACCGCGGCCACCTGGCGCCCAACGCGAACATGCCCGACCGCCGCACCCAGCGCGAAAGTTTTTCGCTGGCCAATATGGTCCCGCAGGACCGCGATCACAACCGCCACATCTGGGCCCCGATCGAGGGCGCGGTGCGCACCATGGCGAAGAAGGAAGGGGAGTTGTACGTGATCACCGGCCCGGCCTTCCTGGGCGCCAGCCTGAAAAAGGTGGGCAATGTGATCGTGCCGAGCCACTTGTACAAGGTGGTGTACAGTCCGCGCCAGAAGCTGGCGGCGGCGTGGTTCACCGAGAACCGCGCCGATGCGCCGATCAATGTGGTGCCGGTGGCCGAACTGGAGCGCATCGTCGGCATCGAACTGCTGCCGTCACTGTCCACCAAGCAGAAGGAACGCATGCTGCGCCTGCCGAAGATCAAGCAGCGCAAGAACCGATCGTAAAGGAACCTCATGAGCAAGAAGAAATCCACCTTCACCCCGTTCGCCAATGAATCCGAAGTGGCCGGCATCGGCGACCTCATGCTGGAAAACCGCGTCGACCGCATCACGATCTCGGGCGACGTCGACCTGACGGCCGACGTCCCGGGCCTTGCGCGCGCGCGCCGCCTGCATGCGTTGCTGGGCGAGATCGTGGCAGCCCTCGAGGCGCGCGAGTTGCCCGACGAACTGCCGCCGCCCGACATCAAGACCATCGACAATCCTTTCGCCTGACGCACGCGGCGCCGGCCCATCCGCGCCATCAAGGCCCGGCGTCCAGCCGGGTCTGCCACCCTCTCTTTTCTCCTCCTGTCGTCCCCATCCTACGTGCTCATCCGAGCGCGTCCGACACCCTCGTCCGCCCTGAATTTCCAGGGGTCAATGGTGCGCGAGTCCCATCAGTATTGGAGTAATCTTGACAACATAGCGCAAGACAAGCGGCGACGTCGTCGCCCGGCGCAAGGACCCCATTTTCGGAGGAACGACCATGCAACATACCCTTGTCGCGGTGTTCGATAACCGCACCGATGCGCAGAACGCCATGAATGAACTGCTGTCGTCGGGCTTCACCCGCACCGACGTCCGCCTGTCCAACGCCGATCCGACCGGCCAGACCGACAGCATCACCGGCCGCTCCGACATCGATACCGCGCGCAGCGCCGACGGCGATACCGGCATCACCGCCAGCATCAAGAACTTCTTCAGCGACCTGTTCGGTTCCGATAACGCGGAACACGTGAGCCGCTACGAAGGCGCCGTCACCCGCGGCCACCACGTGCTGACCCTGGTCGCCGAATCGCTGCCGGAAGTCGAGCGCGCCGCCGACATCGTCGAGCGCTACGGCCCGACCGATATTGACGAGAACGCTACCGGCACGCCGGACGTCGCCATGGGCGGCATGAGCGCCGGCGCCATGCGCATGGGCAGCCAGGCCGGCATGCAGCAATCGTCCTCGATGTCGGCCCAATCCGGCTCGCTCGGCAATGCCCAGGCGGCGTCGACGCCAAAGCTCGACAATCCGGGCGATCGCGAGCTGTTCCAGCAACGCTCGGTCAACCAGGACCGTCCCGTGGGCGGCACCTACCAGGAATCGCTGGGCAATAGCGGCCTGACCGCGACTGGCGGCACCTCGCTGCAGAGCTCGACCCTGCGCGACGACCCGATCCAGAATTCGCCGCTCGAAGGCAGCCAGCAGGGCGGCCTGTCGGCCGGCAGCGCGCAGCTGGACAACGACGGCATCGTCAAACAGGGCGCGACCCCGTCGGCGCCCGGCGCCCGCCCGCTGGCCGGTAGCTCGCTCGGCGCCGCCGCGGCCGGCTCGTCGATCCAGGGTTCGGCCCTGGAAGGCTCGGTGCGCAGCGATTCGCTGCAGCGCGATACGCAGGTCGGCGGTTCGCTCTCGGGCAGCGGTTCGCTGTCCGGCAGCTCCAGCCTGGACAAGCAGCGCAGCGGCATGCGCATCTTCTCGCGCGAGCGCCAGGACGCGTCGCCGATGGCCACCGGTCTCGGCGCCTCCAGCAGCCTCTACGACGATGACGACAGCTATTACCGCAACCACTTCAATACGACCTATGGCGCGACCGGCGCTACCTACGACGACTACCAGCCGGCCTACAGCTACGGCAGCGAAGCCGCGCGCAGCGGCCGCTACACCAACCGCGCCTGGGACGATATCGAAACCGACTTGCACAGCGACTGGGACAGCCGCTATGCCACCAGCGGCGAACCGTCGACCTGGGAAAAAGTGAAGGCCGCCGTGCGTCACGGCTGGGAACGCATGACCCGCGACGATGACGACGACATGTACCGCAGCCACTACGACAGCACCTACGCGTCCAGCGGCGATCGCTACGAAGACCTGAAGCCGGCCTATTCCTACGGCAGCGAGATGCGTCGCAGCGACCTGTATCGTAACCAGCCTTGGGACGATGTCGAGGGCTCCCTGCGCACCGGCTGGGACAACCGCATCGACGGCACCCGCGACTTCAGCACCACCGGCAGCGACACCAGCGAGCCGTCGACCTGGGACCGCGTCAAGAACGCCGTGCGTCATGGCTGGGACCGCATGACCGACGACAACGACGACGATATCTACTACCGCAACCACTGGAACTCGACCTATGGCGCGGCCGGCGGCGCGTACGACGAATACCGTCCTGCCTATACCTACGGTTCGGAAATGGCGCGCAACGACCAGTACCGCGGCCGCAGCTGGGATGCGGTCGAGACCGACCTGCGCAGCGACTGGGATACGCGCTATCCGGCCAAGGATGGCGGTCCGTCGACCTGGGACAAGATGAAGGCGGCGGTGCGCCGCGGCTGGGATCGCATGACGGACGACGATGACGACGTCTATTACCGCAACCACTGGAATTCGGTGTATGGCGCGGGTGGCGGGGCGTATGACGAATACCGTCCGGCGTACAGCTATGGGTCGGAGATGGCGCTCAACGACCAATACCGCGGGCGTTCGTGGAATGACGTCGAGGGCGACCTGCGTAGCGATTGGGATACCCGGTATCCGGGTGAGCAGTCGACGTGGGAAAAGATGAAATCGGCCGTGCGTCACGGCTGGGATCGGATGATGCGTTGAGCATCAAGATGCGAACTCCAGTAATTGCGATAGGCTGACGAGAACTTTTGGAGTTGCAATAACCACGTCGTCCCCGCGCAGGCGGGGACCCAAGTCTTCACTGCGGCCACTACGATTCGAACATATGGTGCGCTACGAGACTTGGGTCCCCGCCTTCGCGGGGACGACGTCGTTTATCGCGCGAACACCTCGGCCGCCGGCGTGATCGTCACCGCCTCCGGCTTGATATTCAACTTCATCGAACCGATCTGCTTGTCCTCGTCCAGCAGGCTTTGCGGCTTATTGGCGTCATACTTGATCGGCGAGAAGGCGTCGCTCACCAGCGCCTCCTTCAAACCGGCAGCATCCTTGGTGATGATCACCACCGACAGGTTTTTCGCCGACAGGTGCTTCCTGATCGCCGCATTGACGTCGGCGGCAGTCAGCTTCGACAGCGCGTCACGCATCATGGTCGTGAACTCCGGCGTGCCATACCACTGCGAATCGAGCGCATAGCCCAGTTGCTGGTCCTGGGTCGCGGTCATCACGAACACGTTCTTGAGCAGGTAGTCGCGGGTGGTCTCGAAATCAGCCTGGCTAATGCCGCCATCGACCATCTTGCCCAGTTCGTGCAGCGCCACGCGCAGCGCGAAGTGGCCGTTCTGCGGCGCCACCGGACGGATCCACACTTCGAACAGCTGCGCCTTGCGACCCAGGTTCGGGTTCGGGAAGAACTGGAACATCCCGCGCGGGAAGGCTTCGATATAGGCATAGTCGCCATAGTTCATGCCGCGCTCTTCGCGGATGCGCTGGTACAGGTGGGCGCTCGAGGAACGGTGCTCGCCGAGCCAGGTCTTGGCCAGCCACAGGGCAGCAAAATCCGGATGCTTGCGCGTGACCTCAAGCGGCAGGCCGAACGAGATCGCGGTGGCGCGGGTGTTCTTTTCGACGATTTCGACTTCCAGGCCGTTCGGCATGCGGCCCTTCGGCACGTTCGTCGCCGGCAGGCCGGCGCCTTGCGGCAGGCGCGCCAGCTGGGCCTTGAGCGACGCCGTCATTGCGTCCGTCACGTCGCCCGAGATGCCGACCTTCACCGCGCCGCGGGTATAAGCCTGGGCGTAGAAGGCCTTCACGTCGTCCAGCGTGATGGCGTCGATGCCGGCGACGGTGCCCAGCACCGGATGACCGTAGCCGGTGCCGGCGAACACGCGAGCCTGTAGCCTTTCCTTGCCGAACTCCTCTTCGTTATTGTCCTTCAGGTCCAGCACCAGGGCGTTACGCTGGGCGTCCTTCAGGCGGCGGAAGTCTTCCTCGCGGAAGCCTGGATCATTCAACAGCGGCATGGCAATGCCGAGGAATTGGTCCCAGTTATCCTTGTGGATCGTGCCGGTGAAGGTCGTCATCTCCTTGTCGGTCTGCTCGGTGAAGCTGCCGGCCATCGGGAACAGTGCCTTGGTCACCTCGTCGATCTTGCGCTCGCGCGAGCCGCTCGAGGCCACCATGGCTGCCGTCAGGGCGGCCAGGCCTTCCTTGCTCTTCGGATCGTGGGCGGAGCCAGCCGGGAACAGCAGCTTGAAGCGAATCTGCGGCAACGTCGACTTCTGCACCAGCACGTCGAATTTGGCATCGCCCGCCTGCGGGGCGAACGAGGCCAGCTTCGGCAACTCTTCGATTCCCTTCGGCAGCGCGGCGTGCGACAGGGTGGTGACGACCATGCTGTCGTCGACCAGGTATTTGCGCGCGGCGGCCTGCAGGTCGGCCGGCGTGAGGCTGTCGATCACGCGGTAGTACTGGTTCAGCGTGCCATACGAACGCTCGAAGTGCACGTACGAGGCCAGGGTCGAGGCGATCGCCTCGGTGTTGTCGAGCGAGCGGATCAGGCCATACTTCTGGGCCGACTTGGCCGCTTCCAGTTCCTGGGCGCTCACGGGTTCGTCGCGCAGCTTTGCCACCGTCTGCAGGATGGCGTCGCGCACCATGAGCGCGTCCGCCGGGTTCTTCACCCGCGCGCCGATCGTGGCCAGGGTCGGATCGACCCGGTTCGGCGTGAAGTCGAACAGCTGGTCGACCTTTTGCTCGTCCTGCACCAGGCGCTTGTACAGCGGCGAGGTGCGGCCAAACGACAGCGACAGCGCCATCGACAGCGCCGCCTGCTCCTTCTGCTGGGCGACGAAGCTCGGCGCGCGGTAGGCCACCGTCACCAGCGGCAGGGTCGGCGTCTGCCAGGCCACGTGGCGGTACTGGGCGCCGCGCGGGGCCGGTTCCACCGGCACGTTCGACTTGAAGGTGCCGCGCTTCCAACCGGCCCAGTATTTCTCGACCATCGCGATCGCCTTGGCCGGCTCGACGTCGCCAGCGATGATGATGGCGGTCTTTTCGGGGCGGTACCAGCGGTCGAAGAAGACCTTCGAGTAATCGTACTGGTTGGGCATGTCCTCGATGTCCTTCAGGAAGCCCATCGTGGTGTGCTTGTAGGTGTGGGTGGTGTAGGCGGCGTCGCGCTGCACCTCGAACAGCTTCGACATCGGGTTGGCGCTGTTCTTGTTGTATTCGCCCAGCACGGCGCGCGATTCGGTCTTGAAGGCCTCGACCGGATACGACAGGTGCTGGAAGCGGTCCGCCTCGACCTTCAGCACCGTCTCCAGGTCCTGCTTGGCGAAGGTGGTGTAGTAATTGGTCAGGTCGTCGCTGGTATACGCGTTCTGGCGCGCGCCGGCCTTGGTGATCACTTCCTGGTACTTCTCGGGCGGGTAGGTCGGCGTCCCGCGGAACATCATGTGCTCGAAGAAGTGGGCGAAGCCCGACTTGCCCGGCTCGACTTCATTGCGCGAACCGGTCTGCACCGGGATGTGGACCGAGACCAGGTTCGGGAAGCCGGTCGGCACCACGATCACCTTCAGGCCATTGGGGAGCAGCTTCTCGGTCGCCTTGAACGGCAGGACGTCGGCGGATGCCGCCTTCGCCGGGGCGGCCGGCGCCGCGCTGGCCGGCGCGGCCAGCAGCACGCCGGAAATGAGCGTCGCGAGCGTGGTGCGCGACAGGGTCGAATGGAACACGATGTCTCCTTGGAAAATAGACAATCGCGAAGGATAGTCTATCCGCCAAGGAATGAACAGCGGCAGGATGCCGCGTGTTTACGCGGCCTCGGTCATCGGCAGGCTGATGCGGTTGCGGCCCAGGTGCTTGGCGCGGTACAGGGCGGCGTCGGCGATCGCGACCAGCTGGCTGGCGTGGTTGTCCTGACCGGCGATGGCGGTGGCGGCGCCGATCGACACGGTCACGTGGCCGGCGGCGAAGCGGCACGGCAGTTGCAGCTGCTCGACCCGGCAGCGGATGCGTTCGGCCACGATGGCCGCGCCCTTGAGCGACTGGTTGGGCAGGATGACGGCGAATTCCTCGCCGCCGTAGCGCGCCACCAGGTCGTTGGCGCGCATCTCGCTGGCCACGGCGCGCGCCACCCGCTTGAGGCATTCGTCGCCGCCCAGGTGGCCATGGGCATCGTTATAGGCCTTGAAGTTGTCGACGTCGACCATCAGGAGCGACAGCGGCTGCATCTGGCGCAGCGCGCGGTTCCATTCCGCATGCAGGGTGTCGTCGAAGCAGCGCCGGTTGGCCAGGCCGGTGAGCCCGTCGCGCGTGGCCAGCTGCTCGAGCGCGATCTGCGCCATCTTTTCGTCGGTCAGGTCGCGCAGGGTCTCGACCACCGCCGACAGCTTGCCGCCGGCGTCGAAGATCGGGCTGGCGTCGGCCGCCAGGTAGCGCCGGCGGCCGGCGCGCGGCATGTCGCACCAGCTCTCGATCGACAGCGCGGGCGGGCAGCGGCCGCCGGCGGCCGGCGCCTGGGGGCGGGCCGGACGCGATTCGTCGCGCCGGCCCTTGAGCACCAGGTCGGCCAGGGTGGGACGCTGCTGCTCGTAGAAGCTGCGCCAGTGGTCGCCGGTGCCGAGCACTTCGGGCGCAGGCACGCCGGTGAGCTGCTCGCAGGCGCGGTTCCAGATCATCACGCGGGCATCGGTGTCCAGCACGAACACGGGCACCGACAGGCTTTCCATCAACTGCCCCACGAAGGCCACGTCCTGGACCAGGGCTGTCGGGCCTGTGGCGGTGCTGGGTGAGCTCATGAGCCGTCCTCTGCGGTTGGTTGCGGTATCGGTTGCGACAAGTCATCCCTTGCCGCCAGGGTCCGATACTGCGCCATGCGCAGGTTTACGCCATTGATTTTCAGCAAAAACAATGGCGGGATGGAATTTTCGCAACGGCCATGCGGAGCTAGGCGACCTCCGCCATGACGGGCAGCGACAGCGACCAGCGCGCGCGCCGTTCGGCGGTGGCGACCTTGCGCAGCACGCCGCCCAGGGCGCGGATCTGCTCGTGCAGTTCGGCGGGTAGGGCCGACAGGTCGTCCGCGGGACCGGCGCAGCCGTCGATCTCGAGGCCAAGCGTGCCGGCGCCTTCGAGCAGGCGCACATGCAGTTCGCGCTCCTCGCCGGTCGTGCTCGCGCGGCTTGCCGTGCCGGCCAGCACGTCCTGCAGCACGCGGAACACGGCCAGGCGCGCGGTCCGGTCCTGGCTGGCGCGCGACCCAGGGTCGATGCCGGCCTCGAAGCGGTAACGCAGGCCGTGGCTGTGGGCATGGTCGGCCAGGCAGCGCTCCAGGGCCTGGCGCAAGCCATCGCCTGGATTGACGCCGCGCAAACCTCCGACGACGGCGCGCACCGCGTGGAT
The DNA here is from genome assembly GCF_030770395.1 of Telluria beijingensis. Taxonomy (GTDB): domain Bacteria; phylum Pseudomonadota; class Gammaproteobacteria; order Burkholderiales; family Burkholderiaceae_D; genus Telluria; species Telluria beijingensis. The sequence continues at coordinate 2,573,504 of NZ_CP132480.1, read as the reverse complement.
CGTGCCATCGATATTCGCCAGGGCGTGGTCGAGCCTGGCGCCCAGGGCGGGCGCCGCCCCGGCGCACTCGTGCAGGCTTGCCATCTCATTGCGCAAGCTCAACAGGCGGCGGCCCAGCTCGACCTGCAGCTCGCAGCCGATCCGGGTTCGTTCGCCCTCGCGCACGCCCTCGTGCTGGCGCACCAGCCGGCACAGCACGTCGTGGTTGTCGGCCAGCGCCTGGTCGGACTGGCAGCGCGCCTCGCGCTCGGCCGCCAGCTGGTGCTGCAGGGCGCGCGCGCGTTCGTCGGTCGTGACGCTGCGGCGCAGGCCGATATAGGCCAGCACCAGGGCCGCCAGGGTCACCAGCGCGCAGGCCAGCACCTCGGGCGGCGCGCTACGCCACGGCATCGGCACCAATGCATGGGCTTCGCTCGCCGCGGCGCCGTCGGCAAGAAGGGACAGGGAAACTAGGAATAACACAGTCTTTGTCATGAGTGGCCCTCTTACGGGATTCGGAATGTTCCGTAGGACATTACCGCTGGGCGTCTATAGGAATATTGTTGCTTCTCAAGCGAGGGCGTTGCGACACAGTCTGTTGGGCGGGTGCAACCGGTCGCGGGCGGCTGCGCGACGCCGGCCGGCGCGCTATAATGGAAGGTTGACGAGAGGCTTACCGTGACTTACAGCATCAAAGAGATCTTCTATACCTTGCAGGGCGAGGGCGCCCATGCGGGGCGGCCGGCCGTGTTCTGCCGCTTTTCCGGCTGCAACCTGTGGACCGGGCGCGAAGCCGATCGCCCAAGCGCGGTGTGCCAGTTTTGCGACACCGATTTCGTCGGCACCGATGGCGAGCGCGGCGGCAAGTTCAAGACGGCCGAGCTGCTGGCGGCCGAGATCGACGGCCTGTGGCCGGCAAGCTACCCGGCAAGCAAATACGTCGTGTTCACCGGCGGCGAACCGCTGCTCCAGCTCGACCGTCCGCTGATCGACGCCATGCATGCGCGCGGCTTCACCATCGCCATCGAGACCAATGGCACCCTGCCGGTACCGGAAGGCGTGGACTGGATCTGCGTCAGCCCCAAGATGGGGTCGACACTGGCGGTGCACAAAGGCAGCGAGATCAAGGTCGTCATCCCGCAGACGGGGCAAGACCTGGCCGCCTACGAAGGGCTCGACTTCGAGCATTTCTACGTGCAGGCAATGGACGGTCCGCTGGCCGCCCACAACCTGCGCCTGGCGATCGAGACCTGCCGCGCCAACCCCAAGTGGAAGCTCAGCCTCCAGACCCACAAACTGTTGCAGATTCCTTGAGATTTATATTTAGCACCAATGTTGACCATTACCCGCAAGCTTGAATTCGATGCCGGCCACCGGATTCCCGACCACAAAAGCCAGTGCCGCAACCTGCACGGCCACCGCTATACCCTTGAAATTACTCTGACGGGCCAGGTGATCGATTCCGATGGCAATTCCGATAACGGGATGATCATGGATTTCTCCGACGTCAAGGCGCTGGCAAAACAGCACCTGGTCGACGTGTGGGATCATGCCTTCATCGTGTACGAAAAGGATGACAAGGTGCGCGAGTTCCTGGCATCGCTGCCCGACCACAAGACGATCGTGATCGACCGCATCCCGACCGTCGAAAACCTGGCGCAGGTGGCCTTCGACATCCTGAAGGCCGTGTTCATCGACCGTTTCGGTACCGGCCTGCGCCTGCACAAGCTGGTGCTGCACGAGACCCCGAACTGCTGGGCCGAGATCACGGAATGATGCCGGATCCGACGTCCGCCGCGACGCACGAACAGGCTACCGTCGTCGAAGCCGCCGTGCATGCCGATCCTCGGGCCGAAGCCTATATGGCGCTGGCCCTGGCTCAAGCGCAATTGGCCTGGGAGCGGGGCGAAGTGCCGGTCGGCGCGGTCGTGGTCAAGGACGGAGAAGTCATCGCGACCGGCTTCAACCAGCCGATCGGCGGCCACGACCCAACCGCGCACGCCGAGATCGTCGCCCTGCGCGCGGCAGCCGAGAAGCTTGGCAATTACCGCTTGCCGGGGTGCGAGCTGTACGTGACGCTGGAACCGTGCATCATGTGCTCGGGCGCAATGATGCACGCGCGCCTGGCCAAGGTGGTGTACGCGGCCACCGATCCCAAGACCGGCGCCTGCGGCTCGGTCGTCAACCTGTTCGATGAACAGAAGCTGAACCATCACACCCAGGTGCTGGGTGGCGTGCTTGCCGGCGAGGCGAGTACGCTGCTGAAGGCGTTCTTCGCCGAACGCCGCGCCGCGTCGCGCAAGCCGGTCGCCTGAGCGGGAGCGCTGGCGCGCCGCTCAACCCCAGGGGGTGTAGGCGAAGCCGTCGGCGACCAGCGTCGCGACCTGCCCGACATTTTCGGCGCTGGCGCTGAACGCGAGCAGCACGTCAGGGCGCTCGATGCCGGCCGCCAGCGCACCGAGCCAGAAGTCCTTGCCTGCCTGGTCCGGTGTCCGATGCAGCACGTTGCGGTACAGGGTGTCCAGGAAGACGCCATCCGCCGTGTCCGCGCCGAACCTGGTCCTGAACTCCGGGCTTGCAAGGAACTGGCCGGCGGCCTCGCCCAGCGACATGCCTGCCTCGACCTGGCCGATCCAGAAACCGATGCCGCCCATGTCGGGCTTGCGGTCGAAGGCGGCCTGGTACAGTCGATAAACCTGGCCCGGCACCTCATCGACATCGACATCGAGCGCGTACGCCGCGTCGGCGAACGCCAGCCGCTCGACATTGCGCAGGTGGGCGACATAGCCGGCGCCGTCATCGACGGTGAAGCCATCGCCCGCACTGCGCACCGTATAGCGGGCGGCCCGGTCGCCGAACACAACCCAATCCAGCCCGTCGCCGCCATCGATCTGCGTGAGGCGGCCGGCACTGTCGATCCGATCCGCCGCCGCCGTGCCTTGGTGGACGACGCCGGCGCCGCTATGGTCGAATCCCTGCACGAATTCTCCCGTGACGAAGGACTTGACCGTGTAGCCGAAAGCCTGGGCGCCCGGCAGCGGTTGCAGCACCACGTCGATCGCCGGCGCCCTCGACACCTCGGCCGAGGTGAACCCACCCAGCACGACGCGACCGATGCCGCCGCTGACGCTCGTGGAGACTTCGAGCAGTTCGCTGCCCATATCCTTGACCACCACTTGCCCGTAGGCGGCCTGGGTGGCGTCGTACTCGAAAATCAGCTTGAACGCCGTCCAGTCGCCATCGCCCCAGGTGCTGGTGGTGACCCGATGCACCACGCTGTCCGGGGCGATGGTGGTCGTCACCCGTGCCGGGGCCGCCTCCGGTTTTCCGTCGGCGACGGTCATCGTGGTGCGGATGCCCATCGCCTCGAGCTGTGTGGCGTCGTAGTCACGGCTGTTGCCGGCGGCATCGGTGACGACGACCCGGGTGACGCCATAGACGCCCACTGGCGTATTGGCGCGCAAGGGCAGCCAGGAAGTCGCGCTACGCGGCGTGGCGTCGTCGAAGGTGTCCGTGCTGCCTGGCTGCGGCACGGCGAAGTTGGCGAAGCTCCAGCCCTGGTAGCCGAGCGCGCCGTCGAGGTAGACGACGACGTCGCGCACGCCGGTGCCGCCTTCGTTGTCGCGCGCGCCGGCGCGGATCTCGACATTGGCCGAGCCGGTGCTCAGGTCGATCGTCGCAGGCAGCTCCAGCGAGGTCAGTGCCGGCGCCGTATCGTCGACGATGCCGCCGCTGACAGTGATGGCGGTGCGGATGCCCAGCGCCTCCAGTTCGGACGTGGTGTACGTGCTGACATTGCCGCTTCTGTCCTGCACTTCTATCCGCGCGATATGGTATGTGCCTGGCGCGGTCTTGTCAGTGAGCGTATAGCTGCCGTTGGCCGTGTGCGGCGTGGTATCGCCGAAGGTATCGGAGCGGCTGCTCCCAGGCAACAGAAGGCGATCGCTGGCGCCGGTATCGAAGCCCAGGGGGCGGTCGAAGAAGACCGTCACGTCGGCAATCCCGCTCCCTCCTTCGTCGGTCGCCCGCACCGAGGCCACGAACGGCGCCAGTCCGGCGCCCACGTCCAGCGTCTCGGGCAAAATGAGCGCCGCGAGCGTCGGCGCGATCCGGTCGTCGATCCCGCCGACGATCCGGATGCGGGTGTCGATACCGGCGGCGCGCAGGTCGTCGGCGGTGTAGCCGGTGGCATTGCCCGCATTGTCGTACACCCATACGCCGATCACGGAATAGTTGCCCGGCGCGGTGGCATTGGTGACCGTCAGTACCGTGCTCGCGCTATGGGGAGTCGCATCGTCGAACGTGTCGCGCCCGTCCGAGGGCACCAGGAAAGCCTCGCTTAGTCCGTAATCCATGCTGATCCGGCGATCCAGGATGATGAACACGTCGCGGATGCCCGACCCGCCTTCGTCGGTGGCGTGGACAGTGACTGTTCCGCGGCCAAGGCCACTGCTGACGTCGATCAGGGCGGGCAGGGTCAGTCCCTTGAGGACAGGTTTGACGAGATCGGGCATGGAGAGCGGGGCGAGTAGGTTAAAAAAGCCAGCCCGGGATTCTAGCTGTCCATACGGCTGTCAATATACACAGAATGTCACCACATGCGCACCGCCGCGCGCAGGGCTGCGACACGGCCCGGGGAAGGTGATATGCTGGAACCGTGCTGCAGCGGGCGGGCGCCCGGACAGCGCATGGGACGCTCCGAAACGATTTCTGCCATGCAGTGCGCAAGCTGAACTAGCCGTCATGCCTACCCTCCACGCCAACGGACTGCGCATCGCCTTCGACACCGCGGGCGACCCGAAAGCCGCGCCGCTCCTGCTCATCCACGGCCTCGGCATGCAGCTGACCGACTGGCCCGGCGACTTCGTCGAGGGTCTGGTCGAGCTCGGTTTCTACGTGATCCGCTTCGACCACCGCGACAGCGGCCTGTCGAGCAAGTTCGAGCAGGCCGGAACGCCAAGCCTGGCGCTGGCGCAGGTCAAGCGCGCGCTCGGCTGGCCGTGGCGTCCGCCCTACGGCATCGACGATTTGGCAGCCGACGCCCTGGGCGTGCTGTCGGCGCTGGGCGTGGCCCGGGCCCACCTGGTGGGTGTCTCGGCGCTGGGCGGGCTCATCGCCCAGCAGCTCGCCGTGCGCCATCCGCAACGGGCGCGGAGCCTGACTGCCATCATGTCCACCAGCGGCCGGCGCGCGCTGCCGGGGCCGACGCCGCAGGTGCGCAAGGCCCTGGCCAGCCGGCCCGCCGATCCGGCCAACCTCGACAGCGTCATCGAGCATGCGGTGGGTCTGCTGCGCCTGCTGGGCAGCCCGTCCTATCCGACGCCCGACGCCCAGCTGCGCAAGCGGGTCACGCGCTCGGTGCGCCGCTGCTATTGCCCAGGGGGCAGCCGGCGCCAGATGCTGGCGCTGCTGGCCGCCGGCGACCGCAGCGCGCTGTTGCCCACGATCACGGCGCCGACCCTCGTCATCCACGGCGCCGCCGATCCTTTGCTGCCGCCGGCCTGCGGGCAAGACATCGCGGCGCATGTCGGCGGCGCGCGGCTCGAGATCATCGAAGGGATGGGGCACGACTTGCCTCCACAACTGGTCGAGCGCATCCTTGCCTTGATCGACTCCCACGCGCGGGGTAAGATGTTGCCAAATTCAACACCCCGGCTTTTCGTCAAACAGTGATCACACCCCGTCTCGGCATCGCCATCGTGGCGCCCGCCGGTTGCATTGCCGACCCGTCCGCACTCGATCGGGCCATTGCGCGCTTCGAGGCGCAAGGCTTCCTGGTGCGCAACTACTACGACCACAGCTGCACCCACCAGCGCTTCGGCGGCACCGATGCCGCGCGCCTGGCGCAGCTGCACGCCGCCGTGGCCGATCCCGACGTGCATTTGATCATCGCGCTGCGCGGCGGCTATGGCCTCAGCCGCCTGCTGCCCGCCATCGACTTCGAGGCGATTGCCGCCAGCGGCAAGATCGTGGTCGGTTTTTCGGACCTGACCGCGCTCCACATGGGCCTGATGGCCAAGGCAGGTGGACTCAGCTATGCCGGACCGATGATCGCGGGCGACTTCGGCGCCGTCGACCCGGTGGCTTTCACGATCGACGATTTCTGGTCCTGCCTGGCGGGCCCAACCCATACGATCGTCGAGCGCGCACAGGGCAATCCGGCGCTCGACCTGCGCGGCACCGTCTGGGGCGGCAACCTGGCGATGATCGCTGCGCTGTTGGGGACGCCGTACTTTCCGCGGATCGACGACGGCATCCTGTGGCTGGAAGACATCGGCGAGCATCCCTACCGGGTCGAGCGCATGCTGCTGCAACTGATGCAGGCCGGTGTCCTCGCGCGCCAGCGCGCCGTGGTGCTGGGCGATTTTTCGGGTTACCGCCTGGGTCCGCTCGACAATGGCTACGACGCCGACGCGATGCTGGCCTACCTGCGCCAGACCCTGCCGCTGCCGGTCCTGACTGGCCTGTCTTTCGGCCACATCGACCGCCGCGTCACCATCCCGTTCGGCGCCCAGGGCCACCTCGTGTCCGATGCCGACGGGTTCACCTTGACCTTGTCCGACTACCCGACCTTGCGCCGCGCCTGAGCCGCGGCTGTCGGGAATCCTGCCCCATTCGCCGCCGGGGGCATGGAATGGTAAAATAGCCGGTTAATCAAATACGCTTTTTGGGGTAATACAGTGCTATCCACAGCCAATATCACGATGCAATTCGGCGCCAAGCCGCTGTTCGAGAACATTTCCGTCAAATTTGGCGAAGGCAACCGCTATGGCCTGATCGGCGCCAACGGCTGCGGCAAGTCGACCTTCATGAAGATCCTGGGCGGCGACCTCGAGCCGAGCGCCGGCAACGTCAGCCTCGATCCGGGCGAGCGCCTCGGTAAACTCCGCCAGGACCAGTTCGCCTACGAAGACGTGCGCGTGCTGGACGTGGTCATGATGGGCCACACCGAGCTGTGGAACGCGATCGCCGAGCGCGATGCGATCTATGCCAACCCGGAAGCCACCGACGACGACTACATGAAGGCCGCCGAACTCGAAGGCAAAGTGGCCGAATACGACGGCTACTCGGCCGAGGCGCGCGCCGGCGAACTGCTGCTGGGCCTGGAAATCGGCACCGACCTGCACCAGGGGCCGATGAGCGCCGTGGCGCCGGGCTGGAAACTGCGCGTGCTGCTGGCCCAGGCCCTGTTCTCGAACCCGGACATCCTGCTGCTCGACGAACCGACCAATAACCTGGACATCAACACGATCCGCTGGCTCGAGAATATGCTCAACGAGCGTAACTCCACCATGATCATCATTTCCCACGATCGCCACTTCCTGAACCAGGTGTGCACCCACGTGGCCGACATGGACTACGGCACCCTGAAGGTCTATCCGGGCAACTACGACGACTATATGCTGGCGTCGACCCAGGCCCGCAACCAGCAGTTGGCGAACAATGCCAAGGCCAAGGAAAAAGTCGCCGAACTGCAGGACTTCGTGCGCCGCTTCTCGGCCAACAAGTCGAAGGCGCGCCAGGCGACTTCGCGCGCCAAGCAGATCGACAAGATCAAGATCGAAGAGTTCAAGCCATCGTCGCGCGCCTATCCGTTCGTGCGCTTCGAAGGCGAGAAGAAGCTGCACCGCCTGGCGGTGGAAGCCGAGAACATCTCGAAAGCCTATGAGCGCCAATTGTTCAAGAACTTCTCGATCATGGTCGAGGCGGGCGAGCGCATCGCGATCATCGGCGCCAACGGCGCCGGTAAAACCACGCTGCTGCGTTCGATCGGCGGCGACCTGTGCGGCTTGCAGCCGGACACCGGCCGCGTGAAGTGGGCCGAGAACGCCAACCCCGGCTATATGCCGCAGGATCCGACCGAGGAATTCGCCAGCGGCGAGACGCTCACCGACTGGATGGGCAAGTGGACGCAGGAAGGCGACGACGACCAGGCCGTGCGCTCGATCCTGGGCCGCCTGCTGTTCGGCGGCGACGAAGTCAAGAAGTCGGTCAAGGTGCTGTCGGGTGGCGAGAAGGGCCGCATGATGTACGGCAAACTGATGCTGGGCCGTCATAATGTGCTGCTGCTGGACGAGCCGACCAACCACATGGACATGGAATCGATCGAGTCGCTGAACATCGCGCTCGACAAGTATGCCGGCACCCTGATCTTCGTTTCGCACGACCGCGAGTTCGTGTCTTCGCTGGCCACCCGCGTCATCGAGATCCGCGAGAACGACGTGGTCGACTTCCAGGGCAACTACGAGGAATACCTGCGCAGCCAGGGCATCGACTGATCGTTGAAGGAGAGGGCGGGGCCTGCCCCCGCCGACGCGAGGAGACGCGCGAGCATGAATGCCGTAACAGTACCGATTAAAACCTATGAATACGACCGGCCCCAGGCCGGCCTGGCCTGCACCGCCGAGGCCTGGGCGAAAGTCCCGAGCGCGCCGGAGATGGCCGAGCGCGCCGAACTGAAGGACCGCATCCGCCGGCTTCTGAAAGAGAAAGGCGCCGTGCTGGTGGCCCACTACTACGTGGACGCCGACCTGCAAGACCTGGCCGAGGAAACCGGCGGCTGCGTCTCGGATTCGCTCGAGATGGCGCGCTTCGGCCGCGACCACCCGGCCCGGACCCTGGTGGTGGCCGGCGTGCGCTTCATGGGCGAAACCGCCAAGATCCTCAGCCCCGAGAAAACCATCCTGATGCCCGACCTCGACGCGACCTGCTCGCTCGACCTGGGCTGCCCGGCCGACGAATTCGCCGCCTTCTGCGACCAGCATCCGGACCGCACCGTGGTGGTGTACGCCAATACCAGCGCCGCCGTGAAGGCGCGCGCCGACTGGATGGTGACCTCGTCGATCGGCCTGGACATCGTGGCCGAGCTGCACGCCCAGGGCAAGAAGATCCTGTGGGCGCCCGACCGTCACCTGGGTTCCTACATCCAGGCCAAGACCGGCGCCGACATGCTGCTGTGGCAGGGTTCCTGCCTGGTGCACGACGAATTCAAGGGCATCGAACTCGACCTGCTCAAGCTCGAGTACCCGCATGCGAAGGTGCTGGTGCACCCGGAGTCGCCGGCCAATGTGGTGGCCCAGGCCGACGCGGTGGGTTCGACCACCCAGCTGATCGACGCCGCCCGCACCATGGACGCGACCCACTTCATCGTCGCCACCGACAACGGCATCCTGCACAAGATGCGGGCGGCGGCCCCCGGCAAGACCTTCATCGAGGCGCCGACCGCGGGCAATAGCGCGACCTGCAAGAGCTGCGCGCATTGCCCGTGGATGGCGATGAACGGCCTGCGCAACCTGGCGGAGGTGCTGGAGTCGGGCGCCAACGAGGTGCACGTCGACCCGGCTGTCGGCCTGCAGGCCAAGCGCTCGATCGACCGCATGCTCGATTTCGCCGCCGCCAGGCGCGCCAAGGCGCTGCCGACCGGCACACTGGAAAACAATGCCCCGATGTTCGCGGGGGTAGGACCGGCATGACGACTTTACGAAATCCCCACGCCCAGTTCGATGACAGGCTGCAGGCGTCCTTTGAACAGAACATCCTGGCCGCGCTGCTGGAAGACGTCGGCACCGGCGACCTGACCGGCATGCTGGTGCCGAACGATACCCGCGTCACGGCGCGTGTGATCGTGCGCGAAGCCGCCGTGCTGTGCGGCGCGCCGTGGTTCGAAGGGCTGATGTTGGCCGTCGACCAGGAGACCGAGATCGACTGGCACTATGCCGAGGGCGAGCTGATGGCGGCCGATTCGGTCGTGTGCACGATCCAGGCCAACCCGCGCTCGCTGCTGACGGCCGAACGCGGCGCGCTGAACTTCATGCAGTTGCTGTCGGGCGTGGCCACGGCCACGCGCCGCTATGTCGACGTCATTGCGGGCACCAAGGCCGCGATCCTCGACACCCGCAAGACCTTGCCTGGCCTGCGCCTGGCGCAAAAATACGCGGTGCGCGTCGGCGGCGGCAAGAACCAGCGCATGGCGCTGTACGACGGCATCCTGATCAAGGAAAACCATATCGCGGCGGCTGGCGGTGTCACTGCCGCCTTGGAAGCGGCGGCGCAGCTGGATTCCGGCGCCCCAGTGCAGATCGAGGTCGAGACCATCGCCCAGCTGAAGGAAGCCCTGGACGCCGGCGTCAAGTCGGTCTTGCTCGACAACTTCGACCTGGCCATGATGCGCGAGGCGGTCGAGGTGAATGCCGGCCGCGCGCTCCTGGAAGCATCGGGCGGCATCAATATGGACACCGTGCGCGCGATCGCCGAGACCGGCGTCGACCGCATCTCGATCGGCAGCCTGACCAAGGACGTGCGCGCGACCGATTATTCGCTGCGCATCCTTTAAATCACTACCTGGATTTTCATGACGACGACTGACAAGTTGAAACGTTCGCTGGGCTTTCGCCTGTTCTGGCTGGGTTTCGGCCTGCTGCTGGGCGTGCCCCAGCTCCTCGATGGCATCATGTACGGCCTGAAAGGCGAACTGTTCTTCGGCATCGGCATGCTGCTGGTCGGTATCCGCGGCTTCCTGCGCCCGGTCGTACTAGGTCGCGCCATGGCGCTCAAGCGCGACGATGCGGCCGATGCCTCGTCGATCGGCTCGACCGGCCTGCATGGCCTGCTGTCGATCGGCATGGCGGCGAGCCTGATCGCCGGCCTGGCGATCAAGCTCGGTAATAGCTAAGCGAGTTAAACGCCGCTCTCGCCGGCTGCGGCCACCGCATTCTCGCGCGCCGTCGGCACGTGGCCCGGCCCACCCACCTGGGCCGCGACCGCATCGATCGCCCCCAGCACCTTGCCCGGCTCGGCGTAATGCAGCATATGGCCGACGCCCGGCGTCAGCGACAATTCGCTATGCCGCAGCGCCGCATGCAATCGCTCGGCATTGCGCGCGCAGCTGCACACCCCATCCTGCGTGCCTGCCAGGATCTGCACCGGCACCTTGAGGCGTCCGTAACGCCGCGCCAGCGATGCGGCGCCCGGGATCATGAGGCTGCTGTCGGCGGCATTCGCGCGTAGCTGCGAAGGCCGCAGCGACATCCAGGGCGAGGTGGCGCGGAAGCTCTCCGCCACCGGCATCGGCGCAAACGCCCGGCCGACGGCCGCCGGCCAGATCAGGCGCCCGGCGAGCGGCGCCACCGTGTAGCGCAGCGCGTCGCCCACCAGCGGCACGGCCGGCGGCGCGCCGACCATCACGTCCAGGCGTGCGCTCGGATAGTAGTAGCCCGAGACCAGCACCAGCCCGCGCACGAAATCCGGCGCCTGCAAGCCCAGGCTCAGGGCCACCAGCGTGCCCCAGGAATGGCCGGCGACGATGGCGCTGTCCACATTCAGCTCCAGCAGCGCGTGGTGCAGCAGGCGCGCCTGCCGGTCCGGCGTCCAGACCGTGCTGCGCGGCCGCTCGCTGTAGCCGAAGCCCGGCCGGTCGAAGGCAATCACGCGATAGTGCTCGGCCGCCGCGTCGAGCAGGCCGCTATGCTCCCAGTCGCTCGCATCCACCCCATTGCCATGCAGGAGCACCAGCACCGGGCCTTCGCCGCGCTCGAGGTAGTGCAGCTTGAGACCGTCGACGGTGATGAAACGGCCCGCCGGCGGATGCTCGCGCTCCACGCGACGGGCCCTGGCGCGCACGTACAGCCATGACGCCAGCAAACCCAGGCCGGCGACGGCGGCGCCCGCCGACAGGCGCCGGCCGGTACTGGTGCTGCGGTAGGTACTGGTCATATGGTCCCCCCATGGTTCGTATCCAGCAGTTGCGCCACCAGCGGCAGTATCTGCTCGGCCGACGCGTCTAGTTTCAGCGCCAGCAGGTCGTCGGCGCGGGTGCGGCCCTGGTTCAGGACGGCGATCGGCTTGCCTGACGCCTGCGCCAGCCGGCAGAAGCGAAAGCCCGAATACACCATCAGCGACGATCCTACCACCAGCAGCGCGTCGGCCGCCGCCATCCGCGCCAGCGCGCTGGCGGTGCGGTCTGCGGGCACGTTGTCGCCGAAGAATACGACGTCAGGCATCAGGACCCCGCCGCAGCGCAGGCAGGCCGGCACCTGGACGCCGGTGACGGCGTCCGGATCCAGGGCCGCATCGCCGTCCGGCAGCGGAGTCGCCATTGCCTGCAGCAGGGCCGGGTTGGCGAATTCGAGCTGGGTCTGCACCTGGGCGCGCGGGTAGCGCGCGGCGCAGGCAAGGCACACCACATGATGGATATTCCCGTGCAGTTCCAGCACCGACGCGCTGCCGGCCTGCTGGTGCAGGCCGTCGACGTTCTGGGTGAGGACAGAGCCCAGGCGCCCGCGCGCTTCGAGTGCGGCCAGCGCCCGATGGCCGGCGTTGGGCCGGGCGCGCGCCAGCAACGGCCAGCCGACCATGCTGCGCGCCCAGTAGCGGCGCTGGATGGCGACGTCGCGCCTGAATTCGGGCCCCTGGATCGGCAGCCGCCCGCGCCGCACGCCGTCGCGGTCGCGGTAGTCGGGGATGCCGGAGGCCGTCGACAGGCCGGCCCCAGTCAGGACCAGGGTGCGCGGGTGACGCTCCAGGAACGTTGCCAGCGCCTCGACATCCGCCGATGTGGTGATACCTTCTGCCATGCCGTGAATTCCTTCCATACACGGAATCCTACATCAGGGCCGGACGCCCGCACACACGATACCGGTCAGCGCGCCGACACTGCGATCCCGCCCACGATCATGCCGAACGCCACCACGTGATACAGGTGCGGCGCCTCGCCCAAAAACGCCGACGACAGCAGCGCCGTGAACAGCGGCGTCAGGTTGATGAAGAAGGCGCCCAGGCTCGGGCCGGCGCGCTGCACGCCGGCGCCCCAGCAGCGCATGGCGACGATGGCCGGGCCGATCGCCACGTACAGCAGGGCCGCGGCCAGCGGCCAGCTCCAGGCGATGTGCACGTCCGTCAAGGCCCATTCGCCGCCGGCCAGCGCGCCGCACCACAGCACGCCATAGCCGACCTGCGCCAGCAGGAAGGCGGCCCAGTCGGCGCGCAGCCCCGGCACGTCCTTTTGCTGCATCAGGAGCCAGCTGTAGAACGACCAGGCAATCGTGGCCAGGATCATGTACAGGTCGCCCGGCACCAGGCGCAGGGCGGCCAGCTGGTCCAGGTCGCCGCGGCACATCACGACCAGCACGCCGGCGATCGACAGCACCGCGCCGGCAATCTGCTTGCGCTTGACCGGCACATTGAAGAACAGGCGTCCGACCAGCAGCATCCACACCGGCACGCCGGAGGCGACCAGGGTCACGTTGATCGGCGAAGAACTCTGCAGGGCCAGGTATTGCAGCGAGTTGTACAGGCCGATGCCCAGCAGGCCGAGCAGGCTGTAGCGCTTCCAGTTGACCAGCACGCCGCTACCTAGACGCAGGGCGGCGCGGCCCAGCGGCAGCAGTACCGCCAGCGCGATCGACCAGCGGATCAGGTTGAGCGTCATCGGCGGCACCGCGTCGCGCACCAGGCGCCCGACGATGGCATTGCCGGCCCACAGCACCGGCGGAATGGTCAGCAGAAGGGCGGTGCCGGGAGTGAGCTGGTGCCGGTTCATCGTGCGCGGCGCGGCGCCAGCACGCTCGGCAGGGCCTTGGGTAGCGTGTCCGGGAAATCGCGCGAATAATGCAGGCCGCGGCTTTCGTGGCGCGACAGCGCGCTGCGCACGATCAGGTGCGCCACCTCGACCAGGTTGCGCAGTTCCAGCAGGTCGGGCGTGATGCGGAAGTTGCGGTAATACTCGTCGATCTCTTCCTTGAGCAGCTCGATCCGGTGCTGGGCGCGCTCGAGGCGCTTGGTGGTGCGCACGATGCCGACGTAATTCCACATGAAGCGGCGCAACTCGTCCCAGTTGTGGGCGATGACGACTTCTTCGTCGGCATTCGTGACCCGGCTCTCGTCCCAGGCCGGCAGCGCCGGGTTCTCGACCGGGCTGCTGGCGGCGATGTGTTCGGCGCAGGCGCGGCCCACCACCACGCACTCGAGCAGCGAATTGCTGGCCAGGCGGTTGGCGCCGTGTAGCCCGGTGCAGGCGGTCTCGCCGACCGCGTACAGGCCGGGAATGTCGGTGCGGCCCGCCAGGTCGGTCACGATGCCGCCGCAGGTGAAGTGCACGGCCGGCACCACGGGAATCGGCTCGCGCGTGATGTCGATCCCGAGCTCGAGGCAGCGCGCGTGGATGGTCGGGAAGTGCTCCTTGAGGAATTCAGGGTCCTGGTGGCTGATGTCCAGGTCGACGTGGTCGAGCCCGCGCTTCTTCATCTCGAAGTCGATGGCGCGCGCGACCACGTCGCGCGGAGCCAGTTCGCCGCGCTCGTCGTGGGCCGGCATGAAGCGGGTGCCGGCCAGTGCGCCGGCCTCGCGCGGCAGTTTCAGCAGGCCGCCTTCGCCACGGATCGCCTCGGTGATCAGGAAGGACTTGGCGTATGGGTGGTACAGGCAGGTCGGATGGAACTGGATGAATTCCATGTTCGACACCCGGCAGCCGGCGCGCCAGGCCATCGCAATGCCGTCGCCGGTGGCGGTGTCGGGATTGGTGGTGTACAGGTAGACCTTGCCGGCGCCGCCGGTGGCCAGCACGGTGTGCCCGGCCTCGAAGGTCAGCACCGCGCCGCTCTGGATGTCCTGCACGTACAGGCCATGACAGCGTGGCTGGCCGCCAGGCGCCGGCACGGCCAGCTTGTCGGCGGTGATGACGTCGATCGCCACGTGGTGTTCGAACAGCGCGATGTTCGGGTGCGCGCGCACCTTCTGTTCCAGCGTCGCCTGCACCGCCTGGCCGGTGGCGTCGGCGGCGTGGATGATGCGGCGCTGGCTGTGGCCGCCCTCGCGGGTCAGGTGGAAGCCCAGTTCGGCCGTGGCGTCGCGGGTGAACGGCACGCCCTGGTCGATCAGCCACTCGATGGCGGCGCGGCCGCCCTCGACGATGGTGCGGGTCGCGCCTTCGTCGCACAGGCCGGCGCCGGCGACCAGGGTGTCGTCGATGTGCTGGCCATGGCTATCGCCGGAATCGAGCACCGCGGCGATGCCGCCCTGGGCCCAGCTGCTGGCGCCATCGAGCAGGGCGCGCTTGGAGATGATGGCGACCTTGCGGGTCTGCGCCAGGTGCAGGGCAACGGAGAGGCCGGCCAGGCCGCTGCCGACGATCGCGACGTCGAATTTCATGGCAATGTCATATTTGTAAAGAGGCATCACTATAAGCGATTTACCGTCTTGACGTCAGGGGCGGCAGCGCTTACGGCAGATGCACCACCGCGCCGCCACCGTACGGCCGCGCACCGAAAAGCGGCCTGATGGTGGCTAGGATAAGGTTTTACTCATCCATCAAGGACACGCCATGACCGCAGACCGCCACCACGCAGCCGCGCTCGCCGACCGGATCGGCTCGATGCGCTTCGCCATGTTCACCTTCCGCGACCAGTACGACCACCTGGTCAGCCAGCCGATGACGAAGCAGGACGTCGATGCCGAGGGCGGCCTGTGGTTCTTCGTCAATTCGACGACCGAGCTGTGGGACAGCATCGCGCACCAGCCAGAAGTCAACGTCAGCTTCGCCGATAACGAGAACAGCACCTACGTTTCGGTCAGCGGCCGCGCCGAACGGGTGGTGGACCGCGTCCAGGTGCAGAAGTTCTGGAACCCGATGGTGCAAGCCTGGTTCCCGGCCGGACCGGAAGACCAGCACGCCGTGCTGGTGCGGGTCGATCCGCACGCCGCCGAATACTGGGATTCGAACGATAGCAAGATGGTGCGCCTGTTCGCCATGGCCAAGGCGGCCGTGACCGGCACCCAGCCCGACGTGGACGGCGAGCACGGCACCATCAAGCTGTAGCATCGGGCGGTAGCGCCTTGCCGAGGGGCACGAATCTCGCCTACAGTAGCGGTCCCGCATACTGCAAGCGCATACCATGCCCAGCCTGCTCGAACTGGCGGCCAACGCCTTCACGGCGGCCGCCATTTTCCTGGCCGGCCGCAACAACGTCCATACCTGGTGGACCGGTATCGTCGGCTGCACGCTGTTCGGCATCCTGTTCGCCCGGAACCGTCTGTACGCCGACGTCTTGCTGCAAGCCTTCTTCGTCGGCACGGGCGTGCTCGGCTGGTGGCGCTGGCTGCACGGCAATCACGGCGCGCCGCTGCCGATCACCCACGCCGGTTGGCGCACGCTGGCCTGGATGGTCCCGGCGGGCATCGCCGCCAGCGCCGCCTATGGCGCGCTGCTGCATTTCTACACCGACGCCTACGCACCCTTCATCGATTCGGCGGTGCTGGTATTCAGCGTCATTGCCCAGCTGTTGATGATGCAGCGGCGCATCGAGAACTGGCCGGTTTGGCTGCTCGTCAATACCATCGCGGCGCCGCTGTACTACAGCCGCGGCTTGCACCTCACGGCCTTCCTCTACCTGTGCTTCTGGGTGAATGCGATCGTGTCCTGGGTGTGGTGGACACGGCTCGCAAGGCGGCAGCGGATCGACCCCTGATCAGGGGCGGGCCGTGGGCAGGTCGGCTTCACTCTGGTTGCCGCCGGTTTCCGGCGTTCCCAGACCGGTCTCCCGTGTGCCTGCCTGGCTGGCGCGGGTATCCTGGGCGCCTGGATTGGCATGGGTCATTGCAGCGTCTACCGATTCGGTACGGGCCGCAGCCTGGCCATCGTCGGCATTGGCCTCGACTGCGCCGGGCGCCAACTCTTCGCTGCCGTCAGGGGCGTTCACATAAGGGCCGGACTGGTTGCGCGTCAGGCCGGGGCCGCCGTTGCCGCCGGTTTCCTCCTGGGTCTCGTGGGTAGGGGTGGCGCCTTGCTGTCCGCTGGTCAGGCCGCCGACGCCGACCGTTACGGTGCCGTCATCCTGGTTCGATGGATTGCTGGATGGGTTGCTTGCTGGCTGGTTCATGGTTGGTCTCCTGGGTGTCTGTCGCTCCATTCTCGTCAACGCCGGCGAGGACGGCTATCGGCCAGCGCGGCCTTTCCATGTAGGACGATCTCCCTAGAGCGTGCCTGACAGTATCGTGCGCGAGTGGAACGCGGCGGATGCTAAGGTGAATCCATACATTGGATGGAGGAATGACGATGCATCGCCTGGCCTACGATTCCTGTATTGCCGCTTGTAACGACTGTGCCGACGCCTGCGACACCTGCGCCGGCGCCTGCCTGCGCGAAGAAGACGTCAAGATGATGGCGCGCTGCATTGCGCTGGATATCGACTGCGCCCAGCTCTGCCGCCTGGCGGCGGCCATGATGACGCGCGGCGGGCCGGCCGCCGCCGCGGTGTGCGCGGCCTGCGCCGAAGTCTGTGCGATGTGTGCCGACGAATGCGGAAAGCACGAGGCCCAGCATTGCCAGGATTGTGCCGCCGCCTGCAGGCGCTGCGCCGAGGAATGCCGCCAGATGGCAACGCACCAGGTTTGATCCGGGACGAAGACTGGCTCTTCCAGTATCCGGGAACAGGGTGCTATACTGTATATCCATACAGTTAACGCCCCGCGCATGCGCACGCGCCTGCGTGTCCATGCCATGCCAGCCTTCCTGCCGATCGACCTCGAGCCCTATCCCGAAGCCGCACCCGACCAGGCTGCCGCGAGCCGGCCTGGCATCTACCGGGGCGTGGATGACGAACCGGTCACGTCGGCCGGCAACGATGCCGAACTGGCGCGCGAATATATCTCGCACGGCGAGCTGGGCCCCAAGTCGATCGCCAACCTGCAGAAAGAGCTGTACCGCTTCCTGACCTGGTGCCGCGAAGAAGCGCAGAAGACCTTCGAGCAGCTGACCGTGGCCGACCTGAACGCATATAAAGAGTTCATCCGCAATCCGCCGCCCGACTGGGTATGCACCACCAAGTGGCCGCGCAACGATCCGCGCTACCGGCCGTTCTCCGGCCCGCTGTCCGACACCAGCCGGCGCCAGTCGATGATCGCCATCAAGGGCTTGCTGGCCTATGCCGAGCACACCGGCTACCTCCGCCGCAATCCGGCGCGCCTGGTGCGCAACGTCCGCGCACCGCACACCGGGCGCATCACGCGTTACCTCACGCCGGCCGCGATCGCCCATGCGCTGGCGGCGGCCGAGGCGCGCCAGTCCGATTCCGAGGCGGCGGCCCGCCAGCGCGCGCGCGACCGCTTCCTGCTGATCGCCTTCGCCCAGACCGGCGCGCGCCTGAACGAGATCGTCGGGGCCCGCATGGGTTCGGTCTACAGCGAGGGCGATGGCCGCTGGTGGCTCGACGTGCTGGGCAAGGGCAACAAGCCGCGCCGGCTGCCGGTGCCGCCGGCCACGCTGGCGGCCTACCGCGACTACCGGCGCGCCTACGGCCTGCTCGAACAGACCAGCCGCGGCGACCGCATGCCGCTGGTGCTGTCGAGCCGCACCCGCGACCACGTGCGTGTGACCGACGAGGCCGCCGCCGAAGCCCTGAAGGCAATCTTCCAACTGGCCGCCGGCGAGGCTGCCGCGCAGGGCGACGGCGACAGCGCCGCCATGCTGCGCCAGGCTTCGCCCCACTGGCTACGCCACAGCATGCTCACCAACCATGCCAATAGCGGGGTGCAGCTCAAGACCCTGCAGGATACCGCCGGCCACGCCAATATCGCCACCACTGCCGGCTACCTGCACAAGACCGACAAGGACCGGCACGACGAGATCCTGGGTTCCGGCGGCAAGAGTATCCTGTAGCTACCCGCGAAATCTGAATCAGACCGTAGTGGCGTCAAGTTAGCGTAAAAACCGTCGTTCCCGCGAAGGCGGGAACCTAATTTTTGCGAGCGTTTCGACGACGTTAGCAGAACTCGGGTTCCCGCCTTCGCGGGAAGTCGTTACCTCCAGTGGCGATAACGACGTGGTGGCTATTCGTAACTTAACGCTATTAGGATCAGACAGGAATCGACGACGACCCTCCGTCCGAGCTGCCGAAATTCTGCAACTCGTCGAGTGACAGACGACGCTTGTTGAGCGCCGCCAGGATCGCTTTCAGCTGTTCGTCGTCGGGCTGGATGTAGACGATGCGCTGCTCGAGCAGATTGTCCCAGTAGGGCGTGTAGGGCACGGCGGTCTCGGTCATCACTTTCGCCTTGAAGCTGCCATCCTGCAGCTCGCCGACCAGGGTGATGCGCGCGGTATCGGGGACGGTATTCTGGACCGTGATATTCATGCTCTTCCTTTGAATGATCAGTTCGTGTGAACCCATTGTCACGCAGCCAGGGATCGCGCGCAAACCGCTGTCCGCCTGCCGTGCGCGCCCCTCGAGCCATCCGCACAGGACGGGTCGGCGCTCGAGAGTCGATGGATTCGAACGCCATCGTCAAAATTATCCGCTTTTCAACATCGGCCTCCGCCGCCGATACTGGACGCCATCCAACCACCGGAGTCCATCCATGAACAAACTGTCCCTCGCGCTGCTCGCCGCCGGCCTGCTCGCCGCCTCGGCCGCCCAGGCCCAGGCCGACCTGATCGTTACCAACGGCAAGATCGCTACCATGGCCCGCGAGGGCGAGTTCGTCCAGGCGCTCGCGGTCAAGGACGGCAAGATCGCCGCCGCCGGCAGCAACGACGCGGTGCTGCGCCTGCGGCAAAAAGACACCCGGGTGCTCGACCTGGGCGGGCGCACCGTGATCCCGGGGCTGAACGACTCCCATACCCACGTGATCCGCGCGGGGCTCAACTACAATATGGAAGTGCGCTGGGACGGCGTGCGCAGCCTGAAGCGCGCGATGGAGATGCTCAAGGAGCAGGCGGCGCGCACGCCCGAGGGCCAGTGGGTCAAGGTCGTGGGCGGCTGGAGCGAGCACCAGTTTGAAGAGAAGCGCTTGCCGACCCTGGCCGAGATCAATGCCGCGGTGCCGGACAAGCCGGTCTTCATCCTGTATTTGTACGGCAAGGCCTTCCTCAACCGCAAAGGCATCGAGACGCTCGGCTACAGCAAGGATACCAAGTACCTGGACGGCGAACTGGAACTGGACGCCGCCGGCAAGCCGACCGGCCTGCTGCTGGCCAAGCCGAATGCGATGATTTTGTACTCGACCCTGGCCAAGACCAACAAGCTCGAGCGTGCCGACCAGCGCAATTCGACCTTGCATTTCTACCGCGACCTGAACCGCCTGGGCATGACCAGCGCCGTCGATGCCGGCGGCGGCGGGCAAGCCTATCCGGACGACTACGGCGTGACGATCGAACTGGCGAAGGAAGGCAAGCTTAGCGTGCGCACCTCGTACTACCTGTTCGCGCAAAAGGCGGGCAAGGAACTCGAGGACTATGAGCGCTGGATCAAAATGACCAAGCCGAACCGGAACGACCACATGTTCTATGCGAACGGTTTCACCACCGAAGGTGCGGGCGAGAACCTGGTGTCGAGCGCGGCCGATTTCGAAAACTTCCTGGAACCGCGTCCCGAGCTGCCGCACCATATGGAAGGCGAACTGGAACGCGTGGTGACGCTGCTCGTGAAGAACCGCTGGCCGTTCCGCATCCATGCCACCTATGGCGAAAGCATCGAGCGCGACCTGGCCGTGCTCGAGAAAGTCAATCGCAGCACGCCCCTGAATGGCCTGCGCTGGATCGTCGACCATGCCGAAACCGTCACCGACGACCAGCTGAAACGCATCAAGGCGCTCGGCGGCGGCGTGGCGGTGCAGAACCGCCTGTACTTCCAGGGCGAAGCCTACTGGAAGCGCTACGGCGCCCAGACCCGGCAACTGCCGCCGATCCGCAAGATGCTCGACCTCGGGCTGCCGGTGGGCCTGGGCACCGACGGCACCCGCGTCAGCAGCTACGGTCCGTGGCCGTCGATCTACTGGGCAGTGACCGGCAAGACCGCCGGGGGGCTGTCCACCTGGCAGGCCAGGGACGTGTTGTCGCGCCACGAAGCGCTGCAGCTGATGACACGGGGCAGCGCCTGGATGAGCGGCGAGGAAGACGTCAAGGGCCGGCTCGCCGTCGGCCAGTACGCCGACTTCGCGGTGCTGCCGCAGGATTACTTCACGATGGACGTCGAGAAGATCAAGGACCTGGAGAGCGTGCTCACGGTCGTGAATGGGCAGGTCGTGTATGGGGCAGGGGAATTCGAGAAGCTGGCTCCGGCGCTGCCGGCGGTTTCTCCATCGTGGAGTCCGGTGCCTCATTTCGGCGGTTACCAGAACCGGTAGCCCGCACCGCGCCGCGCCTGCTTGCCGTCGCACCCACGCGCGCCTAAAGTAAGGGACGATCCGGCCCGCACCCGGGCCGGCGCCGATCTCGGTCATGCGCATGGGCCTGTCGTTCCCCCTGCGCCGCGCGCCCACCATCCGCCAATGGCTGGCCTTGCTGCTCGCGGCCTTCATCGTCCCGACCACGATCGCGGTGGTCGCGCTGTTCCTGCACTCGTATGCAAGAGAGCGGGCCGGCATCGAACGCGCCTCGCAGGACGTGTCGCGGGCACTGATGCAGGCCATCGATCGTGAACTGAGCAGCGCGCGCGCGGCCCTGGAGGCGCTGGCGACCTCGCCCAGCCTGGACGCCCACGACCTGCGCGCCTTCCAGGCCCAGGCGATCGAGGTGCTGCACGCCCGGCCCGGCAACGTGCTGGTGGCCTCGGACGCCAGCCTGCGCCAGGTGATCAATACCGGCCTGCGCTTCGGCACGCCGCTCCCCCCCCACGGCAATGCCGGCGAGGTCCGCAAGGTGTTCGACAGTGCGCGCCCGATGGTGTCCGACCTGTACCTGGGACCGACCGTCAACCGCCTGCTGAGCAGCGTCGACGTGCCGGTGGTGCGCGACGGCCAGGTGCGCTACGTGCTGTCGATGCAGTATTTTGGCGAGCGCCTGGGCAACATCATCGAACGCCAGCAGGCGCCGCCTGGCGCCGCCGTCACGATCTACGACGGCAAGGACCGCATCGTGTGGAGCAGCAGGGCCTTGCGGGCCGAGGTGGGCCGGCATGCCGGTTCCGCGCTGGCGGCCGGATTTGCGCTCGGCCCGGAAGGCGCGGTCTACGAGCCGGGTATGGACGGCGCGGGCGTGGTCACCGTGTTCAGCCGCTCGTCTGTGTCGGACTGGACAGTGGCGATCGCGCTCCAGCGCGGGGCCCTCAACGCCAACCTGTGGCACGCGCTCGAATGGATCGTGGTGGGCGGTTGCGCACTGCTGGTGCTCGGCGCGGCGCTGGTGACGCTGATCGGCGCCCGTATCGAGGCGGCGCTGCGTGGCCTGGTGCGGCCCGCCATCGCCCTCGGGCACGGCGAGCAGGTGGTGCTGCCGCCGCTCCCGCTCGACGAAGCGCTGGACGTCGGCCACGCGCTGGTGCAGGCGGCCGCGCTGCTGCGCGAGCGCACCGTGCAGCGCGACGAGGCCGAATGCGCCGAGCGCGCCGTGCGCAACGCCAAGCGCGCCGTCGAGCGCAGCGAAGCCTTCCTCCGCGGGATCTTCGAAGCGACGCCGGACGGGATTTTCCTGGTTGCACCAGATTGCCTCGTCAGCCGCGCCAATGCCCAGGCCGAGCGGATGTTCGGCCATGCCCCCAGCGGGCTCGAGGGGCTGGCGCTGGATGCATTGCTGGTCGATTCCAGCGCCGTGCCGGAGCCGGTCTGCGCGCGCCTGCTCACGGCGCCGGCGCACACAGGGATGGCCGGCACGACCCGTCTGCGCGGCGTACGCCACGACGGCAGCACGTTTCCGGCGGACGCCATCGCCAATCCGCTACCCGAGCGCGCACTGCTGATCGTGACGGTGCGCGACGTCAGCGCCGGCTGGGAGCAGGAAGAAGCACTGCGCCAGGCACTGGACGACAAGAATACGCTGCTCAAGGAGCTGTACCACCGGGTCAAGAACAATCTGCAACTCGTCATCAGCCTGTTCAACCTGCAAGCGCGGACCCTGAAAGATGGCCGCGCCCAGCGGGCATTGCTGGAGGCCGCCGACCGTGTACGCGCCATGTCCCTGGTCCACGAGCGGCTGTACCAGTCGCGCACCCTGGGCACCATCCGTCTCGACGACTACGTCGGCGAGCTGTGCGCCCAGCTGGCCAGCGCCGGCTCTGCCCGCCAGCGGGGCATCGCGCTCGCGCTCGACGTAGCGCCGGTCGACGTTGGCCTTGACCTGGCGGTACCGCTCGGGCTGCTGCTCAACGAGCTGGTCTCGAACAGCCTCAAGCATGCGTTTCCGGACGGGAAGCGCGGCACCATATGGATCTCGCTGGCGAAAGACCCCGGTGAAGACAGGGAAGATCCGCTGTTGCGGCTGACGGTCAGGGACGATGGCATCGGCCTGCCGCCAATCGCCGACCGAACCTCTTCGCAAACTCTTGGTCTAAGACTCGTTGATGCCTTGCGCGAGCAAATGCACGCCACACTTGTTCTCGAGAACCGGGGAGGGGCCTGCATTACGCTGGTCTTCCATGCGGGACGCAATGGCCAGCGCGGTGCCAGCCACATGGCGGCGCCAGAATAGGACCGATCATGCTGCAAACCATACCCGGCGTACTCCAGGACCGACCGACCTTGCTGGTGGTCGAGGACGAATCCGTGGTCGCCATGGATATCGCCGGCCAGTTGCGCGACATGGGCTACCGGATCTGCGCCTGCGTCGACAACGGCCTCGACGCCATCGAACGGGCGCGCGCCGACCGGCCCGACCTGGTGCTGATGGACGTGGTCCTCAAGGGAGAAATGGACGGCATCGCGGCCGCGGCCACGATCGGCGCCGAGCTGCAGATCCCGATCCTGTTCCTGACCGCCTACAGCGACGACCAGACGGTCGAGCGGGCCGCCGAGGCCATGCCCTATGGCTATCTCACCAAGCCGTTCCAGGGACGCGAACTGCGCGCCGTGATCGAAGTCGCGCTGCGCAAGGCCGACGTCGAGCGCGCGCTGCGCGACAAGGAACGCTGGCTGACGTCAGTGTTGCATGGGGTGGGCGACGCCGTGATCGCGACCGATGCCGACGGCCTGGTCGGCCTGGCCAATCCGGCCGCCGAGCACCTGCTCGGCGCCGGGCTCCTGCGCGGGCACAGCGCAGCCGAGCTGGTGCGCCTCGAGGACGACACCGGCGACGCGGTCGGGCTGGGCGGCGACGACTGCATGGCGCGCAGCGGCGCGGCGGTGCTGGTAACCCGCGAAGGGCAGCGCATCCCGGTCGACTACTCGGCCGGCCCGATCTGCGACGAGCGCGCCCACCCGATGGGCACCGCCATCGTGCTGCACGACGAGCGCGAGCGGGTGGCGGCCGAGCTGCGCCTGGCGCGCAGCGAACAGCGCTTTCGCAGCGCCTTCGACAATGCGCCGCTGGGGCTGGCGCTGGTCGACCGCGACAACCGCTACGTGCGGGTCAACCGCGCCATGTGCCGCCTGCTGGGCGCGCCGGCCGACGAACTGGTGGGCGCCTCGCAGGACAGCTTCGGCGACAGCGGCGACAATGCGATCGAGCGCGAATACCAGCAAGACCTGCTGTCCGGCCGCAGCGAGGCCGTGCAGTACGAGCGGCGCTACCGCCCCCGGGACGGCCGCACGGTGTGGGCGCTGGTATCGGCGACCCTGCTGGCGGCCAACCACGAGCCCGAGCACTACCTGATCCAGGTGAACGACGTCACCGAACGCAAGCGCGCCGAAGAAGAGCTGGCCCACCTGGCCCACCACGACGCCCTGACCGGGGTCGCCAACCGCGCCATGCTGAGCGAACAGGTCGAGCGCGAGCTGGCCGTGGCGCGCCGCCGCGGCGCCCGGCTGGCGGTGGCGTTCATCGATCTCGACTACTTCAAGCACATCAACGACACTTATGGACACGAGGTCGGCGACCAGGTGCTCAAGGAACTGGCGACCCGCCTGACCCGCAGCGTGCGTGCGATCGACATCGTGGGCCGCCTGGGCGGCGACGAGTTCGTGGTGGTGCTGTCCGAGGTGGCCGACACGCGCGACGTGATCGTGCTGACCAACAAGCTGCGCCATGAATGCGCGCGCCCGCTGCATTTCAACGGCCACGAGGTGCGGCTGGCGGTCAGCATGGGCGTGAGCCTGTTCCCGGACGACGCGCAAGACTTCCGAACCCTGCTGCGTTTCGCCGACAGCGCCCTGTACCAGGCGAAGGGGGAGGGCCGCAACAACGTCCAGTTCTACCGTCCCGAACTCACGGCGCGCATGGAGATGCGGGTGCGCCTGGGCGCGGGCCTGCGGCTGGCGCTCGAGCGGGGCGAGCTCGAGATGTTCTACCAGCCGATCGTGACGCTGGCCGACGGCCGCCCGGCGGCGGCCGAGGCGCTGTTGCGCTGGCACCATCCCGAGCTGGGTCTCCTGATGCCCGACCTGTTCCTGCCGATGCTCGAGGAATCGTCGATGGGCGAGGAGATCGGCGCCTGGACCATCGTCGAGGCCTGCCGCCAGGCCGTCCGCTGGAACGCCGACGGCGCCCCCGGCCTGCGGGTCGGGGTCAACGTCACGCCGGCCCAGTTCAAGTCTGGCCGCCTGGTGCCGGCGGTCGACGCCGCGCTGCGCGCCACCGGCCTGGACCCGCGCTGCCTGTGCATCGAGATCACCGAGCAGAATCAATTGGCCGACACCGAACACACGCGCGACACCCTGGCCGCTCTCAAGGCGCTCGGGGTGCTGGTGGCGATCGACGATTTCGGCACCGGCTACTCGTCGCTCGGCTATATCAGCCGGCTGCGGCCGGACGAACTCAAGGTCGACAAATCGCTGGTGACCGACGTCGACACCGATGCCGAACGGGCAGGGGTGGTCGTGGCGGCGCTGGCCATGGCGCGCAGCCTGCGCCTGATGGTGGTGGCCGAGGGGGTGGAGACCGAGGCCGAGCAGGCCTTCCTAATCGCCCACGGCTGCGACATGGCGCAAGGTTTCCTGCATGCGCGGCCGGTTCCGGCGCCGGAGTTCGATGCATGGCTGGCGAGCGTGGCCGGGAAGGGCGCGGTTGGACGCGGGGTTGGGGGGGCGCCGCAATAAGGCGTCGACGGGCCTGGATCGTGGCGCAACCTGGGTGAGCGAAGTCAGTGCATCGTGACCGCGTTACATGCAGACGCCTATTCATGCCATTGGTAGCGAACGGGGCGGACGCTAAATTTGTAGAGTGGCTCGATGACAGCGCGGCTTGATTATTTGGATGAGCATAGCCCAACGGATGAACGTGAGCGCGGCTAGCTGATAGTCGGTTGTCACGGCTGCGAACTACCCGAATCACCACGAAACCTAACTCGACATTACGGATAATATTGTCGAGTTAGATGCGGGAGACGGGCTTTGACGCTTGTCCTCTGCTGTCGGCGCGGGTAGAGTCCCGGAGACATGATAAACCAGCCACATCCAATGAACATAGCGCATATTTCGGCCGGCGCCGTTTCGCAACGTAATGACGACCACGTCGCTGTCTTTGGTCATGCAGGCGCCACGGACATCCTGGTGATCGATGGCGGCACTTCCGTGGCCGAGCGGGACTACCTCGATGCCATCGAGGGTGACGTGGCCTGGTTCGTCCAGGCGTTCACGGCGGCGATGGAACGGGAACTGGCGCCTGGGCGCAGCCAGCAGGATTGCGTGCATGCCGCGATCGATGCGGTGTCCGCCGACTTCGAACGCCTGGCCGGGCCAGCAACGGTGCCGCTGCATGCGTGGCCGATCGCAGCCATGACCTGGGTGCGGATCGTGGAGCGCGACGGCGTCCTCGGCGCCAGGCTGTACGCGCTGGGCGATTGCAAGAGCCTGCTGCGAACTTCAGACGGTGCCTGTATCGATCTCGATCCTTTCGTGAATCCGCAGGATGCCGTGCTGCAGGCCGAGATCGCCAGACTGCGCGGCGAAGGCCTTGCCGACCCCGAGCAGCGGCGCGAACGGATGCTGCCGATGCTGCGTGCGCGGCGCGAATTCCAGAACACGCAGCCGGCGCCGGCGGTGCTGTGCGTGCAGCCGAATGGTGCGTTCCAGGCACGCGTCCGCGATGTCGAGCTGGCGCCGGGTTCGAGCCTGCTCGTCATGACGGATGGCTTTTATCGGCTGGTCGATTTTTATGGGCGCTATACGGACGCAGGGTTGATGGGCGCTTGCGTGGAGCGTGGGTTGCCGGCGATGCTCGACGAACTGCGCACGCACGAAGCGGTCGTTGGCGGCACCGGCGTGCGTGCAGTGAAGGCTGCGGACGATGCGTCGGCGGTGATCTGGATGGCGTGATGGTGGCCGGATGGTGGCGATCGGACTGTCCGGTCCAGGCTGGTGCTGTAAGGACGGTGAGGTGGTTGCCCGGCTTTGATAAGACCCGTGAAGTGGAATCAATAGATCGTATTTAACATAATATAGATTATGCGAATAGTGCGCCGCTCGTTGTCGTCCCCTCGGCGACCTGCGCCAACGCTGCAGCGATCCAATCTAAAAAGCTTGCGGTAGCCTTTCGAAAGCAACTGCTCGAAGTCAGCCCTGTCGCACCGATGGCCAGGTTTCATTTCGCATCTCTGCCGCTTGTGCTCCAGCCTTGCCTTGCCCATCACGCTCCAAGCGCGGTTTGCTCGTGTCCACGAGGTTTGCGCGGCTCCTCGTGCAGTCATGCATTTCTGCGGCAACTGTCAGGCGAATGAGCGCGCCGATCAGCTTGGACAGCTCAACACGCATGCGTCGGAAGTTTGGCCGGAATACAAGCCGACTACCATGTTACCCCTTGGAGATCCTCATGTGCGTTCAATCGCATCACAGTACGCCAGGACTGCTACCTTTCGAGCCATCCAGTCTCCCGGACGTTTGCTTACCGGGAATCGCGACTGTCGCCCTGATCGTTGAACGATTCCAGGTCAGCTACCACCTGAGAAATAAGTTTCTTCCGCCCTGCAGCGTCTGCCGGCAGACATGCGAACGCAAGTAAAGACAGCAGATGTACACCCGGAACCGCTGTGATTTCGTCGATCTTTGTAATTCCAGGGGCTTTAATCCCGCGCTCCAGACTGCTGAGATAGGTTCGACTCGAGACTACCGAAGAATCCTCTTGTGTCAGACCCAACTCTTCCTCGCCTTCCGCAGTCCTGTTCCAAATTGTTTGAGCGACTCCACAAGTACCTCCGCACAAGATGCACGTTGTATTCATGGCGAACACTTCAGGACTGCAATCCAAGCAGTACATGCTGGCCCGAATCCAGTGCGACCGGCGCACATGGCACGACAAGCACCGGGCCGGCACTGGTGAAGGCAACGTACTCGTGTATGCGCCCGATCATGTCGGCCAGCGCTCCCGTCAGGTCGTCCTGGTTGACGACGACCAGGTCGCTGAACCGTGCCTGCCTGGCGAGGGCATCGCTGGCCAGGTCCCAGACCATGCGGGATTCATGCGTCACGCCCTCTTCCTCCGCGATCCGGTCGACATGCGCGATCACCCGTGTTGCGCTGTAGTGGAGAGGTCCGAAGCAGATAGGGGGACATCAGCCCAGGCAATGCCGCGATCACCTCGCGACCGAGCGCATGGTTCCAGCTTCGACCCGGGAAGCTGCGTGGCGCAGGGCGCCAAGGAGCGCCGCGTTGTCCCGGCGCCGGTCCCGGAGGCCAGGATGCCCTGCGGCCTCCATCAGCGTCTTTTCGTGGCGGAAGGTGCACTCGACGCCGTGCATCGGCTTCGCAAAAGCTTCCGAGAACCGCTGCTTCCGAGAACCGCTCGTCCGGCTCCAGCGCGGCCTTCCGCATTTTTGGCAGTCGGTTGCGGGCAAGCGGCATCGCATGCACACTCCCATGCGAATGTGTTGTCAGCAGCAAGTTTGAGAACATGGTCCGGCCCTGTTGTGATCGTGTTCCACCCTAAGCTGCCTGTGCGCGTCATGCTGGAATGTGTTTGATGCAAATCAAAAATGATAAATGCCTAGACGTCCACTCGTCGACGCAGGCGCCCCACTCCCCATTTGCGCAGCTCGAGACCGGCCAGCGCCACCGCCGCCGCCAGGCCGGCTGCCAAGAGGGTTGAGGATGCCGGCGGCGCCAGCCGCAGCATCGCGGCGGCGGCCGGCAGGTAGATTGCCAGCGCGAGCAGCAACAGCGCCACCACGACAATCCCCCAGAACACCGGATTGGCGACCCGAAGGATCCCGCCGACACCATCGCGCTGGCGGTTCGACATCAGCAGGGCCAGGTTGCACAGGACCAGTCCTGCGAAGGCGACCGTGCGCGCTTCGGATTCGGGCAGCTGAGACAGTGCCCAGCCATACAACGCGATCAGGAGCGCCAGCACCCAGACACCCTGTACCAGTGCGCTGACGACGGCTTCCTGGCCGAACAGCGATTCTCCCGCCGCGCGCGGTGGCCTGCGCATCAGGTCTTTCTCGGGAGGCTCTTTTTCGAAGGCCAGCGAACAGGCGGGATCGATGACCAGCTCGAGGAAGACGATATGGAGCGGATACAGCATGACCGGCCAGCCCAGCAGTACCGGAAGCAGGGCCATCCCCGCGATCGGCACATGCATCGCCAACACATAGCACATCGACTTGCGCATGTTGCCGAAGATTCGGCGACCAGACGCGATTGCCTCGACGAGTGAAGCGAAGCGGTCGTCAAGGAGGGTCAGCTCGGCTGCCTCGCGCGCGACGTCGGTGCCGCGCCGTCCCATCGCGACGCCGACATTGGCGGCACGGAGGGCCGGTGCGTCGTTGACACCGTCCCCGGTCATGGCGACGACGGCGCCGCCACGCTGCAGAGCCTGTACGATGTCGAGCTTCTGTTGTGGCGCGATGCGCGCACAGACGTCGATGCCGTGGAGGCGGCGCGCCAGCGCCTCGGTCTCCAGCGCCGCGATCTGTGCCCCCGTGAGCGCCTCGCCGGCACCCATACCGGCCTGGCGCGCGATCGCGCGCGCGGTCTCGGGATGATCGCCTGTAATCATCACGATGCGCAGACCTGCTGCCCGGCATGCGGCCACGGCATCCGGGATGTCGGCGCGCAGCGGATCGGCCAGCGCTATCAGGCCGACCAGTTCGAGTCCGAAGCCGGCGGGATCCTCCGGCCATGGTCCATTCGCAGTGGACGCCTGCGCCACCGCCAGCACCCGCAGCCCTGCGGCGGCCATCTCCGCAGCGGCAGCCAGGACCTTCTCGCGCAAGGGCGCGGCCGCGCTGCATAACGCCACTACCATCTCGGGAGCCCCTTTTGCCGCCACCAGGACCGTGCCGTCGCCGCGGTCCCACACATGCACCAGGGCCGGCCGTTGCGAGGTCAGCCCGTACTCATGCACTAACGACCAGCTCGCCGGCAGGGCTCCGCCCTCAGGCAGGACATTGGCAGCCAGGCGCCAGAACGCGGCTTCCATCGGATCGCTGCCTGGCCCGCGGCTGGCCCGCAAGGCCGTCTGCAGCAGCTCGCGGTGCGGCGCCGGCATCGGCGCACCCGAGGCGGGATCGTAGGCGACGCCGCTCTCCCACAGCCGGGCCACGGCCATGCGATTCTCCGTCAAGGTGCCAGTCTTGTCGACGCACAAAACCGATGTCGAGCCAAGGATCTCAATGGCCGACAGACGACGTGTCAGGACCTGGCTGCGCGCCAGCCGCCACGCCCCGATGGCGGGAAACACCGTGAGAATGACAGGGAACTCCTCCGGCAGCATCGACATCGACAAGGCGATACCGGCGAGCAGCGCCTGCACCAGCTCACTGCCACGGAGCAGCAGCAGCCCGACCAGCATGGCACTGACTGCCCCACCCAACAGCGCAAAGCGGCGCGCCAGCTGCGCAGTCTCGCGCTGCAGGCGTCCGGGTGGTGCGGCGATCCCGCCAAGCGCCGCGCCGATGCGCCCGATCTCGCTGCGTGCGCCGGTGGCGCTGACGCGCGCCAGTCCGTGGCCCTGCACGACCAGCGTTCCGGAATACACCCATGGCTGGTCGGCACCGCCGGGGGTGGCCGGAGGACTTCCCTCAGGCGCGGCCAGCTTGCCTACGGGGACCGATTCACCCGTCAACAAGGATTCGTCCACCATCAGTCCGGCCGCCGTCAACAGCGACGCATCGGCAGGTACACGATCCCCCTCGTACAATTCGATCACGTCGCCTTCGACCAGGTCGTTCGCTGGAATGCGTCGCACACTGCCGTCGCGCCATACCAGTGCAGTCGGCGAACTCAGGTCTCGTAGGGCTTGTAGTGCTCGCTCGGTACGCCCCTCCTGGAACAGGGTCATGCAGAGTATCAGGACAACCATGCCGAGCAGGAAAGCGCCTTCGCGCGCTTCGCCCAGCAGCAGGTAGAGGACAGCCGCGCCAGCGAGAAGCAGGTACATCGGTTCGCGCGCGGCATCGGCGGCGATCCGCTGCCAGCGCCTTCCGCCGGCGTCGGGCAACTGGTTGGGGCCGTCCCGAAAAAGGCGGCGCGCGGCTTCGTCACCGGTCAGGCCTCGTGGAGCGATCTCTGGTGCGTCAGGCATCATCCGAGCCGGTCTTGCCGATGCCGTGGCTTAACACGGTATCGCTCCGCCCCGCGGCACGCCATGCCACCAACTATTTGTGTGTACATTGCCCTCCCCGTTCAACCGCCCACCGGTGCCGCCAACTTTAAATCGGCAGCATCCGCACTGTCCTGGCATGCGTTTGATCCAAATCAAAAATCAGCAAAAAACATACGAGGGAGGGCTTCCTCCTGCCTGGACCTATGCCAAAGGCAAGGGGGCATGGTCCCACATGCGCCTTGCCTGATCGGCCACCCTATCCGATACTGACCCACGAGCCACTCCTGGCACATGGGAGGACCTATGAACGATATGACGTTCCATGCCGAAACTCGTGCGCCGATCCCGCAGTCAACAGCGGTGATCTGTTCCCGCTGCGTGGCGCGCAACGCGTGCCTGCCGTCCGGCATCGGCACCCTGGATATCCTTCGACTCGACAAACTGGTCGGATACCGGCGGCGCCTGGCGCGCGACGAGGTCCTGTTCCGCAAGGACCAGCCGTTTGCCATGATCTATGCGGTCCGCTTCGGCCACCTGAAGTCGTCGCGACCCGACCACCGGGGCCATCCGCATGTCACCGGTTTCTACATGGCCGGCGAATTGCTCGGGCTCGACGCCATCTATGCCGGACGGCATGCCTGCACCACGGTCGCACTTGAAGACAGCGAAGTATGCGAGATCCCTTACAGCAGGTTTCAGGAATCGATGCATGAATCACTGCCCTTGATGCAGCGGTTCCATGCCGCCCTGAGCCACGAGATCGTGCGTGAGCAAAATGCGTTGCTGCATGCGGACATGAGCGGTGCGGAGCGTCTCGCCACCCTGCTACTGGATCTGTCCGCACGCTATGCCGAACGCGGCTATTCCGGACGGCGCTTCCGCCTGCGCATGTCGCGCGCCGACATGGGAAACTACCTTGGCTTGACGATCGAAAGCATCAGTCGCTTGCTGGGCCGCTTCCGCGACGAGCACTGGATCGCGCTGGACAAGCGCGAGATCGAGCTGCTCGACCCTGGACGCCTCGAAGCGCTGCTGTCGGCCGCGCCCGGTGAACCGGGCGTCAGTCACGAAGAGGAATGATGCGACGCCAGCACCACGCGGTCACGGCCGCTTGATTTCGCCCGATATAAGGCAAAATCTGCCGCTGCGAGCAGGGCGCCGAATTCGCCATTTCCTGGGTTAATGCTGCAATGCCGATACCGATACCGATACCGATCGTGCATCCTATCCTCCCGTTCGGGGTATCGAATCTGATCGCAGTCGTCGTTCAGCACTGCAAGCGACTTTCCTACGGCGGGCTCCCGGACGCCTGTTCAGCCGGTCAGCCCTGCCGCATCGCTTGCGAAAAGCGCGACAGCGCCAGGCCGAACAGCGCCGCACCGATCGCCAGCAACGCCAGGAACGAGGTCCACACCGTGCCAATGCCGGCGCCGCGAAACAGGATGGCCTGGCTCAGTTCGACGAAATGCGTGGTAGGGGCCAGCAGCATCAGCTCGCGCAGGCCGGCCGGGATGCTCTCGCGCGGTGTATTCGCGCCGGACAGCATCTCGAGCGGCAGGAGCGCCAGGATCACCAGCAGGCCGAACTGCGGCATATTGCGCGCCACGGTCGCCATCAGCAGGCCGAGGGAGGTGGTCGCGAACAGGTGTAGCGCCGCGCCGATGGCGAACAGCACGACCGAACCCTGCACCTCGACCTTGAGCAGGCTTCCCAGGACCAGCAGAAGCGCCGTCAGCGCGGCCAGTAGCACGACCGCCGCCATCGACCAGGACTTGGCCAGCATCAGTTCGAGCGGCGTCACAGGCATCACCAGCAGATGCTCGACAGTGCCGTGCTCGCGTTCGCGGATCAGAGCGGCGCCGGTAAGGATCACCGACAGCATGGTGATGTTGTTTACCACTTCCATCAGGCCGCCGAACCAGGATGGGGCGAGGGCCGGATTGAAGCGGGCACGGATGCTCAGCTCGACCGCCGGACGAGGCTGCAGGCGCACCCCCTGGAGGAAGGTGGCGACTTCCCCCAGCGCGATCTGCTGTATATAGGCGCTGCCGGTGAACGCCTGGCTCATCCGGGTGGCATCGACGTTCAGTTGCAGTGCCGCGTCCCGCCCGGCCAGGACGCGGCGCTGGAAACCGGCCGGTATCACCAGCACGAAGGTCGCGCGTCCGCGGTCGAGACGGACATCGGCCTGGTCGAGTGTGATCAGATCGGGAGGCATGAACTGCGGTGGCGCAAACACTTCCCGAATGCGCACGGACAGCGGCGACCCGTCCTCATCGACGATGGCGAGCGCAGCGCGCGATAGCGTATCCGGCTGGGCGGTGGACGCCACGTAGACTCCCCCTGTGAAGGAGTAGACGATCAGGATCAGCATCACCGGATCGCGCAGCAGGCTCCACAGCTCCTTGATGCCGAGCCGGCCGATCTTCCTCAGCGAGACACCGGCCATGTCAGCGCTCCTGCTTCGGTAGCACCGCAATCGCGAGGCCGAGGATCACGGGGATTGCCGCCAGCAGGGCCAGGAAGTCCGGCGCCAGGTCGGCAATGGCAAGGGCCTTGCCGAACACGCCGCGGCTAATGGTCAGCATGTGCGAGGCCGGGTAGGCTTCGCCGAGCAGCCGGCCCGCTCCCTCCAGGGCCGTGACCGGGTTGATCAGTCCGGCGTACTGAATGGCGGGCAGCATGGTCCCGATCATCGTGAAGAAGATGGCGCCGATCTGGCTGCGGGTAAAGGTGGAAGCGAGCAGACCGATCCCTGTCGAGCAGATGCAGAACAGGAAGGCCGCCAGTGCCAGGGTCGCCATACTGCCCTTGAGCGGCACGCCGAGGACGGCCACGGCAAGCAGCGTCATCAGGACGAAGTTCAGCATCGCCAGCGCCACATAGGGCGCCTGTTTGCCGATCAGGAACTCGCTGCGCCTCACCGGCGTGACATACAGGTTGACGATCGAGCCCATTTCTTTCTCGCGCACGACGGCAAGTGCGGCTTGCATCGCCGGCAGGTTCAGCAGCAGCAAGGCGATGATCGCGGGCACCATGGCCGGCATGCTGCGCACGTCCGGGTTGTAGCGGAAGCGGGTTTCCACCGCCACAGCACTCCTTTCCGGCACCCGGCCGGTGCGTGCGGACCGGGTGACGAGCCAGTGCTGATGCATGCCCTGCACGAAACCGTCCACCGTTTCGGCCCGCACCGGGTTCGCCCCATCGATCCAGGCGCCCACCTGGACCGGGGTCCGGCGCCCGACCGCCCGTGCGAAGCCGGGCGGGATCTCGATGGCCAGGGCCAGCTCGCCCGAACGCATGCGCCGGTCCAGCTCCTCGTAGCTCGACAGCGGAGCGCGCTCGACGAAGTAGCGCGAGCCCGACAGGTTGAGCGCGTAATCGCGGCTGAGCACGGTCTGGTCACGGTCGAGGACGGCATACCGCAGGTTCTCGACATCCATGCTGATCCCGTAGCCGATCACGATCATCAGGAGCAGCGATCCGAGCATCGCCAGAGCGGCGCGCACGGGGTCGCGCCGCAGCTCCAGCGATTCGC
Source organism: Telluria beijingensis (assembly GCF_030770395.1). Classification (GTDB taxonomy): domain Bacteria; phylum Pseudomonadota; class Gammaproteobacteria; order Burkholderiales; family Burkholderiaceae_D; genus Telluria; species Telluria beijingensis. The sequence continues at coordinate 2,538,651 of NZ_CP132480.1, read as the reverse complement.
GCCGGCAATAGCTGCCCGCCCGCCCCAGCCAGTCGCCGCCGCGACGGACCGGCATCGGCCGCGGCGGCGGCGCCACCGGCGCCGGGCTGTCGTCGGCCTGGCGCAGCCAGCCAATGAACGCCTCTTCCAGCGAGGCCGCGTTGCGTTCCGCGCACAAGGACCGCGGCGTGCCGCTGGCCAGCACGACGCCGGCATGCATCAGGGCGACCCGGTCGCAGCGCTCGGCCTCGTTCATGAAGTGCGTCGACACGAAGATCGTCACCCCATCCTGGCGCGACAGCTGCAGCAACTGTTCCCAGAAGCCGTCGCGCGCGACCGGATCCACCCCGGAGGTCGGTTCGTCGAGGATCAGCAGCTCCGGTCCGTGCACCAGCGCCACGGCCAGCGACAGGCGCTGCCGTACACCCAGCGGCAGACCACCCGGCAGGGCATCCAGCACTGCTTCCAGCCCAAAGCGCCGGGCCACGGCGGCGCAACGCGGGGCGATGCTCGCCTCGGGCAGGTCGAACAGGCCTGCATGCAGCAGCAGGTTCTGGCGTACAGTGAGCTCCTGGTAGAGCGAGAAGCCCTGCGACATATAGCCCACGCGCCGCCTGGTGGCGGCATCGAATCCGCGCGGACGCTGGCCGAATACACGCAGCTCGCCGCTGCTGGGCGCGAGCAGGCCGGCCAGCATCTTCATGGTAGTGGTCTTGCCGCAGCCGTTCGATCCGATGAAACCGAAGATCTCGCCGCGCGCGATCCGGAAACTGACTTCCCTGACCGCGACGAAGCCGCCGAAGCGGCGCGACAGGCACGTTGCCTCGGTGGCCGCTTCGCCCTGCCCCGCATCCAGCCGCAGCCTTGGCGCCGGGGGCTCCGATCTGGCGCCCCGCGTGTCCGGCAGCAGCCGGACGAAGGCCTGTTCCAGGCTCGCGGCCCCGGTCCGCGCCAGCAAGTCGCCCGGCGTGCCGGACGCCAGGATCCGGCCGCCGTCGAGCGCCACCAGCCGGTCGAAGCGCGCGGCTTCATCCATGTAGGCCGTGGCGACCAGCACCGTCAGCTCCGGGCGGCTCGCGCGGATCGCACCGATCAGGTCCCAGAACTGCGCCCGCGCCAGCGGATCGACGCCGGTGGTCGGCTCGTCCAGCAGCAGCAGGTCGGGATCGTGGATCAGGGCGCAGCACAGCCCAAGCTTCTGTTTCATTCCTCCCGACAGCTGTCCTGTCGGCCGGGCGAGAAAGGGATGGAGGCCGGTGCTCCTGGCGAGCAGGTCGATGCGCTCGCGCCGGTCGCGTGCATCATGACCGAACAGGCGCGCGAAAAATTGCAGGTTCTCCTCGACCGACAGGGTCGGATACAGGTTCCTGCCCAGGCCTTGCGGAAGGTAGGCGATCCGCGGGCAGACCCGGGCACGGAAGCGGGCCTTGCACATGTCGCCTCCCAGCACTTCCACGCTGCCCTGCTGGATCCGGCGGGCGCCGGCCAGCACCGCCAGCAGGCTGGATTTACCTACCCCGTCTGGCCCGATGAAGCCGGTGACCTTGCCGGCCGGAATCTCGAGCGAGATGTCGTCCAGCGCCACGACCTGCCGGTAGCGCATGCGCAGGCCGGAGACGCGGGCCGCCGGGGCGCTCCCTGCGTTCATCGGGTCTCCCGCAGCGCCAGCTCGGGCGGCCAGGGCTGCCTGTCGTCGAGCCGTATCCAGGCCACCCCAGGCACTCCGGCCTTGACGTGGCCGGCATAGCGCTCCAGTATCCGGCGGTCGACCTGGGCCTTGACGCGGAACATCAGCTTCTGGCGCTCGCTGGCGGTTTCGACGGTTTTGGGGGTGAACTGGGCGACACTGGCGACGTAGCTGACCGTGGCGGGCACCACAAAGTCGGGCACCGCGTCCAGCTGCAGGCGCACCTCGGTGCCCAGGGCGATCCGGCCGGCGGCGGTCTCTGGTACGAAAAAGCTCATGTACACGTCGGTCAGGTCGATCAGGTTCAGCACCTTCCCGCCACCCGCCACGACTTCGCCGGGCTGGGCCAACCGGTACTGGATGCGGCCTGCGCGCGGCGCAGTGAGGACACCCTCCCGTAGTTCGGCGTCGACACGCGCCGTGGTTGCCTCGGCGACCAGCACGGCCGAGCGTGCGCCGACCAACTGGGCCTGCGCCGACGCGATGGCGGCGCCGGCGGCCTGGCGCTGGGCGCGCGCCGCCTCCACGGCCGCGCCGATGCTGCGCACGCGGGCGTAATCGTCATCGAGTTCCTGGGTCGCGATGGCGCCCTTCCCGGCCAGCGCAGTGGAACGCTGCAGCCGGCGCTCGGCCGCCTCCAGTTCGCTCAGGCGCTGAACGACCATCGCCGCGGCCGCCGCTTCTTCGCCGCGGCGCATGGCCAGCTGGGCCTGGGTGCCGGCGACGGCGTCGCGTGCCTGCCGCTCCCTGACCACGGATTCGGCACGCTGCGCCTGCAGTGACTGCAGGTCCATGCGCGCGACCACCTGGCCGCGCCTGACGAGGTCGCCCTCGTCGACCAGGATCTCGGCGACGCGGCCTGCCTGCCTCGATGCGATGTCGATCTCGATGGCCTCCACGCGCCCGTTTCCGCTGACGAAACCTGGTCCGGGCCCGCGCGGCTGGGTCGCGCGCCAGCCGTAGAAGGCCGCGCCACCCAGCAGTAACGACGCGAGCGCGAGGCCCAGCCGGCGCAGCCACGGGCGCTTCATCGGATAATCCGGCCGAGATCGTCGGCGATCGTGTCGAGCAAGCCCGGGATGGCGGCGCGGACCGCCGGGTCCGGCTCGGTGCCTGGCGCCGCCTGACCCGCCTCCACGCCGTACACCAGCAGGATCGGGGGCAGGATGGCGAGCACCCGGCCGAGGGCGATACTCTCGGCCACGCTGAAGCCGTGGCTCGACACCGAGCCGGGCGACGCCGCCAGCGCATGGGGGTCGAGCTTCCTGACCGTGCCGGGGCGGGCTCCGCTTTGCAGCGCGTCGACCAGGATGATGGCATCCACGTCGCGCAGCAGCGCCAGCAGTTCGGCCGGCCGCTCGCAGCGGCAGGCTTCGACCGAGCCGGCCGGGTAGCGTCCCGACATGCCGCCGGCCTCCAGCGCCGCGATGGCGTCCCAGCCGATACGGTCGTCGCCGCAGGCGGAGCCGATGCCGATGATGCGGACCCGGCTCATCGGCGCCGCACCGCAAGCGTGAGGAAGTGTGTCGCGCAGGAGATGCAGGGATCGTAGTTGCGGATCACAGTCTCTCCACGCCGGCGCAGCTCGTCGTCGGGACGGTCCAGGCCGAAATCCTCGAGCGATTGCAAGAGGTCCTGTTCGATCCGTGCCTGGTTCTGGCTGGTCGGCGGGACGATCCGCGCCCGCCGGATGATTCCGTCGCCGTCGGTCTCGTAGCGGTGCCACAGGATGCCGCGTGGAGCCTCGGTGCATGCCATCCCGATGCCGGCACGCGGGATGATCTCCGCCCATGGCGCATCAGGCAAGCGGTATTGCTCCAGGAGCCGGAGCGCCTCCAGCAAGGCGCACCACACTTCAGCGGCGCGCGCCACGATGCTGTGGAAGACATTCGAACTGGGGAAGGGGATCCCGGCCGCGGCCAGCCCCGCGCGCACGGGTTCCGGCAGAAGATGATGGTTCAGGTTGACACGGGCGAGCGGCCCGACCAGGTAGGCCTGCCCCTGCAGCAGGCTGTGCAGGGCTGTAGAGTGCGGCACCTGGTGTTCGGCGAAGCGGCTTTCGTAGTCGTCCGCGCCGATGTCGAGCCCCTGGCTGGACACGATGCGGCCCTCGTTCATCGGATACTCGTGCGGATGGTGCAGGGCGACGCTGGGAAACTGCTGCGCGCTGTCCGGCAGCGGCAGCGCCGCGGTCCAGGCCAGCAGCGCCTGCGCTTCCGGCAGGGCCTCCCGCAGCCGCTGGCACAGCGCCGCTGCCGCTTGCGGCGCTGGCGCATGGTGGAAGCCACCGACCCGCACGCCGACTGGATGCACCGAGCGCGCACCAAGCAGCCGGATCAGGTCGTTGCCGAGGGCCTGCAGGGCCAGCCCGCGCCGCACTTGGTCCGGATGGTCCTGCGCCAGCTCGATGACACTGCTGCAGCCCAGGAAGTCAGGCGCCGCCAGCAGGTGGATGTGCAGGCAGTGGCTCTCTATCCATTCGCCGCAATACATCACCCTGCGCATCGCCCGCACCCAGGGGCCGGGATCGATCCCGAAGATGCGCTCCAGCGCATGCACGGCACTCATCTGGTAGGCGACCGGGCAGATCCCGCAGATACGCGCCACCATGTCTGGCACCTCGTGCCAGGCGCGCCCCTGGAGGAACTTCTCGAACAGGCGCGGCGGCTCATAGATGCGCAGCCTGAGGCTGGCAATCCGGCCGTCCGCGATGTCGATCTCGAGCGCGCCCTCGCCTTCCACCCGGGCCAATACCGGTACCCGGATGCCGACCGTGCGCTTGTCATTCATCTTCGGCTCCCGTCGCTTCCAGGCCCGCCTTGCGGAAAGCCGGCGCGCCATTGTTGATGAACAGGTAGCGGCGCGCGACTTCTTCCCTGACCAGTCCCAGTCCTTCCAGCCAGCGAGACAGCGACCGGGTATTCAGATTCTCGGCGGGCCCGTAGCAGCCGTAGCAGTCACGTCCAAACGAGGGACACAGGGCGCCGCATCCGGTGCGCGTGACCGGTCCCATGCAGGGAGATCCCTGCGCTACCATGACGCAGACATACTGGCGGCGCTTGCACTCGAGGCAGACCTTGTCTTCTTCTTCCGGCGGCATCACGCCTGACAGCAGGGCGCGCAGGGCGCCCAGCACTTGCCTGCCGTTGACCGGACAACCCCAGAGTTCGAGATCGACCTTGACGTGCCGCGCGATCGGCGTGGAACTGACCAGGGTCTCGACATACTCCGGACTGGCGTAGATGCCCTGCACCCACGCCTTGGCGTCGGCCATCCCGCGCAGCGCCTGCACCCCGCCCGCGGTCGCGCAGGCGCCGATCGTCACCAGCCAGGTGGCGCTGGCCCGCACCTGGCGGATGCGCTCGAGGTCGTGCGGGGTCGAAATGCTTCCCTCGACGAACGCGACATCCACCGCTTCGTCCGCCGCTACCGGTCCGGCTTCCGCGAAGTGCACGATGTCGACCAGTTGCGGCAGCAGCAAGAGCGTTTCCCCGAGGTTGAGAAAGGCGAGCTGGCAACCATCGCAGGAACTGAATTTATGAACGGCGATACGCGGCTTCATCAGAATCCCCAGACATCGAACAGCGGCTTGATCTCAGGATAGGAGAACACCGGCCCCTGGCGGCACACGAAGGACCCGCCGTACTGGCAATGGCCGCAGTGGCCGAGCGCGCAATGCATGTTGCGCTCCATGCTGAGCCAGATATTGCCCTCCTCCACGCCGCGCAAGGCAAGCTCCCTTGCGCTGGCGCGCATCATGCCCTCCGGCCCGCACATCATCACCAGGGTCTGCCCGGTCTCGATCCGGGCCTCGTCGAATACCCCGGTCACCAGGCCGACGTGCCAGGGCCAAAGGGGGCCGCCATGATCGGCCGAGAGCAGGACCTGGGTGTCGGCCAGGCCCGCCCAGGCGGCATAGCGCTCGCGCCACAGCAAATCTTCGGCATGCTTGACCCCCTGGATGATCGTCAGCCGCCCGAACTCGGGCCGGCGCAGGACGATGTGATTGATGACGGAAACGACTGGCGCACAGCCGAGCCCGCCCGTCAGCACCAGCACGTCGCGGTCCTGTGCCAGCGCCAGGGGCCACCCCCGCCCGTAGGGACCGCGCAGGCCGATGCGCTCGCCCGTGCGTAGCCGGGCCATGCCATGGGTGACGCGCCCGACCTCGCGGATGGTGTGCAGCAGATGCTCGGGCTCTTCCGGGTCGGAGACGATCGAGATCGGTACTTCGCCTGCGCCGTACAGATATAGCATGTTGAACTGGCCGGGATCGAAGCGGTAGCCTTCGCGGACTGCCTGATCGCACAGCCTGAGCCGCAGGGTGAACACCGAAGCCGATTCCTGTATCCGCTCGACGACCTCGGCTTCGGCGGGCAGATGCGGGTTCACGGTCCGCTCCTGCAGATCGCGCCGGCTTCTTCCGTGATGTCGATCCCGACCGGGCACCAGGCGATGCAGCGTCCACAGCCGATGCAGCCGCTGCGGCCGAACTGGTCGTGCCAGCTGCCCAGCTTGTGCGTGAGCCACTGGCGGTAGCGCGTCCGGGTGTCGGGACGCACCGTCAGGCCGTGGATGTGGCTGTGGCCGCGGGTGAAGCAGGAGTCCCACTCGCGCGCGTGGACCGACTCGCCGCCGTCGATGCGTGGCCGCTCTGGCTCGCTGTGGCAGAAGCAGGTCGGGCATACCGACGTACAGTTTCCGCACGAGAGGCAACGGTCGGCGACCTCGTCCCAGCGCGGATGCTCGAGGTTTGCAAACAGGGAGGCGCGCAGGTTCCTACCCGGCAGGCTGCGCGTCATGGCCTGTTCCGCCCTTGCCGTCTGTTCCCGCGCCTCGGCCAGCTGCGCGGGCAGCGCGGCGGCCAGCGCCAGGCCTTCCAGCACGGCCCGTCCCCGCTCGCTTCCCGCTTCGACCAGGAAGCCGTCGTCCCGTTCGTCGAGTGCAAGATCGAAGCCATGGGTCGCGCGCGGCCCATCGCCGGTCGAGACGCAGAAGCAGGTCGAGGCCGGATGGCTGCAGTTGACGGCGACCAGGAACAAGCCGTCGCGCCGCATCCGGTAGAAGGGATCGGGCGCCGCGCCATGCGCCCCTTGCACGAAATGCTGGTCCTGGATCGCCAGCGCGGCAAGATCGCAGGCCCGGACCCCGAACACCGCCAGCGGCCGGACCTGCGGCGCATCGCTGCCGAAATCGAGCCCCCCGTCCAGACGGCGCCGGGCACGCCACAATACCTCGCTGGGCGCGAAAAGGAGCGGTTTCAGGGCCTGGGGACCGTTAGCCCAGGCGAACGCGCGCGGGCTGCCGGTGTCGGTCAGCCGGTAGCTGCCCGGCTCCTGGTGGTCGCGCATGCCGGTCGGGAGTTCGCTTGCGTCCGCCAGCGCTTCGAACACGATGGCACCGTCGCGCGCCTTGGGCCCCATGCACTGGTAGCCGGCGGCGGCAAGCGAATCGATCAGGTCCTGTAGCCGTGCCCGCGGCATGAAATAGGCCTGTGCGCTGTCCATGGCGATCCTCGCTTAGCAGATCCGCGGCAGCGGATCGTCTTCCAGTTCTTCGAGATAGCGCTCGCCGCCAAGGGCGGTTCGCAGCATCACGCAGCGCCGTTCGCCGGAAACGGCGCCGACGATCGCCGACTCGCGTCCCTCGGGCAGGCTGCGCCACGCGGTCAGCGCGGCGGCGGCGGCGTGCGCGGCCACCACGGCAACGACGCGGCCTTCGCACGCGAGATAGAGTGGGTCGTAGCCAAGCATGTCGCAAACGGCGCGCACCTCCGGAAAGACGGGGATGGCGGACTCGCCGAGCACGATGCCGAGTCCGGTCCCGCGGCACAGTTCGTGACAGACGGTCGCCAGCCCGCCGCGCGTCGGGTCGCGCATGAAGCGCAGGCCCCTAATCGGCAGCAGCGCCTGTGCCAGGCCAATCACATTGGCACAGTCGGACTTCAGTTCGCCCGCCAGCCCGAACTCCTCGCGTGCCAGCAGCACCGCAGTACCGTGGTCGCCCACCGGCCCGCTGACGAGGATCCGATCGCCTTCCTTCACGTGTGCCATGCCCAGCCGCAGCCCATCGGGCCGCAGGCCGACGCCGGTGGTGGCGAGGTAAAGGCCGCTGGCTTCGCCGCGCCGCACTACCTTGGTGTCGCCCGCGACCACGGCCACCTGCGCGGCGCGCGCGGCGCGCGCGATGCCAAGCACGATCCGGTCCAGTTGCTCAATCGCGAAGCCCTCCTCGATGATGGCGTTGAGCGTCAGGTACTGCGGCGTGGCGCCGGCGACGGCCAGGTCGTTGACCGTGCCGTTGACGGCCAGCTTGCCGATGTCGCCACCGGGGAACTCGAGGGGCTGTACGGTGAAGGCGTCAGTACTGAGCACGATATGACCGGCGCGCAGCGGCACCGTGGCGCCATCGAGGTCCGTATCCAGGCAGGGGTTTGCAAGATGGCGCACGAAGACCGTTTCGATCAGCTCGCGCATCAGGCGGCCGCCGTTGCCGTGCGCTAGCTGGATGCGGCTGTTGGGCGTCATGGCCGTGCTCCCGCTTCCACCAGCTGCCCGAAGGAGAGCGCCGCGTCGTTGCATGGCAGCCGCTCGGCCAGCCGCACATCGAAGCCGTCCCCGGCCAGCAGGCCGACGACCTGCCCGGTAAGCCAACGGTTCTGGAACACGCCCCCGCACAGGCCGACCCGGCGCACCCCGGTGTCCCTTCGCAGCGCGTGCGCCTGTGCCAGCAGGCCGCTTGCAAGGCTGGCCTGGAAGACCGCGGCACGCTCGCCCGACGGTCGGCTCGCATCAAGCAGCATGGGCAGCACTGGACGCCAATCCAGTTCCCACAGACCAGTGGCATTTCTCGCCACCGGCAGGGGCAGTGCCGCGCCCTTGTTCCGGTCCGCGGCGGCCTCCAGCCACATCGGTCCCTGCCCCTCGAAATCACCTTCTTCCAGCAGGCCCAGCAGCACCGCGGCGCCATCGAACAGCCGTCCGGCGGCCGAGCTCGTATGACAGTTGAGCTGCCTGCGCCATGCATGCCGCAGGAGCCCGTACCGCTCGGAACGCCATGCGTGGCCCGCATCCCAGCACATGGCGGCCGCGCTGCGCCAGAGTTGCCGCGCTGCCAGCCCGGCGCCGACAATGCGCAGCGGCCGCAACGTCGCCACGCGCCGCCAGCGACCCGGCATACCGGAGAACGCTTCGCCGCCCCACAGGGTTCCGTCCATCCCGAGACCAACGCCATCCCAGGTGAAGACCAGCCAGGCGTCGACATCCGGATGTTCCGCCGCCAGCGCCGACGCATGGGCGTGGTGGTGCCAAACCTTGATCAATGGCAGTCCCGTGCCGGCGGCCCAGCGGGTACTGGCGAAACCGGGGTGCGCATCGCAGGCGATCGCCGCCGGCGAGATGCCCTGGAGAGCCGCCATGTCGGCCGCCGTCTGCTGGAAGACGTCCATGGCGCGTGCGCTGTCGAGGTCGCCGATATGGGGCGACATCGCTGCGCGCGCCACCCAGCCCAGCGCCAGCGTGTTCTTCGTCTGGCTGCCGGCGGCCAGGACCGGGCCAGGCAGCGGAAACGGGAGCGCGAGGTCGATGGGTGCGGCGCCGCGTCCCAGGCGGATCGGGCGCGGCCTGCCCGCGATCATCCTGAACACCGGGTCGTCCGCCGGCCGCGCTATACGCCGCCCGTGGTGGAGATAACCGTCGGCGACCCCGGCGAGCCGCGCCTCGACCTCGTCCGCCTCGGTCAGGACCGGCTCCCCGCTGAGATTGGCGGAGGTGGCCACCAGCGGTACGCCAGCGGCCTCGATCAGGAGGTGGTGCAGCGGACTGTAGGCCAGCATCGCCCCCACTTCGTGCAGGCCCGACGCGATATTCGGCGCAAGGGGCCCACCCGTTCGCGGCCGTGCCAGCAGGATCGGCCGGAGCGGACCGGCCAGCACCGCGTAGCCGGCCTCGTCGATATCGAGCAGCGACCGGATTCGCGCCGCGCCGGCAGGCAGCATCAGCGCCAGCGGCTTGTGCGGCCGCCGCTTGCGTTCACGCAGCCGGGCCACCGTACTTTCGCTGGTGGCATCGGCCATCAGGTGGTAGCCCCCGATGCCCTTGACGGCGACAATCCGGCCAGCGGCAATCTGTGCGGCGCAGGCGGCCAGCGCCGCTTGCGTGTTATCGATCGCGGGGGAACCTGGCGCGTGGAAGCACAATTGCGGACCGCAGGCGGGACAAGCGATCGGCTCGGCATGGAAACGGCGGTTCCCGGGATCCTCGTACTCCGCGCGGCACAGCGGGCACATGGCGAACTCGCGCATGGTCGTATTCTCGCGGTCATAGGGCATGCCCGTGATGAGCGTGTAGCGCGGCCCGCACTGCGTGCAGTTAATGAAGGGATAGCGATAGCGGCGGTCAGCGGGATCACCAAGCTCGCTCAGGCAATCATCGCAGCAGAAGCAATCGGGAGGCAGATGAAGCTCGCGCTCGCGCGCCTGCTCGCTGGGCACGATCCGGAAGTCGGCGAATCCGACCGGCGCGCAGTTGGCGCAGGACGCGATGCGCGGGAGCGCAAGCCGAGGGGCCTGGGCCAGCAGCGCGTGGCCGAACTGCGCGAGCGCCGCCGCTCCGGCTTCGCCGACGATCACGACCTGTCCTGCGACATTATGCACGTAGCCACGAATGCCGTAGGCCCGGGCCAGTCGGTACACGAAGGGCCGGAAGCCCACCCCCTGCACGCGCCCGGTCAGCAGCCAGCGGCAGGCCTGGCTCTCGCCACCGGGTTCCTGCAGGCTGCCGGCGCCGGCGCTGTCCATGCCCTACTCTCCGCTCGCGGCCAGCACCGGGCTGCGCGCCCGGCTCGTCCACCAGATCCGGCAGGCGCCTTCGTCGGACACCATGCAGGGACCAATAGGTGCCCGCGGGGTGCAGGCCCGTCCGTACAGGCGGCAATGGTCGGGGTAGATCTTGCCCAGCACCACCTTGGCGCAATCGCAGCCGGGCGGCATCTGTCCGGCACGTGGCCGCGTCGTCCCGGCCGCAGTGGGCGCAGTCGGAAATCGCAGGCGCGCGTCGTGCGCGGCGAAGGCCTGCCCAATCCGGTAGCCGGACTTCGGGATCGTGCCGATCCCGCGCCATTGCGCATCGATGACGTCCATCGCCTGCAGCAGCTGGCGCTGCGCGAATGGGTTCCCTCCCGCTTGCACCACCTGTGGGTAGCAATTGTCCAGGAAACAGCGGCCCTCGACGATCTGCCGCAACACCGAATAAGTCGCCGCCAGCAGACTGTCCGGCGTGAACCCGGCCACCGCCGCCGGGACCGCATGCCGATCGACCACGAAGCCCCACTCCTCCTGTCCCATGACGGCGCAGACATGGCCCGGGGCCAGCAGGGCGTCGAAGGAAGGCCGCTCCGATTCCAGCAGCATGGCCACCGTGGGCGAGGTGCGGCGCGCCGACAGCAGCAGGAACAGGTTGGCCGGCGGCGCGTCGAGCAGCATCGCGGCGACCGGCGCCGTGGTGGTCTCGAAACCGGCCGCGAAGAACACCACGGGACGGGCCGGATTGGCGCGCGCGACCGCGACCGCCTCCAGCGGACTGGCGATCGGCCGCACATCGGCGCCCGCCCCGCGCGCCTGCTCGAGCGACCGTACCTCGCCTTTGGGCAGGTTGCCGGGCACCCGCAGCATGTCGCCGAATGCCAGCAGGATCACCCCATGGTCGAGCGCCAAGCGGATCGCATCGTGGATGTCCTGTTCCGGACACACGCAGACGGGGCAGCCGGGGCCGGGGATGATCTCGACTTGCGGCGGCAGGACGGTGCGGAGACCCGCCATCGCGACGGTACGCTCGTGGCCGCCGCAGACGTTCATGATCCGGACGCGATCGGGCAGGGGAAGTCGCGCGATCTCGTTCAGCCATTGCAGCGCCGTGACGCTCATGTTGCAACCTCTGCCGGGTGGCCCTGCGCCGCATGCAGCCGGCGCAACCAACCGAACCATTCGTCCATGCCGGTGCCATCGCGGGAAGAGGTCGCCAGGGTCGGTGCAGGGTTGCCAATCTCATTCATGTAGCGCTGCGCGCGTTCCGGCACGAAGTCCGCGAGGTAAGGCAGGAGGTCGATCTTCGTAATCAGCATGAGGTCGGCGCAGCGGAACATGACCGGGTACTTGGCCGGCTTGTCGTCGCCTTCGGGGACGGACAGCAGGATCACGTCGGCATGCTGGCCAAGAGCGAAGCTGGCTGGGCATACGAGGTTGCCCACGTTCTCGATAAACAGGAGATCGACCGGCTCGTTGCGCAGCTGGTGCCAGGCGTCGTGGACCATTGCCGCGTCGAGGTGGCAGGCGCTTCCCGTCGTGATCTGCACCACAGGCACGCCCTTGGCCCGGATGCGGCGGGCATCGTTGTCGGTTTCCAGGTCGCCGACTATGACCGCGATCCGGAAGGTGGCCGACAGCGCCTCGATGCTGGCCTCGAGCAAGGCGGTCTTGCCGGCGCCCGGGGATGACATGAGGTTGATGGCCAGGGTCTGGTGGAGGTCGAAATGCCGCCTGTTGTGCCCGGCTGCCCGGTCGTTCTCGCACAGCAGGCCGCGCATGACCTTCACCCTCGAGCTGCTCCGCGCCAGTGGCACGTAGTGTGGCGTCTTGTCCGCCTCGCTTGCTCCACAGCCACAATCTGCGCACATGAGGATTCCTTTCACAAGGCGGCCGGCTCAGGCGCCGAACTCCAGGTCTACACTTTCCAGCAACATCTCGTCACCACTCAGCAGGCGCGTCCGGGAGCACGCGCATGCCGCGCATGTCAGCCGCGCCGGCGTGGCCTCGGACACGGCGGCGCACTCCTGGCATAGCACGCGTACCGCGGCAGGCAGGATGATCAGGTCCGCATGCTCGGCGACGGTCTGCTTGCGGGACTGCATGTAGGCTGCCCGCAACAGTGCTGGCTCGATCCCTGACAGCGGCCCGATGCACAAGGTAATGGCGCTGACACCAGTGGCATTATGTTGCCTTACCAGGCCGGCAAGCTGGTCGAGCAGCGCCCTGCTGATCGAAAGTTCGTGCATCGCGTTTCGGGATTTCCACCCCCTGCATCCGGTCGATGAGCTCCCAGGTCGTCCTTGCCTCATGCGCGACGATCTTCTGGATGGCGTATCCCACATGGACGAGCACGAAGTCACCCGGCGCGACCGCATCGGACGGGAGCAAGTACAGGCTGACTGCACGCCGTATGCCGCTTGCGCTGCACCAGGCAGTCCCGTCCTCGATTTTCAGTACTTCCATTGGTACGGCAAGGCACATGCCAACACCTTGTACCCGACAACGCGGATGGAGATTAAACAAATACTCTCGCAAGCTCGGGCTTCTTCGTTTGATTCGGATCAAATTTGCCAGCATGGGCGAAGCAAGCTTCGGAATCCTGCGTTCACCAGCGCGGCTGGCCAGCGTCCATTTTGTCCGGGCTCCGCCCATTACGCTCGCCAAGGCAGATGCCGAGCTCGCGCACGGTGTGCACCGTATCGCCGTCGATGGGAACCCGCCTGCTGCGGCCGGCAACCTCGGCCAGGGGCACGCTTACGATGCCATCCCCGTCCAGCGCCACCATCACGCCCTGCTCGCCGCGTGCCAGGATCCTGACTGCCGCTGCCCCGAAGCGCGATGCGATGACGCGGTCGAATGCGGAAGGGCGTCCGCCGCGCAGCAGATGGCCCAGCACCACGTTGCGGCATTCCTTGCCTGTACGGCTGCCGAGTCCCGCTTCGACCCAGGCGCCAATGCCGCCCAGGCGCTCGGCCTGGCCGGCCCCGGCGGCCGCGAGCAGCTCACGCCGCCGCCCGAGCGGCTGTGCGCCTTCAGCCACCACGACGACGGAGTGGCGCCGCCCGGCAGCGTCGCGTTTCGCGATGGCCTGCGCCACCGTATCGAGACAGAACGGGATTTCGGGAAGCAGGATCGCATGCGCGCCCGCCGCCAGGCCCGCGTGCAGCGCAATCCAGCCAGCGTAGCGTCCCATCACTTCGACAACCATTACGCGGTGCTGGCTATCCGCCGTGGTGTGCAGACGGTCGATGCATTCGGTCGCGAATCCTACTGCGGAGTCGAAACCGAAAGTCTGGAAGGTGCGGTCGAGATCGTTGTCGATCGTCTTGGGTACGCCGATCACCCGCAGTCCTTTGCGCCGCAGGCAATCGGCGATGCTCATCGAGCCGTCGCCCCCGACAACGATCAGGGCATCGAAGCCGCATTGGCGGCAAAGACCAACCAGCTCGTCGGTGCGATCCTGTTCGATGGGCCCGCCGCTCCCACTCTTTGGATAGCGCATCGGGTTGCCCCGGTTAGTGCTGCCGAGGATCGTGCCGCCGAGATGGCCGATGCCGTGCACGGCATCGGTCGACAGGCGTAGAACCGGTTCGCCGAGGCAGTGCTCGGGGGCGAGCAGTCCATTGAAGCCGTCCCGGATACCATGGCATTCCCAACCAAGCTGGTCTGCAGCAAGCACGACCGCGCGGATTACGGCGTTGAGCCCGGGAGCGTCGCCCCCTCCTGTGGAGATGGCAATTCGCCTGATGACAGGATCCATGAATCAGCGCCTCGTCGTGCACGACTTTTCTATTGCGGGGCCGCCGGGTTCGGCGGCCCGCTGCCCTCGCGATTACTGGATCTGCAGCTGTCTGCGGGCGGTTCCCGGCTTCTTGGGCAGGGTCAGCTCCAGGATGCCGTCCTTGTACATGGCCTGTGCATTGGCGTCGTCGACGTCTTGCGGCAGGGTGAAGCTGCGCGTCTGTACACCGAAGTAGCGTTCGCTGCGCAGCGTGTTCTCGGTCTTCTCATCCTTTTCCTGGCGAACCTCGGCGGTCAGGGTTACCTGGTTTCCCTCTACGGCAACCTTGATATCGTCTTTGTTCACGCCAGGAATCTCCGCCTTCAAGGTGTACGCCTGCTCGGTTTCTGCCACGTCGACGCGAATCCGCGGTTGCGCTTCGGGGCCACGCCAGCCCGGCACCATGCGCAAATCATTGAAGAACTCGTCCATGTTACGGAACGGCTCGAAACGGGTTATCTCGTTGAACGGGTCAAAGCGCGTTAATCTGTTCATGACATCCTCCCTTTGTGTGAGTCGACTACTGATTGTTTCTAGACCGCGCGGGCCGGGTCGGCGTCACCTGGAGGCATTCGCCAGCGCCAGCTTCAGCGGATCGGCCTGCGCATTGCTGAACTTTCCTGCCATGACATCCTGCGCCGTGACGATGCGATCGTAGTAGGCGGTCGTCGCCGTCTGGCTGTAGCGGATTCCGTTGACGCTGATGGCCGCCGCGTTGCCGAACAAGCTTTCGGTGCCGCTCCACACGACGACATCGCCGGCACCGGCCTTTCCCTCGATAAAGCCGGCCCAGTTCAGCACCTTCAGACCGGTGTCCCCGTTGAGCGAGAAATCCGTGTTCTGGAAGAACTTGGCAAGCACCGCATCGTTGTTGAGCACGATCGCAACCGGTCCACCCTGCGCTCCGGCCTGTGCGCCGAGAGAAATACTTCCGAGGTAAAAGAAGGCCGGATCGCTCCAGCTGTTGTCCTGCCGTCTGGCGAGAAGCACCCCGGACCCGCCCTCGACCCCTAGGCCCAGCGCCGAACGGCCATAATGCGGCACGATGAAAACGCCTTTGGCCTGCCGCAGCAACTGCCGTAGGCGCGGCACCTCTTCCATCCTGGCCACTACCGCGGCTGCCTCCGCAACACGCTTCCGGGCTGCCGCCGCGTGGCGGTTGGCAGGTGTCGAGCGCCCCGGCTGCGATGCGGCGGCGTTGGCGGTTGCTTGCGCGAGTGCGCCTGGGCGCGGAAACGCCATGGCCACGACGGACAGGCATACCGCGACGCACACTACGCGTGCTTGGTTTCTCATTGATGCATGGCCCCTCATCTCGACGGCGGGAGGTTGCTTCTGAAACTGGTCGCGGCAGCATGGCCCGGCACCGGATTCTCAATGGCTGGAACAAGTCCCCCAACGGTGTTAGTGTAAGCCAGGCCTCGGTTCCTGGATGATGGCAGCTGACTGAAAAGTAAAAAAACCAATGGATTTTTGATCGATATCAAATTGCTCCGACGCTATTGTGTTTGCACTCCAACGCAATAGGGCAGCAACGGGACTGTGCACCCTGCCAGTCGGCCGACCGTCGATCTACCTGGAAATGTAATGTACTGTGATACGTCGAATCGCACGGAAGCGATGAAGACGACATGCCGAGCCCAGCCCGCCTGAACCTGCAAGACATGCAGGCTGCCGCCGCACAGGCCTGTGCCCTGCTCAAAGTGCTGAGCAATCCCGGCTGAATCGCCCCCGCGTTCGTGGAGGCCGGCTAGTGTGAGTCAGGCCGGCATGGCTTGTCTGCCCGGTTGCTTGCGATGGTTTGCCTCAGCATCAGCTGGCGCTATACAGCCCAGCGGTTCCAGCTGGCGAAGGTGGTTGAACCAGGACACCCATGACGATGTTGGCCGCGTCGCCGCCTGGACCTCAGCGCGCCATCAGCACGGGAACGCTTGTCTCGCGCAGGACCGTCCTGGTCACGCCGCCCAGGAACAGTTCGCGGAACTGCGAGTGTCCGTAGCAGCCCATCACGATCAGGTCGACAGCCTCTTCCTGGGTCATGGCGAGCAAGGCCTGTCCGTGGTCAATATGACGGTCAAGCGCAAGGATATCGGCGCAAGCCTCGTGGCGAGCCAGGAAGGCGGCCAGATCGGTCTGACAGCGGGCGTCCAGGATATCGCCATCGTCCGGAGAGCGGAAAGACACGATACTGACGCGCGCCGCGCGCCGCATCATCGGGAGCGCCGCCTTCAGCGCGGCCGAGGACTCCCTGCTACCGTCCCAGGCAACCAGGATGTGGCGGCCAGTGTCGGTCGCGCCGGCACATGGCAGCACCAGTACCGGACAGGCACTTGTGATCGCGACGTATTCGGGGATGCGCCACCCCGGCTCGGTCAGCGCTTCGTCGGGATCGTACTGGCTCACCACCGCCAGGTCGACGAACCGCGCCATCCGGGCGAGCGCATCGCTGGCCAGGTCCCAGACAAGGCGGGTCTCGTGCGCGACTCCCGTCTGGAGGGCGATGGCGTCGAAGCGATCCAGCGCTTGCGTCGCGCTGTCGCGCAGCGGCTCGAAATAACTCTCTTCAAGGCTTCCTGCAGCAGCCTGATAGCCATGAGGAAACACCGCACGCGACACGCCTGTCGCGGCGACGGCGATCAGGTGCGCATCGTGCGCACTGGCCAGCCGGGCCGCAAGTCGGTGGCGTTCGGTCGCATGACGTGACAAGTCCGCATGCACTAGCATGGATCGGTAATTCATCACTGCCCCCGCCCTGGCCGGTACCGCGGGGCCGTCCGGATGCGGATCCGGCCACTGCGCATGACCACGCACCCTCGATCACCGCCCATGCTGTGGTTGAGCATACCGAGCGCCGTCGTCCGGTGCAGGGACAGCAGTCCCGGCAATGCAGCAATCATCTCGCGACCGATCGCCATATCACCGTGTTCGACCCGCGCGTCAGCACGACGCAAGGCGCACAAGATCGGCGCATTGTCCTTCCGTTGCACGTGCAAGCCGCGATATCCGGTTTCTTCCATCAGCGCATCCTCCTGGCGAAAAGCACGTTCGACCGATGCGACCAGACCACACAACGCGCCTGCAAGGGACTTGTCCGGCGCGTGTGCCGTCTGGCCAACCTGGACCGACAGGCGGTCCAGAGTCAGTACCAGCGCCTGGATCATGGTGTGCGGGCGTCGAGGCAATCGCGGTATTGAAGTCATGAGAGAGATCGGCCTTGACATCGATTTAAGAGATCGCAGTGTGCTCGTAATATATTGCACTGAGTTTGACTGAGATCAAAAGTTCAAACTGCGGTGAGTAGACTTCGTAGAAATAACGTGGTGCAGCAGCTATTCCAGGTGCCCGGCGGCTCGTCCAGGCAGTTGAGGCGGGCGCGACGCCATCCGCAGTGCCAGCCATGTGCGCAATTCGAGGCCGACCAGTGCCCCGCGGGCGGCAAGGACGGCGAGTCCAAGGAATGGGGGGCGTGGCGGCTTCAACTGCAAAACATCGAGCTGCTCGATCGCAGGCACGTGCATTCGCTCTTGGCAGACACGGCGGACAAGCCACTGGTCAGTCAGTAGCAAAGGCGCGGCGCCGCCAGCACGACGCGATTGCGGCCGCTCGTCTTGGCCCGGTACATGGCGCTATCGGCCGCCGCGAGCAGACCGTCAAAGTCGGCATGTTCCCGCTGCAACGCCGCGATGCCGACGCTGATCGTGCATCCCAGAATTCCTGAAGCCGTCTCGATCCGGATCGCGGCCACTGCGGCGCGCATCCGCTCGGCGCACGCCAGCGCATCGTCTTCAGTCGTCTCCGGCATGACGCAGACGAATTCCTCGCCGCCGATTCTCCCGAAGTAGTCGCTGGCCCGCAATTGGGCGCAACAGGCTTTGCTGACCGCGCACAGCAACAAATCGCCTGCGGCATGCCCGAAGCTGTCGTTGACCCGCTTGAAGTAGTCGATATCGACCATGCCGATTGCCAGCGGACGCCCATGACGCTTGGCCAGGGCGACGTCATGGTTCCCCAGTTCGACCAGGTAGCCGCGCGCAAACACGCCGCTGAGGCTGTCGTGATGAGCCGCATGCGCGAGGGCCCGTTCACCGAGAAAAGCGGCACGCCGCCACCTTCCTTGCGTCATGCACACTGCCGCCGCCAAAGGCAGCATGGCCGCATGGACCAGCATGCTGCTGGCAAATGCCGGCTGGGACAATTCCAGGGCGCCGAGCAGCATGAACAGCAGCATCGGCGGCAAGGTGATGCAAAAAAAGCGACCGAGGCGCGGCTCGACCAGGGCCAGCAGGAACATTGCGCCGCTAATCGCGGGCAAGGCAAGTACCAGCCCGTTCGGCAGGAGTGCGGCACTGAGAATCATCGCACTGGTATGCGAGATGTAGACCAGGGCGCAACGGACCGGCGCCGAGAGCCGCCCGCCCCAGTGTCCATACCCCATCGCGCCTGCCAGGACGAGAAGCAAGCGTAGCGTTGCCGTCAGCGGCGCGCGCGCCGGC
The DNA here is from genome assembly GCF_030770395.1 of Telluria beijingensis. Lineage (GTDB taxonomy): Bacteria > Pseudomonadota > Gammaproteobacteria > Burkholderiales > Burkholderiaceae_D > Telluria > Telluria beijingensis. Next base: position 2,519,908 of record NZ_CP132480.1, on the reverse strand, counting down.
GCGATCCAGAAATCCCATACTGTGAACACCACCACGGCAAGCCCGAACAGCGGTCCCAGCGCGGGCAACAGGTCCGACAACGTGCGATCGACCGCCGTGCCGAACGCCTTTTCGTCTTCCGGATCGAGCACAGTTCCAGCGCCCCCCATTGCGGCGCGAATGGCGGTCCAGGCGCCACCGGCCGCCTTCGTCTCTGTCTCGTGCCACACGCACATATCGCCATCGCCTATTTCGCGCGCGCCCAACGCACACTGTCATCACGCCAGGTCGTCGACGGCACCCGTGTGCGTCTGTTCGTCCGGCCTGGCCGGCCGAAATACCATGACCGGCACCGTGGCGCTGGCAAGCACTTCCTGCGTCACGCTGCCAGCCAATAACCTGCTCAAGCCACGCCGACCGTGCGATCCCATCACGATCAGGTCGCAGGCGTAGTCGGACGCGGCCAAGACGATGGCCTGGCTGGCATCCGGCGCGATTCGGGTTACCGGTTTGCAGTCAACGCCTGCGCGCAGCGCTGACCTCTCGAGCGCATCGACCACGCCGTGAGCCCGCTCGAGCAGGTCTTCTTCATGCTGACCGGGGTCGGGCACCAAGCCGCCTTCGACCAATAGTGGCGCATCAGGTACCACGATCGACAGGGCGACGATGCCGGCGCCGCAGGCCTGCGCCAGGTCGATCGCAGCCTCGGCCGCAAGGCGGGAGACGGCCGATCCGTCGCTGGGCACCAGGATACGGGTGAACACGCTCCGCTCCCGCCACTAGCTAGCGGCATACCAGCACCGGGATGGCGCCGTGCACGAGTACCTTCTGGGTCTCGCTGCCGAGCAGCAAACCCTTGATACCGCGGCGGCCATGCGATGCCATCGCGATCAGGTCGCAGCGGTGCTCCCGCGCCGCCGCGATGATGGCGTCATGGGGAGCGTCCGACACCACTTGCACGCATGTGCAGGGCACGCCGGCCGCGCGCGCGGCGTCAGCGATCTGGTCCAGCGCATGCTGGCCGCTATCCCTGCTTGAACGCGCGTACTGCTCGCGCGTCTGCTCCAGCATCTCGGGATTGGCAGTGATGGCATGGAATTCGGGTGTGGCCGTCATGGCGACCAACTCGGCGCCAACCCGCTTGGCCAAGTCGATGGCGGCCATGGCGGCGCGTTTGGACAGATCCGACCCATCGGTCGGCACGAGGATGCGTTGGACCATATTGGCCTCCAGTCGTGATGCCGGCGGCGCCGGCGTTCAGGTTATGGATCAGTTCAGGTTATGGATCAGGATAGGTTCAGGCAGGCACCGTGCTGCCGCGATACATGATCACCGGCACGGGCGAATAGGCCAGCACCAGCTGCGGCACCCTCCCCGCGATCAGCCTGGTGACACCGCATTGGCCGTGCGCGGCCAGGAAGATCAGGTCGCAGTGCAAGTCCAGCGCTATCCGTATGATTTCATCGTGTTCCGAGGACGCCATGGCGGTTACCAGGCTGTGCGGGACACCTGCCTCCCGCGCGAGACGCGCAATCCGGCCCGCACGTTGCGCCGCCGCGCTCAAGGCACGTTCGCGTCGCGCCGCCCACGTGCCCTCGTCTGCCGGCCCATCAGGCCGATCGCATTCCTGCGCGACGCACAGTGCAACGATCTCAGCGCCGCTTCCACGGGCCAGCGCGATGGCAGCGGACGCCGCTTCTTCCGATAATGCGGAACCGTCGGTGGGTATGAGGATCTTACGAAACATGGTTGCCTTGGGCGGATGGAGCCGCACTGCATGCGTTTTAATTCAGTGTGTAACGCAGGATCAGATTTTTGTTTGACTCACATCAAATAAAGACAACAATTTTATTCCCATCACGGCAGGCGATCCGCTTTCCCGCACGCGGCTCCCGGCTGCGATTCCGCCAGATACCCGGCCCGCTGCGCCGGTACCGGTCAACTGGTCCATGCAACCGCCATCGCCGACCTTGGTGGATGTGCCCTGCCTGCAATCGGCATCTGCCCGCTCGCGCCGCGATTGAATCGGCCGCCACCATCCTGGCTCAATGTGCGACAAATTTGATCAGCGTCAAACTCGTGCATGACGCGTACATTCAAATGTTCTACAGTTTCCCTGGCTGCCGCCATCCGGAAGGTACAGCGCAGCGTTTTCTCCACCTTGCGCAGGCCATGCTTGAAAGGAAGTGACATGTACCGAACGATCGTCGTATACGTCGATGGCGCGGCGGGGCAAGAAAGCCGCCTGAGAGCGGCCGCGCTGCTCGCCGCCGACCACGGCGCCCATCTGATCGGCATGACCGCGACCGGCGTAAGCTGGCTCGACTACGCCGTGCTGACTGGCTCAATGGCTGCGCCCTCACCGCTCCTGGCAGCCGATTTCCAAAGTTTGCGTGACGCTGCTCAGCAGCGGCTTGCCGGGTTCTTGCAACAGGCCGCACTCCTGGGCATCGAGTCGCCCGAAACGCACGCGAGCGACGACGATGTCGCCTTTGCCCTGCTGCTCGAATCGCGCTACGCCGATCTGGTCATCCTCAGCCAGGAGGGCGATGGCAAATCGGAGCACGCTGGCCTGGGACGCGCGACCCACCTGCCCGAATACGTCGCTCTGCACGGTGCGCGCCCTGTGCTGGTGGTGCCCACCGGCTACCACGATGCCGCGATTCCGGGTGTTGCCGTGGTCGGCTGGGATGGCGGCATGCAGGCACTGCGCGCCATCCACGCCGCACTTCCGCTGCTACAGCAGGCGTCAATGGTCCAGTTGGCCATCATCAACCCCGACCAGCACGCGGACCGGCATGGCGAACAACCGGGCGCCGACATGGCGCTCTACCTCGCGCGGCATGGCGTCCAGGTCGAGGTGGTGCGCGAGCGCACCACCTCGACCGAGGGTACGGCACTGATGGCGCTCGCGCGCGACAGCGGCGCCGGGCTGATCGTGGCGGGCGCCTTTGGCCACAGCCGCTATCGCGAATGGGTGCTGGGAGGCGTGACGCGCGAGCTGCTGGCGCGCGCGCCCGTTCCCCTGCTCATCGCACACTGAACGACGCACGCTGCTGCAGCCAGCGCCACCTGCGGCGTCGACGACATGGCGCCGCATCGCACCGATGTCATGGCATTCGTGGTACGCCATTTGCTCGACGCGATGGCGCCATCGAATTTCATCCTCACCAATCCCGCCGCCCACCGGAAGCCCTGTTCCCCAACGACCTGAAGTGAACCAGCCTGATGCGGATGGTGGGTGAAGTGGTCCCCGAAATGGTGCCCGCGCCTGCTGGCTGAAGGGTTGACGAACATTCGCGGCCATGCGACGCCCGTGTTCGGTAAGACGGGTCTCAGTCGAATCGAACTCATCTGCGGCGACGAAGGCCTTCCCCTTCTCCTGGTGGCTGTTTCTAAAGTGGGATGTGTCCGGAGTCGGTAACGGATCGTCAGATGGAGTATATGGATCTCCATGTTGGTTAGTTACATATTTAGATTGCGGCTCGACGCACCGTTGCAGCCCGCTGCAATTCCCAGAAAAGGTGGTTGCAGTCAGACATTGTTTCGATAACAATGCCTAACATAATTTGAATAGCGCTCTACTTTTCCATCAATGCACCGCCGAGGACCGCGGCGCTTCATCTCAAAGGACATCATGCTCTTTTCGCGTACTCGCGCCGGCATCGTTGCGACGACCGGCCTGGCAGCCTTGCTTGCCGCCTGCACCACCCCAGGCCAAGACGACCATCACACGGCAGCGCCCGCCACTGCGCAGTTCGATCGCTTCAGCTATGAAGGCCGGGCGCAGGAAACGGCTTCTGCTACCCCTGGCCAATATCGCAACCCCATCCTGTCCGGCTACTACCCCGACCCATCGGTATTGCGCGTGGAGGACGACTATTACCTGATCAATTCATCGTTCACGAACTTCCCCGGACTGCCCTTGTTCCACTCGCGCGACCTCACTGCCTGGACCCAGATCGCCAACGTCATCAACCGCCCTTCGCAAGCAAACTTCCAGGGCCTGCGTTCGTCGCGCGGCATCTATGCCCCCGACATTTCGTATCACAAGGGAACCTTCTACGTGGTCACCACCTGCGTCGACTGCGGCGGCAACATGATCATGACGGCGACCAGGCCGGAAGGCCCCTGGTCCGAACCCGCCAAACTGGCCTTCGGCGGCATCGATCCTTCCCTGTTCTGGGACGCCGACGGCAAGGTCTATCTGGTCGGCAACGACGCGCCGGCCGAGAAGCCGCGCTACGACGGGCACCGCGCCATCTGGGTCCAGGAGTTCGATCCGATCGCGCTGGCGGTCAAGGGCGAGCGCACCCTGCTGGTCAACGGCGGCGTCGATATCACGACCGAGCCGAGCTGGATCGAAGGCCCGCACATCTTCCGGCGCGGCGCCTGGTACTACCTGATCGCGGCCGAGGGCGGCACCGGCGACAACCACTCGCAAGTGGTGTTCCGCTCGGCCAACGTGCGCGGCCCGTTCACGCCATATGCGAACAACCCCATCCTCAGCCAGCGCAAGCTCGACCCGGCACGCCCGAACCCGGTGACGTCGGCGGGACACGCGAAATTCGTCCAGACTCCGGACGGCCAATGGTGGGCCACATTCCTGGCCACCCGCCCCTACCAGAACGGCATGTACAACATCGGCCGCGAGACCTTCCTGCTGCCGGTGACGTGGACGGACGACTGGCCACTGGTCCTGGAAGACGGCAAGCCGATCCCCTACGTCGCCACCAGGCCGGCGCTGCCGGCGCAGCCAGAACAAGCCCTGCCGCTGTCGGGCGACTTCGCCTACACCGACGAGTTCGACGCCGCGCGGCTGGCCGATGCCTGGATCGGCGTGCGCACCCCGGCCACGCCATTCCACCGGCTGGAAGACGGGCGCCTGGTGCTGGAGTCGCGCGGACGGCTGGGCGACCTGCAAGCCACGCCGGCCTTCATGGCGCGCCGGCAGCAACACCATATCGCCACGGTCAGCACGCGCCTGCGTTTCCGTCCCGCCCACGAAGGCGACCGCGCCGGCCTGGTGGCCTACCAGAGCGACGCCTCGCACCTGTTCTACGGCCTGACCCGCATCGGAGGGCGCACCGTGCTGGCCCTCTACGTACGCGAAAAAGCCGCCGCCGACCGCCTGCTGGCCAGCGCGCCGGTCGATGGCGACGCGATCGACCTCGACATCCGCGCCGATGGAGGACGCATGCACTTCGCCTACACCACCGCCGGCGTCAGGCGCGTCCTGCGCAACGACGTCGATGCGACCTTCCTGTCGACCAGCAAGGCGGGCGGCTTCACCGGCACGATCATCGGGCCGTATGTATGGGGCGCCACCGGATCCGCACCGAAGTGATTCACGACATCGGATGTTATGCGCTACCATTTTCTGTTATGAAATGGTAGGCTTGAAGGACGATATCGCTGAACCACAACAATTCGATCTTTGGAGGAGACTTGACACCATACCCGCACACATCCACAGCCAGCGACAAGCAAACGTGGCCATCGCTCGGCACCGTGGCCGCCGTCAGCTTCATCGCGGTCACATTCGGCGCAGCGCTGCAAAGCGCCCCGGCCGCGGCGCAGGGAGCCACCCGGCAAGCGCCACAGCAAGCCCGCGAACGCATCAGCTTCAACGACGGCTGGCGCTTTACGCTCGGTGACCCGGGCGGCGACTCGACCCCCTACCTGTACGACGTCCGCCCCGAAGTCGCGAAGTCGGCCGACGGCAAGGACGCCGACGCCCGCCCCGACCAGGCGGCGAAGGTCGATCGCGCCGGCGTCCCGCTCCTCAAACCCTGGATCCTTCCGAGCGGCAACGCCTTCATCAAGGACCCGTCCCGCCGCCATACCCGGCCGGCGGCCGACCCGGCCATCGACGCGCCCTACGCGCGCCTTGGCTTCGACGACAGCGCCTGGACCCAGGTGCGCCTGCCGCACGACTGGGCGATCGCCGGTCCATTCCTGGAAACCGGACCGTACGGCGGCATGGGTCGCCTCAAGACCTGGGGCCCGGCCTGGTACCGCAAGACCCTCGACCTGAGCGCCGCCGACCGCGGCAAGTCGATCTTCCTCGACGTCGACGGCGCCATGGCCTACGCCAGCGTCTGGGTCAATGGCCGCCTGGCCGGCGGCTGGCCCTATGGCTACAACTCGTTCCGCATCGACCTCACCCCGTACGTGACGCCGGGCGCCAGCAACCAGGTGGCGATCCGTCTCGACAACACGCCCGAATCGGCGCGCTGGTATCCGGGCGCGGGCCTGTACCGCAATGTCTGGATCACCAAGACCGCGCCGCTGCACGTCGGCCAGTGGGGTGTACAGCTCACGACGCCGCAGGTATCGAAGGAATCGGCGCAGGTCGCCTGGCGCGTCACCCTCGACAACAGGGGCGCCGCGCCGGTCAAGGCCGACGTGGTGACCGAACTGCTGGTGCTCGACGCCCAGGGCAAGGCGACCGGCGCTCCGGTGGCGCGCGTCACGTCCGCCGCGACGACGGTGGCCCCGGGCGCCAGCGCCAGCGTGAAAGGCGCGACGACGCTGGCCAAGCCGCGCCTGTGGGGCCCGCTGCCCACGCAGCAGCCGCACCGCTACCTGGCCGTGACCATCGTGCGCCAGGATGGCCGCGTGGTCGACCGCGTCGAGACGCCGTTTGGCATCCGCACACTGCGCTTCGACGGCAAGGAAGGCGTGTTCGTCAACGGCGAGAAGATCGCGCTGCGCGGCGTGAACAACCACCACGACCTCGGCGCGCTGGGCTCGGCCTTCAATGTGCGCGCGGCCGAGCGCCAGCTCGAATTGCTGCAGCAGATGGGCGCCAATGCCCTGCGCATGAGCCATAACCCGCCCGACCCGCAACTGCTCGAACTGACCGACCGCATGGGCATCCTGGTGGTCGACGAGGTGTTCGACTCCTGGCAGCGCAAGAAGACGCCGCTCGACTTCCACCTGATCTTCGACGACTGGCATGAGCAGGACCTGCGCTCGATGATCCGGCGCGACCGCAATCACCCGTCGGTCATCATGTGGAGCATCGGGAACGAGGTCGGCGAGCAGTACACCGACGCCGATGGCGCCGCGATCGCGCGCCGCCTGCACGGGATCGCGCGCGAGGAAGACCCGACCCGCCCGACCACCACCGCCATGAACTACGCCAAGCCGGACATGCCGCTGCCGGCCGAGGTGGACCTGATCAGCCTGAACTACCAGGGTGAAGGCATCCGCCAGGATCCCGAGTTCGAGGGCACCGACCGCATCCGCACGCCGCCGCAGTACCCGGCATTCCATGCCAAATTCCCGGACAAGGTGATCCTCACCAGCGAATCGGCATCGGCATTCAGCAGCCGCGGGGTGTACTTCTTCCCGGTCCATCCGGCCAACAGCTCCATCGTGCGCGACGGCCGCGGCGGCGATTCGAAGCTGCAGCAGGTCAGCTCGTATGAACTGTACGCCGTCGATTTCGGCTCGTCGGCCGACAAGGTGTTCTCGGCGCTCGACCGCCACCCCTATGTGGCCGGCGAATTCGTCTGGACCGGCTTCGACTACCTGGGCGAACCGACGCCGTATTACGGCGCGCGCAGCTCCTACACCGGCATCATCGACCTGGCCGGCTTCAAGAAGGACCGTTATTACCTGTACCAGTCGCGCTGGCGTCCGGACCACAAGATGGCCCACATCCTGCCGCACTGGACCTGGCCGGAACGGGTGGGCCAGGTCACGCCGGTGCACGTGTTCACCTCGGGCGACGAAGCCGAACTGTTCGTCAACGGCAAATCGCAGGGCCGCAAGAAGAAGGCGCCACTCACCTACCGGCTGCGCTGGGACGAGGTCAAGTATGAGCCGGGCGAGGTGCGCGTCGTGAGCTACAGGAATGGCAAGGAATGGGCGCGCGCTTCCGTCAAGACGGCGGGTGCGGCGGCCGCGTTGCAGGCCAGCGCCGACCGCACGACGATCGACGGCGACGGCCGCGACCTGTCCTTCGTCACCGTGCGCATCGCGGATAAAGCCGGCATCGACGTGCCGCGCAGCATGCAGCGGGTGCGCTTCACGGTCGAAGGCCCGGGCGAACTGGTGGCGACCGATAATGGCGATCCGACCAGCTTCGAGCCGTTCCCGTCGAGCGAGCGCGCCGCCTTCAATGGCCTGGTGCTGGGCATCGTGCGCGCCACGCCGGGCGCCAGCGGCCCGATCACGGTGCGGGTGACGGCCGACGGCCTGGCGCCGGCGTCGGTCACGCTGCAGGCGCGCCCACGTCAATAAGGCGTCAAGCCGTCCCTGGTGCAGTCTTGGGCAGGAATTCGGACAGCCGGCGCTGTCCGAATTCACGTAGCAAGGCACCCGCCGCCTGGGCCAGGGCCACGTCGAGCGCGCCATTGATCGCCTGCTCGACCGCGCAGCCGGGATGGTCGATGCTGGGACCGACCGCGAAAATCACCGGTTCCTCGAGCGCCTCATAGACGTCGAGCACCGTGATCCGGTCAGGATCGGCCGCCAGCATCCAACCCCCATTGCGGCCCGCAGTCGACACCACATAACCGGCATCGCGCAGTCCGCCCATCATCCGGCGCACCAGCACCGGATTCGTGCCCAGCATCTCGGCGAGTTCCTCCGAACTCGTCGTTTCAGTACGTCCATGAAGATGCACGAGTACGTGCAGCATGCGGGCCAGGCGAAAGTCAGCTCTCATCAGGATTCTTCCTTAAGTCAAGCCGTCAGGATACCGCAACTCCTCAAGTTTCCGAAACCGCCTAATCCGCAACTCCTCAAGTTCTCGAAAGCGGCGAATCCGCAACTCCTCGAGTATCGATGGGAAGCGGCGCATCCGGCGCCACCAGCCGCTGTTCGCGCAGTTCATGCCAGAAGGCGGACGGGATGACAGCCTCCAGCGCGGCCTGGTCCTCGGCCAGTCGCTCCGGCCGGCTTGCGCCCGGGATCACCGCCGCCACCGCCGGATTGGCCAGCGCGAACTGCAGCCCGGCCGCCTTGATCGGCACCCCGTGGCGATCGGCCAGGGCCTGGAGCCGCGCCACCCGCGCCAGGATCTCGGGCGAGGCCGGCTGGTATTCGAAGTGCGTGCCGCCCACCAGCACGCCCGAGCTGTATGGACCGCCCACCACGATCTCCACGCCGCGCGCGTGCGCCGCCGGCATCAGGCGCTGCAGTGCGCGCGCATGGTCGAGCAGCGTATAGCGTCCGGCCAGCAAAAAGCCGTCGGGCCGCGCTTCGTCGAGGTCGAGCGTGAGTTCGCACGGCTCGACCCGGTTCACGCCCAGGCCCCAGGCCTTGATCACGCCTTCGTCGCGCAGCCGGTCCAGCACCCGGAAGGCGCCGGTGCGGGCCTGCTCGAAGTAGGACAGCCAGGCGTCGCCATAGAAATCCTGGGCGATGTCATGGACCCAGACGATCTCCAGGCGGTCGGTGCGCAGGCGCTTGAGACTATCCTCGATCGAGCGCTGCGTGGCGTCGGTCGAGTAGTCGTTGACGATGCGGTTCGGCCGGCCATGCCCGAACAGGCCGCCCTTGTCGCCCATATCGCGCGCGGCAGGGTCTTCGACCTCGTCCAGGATCAGGCGCCCGACCTTGGTGCTCAACACGTATTCATCGCGCGGATACTTCGCCAGCAGTTCGCCGAGGCGGATCTCGGACAGGCCGGCCCCGTAGAACGGCGCCGTATCGAAGTAGCGCGTCCCGGCGCGCCAGGCGGCGTCAATGGTGTCCGCCGCTTCCTGCTCGGGGATCTTGCGGAACATATTCCCAAGCGGCGCCGTACCGAAGCCCAGCGGGTTCGCCGGCAGCTTGTCTTTCAGGCTCATGATCGCTCCTCGTTGTCGTCGACGCTCCAGGAGTACGCCGTGCGCGCGGGAGCGTTGCAGGCGCAGGCGGGCCCGCGTCCATCGGGCACACCTGCATCATGGGGACATCCAGCCTTCAACGCCAGTAAATACTGGTCGATTCGCGGAGACTCAGGCGCCGGCGCGGCCGCGCCTGCGGAACTCGGCCGCCTTGTGCCGGTTGCCGCACAAGGCCATGCTGCACCAGCGGCGGCGGTGCGATTTGGTGCGGTCATAGAACCACAGCACGCAGTCGGCATGCTCGCACTGGCGCACGTAGTCGAACTGCCCGGTGGCCAGCAGGCCGGCCAGCGCTTCGGCGACCTGCCCCAGTGCCTGCCCCAACGCTCCCGGCGCCAGCCGCCGCTCCAGCCGCGGCCCGTCCTCGTCCCACTCCAGCACCGGTACCGATTGCAGCGCGGCCAGGTAGCGGTTCAGCCGCATCAGGTCGCCGGGATCGGCCCGCTCCCCCAGTTTGCGGCGTTCGACCAGCCCGCGGGCGAGCGCCCTGAGCTCCCTGGCGTCGAGCAGCAAGGCGTCCATCGCCTGCCGGCTGCCCGGCGCGCCGCCATCGATCCCGCAACGCGCCAGCCAGCGCAAGACATCCTCGCCGCTTTTCCAGAACTCGACGTAAAGCGCGCCGCTGCCCGCCTCGGTATTGAGCAGGTCGAGCGCAAGGTGGTCGGCCACCAGCAGCGGCTCGGTCGATGCGGCTTCTCGTGTGTGCTCCAGCATGGTCTTCCTTTCGCAATAACCATCAACATTATACTTGAACGGTTACGGAAAGCGTGCAATACTGGCCCCATAACCCCTTAAAGCATCGAATACAGGTTATCTCGATCCACTACGAAAGGAAGACCGTCATGAACAGCATACTTCGCCCCCTTCTCATGGCCGCCGTGATCGGCAGCGCGGGCAGCACCGTCGCCGCCGAACAAGTAACC